>JAXDLN010000001.1:0-3130 GCA_034666565.1 Chloroflexota bacterium
TCAACATGGTCTCCTGGGAGCTGCGCGGGCTGGGCGGCTCGCCCAAGCTGCCGCAGACCCAGGACGTGCCGGACTTCGACTACGCCGCTTTCGCTGAGATGCTGGGGCTGATCGGACGGCGCATCGAGAGGCCGGATGATATCGGGCCGGTGCTCGACCTCGCGCTGGCGGCGGACCGGCCGGTGGTGATCGATGTGCGGGCCGATCCCAACGTCATCGCGCTGCCGCCGCATGTGACCCTGGAACAGTCGGCGAAGCTGTTTGCCGCCCTCGCCAAGGGCGACCCGGACCGCGACGCGGTGCTGAAGCAACTGGTTCGCCAGCTCGCGCTGTGAGGGGTGATGGCCAAGCTCCCACGGACGCTCGATCGCCTGCCGCTGGTCGACAAGGAAACTGGCGACTTCACCATCGTGCTGGAAACGCCCAAGGCCAGTCGCAACAAATACCGATACGATGCCGAGTGCCAGGCGATCCGGCTCAGCGCCACCTTGGGTGAAGGCCTGGCCTTTCCCTACGATTTCGGTTTCTTCCCATCGACCCTGGGCGAGGACGGCGATCCGCTCGATGTGCTGCTGTTCCTCGACGACGCCGTGCCGCCGGGCTCAGTCGCCACGGCGCGCCTGATCGGCGTGCTCGAGGTCGAGCAGAAGGACCAGGGCGAACCGTGGGAGCGCAACGACCGGTTCTTCGCGGTGGCCACGCATGCGCACACCCATCAATCGCTGAAGAAGCTCGACGATCTCCGCCCTCACCTGCTGCCGGAAATCGAATCCTTCTTCACCCACTATGCCGGGCTCAATGGCAAGAAGCTGCGGATCGTGCGGCGCAGCGGACCACGGCGGGCGCACAAGCTCTTGAAGGCCGGAGCCAAGGCATTCAAGGCCAAGCGCTAGGACGGGACCATGCAACCCGCGGAAAAGCAGATCCATCGCGAGACGCTGGAAGAAGAAGCCACGCATACTACCGACGAGGCGCGCATGCTGCTGCCGGGCGTGCAGGCCGTGCTGGGCTTCCAGCTCGTCGCCGTGACCAACCAGCGCTTCGTGCTGTTCACGCCTGTCGAACAGGCTTTGTACCTGGCGGCGTTCCTGCTGCTCGCGCTGGCCATGGGATTGATCATGGCGCCGGCCGCCTATCACCGGCAGGCCGAGCGGGGCAAAGTCACGCGCCGGTTCGTGGATCTTTCGTCGATGCTCCTGACCCTGGCGATGGTTCCCCTGATCGCTGCGTTCTGTCTCGACGCCTACCTCGTCGCCCGCCTGATCCTCGAAGAGCGGACGATGTCGGCAATCGTTGCCGGCATCGTCGCCATCGTTCTGGCGGGGCTGTGGTACGGCCTGCCTGCGATTTGCCGCCGTCTGAAGGACTGATCGTCAGGCCGCGCCGGCGTTCACCGGATGGTCCTGCACCAGCTCGTGGCCGGTGAAGCTGCGCGTGTGCGGCGGCGGCAGCTTGGCGCCGTGCTGGAATTCCTCCATCAGCGCCTGCTTGCGCTCCAGCAGTCGCTCGCCCAGCGCCTGGGTATCGAGTCCGGCTTCCTTGGCCTGGGCGAATAGGCCTTCCGAGCGCTTTTCCTCCTCCTTGACGTGATGCTTGATCATCTCGGACAGCACGCTCACCTTGGCATCATAGAACGCCGCGTCGGGCTCACTGTCGAGCAGCTCCGCGATCAGCACCTTGGCGCCATCGTGCTCGACATAGGATTCCTCTAGCAGGTCGTCGTCCTCGATCTTGCCCTGGCAGGCCGGATAAAAGATCTCTTCCTCGATCATCGTATGGATGCAGAGCTCGGTGCAGATTTGCTGGACCAGAGCCTGCTTGTGATCGCTGCGGGCGTGCTCGAACTTCTCGAACAGGTCCTCCACCTTGCGATGATCGGCCTTCAAGAGGGCAATGGCGTCCGGCTTTTGCTTCGTTGGCATGAAGGGCTCCTTCGGGGTGGGGATTGACGTTCCCCCCGGTAACGACGGTCCCCGCCTTTCGTTGCCCGCAAATCCTTGGCGCCCTGCTAGATTGGCTGGATGACCAAGATCCTGCTGACCCGCCACGGCCATGTCGAAGGCATCCTGCCCGAGCGCTTTCGCGGCCGTGCCGAGCTGGCCTTGACCAAGAAGGGCGTGGCCGAGGCCGAGGCGCTGGCGGCGCGCATCGCGCGCGCCTGGAGGCCGGCCGTCGTCTACACCAGCGCCCTGCAACGCTGCGTCGTGACGGGAACCATCATCGCCAATCTCTGCGGCGCCAAGGCGATCCCGCTCGAAGGGCTGATGGATATCGACTACGGCGCCTGGCAGATGCGCACCCACGACGAGATCAAGGCGGAAGCCCCCAAGGCCTATCGGCTGTGGCGGGCGACGCCGCAGCGCATGCGCTTCCCCGACGGCGAATCGCTGCAGGACCTGGTGGCGCGCACGGCCGACGTGGTGCGCCTGGTGCTCGAGCGGCACCCGACCGATACCGTGGTCATGGTCGGCCACGACAGCGTCAACCGGGCGATCCTGATGCAGTTCCTCGACCAGCCGCTGTCGGCCTATTGGCGCCTGATCCAGGATCCTTGCACCCTGAACGAAGTCGACGTCGAGGGCGACGACATCCGCGTGCAGCGCATCAACGATACCAGCCACCTCGACTGAGGGCGCACCGCCACAGGCTTGGTGCATGATGCATGGAGACGGACCAGCGCGTTCGCCATGATTGCCCCTTGGCTTAAAACAATGGGTGCGATCCATGCTGGTGAATTCTCTTTCGACGACTACGGCATCGAATGCTCCGATCGCGCTCCCTCGTACGCCCGAAAGATATGGCGAGCCTGCCGATTGGCACACCGACCCGGCACGTGATCTCGGAGATCGCAAAGTCGGCTTGGGTTACCTGACGGGCCCATCTGTCGTTCGGAATGCGGCGGGATGCGTTGTTGAACGATGTCCACGGCATCTGCTGGCCAGCGCCGGATTCTGCGGACTGGGATCGGCGACGCTTTGCGGGTTGGTGGCGTTGATGGCGCCTTACGGTGGCAGATCCGGATTACCGAAGCTCTGTGCCTGCGCTTTCGCTGCGGCGGCAAGGGAGCCTGCGGCTGTCGCTCCCAAAAGGCCGCGACGTGACATGGGATTCATCGGAGTCTCCACTGGTT
>JAXDLN010000002.1:0-3300 GCA_034666565.1 Chloroflexota bacterium
GACCTTTACCCAGGGTATGCGGCGAGCGAGCTCGAATTTTTCAACAAGGGCGCGGGCGAGGCGACGAGTGACCCAGCGGCGACGACTGCCAAGCTCAACACGTACCTGCAGCCGGCGGGGCTGATTGCGCTGACGCCGGCGGCGGCCGTCGACGCAAACGCATTCGCGGTGCCCCAGGCGATCGCCACCAGGTACAGCCTGACCAAGCTTTCAGACATCACGCCGGCAATCGCAAGCCAGCTCACGTTCGGCGCAGGGCCGGAGTGCCCGACATATAAGTTCTGCCTCCCCGGGCTTAAGGCGGTCTATGGACTCACCTTCAAAGCCGTAAAGACCCTGGACACCGACGGATCCCTGACGCGAGCCGCCTTCAAGAACGGCAGCATCCAGATTGGCCTCGTGTTCACCACCGACGCCGACCTCAAGTCGTTGGGCCTCGTCGTGCTCGACGATGACAAGCACATGACGGCCGCTGACAACGTGGTGCCGATCGTCCGTCAGGCAGCCGCCTCAGCCGAGGTGACGAAGGTCTTGAACAGCATCGACGGCAAGCTCACGACCCCTGATCTGGTCTCCATGGTCGACCAGGTGGCGAACCAGCACATGGACGCCGACGCAGTCGCCACTGCCTGGTTGCAGCAGCACAACTACTCGAGCTGAGCTTCTTGCTTCGCGGCTGAGGGCTCGACGCCCTTGGTCTCCGGCTGCCGCTGGATGCCGATCGCATTCGCTGCCGCTCCTGCCGCCAGCAGGCCGGCGGCGATCAGCATCGCCGTGCGGAATGCATCGCCCGAGGCAAATCTGGCCTGGGCCGCCACCATCGAGGGGGCCGTCACGGCCGGCCGGTTGAGGGGGCTCACCTCAGCCCTGAGCGCAGTCGATGCGGGGTCGGTCCCGGGTATCCGCGAAGCGAGGGACGAGTAGAACACCGCTGTCACCGCCACGAAGATCAGAGCGCCTGCCAGCTGCGGTCCGATCCGCGAGATCGCGTTATTGATCGACGACGCAAGGCCGGCGTTGGCGACTGGAACCGAAGACATGAGGGCCGAGGTCAGCGGCGCCACCAGGATCGCGATCCCGAACCCGAACACTATCGATGCGGGCAGGAAATCGATCAGGTATGCGGTTGGGGGCCCGTACGTGGCCGGCGCATCCGGGAGCAGCTGCCACGCGGTGCTGGTGGGCGGCACGCGCGCGTAGAGCAGAACTCCCGCAGCCATGATCAGCGGTCCGGCGATGAGGAACATGCGCGGCCCGTAGCGGCCGGCCAGCGTGCCGAAACGCGGTGAGAGGACCGCCAGCAGCACGGTCCCGGGAACTCCCACCAGGCCGGCCGCGGTAGCGGTGTAGCCCAGCGTGCCCTGGATATACAGAGCCGAGTTGTAGCCCACCGTGTAAAGGGCTCCGTAGATCAAAAGCGTCGAGATGTTGATAGTCGAGAACGCGCGAGATTTGAACAGGCTCAGCGGGATGAGCGGGTTCCGCCTGCGCGCCATGAGGAACGGCAGCACGGCGGTGGCGATGGCGCCGATCGCAAGGATCACGTAAGCGACGGGGTCGCGCCACTCGCGCTGCTGGCCGTAAACAGTTCCGAACGCCAGGCCGCCGACCGCCAGGCCGACGACTATCGCGCCCAACCAGTCGAAGCCGGCGGGCGGGGCATCGGAACGGCTCTCCGGCACGTGCCGCCACGTGGCGTACAAGGCGACCGCGACGATCGGGATGTTCAAGAGGAAAGCGGCGCGCCACGAGATGGTGTCGACGAGGATGCCGCCGATGGCCGGCCCGAGCAGGGTGGTGCCTGACGAAGCGCCGGACCAGATGCCGAAGGCGCGTCCACGCAGAGGTCCCTCAAAGCCCGCCGTGATCAGCGCCAGCGAACCCGGCACCAGGAAAGCTCCAGCGACGCCCTGCAGCACCCGCAACACCACAAGGGTCTCGAGGTTGGGAGAGAGGCCGCAGAGTGCCGACGTGATGCCGAAGCCCGCCAGACCGAGCATGAACATGCGGCGCCTTCCGTAAGCGTCGGTCAGCGCGCCGGCGAGGATGAGCAAGGAGCTCAGCGACAGCAGGTATCCCGTGTACACATATGTCTGTCCCTCCAGTACCCCGACGAGAGAGTGAGGGAGGTCGCGACCGATCCTCGGCAACGCGACGTTGACGATCGTCGAGTCGAGAAAGACGGTGGCCGACGCCAGGACGGTGGCGATCAGGGTCCACCTCTGCGACCGATTCATTTCGATGTACGTTAGCGCCGTGATGAAAGACGCAGCTCTCGCCGACTTCGACAAGGCTCGAGGAGAATGGGAATCCGCTCTTGCCGAAGTCCCGGACGAAGCGCTGCGCTACCTGAAGCCGGGCGATGACTACGCGCTGGGCGGGCTGCAGGTGCACGTGAACGGGGTCCTCGTCCATTACCGGCGCGTCCTCGACGGCCTCATTGCCGGGGGCTTCGCCCCAATCGGTCCGTTGGATCCGGTGGGAGAGAACGATGAGGTCAACGCGAAGGCCAAGGCAGGCCTGACCGGCGATGGGCGCATCAAAGCGCTCGCGGAGATGGCGGCGTTGCACAAGGCCGTGCTGGCGGCGGCCAGAGGATTGCCCGAGGCGAGCTGGTCGCGAAAGGCGCCAGTCGTCTACGGCGCTGGTCAGGACCCTTATCCGACCAGCGCTGAGGAGATCATCGGCTGGCTGAGCGACCACTACCGAGAGCACGTGCAGCAATGTCCTGAGCTCGTGGCCGCCTGGCGAGAGGCTGGTTAGGGACCTACGGGAGGCGGTTCACCCACTCTTGCGTCGCGTATTTCGCGGCCACCAGCTGCTCTGCCGCTTGCAGCTCCTCTGTCGAAAGCCCGCTCGTCCTGGGGCTGAACTCGTCGTCGAATGATTGCTCGAGCCGGTGTGTGGTTTCGGCGCACCCAAGCGGCGTGAACCACGAAAGCGGCGAGACCGATTTGTCAGCGCTGCGCACGCCGCGTTCCGAGACGCGCTCGCGCCCAATGCGTATCAATTGCGGGAGCAGCTCGACGTCCATCGAATGCGCGATCGTCGTGTGGTGGAGGACAAAACCTCGGCGGCGCGCCTGCGCTGCGCCTGCGATCTTTCCTCGCGGCGAGATGATGTCGTTGATCTCGCGATAGCTCGCGGGCACTCCGAGCGCGTTGAAGGCGCGCACCGCCCAGGCGTCTAGGGCCGCGTATGACTGTCTGAAGCTCATCTCGGCGACCGCGGAAGCCGGGAGGTAGAGCGAATACGTGATGGTGCGGTTCGGCTCGCAGAGCATGGTGCCTCCGCCGCTCA
>JAXDLN010000003.1:0-75760 GCA_034666565.1 Chloroflexota bacterium
CCAGGCGGGGGACCGTTCGGTCGCGGGCCACCTCCTCGACCTCGCCCGCGCCGCCGCCGCCGCCGCTGGTCGGGGAGATCCCCCTCCCCCCTTGGGGGGGAGGGTCGGGGTGGGCGGTTCCCCCCCGGGGGTCGGCGTTGCGGGTTTCCCGCGGAGACATCTCCCTCCCCCTTTGTGGGGGAGGGCCGGTGTGGGGGGTTGCTACGCCCTCGGGGCGTGCTCCGCTGCGGTCGTGCCTGCCCCTGCACCTGTTGCGGCTGGCCACCCTGGGCCGATCGCTCGCCGCTACCGCCACCGCCGCCGCCACCACGGCGACGCCGGCGGCCGCGCCGTTGCTGATCGGGAGCGGCTGGCCTTGCGGCTTCGGCGCCGGCCGTTTCGCGCGGCCGCTCGGGGCGCGCCGTAACCGGCACGATTCGGGCCAGTCCGCGGGGGCGGCGCCGCCGGCTGGGCTGCTCGCGGGGGCGCGCGTCCACCTGTTTGACCCGCTCGTCGAACTCTGCCAGCCACTCTTCCATCGGCCGCTTGATCTGGGGGCGCGGGGCGCGTGGCTCCTCGGGCCAAATTCGCGGCCGTTCGGGGCGGATTGCTTCCGGCGGCGGGTCGGCGTCGGTCGGCTCGGGCTCGAGCGCGATCTCAGGTGGGAGTTCCGACATCTGCCGAAATCTTAACCGGGGCCTGCTCGTTGACCGGGTGGTCCGCGGTCCACACCGTAAGGAACCGGCGGCGGAACCGCTCCAGCGCCGAAATCACAGCGGAGCCCAACACGACGATCAACAGCAGGTTTCCCGCGGCTCGGAAGGCGTCGTAGACGAGCGACGTTGCCAGATAGAAGCCGCCAAACCGGCGAACCAGGGCCACGAGGCCGATTCCGGGCGCCCAGCTGAGCGGCGACGAACCGGCGGCGACCAGGAGCGGCCACTCCCAGAGGTCGAGCAGGATGCCGTAGGCGAAGCCGGCCGCGAAGCCGTAGAGGGACAGCACCGCGATCGTTTTCGGTGAGGGCCGGCGGCCGCTGAGCCGGCCGATGTATCCGGCGCCCATGCCGACCCAGCCGGCGGCCAGCATCTGGTACGGCAGCCAGGGCCCGAGGCCGGCGGTGAGGACGGCCGAGAGCAGAAGGGTCAGCGCGCCGGTCGCGAAGCCAAAGCTCGGACCCATGACGAAGCCGCCCGCGATGACCAGGAAAAAGATCGGCGAAAACCCGAGCAACCCGATCACGATCACCAGCCGAAGGGTGGCGTCGATCGCGACCAACGCGGCGAGGATCGTGAGCAGACGAGTCGAAAGGCGATGCGTTTGGAGGGCGACCGCCAGCGCGATCATGGCGGAAACCGCGACCAGCGCGCTGAAGAGCAGGACCGGCTGCGGAAACCGCGAACCCAAAAAGAGCGGCGCCAGGAACAGCACGAGTCCGGCGCCGGCGAGCGCCAGCAAGACGGCATCCTCGGCGCGCGCCACGATCCAGGTCCTCATAACGGGACCTGTTCGGCGAGCAGCCAGCCTCCGCCGACGAGCTTGCTGATCTGGGTTGCGAAGACGAGCGAGTCGCTCAGCACGGCGCCGGGGGGTCCGTCGGCATAGATCTCGCCGTCCGCCATCAGAAGGATACGGTCGGCCGTGCGGGCCGCCCACTCGACATCGTGCGTTGCGATCACGATCGCCGCGCCGGCAGCCGCGCGCATCCGCAGAAACGTGCTCAGGGCCTGTTTGACCAGCGGGTCGAGGCCGCGTGTTGGTTCGTCGAGGAGCAAGACGTCCGCCTCCCCCGCGACCACGGCGATCGCGAGCTGCTGCCGCTCACCCGAGCTGAGGTCGCGCGGATAGCGATGCAGCCAGCGCTGAAACGGAGCCGCCACCTCGGGCGGTTGGCCGCGCAATTCATCTTCGACGGTGGCGGAGAAGAGCAGGGCGTCGGCGTCTTGCGGCACATAGGCGGCGCGGGCATCGGCGTGGACCGTCCCACGTTGCGGACGAAGTAGCCCGGCGACCACCCTCAGGAGGGTGGTCTTCCCCGACCCGTTGCGGCCCATCAGCGCAGTAATTTGGCCGCGCCGCAAGCTCAGCGTCAGCCCGCGTACGGCCGGGACGCCGTTGTAGCGAAACTCGAGGTTCTCGATCTCGCAGATAGCCGGCCCCCACCCTGACCCTCCCTCAGAGGGGGACGGTTGACGGTAGGGTGGGGGCTTGGGCAGGCGTTGGGCATGAACGCGCGCATCGCGCAGGCCAAGCGGAATTGGGGTCCACCCGGCGCGCAGCGCCAGGTCGACCACCGGCGGTCGGGCGCCACCCTCGGCGAGCGCGGTTCGGGGGGATTGATCCTTCAGCGTTCCAGCGTCGAGCGTCCAGATCCGATCGACGAAGGGCGCGATCCGTTCAACGCGATGCTCAGCGATCACCGTGGTCATGCCCAGCTCGGCGACCAGCCGCATCACCACCTGGAGCACATCTTCGGCCGCTTGCGGATCGAGCTGCGAGGTTGGCTCGTCGAGCACGAGCGCCTGCGGATGCACGGCCAGCGCGGCCGCGATCGCGACGCGCTGTCGCTCGCCACCCGAGAGGGTATCGATTCGGCGGCGGCGCAGGTGGTTGATGCCGACCTGGTCGATCACCTCCTCGACGCGTTTTCGCATCAGCGGAGCTGAGAGGCCGAGGTTCTCCATCCCGAACGCGAGCTCGGCCTCGACGTCGTCGAGAACGAACTGAGCGTCCGGATGCTGGAAGACGAAACCGATGCGCGCTCCGAGGTCGCGAGGCGCGTGGGTGCGCGTGTCGAGGCCGCACGCGATCACGCGGCCGCTGAACTCCCCGCCGGTGCTGTGGGGCACCAGCCCGTTGAGGCATCGAAGCAGCGTCGACTTGCCGCTGCCAGATGGGCCGCGCAGCAGGATGACCTGCCCTGGTTCGATGGTGGCCGACACGTCGACAAGGGCCGGGGGTTCGGCCGCCGGATAACGGTAGCTGACGCCCTCAAGCGTGATGAGCGCCATGGTCCATTCGAGAAAGGCTGACCGTGATGGCGGGAATCGCGAGCAACAGGACCGCAAGGACGTTGTCCACGGCCGGCGCGCTCGGCAGCAGATTGAGGTACGGGTTGTACGGTTGCACGGGCACCAGCACGATGGCGGCGGCCGCTGAAAGGGAGCCAACGACCACCAGCCCGTCGGGGATGGTCCAGGGTACCGGACGGTAGCGGGATCGCCGACGGCTGCCGAAGCCACGGGCGTCGAGCGATTCGCCGTACTGCAGCGCCCGCTCGAGCGTCGTCAACAAGAGCGGCAGCAGCAGTTGCGGCGCCGAACGCCAGCCGGCGCGCTGCCCGCGCAGCTGACGGGCCTCCCGAATCGACTGCAGCGATGCCACGGTCTTGGGGGCAAAGGCGAGCGCGAGGGCGACGGTCGTGCCCGCACGGTAAAAGGGCCGCGGCAAGATCGCGAGCAGGTCGGCGCTCCGCACGGTGGCCTGCAGCACGGCGAAGATCGCCACCGTCAGCAGCAGCGCCGCGCCGGTCGATGCGCCGAACACCGCGGCCTCGAGCGTCCAGCGGCCGCCGATGATGGGGATCGCCGGCAGCGTAAACAGCACGTGTGTGCCGAACCGGCTGAGGGCGACGCTGAAGACCACGGGAACCACCGCGAGCGCGAGGCCGATTTTCCAGGTCCGAATCCGGTGTCCTCCGCGATAGGGGATGAACACGTTGATGACGATCAGGAGTAGCAGCGCCTGGAGGAATGGGTTGCGGTCGATGAAGGCGGCGGCCAGCGCGGCCGTCGCCCAGGCGCACCAGGCGAGGGGATGTCGGATCACCGGCGGCGCCTTCGCAGATTGATCGCTCCCAATCCGCTGAGCACGATTACCGCACCGCCGAGCAGCAACCACGGCGTGAGCCCACCCGCCGGGCGTGGTGTCGGGGGCCCGGTCGAGGCGAGTGTCGTCCTTGCTGACGGCGAGACCGATGGCGCGAGCGCCTGCATCGCAGGGGACGTCGACGCCGTCGACGCGGTCGCGGCGGACGGCGTTGCCGGTGCACCTCCCGCGGCGGACGGCGTCGCGCCGCGCGATGCTGCAACGGCGGTCGGCGCACTCGGCGGGGGACACACCTGGCTGAACGAAACGGCCGGCGGCTGCATCCCTGCGCCCACGGAATAGGTCCACCCCTCCACGTCGCCATCCTTGACCGTGTACCCGCCGACGCCGGTCGATCGGGCGACCCAACCGTTCGCGGTCCGGGTCCAGTCCGACCAGTTGGGCCCGGACATCGGACCGAAACACCGATCCGGGATCGCCTGCGGCTGACGGTCGAGCTGGCAAACGGTGTACGCGCCGCCGCCCCAGTCGTAGATCTGAGGGGGCTGGCCGGAATTGACTCCGGCCAGCTGCAACAGCGCCAATCCGCCAATCGCCTCCTGCGCGAACTCGACGCACTTCCAGAGGACCTGTGGTCCCGGCCACGACGAGCCGTGCTGGACGACGAGGGCAGCCCGATGCGTTTGTGCGCGCGCCGACCCTTGCCACGACAGCGCCGCGGCAAGGGCCAGCGCCAGGCCGATCAGCGAGCGAATTACGAGCTGCGTGCGCGTCTCCGCGGTCGCAAGACAAGACCCAGGGCGAGGGCGATGAGGGCGAGGCCGCCAAGCAGGGGTCGCCCATCAACGGGCGCGCCGGTCTGCGCGAGGACGGGCGCAGTCGTGGGGGTCGGGTGTGGGGTCGGGCTCGCCGTCGCAGCCGCTGGGCAGGCGAGCAGTGAGACAGCGCTTTCAGAAAGGCCTCCCGCCGTGAGAGGTCGCCGCAGAAAAGCGGCTGGCGCGTCGGTGGTGGCAAATAGCTTGCTATAGGCGTTGGCGATGGCGCCGGCATCGGCGCCGCTTGCGATCTGCTGTCCGGCGAGATAGGACTGCGCCAGGTCGAGCTTCGTCTTCCAGCCGGCATCGGACTCCAGATGCGCGGCGAGGATGGTCTGGATAGCGAGTTCGTCGGAGTTGGGATCGGGTGGGGATCCAGGCGAACTGCCGAAGCCGCCGCTGGCGAAGACGCTCTGCAGATATGTGAACCCCTTGGTGATCGCCGGGTCATCGGCCGCGCCGCCGGCGCCGATCAAAGCCTGGATCACCAGCGCGGTGGTGTTCGAATCCTCGCCGTACTGGTCCGCGTTGTCGGCGCTCCAGCCGCCGTTGGCCTTCTGCTGACCCTTGAGGAACGCGACCGCGTCGTCGCCCACGGTCTGGCCCGCGGCACGAAGACCCAGAATGGCGAGCGCATCACTATAGATGTCGCTGCCGTATTCGCCGTTGAGCCCCTTGGCCAACTGCAGTTGCGCCGCTACCGGTGCGATCGGCCCCGCGTCAGGAACGGAGGCGCGTGCCAGCAGCAGCTCGCCGTTGGTGCCGACCTCGGTGCTGGTGACTGTCTTCAAGTAGTCGGCGAGGGAGGTTGCCCCCGTATGCATCGCGGAGGCTTGCTGCCCCGCGGCCGCCAGGCCGATGGCAACTTCTGACGAGCGGGCGATCGGGTTGCCGCCGGTGCCGATCTGGCCGTTGGCCTGTTGCTGGGTGCACTGCAGCCATTGCAGGGCTCGCTGGGCATTGGAGCTCGCCGGTGTTTGAGCGGATGCGGCCACCGAGGCGAGCAGAAAAATGGATGGGGCGAGCAGACTCGCCACGATACGTCGTTGCATGTGTACCTCCAGATCTTTGCTGGAGGCCGATTCAGAAGATGCCTGGCACCTCCCTCTCAGCCTCGAAGAGGGTCGTGGTCCCCGACAGGCAGGTCTCCTGGCTCCGGATCCTTGCCGCTGGGCTCCTTCCCAAGGCTTTTGGCCTCAGTGGATCTCGCCCACGGCTCCCCGGTTACAGTGACGGGTTCGCGCCGGATTCACACCGGCTTTCCTTTTCAGCTCACTTCGAGCCACCTGTCGGCGCTGTTCACTTGTCGAGGCGCTTGGCCGGCATCACCTCCCCCAAAAGGTGACCGAATTATAGGATGCGGCTGGGGGAGATTATGTCAGGCGACGCGCGACTGCTCGAAGTAGGCTTCGAGCTCTTCGATGGTCGGGACGCGGTTGATCTCCTCGGGCTCGACATTCATGAACTGCTCCTGGGCGGTAAAGACGAGCTCGATCAGGTCCGGGATCTTGATGTCGCGGTTATAGGGCACGCCGAAGGCCTGCAGCTGCTCGACGAGATCGCCTGGCACCGTCGTCCGTTCGGCCAGGTTGAGCTCTTCGAGCGCCCAGAGCACGCGGTCGAGCGCGTACAGGCTGAGCTTGCGCTTGGCGTCGTCCGCACGGGTGGCCATGACTCGGAGCGTGGTGCGTTGCGTCTCGGTTTGAATCGCTTGGTACATTCTCAGGATGGGCTCCTCCGAGGGCTTGTGGTTGTTCGGTCAGCGCCCACGGTACGAGCCACTTCCCACCTGCCGCAAATAACTTTCGTTAAAACATGTAAATAGCGACCCTATGTCACCGGCATGCTTTCGAAAAGCCGCGGGATAATACCCACAATGGCTTATATCGATCCCGATCCGGATCGTGGGCCCGGACGCGACGCCGTCGAGCTGTACACCCGAACCTACGGAACGCTCCTGCGCAGCTCCGGGGAGACCAAGCTCAAGGTGCTGGAACAGTCGCACATCGGCATGGGCTCGAGTCTCCATCCCAAGGCTGGATCCGCGGAGCCCGATACCGGTGCGCTGATCTACGCGCTGCGGCGCCTGCCGCCCTCCATCATTGCCGTAAAGCGGATCATGCTGGGCCAATCGGCTGACGTCTTCAAGCGGATACTCAACGTCGACGTCGAGCGATGGGAGATGCAAAGCGCCCCGGGACGAAGGCGTCGCTATTACTTCGACGGTAAAGAAACGCTCGCCGTCTACATTGCCAGCCCGTCCGACATCGACGATGTCATCCCGCAGCTCGTCGCGCTCCAGATCGAATGGAACAAGCTGCATGCGCTCCTCGGCGCCGACGATCTGAGTCGTGCGGAGACCACCGAGGAGCAGTTCAAGGTGCTGCAGCGGATGGGCATCTCCGAGGACGATGCGTTGCGGCTGGTAGAGATTTGGGGCGACCTGCTCACGCCGCTGCGCCGCATCCAGGCCGAGGAGAAGGATTTCCGCGTGCGCATGCTGGGCGGCAGCCAGATCGGCTACGTCAAGGCGACCCGTCGCTGGTGGCAGCCAATCGAAGACCTGATGCGCAGGGAGGGGGTCGACCAGCGGCCGGTCTATTTCATCTCGAGCAACACGCACAGCCTGGTCAACCTGTTGAGCGGCTCGGCCCGGCGGCACCAGCAGGAGATCGTGGACTACACCGAGCGCAGCAACAACCTCGAGCTGGTGCCCGAGCTGCGCAAACTCCGGCAGGGCCAATCGCGCGGGAACTGGGACAACTTTCTCTATTACGCGGCGCGCTCCTACTACGCGCAATCCGCGCAGGCGGGGGAGCGGCGTGCGCACCGGACCAGGGAGGAAGAGGAGCGAGGCATCTTCTTCCTTGCCAGCCAGGCCGGCCTCGACGTGGCGGCCCAGGTGATCGTCCTCGACCGCCTGGTCGCCGGCGACCTCGATCCCCGACTCGGAACGCCGGCTGCGGACCGGCTGAAGCGGAGCCCCGCCATCCTGATCAACGTCAACTACCCGTTGGGCCTGGGCGCGTACAACGTCCTACGCGAAGTGGCCGAAAGCATCGGGACGCTTCGCGGTGTCTACGTGCTCGGCAAGGCTGCGACCCTCAATGGCAGCATCGGCGACATCATGATCTCGAACGTGGTCTACGAAGAGCACTCCGAAAACACCTACTGGCTCGATAACTGTTTCAGCTTCGACAGTGTCGCGCCCTTCCTCGTGTACGGGTCGGCGCTCGACAACCAGCGGGCCGTGACCGTGCGCGGCACCTTCCTCCAGAACCGCGCCTATCTCGATTTCTATCACCGAGAGAGCTACACCGTGGTGGAAATGGAGGCCGGACCGTACCTCAATGCCCTGTATGAGGCAGCCGAGTCGTCCCGCTATCCGATGCGCGAGAACATCAACTTCACCAAGCTGCCTTTCGACTTCGGGGTGCTGCACTATGCCTCAGACACGCCCTACACGCAGGCGCGCACGCTGGGCGCGCGCGGCCTCTCCTATTACGGCCTCGATTCGACCTATGCCTCGTCGGTTGCGATCTTGAGGAGAATCCTCGCCCAGGAGCAGGTGCTTACAGCGGACGTTGCGACGCCGCGCTGGGCCGACGCCGAAGCCCGCCAGGGCGCCTAGCCGTAGGTTCTCTCCCCAGCTGGGGGAGGGCAGGGTGGGGTAGTTAGCGGCACCGTAATGGGGCGTTGCTAGCCTGCAGTCAGTTCCAAAAACTCCTCGAGTCCCCCTCCTCCCCACAAAGGCCGCCCTCACCGGCGGCCTTTTGTTTTGGCTGATCGATCAGGCGGCGCGCTTGCCCCTGCGGGCGGCGTTCCGTCGAACGGCCAGGTCCTGGAGCGCAACGTCGATGCGCCGGTCCGACGGATCGAGGTGCTTGGCTCTCATCACGTGCCGCTGGGCGGCGGCCAGCTGGCCGCGCTCCATCTCCGCCAGACCGAGTTGCAGCGAAAAACCCGGATCGACCGGGCAGGTCAGCGCGGCGCGTTCCAGGAAAGGAAAGGCATCGTCGCGCATCCCCATCTCCCAGAGAAGGGTGCCCAGCTCGGCCAGAACCTCGGGTTCGTCGGCTGATGCCTCCACGGCGCGGAGGTAGGCCAGGCGGGCGACCCCGGTATGTCCCAGCTGACGGTGATCGCGCCCGATCAGGAACCACGTTTGCCAGGAGCTTGGGGCCAGCATCATCGTCCGGCTATAGGCGACGCGTGCCGGTTCGCGATCGCCCAGGGCATCGCAGGTCACACCGAGGCGGAACGCGACGTCGGCATCTTCGGGATCGAGACGGCTCGCCTCCTCGAGAAGCTCGCGCGCCCGCGTGTAATCGCGCAGGCGATGGTAGACGGTTCCCAGCCGCAGCCGGGGCAGGGCCTCGGTGGACGCGAGCTTGACCGCGGCCTCGTACCGGACAAGCGCTTCACGAACGTTCCCCTCCGCCTCGGCCTGCTGGCCGCCTTCGAGCAGCCGCTCGGTCTCCGGGGTCATCGTTTACAACAACGCGCCGTGCGGAAGGGTCCTACGCCGAACCTGTATCCGTCAAGAATCGGAGCAGTTCCGGCTCCTCCATCTCCTGGGCCGGGACGAGCGGCGTGTACTGCAGCCGCGAGGCGAGCTTCATCGCCAGCTCGACTTTGAAGTCGACCGGCGTAAAGCCCTTGTCGGTGAAGATGCCCAGCTTGCGGTCAAAAATCACCAGCGCCGCACCGTGCTTGCGCGCGAGCACCGTCATCACGGACGCCCCGCCGCCGCCGGCACCAACTGCGCCACCAGGCGAGCGAGCTGGGTGGGCTTGAAGGGCTTCTCGACGGTCGCGACCGCGCCCGCCGCCCGCGCCCGTTTCGGCGTCGTTGTGTCTCGAAATTCGGTCATCATCACGACCGGATGATGGCTGACGAGGGCCGCCAGCAAGGCGAACGCATCACCGTCCGGCAGGCTCGAGTCGAGCAGAACCAGGTCGGGCTGCATCGCCTCGGCGGCTCCGAGCACACCCACCGCGCTCGATTCCCAGCGCACCTGGTGGGTTTCGCGTTCCAGCTTGAAGACGATGATCGAGGCGATATTGGGCTCATCCTCGACGAGCAGGACGCGTGCCATGAGTTGGGCACTAATGTTAGCGGGTGCCGGCGCGATCACCCAATGTTCCACCCATCTTTCTGGCCCACGGGGCTTCTGGTGACGCCAGCAGCATGCGGCCCTACGTCAAGGCACTCGAAAAGCGCCAGTTGAAGGCGAGCGCCATCGATCTCCCGGTGGGCAAAGCCGAACGGGCGGTGCCGGTGTTTGCCCAGAAGGTCCCGGCCGGTTCGATCGCCGGCGGGCATTCCTATGGTGGCCGGGTGGCGAGCATGGCCGCCACCGAGGTGGACTATGCCGCGCTGGTGTTGCTCAGCTATCCACTGCACCGACCGGGCCATCCCGAGGACCTGCGCACGGAGCACTGGTCGAAGATCACCTGTCCTGTGCTGTTCCTCTCCGGCGAGTCCGATCCCTTCGCCCGGATCGAGCTGCTCAAGTCGTCGGTCCGCCGCCTCCCGGGGGCGGAGCTGGTCACCTTTCCCGGCGTCGGGCACGGACTTCTCCCCGTGATCGATGCCGCCATGGACCGCGTCGCCGCCTTCGTTCGACAGCTGCGACCATAGACTGAAGCATGTGTACTGCGCCGGGCGATGACGCTGGTCCGCCGGTGCCGGCCGCGGTCCGGGAAGACGAGCGGACCATCCGAGCCGGCGATGGCGCGGATCTGCGAGAGTTCCTGGCCCTCCCAGCGACGGGGTTTCGGCGTGGTGCGGTGCTGATCATCCATGACATCTGGGGATACACCGACTTCTACAAGGACCTGGCTCGACGGATCACGCAGCACGGCCATGCCGCGGCCCTGGTGGATTTCTTTGGCCGCCAGGGTGACCTGCCCGAGTCGATGCGTGCGCCGGAACGGACCGGCACCAAGCCAGACGCGATGGCGCGTGCCGTACAGCGGGCTCAGCAGTTATCGGATGAGCGATTCCTGGCTGACATGCAGACCGCGATCGACGACCTCCTGGCGCGTGGTGCCTCGCGGGTCGCCGGCTGGGGCTTTTGCATGGGAGGTCGACTCGCCTACGTCGCAGCCGCTCGCGTAAGCGGGTTGGCGGGTGTGGTCGCCTATTACGGTCATCTCCAGGCGGAGCCGGGCCGGTTGTCGCCGCTTCGGCTCGCGGGCGACATCAAGATCCCGATCCTGGGTGTCTTCGGTGGGGCCGACCCCGGCATCACAGCCGAGCAGATTGCGGCTTTTAAGGACGCCTTGAAAACGGACAAGGAAATCGCGATCTACCCGAACGCGCCGCACGGATTCTTGCGTTACGGGGCGACCGACCACCGGGCGGCCATCGACGACGCGCTAGAGCGAACGTTCCGATTCTTTTCGCGAGTGCTGACGACTCCTCGTTAGATGGGGCTAGCTCAGCCGCTGAAGCCCTCGGGCAGGAGCACGGCGCCGCCGGTGGTTTGGACGTACACTTGCCAGCTGTAGTAGCCGAGAAAGGCGCGCTCGTTGGCGAACATCTGCTGGGCGTAGAGCTGAAC
The DNA here is from genome assembly GCA_034666565.1 of Chloroflexota bacterium. Classification (GTDB taxonomy): domain Bacteria; phylum Chloroflexota; class Dormibacteria; order CF-121; family CF-121; genus CF-13. Next base: position 11,191 of record JAXDLN010000003.1, read on the forward strand.
GGCGCGAACATAGAGGTTGCTCGGGTTGTAGGCGTAGATCGCCCGGCTCATGTTCTGCGGCGCGCCGTGCGCTTTCAGGTAGCGGCCCGCGGCCTGGATCGCGTCGTGCGGATTGTTGACGTCGCCGCGACCGTAGCTGGCCCAGGTGGCGGGCATGAACTGCATCGGTCCTTGCGCGCCCGCTGAGCTCAGTCCGCGAATGCGGCCCATGTTGGTTTCGATCAAGTTGATCGCCGCAAGGTATTGCCACTCGACGCCGTCGGCCTGCTGGGCTTCGCGGTAATAGCCGAGAAGAACCTCGGGCGCCGGGGGCGCAATGATCAGCCAGTGCGGCAATGAGCTGCGGGACCCGTTCAGGCTGTCGATCTGCTGCGCGGCGGCGAGGTTGTCCTGAATCGCCGAGCGCGCCGTCGGGGAAACCGCGTTGAGCACCACCGGCACCCAGTCGGGATGCGCGGCCAGCAACTGATACGCCCGTTGCTGACGATCACCGAGACTGGCGTACTCGTCCCCCGGGGTGTCGGCCGTTCGAATCGCGTCTTCGACAGTGCCCAACTCACTCGCGACGTACGCGGCATTGATGACGACCTGGGGTGTGGGCGTTGGCGATGGTGACGGCGAAGGGCTCGGCGACACCAGCGAAGCGGATGGGCGTGCGTGCATAGCCGCTTGGGACGCGCCGCAGGCCGTGAGGGCAAGCGCGAGAACCGGGGCGATCAACGGGATGCCGGGGACCCGCAGCATTGCGCGCGGATTCTATGAGTTTCGGCGGTTGTGAATCAATCCGGGGCGTACTAACGTTATTCGCTCCATGAGCTACCCCTGGACCCGGGTCCCGAAGGACGCACCGCCGCTCGATGCCGTGCAGTTGCGGCTGCTACCGCTGGCCGACCTTTTCATGGGGTTGATGTGGTCGCGGCCGGGCGGCTTATCGTTACGCAGCACCTGGGTAACGCCCGCCACGCTCGCGCTTGCGGCCGCCGTCGTCCTCTTCGTCGGTCTTCCCGGGCTGGCTGGCATCGCATACGGCGTCGCGAATCGCCAGCTGCTCGTTCTGCTCGGTGGACTCGTGGCCGTAGCGCTTGGCGTGGGTGCAGCCGCCGTCGCGCTCTATGGCATTCGGCAGCGCCGCCTGCCGTCTGCCGCCGGTTAGGACCGCGACCGATCAGGCACAGCCGCTGACGGGATTCCCACCGCATAGACCGCGAGCCGATGATCGAAGGTCCCCGCGCTGCCGATCCAATTCCCAGCGCACGTGATGAGGACCAAGTGTGAGAGGCCGTCCGGTGATGGCTGTGGCCCCTGACCCGCGACCGGCCCAGACCCGTAGATCTGGGCGAGAACAGCGGGATCGACGGTCTGCTTCAGCGTGTAGGTGACGGTCCGCGTCACCACGAAGTCGACCGCAAGACCGGTGCGCGTATTGCGGACGGTGACGGCGTCGCCAACACGAAGATCTTTGAGGCGGGCGAAGATGGCCGGACGGCCGAGAACATCATCGACGTGGCCGGCGATCGTGGCCGTGGTCGCGTCGCCGGGGATGCCGCTGCCCCGATACCAGAACGCCTCGCGCCAGACGGGATCGCTGGCTGAACCCAACGGCGTGTCCATCACGTTCTTCGCGTTGAGCCCAACGCCGAGCACCGGGGCGGTAAGCCGGAGCGAGGGCAGTCGAAGCTCGAGCGGCACGACCACTGGGCCGCCGCGCAGATCGATGGTCGGGTCGAACAGCGGCGCGGGGGCGAGAAGTGCCGGCGCGGGCTGGGCCGATGTCGAGGCCACGGGCGACGAGTGGCGAGCCGGCTGGCCGCCACTTGCCTGGGCATTTGCGCAGGCGGCCAGAAGCGTTGCCGCAATCAGCGCGGCCGTCAGCCGACTAGTCGAGCCGCGGCGTGCGCACACCATTGCAGTTCGCCCCAACCTTCCCCCCGTCCAGACTACTAGCTGCGGCGGCGGCTTCCTTGGATCGTCAAACCCGCGCCGACCGCGCCGGCGCTAGCGAGGATGCCGGCGACCAGGGCCAGGATCCATGGGAAACCATTGCCCTGCGGGGCGCCACCACCGCCGGCCGGTGCTCCCGCGGGCGCCGTCGGGCCAGGCACCGTGACGGCATTGCAGGTGGTCGGCGCTGTGATTTGATCGTTGATCAGGCTCACCTGTCCGCCTCGCGCCAGAAGACGACCTTGGATCGTCGCCCCGTTATTAACAGTAATGCTGGTCAGGGCCATGATGGTTCCCACGAAGGTGGTCGTCGTGTCGAGCGTGGCCGAGCTGCTGACCTGCCAGAAGACGTTGCAGGGCTGAGCGCCATTGATGAAGGCAATGGTGGCGCCGGGTGCGGTGACAAGGGTGCTGCCAGACTTGAAGATGAAGACCCCATTTCCGCTAAGAGTGAGGGTTCCGGAGACCGTTGGCGAGGTCGTTTGACAGTAGGTGCCAGGGGTCAGGGTTTGCCCGCCCCAGGGAGCGAGAGACGTTGAATTACAGGGCGACGACGCTGCGACGCCGTAGGCCGCGGTCAGATCCGTCTGGGCCTGTAATGCCGCTGCGTCGCCAGCGTGTATCGTCCCGTTGCTGACGGTTCCGGGACCCCCGCCCGTGCAGGGGGCGGGAAGTCCAGTACAAGCCGAGCCTGGGCTGATCCCGACACTGCCGCTGATCACGGAGTTGCCGGTGTTGGTAACCGTGGTGCCCGCCAGAATCGCGTACGTCGCCGCTGTCCCTAGTCCCGGGGCCGTGGACGCCAGCGCCACCATCGAGTTCACCCCGACGACCAGGATCGAGAAGAAAATGCCGAGCATGAGTCGTCGGGTTGGTTTCATGGCGGCATGATAGCCGAATTGGCAACAAATTGCGCAACATCACCGACCTGCACTGCCGACATCGCCGTTGACAGTTCCACAAGAGTTCTACACGGCGTCCCAAAGCAGGTGTTGGTGACTCTCCGTCACTCAACCTATCCTTTTGGAAATGCGCGACCTGAGCCTCTCCATTGCCGCGGAGCCGTACGACTCCGATGACGCCCGACGATTGATCGCCGCGCTGGACGCCGGCCTGGCCGAGCTCTACCCACCCGAGCAGCGCTTCGGGCCGAACCTCAAAGCTGAACATCTCGAGGGAGGCCAGGGCACCTTTCTCGTCGCGCGTGACGGCAAGCGGGCGGTCGGGTGTGGCGCCATCCGCCTCCTCGACCCGACGACCGCCGAGGCGAAGCGGATGTACGTCGAGCCCGATCAACGGGGCAAGCGAGTGGGATGGGCCGTGCTGGCCGGCCTCGAGGCAGCCGCCAAGCAGATGGGGGTGCGTCGGCTCGTGCTCGAGACCGGCATTTATCAGGATGCAGCGCTCGCGCTCTATCGCCGCGCGGGCTTCATGCAAATCGATTGCTGGGGAGAGTACGCGTCCTCGCCCACGAGCATCTGCTTCGAGAAGGACCTCGTTTAGCATCCTGATATGAGCACCGCGATAACCCCCACGTACCGAACCGGAAAGATCTGCTACATCGAAATTCCCGCGAAGGACGTCACGCAGTCAGCCGACTTCTACAACCGGGTCTTCGGATGGCAGACGCGACAGCGCGGCGACGGCTCGACGGCTTTCGACGACACCGTCAACGAGGTCAGCGGGACGTGGGTCCTCGGGCGTCCCGTCGCGGCCGAACCCGGACTGATGGTGTACATCATGGTCGCGAGCGCCGCCAGGGCGGTTGAAGCCATCCGGTCTGCAGGCGGCGAAATCGTCTATGACATCGACCCCCGTGCCCGGGAGGTTGTCGCCACCTTCCGCGACCCCGGGGGCAACCTGATTGGCATCTACCAGCAGCCCGGTCTGGCCGAATCCGAGGCGCGCGAGTCATCTGCGGCAGTCAAAGGACCCGCTTAGGCGCCGCTCAAGCGTTCGACGATCCGACGGTGCGCGGAATGCGCAGGGTCACCTCGGTCCCTAGGCCCGGCGCGCTGCTGATCTCGATGACACCCCCGACGGAAGCAGCTCGCTCGCGCATTGAGCGCAAGCCCAGGTGACCCGGGAAGGAACCTGCCGCGTCGAACCCGCGGCCGTCGTCGCGCACACGCAGCACGAGCTCGTCAGCACCCGCCGCCAGGGTCATCACGACCGCCGTGGCGCCGGCGTGCTTGGCAATGTTGTTGAGCGCTTCTTGCCCAACCCGGTAGAGCGCCTCCTTGATCGCGGGGGCCGCCTCCGGCTCGTCTGCGGCGTGCACCGTAATAGAAAGGTGGTGCCGGGCTCGCACCGCCGCGACCTGCCTTTGGAGGGCGGCCACCAATCCCTCCTGGCTGAGGAATTCCGGCCGCAGCTCGAAGATCAACGCGCGCATCTCGGCAAGTCCGGCCTCGGCCAGGCCGTACGCATCCGCAAGGATCGCCTCGAGCCGAGTCGCGTCGGCGCCGCCGATGCGCTGGGCGGTTGCGATGTCGAGGACGATTGCGTAGAGGGCTTGTGACACTGAATCGTGAAGATCGCGAGCCAGACGTTGACGCTCCTGCACGGCCCGGAGCTCGGCTCCCTGCAGAGCAATGGCCAGCTGGTTGGCACCGACCCGGACGAGCAATCGGTCGTGGCTGGAGGGAAAATCGTCCCGTCGCATGCCGGCAACCACGATGCCCGACGCCGGCCCGGGGGGCCCGATCGACGCCGTCGCCACACCCACCGGGGCACCCATCGAGCTGATGGGGAGCGGGAGCGCAGGGCCGTTCGATGACGAGATGCTGCGCAACCCACCAGTAATGTGCGATGGCGATAGGTCGCTGGCTCGAGGATCGAGGCTGAGGGCCTCGATCAGCGGTCCGGATTCACCCGCGGTGGGCAGTCGCGCGTAGACGAAGTCGACCCGCAGCGTCCGCAGGAGCGCGTCCGTGAAACTCTCGACGATGGCTTGTGGCGATTGGCCGAGCCAGATGGCGGGAAGAGCGGTCAGGGCGACGAGGTCACGAAGATTACGACGGAGCTCGGCGGTGTCGTCCACCGCCTCAGTTGAGTGCGGTGGGCTCCCGGTCGTGGAGCTCAAGGAGAAACTGGTCGGGGGGAACAAAGAACGGATTCTCATGGAGAGTCCCACCGATGATCGCCATCGGATGCGTACGCAGGACGTCCATCACCAGGCCAGCGCTGAACTGCGTGAGATCGTAGCAGCAGACGAGTGGATCGGCGTGGCTGGCCGCGAGGTAGTTGACCCTTGCCTCGTACTCGACCAGGTCATCGACGCCCGGACGATCCTGGAGGGCCCACTCCACGGTGGCCACCAGTCGCGTCAGCGGGAATCCCTCAGTTTGTCCGGCGCTGAGCCGCTCCTCGAGCAGCGTGAGCATCGCGTCCGGAACGAAGTGCCCGCCCCGCAGGTAGGCTTCTTCCCAAACCCGCAGTTCCAGCTGCTGGCTCGCCTCGGCCGCCGCCGTGTCGATCCCGATACCCTTGAGTCGGCGTACGTGTTCCTGTCGCAGCTTGGGGTCGACGATATGCAACGCGCGCTCGTGACGATCGAAGCCCTCCTTGATGAAGGGCAGCAAGACCGCGTAGAACTCATCCGGGCTGCGGAAGAACGCGCACACGTGACGGTAGGTCTGCAACGGCGAACCGGCGAGTCGAACCTCAGTCAATACCTGTGCCATGGCCCCCTCCTTGCGGCCATCCTAGCGCACGCAATCGCACACGTCCAGCTTGGCAAAATGGTCTAGGCGCGGCCTGGGTTCGGCTACCAGCCTGGAGCTTGCCTAGGATTTTCCTGACGTGGGTTTTGACCGTCTCCTCGCCGACGCCGAGCTCGCGGGGGCAGCTGCGGCAATTGGCAGGTAAATCCAGCCTGGCTGGCTATCATCGCGATGCTGACCAGCTGCTCGGCGCACCGAGAGAGCTGAGTTTCGGGCGTGCTACCCCGTGGCGGACACTAATCGAGCAATTTCCACTTGTCCAAGAGTGGGCCGACGGTCAAAGTGAAACTCCGTCCGTGGTGATCATGCGCGCCATCGTGCCCTTTCGCTTCCGGTTTCCTGCCCGTTGGTTGGTACCTTTGCGCCTTGAACACGACCGAACTGATGCAGACCGTTAGATCGTGCTTGGGTCTGAGGTCGATCGGCCGCTGGTCTCCCAGTTCGGCGACGCCTTGCGCCAGACTGGCTACAACGAGGCCGGGCTCCGGCAGGCGGTTGGCACCAGCTCGAGCCTGAGCCACGATCCGCGAGCGAGCGAGGTCGCGCGCCGACGGCTCGTCCCAGGGAACTCGCTGCACACGCTCATCAAGGCATTCTGCCTCGGGATTCCCGTCCCCAGGAATGAACTCACCGACGCTGTCGGGGCTGCGACGGTCGACTACCTCGTCCGTCTCGCCATCGTTACCTTGGAGCAGGACACTCTCAGCCCGTTGATCGCGATCGACGTGGCCCAAGACCTGCTAATCGCCCACGACCCGGCCCAAAGAGGTGAGCCGCTGATGGGTGATCATGTCATCGGTCTCGGCCCGGCCCCGCGAACCCTGCTAGCACTTACGGTGCGGTTAAGGGCTGGGCGCATGCTCGATCTCGGAACCGGCTCCGGCATCCACGCGCTGCTCGCTCTGAACCATTGCGACGAGGTAGTGGCGACGGACATTAACCCAAGGGCGATCGCGTATACCCGGTTCAACGCTGCCCTCAACCGTCTGGCTGTACCGACAACCCGCCAGGGTAACCTCTTCGAGCCACTGACGGACCAGGCGTTTGACCTCATCGTGGCGAATCCCCCTTATGTCCTCTCGCCGGATTCGACCCTTCATTTCCGCGATAGCGGGATGGCCGGCGACGAATTGAGTCGAACCGTGGTGCGAGAGGCCGCTAGTCACCTGGCCGAGGGCGGATTCGCCTCCATTCTCGTCAACTGGGCGCATGGAGACGAGGAGGCCGGTCAAGCGCCGCTCGCGGGCTGGGTTCGAGGCATTGGCTGCGATGCCCTGCTACTCCGTTTCCGAACGTACGATCCGCTGACGTATGCCTCCCTTTGGATCAAGGAAGAGGCCAAGTTTGCCGAAACGCTCGACCGGTGGCTCGGCTATTACCGCCGTCTTGGTATCCGGGCAATGAGCTCGGGGGCCGTCATCCTTCGTCGCCGGTCCGGGGGCAACTGGATGCGGTCGGCCCGCATGCTGTCAGCTCCGATCCAGGCGGCCTCGCACCATCTGCTGCAGATCTTCGACGCCAGCGACCGCCTAGCCCGGATGCCGGATGCCGAGCTGCTCGAACAGAGATTCCGGCCGCGCCCCAGCCATCGTATCCATCGGATCGGCGTGAGCCGTGGCGGATCGTACGCGGTCGACGGCCAGTACCTCGAAACGATCGGGGGGATCCCGATCCGAGTGTCGCTCGGAGAGTTTGGATCGCGCCTGCTGGGGCGGCTCAACAGCAATAAGTCGCTACGGGCCGTAACCTCTGAACTCGCCCCGATGCCGGGTATGACGTCGGGCGACATTACCCGGAGTGCCGTTGAGCTGGTTAGCCAACTGTTTGCATTCGGATTTCTGGAGATCGACGGGTCGGCGGTCGAGCCTCGCGGATTCGTCGTTGGCATCGACAGGAAGGAAAGGAGCCTGGTGACATCATGAAGACGCACGACCGGCGGAGCCTGGACGACCGGACGGTAGAGAGCGGCAAGCAAGCAGCAAAGATGCCCAAGCCTCGCCCCGCCAACGTCGAACAGTCGATCCGCGATCTCCAGGCCACGGTCGGCAACCGTGTGGTGGGCGACCTGATGGCTGGCTCCGGACCCGTCCTGCAAGGAAGCTTTTTTGGCAGCCCGTTCGGCGGTCTGGAGGGCTGGCTCGGGGAAGATTCCTCCGGGGGTAGGCCGGGTCTCGATCCGGGCAGCAAGGCCGAAGCTGCGGATACCAGCATGAAGGAGACGCTGTCGGATAATTCCATGAAGGTTGCCGATGCCTCCGAAGAATGGGACGCATCTCAGAAACACGATGCCTCGGACAAATGGGACGCCTCCCAGAAACTCGATGCTTCGGATAAATGGGATGCCTCCCAGCAATTCGACGCCTCGGATAAATGGGATGCCTCTCAGAAACTCGATGCCTCGGATAAATGGGATGCCTTCCAGAAGCTCGATGCCTCGGATAAGTGGGACGCCTCAGAGAAGTCCGAACTGGGGCTAGCGAGCAAAGACGACGAACTGGACTTCAAGGAGTTTTGAGCCGTCCAACCATAGACGCTACGGGTGGGCGACAGCAGGCCATCTGACGAGGAGATCTAGCCCGTGGCGGATTCGAACCTCGATCGGGTTGGCTAATTAAACCCTTAGGTCGAGGCTAAGCGCGGGCCTTCGCGCACGGTTAAGAACTGATCAAGAGTTCGTCCAGTCGCGCGATCATCTGGACGATGGTCGAGGTAGCAAAGGCTGCCGTCTGGAGATTTGCCTCAGCGGCGCGCGTAGATAAATAACCGGTCCTCGGATGTTGGTCATGTCATCGACGGCTCTAGCATCGCAAATCGATCCAACGCAAACCTTTTCTCTATGCGGCGGAAGCCGGGCCGAGGGGGGCTCAAACCCGGCCGTTGACAAGGCGACGGCTCTACTAGCGAGTACGGGTCAGACGCTGTAGAAATCGCCAAGTGTAGAAGACGATTGCGGTCACGGCCACGATCACAGCGACCATCGCCAGAATCTCCAAGACAACACCAAACCAGTCGATTCCTATCGACACGTTACCTCACCACGAACTTGCGTAGTACGGTAGCCTGCTCGATCAGCGGCTTGGTGACTTGAAGCGCGATTTCCCGGCGACGTACCTCGACGTGTTGCGGGCGCATCATGAAACCTCCATTTGGATCGAACGGGCTCTACAAAGCATCGATGCGGACTTGAATCTCGCTCGGAGCCTTACCCCTGAAACGCTGACTTCTTAATGTAGAGGTTCTCGACCGGCTTGTTGGCCACGTCATCCGGTACGCTGCGCGAATCGGAGGACAGCAAGATGAAAAGGGAGGTTGGCGAGATGGAGCGGAGCAACCTGATGCAGCCCGGGGCCGGGCATCCGATCGGCGGCGGCATTGTGCTCAAGGTGGGCGCGGACGACTCCAACCACATGTCCGTTTTCGAGATAACGGTGGCGCCGGGATTCGATGTCGGCGCCCATATCCACACCGCGATCGAGGAAACTTTCTACGTCCTCGAGGGCTCCCTCAACTTGCAGGTCGGTGACGAGACCGGCAATGGGATAGGGCCAGGCAGCTTCATGTTCGTGCCGAAGGGGGCGGCCCATCGCTTCTGGAACGATACCGACAAGCCAGCCAGGATTTTGTTCATCAGTTCTCCGCCGGGCCACGAACGCTACTTCGAAGAGCTGGCCGAGATTTTGCGACGTCCCGGCCCGCCCGATGCGGACGCGATCGGTTCACTGCGAGCCCGATACGACACTCAGCAGGTCTCCGCCCTAGCTCGGTAGGGGAACCCTGCGCGGCGCGGCGGACGGAGCGTCTCCTGGGCCGCCGTGGCGGCTCCTTTTCGGCTGGACTCCACCCACTGGCGGCTGCTTGCGAACGATGTGCACGAACTGGCGGTGAACCGCGCCAGCTACGGGTACGGCCAGGATGTCGACGTATGCGCTACCCCGCATAATGGCGCGCAGATCTGAGCACGCTGCCCGAGAACGAGCATTGTTGTTGCGACCCGATTCCCACGACATGACCGAAGTCGCGAACCGAAATCGCACCCATCCGGAAACGGTCGTAAGCTTCGTAGGCACCTTTCCAGACTTGGTGTTCAGTTGTTTTCAAACAGCTGGTCACGGCGGCTTCAGATCGTGATCATGCCGCCGGCAACCGTTAGGGATTGGTTCGCGTATATAAGCTTCGGCCCACCCACGCGGATTCGAACCCGTGACCTCTACGCTCGGGTAGCCGTCTTGGCGGACCTTTGCGTGGCGGCCGCTGAGTTCGATCTCGCGGCCGTTAAGAATTGTCAAAAGGTTCTTACTGTGTAAGCCTGGGTGCAGCGAGGTGAACGCCGCTTCGTCACCGCGGCTCGCGTCCCGAACCAGGTCCGGGTCGGCGGCGTGCTCCATGCCGTCGTCCTATATACGCTCCGTCGATCCCGCTTTGTGACACGGGACGTCGCATCCCAAGCTCTGGGAAAGGGTCATAGCCCGTAGCGGATTCGAACCGCTGATCTCCGCCTTGAGAGGGCGGCGTCCTAGGCCTCTAGACGAACGGGCCGTGCAGCGCGGCACCTATTATAGGTAGCGAAACTCCAGCACCCGGAGGATGTAACCGTGATCTACGATCCGACCGGCGTCAATTACGTGATGAACACGCTGCAGGCCGCGGAGGTCGGTGATCGTATGGTTTTTTCCAAGGCCGCGCTTGACCACTTGGTCTATGCGAAATCGATGGAAGGTCTTCGCGAAGACTTGCCCAGCCTCGGATTTCAGGGCCGAAAGGTCGGATAAGGATGCGGATCAATCGACTGCTTCGCGCTGCCGTCCTTTTCCTGACGCTGGCCGCCGTTGCGCAGGAGCTGAACAAGCCGGAGGGGGAGCGCACCTGGCACGGGCGCGTGGCAGGCGTCCCCTACGACTTTCGCTTTCCGACCTTCAAACGGTTTCGCGACGCCTACTGGAACCCCAACGACCCCCGCATCTTCACCGACCGCGTTGTGGGCATCGGCTGGGCCCTGAACTTCGGCCAGTTGATTCCGCGGCTGCGAGACGGATACCGCCGCCTCGCCGAGCGGACGTAACCGTCTGCGTGACGGTCCGGTAACTTCCGCTTCCGGCATGTGACAGCCTTTCTGCCACCCTCCGTTCTATTAGCGTGCCCGCGCCCAGCCAGCCCTCCTGCCCTGCCGTTTCTGGCCGCCTGCACGGAGTCAGAAGCCTGGCATGAGCGGCCTTCAGGACTTCCTCGCGCCCTTCAGCCACCTTCTCTTTGCCAACCGCGACAAAGCGATCGTTGCCCTTGGGATTCTGCTGGGATGGTTCACGATCCAGCTCCTGATCGCTCGCTGGCGCAACGAGCGCCTGCAACGCGACCTGGCCGCAGCCAAGGCCGCCCCCTCCGGCTCGAGCGCCCGGCGTTATGCGCCCAGCGCCCAGGTCGAAGAGCCGCCTCCCACTGAAAGCGGGGCGTTGCCCCCGGTGAAAGGCGGGCGCACCTACGCCCGCAACCTCGGCACGGCGTTGTCGAAAGCCGGCATCTCGTCGAGCCAGCAGATTTACTCACCCCCCTCACCCCAGGGCTGGGCGCCCAATGCGAACCCCGGCCAGCCGGGCATGGGTCAGCCGACCCAGGGGGCGCCGTACGCTCCACCGAATAGTCCGTGGGGTGCACCGGCACCGCAGCAGCAACCGCCGTGGGGCTACCCGGGCGGTCCCGGACGGCCGACACCTCCGCAATCGCCGAGCCAGGCGCCCTTCTACCAGCCACAGCCAAACATGCCGCAGCAGCAGCCAGGGCCGATGCCGCCGATGACCACGCCACAATCGGCGCCGGGGTTCTTCGGTCCACCGAGCGCGCCAGCGTTTGCGCATCCCGCCTTCGCCCCGGCGACCAGCGGTCCGGCGCCGGCGCCGCCATCTGCCCAGCCCACCGCGCCGCTTGGGCCGCCGATGCCGCCGGCCTACGCCAATCCGCCGGCCGCTCCAGCTCCGGAGCCGGCCGAAGCCGACGCGAGCCGTCGCGGAAAACCGAAACGCCGCCGCTTCAACTTCAACGTGCTCGAAAACCTCGAGAAGATGGTGCAGGCGAGGAGCGAGCCCCTCCCGCCAACCGGGTGGCAGCCACCGGCGGGCGCACCACCAACCGTCGCCGCACCCTCGCCCACGGTCCCGCCAGTCGGGGCGCCTCCGGAATTGAGGGTTCTGCCGCAACCTGAGCCGGTCGTCGAGCCCGTCAGTCCTGTCAAACAACCCGTCGCAGAAGCGCCCTCGCTGCCATTGCCGTTCGGCCCAACCCTCGAGGGCGCGCCGACGACGACGGAGCCGGAAAGCGCCGCAGCCGAAACGGACGAGGCGACCGTCGCCGAGGACGTCGAAGAGGCGGCCCTCGCCAGCGAGAGGGAGACGCCGAGTGACGTTACCGACATCGAGGAGCCGACCGCTGCTGCCGAGGTCGAGCAGGAGGCGCCCCCGGCCTCGACGCCAGCGCCCGAGCCTCGAAAGTCCATGCGTGACATGCTGTTTGGCGAGGAAGCCGCAGCCGCGTCCGAGGCCGCGCCGACGACCCCACCATCGCCATCCGAGCCGGAACCAGCCGCCGCGGAATGGAGCTGGCGCCCCACCCGTTGGGAACCGACCGAGACCACGGCGTCGACGCCCGAGCTGGAAACCATTGCGTCGGAGCCGGTTGCTGACGAGCCTGTCGCAGAGGAGACTCCGGCGGTCGAGGGTCCATCCGATGCCGCGCCCGCGGCCGAAGCCAGTGAGCCGGCGCCCTTTGCGCCGTGGAAGTCGTCCTTTGCCGCGGACTCGGCAATAGAATCCGAGCCTGTCACCGCCGACGCCGATCAGGCTGCGGCCGGTAGCTTCACCGAGACCCCCGGAGGGGACGCAGGCAACGGACCGAGTGCCGGCACCGTCGTGATCATCGAGGACGATGAGACCGCGGCCAGCTACTACGCGACGTTGTTCCGTGGCAACGGGTACCGGGTCGAGGTGGCGAACGACGGCGTGTCCGGCGTCGATCTCTGTACCCGCGTCCAGCCACAGGTGATCCTGCTCGACGTCATGATGCCGCGTCAGAACGGCATCCTGGTGCTGCAGACATTGCGCGCCTCGGACGAAACTAAGAACACGCCCGTGGTGGTGATGTCGAACTTCAGCGAGCCGACGCTGATCAAGCGCGCGATCCAGCTGGGCGCCCTGGAGTACGTCATCAAGACGCAGGTCGAAGGCACCGCGCTGCTCAACGCCATGCCGCGCTGGATGAACCGCGAAAAGGCGTTCGCCGCCGCTTAGATCCGGACCCGAAGCGTCGCGATTCCCCAGGCTGGCATTGAGAGCCTCACTACCCCGTCGGCGACGACGAGCGACTCCCGCAGCTCCCCAGCGAGTGTGACCGCGGTGACCTGGGCCGGCCTCGGTTCCAAATCGATGCTGGCCACACGCGGCGTATCGGAGGCGTTGAGGACGCGCAGGTCGTAGCCCTCCGGCCTCGGCACTAAGCCGGTCACCTGGATGGTGTCCGGAGCCAGCTCGATGCGGGCGCCGGGGCTGGTGATGGTTGGGCCGCGCCCGGCAACCAGGGGCGTCAGGGTTGATTCCGCCATCCGCCAGACGCCCCCGCGTTCCCAGTCGCCCTCGTGGAAATACAGGCTGTAGCGAAGTCGGTGCCCGCCCTGCACCTGCGCACCCGGCGTCGCCATGCCCGGGCCCGCGTGGCCGGTGCGGGTGGTCAGGTCGTCCCGCGAAAGCCACCCGACCGAACGCAGCAGGGTCAGCGCCAGCTCCTGCGGATTCCTGGGCAGCACCTCGTACTCGTGCAGGCCGTCGGCGATCAGGGCGAGCCCGGCGCGTCCGTCGCTGACATCGGTAAACGACCACATCGGGTAGGTGGGCAGCTCGAGTTCTGCGGCGCCGGGGTCGCGCCGCGCGCCGATAACGGGCCGCCGAGTCACATGAAAGGGCGTGTCGGCGGCAGACTCGCGGGCCTGAAACGGCAGCGGAAAGTGCGCCCGCAGCCGATGGTCGGGCGTCCGGTTGATGAGCTCCAGCTCGATGTCGAGCCGTGGGGTGTCGGCTTCGAGTGCGAGGCTCAGCCGGACGGGCAGGGCAGTTTGCCGGTCGCTGCGCGCCTCGCGATCGGGGCGCAATCCGTCGTAGACGGCCAGGTCGAAGCGTGCCTCCAGAGTGGCCCGAAGCGGCCCGGTTTCGACCACGGTGCTGCTGAAGTTGCGCACTGGATCGGCCAGCTGCGGATTGTTCGCGGGCGGTGAGAAGTTGTACTCGTCGCCGGCATCGCCTTCATCAACGAGTCGGTGCAGTCCCTGGTAGCGCAGGCCGGTCAGCCGGTCCGCGATCGTCAGTGTTCCGTCCGGAAGAATTTCGCAACTGAGGCGCTCGTTGTCCAGCCGGCGGGTGGCGGCGGTCGCCGGGACCTGCGGACTTCTTGTCGTCAGCGACGCGACCGATCCACCGGGAACGATGGGCGTCAAGACCAGGGAGCCGTCCACCTCCACCAGTCCTTGCCGGGGAAAGAGGCTGGGATTCCACACCTGGCCGGCACCGGCCAGCCGGGTCAGGCCGCGCTCCACGATCGACTGCGCGATGCCCAACGCGGCGACGCTTCGCTGCCGCGAGGTCTCAGCGACGGCATCGATGCCTGAGCCGCAGGCGGTATCGTGGGCGGCGTTTTGCAGGATCAGGGTCCATGCCTGCGCCAGCGCCTCACTCGCCTCGATGCCGGTCAGGGCGGCGATCGGCTCCGCCAACCGCTCGAGCGTCCGGCTGGCCGCGAAGTGACGCTGCTTGTCGGTCACCCGCACGGAAAGCGTTCCCATCAGGACGTTGGCCCGCGCCGAGGAGCGCAACTCGCCCCGCCACCGCGGCCACCCGTCGGCAGGCAGCATCGCCAGGTAATCATCGAGGCGGGCAAGCCGGACCACGGTGCCGTTGAGCCGGCCGCTGGCGCCCCGAACGGCCGCGCTCAAGGCCGCCTGCGGCAGAACGTGGTCGTTGCCATTCATGAGCAACACGTTGGCGGTCGGATGAAACGGCTCGATCGCCTGCAGTGCCGCCGCCACCCGCGTCGCCAGCGCCGCGGGCTCGGTGGGTAGATCGACGCCCTGCGCGTAGGAATTCCCCATGTACGCCGTGAGGATGCGGCTCCCGTCGGGTGCCTCCCAGGAGAAGGCAACGCGATCGATCTCGAGCGGGACGCCGCGCCAGACCGCGGCATAGCGAAAGCCGAGCTGCTGGTAGAGCTGCGGCATTTGGGCTGCGTGGCCAAAGGAGTCGGGAAGGTAACCGACCCGCATCGAGCCGCCGTGTGCCTCTGCCGAGGCAATACCACGCTGCAGGTCACGCAGCAGCGTCTCCCCGCTGACCAGGAATTCGTCAGGCAGCGTGTACCAGGGCCCGACCTGGATCTGCCCGCGGCGAATCGCTCCCTCGAGCCGAGCCGTCGCCTCGGGGCGGACCTCGAGATAATCGTCGATCACGACCGTCTGGCCGTCCATCAGGAATCGGAAATCCGGATCCGCCTCGGTCAGCGCCAGCAGCTGGTCCCAGAGCTCGACGAGCTGGGCGCGAAAGGTCTCAAACGTCGCATACCATTCGCGGTCCCAGTGCGTATGCGGAACGATGTAGACGGTCGTCGCGGCGCGCTCAGGCACGCGTTGATTGTGCTAGATCAGCCGACTCCGCTCCACTTCTCCGAGCCGATCACGTGCACCCAGGTCAGCCCGTTGTCCAGGGCGATCGGGTTGCCGCTGGCGTCGAGGTAGACCGCCGGCACATTGGGATCCGGGTGGTGCCAGGTAGCGTGGATGACGACACCATCGACGAAGATGTCCGCCCGGCCGTCGCCGGTGGTCTCGTAGGCCTCGGTGTAGTACCCATGGAAGCGATTCGCCGGGTTCTTATCGAGGTAGGAGGTCACGTACTCGACGATCACGGTTTTGGCGTGCACCCGACCGGTGCCGACATTCATGAAGGCTCGACCATCCTGTGTTTTCAAGTACTGCTTCGAGCCCGGGTCGTACTGCCAGCTGGCGCCGTGATCGGGCACGGAAATCGTGGGCGCCGCATCACCGGTAAAGGTCGCGTCCGCGTGTTTGGGCGCGATGTCGTACTGGAGTGCCGGCAAATTCTGCTGTGCCGTGAAGGTCGTGACATTGGTCCCGTGCATCATCACGTTGTGCGGCGCGTAGCGGGTGTTGTTGTCGCGGTAGAAGACGTTGCCGGCGCCGTGGCTGTAGTCGTTGATCAGGTTCGGGTGCTGCCAGACAAGTCCGAGGACATAGTCGTTGGCGCCCGAGCAATAGATCATCCCCTTGTACATCAGCACCAGGCGGATGGTGATCAGGCGGCAGCTGCGGACCGGTCCGACCAGGTCGGGCAGCGGGTGCCAGTAGACCGCGCTGAGCCGTGGAATATCGCCCTCGCTGATGTACTCGTAGATCATGTCCGCTTGCTGCATGCCGGCCTGCGGGCGGGCCTCGCTGCTGTTCTCGATCTGGATGATGGTCGGAGCGCCGGCGCCGATCCGGGCTGGGTCGCCCTGCGATGGGACTTCGATGAGCGTGGTGAAGGTGAACTTCCAGTCGGCGGCCAGCGGATCCTGCTTGCGGTTGAGCGCGGTCTGGGGAATGGTCAACTGGTACTGACGGCTGTGCCCCAGCGTGAGGTTGAGCGTGGCGCTCTTGCCGTCGCCGGCCCAGGTCACCTTGCCCGTCTCGAACGGTTTCCCGTTCAGCACGATTGGCGTCCTGGCCCCATCCATCGGCTGGGAGAAGGCAATCGTGACGTCGCCCGTCGGCTTCAATGATTGCTGGCCATCAGTCACCGCTTTGTTGTCGACCTTGACGGCGGCGACCGACGGCGCCGGCTCAGTTTTGAAGCTGAACCCACTGGTGACGCCACGCCCGGAGCTGTTCTGGGCCTCCTTGATGCTGACGTGGTACGCGGTGTTCGCCGCCATCTTGGGCCGGAACTGGAATTCGCGGGGACTGACGGCCTTGAAGGCGACCATCACCCCTGGGTTGATGGCGAAGGCATGCTGCACCGAGTCGGCCTTCATGTCCTGGTTGAAATGAAGGTCGATCGTGGCCGTTCGAGGCACCGCCTGGTCACCGTCGTTGACGTTGGCGTTCACCTCGAGCGGGGTGGTGATGATGCGAATCACGATGGCGGCCGCCACCACGAGGATGGCGATCGGAGCCAGCCACCAGCGTTCGCGAAGTGTTTGCGTCCAGGTCATTGATCACTCCCTATAACGTGAACCCAGGTCAGCCCGGTGTTCAAATCCACTGGGTTGCCGCTGGCATCGTAGTAGACAACGGGTAAATCGCGATTGGGATGTTTCCACGTCACATGGATCATGCCGCCGTCGGAATAGATGTCGGCCGAACCTTCCCCGGCGAGCTCGTAGTACTCCGTGTTGTAGGTGTGATGCACCCCGGTGTTCGCGGGGTTGTTATCGAGATACGACGTTACGTGCTCGATGATCAGGTTCTTGGCATGGACCTGGCCGGTGCCGACGTTGGTGAACGGCGCCCCGTCCTGCCACTTGAGGTACTCACGCGAGTTGGCATCATACCGCCAGACGGCCCCGTGCTGCGGGACGGTGACGCTGGTGGCCGGCGTCGCACCCGGCAGCGGCACGTCCGGATGCGCCGGCGCGATGTCGTAGTTGAGCGCCCCCAGGTTTGCCTGCGCCGTATGGGCCGTGATCTTGTCGGGGCGGGCGATCACGTTGTGCGGCGCATAGCGATCCGAGGCCCGATACATGAAGTCGTACATGTAGTAGTAGTCGTAGACGACGTTCGGCCACTTCCACACCTGGCCCAGCACGTAGTCGTTCGCGCCTGAGCAGTAGATCATGCCGCGGTACATCTGCTCGAGGGCGACCGTGATCAGGCGACAGCTGCGCACCGGTCCGATCAGGCTCGACGGTGGATGCCAGTAGACCGCCGACAGCCGCGGGATGCCAAACTCGCTGATGTACTCGTAGATCATGTCGGCCTGTTGCATTCCGGTCTGCGGCCGCACCGTCGGCTGTGAGCTGTTTTCGATCTGGATGATGATCGGGGCACCCGAGGCGCCGATCCGCGCCGTCGATCCGGCGGACGGCACCTGCACCATCGTCATGAAGCTGAGGTTCCAGTCAGCGATCGCGAGATCGTGCCTGCGGTTTTCCGCGCTCTTTGGGACCAGCAGCGTGTGGGTACGGCTATGGCTGAGCGTCAAGGCCAGCGTGGCGCTCTGCCCGCTCGTGTCCCAGGTGATGCCCTTGGCATCGAGCGCCGTTCCATCGAGAAGGATGGGCGTGCGCAGGCTGTCCATCGGTTGCGAGAAGGTGAGCTTGACGTTGCCCCGCAGCGGCACGGCTTGCTGGCCGTCAGCAAGTGCGGCGTCGTTGAAAGTGGCGCCGGCGACTTTTGGCGCCGGCTCGGTATGGAACGCGATCGCGTAGTCCTGGGTCCCAAACCCGATGCTCTTGCGGGCGCCAATGACACGGATGCGGTAGGCGGTATCGGGCTGCAACCAGGGATGGAACTCGAAGGTCCGGGGATTCTTCACGACGACGGTGAAGGGGGTCAGTGGCGTGATGCGGAAGCCGTTCTCGACCGAGGCGACATCCATGTCCTGGTTGAACGCCAGGACGACGGCTGAGCTTCGAACGACGGCATGGTCGCCATCGGCGACGCTGGCATTCACCGCGAGCGGCGCGGTGAGGGCGCGCATCAGCAGCCCGGCCGCCACCAGCAGCAGGACGATGGGGAAAACCCACCAGCGGCGACGCAGCGCCGCGGCGAACCCGCTTCCGCGGGTCAAGGTCTGTCGCATCAAGGGATCCTCAGCAGGGTACTCCGACCGGCCGCACAGGCTATTTGAGACATAAACCGGATTCAACAGCAACGGCTATCCGGCTTATTGAGCGCGGTGCGTTACGGTTTTCTTGCGGGCTGGATCCCCCCGGGCCTAAATTACGCGACCATCAACCGGGGCAGGAGGAGTTGCTGGACATCAAACAGGACGTCCAGCACCCGCACCGGGTCACGGGTGACGTTGCGGTTGAGGGCGCGCAGCAGCTTCCGGCTCAGCGGCCGCACGAACTGCGTGATCTCGTCCATGAGCGGTGCCGGGACGGCACCCCGCCGATTCTCGATGATGTCTTCGACCGACAGCAGCAGGTCATCAGCACGGCGGACATCGGCACGCCGCTTGAGTTCCTGGTTCCGCCGGTCGGCCGCCGCCTCGAACTCCCGATGGATCTCCTCGATTGCGTCGCTCAGCATAGAATCGCTCCCTTCACCAACCCCGGTTACACCCAATTCACCGACGCATGAAAACTGATACGCACACTGTTACATAGTCGGCAATGGCTGTCAAGACTAAATTAGGCGATCAGTCCATTTCCCGACGCTTCCTGAAGCGCGTCGAGTTCCCGGACCTGGTTGAGATCGAGGCCCTGGTCGCCAAGCGACTGAATCAAGCGGAGGACGTATTTGACGCCGGCCAGGTTCACGCCCTTCTGGCGGGTGAGGAACTGGATCACCCGAACGCGCCGGATGTCGTCTTCGGAGTATCGCCGACGGTTGGTCGCCGTCCGCTGCGGCTTGATGAGACTCTCGCTCTCGTAGATCATCAGCGTGCGTGGGTGAAGATTCAGAATCTCGCTCGCGATACTGGGTGTGAAGACCGCCCGTCCTGGAGCGATCGCTGGCATTCGCTTCCGCTTTCCCATGTCCCTCACCCCTGGACGGGATACCCATCCATCCCGTATGGTAGTAATTTTATATCTACGGTATCACATATTGGCCATTGGCGCAACCCCGGGGCAAGGGGCAGAGACTGCCTTCGAGAGCGCCGCGTAGAGTTACAACCAGGCCATGCTGGCGATCGAGCAATATACCCGCCGCCTCCTCAAGGACTTCCACCCGATCGTGGCTGCCAACCGTCCTCCGGTGGACTTGGCCCATGATCCGGCCGATCGGACGCGATTCGTCCGCGGCGCCGGAGGGCTGGTGACCGGCCTCTCCGGGCTGGCGCTGGCGACCGGAGCGGTGTGGGTCGCCTCCGTTCGCGATGGGCTGGAGGGCGAGCTCGAGGTCGACGGCGGCGGCGAACCGATGATGGTCGAGACCACCGACGGCTCACGATTCCAGGTGAGCTGGGTCAATCCCCCGCGCCTCGCCTATGACCTCTACTACAACACCATCGCCAACCCGTTGCTCTGGTTCGTACAACATTACCTGTGGAATTTGGCCGAGGCCCCCGTGCTCGACGACAGCACGCACCTGGCGTGGAACGAGGGGTACCGCCGGGTCAACCAGCTCTTCGCCCAGCAGGTCGTCCGCGAGGCGCGCCGCGGCCGCAAGCGGCCGCTGGTTCTCTCGCACGATTACCACCTCTATCTGGTGCCCCGGCTGGTCCGGCGCGAGCTTCCCGATGCCGTCCTCCAGCACTTCGTCCACATTCCGTGGCCGACCCCGCAGTACTGGAAAGTTCTGCCGAGCTACATGCGGGAGGAGATCATGGACGGCCTGCTCGCGGCCGACATCATCGGTCTGCAGACCCACTCGGATGTCCGGAACTTCTTGCTGACCTGCGAAGAGAACATGGGGTTGCCGGTCGACTTCCGCCAGCAGACCGCCTTCTACCGGGGCCGCACCATCTGGGTCCGGCGCTACCCGATCTCGATCGATGTCCGCGAGTTCGAGCGCACCGCGGCAAGTCCCGCGGTGGAACGGGCGGAGCGTGAGATCTTGCGATGGCGCCCGGAACAGCTGATCTACCGCGTCGACCGCATGGACCTGTCGAAGAACATCATCCGCGGCTTCTTCGGCTACGAGCGGCTGCTGCACGCGCATCCCGAGTGGCGGGGCCGCGTCGTCTTCTGGGCGCTGCTCCAGAAGACGCGCCAGGATGTTCCGCAGTATCGCGAGTATGCCCGCCAGGTCGTGCAGGTGGCCCGGGTGATCAACCAACGCCTTGGGTCAGACACCTGGCAGCCGATCCGGCTCGAGCTGCGCGACGACATGAATCGGGCGGTAGCGGGCTACAAGCAGTTCGACGTACT
Organism: Chloroflexota bacterium; assembly: GCA_034666565.1. Classification (GTDB taxonomy): domain Bacteria; phylum Chloroflexota; class Dormibacteria; order CF-121; family CF-121; genus CF-13. The sequence goes on from JAXDLN010000003.1 coordinate 31,917, forward strand.
GCTGGTAAACCCCATCTATGACGGCATGAACCTGGTTGCCAAAGAAGGGATCACCGTCAACAAGCGGGGCGGGGCCCTCATCCTGTCGGAGAACGCCGGAACGCACGAGGAGCTCGGCGAGTGGGCGATCACGATCAATCCTTTCGATGTCGACGCCACCGCGCAGGCGCTGCACCGCGCCCTCTTGATGGACCCGGTCGAACGTCACGCGCGCGCCGAGAAGATGCGCGCCGTCGTGCAGCAGAACGATGTGGCCCGCTGGATCTCGGCGCAATTGCAGGACATCCGCGACCTGGTGGAACCATCGGCCGCGCGGCGGCCCGAGGTCGGTGTCGACGAACCCCTCCCAGTCGGACGCGAGGGAATTCGCTAGCTCGTTGCGCAGACGTCGAGCAATTGCGTCAGTAACTGGATGACCCCCGGCACGCCTTCCACCATCAGGTCGCAGTCGACGTACACGTCCTGCGGTACCTCGGGTGACCGTACGCCGACGGCCACCGTCCTCACGCCCGGCATGCCTTTGAGCGCCGCAAACGCATCCGCATCCGTCCGGTCGTCGCCCACGTAGAGGACACCGGCCGGCTGCGTGGCGGTGGCCAGCCGGCGCAGGACCTCTCCCTTATCGAGCTCGATCGGCGGTCGGAGCTCCCAGACCAGGCGTCCTGGTTGGAGTTGCAGCTGCTCGCGGCGCGCGATCTCCTGCAGGGCGGGCTGCAATGCCGAACCAGTCGCGGATGGGTCCGCGGCGTTGCGAAAATGGACGCTGATGGTCGCCCGCTTGCGCTCCACCGTGATACCGGGCGCGCGGACGAGCGACAGGGCCTCCACCGCATCGCCGGCGCGCTGCAGTTTGGCCAGGTAGGGTTGCGCCTCGGCGACGATCCGCGAGGCGCCGCCGTCCCGCTCCTCCAGCCCGTGGTTACCGATGAAGAGGGCTTGAGGCAGCGGTAGGCGGCGGACCAGGAAATCCGTGTCGCGGCCGCTGATGATGACGACCCGCTGCAGGCAATGGCTGAGCTCGCTGAGCAATGCCACCGCTTGCTCGTTGGGCGCGGCCTGGTCGGGATCGGCCACGATCGGCGCGAGGGTGCCATCGAAGTCCAGGCCGAGGAGAATGCGTGAGGCTACAACGCCGGAGAAACGGTCGCGAAGGAGGTCAGGCCCAGAGATGGCGGGCGCCGGCGAGCTCCGGAAACTCCGCCTCGGGAATCTGCAGCCGGCTTTGCACGGCCGCCTCCATCAGGGAGAAGATCACTTTGACGCCGGCGAGATTGATGCCGTGGACGGTGGTGAGCTCGCGGATCAACCGGATCCGCTCGATATCGCGGCGCGAGTAGCGACGCCGCTGTGTCGGCGTTCGCTCGGGCGCGATCAGGTTCTCGCTTTCGTACACAAAGAGGGTGCGCGGCTCGATGTCGAACATGTCGGAGACTTCGCTGGACTTATGCGGCACTGCCACCTGGTACCCTCCCGGATCCGAGATCGTAAACCATTATATCCAACATATCAGGATTTGTGATAAACAGCGAAGCCAAGCGGTGTTTGCGCGTTTTGTGGCGTCACTGTGCGCAGCGTGACGGAGCGCGCGAGGTCACCCATTGACTGTACGGGGGCGTATCACCTTAGCCGTGGGAACTCCCGCTTGAACGCGTCCCATCTTGCGGGTACTGTCACGCCCGAGCGGCCCGTGTGCCGAACTATCGAGCATGTCGCGCATCTTACGGCAAGTCACCGCGTTTGGAGGGAGGGTCGTGCTAGGAGTGATGCTCTTCGCACTCCTCACGCCCCCCTTTGGGCTTCGCGCCTATCTCGAGGCTCGCGCCCAGGACCAGGCACAGGCGGCGCGCGTGATCAGCAGCTTCGGGAGGCCGGTCGGCGCCGTCCTCAAGTTGCCGGTGACCGCGCGTGGCTTCGCGCAGGCCCCACGCTCGCCGCTCGACGGCGTCCGGGGCAAGGGATCCTGGCTGATGGTCTTCGACGGCGATTGGAACGATCCGGATGCGGACCGCGCGGCGGCGATCGTCGATTCGGCGGTCCGGGCTGACCTCAGTCACCTCTACGTCCGGGTCGCCGACTCCAAGCATCATTTCTATGGCGCGCCCGCGCTGCAGGACCTGCTGCCCATCGCCCACGCGCACGGGCTGAGCATCATCGGCTGGATCGAGCCGATGCTCGACGACCCGACCGCGGACACCGCCGACGCCCTGGCGGCCGCGCAATTCGAAGAGCAGGGTCAACGGCTCGACGGCCTGGCGCTGACCATCGAGGGCAACAGCACCTCGGACCCGAACGTCGGCCAGTACCTGTCCGGCATCCGCGGCGGGATCACCGGGATGAATGGGCTGGGTAACAGCTACCTGCTGATCGCCAGTACCCTGCCCAAGCCCTACGACCACCCCGGATACGCGTACGCCACCATGTCGCGCTACTGCCAGGTGTTTGCGCCGATGGTGTACTGGCGCGCCACCGGGCTGCCGCAATACAGCGGCGCCGATGGGACGCGCGCCTACGTCGACCAGGTCTTCCAGCAGTTCCGCGATCCGGGCGTCAACCCGTTCAACCGTCCGCTGACGATCACCGCGCAAACCTATGACGCGGCGCCCGAGTACGGCACCCCCGGGGCGCCACCACCCGACGAGATCGTCACCTCGATGAACGAGACCCGCGCCCAGGGCGGCATCAGCTGGTCCTACTACCGGCTGGCGAATGCCGACAACGGCGTCACCGGAGACGAGCAGCAAGCAATCACGGCTTACCCGTTCTGGCAGCGCTACCACGGCGGGGGTATCGCGGCCAAGGCATTGATCGCCCTACCTGACCAGCCAGTCGCCTATTAAGAAGAGGGGTTGAGGAGTAAATGAAAACGTTCTTCCAGCGTCTTTCCGTCCCCGGCGGCCTGCGCAAAAAGCGCGTCGTCGTCCCCGCGCTCGCGGTCCTCGGGGTGCTTCTCCTTAGTGGGCTGTGGTTCCTCGGTCATTCCGGGACGAATTCTGTCTGGAACACGCCCAGCACGCCGATCAGCGACGTGCTCGACCGCGTGGATCGCGGTGACATCGTAGCCGCGACCATCAGCGGCCAGCGCATCCTGCTGACCGACACGGCCGGCCACCAGTCGTGGACCATCGAAAAAGAGACGTCGATGAGCACCACCGAGCAGTACCTGCGCAGTCACAACGTCAAGGTGGCGGTCCAGTCGACGGACGACGCGTCCTTCACTTCGATGCTGCCGAACCTGATCGGTCTGCTGTTGTTGCTGGCCCTGCTCGTCATCATGTTGCGCCGTTCGAACCTGCTTGGAAATCCCATGGGCGCCATGACCAAGCATCTGGCCGAAGCCCGGGTCGGCGACGGCAACCAGGTCACGTTCGATCAGGTCGTTGGCGTTGACGAGGCCAAGCACGAGCTCGAAGAAGTCGTCGAATTCCTCAAGGCACCCGGTAGTTTCGGTCAGCTCGGTGCACGGATGCCGCGAGGAATCCTGCTGGTCGGTCCGCCCGGCACCGGCAAGACCCTGCTGTCGCGCGCGGTTGCGGGCGAAGCAAAAGTTCCCTACTTCTCACTCAGCGGCAGCGACTTCGTCGAGATGTTCGTAGGCGTCGGCGCGGCCCGGGTGCGCGACCTCTTCCGTCATGCCAAGAAGAATGCGCCCTGCATCGTCTTCCTCGACGAGATCGACGCGCTCGGTCGCCGGCGGGGTGGGTCCCAGATCCGCACCAACGAAGAGCGCGAGCAAACGCTCAACCAACTCCTGGTGGAGATGGATGGGTTCAACACCGACTGCGCGGTAGTCGTGATTGCAGCCACCAACCGGCCCGACGTCCTCGATCCGGCGCTCCTCCGCTCCGGCCGCTTCGACCGTCGGGTGGCGATCGACGCCCCGGACCTCAACGGGCGGCGCGCCATCCTGTCGCTTTACGCTGCGCAGAAGCCGCTCGCCGACAACATCAACCTCGACATCGTGGCGCGACAGACGCCCGGGTTCACCGGGGCCGACCTGGCGAATCTTCTCAACGAAGCGGCGATCCTGGCGGCGCGTAACAAGAAGCAGGCGATTGGCAAGCAGGAGCTCGAGGAAGCCGGCCTGCGCGTGATGGCCGGCCCGGAAAAACGCAGCCGGATGATCACGCCCGAAGAGAAGGCGATCATCGCGTACCACGAGGTCGGGCACGCTCTGGTGATGAAGTCGATTCCCAAGAGCGATCCGGTGCACAAAGTCTCGGTGGTCTCGCGTGGGCAGGCCCTGGGCGTGACCATCCAGCTGCCGCTCAAGGATCGCTACCTGACCTCGAAGTCGGAGCTGATCGCACGCATGGCGGCCGCCATGGGCGGTCGAGCCGCCGAAGAGATCGTCTTCGGGGACGTCACCACCGGCGCCAAGCAGGATATCGAGTACGCGACCAACATCGCGCGTCAGATGGTGTGCGAGTTCGGCATGAGTGAGCGGCTCGGACTCGTCACCCTGCACCGCAAGGGTGATGGCGATAGTCTGTTCTTCTCCGAGCTGACCGCGGCCGACGTCGATGCCGAGGTCAAGGCGCTAACCGATGCGGCCTACCACCAGGCCTACGAGATCTGCGAATCACGGCGCGCCACGCTCGTTCGGATCGCCGATCATCTGCAGCTGGTGGAGACGATCGACGGCGAGGAGCTCGACCGCCTGTTGCTCGACGAGGCAGTGCCGGTGGTCAACGTCGCGTTGTCCGAGATCGTGGAATCAGCCGTTGCGCCTCGGATCGCAGCCGCCAAGGCCCATGACTGGGACGAGGGCGCGAGTGGGTCGGTGCACGATAGCGATCCCGGTCCCCCGGTCGCCGCCGGCTAGCGAACTAAATAATCTCCTCGTAGAGGTCGTAGACCTGTTTCAGGTCATCGGGCGGTTTGATGCCGCCGTGCTTCAACGACTCGAGCAGCATCAGGATGTACTTCACGCCCGCGAGGTTGACACCTTTCTCTCGCGTCAGCTGCTGGATCACCTGCAGCTTGCGCACATTACGCTGCGAGTAGCGCCGCCGGTTGGTCGCGGTGCGATAGGGCTCGATCAGTCCGAGGTCCTCGTACATCATCAGGGTTCGCGGGTGCGTCTCGAGAATCTCGGAGGCCACACTGATCGTGTAGAGCGGCTTGTCGAGGTCGAACGCTCCACCAATCCGCGGATCGCGACCGGGAACCAACGGTTTATTCCTTGACCCAATCCTGGACGCCGCGGCTCAGGCTGGCGGGCGTCGTCTCGGACTTGATCAGGTAATCGAGGGCGCCGAGCTTCAGTCCGCGATCGACCAATTCTTTCTCGCCGTAGTTGGACAGGATGATGACCGGGATGTTCCTGGTGACGCCGTCGGAGCGAAGGTTCTCGAGAACCGCGAAGCCGTCCATTTTCGGGAGCCGAATGTCGAGGAAGACGATGTCCGGAATTTGGTTCTTGGCATGGTCGAGGCCCTCCTCGCCGGACTTCGCGACCGTGACCCGGTAGCCATCAAGCTCCAGCTTGAGCTTGTACATCTCAGCGACTGCCGGATCGTCTTCGATGAAGAGGACGTTTACATCCTCGTCGACGACTTCACTCATGTCCCCTCCTTAGAACATCAGATCGCAAAGCAGACATCACACCTGTCACCTTTCCCCCCTTCCCATCGGTCGTTAGTATAAAACAAGTTCACCCAATTTCCTGAATTGGCGACGTAGCCAACCGATCTTCGGGTGCAGCCAAAGGCAAGTGGTACGATGGCCTGGCGGCGCCGCGCCACCAACGGATTGGCGTGGAGGCGCGCGTCTTTGGTATGGGATATCTACGAGGTCTTCGACATGGTGCGATCGCCGGGGCGATCCTGGGATTGCTGTACGCGCCCGAATCGGGCGTGGCCATGCGACGCCGGATCTCCCGGCTCCTGGGCCAGGCCCAGGCGATGATGGCCGGCGATGGCGGCGCCCCGGTGACCCCCGCGGCAACACCCCGGCGCCGAGCGGCAAGCGGTGGAGAAAGCAGGGCAAAGCGCCCGTAGGAGGACGAGGATGGATCAGACCGTGGAGAAGACGATCGACCGGTTGAGCGAGCTGCTCGACCGGGCCACCAAGACCGCGCAGGACCTCGAAGTGAAGGACCGGCTGACGGATGCCGTGTCGGCCTTACGCCGGACCCGGATTACGCAGGACGACGACGCTGGCGTGGAGCGCTTCGTCACCGGGCTGCTCCTGGGCGTCGCGGTCGGTTTCGGGCTCGCCCTGCTGCTCGCCCCCAAGTCCGGCGAAGAGATGCGCGACGACCTGATGCAGCGCGGCATCGAGCTGCGCGACCGGGCCGGCGGACTGGCGTCCAAGATGTCGTTCGGGGATGGCGAGCAGGGCGGCCGCACCGAAAAGGCATCCAGCGACCAGCCGGGAATCGCCTGAGCTAACCCCCCAGGCCCGGTCCGACCGGCTCAGCCGTTAGTGGGTTTGCATTTGTCGGGCTGCCCGGGCATCGGCACGCAAGTCGGCGATGGGCTCGGGCTCGGGGACGCGGCAGGGGCCGGCGGTGGTGGCGGCGGGTTGATGATGCAATAGACCCCGTTGACCGTGATCTGCGAGTAGGAGAGCGTGTAGGGGTTGTAGTTCGCGGGCAACTTGCACTGGGGCCACGGTTGCGCGAGCGTCGGCGGCAGGCTCTCGGTCCCGGGCAGGAAGTAGTTCGCACCCACCTGGTGGATGCTGGCCGGCACGGGGTACCACTCATCCGGCTTTCCGGCCAGCGCCTGCGTCATGAACTTGTGCCAGATGGGCGCGGCGCCGACGATGCCGGTCGAGTTATGGCTGAGCGGCTTGTTATCCGGGTTCCCGACCCACACCGCCGTCGCCAGGCTCGGCGTAAAGCCGACCGTCCAGTTGTCCTTGAAGTCGTTGGTGGTGCCGGTCTTGGCGGCGACCGTGCGGCCGGGGAGGGTGAGGTCGCCGTGGCAGCCGAATTCGAGGCAACGGTTACGGTCGTCCGACATGATCGAGGCGATGACGAAGGCGACGCCGTCGTCGACGGCGCGGAACTCATTCGTCTTCACGTCGTAGGTGAACACGTTCTTGCCGAGCCCATCCTTGATGTTGAGGATGGGCGCCTCGCGATGGCGGACCCCGAGCGTCGCCAGCGTCGAGGCGGCCGTGGCCATGTCGGCGAGACGGACCGGGTAGGCCCCGAGCGTCAGGCTGGGCCCGTAGTTGTCCGGGCTCTGGTCAACACAGGGGAGCGGCCCCAGGCAGGTCAATCCCATGCGGTGTGCCATGTCGACCACCGCCGGGATGCCGGTGCGCAACTCGGTCTTCAGCGCCGGGATGTTCATCGAGTTGCCCATCGCCATCTTCAGCGGCAGCGTGCCGTGAAAGCGGTGGTCGTAGTTTTGCGGGATGTACTTGCCGAAACCAGCCGGGTCGCCACCGATGGGAAACACCATCGGCTCGTCGAGGATCGGGCTCAGCATGTTCACCTTTCGGCTCTCGATGGCGGCCGTGTAGGTGAAGATCTTGAAGCTCGAACCGGGCGGACGCGGCACGTCGTAGGCGAAGTTGTACTGCCCGCCCGGCCGGTTGTAGTCGACGCCGCCGACCATGGCTAGGACCTCGCCGGTTTTCGGATCCATGCTGACCAGGGCGGCGTCGTGAAAGTTGTAGAAGTTCCCCTTTTGCGCGACCTGGTCGTAGACGACCTGCTCCGCCAGGTGCTGGAGCTTGAGATCGAGGCTGGTGTAGACGCGGTAACCGCGACGGTCGTCGGCCTTGATGTTGTAGGGGGGGTTGGCGAGCGTCTTCAAGACGTAATCGACGAAGTAGGGCGCCTCGAACTTCGTGGTCGGTGGGAAGATCTGCAGCTTGACGGCATACGCGGCTTCGGCCTGGGCCGCGGTGATGTACTTCTCCCCGACCATACCGGCGAGCACCTCCGCCTGCCGCTGCTTGGCCGCCTGGACGTTGACCACCGGGTTGTACTGGGTGGGCGCTTGCGGAAGGCCAGCGAGCATGGCGGCCTGTGCCAGGGAGAGGTCGTGCGCATTGGTCTGGAAGTAGCTGCGGGCCGCCGCCTCGATCCCGTAGGTCTGGCTCCCGTAGAAGATGGTGTTGAGGTACATCTCGAGGATCTGGTTCTTGCTGTACTCACGGTTGAGCTCGATGGCGAGAATGGCTTCTTTGAGCTTTCGCTGGATATCGGCGGGGGCGTTGGTGCCGATGTAGACCTGCTTCACCAGCTGCTGGCTGATGGTGCTGCCACCCTGCTTGACCTTGTGGTGCTGATAGTTGGCAATTGCGGCGCGGACGATGCCGCCGAGATCGATGCCACTGTTCGAGTAGAAGGTGCGGTCCTCGGTCGCGAGAGTCGCCTTCACCACCCAGGGCGAGATGTAGTTGAGGGGCACCACGATCCGATGGTCGCCGGCCTTGCCGATGTCCGCCAGCAAGGTGCCGTGTCGATCGTAGATCAGGGTGTCCTGCTCCATCTTGTTGGAGGCGAGCCCGCTGACGGCGGGTAACGTTCCCACGGCCTGCGCCGTGATCGCCGGGATGCCGAGCAGTGGCAGGAGGAAGACGACCAGCAATCCCAGGATCAGGACCCGGCGAAAATCAGCACGGCTCCGCCGGCGCCAGCGGTCAACGTTGCGCTGGCTCCGTCGCCGCGTGGCGAGGCTTAGGCGCTCAGAAACCCGAAGATCCCCGAAAGGAGGAGCCACAGAGAGACGAGGATAACCGCTCCCCACCCCGCCCCGCTGACGATGGTGCGCAGTGGCGACCGGCGCAGCCGCCGGATCTGGCGCCGACGAGCGTCGAGCGATGAGAGGCCGCTAGCAGTTTCTGAGTGAGTCGCATGCCGGATACTTATCAATTCAAGCCCCTAGTTTTCTGCTTTTTGGATGGCGCAAAAGCTGATGGAACCAGTATAACGTAAGAGGGGCTCGATCGCGCCAGTCCAGCTTGCCTTGGCATCGTTACCAGTCGAACGGGAGGGCGGGCCGGTTGGTTACGCCAGTCCTGAAGTCGGGGATCCGGCCGATCGCGGGCCCTATAATGGGGCCGTTTTGTCGCCTTCCGACGCCGCGCCGAAAGCCGGGACCGTCTTCTGCCGCGAGTGCGGCAGGCCGATCGAGGCTGATGCCCACTTCTGCCGCTTTTGCGGCAAGTCCCAGGCTGACCCGGTCAGTGGCTCCACGTCCGCCGCTGCAACGCATTCGGCTCCGGCGGGTGCCGGAGTGGAGCACTGGCTGCGCCAGCTCTTTCCGCGCCACCACCTGCAAGACGAGTTCATGCACGTGGGCACGATTGCCGCCTTCCTCATGGCGCTGATCGGGTTCGTGCTGGGTTTCTTCTTCGCCTTCAGCTGGCTTGGGACCAACTTCTTGCTGGGGTCGATCGCCCTGCTCCTCTTCCTCATCCTCCGCGAATCGACGCTCAGCCACATCCGGGTACGTGGAGGCACACCGGCTGCCACCCCGAGTGGCGGGCGCACTCACGCCGGGCGCCGATCCACCGCGCCCGGAGCCGGTCTGCCCGTCGAGGCTGCCAACGCCGAGTCCTCGCCCCCGGCAACCCCGAGATAAAAAAGCCGGCCTGGCGCCAGGCCGGCTCCTCAACTCGTAAGAGCTAGAGGTTCTTGTCGCCTTCGACCGGTTCGCCTTCGAGGGGCTCGCCCTCGCGCATCTGGCGGGCGGCGCCTTCGAGATCGCCCTTCGCCTTCTGGCCTTTGCCTTCCCACTCCATCTTCTTATCGCCCGTCACCTTGCCACCGGTATCCTTTACCTCGCCTTCGACTTTGTCCCGCAACTCGCCCATGTCGCACCTCCGGTAAAGTTTGACGCGATAGCGCGCCTGTTACGAAGCATTATAGCGATTCACTACCTTTCTGGTCACTACATGATGCCCCGGTTGGGGGTTTAGATGAGTTCACATGTATTTACGAATCCTGCCTTGAGGCCGCTCACCTTGCCACCTATACTCAGGCTCGTCTCTGTCAAGATTTCTGGAGGGCGCAATGGCTATCGCCGTCAAGCGTGAAACCCGACGCGACACGAACATCTCCCTGGACAAGCCGATTTACACCATCAGCGTGGCGTCGGAGATCCTGGAGACGCATCCGCGGACGCTGATGATGTATGAACACCTCGGGCTGGTCGTGCCGAAGCGGACCTCCACCAATCGCCGGCGCTTCTCGCAGCGCGACATCATGAAGCTGCAGACCATTCAGAAGCTGACCCGGCAGCACTCGGTCAACCTGGCAGGTGTCCGATACATCATGAAGCTGCTCAAGCTGCTGCAGGAACACCAGCTGCCGTCCCCCGTCGAGCTCCGCGACATCGACGTCTCGCAACTGGACGTCTGACCGGCGCGCGTCACTCGTTTCGCGGCTGACTTGTAAGCGCACGATTTGTCGTGCCCGGGTTTTTTGCGGATTGTTATGCGCGCCCTCCCCGCTTTGCCAACAGTGACCGCGGGGTACTTTCTGACTGCGGGCGTGTTGACAAGGTTCCAGGGCCTGCTTATAATTTTGGGTAGTTCCCTTGCCCCCCTCTTCGGGCCCTCCTTGCGGAGGGCCTTAACTTTTCTGGGGGCCGTCAGCCCCGTATGCCTGCTGGGGGATGTGCCGTATTGCTATCCATAAAACCCGCGCGATTCTCGGAGTTCATCTATACTGCTTCGCGCCAAGAGGAGTGTTATGGAAAGTAAGACGCGCCGCACCGCCGGCGCGAACCGGGCAACCCAGGCCGACGAAGACCTGGTCGACGTTCTCCTCGTGGAAGACGATCCATCCGTGCTCGAGATGTATCGATTGAAGTTGGAACTGGACGGCTATCGGGTCAACACCGCCCTCGATGGCGAGGAGGGACTCAAGAAGGCCGGCGACCTGGCTCCCGACATCATCTTTCTCGACATCCGCCTGCCGAAGATGGATGGGCTTGAGGTGCTGAGAAAATTACGGGCGCAAGAGAAGACGCGCGATATTCCGGTTATCATCCTGTCTAACTACGATGAAGAGGATCTGGTGGCGCGAGGCCTGCGGCTCGGGGCTCATGAGTACCTCATCAAGGCTCGTACCACCCCGACCAGCCTCTCCGAAGGTATCGAGGATTGGCTAAAGGAGTAACCCGCCGGGCGCCGACGGAAACGAGCCTTTCCCTCGACAAGCCTATCTACACCATCAGCGTGGCGTCCGAGATCCTGCAGACGCACCCGCGCACCTTGATGATGTACGAGCATCTCGGCTTGGTCGTCCCCAAGCGCACCTCAACCAACCGCCGGCGGTTTTCGCAACGGGACATCCGCAAGCTCCAGGCGATCCAGACCCTGACCCGCCAGCACGGCGTCAACCTGAACGGTGCCCGCTACGTCCTCCGGCTGCTGCGCATCCTGGTCGATAACGGGCTGCAGGCGCCGCCCGAGCTGCGGGACCTCGACGTCAAAGAACTAGACGTTTAGCCGTCACGCGGGCGCAACAGCTTGGCGGCGGTTCGGTTGCCGAAATGTTGGCTTCGATCTGCGCCGATACCGTTATGGACACGAATGAGCTTTAGGCCGGATAGCCCACTGAACCGGCTGGTCATCCTTTGGCCGGGTGTGCCGATTACCATGTGCGCGCTGGGGTTCGTGCTCGCCGTCATCGAGATCTCCCAGACGCACAGCAGCTCGTTCGCGGCGCTCGCGATCGCAATGGGCTGCGGCCTCGCCTTCAGCGTCGGGCTCCTCTTCCACAGTTTTTTCATCGAGTGGATCGAGGTGACCATCACGCGCGAGGGCATCGCACTCCGGCCGGTCGGCCACGCCTGGTTCAAACGTCAGCCGCGCCTGGTCCCCTGGGACCGCGTGCACGGAATGAACCAGGTCATCACCCGCCAGGGCGGACACCTCGAGATCGCGGCCGGCGGCCAGGTGCTGAAACTGAACCGGGCGCTGTTTCGCGAGGACACCTTCGAGAGCTTGTGTGCCGCCGTCGCGCAGCGGACTCGTCAATGGGGTCCGGCTGAGTACGACGACGAGCTCGCCGCCGCGGCCTGACCGCGGCGACTACTAGTTGCGGTAGTAGACCTGCGCCGAGTGCACGGCCTTTTGGTAGCTGCCGTAGCGGGCCTGCAGGGTGGTCCGATCCCCAAACCACGGGTCATTGATATAGAGGATGTCGCCGCGGTGGCCGGTGATAACCACGAAGTGCATGCCACCGTACAGTCGTACCTCGGCCACCACCAGCCGCCCCGCATCGAGCTGCGTCTCGACCAGGGTCAGCGAGGGGAGATCCTCGATGTCCTGGTCGTCGGTCCGCAGCTGCGACACCATCCCGGGGACGTGGAGCCACTGCCAGCGGACCGAACCCTGCGTCACCGCGGTTGCCTGACGCCAGAGCAACAGGTCGTTCTCGATGTAGCCGCCGTGCGCCGTGAGCCACTGATTCAGCTGTGAAGGGTTTGTCTGGTAGCCGTACGCCGATGCCACCATGGTGACCGCGGTCAGGGCGCAGCCAGATGAGCCGATGGTATCCACGGGATCGCGGCCGAGCGCCTGGCGGGACCAGAGTTGCGTCCGCTGGCTCATCGTTGGCACGGGTGGACCGGCCAGCGCCCCGAGTCCTGTCAGCGACCACGCGCCCAGGGCAAGCAGGCCAGCCGCCAACGGGCGGTGCCATCCCCTCATCACGGGGTCATCTTACGGTCGAGGTTGGGGCGTGTCCAGCGCCTGTGCTGTCCGCTTTGGATTGTTACCGGCCGGTGACAGTCGGCGCTATGAGCGAAGCAGACTGGCGAGGTCGCCCTCGAAGCCGGCGAGGGCCAACCGGGCATCCAGCACGTCATCCGTCGTGATCGGCCCGCCGAGCTGGTCGATCGGCTGGTCGCGAACCTCGACGATGGGCGCCTGCGGTTCGGCATCGGCGGCGACCGCCACGGCGATCATGCGCGTGTCCTGACAGTGCGCGCAGGTCACCTTGACCAGCGACTGCTCATCAGCATGCGCGACCATCTCGAGCTGGCAGTCTGCCAGGCTTTCCCCACACGTGGGGCACTGAAAGCGACCCGCCTGCCGGCGAAGAATATCGAGGAGATCCACGGTTTTTTCGTACCCGGAATCGAATCGGGTAAACCACCAAAGCTGATAGCGCCGACCCGGCGTAAGGCGCTAACGGCTGGGCCTGAGTTGGTGCCATTTCGATCGTTTGCGGTCACCCCCGGCTCCCGGCGATACTCGCGCGGGCATGCGCCTTCCCCTCGTCCTGGGCACCGGCGCGCTGATGACCGGCGTGCTCCTCATGGGCGGCCTGGTCGCCACCGCCCTGGCCCCAATGCCGCTGGTCAACGTCGATGCCATGGAGGTCGATGGGGCCTCGATGCTGTCGACACCAGTCCCGGAGGTCTCGCCCCGTCCGCAACTGGTCGTCAGGGTGAGCCGCCCGCTGAAGCCCGGTGACTGGCGGGTCGTTATGGACGGCCAGACGGTCACGGTGACCTCCGCGACGACGGGCGCGGTACTGCATGTCGCCCTGCCTGGCCCCATGCCCCTCGGCAGCCGTCACACGGTACAGCTCGCCGCCGGCGCGATGCACATCACGGCCGCCTTCAACATCGTGCCGCCGCTGACGGCCGCGGTCGACATCCACCTCTATCACCTGCAGGCGGACGCGCAGGCTAGCGTGGCGGCGACCATCCGCTTTTCGCGGGCGGTGGCGGACCGCGCCCGAGCTCAGGAGCACATACGGATGACGGGGCATCCCACCATCAGCTGGCCCGATGCGCGGACGGTCGAGTTGGTCTCGACCGGCTTCGGGTTATCGGACCATGCCAGCGTCACGGTCGACCCCGGTATCCAGGCCGCCGACGGGACGTGGAGCCGCGAGGGTGCGAATGCCGAACTGACTGTCCCTTCGACCCTGACCCGGGTCCTGCCCGGCCGCATGGTCCAGATGTACTACGTCAATACCGACGACGGCCACGCCTCGCTGTTCGCACATTTGAACCAGATCGATGTGCTGAGTCCCGCGTGGTACGACGCCAATGCGGACGGGACGATCACTGGCTACGCGCGCCGGGACGTCATCGACGCCGCCCACGGCAGCGGCATCGCGATCATTCCGCTGGTGGTCAACAAGGATGTCGACCCCGATGTCGGCCACGCCATCCTTTCGGATCCGGCTCGACGCGCCGCCCTGGCACGCAACCTGGTCAATGAGGCGAAGACCTACGGCTACGCCGGCTTCCAGCTGGATTTCGAGCAGATCCGCTGGACCGATCGGGACCTGCTGACGGCGCTGGTGCAGGACTGCGCCAACGCCTTCCATCCGGCTGGGCTGAACCTATCGATCGCCGTCATTCCACGCCTGGCTGGCGACGACGCGGCCAGCGGGACGCTCCTCGACTATTTCCATCAGTGGTCGGGAGCTTACGACTTCGCCGCTCTGGCGAAGGCCGCCGACTTCCTCTCCTTCATGACCTACGACGAGCACAACGGTGTCACCCCTCCCGGCCCGGTATCGGGTACGCCCTGGATGCGCCAGGCACTCGAGTTCTCGATGCAGGGCGTCCCGCCGGAAAAGGCGACGATCGGCCTCCCGACCTACTACCACGACTGGACGGGAATCGGACGATTGACCTCGAGCTCGTACGCCGATGCGATGATCCTGGCCCAGGCCCATGCGGCGACCCCAGCCTTCGACCCCACCGAAGAGGAAATGCATTTCGGCTACAACGCTTACGGCGTGCACCACGAGCTCTGGATCCAAACCACCGACACGTTGCGCCGCAAGCTACCACTGATGTACGAGTACGGGCTGAAGGGAATCAGCGTCTGGCGGCTGGGCTTCGAAGACCCTTCCTTCTGGAACTTGATCCCACCGCGGCGCTAGGCTCGCGCGTGAGGAAAGAGCCGCTCATACAGGTCTAGCTGTCGGCGCCGCGCGCGTTCATAAATGGTGTGCAACCGGGGACGGGGCCGGAAACGACGGCCTCGCGCCGGCGTGGTCGACCAGAGTCGCGGCAATTTGCCCAGGGCATGCAGCGCCAGCAGGGCGGCCCCGCGACTCGAGGCCTCCGGCTCGGGCGAGGTCATGACGCGCTGATTTAGCGCATCCGCCAGCATCTGGCTCCAGGCCGGTGAGTGGATCAACTGGCCACCGGTCGCGATCACCGCGTCCGGTCGATTGACGACCTGCTGCATCGCTGCCGTCACGGTGACGAGCTGGTAGGTGATCGCTTCCATCGCCGCCCGGAGCATCTGCGCCGGCTGCGTCCCGAGTGACAGTCCGGCGATGACGGCCCGCGCGTCACCTCGCCAGTTCGGACTTCGCTCACCGGCCCAGAAGGGCAGGATGGTCAGTCCATGGCTATCGGGTGTCGCGGCTGCGGCCGCCTGCTTGAGGGCCTTCTTGTGCTGCAGCCCGAGGCCATCGGTGAACCAGCGCACCACGTTGCCGCCTTCGCTCAGTGCCCCGCCGAGCACGAATCGGCGCCGATCGAGGC
The DNA here is from genome assembly GCA_034666565.1 of Chloroflexota bacterium. Classification (GTDB taxonomy): domain Bacteria; phylum Chloroflexota; class Dormibacteria; order CF-121; family CF-121; genus CF-13. Next base: position 47,357 of record JAXDLN010000003.1, read on the forward strand.
GGTAGACGAAGGTTCCCCAGGGCACCGCCAGGCGATCGCGTTCGAGCACCACGCGCATCGCAGCCGAGGTTCCGATGGTGGCGCACATCCAGCGCGGGCTGCTGGCGCCGGCTCCCACATTGGCGAGCCCGCCGTCGCCGAGGGGGAGGTACCAGGGTATGTCGCGAAGCTCGGGCCAGCGTCGCCCGAATCCGGGATGGAGCGAGGTGAGCGGCTGGTCCCAATCGCTCAGGCGCGACAGCTGCGTGGCCTCGATGCCAGCCATCCGGAGCGCCTGGAGATCCCACTGGCAGCGATTGACATCGAGCAGCCCGGTGCCCGATGCCATCGAGTAACTTACCGGGGATTCGCCAAAGAGCTGCTGGTAGAGGAACTCGCCGAGCGACAGCCAGCTAACCGTGCGCCGAACGGCGGCCGGGCGCGTCGCTCGCAACCACCGCAACTTCGCCGGCCAGTAGCTGGCATGGAAGAAGCAGCCGGTGCGCGCGTGGTAGGCGCGCTCGTCGAAGCGCGCTCGTAACCGGCGAGTCTCTCCACTGCTGCGCGTGTCGGCCCAGGTGAGCAGCTCGGTGGTGGGGCGACCCGAGCGGTCGACCCCCACCAGGCTGTGCCAGTAGCAGGAAACACCGGCGGCGAGGATGTCAACCTTACTTTTGCGGGCCGCGTGAAGCGCGCCGTCGACGCTCTGCGCGATCAGGTTCACCAGTTCGTTGGGGTCCGAGGAGACCTCACCGGCCTCCGCCGTCCTGACTTTGTACGGCACGTCGAACAGGGTCGAGGGCCGGATTCGTCCATGGATGTCGTACACGACGGCGCGGACGGAGGAGGTGCCGATGTCGAGGGCAAGGACGCCCTGCTTACGAGCCGCTTTCGGCATTTGTTAATTCTTACCGACCCGTGGGGGTCAGTTCAGCCAGTAGCCGACCTGGGGCCCAAAGATGTCGGAGTGGAGCTTGAGTGCATCGATGACGGTCACCGCATCGAAGGCGCGGACGTCGTACGCGCAGATGGTCACCACGGGAAACCGTTTGAAGACCGCAGCCACTTGCTGCTCCACGATCATGTGCTCGGCGACGGATCCCAGGGTCTCGACATCCGCCAACGTCTCCGCGAGAAGGCGGATCTGTCCCGGTCGTTGGCGGGATGCCGCCGTCAGCAGTTCCTCGAAGCGGGCGACCTGCTCACTGGCTGAGCCGGAGATTTCCGGGTAGATCATCAGCTGTCCGGCCTGGATCGCCTCCGCGGCGTCGACGCCCTCGTTGCGCAGCGCGGCGAAGTAGTGTTCGCGAATATCCGGCAGGGCCCGAAGCACGACCGTTTCGCCGGCACGCAAGCCGTCCCTCAGAAAGGGAAGGCCGATCCGGAGCCGGCCCGCATCGGTCGTGTAAAAGGCTGCCAGGTGATCGCCCTGCGAGACGATCACGTCCTGGATGACGATGGTGGGCGGCGGGCTCGTATCCGCGGCGCCAGCGCCCTGGCCTGGACCCGCCTCCATAAAGCTCCTGAGGTCTTCTTCGCGGAGACGGCGGGCGCGTCGACGGCCCACCCGGCGCGCCGGTAGCAGGCCGCTATCCGTCCAACGGCGAATCGAGGCCTCGCTGACCTTGAGAAAGGACGCGGCTTCCCGGGTCGTGAGAAGGCGCTCTCGCGCGACCGGCATCTCTTGACGGTTACGAGCGCTCATCCGTGGTGCCGCGAACCAAGCCTCAGGTTCCTCTTCGGGTTAGAGAGCCGCCTTTCTGCGCGCATTTACTGTAAAGGACAACGTTGGCGGGCCGCAAATGTGACGGTCGCTAGGCGAAATCCAGTTGTTCCCCACGCAGGCCGCTGCCCAGGCTCGCCAGCTCGCGCATCACCTGACCCTGGGCGACCAGAAGCTCGCGCTCCGCGATCCTGATCTCGTGCGAAGGCGCATCGGCGATGCTTGGCAACGTGGCATCATGAGCCCGCGCCAGGTCCGAAATCATGGCACTGACGACGGGTGGCAGCGTCCGCACGCCCTCCAGCCGCATGTGCGCGAGATCGCGCAGGACCAGGTCCAGCACCTGCAACCGCAACAGGGCGAGGCGCCTCGGCACGAGAAGGGCAGCCCACCTGGCGTGCTCGATCTCGGTCATCTCGCTTGCCCCACACGCAGCCCGGGCGATCCGATGGCGTCGGTTTCGAGCCCGGCCCAGGATTGGCCTAACGTGGTGGCGGTGCTGTCGCGACGACGGCCGACGTAGCGTGGGCCGGCGATCCATTCGTCGTTTTGTTCTTGCAGGATCACGCCGCACAGCCGCAGCAGCGTAAGCCGGTAGGGAAAGATGCCGATTATGCGGCAGTGCCGCTCGATTTCGGCGCGGGCGTGGGTCAGGCAGCGTGCGGAATTGACTCGGCGACGGTGGAGCGGGGGTAAATCGTAGAAGGCGAGAATCGACTCTTCCCGATCGCGCAGGTCATTGACCAGGGCGGGGTTGGCGGGAAAAGCGTTCGGGATGGCGCGCAACAGGGATTCGGCCGCAACCCGATCGTCCTGGACAAAAACGGCCCGGAGCTGGGTGGCGAGACTGGGACGATCGGATTCGGGCACGATATCCAGCAGATCGGGGATCAACCCTGAACGCGACCGCTGGAAGCTGGCGGCTGGAAACGTCTGCGCGATCGCGTAGGCGATGCCCGGGTGGGCTTCCGCCGTCACCAGCCGAACACCATAGACGCCTCGGTCCCGCAGCCCGCTGAGCAGCCTCAACCATGCCGCCGGCTCCTCCGCTTCATCGACCTCGATCGCCAGCACCTCGCGGTTTCCGGTGGCGGCGACGCCGACCGCGACCATCGCCGACAGGCTCGCCAGCCGGCCGCGCTGCCGCACGCTCTGTGTCATCGCGTCGATGACAACGTAGGGATAGGCGCCCGACACTGGCCGGGTGCGGAACGCCTGTAACTGCCGGTCGAGCTCGTGGCTCGCACGCACCACGTCATCGTCGCTGACGCCGTCGACGCCCACCACGCGTGCCATGGCTTCCACATGCCGGGTTGCGGCTCCGCTCACATAGGCATCGCGGATCGCCGCCAGCAGCGCCCAGTCATGGCGGCGGCGGGGCTGGAGCAATTGGAGCAGGTGTTCCGTGCCCGGTCGCGGGAGCACCGGCCCGCGCCGAGCGAACCGCTGCGCCGGTACGGCCCAGTGGTAATCCGATGGCTCCCGGAAGCGTGTGTTCATGGCCGGATGCTATGGCGAACGCTTGGGACTGTCGCCTCGCATTTGCAGGACGACTCGCCCCGGCGCATCAGTGGGTGTCACCCAGCCGGAGCGCCTTCAGGCGGTGATCGTTACAGCGCCCTTCGCAAGGAGACCGCGCACCTCTCGTTGCCCAGAGTGACCACAAGGGAAGTCCATGCCGCAACCGATTCGCGTGCTGCTCGTCGAAGATCATCGGCTTGTCGCCGAAGGCATCGAGGCGTTGCTCAACCGAGAGAGTGACATCAAGGTTGTGGGGGTTGCCGGCTCGGTCAAGGATGCGATCACGATGTCCTACGCTGACCCGCCCGACGTTGTCGTCATGGACTACCGCCTTCCGGACGGAACCGGGGCGCAGGCCGGCGAGAAGATACGCAACCAGCGGCCAAGCCCGCGCCTGCTTTTCGTCAGTGGTGACGACAGCGAGGATGCGCTGCTGTCCGCCGTTCGTGTCGGGGCCTGTGGATTCCTGCCGAAGTCGCGCGCGTCGGCCGACGTGGTCGAAGCCGTCCGCAAAGCCGCCGAAGGGGAGATGTTGATTCCCGCGGCACAGCTGGCCGGACTGCTGACCCGCGTCCACCAACGCGCGCGGGAAGAGCAGGACCGCAGCCGGCTGCGGTCACAGTTCACGCCACGCGAGCACGAGGTGCTGATGCTGATGGCGCAGGGGCTCGACAACAAGGCCATCGCCCGGGAGCTCGGCCTGACGCTGAACACCGTGCGCAGCTATGTCCAGGACCTCCTGGAAAAGCTCGATGCCCACTCGAAGCTCGAAGCGGTGGCCGCCGCCGCGCGCCACGACCTGCTGGTCGCTTGAGTCGCTAAACCAGGCCGTGCTCGACCGCGTAGCGAGTCGCCGCACTGCGAGAGCCGACGCCGATCTTGCCGAAGATCGAGCGCAAATGTGCGTCGACGGTGCGAGAGCTCAGGCCGAGCGATTCGGCGATCTCTCGGTTGGTCAGGCCCGCGGAGACCAGCTTCAGGACATGTGCCTCTCGGGATGTCAGGTGATCCGGATACGTCTCGCTCAAGACCCGCGCTCGCGACCGATACTGCATTGTGCTATACGGTACTAAGCATAGCAATCAGGCGGGGGACGCAACGATTCTGTATTGCTGCTGACGCTGGGCGGCTAGGCCATTCCGTGCTCGATCGCGTAGCGAGTCGCGGCGCTCCGGTGGGAGACGCCCAGCTTGCGGAAAATCTCTCGAAGATGAGCGTGCACGGTGCGGCGGCTTAGAAAGAGCTCGTCAGCGATCTGGGCATCGGTCCATCCGCGGGCCAGCAAGCGCAACACCTCGGCCTGGCGTGGCGTCAGGTGATGAACGCCCACCGTATCGACATGCCCCAGCCGGACAGCCGGCATACCGCTGTCCAATTGTGCTCCCCCTTGCCCCACGCTCGTCGCCCCCGGGGACCTATAAGTTTCCGTCGTGCGCAGCGTGGCACTCACTGTGAGTCCCCTGCATCGGCAGGACTGCCTAATTCACAAGCCTAACTGGCGCGCCTTGAACACCAGCTAAATGGCTCGGTAATAGTGCCTAAGTTTCTGGCCAGACGCAAGGATGCGAATTGGCGCGCGTCGCGCGAGGACGTGGGCATACGCAGCGCGAGCACGAAGCTGCCGCTCACATGGTTGCCCGAGGCTGTCCCCGATCCGATGGCGATCGTTGGCGCGAACGATGAGTTCCGGTTCGTGAACGCGGCGTGGGAAACGCTGTTCGGATATCGCGAGGCGGAGCTGGTCGGTCACAAGATCACATCGCTGGTGGGGGACGGGCCAATCGTCAGCGCGATTCCATTCGCCGTCCCCGCCGACGGGCAGGCGGATCGCGCCGAGATGATCGGACGTAAGAAGGACGGTTCGTGGCTCCCGATCGATGTCACCACAATGCGCCACGAGACTCCCGTTGGATCCGTTCGAGTCGTGATGGTCCGCGACATGACCGAGCGCTGGCAGGACGAGGACCTGTCACAGGCGGCGCAGGAGCTGGACCGGAAACGGATCGCCGACGAAATCCATGACGGGAGCATCCAATCGATCACCGCGGCCAGCCTGCGACTGCAGCAACTCCGCCGCGGCGTGAGCGAACCCGCCGACCTCCAGATCCTGACGACCATCGAGGAGTTGCTCGAAATGACGAGCGTGGGATTGCGAGAACTGATGGTGAAACTCCACGCACCCGGACTGGACGGGCTGGGGCTCGCCACGGCAATCCGCGAACTCGTCGAGGTGCTGCGGGCCGACGATGGCGTGTCGACTGAAGTCCGCAATCGGCTTCAGCATCAGCCGCCTTTTCAGCGCCGCGTCACGTTGTTCCGCATCGCCGAAGATGCGTTGCGGGCCGCCTGCACCGCGCGTCCACGCCAGGTCACGGTCGAGATCGATGACCACAATCACGGCTTTCTGCTCAGCGTGCAGCATGACGGAACCGTCGACGTGGGCACCGACTTCGCCGCGGCCGCGGATCGTGCCCGGATCGCGGTTCGAGCCCGGCTCGGCGGCGGCTGGGCTCGATTCGACCAGAGGGTCCGGAGCCTCGCGCGAGCCTCGATATGGATTCCGGCTGCTGGGGCGGTGCTGGAGTCCGCACCATGACCCCGTCGACCACTCGCCGGACGAGGCCGATTCTGGTGTTGGTCGTTGAGGATCACCCGATCCTGGCGGAAAGCCTCGTCGCCCTCCTCAGCGAGGTGCCGGATTTCGAGGTCGTCGGCTCGGTCGACACCATGCGGGACGCGATCGCCGTCGCCGAGGAACGCATCCCCGACGTGGTGTTGATGGACTCTCGTCTCCCCGACGGGACCGGGTCGGAGGCGGCCGCCTGCATTCGGCGGCTGCGGCCCGGGATCGCGATCGTCTTCCTCAGTGCCGACGATAGCGATGACGCGGTGCTGGCCGCCGTCGAGTCCGGCGCCTGCGCCTACCTGTCCAAGGCGGTGGCCGCGAGCCAGGTGCGAGGCGCGATCCGCCGTGCCGCAGGCGGTGAGATGCTGGTGCCGGCTGACCGGCTGGCCGCCCTTGCCGGCCACCAGCGGCTGCTGGAAGCCCGGGCCCTGTCTCGATCGCGACTGTTTTCGGACCTGACGATCCGCGAGCAGCAAGTCCTCAACCTGCTGGTGGCCGGCCTCGACAACCGGCAGATTGCCGGCCACATGGGAATCGCCTACGGAACCGTGCGCTCGCATGTCCGCAACCTCATGGACAAGATCGGCGTCCATTCCCGCCTGGAGGCGGTGGTCCGTGCCGGCGAGCAGGGATATATCGGTCTCTCGGCGGTCCCTGCCCGGCTGCCTCAATTAGGGTAGCGCGCGCGCCCGTGTTTACCTGTGTGCCGGCGGGCTTCACCCGGTTACCGTAAGGCGCGAATGCTGGACCAGCACGAAGGCGCCCTGCGCTACAGCTCGCGCACCGTCCTGTTGGTGGACGACAGCGAGCTCGTCCGCTCGAGCCTGGCGGCGTTCATTGGCGGACACTCCGGGATGGTGGTCTCGGCGACGGCCGCCAGCGCCCGCTCTGCGATCGAACTGGCCGACGCCATGCATCCCGACATCGCGCTGCTCGATATGAACATGCCGGGCGGTGGCGCGCGAGCCGCGACCGGTATCCATTCGGTGTGGCCCCGCACTCGCATGCTGGCGCTGACGGTGCGCCGCGACCAACAGAGCGTCATCAGCATGCTCCAGGCGGGCGTCAGCGGCTACCTGCTCAAGGGCACGCGGCCGCAAAAGATCCTGACCGGCATCGAGCACGTCCTCAAAGGTCGGGCGGTTCTCTCTCCGGAGTTGGGCCGCCACGTGGCCCAGCGGCTGGCCGCCATCGACACGTGGGCACCGATCAGCCGCGATTTCGGGCGCGACCCGGTCCTCGTCCTCGCGGTCGATGATGACCCTGGTGTCCTCGAGGCGGTCGATGCGCTGATCAGTGGCGAGCCCGGCATGCGCCTGGTTGGAACCGCGACCAACGTTGATGACGCGATCGATCTCGCCTCCACGAGCCAGCCGGACGTCGCCCTGATCGACGTCCGGATGCCGGAGTGGGGCGGTGAGCGCGTCGCCTTCGAGATCGCTCGGGTCGCGCCGGCGACCCGCATGATCGCCTTCTCGGCGAGCGACGACGCGGGGGAGGTCGCGGCGATGCTTCGCGGGGGTGCCAGCGGCTACATCGTGAAGGGCTGGGGGAGCCAGGATCTGACCGACAACATTCAGTCGTGCGCGCGCGGCCACGTGGTCCTCGACATCGGCGCCGATGTTCTCCGCGACCTCGTCATCACACCGCATTTCGAGACGCGCCATGCCTACGCCGACGCAGCCTAGGGGAGGCACCATGGACGAACGTAATGAATCGCACGGCGACCCCGACCCGGACGCGCTGCTGAGTCAGCGGCTCGCGTCGACTCCCGCTGCAAGCGACGAGCCGCCGGTCGGACGGTTCCGGCGGCGCCGATCCAGTGGGCTGCTTTTCCAGGTCCGTCGCAGGAACCCTCGTCCGGTGTCCGGGCTATAAGGTGATGTTCTTCGGCGTCGGCAATAGTGCCTAATTCGCTATTCGATCACGCAAGAAAAGCCGCAACAACCCGTCGCGCCCTCAACGAGGCAAGTGCTGGTGCCCAACAGCGTGACCGTCCTGGTCGCCGACGACGATGCAGCAGTCCGGCAGGCACTGGCTGACCTCATCTCCGACGAGCCCGGGATGCGCCTTGTCGCGGTCGCCACCAATGCCGATGAAGCCATCCGGCTAGCGGCCGAGCATCAACCGATGGTTGCCCTGCTCGACGTGCGCATGCCGGGGGGCGGTGGACCCCGCGCTGCCCAGGGGATCGGCGTGACCTCCCCGCAAACCCGGATTCTTGCCCTATCAGCCCATGAGGAAAAAGAGAGCGTCTACGAGATGCTGAGCGTGGGTGCGTCGGGCTACCTCGTCAAGGGTTCGTCCGACAAAGAGCTGGTGGATGCGGTCTTTCGCACCGCGCGCGGCCAGTTCAATATGTCCGCCACCCTGGCCACCTCATCCTTCCGAGAACTGCTGCACGACGTGCAGGCGCGCGAGCAGGCGGACGTCGTCCTTCGGCGAAGTGAAGATAAGTTCAGGGCCCTGCTCGAGTCCGCCCCGGATGCCATGGTGATCGTCAACGGCGCCGGCCTGATCGAGGCGGTCAATACGCAAGTCGAGCGGCTCTTCGCCTACAAGCGCCGCGAGCTGCTCGGGCATCCGATCGAGATGCTCCTGCCGCCCCGGCTTCGCGGGGCCCACATCGCCCATCGCGAGCGCTACGTCGCGGCACCAGCGGCGAGGCCGATGGGCGTCGGGCTCGAGCTGTCGGGCCGACGGAAGGACGGAAGCGAATTTCCCGTGGAAATCACGCTGAGCCCGCTCGACACCGAGCAGGGGCGGCTCGTGGTTTCGGCCATCCGCGACACGACAGATCGCAAGCTGGCGGTGGAGGTTCAGCGAAAATCGGAGGAACAGTTTCGCGCGCTGATCGAATCGTCACCGGACGGCATGGTGATGGTCGACACGACCGGGGCGATCCAGCAAGTCAATGCGGAGACGGAAATGCTGTTCGGCTATGACCGGGATGAGCTGATTGGCCGGCCGCTCGAGACCCTGGTCCCGGAGCGATTCCACCAGGCTCACGTCTTCCATCGCGGGAAATACTTCGACGCACCAGCCGAACGCAAGATGGGCATCCGAGAGATGGCCGGGCTGCGCAAGGACGGGACAGAGTTTCCGGTAGACATCAGCCTGAGCTTCATCAGCACTGATGGCGGGCGCATGGCAACGGCGCGCGTGCGCGACATCAGCGATCGAAAGCGCTTGGAATCGGAGTTGGAGGCGAGCTTCGAACTGGTTCGCAAGGCTGGCGTGGAGCGACAGGAGTTGCTCGGACACCTGGTGCGGGCCGAGGAGGCCGAACGCTTGCGAATCTCCTCCGACATCCACGACGACAGCATCCAGGCGATGGCTGCCGCCGGGCTGCGGCTCCAGCAACTCCGCAAGCGCGTGACGACGTCGACCGAGGTCGAGGCGCTCGACAAGCTGGAGGAGGCGATCGAGGGATCGATCGACCGGTTGCGGCACCTGATGTTCGACCTGCGTCCGATCAACCTCGACCGTGCCGGCCTCGCCGCCGCCCTGCGTGTTCAGCTCGAGCGGATCCGGTCCGACGTCGGCCTTGAGTTCGAAGTCGAGAATCGCGTCACCACCGAACCGCCGTCCGAGACGCGCTTCATCCTCTATCGGATCGCGATGGAGGCACTAGTCAATGTTCGCAAGCACGCCAGGGCGCACCGGGTGCAGGTCCGGCTGGCGGACGTTAACCACGGATGGCACGTGCAAATCGACGATGACGGCGACGGTTTTGAGCCACCAAACGGCGGATCCGTTCCTGGCCACCTGGGACTGACGGCCATGCGCGAACGTGCGCAGATCGCCGGCGGCTGGTGGAAGATGGAATCCCGCCCTGGCTCGGGGACGAGCATCTCCTTCTGGCTGCCTGGCGTTCAGCAGGCGCCTGAGTTCATGCTGTCCAGGCTTTCAGCCTGACCCGCTTGCCTCGCTCTGCGCGGCGTGCTGATAGACTGTCGTCGCTTTTCCAGCATCCGCTGGGGCGTGGCCAAGCTGGTAAGGCGCCTGACTCTGGATCAGGTAATCCTAGGTTCGAGTCCTAGCGCCCCAGCCATTTTGCTTGCCGACGTCGCGTCGCACCTGATTAGAAAACGTTAACCGGATCGGTCGCGGCGACGTCCCGAGTTTGACGACGGCATAGTGGAGGGCTACTATCAAGCCTGATCCGTTGGGGCGCGGCGAGCACACAGGTAGGGAGGAAGCAATGAACAGCTCCAGGTTGGGGCGTATTTTTTCGGTTGCAGTCCTGGTTTCACTTCTGGCGGCCTGCGGGCCGGGCACCGGGAGCTCGAGCAGCAAGACGCTTCACGTCATCGGCACCTGGGGCGGCAGTGAGCAGGCGTCCTTCTTGGCGATGGTCAAGCCCTGGGAGGATAGTACCGGCAACAAGGTCAGCTACGAAGGCAGCCGCGACATCAACGCGCTGCTCACGACTCGCGTCAAGGCAGGCAACCCGCCCGACCTGGCGGGACTTCCGGGGCCCGGACAGATGGCGCAGTTTGCCAAGGCCGGTTCGCTGATCTCGCTGGACAGCGCCGTCGATATGAACGCGATGAACAGCCAGTACGGCTCGAACTGGGTCAAGCTGGGCACCTCCAACGGCCACCTGGTCGGCATCTTTATCAAGGCCGCCATCAAGGGCCTGATCTACTACGATCCCAAGAACGTGAGCGCGGCCGGGGTTGATTTCACCACGCCACCGAAGACGTGGGACGACCTGGTGACCGCCTTCAACACGATCCGGTCGAAAACCGGCAAGACGCCCTGGTGCATTGGTGTCGCAAGCGGCGCGGCCTCGGGATGGCCGGGCACCGACTGGGTCAAAGACTTCTTCCTCCGGCAGGCGGGACCGACGAAGTACGAGGCATGGGGTGCCAGCCAGGAGCCATGGAACGCGCCCGAGATGAAGACCGCGTGGCAGTCCTTCGGCCAGGTCGTCAACAACGCTAACCTCACCTATGGCGGCAAGAACTACGTCCTGTCGACCAACTTCGCGACCGCCTTCGATCCGATGTTTGCCAGCCCGCCTGGGTGCTACCTGCATCACCAGGCCTCGTTCATTACCGACTTCTTCGTCCACGACTACCCCACCCTGAAGCCCGGGACGGACTTCACCTTCTTCGGCTTCCCCGACATCAATCCCGCGTACACCGGACCCCAGGTGGTCGCCGGTGATCTCTTCGGCATGTTCAAGGACTCGCCGGAGGCGCGCAGCCTCATCAAGTACCTGACCACGGCCGACGCCCAGAAGATCTGGGTCAAGCGCGGCGGCGCGATCTCGCCCAACAAGCTGGTTACGCTCGACAACTACCCGGATGACCAGGTCAAGAAGGCGGCCCAGCTGCTGCTGGCTGCCAACCCGCCCGAGTTCGACGCCGGCGACTTGCAGACGGCTGCCCTGCAGCAGGCGTTCTTCGACGGCATCGTGGCCTACATCCAGAACCCCGGGCAGCTCGATTCGATCCTCAACGGTTTGGAGCAAAAGAGGGCAAGCGGCCAGTAGGAAATAGGTAGGGAGAGCGAGAGGCCACCGTGGACGCCCAGCGAATTACGTTCCTGGTGGGCGCCGTCGTCGGCGTTCCGGTGGTCCTCGTCCTCTACATCCTCGTCACCGATTGGCTGATCCGCCGCCTGCCACCGGCCCAGCATGGGCGGGTGCGGCCCTGGCTGTGGGTCGGCCCGGCCCTCCTGCTGGTCACCGGGTTCCTGATCTACCCGGGCATCGCCACCGCCTGGCTCAGCTTGCTCGCCAACGACGGGAAGAGCTTCGTCGGTTTCGCCAACTTCGGGCACGTCCTGGCCGATCATTCGGTGCTGATCGCGATTCGCAACAACGTGCTGTGGCTGGTCTTCTACACCGGCCTGGTGCTGGTGTTCGGTCTGATCCTCGCCGTCATGGCGGACCGAGTCCCATACGAGGGCGCCATCAAATCGCTGATCTTCATGCCCATGGCGATTTCGTTCGTCGCGGCCGGCCTGATCTGGAGCTTCATGTACCAGTATCAGCCCAATCTTCCGGGCGTCCACCAGACCGGGACGCTAAACGCCGTCTGGGTGAATCTCCTCCACCAGCAACCGATCGCGTGGATCATCGACGAGCGGGTCAACAACTTTGCCTTGATCTTCGCTGCCGTATGGGTCTGGACCGGGTTCTCCATGGTCATCACCTCAGCCGCGCTCAAGGGCATCCCGCCCGAGCTCACCGAGGCGGCACGGGTGGACGGGGCCACCGAGCTTCAGGTATTTTTCCGCATCACCGTTCCCCTCCTCGCACCGACCCTCACCGTCATCGGGACGACGCTGGTCATCTTTGCGCTCAAGGCATTCGACATCATCTACGTCATGACCAACGGGCTCTACAACACCGACGTGATGGCGAGGCGGATGTATGGGGAAATGTTCACCAGCCAGAATTACGCGAACTCAGCGGCCATCGCCATGTTGCTCCTGCTCGCCGTCATCCCCGTGCTGATCTTTAATTTGCGCCGTTTCCAGTTCCAGGAGGCCATCCGATGAGTGTCGCCCCCGTCGTCGCTCCGCCGATCGCCGAGACGGCTCGGGTCGCCGAAGCTAAGGAGCCGCGCCGCTTCAGCTTCGGATCGCTGCCGCTGCACATCGTCCTCATCCTGCTGACCGTCATCTGGATCGTCCCGACGCTTGGCCTGCTCGTCAGCTCCTTCCGTCCCGGCTTCCTTGTTAACCGCACCGGGTGGTGGACGGCGTTTTCGCCGCCCTTTCAGTTCACCCTGCAGAACTACAGCGACGTGCTCCAAAGCAACAACCTCTTTGCGAGCTTCCTCAACAGCCTGACGATCGCGATCCCCGCCACCGTGATCCCAATTGCGATCGCAGCCTTCGCGGCCTACGCCTTCGCCTGGATGCGATTCCCATTTCGCAACGCGCTCTTCCTGCTGCTGGTTGGGCTGCTGGCGGTTCCGCTCCAGGTCACGCTGATCCCGGTCCTCTCCGCGTTCAAGGTCTTGCAGCTGAACGGCTCGTTCCTGGGCATCTGGCTGGCCCACACGGGTTATGGGCTCCCCTTCGCGATCTACCTGCTGCGCAACTTTTTCGGGTCACTCCCCAATGACCTCTTCGAGTCGGCCTCGATCGACGGTGCCGGCCCGGTCACGATGTTCTTCCGCCTTGTGCTCCCGCTGTCCGTGCCGGCGCTCGCGTCGCTGGCGATCTTCCAGTTTCTCTGGACCTGGAACGATCTACTGGTGGCGCTGGTCTACCTGGGCGGGGACCCGGCGGTGGCGCCGATGACGGTCACGGTGGCCAACCTGGTCGGCTCCCTCGGCCAGTCGTACGAATTGCTGACGGCGGCCGCCTTCGTCTCCATGGCCCTGCCGCTCGTTGTCTTCCTCGCGATGCAGCGCTACTTCGTGCGCGGCATGACCGCGGGCGCCGTCAAGGGCTAACCTTCAGCGCCGCGTCAGGACCGTCGCCACGAGCGTCATGGTGAGCAAGAGGGGGATCGCCATGATCGCCACGGTGAAGAGCAGGAAGACGTTGGGTGAATCGCCGGGCGCACCGGTGTCGGCCGCGATCCGAGCGCCTTGCGGCGTGGGTGCGATCGCCACAGCCTGAGCTGATCCGACCGGCGCCAGGCCCGTAAACGGCAGGCCGCCGGCGGCGGGGGCGGCGGCGTCCGGAAGCGGCGCGGCCGCGGGAGCGGCGGGCGTTGGTGAAGGCGCGTAAGCCGGCGCCGGCGTTGGCGAAGCCGAGACCGAGGGCGTTGGGGCCGCCGTTGGCGCCGGCGTTGGAGGCGGTGTCGGCGAGGGCGTGGGTGGAGGCGTCGGTGGGGGCGTCGGGCGGGGCGTGGGCCGCGGGGTTGGGGTTGGCGTAGGGGTTGGTCTGGGCGTTGGGGTGGGCGTTGGGGATGTTGACGGATGCGGGCGAGCCGGAGTGGCCGGCGAGGCGCTCGCGGCCCACGCACCGCCAGCGGTCGCGACCCCGGCCAGTGCGCCGCAGGCGGCGATCACAAGCAACGCGGCTGCAAGCGCGAGGCCACGCTGACGCCGACCCATCCCTTCCGCTCGCCTCCTGCCGGATACTCCTTAAGAAAGGATACTGACTGTGGCGGGAAAAGAACAGACCGTGATGCCGGCGGTCGCGCCTACCATTAAGAGGTGCCGTCCCCCGAACGCGTCGCCGTGGTGACAGGCGCCAGCTCGGGAATCGGCGAGGCGACCGCCCGCGGCCTCGCCCGCGAAGGATTCACGCTCGTCCTCGCGGCCCGACGGCAGGACCGCCTGGCTGCCGTCGCCCAGGAGCTGGGCGGACTCGCCATTCCGCTCGACGTTCGGGATCTCACCAGCATCCAGACGTTTGTTCGTGCCGTCGGAGCTCGCTACCCGCGGGTCGAAATCCTGATCAACAACGCGGGGCTGGCGGCGGGACTACAACCGCTGGCCGAGGGGAGCGACGACGACTGGGTGCAGATGATGGAAACCAATGTGCTTGGCGTCCTCCGGGTCACCAAAGCAATGCTCCCGCTACTCCGACATGCCCCTCGCGCCCACATCGTCAACCTCGGGTCCGTCGCCGGCTTTGAGGTCTACCCGGGCGGCGTCGGTTACACCGCCAGCAAGCACGCCGTACGGGCCATCACCAAGACGCTTCGGCTGGAGCTCCTGGGCGAGCCCATCCGCGTGACCGAGATCGAGCCAGGCATGGTGGAGACGGAGTTCAGCCTGGTGCGCTTCAAGGGCGACCAGGAGCGCGCCGGCGCCGTCTACCAGGGCATGACGCCCCTGAGCGGCGCTGATGTGGCTGACTGCATCGTCTGGGCCGTCACCCGGCCACCCCACGTGAACATCGACGAGATGGTGGTGCGCCCCATTGCCCAGGCCACGGTTCGCGACGTGGCCCGTAAGGCCTGAGCGGCGCGACCCGCTTATACACAGAGCTTTCCACATATGCACACGGACGACCGTTTATCTGAGTGGTGCGTCGCTCAATATTGACACGGGGAAAGACAACTGATATGATAGTGACGGTATCACTTAACACGTACCAGGGAGGTAATTATGGCGGTTGTTCATGAGCATGACGATGGCGACGGCGGCTCCAGCGCGGCGGTGGTTGCGATCTTCCTGATCGCCCTGATCGTGATCCTGGCGATCCTCTTCTATGGCTTTGCGGTCGCGCACTGGTTCGGTGCTGGCGGCAACACGACGATCATCAACCCGGCGTCGAACGCACCGTCTCTCGCGCCCTCGGCCTCGGCCGCAGTCTCTCCGTCCTAACGGGGGCACCCAGGAAAGGAAAAGACCGGCACGGGCGCCGGTCTTTTTTCGTGTCGGTGGCAAAAGAAACTGCAACGGTCCCGTAACGGGATGCGAAAGGTCGGTAACGGAGAATGCACGCATGCATCTCGTTGGACTTTTTCGACCGATTTGTCGTCGGATGCGAAGCGAGCGGGGCCAGGGCATGGTCGAGTACGCGCTGATCCTGGTCTTGATCGCCGTCGTCGTGATCGCGGTGCTGATCATCCTGGGCAACCAGGTTGCGAACGTGTTCTGCAACATCAGCGGCGCGATCGGCCAGTAGCGGACCGCTAGGCTCTGCGCATGCGCAGCGGCTGCAGCCTCGTCATCCTGGCGGGCGGGCTGAGCCGTCGCATGGGCCAGGACAAAGCGACCTTGCCGGCGGGCGACGGGACGCTCATCGAGCACCTCGCTCGCCGGCTCGGGCCGGTGGTCGACGAGACCATCATTGCCGGCGGGTCGGTTTACCCGTCGTTTGAGGGTGCCCGCGTCGTCGCCGACTATCAGCCGGGCCTCGGCCCGCTCGCGGGCATGCTTGCCGGTTTTGCCGCCGCGACCCGTCGCCATGTCTGGGTGGTCGGCTGCGATCTGCCCGACGTCGAGCCGGCGCTTGGCGGCCTGCTCCGCACTCTGGCCGGCGACTACGAGGCCGTCGTGCCCCGCCCTGACCAGGAGCCGGAGGGTGTCTGTGCGCTCTACGTCCGGGAGCTGGGTCCGCGCATCGCCATGCTGCTCGAGTCCGGCGAGCGAAGCGTCAAGAGCCTGCTCGACCGCAGCAGCGTTCGCTACCTCGCGTCAGATGAGCTGCGCGCGGTCGATCCGGAGTTGCGCTCGTTTCGCAACATCAACACCCCGTCGGATTACGAGGACTGGCTCAGGACGCAACCGGTCTCGCGCTGAAGGTGTCCAGCTGGCGTGCGAGCTCGGATGGGTCCGTGGTGGGCGCCTGGCAGACGAAACCCTCGCAGAGATACGCGGTCACCTTTCCATCGATCGCGGCACGGTCGCTGAGCAGCGGCATCGATTGAGGCGGGCGGCCAGGCCGAGCGACGGCGACCAGACGATTGGGCAAGTAGCGCGCTCTGATGACCTCGAGGAATTCGGCCGCCGCCGCCTCGGCGGGGTTGCCGATCACCCCCAGCTCGACGGGCCGGCCGAGGTAGAAATCGATCGCGGCCAGCAGGCGCCCGAAGGCCTGCGGCGCCTTGGCCGCGGTTGGCCCCAGCCGTTCGAGGGTCGCGCGCGCCCTGTCGATCCATGATGGCTCGCCCAGGAGCATGCCGGCGCGCAGCAGCACGTCGACGGCCATCGAGGTTCCCGACGGGACCGCGTTGTCGGTGGCATCCTGCGGTCGGACCACGAGCTGCTCCTGGTCCACCGCCGCATCGAAGAACGCGCCTTCGGTGTCGTCCCAGAACGCCGTCAGCATCTCGATCACGAGGCCGCGGACGTGGTCGAGCCAGGCCGGATCGAAGGTGGCCTCATAGAGGCTGAGCAACCCATCGGCGACGGCTGCCTGGTCCTCGAGGTACCCGGCCAGCGGCGCCCGGCCATCCTTATAACTGCGGCGCATCCGATTGTCCTGACGCATCCGCGACAGCAGGAACCGGGCGTTGACGTCCGCGACCGCGACCAGGTCGGCCCGGCGCAGCACCCGCCCGGCGTCGGCAAACGCCCGGAGCATCAGCCCATTCCATCCCGCAATGACCTTCTCGTCGCGGTGCGGCCGGACGCGCCGCGCCCGCGCCGCCAGCAGCCGATCCCGGGCCCTCGCAAGCAGGTCGATCGCGCCGGGCGCGACCGGATGAAGAATGTTGCGGTCTTCGAAATTTCCTTCCGCCGTGACGTCGAAGGCGCGCGCCAGCGCGCCGCCCTGCTCGGAACCGAGGACGGCGTCGAGCTCCTTCGGCGTCCACAGGTAGAAGCGGCCCTCTTCGCCCTCCGTGTCGGCGTCGATGCTGGAGTAGAACCCTCCGTCTGGCGCCGTCATCTCTCCCTGCACGAAGGCCAGCGTCTCCTCGGCGACCCGAGCAAACGCCGGATCGTGGGTGAGCTGCCAGGCATCGAGATAGGCGCGGGCCAGCAGGGCGTTGTCGTAGAGCATCTTTTCGAAGTGGGGGACGAGCCAGCGCTCGTCGACGCTGTAGCGGTGAAAGCCACCGCCCAGCTGGTCGTACATCCCGCCGGCGGCCATGGCGCGCAGGGTGTCGGTCGCCATCTCGAGCGCGGCCTCCTGCCCGGTCCGGACGTGGGTGCGCAGCAGAAACTCGAGCAACATCGGCTGGGGAAACTTCGGCGCGCCGCCGAAGCCGCCATGGCCCGGGTCGTACTCCCGCGCCAGTCGGGTGTAGGCCTCGTCGAGCAGCGTCGGTTCGAGCGCTCCGGCCGCCAGCGGCAACGCCGGTCGCTTCAAATACTCGCGGACCTGCTCGGCCGTCTGCGCGACTTCTTGTTGGCGGTTTGTAAATGCATCGGCGACCGCGGCGAGGACGCGGCGAAAAGACGGCATCCCGAACCGTTCGCTCGACGGAAAGTACGTGCCGGCGAAAAAGGGCGTCCCGTCTGGCAGCAGGAACACCGTCATCGGCCATCCGCCGGAGCCCGTCATCGCCTGCGTCGCCCGCATATAGACCTGATCCAGGTCCGGCCGCTCTTCGCGGTCGACCTTGATGGCGATGAAGTCCCGGTTCATCAGCGATGCGGTCTCGTCGTCTTCAAAGGACTCGCGGGCCATCACGTGACACCAGTGACAGGCGCTATAGCCGATGCTGAGCAGGATTGGTTTGTTCTCCTGTCGCGCGCGCGCCAGCGCCTCCGGGCTCCAGGGATACCAGTCAACCGGATTCTGCGCGTGCTCGAGCAGATACGGACTGGTCTCGTGCGCCAGACGGTTGGCCATTACACCACTCTAGCCGCCCTCCAAACGGCTGCCGTAATGGTCCACATGGACTATCGGCTCGAAATGCGCGGCCCGTAGCATGCAGGCCATGCCAGGCGTTCAGGGTGTTGCCAGCGGCCGCGTGCTCTCCGCCGGAGCCATGCTGGTCTTCGGCACCGGGCTTGCGCTCTTCCAGTTGACATCGCTTCTCCTGGGCCCGGTCAGCAGCCGCCAACTCGATTTCTCGCTCACGATTCCAACCGTCGAGGGTCAAGACCTATCGGAACTAGCGGCGCCGACCGTCCCTGTCGTGGTCGGTTCAGGCGCAACCCCGGCCGCGCATGCGCTGCAGGTTCCGACCTCCCCGCGAGGCGTTTCCTTGGCAGTGATCACCGCCTCGAGCCAACCGTTGCCACTCCCTTCTCCCTCCGGCGTTGCGGGGGAGGGTCGCGATGCGGGATCGCATCCGACCGGCAAAAAGCCTCACCGCCACCGCTGACGACACGCGGCCTTTCCACACTGGGGCCGCTTATATCATGACCCTGATGAGCGGAGCCTTGGACTGGCTCGCCGTCGGTGATGTTGCAGAGGAACGCACCGCGGATGGCCTTGCGATCCTGGGTGGAGGCGCAGCAAGGCTCGCGGCGCACGCCGCGGCGCTCGGGGTTCGCACCGCCCTGGTCGCCAAGCTGGGCGAGGACGACGCCGGCAGCCACGTGCGTGAGGCGCTTGCACGCCTCAAGGTGGAGCTCCAGTGGCTGCGGACCGCGCCCGGCATGCGAACCACCGTGTGGCATCAGCCCGACGGCCAGGCCGGAGATCGTCGCGTCGACCGCGGTGCCGATCTCGCCCTCCGGCTCGATGAGCTTCCGCCGGTCTCGCTGGCGGCCACGCTGACCGTGGTCTCCGGGTACAGCCTCTCGGTCGAGCCCGCCCGATCGGCCGCGCTGGGGGCCTTGACCACGGCCCGTGCCCGGCGGGGTCATTCCGCCCTGCTGCTCGAGGCCGACCTTTTGTGGTGGACCAACGCCCGGATCACGCGCCGGGTCCTGGAACCGGCCTTGAGCGCGGCCGATAGCGTCGCCCTCGATGCGAGCGATGCTCTGGCCCTCTTCGGTTCCGTCAACGGTCGCCAGGCCGTCGGCTTGATCGCCGAGATGGGACCGCGCCTGGTCTACCTCACCCAGGCCGACGGAAGCGTCCTCCTGCGCGACGCCAGCCGTGTCTACGCCTGCCCGGCGCAGGACGTATCTCGGGACCGATATGCCGGACCGGCCGCGTTCTGGGTCGGGCTCGCGCAGAAGGCCGCGCCCCGAAAGGCCGCGCTCGATTCCGTGCGCTATGCGCAGTCGGTGCGGCGGGCGGGCGCCCCTCGCCAGCTCCAGCCAAGCCCCCGGCTGTAACGCCGGCATGGCGCGGGTGGAGCAGGCCGGCGACGCCGGGTTGGGCCCGACTGCTGTGGCCGTTACTCCACCATGCGGGGTTCCTGGCGTCGCTGGCTACTCGCCGCCGCCGTCTGTGCGACCCTTCTGCCCTCCGCCGCCGCGCTTCCCACACGCTCCCACGCCGCCCTGAGCGTTTCGTTCCTGGTGGAACCGGCTGCGGTCGAGGCCTCGCCTACCCCTTCGCCAGCGCCGACAGATGGGGCTGGATCCGCGACCACGCGATAGGGTGGGTCGGGATCCCGGCCTGGCTCAGGTACCGGTCGCGCAAGCCACTCAGGTCCGGGTACCCATGCACGAAATAGATCGACCGGATGCCGGCGCTGATCAGCAGCTTGACGCACTCGATGCAGGGAAAGTTGGTACAGAAGATGTCGGCGCCGGCGGTTGACGAGCCGCGATAGGCGCTCTGCGCCAGGGCGTTGGCCTCTCCGTGCGCGCAGTATTTCAGCGAGAGGTCGGCGCCGCTGACCCCCCCGACGCAGGGACAGGGTTTCGGGAACTCCTCGGGGTGCCACGTCCCCTTGGGCGTCCCGTTGTAGCCAGTCGCGATCACCTGGCCGTCCCGCACGATGACGCAGCCGACTTTACGGCTGAGGCAGGTCGAGCGCAGTGCCGCCGCAAAGGCCAGGATCATCGCATAGGAATCCTTGTCGGGCCGGCCCAATTGATTCGAGGCGTGGGCCTCGGCCGCGTCAGGGTTGGGAGCGGCCCGGCGGGCGCGTCGTGCGGCTGGCCGGGAGGGCCGGGAGGTCACCGGTCGATGTTACTTCGCTTAGCTTGCCTTGAGGATCCGGGTGATCGTCGTCCCGCAATGGGCGCAGGTGCCGATCCGTGCCCAGTGCCCCGAGCGCAGCGCCGTCGTGGTGGCGCCGAGGTCGACCGCGCAGTGGCACTGGTAGCAGAAGGTCAGCTGGGCCGGCACGCGGGACGCGTGAGGGATCGCCGGAGTGGCGAAGCGCAGCGAGAGGATATTTCCTGAGTCGTGCATCTCTCTCTAATCCTCGTAACGTTTAGTGTTCGCCTCTCTGTTCGCGGATAGCCGCCACGATTGCGTAACGCTTTTTCATCCAGTTCTCACTCGTTACGGGCCGCCTTTCAAACGGGCGACTTGACGGCGTCGGCGCCGGCCACGCCTAATAGGTTGGGAGGGCAGGCGACGCGCCTGCGCTGGGAAGCATGAATCACTCGCCGGCCACCGGCGTGCCGGGTGCGCCCGCTTCTCGCCGCGTGCGCTGGATCGTGCTGGGCGCGATCGTGCTTCTCCTGGCGCTGATTGCCGGCATCCTCATCTACCTTTCCCCGGTGCTGGCCCTGCTGGAGCCGCATGATCCATCGCTCGGACGGGCCGCCGGCGCCCCGGCGGCGACCCCGCCGCCGCTCGACTCCAAGCAGCGGATCAACATCCTCCTGCTCGGCAGCGACAACGACCAGAAGTTCCAGACGGACGCGCTGCTCTCGCAGACCATGATCGTGGTCTCGATCGACCCCTCAACGCACCAGGTCACCATGCTCTCGCTGCCCCGCGACCTCTGGGTCGAGATTCCTGGACATCCGAGCGCGAAGATCGACCTCGCCTACGCGCAGGGCGGCGCCGCGCTGGCCCGCACCACCGTGGAGAAGGCCTTCAAGATTCCAATCCATTACTACGCCTGGGTCGGCCTCAATGGGTTGGTGCGCGTCGTCGACCGCGTCGGGGGTGTCGACCTCGACGTGCTACACCCTGTGCTCGACGACAACTATCCGAATGACTTCAGCGACAGCGGATATGGGACCGAGCGCGTCTATCTCGCGGCAGGTCCGCAGCACCTCGACGGCCGTCACGCGCTGCAGTATGTCCGTTCCCGGCACGGCGATCTGTTGAGCGATTTCGGCCGGTCGGTCCGGCAGCAGCAACTGTTGCTCGCGGTTCAGCAACGGGTAGCCGGCATGGATCTCGTCACCGCGCTGCCGACCTTCGCGAAAGACCTCAACGGCCATGTCAAAACCGACCTCGACCTGCTGCGCCTCACCCAGCTCGCGCTCTTCATGCGGGGCCTCCATCCGGGGGACGTGCATCAGGCATACATCTCGCCGTACGTGCACGACGCGACCTCCGCGGACGGACAGCAAATCCTGCTGGCTGACTGGACCGCGGTTCATGCCTACCTGCGCCAGCTCTTTGGCGGGGACCTGCTGCCGTGAAGCGACGCTACGCGGCTAGTCTGCTGGCGGCGATGCTCGCGCTGGCTGGCTGTACCTCGAGCACCCCCATCGCGCACGACCCAGGACGCGTCGTGCTCCCGGTGAAGCAGGTGCCCGTTCCCGGCCGCCTCTACGCCACGAAAGGCCGCGCCCTCTACCGCTTCTCGGGGACGGCGCTGACGAAGCTACGCTTCGGGTCGCGCGTCAAGGACCCGGCCGTGACATCGGCGGGCGATCGCATCGCGGTTGCGCAACTGCAGGATCAGAGCTCGACGATCGTGGTGAGCGATCCCAACGGCCAGAACCGTCAGACCCTCACACCGGTTGCGGCGGCCGAGGGATCACTCTGGGCCTTCGCCCCCGGATTCGACGGCGGTGGTCATCGGATCGTCTACCTGACCGACCGCGGCAAGCGCCCCTCGAGTTCTCAGAACCTGCAGCCGAACGACCTCGGCGTCTGGTCGTACGACCTCGCGACCGGGCAATCGCGGCGACTGGTGCAGCCCTTCGCCTACACCGGTGGCGATAGCGACCCGAGCTACCGTCCGGGGGCCAGTGACCAGCTCGTCTATACCACGTATCTCTACGGTGGCGCGCCAGCGGAGCCGGTCGCGCGCCTGACCTGGATGTCGTTACGGACGGGGGCGACGGTCTACCTCTCACCGGACCCCGGCCGGAAT
Source organism: Chloroflexota bacterium (assembly GCA_034666565.1). Lineage (GTDB taxonomy): Bacteria > Chloroflexota > Dormibacteria > CF-121 > CF-121 > CF-13. The sequence goes on from JAXDLN010000003.1 coordinate 69,662, forward strand.
TTCGAACCAGCCCTCTCGCCCGACGGTCGCTTCGTCGCCTTCATCCGCGGCGGCGCCGGTGGCGACGACCTCTACGCGATGCCGCTCGCGACCACTTATGCCCGCGAGCTGCGACCCTACCCGAGCGACAGCGCCGTGCTGATCGAGTCAGGCATCATCGCGCAGCCGGTGTGGGCGCCCGACGGGAGCGCGATCGCGTTTCTCAAGCTGGTCAACGGCAGCTTCGATCTCTTCATCCTGCCGATGGCAAGCGACGGTGCGATCCACGCGGCCGGCGCCGCGCAAGCCGTGACGCACGGCAGCTTTCTCGATGCCGATTCGCGGCTCGCGTGGTCGCCCTGACAGGCCGACCGCGCCCTGGGGAGCGCTAGGCGCGGGTCGGGGACGCGGCTGGCCGGGCGACGCGGGTCTCTTGCGGGCCGCCGGCCTTCTCCCAGATCTGGTCGACCTGGTCGATCAGGTCGAGGAACTTCTGGGCCTCGTTCAGGTCGACCGATGCCTTGACCTTTGAGCCCTGCGAGACGGCCTGCTTCAGGGCGTCCTTGAGCTGCGGGAACTTGGCGTCATGCTTCTCGGGCTTGTACCAGTCGCTCCAGAGGACGTCGAGATGGTGCTTGGCGAGCTCCGCCCGCTCCTCTTTGATGACGATCGCCCGCTGCCGGTAGACCTCGTCCTTCGAGTCGTTGTACTTCTTGATGATGTTGTACACGGACTCCGCCTCGATGCGCGCCTGCTCGGGGTCGTAGATTCCGCATGGCAGGTCGCAATGGGCTTCCACGGTCCGGGTGGGGCGAATCCATTCGATCAAATTCATGGGGTAATTCCTCCTATAGGATGAACCGCTGATCCTGAAATCAGTCTACCCGCTGCGCGTAAATGGCGACAGCATGGCACCGCGACTACCTTCGGGTTCACGCATCGTCGCCCGGCCCATCGATGACGCGACGCGCTTGCGGGTCGGCGACGTTGTCGTCGCCCGGCGGCCCGATCGGCCCGATCTCGAGATCGTCAAGCGGATCCAGGCCATCGACGCCGCCGGAGCGATTTTTCTTGCTGGGGACAACCCCGCCTCCAGCACCGACTCGCGACAGTTTGGCACGGTGATGCGCCGTCACATTCTTGCCCGGGTGGGCTGGCGCTACTGGCCGCTGCCGCCGATCCGCCTTTAGCGCGGCGCGCGTTACGCCAGGGTCCGGCCGGCGCGTTCGAGCCGGGTCAGAACCGTGTTCTTGCCCAACCGGCTGATCGATTCGATCAGCGGCGGCGTCACGGTGCGTCCGGTGATCGCGACCCGCAACGCCATGAAGAGATCGCGCGATGACCAGCCCAGCCGCTCGGCCAGTTCGCGTAGCGCCGGCTCGATCGATTCAGGCGTCCAGCTGGTCAGCGCCCGCAAGGTCGTGGCGGCCTGCGTCAGGACGCCGGCGGTGGCGGCGGCGTCACGACCTTTGGGGACGAGCTGCGCCGGCTCGTACCTCTCGGGTTCCTCGAAGAAGAACCGCAGCATGTCAGGGGCCTCGTTCAAGGTGCGAAGCCGCTGCTGCACCAGTGGCATCAACGGCTTGAGCGATTCGACCGGCACCTGCGGCATTCGCGGCGCCAGCCGCGCCGCCAGCTCGTCGGGCGTGAGCCTTCGGATGAACTGCCCGTTCAACCAGTCCAGCCGCTCCAGGTTGGCCATGGCCGGACTGGCCTGAATCTTCTCGATCGAGAACTTCTCGACCAGCTGGTCCATGGTCAGGATGTCTTCTTCGGTCCCGGGTGACCAGCCCAGGAAGGCGATGAAGTTGTCGACGGCCTCGGGAAGATAGCCGGCCTCGCGATATTCGAGCACGTCTTTGGCGCCATGCCGCTTGGCCAGGGGCTTTTTGTCCGGACCCAGCACCAGGGGGAGATGCGCGAAGGCCGGCGGCAGCCAGTTGAATGCCTGGAACAGCAGCAGGTGCTTGGGCGCCGACGGCAACCAGCCATCGCCGCGAATGATGTGGCTGATCCGCATCTCGTGGTCGTCCACGGCGAAGGCCAGGTGATAGGTGGGAAAGCCGTCCGATTTCAGCAGCACATGATCGTCGAGCGTGTCGTTGCGAAACGTGACTGTGCCCATCACCAGGTCTTGCAAGGTGGTGGTGCCTTCGATCGGCATCGCCTGGCGCACGACGTAGCGCTCGCCCGCGGCCGCGCGGCGCTCGGACTCGTCAGTTGGGATCGCGCGGCAGCGACGGTCGTACCGCTCGGGTTCGTGCCGGGCGCGCTGCTCGGCCCGCATCTGCTCCAGCCGTTGCGGTGTGCAGAAGCAGCGATAGGCGGCGCCGCTGGCGATCAAGCCGGCGGCGGCCTTCTCGTAGATCGCCTTTCGTTCTGACTGGACCAGCGGTGTCTCGTCCCAGGTCATGCCCAGCCAGCGCAAGCCCTCTTCGATCTGCTCCTGGCTGCCGGGCTTGAAGCGGGCCCGGTCGGTGTCCTCGATCCGCAGCAGGAACTGCCCACCCTGGTGACGGGCGAACAGGTAGTTGAAGAGCGAGGTCCGCGCACCGCCCAGGTGCAGGGCCCCGGTTGGACTCGGGGCGTAACGGACGCGGACCGGCGAATTCACCTGGGCCATTCGCCCATCGTACTCAGCGGGAAATCGCGGCCTCCTGCGTCACACCTGTGATGCCTCGATATGCGCTCGGCTGTATCAAGGACCCCTACGACCACCGCGACTACGCCATTTCGACCTTCCTGAAAGCGGCGCCCCTCGCCGAACAGGTGGACCATGCGCCCGCGCTCCCGCCGGTCTTCGACCAGGGTCCGGCCGGAACGTGCGTCGCCTGCGCGACCGCCTATTACGACAAGACGTTCCAGAAGGGGCTCGAGCATCACTGGACGCTTTCCGATTCCCATCACCAGTTCTCGCCGCTCTACATCTATAGCCAGCGGCGCAAACAGCCCGCCGATGAAGGTATGACGATTCGCGAGGCGATGAAAATCATCCAGGAGCAAGGCGTCTGCAGTCTCGACTGCATGCCCTACAACGTCCAGCGCATCAACGTGCCACCGACGGCCGAGCAGCGGAAGGCGGCGGCGCCCTACCGCGCCAAGAGCTATGCCCGCCTCAACAGCGTCGTCGAAATGGAGGCGTACCTGATGACGAACTGCTTCGTCGCCGGCGTCATGGTGCACGAGCGGTTCATGGATGCGCCCGGCGGCATCATCCCGATGCCCGAGCCGGGGTGCGAGTTTCTCGGGGGCCACGCCATCTGCATCGTTGGGTTCGACCGGCGGAATCGCATCTTCAAGTTTGCCAACAGCTGGGGCACCCAGTGGGGAGACCGCGGCTTCGGTCACATCGGCTATGCGACGCTACAGGCGCTGCTGATGGATGCCTGGGGCATGGTCGATGCGCCAAACCGCAGCTAGCGCCTAAGGATCGTGATAGACGCCGATGATGCCGGGTCTGCCGATTGCAACATAGACAAGGTCTGTTGAGGGGTCCGACGCTACCCCGACGGCGGTAGGGCCGGTCCCTTGAAAACCGAGGTGCTTGAGGCTGACAGCGTCGATGACGGAAAGGTTCTTGCTGCCACCGCTGGCCGCATAGAGGTGATGGAGGTGAGAATTGATGGCGAGCTGGTCGGTGCCGCGGCTGACGTCGACCGAGCCGAGGCACTTGTCGAGCACCGTGTCGATCACGCTCACATCGATATGGTTGGCGACAAATAGCTTCCCCAGATCCGGGTCGTACGCCACGCCAGTCGGAGCACTAATATCGCAGCCTTTGTACGTCTTGACCACCTGGCGAGTTCCCAGATCGATCACCTGGACTTGATCTATAGAGTGGATCGCGATAAAGAGCAGGCCTGCCTTTTCGTCGATAGCGGTGAGCTCGGGCTCGCCCGAAAGATCCACCTTGCCCAGCACCTTGTAGCTTTGCCGATCGATCAGCGCCACCTGCTTCCCTTTCCCCAGGCTAACGGCAACCAGATCGTGCACCGGGTCGTACTCGATCGCGTCTGGTGCTCCCCCCACCTGCACCTGCTGGATGACCTTGAGCTCAGACACGTTGACGACGCTGACGGTGCCATCACCGCCATCTGAGGCGAAGACGATGGAAGGATCCGGAGTTAAGGCCACAGCTTTGATACTCCGCAGGTGAGCAACCGTCCCCACCACACGGTTGGTCTTCATGTCGATGATGTCCAACGAATCGTTGCTCGTGTGAGCGACGTAGAGCCGGTCCGAGCGTTGGTCGAGGCGGAGAAGATCGAGGGCCGGGTGCAGAGTCTGATCCCTGGGGAGCTGAATGTCTTTCGTTGCCGTGAGAGGTTCGAGGATGGGCGGAGCGATGCCGCATGCCGACAACGCCAGGCACAGGCCGGCAGCGGTGGTGAGCAGTTTGCGGTTCAAGCCGATCCCCATGCTACCTTCGACATCCCGCGAAGTCCGGACCTCAACCAGGTAAATCATACGTTGCGGTATCAGGTTTTCGTGAATGGCTATTGACATGGCCGATTACCTAGGATTACGCTTGCGGTAGATCGGACTGGCCTATCTGTCGCCTTTAGGCGACCAAAAGTAAACAAATTCGGGGAGAGCTGCAATCAGTACCGGAGGGAAACTGTGGTGACCACTACGTCGTTAACGCACGCTGCTGCCTACCAGGACGCTGTCGGATCTGAGGATCTGATCTCGAAGGCCTCGTGGTCGTTAAAGCTTTCGGGGCTTATCTTCGCCGGACTGCTGATTGTCGGTCGGTCCGGCAGCTACGGCAACATCACCTGGACACCGACCCTTCATACCCAAACCGCACCCCTAGTTGTCATTATCAACACCAACGCTCGCCCTGCTGCTCCGCAGGCGCCAGCAATCCCCAAGACTCTTCCTGCCGTCGACCCTGCGTTGCTTAGCAAGCGCAGCGCAGCAAACGAACAAGTCGTTATTACCCTTGGAAAGAACGCCGGGGACGACGACGGCGACAACGACGCTAACGGAAGCGGTGCCTCACCGGGCGCCGACAGCGGCCATGGAAGCGCAAACGCAGCTGGCACGGGCCAAGAGACCACGAGTACCGCGGCCGACAGCACCGGGTCGGTTGGTGGCGGCTCCGGCACCGAAACGACCTCGACCGCCGCGGACAGCACGGGTTCGGTTGGCGGTGGCTCCGGCACTGAAACGACCTCGACCGCCGCGGACAGCACCGGGTCGGTTGGCGGCGGCTCGGGCACCGAGACCACGAGCACGGCGGCCGACAGCACGGGATCCGTTGGCGGTGGCTCGGGCCAAGAGACCACGAGCACGGCGGCCGACAGCACCGGCTCGGTTGGCGGCGGCTCCGGCACTGAGACCACGAGCACGGCCGCGGATAGCACCGGCTCGGTTGGAGGCGGCTCGGGCACTGAGACCACGAGCACGGCGGCGGACAGCCAGGGCTCGGTTGGCGGTGGCTCGGGCACTGAAACGACCTCGAGCGCTGCGGATAGCACCGGCTCGGTCGGCGGAGGCTCGGGCACAGAAACCACCTCGACGGCGGCGAACAGCACCGGTTCGGTTGGCGGCGGCTCGGGCACCGAAACCACCTCGACCGCTGCGGACAGCACCGGCTCGGTCGGCGGGGGCTCCGGCACTGAAACGACCTCGACGGCCGCGGACAGCACCGGCTCGGTCGGCGGGGGCTCCGGCACTGAAACGACGTCGACGGCCGCGGACAGCACCGGCTCGGTCGGCGGCGGCTCCGGCACTGAGACGACGAGCACGGCGGCCGACAGCACCGGCTCGGTTGGCGGTGGCTCCAGCACGGAGACCACGAGCACAGCGGCCGACAGCACCGGCTCCGTTGGGGGCGGCTCTGGCACGGAGACCACGAGCACGGCGGCGGATAGCACCGGCTCGGTCGGCGGCGGCTCCGGCACTGAAACCACTTCGACGGCTGCGGACAGCACGGGCTCGGTCGGCGGCGGCTCCGGCACAGAAACCACCTCGACCGCTGCGGACAGCACCGGCTCGGTCGGCGGTGGCTCCGGCACAGAAACGACCTCGACGGCCGCGCACAGCACCGGATCGGTAGGCGGGGGCTCCGGCACTGAAACGACGTCGACGGCCGCGGACAGCACCGGCTCGGTC
>JAXDLN010000004.1:0-3942 GCA_034666565.1 Chloroflexota bacterium
GTCCACGGGATAGTGTGACCCAAACAAGGCACGGAAAAAGTCTGTGGTCGACCGGATTCCGCGTTTCTGGCCCCAAACGTGCCGAACGCCCGACCAGATTCCGCGTTTCTGGCCCCAAACGTGCCGAACGGGGAACGCCCGCCGGAATCGAGGTAGGCTAGGCGGCAAGTGCCCCCTTCACACTCCGGACACTCCGGCCGCTGGCGCGAACACTTCGCCGGAGTCGACTTGCCAGTCCCCGTCCTGGGCGGCGGCACGGTCACCGGAATCAACTTCGACAACGCCGCCAGCACGCCGCCGCTGAAGCGCGTGCGCGATGCCGTTACAGGGTTCGCCGAGGTTTATTCAAGCGTCCACAGAGGCACCGGATACAAGTCGCGTATGGCGACCGAGGCGTACGAGCAAGCCCGCGAACGCGTTGCCGAGTTCCTCAACGTCGACGACTCGAGCCAGGTCGTCATCTTCGTCAAGGGCACGACCGACGCCCTCAACCGAATCGCCGCCGAGCAAGCCAGGCTTGATGGCCGCCAGGTTCTCGTCACCGAGATGGAACACCACGCCGACCTGCTCCCCTGGCGCCATCGCAGCGGCCACCTGATGGTCGGGCTTACGCCGGATGGCCACATCGACCTCGACGCCATCGAGCACGCGTTGAAGGAGAGCCCAGGAAGCATCGGCCTCGTGGCTATCAGCGGGGCCTCTAACGTCACGGGCTTCATCTCCCCCATCCACGAGGTCGCAGAGCTCGCCCACAAGTACGGCGCCCTTGTCTCGGTGGATGCCGCGCAGCTGGCACCACATCGGCGCATCGACATCCGTCCGGCAGACGATCCGGGCCACCTCGACTTCGTCTCTTTCTCAGGCCACAAGATGTACGCGCCCTACGGCGCCGGAGTGCTGGTCGCCCCACGCGACTTCTTCGCCGGTGCGCCCGAGGTCATGGGCGGCGGCGCGATCAGGATCGTGACCTGGGACGACACGGTCTGGGCGGACCTGCCCGATCGCGAGGAGGCGGGCTCGCCGAATGTGATCGGCGCGGTCGCGCTGGGAGTGGCGATCGAGACGCTCGTGGAGCTGGGCTTTGACGAGATGCTCCGTCATGAGACGGAGCTCGGTGAGCGTCTGCTCAAGAGCCTGAGTGAAATCCCTGGCGTGACAGTTCTCGGTGGCGCCGGCTCGCCGAACGAGCCAGAGCGTTTGGCCCTTGCCAGCTTTGTCATCGACGGCGTCCATCACGGCCTGGCGGCTGCTTCCCTCAGCCACGAATGGGGCGTGGCTGTCCGCAACGGCTGCTTCTGCGCGAATCCTTACGTCTTCCATCTCCTCAATATGTCCAAGGCACAAGTAGAGGAGGTGGAGGGCGAGGTGGCGGAGGATCGCCGGACCGCTCTACCCGGCGCTGTGCGCGCCAGCCTTGCGCCCTACAACGATGAGGCGGAGGTGCAGAGGTTTGCGGATGCGGTCAGGCAGGTGGCCGGTGGACAATTGAAGGCGGGTTACGAGCAGGCGACAGATGGGACGTTTGCTCCCGACGGCGGCTGGCCGGCGATTCCAAACCCGCTGAGATCACTTGCGAATCGAGGCGCGTTGAAAACTTGAAAGGGGGTTGTTGATGAAGCTTCTGGTCGAGATTCTGCTGGCGATCTCCTTCACCCGATCGTGTGGGTGCTGTGCGTGATCAACATCGTCGGACGCCAGGACATGGGCGGTTTGGGCAAGGTCCTGTGGATCATCATCACGTTCTTCTGGGGCATCGGCCCCATCCTCTACGTCCTGCTCGCCAAGGGAGCCTTCTGGTAGAGATGTGATCGCGCCGGCCAGGGAGCGCTCGGCCACGCGGGCGCTCGTGCTGGGACTGCTCGCGTTGCCGTTTGGAATCTTCGCCCCATTCGCCATCTGGGCCGGCTTCAACTCGCTCCGCCGAATTCGCGCGTCCTCAGGAGCGCTCAGCGGCACGGGCTCAGCCGCGGCTGGGCTCGCCGGTGGGCTTATGGGTTTGACGGCCGTAATCGGCGGCACCGCCTACTGGTTTCTCGCCTCGTGAGGCGTGGATCGCTGATCGCCTCAGCGCTTCTCGTATTGATGGTTGCTGCCTTGACATATCCAGGAGCCGTGCTCGTTGCGATGGTCACGCGAGTGACGCCGGCGCCGGCCATCGCACCGCCGGCGTCGCCCGGCGCCCTTCCCTGGCTGCACGTCGCACATCCCAGCGTCGGCGATCCATTCATCGCCGACGACAAAGGAAGAATGGTGCTGCTCCACGGCGCGATCCCTCAGGGGCTCATCGATTTCTACTCGACCGCCGATCCATCGCGAAGCGACCCCCCACCTTTCTATCCGATCGATGCGGCCGCGTACGACGGCCATTGCCCCGATAACTCGCCGTTCATGCCCAACCCGCCGCTATGCCAGGAGGACATCGTTGCGATGGCGGCGCTGGGCTTCAACTCGGTGCGCCTGCCGCTGTCATGGAGCTTGCTCGAACCGGAGCGTGGCCACATCAACCAGACCTATATCGATCGCGTCGCGCAGGTGGTCGGCTGGGCGAGGGCGTCGGGTATGTACGTGATCATCGATATGCACCAGAACGCTTACTCGCGATACGTCGGCAGGTCATCGCCGGCGCCGCTGCCCAAAGGCGAGGTGACCAATTTGCGTTTCAACACCGGCGCCCCGCCGTGGGCGACCATCACCGACGGCTTTCCTTCCGAGACTTACCTTGGCCAGCGCGAGCTCAACCCCGCGGTGATGGAGGCCAGCAATAACTTCTGGTACGACCGCAGCGGAATCCAGGACGAATACATAGGCGCCATCGCATCGCTTGCCAGACGGTTCAAGGACGACAGCACTGTCGCCGGCTACAGCTTGTTCAATGAGCCGTGGCCTGGCTGGAACCTCCCGCCTGGCTTCGAGGACCTTCTCCTCTTCCCCTTTTACCGCCGGGTCATCGACGCCATCACGGGTGTCCACGACGGATTACCGTGCTGGACCGGTTTCTACATGCCGCCCTCATGCGGTTATCCAGACCTCGGAGTCCATGACCTGCATCACCTCGTTTTCATGGAGGCGGGCCTCCTGCGGCACGTCACCGACTTTCCAACCCACCTCGGGCTTCCTGTGAGCTCGTACCCGAACATCGTTGTTTCGATCCACACCTACACGCACATCTTCTCTCTCGACCATCTCTTCAAGCTCGACCCCAACAGCTATCCATGGGGCGGGTACGACCAGACCTATGCGCTCGCAAGGCGGGAGGCTGCAGCACTCAATGCCGCATTGTTTGTTGCCGAGTTTGGCGATTTCCGTTCCGATGACCAGCGGATCCTTGCCAACGAGCTGCTCGAGCAGGAAAAGCACGTGGTCGGATTCGCCTTCTGGACCTGGAAGGAAAACTGTGGAGGGAGCTCGACCTGGGGCATGTTCGAGGGCATCGACTGCGCGCCAGGCGCCAACTCCGCGCGCTCGAGCGGATGCCTTCGAGCCGGCCGCGAGCGTCTCCTGGCCAGGGTCTATCCGCAGGCGTCGGCGGACCCGAAGCTCACGTATCACTACGACTCCGATACGGGCGCGTTCACTCTGCAGGCCAGCGGGCGGGCGGGCGACCCCCCGACGCTGGTTTACGTCCCACCCGAGGTGACCGGGCAGGCGACGGTGCTCGGCGCCTTCGAGGACCGCTCAGTGACCCCGCTCGGCGATGGCGGCCGCCTGGTTTCGGCCACGCCCTCCGGCGGCACATTCACGATCGCAGTGGCGGCCGCTCCGCTCCGTTTGACGGGCTGCTAGACCCCACCTGTCGGCGGCAAAGTGTTGCCGCCACCCGGTCTCTTTACCGCCCCCGCTCGACAACCGTCTACTACTAATCTGGTGGGCGGGAAAGGGTGGGACTCCAAACGGTAGCCACCAAGGGCGCGCGCGCCACGAACGGGGTGGCCGCTGCGCATG
>JAXDLN010000005.1:0-67918 GCA_034666565.1 Chloroflexota bacterium
GCTCGGTAGAGCGCCCGCAGCGCGCCGATCGCCCCCGGCAGCTTCTCGTCGAGCCGATCCACCGGTAGCGCGTAGTTGAAACCGACCATCTCGCCGGTCCGTCCGGGAATGGCGCGGAAGGGTCCGATCACGTCCACCGGCAGTTGCGTGGCGGCCTTCTCGAGGAGGGTCAGCTCCCACCGTTGGAGCCGGTCGATCGTCGTTGTCGACGAAGGGGTCGAGGCCAGAGGTCAGGCCGACGGCAACCGGGTTTCCGTCGCCGACCGGGCACTGAGCTCGCCGGCGAAATGGCAGGCGGCCACCTGGCCGGGACGTCCGTGCGCGACGAGCGGCGGCTCGATCTCGGAACACACGCCGGGAGCGCGCGCGATCGGACAGCGCGTGTGAAAGCGACAACCGCTCGGGGGGTTGACCGGCGAGGGAATCTCGCCCTTGAGCGGGATCGGTTCGCGGTTGGCCTCGCGGCGCGGGTCCGGGACCGGGATCGAGCTGAGCAGGGCGCTGGTGTAGGGGTGCTGTGGACGATCGTAGATATCCACCCGATCGGCGATCTCCACGATCTTTCCGAGGTACATGACGGCGATTCGGTTCGAAATATGCCTTACCACGGCGAGGTCGTGGGCGATGAAGAGATAGGTCAGGTTGAACTCCCGTTGCAGGTCCTGGAGCAGGTTGATGATCTGCGCCTGGATCGAGACGTCGAGCGCCGAGACCGGCTCGTCGCAGACGATCAGCGACGGGTTCAGCGCCAGCGCCTTGGCGATACCGATGCGCTGCCGCTGCCCGCCGGAAAACTCGTGCGGGTAACGGTTGGTGAAGTTCGGGTTCAAGCCGACGACCCGCAGCAGCTCCTGGATCCGGAGCTGCCGCTGCCGGCCGCGCGCCAGCCCGTAGTTGTCGAGCGGCTCGGCGATGATCTCGCCGACCGTCATGCGGGGGTCGAGCGAGGCGAAGGGGTCCTGGAAGATGATCTGCAACTGCCGGCGGATTTGTCGCAACTTGCCGCCGCGCAGCTTGGTCACGTCCTTCCCCTCGAACAAGACGCTCCCACCACTGGCCGGGTGCAGAGCCGTGATCACCCGGCCCAGCGTCGACTTGCCGCTTCCGGACTCCCCAACCAGGCCGAGCGTCTCGCCCCGTCGAATCTCGAAGCTGACCCCATCGACGGCGCGGACGGCCGCGCCGCCCAGGCCGCCGACCGGAAAGTGCTTGTAGACGTCCTCCACCCGCAGGATGACGGGGTCGACGCGTCGCTCGGTCGAGGGGGTGGCCTCGGCCACTTTCACGCGGAGCCGGCCTCCTTGAGCTCGGTGGCGGCCTGCTGCGACACTTCCCCGGCTTTGGTTTCCTCTCGCTGCTCCTGCGACACGTTGCGCATCATGACCCAGCATCGAGCTTCCTGGTCTGGCGCCACTTGCTCGAGGGGCGGCTCCTCCCGCTCGCATTTCTCGACTTTGAACCGGCAGCGGGGGTGGAACTTGCAGCCGGGCGGCATCCGCACCAGGTCGGGTGGCAAGCCTTTGATGCTGACCAGCCGTTCCGCCCGGGCCACGTCGACGCGTGGGACGGACCGCAACAGCGACCAGGTGTAGGGGTGTTGGGGGCTGTCGAAGATCTGCTCGACCGGCCCTTCCTCGACGATCCGGCCCGCGTACATCACGATGATGCGCTGGCAGAGGCTGGCGACGAGCGCCATGTTGTGCGTGATCAGGATGATGGCGGCCCCCACCTCGCGATTGAGTTGCTTCAGCAGCTGGATGATCTGCGCCTGCACGGTGACGTCGAGGGCGGTCGTCGGCTCGTCGGCGATGAGCAATTCCGGCTCGTTGGACAGGCCCATGGCGATCATCGCTCGCTGCCGCATTCCGCCCGAGAACTGGTGGGGGTAGTCCCTGGCCCGTTGGACCGCCTCTGGAATGCGCACCTTCTGAAGAAGCGGGACGACGCGCGCCTCCGCCTCCTTCTTCGAGAAGCGCTCGTGGGCGGTCATCGCCTCGTCGATCTGCACCCCGACCCGGGTCACCGGGTTCATGGAGGTCATCGGGTCCTGGAAGATCATGGCGACGTCGTTGCCCCGGAACTCGCGGACGTCGTCGTCGTTCATCTGGACGACGTCCTGGTCTTTGAACAAGATTCGTCCCGAGACAATCCGGCCGGGGTCCGGCACCAGCCGCAGGATGGAAAAGGCGGTCATCGTCTTTCCCGAGCCGGACTCCCCGACGATGCCAACCGTCTCCCCGCGGGCGACGCTGAAGCTGATCCCGTCTACCGCATGGACGACTCCGCGAGAGGTGAAGAACTGCGTACGCAGGTCCTCGACACGCAATAGCGGCGCTGCCACAGCGCTATCTTCGCATTCGGGGATCGATGGCGTCTCTCAGTCCATCTCCGATGAAGCTGAACGACAGCATGGTGATGGCCAGCGCCAGGGCGGGGACCAACACCTGATGCGGGTAGGCGAAGATCGCCTGGTTGCCGTCCGAGATCATGATGCCCCAGCTCGGGGTGGGGGGCGGGATGCCGACCCCCAGGTAGCTGAGGGTGGCCTCGAGGAAGATCGCCCGGGGGATGCCGAAGGTCAGGCTGACGATGATCGGCCCCAGGGTATTGGGCAGCAGGTGCCGGAGGATGATCTTTGACGGCCCGCTGCCGGCCGCCCGGGCGCCCTCGACGAATTCCTTTTCCTTCAGGGAGAGCACCTGCCCGCGGATCAGCCGGGCGAGGTCGACCCAGCCGATGATCCCGATCGCGCCGAAGATCACGAACAGGCTCGGCTGGAAGATCGAGACCACGACGAGCAGGAAAAGTAGATCCGGGAATGCGTACCAGATGTCGACGAAGCGCATCAGCAGGTTGTCGATGCGACCGCCAAGGTAGCCGGAAACCAGGCCGATGGTACCGCCGATCGCCAGATAGATGACCTGCACGGTCAGCCCGATCGTGAGAGAGATACGGGCCCCGAACATCACCCGGCTCATCAGGTCACGCCCGAGATAATCGGTTCCGAGAGGATGCTGGAGGCTGAACCCGGCATAGGAGTTGGCCACGTCCTGCTGGAGCGGGTCGGCAATGATGTGGAGTGCCACGAGTAGCGGCGCGAGCAGGGCGTCGAGGACGAGGAGACAGACAAAGATCAGCCCTCCAACCGCGATCGGGTTACGCCGGAAGCGTTGCCAGGCGTCCTGCCATAGCCCGATCTGCTCGGGATTTTCCCAGTCGATTTGCTCCAGCGAGACCGCGGCGGCGGCGGCCATCAGCCGAGCCTCACGCGCGGGTCGATCACGGTGTAGAGGAGATCGACGACCAGGTTGGCCAGCGCGACAATCACCGAGAAGAGGATGGTGGTCGCCAGGATCATGGGGTAGTCTCGCGAGCTGACGGCGATCACGAAGGCGCGGCCGATCCCGGGAATAGCGAACACACTCTCGACGATGACCGACCCGGTGATCAACACGGCGAAGGTCGGCCCGAGCGCCGACACCACCGGGATCAGTGAGTTCTTCAGGACGTGCTTGGTTACGACAAGCCGCTCGCGCAGGCCTTTTGCCCACGCGGTGCGGATGTAATCCTGGCGGAGCACCTCGAGCGTACTGGCGCGCGTCAGCCTGGCGATAAAGGCAATCGGTAACGTCGCCAGCGTGACGACCGGCATGATCAGGTGCTGGTCAAGGGCAAAGCCGCCGGTCGGGAGGGAGAAGTTGCCGCCGGTGATGCGGTAGAGCGAGACCGAAAAGATGATGATCAGGATGATGCCGAGGACAAAGGCCGGCGTCGACGCGCCGATGGTGCTGAAGCCGACCACGGCGTAGTCGACCCAGGTGTTCTGCCGCAAGGCGGCGACGACGCCGATGCCGATCCCGAAGATCACGATCATCAGGAAAGCGAGCGCCCCGATCACCGCGGTGGGCGGCCAACTCCTCAGGATCAGGCTGCTGACCGGCTGGTCCTCGTACTGGTAGGAGAGGCCGAAGTCGAAGTGCGCCACGTTGACCAGGTAGCGCACGTACTGGGCCAGAAACGGTTCGTTCAAACCGTACTTCGCGTTCAGGTTGCGAACCACCGCCGCCGAGAGCTGCTTTCCTTCCTTGTCCCAGGGACTGCCGGGGGCCAGATGCATGAGCACGAAGGTAATCGTGATGACGAAGAAAAGGACCGGGACCAACCATAGGATCCGCCGCGCGATGTACAGACCGAGGCTGGCCCCTCGGCCCCGCGGAATCTTGAAGGAGACGAGGGCGCCCCGCGGCGGGGCGCCCTGTACTACGGCCAAGTCTGTCTCTTTCTAGTGTGAGCCTATCGAGACCTTGCTCCAGAACCAGTCGCCGACGTCTTCGAAGTCTTGCGCGGTCGTGGTCAGACCCTGGACGTACGGCTTGACCAGGAACATGTAGTTGCGCTGGTACAGGAAGCCGCCGCCGGCGTCGTCGATGAGAATCTTCTGCGCCTGATCGTAGAGGCTCTGCCGCTTCGCCGCATCCGCCGTTGTGTCGGCCTGCTTCACGAGCGCGTCGTAGGCCGGGTTGCTGTAGCCGCCGAACACGTTGCCGCTACCGGTCATCCAGATGTCGAACCAGTCCTGGTCGTCCGGGTAGTCGGCGCCCCAGCCGCCAATGTAGAGGCTGTATTGGTGGGCCCGGAGCCGGGTCGTGACCGTTTTGCTGTCGATAACCACCTGGTTGACCTTGACACCCAGGTTGGTCTGCAGCTGGGCGGCGATGAACTCACCGATCTGCTTGTTGGCCGTGATGTTGCGGACCAGGAGGTCGACCGTGATTTTGCTCGGATCGCCGACTGCAGCGGTCAGCATGGCCTTGGCAGCGGCCGGGTCGTAGTCCTGGGTCTTACCCAGGTCAGGCCGGTAGCCGTTCATCCCCTTGGGGATGAAGAAGGTGGCCGGCGCCGACCGTCCCTGCAGGACGTTGGTGGCCAGTGCGTTGCGATCGACCGCCTTGGAGAAAGCCAGGCGGGCGTCCTTGTTGTTGAAGGGCGCCTTGCGGGTGTTGAAGTCCATCCAGAACAGGGTGAGCTGCGGGACGAACTTGATCTGCTTGCTCAGGACCGGGTCATTCTTGACCAGCTGGGTGTTGGCCAACGGGACGTTGACCTCATCCAGTTCGCCGTTCAGGTACTTCGCGTAGGCCTGGTTCTCGTCCGAGATCTCGTAGTTGACGATCTTGGTCAGAGTCGGCTGACCGCCCCAGTAGTTGGTGTTGGGAACGAGCGTGATGTGGTCCTTCGAGACGAACTCCGAGACCTTGTACTGGCCGTTGGTGATCAGCGAGGTCGGCGAGGTCGCCCACTTGTCGGAGCCGTACTGGTCGACCACGTCCTTGCGGACGGGGGCCGACATCCAGAGGCTGGCGATCCACTTGAAGAAGGGCGACGGCGCCTGCAGCTTGACGACGAAGGTGCTGGCATCCGGTGCCGACAGGCCCAGCCCGCTAAGGAAGGCCGGGATCTTCGCCACATCCGCCGGTTTCGACGCATCGAGGTTGGCGTAGTCCGCCGCACCCGCGATCGTGCCGTCGAAGAAGGGGTCGGCATACGGTGCTGCCAGGCGCGGGTCCAGGATCCGCTGCCAGGCGTAAACGAAGTCGGCGCCGGTGACCGGCTTGCCGTCGCTCCACTTGGCGTTCGACCGGATCTTGAAGGTCCAGGTCAACCCGTCGGACGAAACGCTGTAGCTCGCGGCCGTCGCCGGCGCGGCATCAGACAGGTCCGGCTTGATCTTCAGCAGGGCCTCACTGATCGACGCTCCGACTGCGCCCTCATAGGCGTACTGCTCTTGCCCCGGATCGAGACTGTTCGGCTCGGTGGTGATGTTGACCCGCAGCGTCTGATCCTTCGCCAGGTTGCTCGTGGTGGGGGCGGAGGTCCCACACGCCGCCACGACGAGCCCGACCACCGTTAAGAGTGCCGGTACCCGAAGCCATCGGAGTCGAGCGACTGAATCGTCCATGTACGTCAATTACCTCCCTTCCAGGGGTTGATGTATCGGCGTTCTCCATTTGGGTCACAAAAGCCGAATCGCCGTAATCATGACCTACCTGATGTCAAGACATCAAGAAAAGCGTCCAAATATTAAGGTCTATTAGACTCGGGCCTTCGGGCCGTCGCCGGCCGGCTACCAGCCGTAAGGTCCGGCAGCGGCGGCCGAGTACTCCCGAGCCTCGCCGTGGTTGACAATCGCCGCCCGGTAGAGGCGGACGTACTTCTCGGCGGAATTGGCCCAGCTGACGTCGGTCGCCATCGCGGTGGCCTGCAGCTGGTGCCAGAGCAAGGGCTGGCGGAAGGTTTCGAGCGCCCGCACCACCTGGGCAAACAGGTCCCAGTGGTCGTAGGCGCTGAAGACGAAGCCGTTGCCGGTATGCCGCACCGGGTCCCAGTCGTCGATGGTGTCGGCGAGTCCACCGGTGGCGCGGACGATCGGGATGGTCCCGTAGCGAAGACTGATCAGCTGGCCGAGCCCGCACGGCTCGAACCGCGACGGCATCAGGAACATGTCGGAGCCGGCGTAGATGTGCTGCGCCAGCACTGGCTTGAAACCGATGGTGGCGGAGACCTTTTGCGGGTTGTCGCGAGCGGCAGCGCGGAACATCTCCTCGTAACGCGAGTCGCCGGCGCCGAGCACGACCAGCTGGAGGTTCAGCCGCATCAGCCCCCACATGATGTTCGCGATCAGGTCGAGCCCCTTCTGATCGTAGAGCCGTGAGATCAGGCCGACGACCGGGATCGCCGGGTCCTGCGGTAGCCCGACCTCCTTCTGCAGCGCCAGCTTGTTCTCGACCTTCTTGGCGACGCTGCCGATGTCGTAGTGGGACTCGATCGACGGGTCGACCGACGGGTTGAAGACCTCGTAGTCGATGCCGTTGATGATGCCGTGCAGCTTGCCGCCAAAGACCCGCAGCAGCGGGTCCATCTTCTCCCCGTACTCGGGCGTCAGGATCTCTTCCGCGTAGCGGTTGCTGACGGTGTTGATGACGTCAGAGAAATAGATCCCGCGACCGAGCAGGTTGACGATATCGTCGAGCCCGGGCATCCCCGGCTTGATCAGCCCCCACTGCTCGAGATCGGCCAGGTGGAGCGTGCCGTAACCGAAGACACCCTGGAAGGCGAGGTTGTGGATGGTGAGGACGGTCGCGACATCGGCAAAAAACGGGTCACCGGCATAGAGCCGAGCCAGCATGTTGGGGATGACGGCGGTGTGCCAGTCGTTGACGTGGATCACGTCAGGTTGAAAATCCAGCGGTCGCAGCATCTCGAGCGCGGCCCGGCTGAAATAGATGAAGCGCGCGTCATCGTCCCAAAAGCCGTACATGCCTTCGCGGCCGAAGAATTGCGGATTATCGATGAAATAGATCGGCACGTCGCCGCCGATCCGCCCTTCCAGTACGTCGGCGTTGACCGGCTGGTGCGCCAGCGGAACGCCGAGATTGGTCACGACTTTGCGCAGTCCGTACTTGTCGACATCGATGCTGCCGTAGCGCGGCATTACCACCCGGACGTCGTGCCCCATGGCGCGCAGCGCTTTCGGCAGTGCGCCGGCGACGTCGGCAAGCCCGCCCACCTTGGCAAAGGGCGCGACCTCGGCCGACACGAGCAGGATCTTCAACGGGCGCTTCGACCCTCCGTTCGAAACATCGCCCGGCACCCGGACCGCGATCGAGCCGGTTGGGGGCAGCTGTTCCACCGGTTCGCCGTCCTGATGGGCGAGCGCCACCATGTGGAGGGTATCACCCGGATCGTGGCCGAGGGCATGGAAAGGCACGGCGAACGCAATCGCGTCGCTCCCGTGGGCGATGCCAGTCCAGCGAGGCTGGCCGCCGGTCGGCGTCAGGTCTCGAAGCTCGAGCTCGACGTTGCTCTCGCGGCGCTGCACCGTCAGCCGAAAGGCGGGATCGAAACCGAAGTCGGTCGAGGCGGGCCCGGTGGGCGCCGCACCACCGGAAAAGAACATCTCCAGCTTCATCGTTGGGGTCGCCCGGCGGTCGAGGAGGTCGAAGCGCAAATACAGGTTGCGGTCGTCATGGCCAAACCAGATCCGCCGGACCGCTCCGCGCGGCGGGTGCATGGCGCCGAAGAGCGCCGTCACGTCGACATAGCCTCCCGCACTCCACTCCTCCTGGTCGACTCCACCGTTGAGCTTGGGGCTGATCTTCCGATCGGGGCGCTTGCTGGCCGCTCCATCGGCCGCCTTCACGATCGGCTGGTAAAGGCTGGCCGGCGGGCGTTCGCCGAGTGACATATAGATGTTGCGCAGGTGGAGCCGAAAGAGGCTGTCCCAGATCTGATCCATGCCGGAATCGTGCGAGCGGCCGAACCACCAGAACCAATCGCTGCCCTCCGCGATCAATACTTCCCGGCGCGCCGCTTGCAACTGCTCATGGTCGAGGGCGTCGCGCTCGCGCTCGCCGAGCAGATTGCGGGCGTCGGCCAGCATGTCCCAGGCGGCGTTGTGCTCCTGGTCACCGACCCAGGTATCGAACGAGGCGTTGATCCAGGATCCCGGATGAATGCGCGACAGCGAGCGGTCCGCCGGGAACTCCGAGAGAAACTCCGAGACGGTCACGGTCTTCAGTTCGGGCTCGCGGCTCAAGCGCGCGTAGAGCGAACGCAGGAACAGGTTGCCGTTCGCCTCGTAGAAATCCCAGCAATTCTCGCCATCCAGCGCGATCACGGCGAGGAAGGGGCCGTCCTTCTGG
The DNA here is from genome assembly GCA_034666565.1 of Chloroflexota bacterium. GTDB lineage: Bacteria > Chloroflexota > Dormibacteria > CF-121 > CF-121 > CF-13. The sequence continues at coordinate 8,703 of JAXDLN010000005.1, forward strand.
CGCTGCCCGATGACCCTGAGTCGATCGACCAGGTCCTTGGCCGCTTCCTCAGGAGCCGAATTCTGATACTCGAAGCCGATTGCGTTGGAAAGCCGCCCGTCGCGGAAGAGCAGGCGGATTGGCGAACCACCGGCCTGCACGCGGTAGGGCGCATACAGCACGTCCGGTTGCATGACCTGACCCTCGCCGTCTCGGGCGATCGAGCTCGAGAGCGACCGCGCCAGGATGGCCTCATCGCTCAGCATCCACTCGATCCCCTGGTCGGCCGCGAGCCGCACGACGTCATCAGAGATCGCCTCCTCCGGCGGCCAGAGGCCGCGTGGCCGTATACCGAAGCTCCGGGTATGCGACTCGACGCCACCCCGCAGCTGTTCGGCCGCATCCTCCGGATGAGCGAAGGGTCGGCGTGGCATCAAAAGGTCCGGTCGCGCGACTCGCGCGATGCCGATGTCGGCGATCAGCGGGAGGATCGGGTGGTAGGTGGGGCTGGTGATCAGCTCGGCCTGGCCCCGGTCCTGGACCTCGCGATAGGCGGGCAGCACCTTGCGCAGCAGTTCCAGCTGGGCGCGAAAGACAGGTTCCTTGTCGGCCTCCGCGAAGTCGCGGCCTCGCCGCACCAGCTCGGCGATGACGGGATCGTCATCCATCACCTCCGGACCGATCCAGGAGAGGTTGAACCAGACCTGCAGGTCGCGCAGCTCGGCATCGCTGAACAGCCGCGCCAGGTCGCTGGTGGCGCGGGGCCAGGCCTGCTCCCGCTTTCGAACCAGTTCGACATAACGCGGGTAGTCCCGGACGCGACGGATCTGGCTCGACTCGGTCATCCAGCGCGCGACGAAGGCGCGCTCGTCGGCGCTCAACTCCGTGACGGGACGGCGGGCAAGCTCGAGGTAGACGTCGGACGAACCACCGTCGGCATAGTCCTGTACCTGGGCGACCAGCGCCGGAACGAGATTGAAGGTCTGCTTGATGGCAGGGTAGTCAGCGAGCAGAGCCGGCATCTTGTAATAGTCCTTGGCGCAACGCAACCGAACCCAGGGGAGGAGGAACTGATTGGTGAGGTCATCCTTGTAATACGGCTGGTGCATGTGCCAGACGAACGCCACATGCAGGGGTCGCGTCACGATGGAAGAGTGTAGCTAACCTACCGCTTTTTTCAGCGGTTCGGGAAGCACCATGCTGTACACGTAAAACAGGCGTGGCGAGTACTCGACGGTGACGCGATCGCCAGGGCTCAGGCGCTCAAAGATGGCGCGGTTGACCCGGAAGGAGTCCGCCCACAAGCGTTTGGACATCGCCTTGTCTCCCGTTTGCACGGCGATCCGGTAGCTGCGTCCGAAGACGCCCGCGTCCCGCCGCATCCCGACCACCAGGCCGACCATCGAGCAGCGGCGGGCAGTCAGGTCGAGGGTCGCGCGGATCAGGACGGAAAGACCGAGGGGGATCAGCACGGTGGAGACAGCAATGGTGAAGATCATCATGGTCGTCGCCACGGAGTTCACCGGATGCACCACCGAGTCGAACAGCCGCGGACCGAGCGCCGCCGCTGCCGCGCAGCCGAGCGCCACCGAGGCGAGGCCGCCGATCGTCGCCAGTCGCGGGTTCTCGCCGTGGCTGATCGACCACAGGTGCCATTTCACGCGCGGCCGCATCGGCCGTCCGTCCGGTCCGACCGCGATCATCAGGTGTCCCCAGGGCAGCGCGCCGTGCGCCAGGCGGAGGATCAGCAATGAGCCCAACGCCACGGCGACCAGTGACAGATCGATGACGGCCGGCAACGTAGGCACGGGCAAGGAAGGCACCCCTGCGGTATAACCGGCCCGTGGAGCCGACCTTGCAGCAGTCGAATACAGATCGTATTCGCGGCTACGGGGTCCGCGCGTTCACGTACTGGCGGACCTTGTCCCGCAGCCTCGGCAGCGGGTCGGTCTTGAGGAAGTACTCGTCGCAGCCGGCCCGCTTGGCTTCCTCGGGCGTCGCCATTCCGGCGGTGTAGACGATGACCTTGATGCCGGCCGAGTACTCGCTCGACCGGATCTTTCGGCACAGCTGGAGTCCGTCGAGGCCCGGCATCTGGATGTCGGCCACCACCACCGATGGCTGGCACTCCAGGCAAAGGCGCCAGGCCTCGTCACCATCCTTGGCCTCCATGACCTCGTGACCATCCAGTTCGAGGAGGGTCCGCAACATCGTCCGCACGTCTCGGTCGTCATCCGCCACGACCACGGGGGGAAAATCGCTGCCGGGAACAGAAGCTGGGACACCACTCATCGGAGTCCCCGCCTCGTCATGCCATTCGAATTTTAGGTTGGCGGCGTATGAGACAGCAAGGATTGCGCGTACCCCTGTTGTCTGCGGGTCCCGGTGTGCCTTAGCCGGTAACCGCGCGCGGCCATTTTCCTCAGGCGTACTCGTCCATCGCCCGCAGGAAGTTGACGTAGACGCGCTGCTGCTCGCGCAGGATGCCAAGGCCACCCAACTCCCACCATTCGTCGGGGGTGAAGTAAGCCGAGACCTCGGCCTGGCTGCCGCTCTTGGAAAACCACTGGATCAGGTGCAGGTTGTCCGACTGCAGCAGCCACATCGCGATATCCATCAGGTGGGGATGCTTGGTCAGCTTCGCCTTGTTGTAGATGTGGTGCATCAGGCGGAAGACGCCCTGCTGCGCCTCGTTGCCCAGGAAGAAATCCATGCCGCCGTCGCCCGCCCAGGTGCAGCCGTACTCCGGCAGCGGCATCTCGTGGGCATCCTTGAAGGTGGCAATGGCCTCCGACGGGGTCAGGTACTTCATCTTGTTCTTGACCAGGTCGTCGTGGAGCGCGTGCATGAAGGGGAAGATCCCCGAGTCCGCGCGGTGGTGCTCGCCGAAGGTCTCGTAGTCCCAGGCGAGGAACACGAACTCTCCCATGGCGCCGCGGAGCCAGTTGCCGTAGGTGTCGGCCATCAGTGGCCAGCCGTTCCACTCGCGGTTGCTGAAGCGGTAGCCAACGTCGTCGCTCAGCTCGTAGTGGCGGGTGAGGAGCCGCATCTCCTCATTGGGGTAGCGGTAGAGATGGGTCGGCTCGCGCCAGCCCATCACCCAGGGACGGCCGTCCATGACGGCGCCCTTGAAGCCGCTCGCCTGCAGCTGGAAGTAGACGTCGTTCGACATGAACATCTCGGTCGTGTCGGTGACGGCGATCGTCTTCTGGAAGGTCTCCTCGAGCTGCCGCTTCCCCCAGGCCATCCGCTCGGCAAACGCCGCGATGTCGAGATAGAAGATGAAGGAGTGATAGGGCTCGACCGCCACCAGCTCGACGTTTTCGTGACTGACCAGCTTCTGGAAGCCGGCCAACACGTCCGGACCGAAGCGCCGCATCTGCACCAGGAAGGAGACGGAGAAGCCGAGCGAGATCTTCATCCCCTTGTCGACCAGTGACTGAAAAAGCTCGGTCGCAGGCCGGTAGCAATACTTCGCCACCTTGTCGAAGTAGCGCCGGTCCATCTGATCGTCGAAGATCAGGGCGTCCATCTTCTCGGGCGGGGTTCCGCGCGGAATCAGCAGCGCCGGCAGACGGACCCGCCGGGGCTGGTGCGCGACCATGTAGATGACGAGCGAGTTGGGCATCGGCTCTTATCCTCTCATGGCGTTTTGAGCCCCTGCTTGATGGCGACGAACTCGAGGCGCTGCAGCAGGATGTCGATCACGCGTTGCCAGGTATAGTCACGCGCGGTTCGCTGCGCCGCGATTCGCAGGTTGCGGGCGGCTTCCGGGCGGGCGGCCAGGTTGGTCACGTAGGCCACGATCTCGGCCGCGTCCTCAGTCTCGATCACGATCGCGTTCTTGAAGGGCTGTGCATATTCCTCGCCGGTCGCGCCGACGAAGGCAACCCCGCCTGAGGCCATCGCCTCCAGACCGACCAGCCCGAACGGCTCGTGCCCGCTGTTGGCCAGGGTCGCGGTGGCCGAGGCGTAGAGCACCGGCAGTAGGTCGTCGGGTAGGAAGGCCGTCACGTTCCAGATGTCGGCATCCGCATGCTCCTTGAGCGCACTCGCCAGCCCGGCGACGTCCTCGATCCGGGTGGAGAGCGGCGCCACGGTGAGGCCGCGTTGCCTCGCAAAGTCCAGCACCTCCCCACCGAACGGCTCGAGGCCACCGCGCATCAGCAGCCGGGTCCCGATGCCCCGCTCCTTCAATTGGGCGACCGCGGCAATCGCCTGGTGCCAGCGCTTGTCCGGGCTGAAGCGCCCAATCTTGAAGAGGAAGGCGGGGACGCCGACCGCGGCGCGCACCGCCCGTACCTGGGCCTGGCTGACCCGCGCCATCATCGAGCCGGGGATGCCATTGGGCACCACGATCGGGTTCACACCCCAGCGCCACATGATGTGCTTCATGTAGCGGCTCACCGTCATCAGGGTGGTGACGAAGCCGAGCTGGCCCCAGTTGATGCGGTTGAAGGAGAAGTGATTGTTGGCGTTCCACAGCAGGAGGCAGCGATCGCGGAGCCCGGCGAAGTAGAGCGCGTCCGAGATCAGCGACATGGCGTGCGCGATGTGCCATTCCTCGCCGAGCACCACCACCGTGTTGCCGCGTTCGATGGCCGGCCGGATGAAGTCCTTCACCAAGGCGTCGGGTAGGCTGCGATTCAAGTCCGCCACCTTGTCGTCCTCGCCGTCGTAGACCCCCACCGGGTGGTAGCGGCTGATCCACTGGCTCCAGCGGTGCAGCCAGAGCCGGCCATCGAGTCCGCTCTCGTGCGCCGGCAGCGTGGGATCACCGACGAAGAACAGGTGGGTCTCGAAGCCGCGTTCGGCCAGCGCGCGCGACAGCTCCTTCACGCGCACGCCGAGCCCACCCGCCTGCGAATAGACGTCCGGTCCTTCGAACGAGAGGATGATGAAGGTCGTCTGCTCCGGCTCGAGCATCAGGGCACCCGCTCCAGGACCAGCTGGCGGGCGAAGGCATGGACCTCCGCGGAGAGTGATGCCAGCAGCGTCGTCTTCGAATCGAGACGCACCGACACGTCCTCGAGCGGATCCCCGTCGTAGTCGGTGGCGACGCCGCCAGCTTCATGGAGGATCAGCAGCGGCCCGGCCAGGTCGAAGGCGCGAACCGGCGCGGGTGTCGCCTGGAGCGCGACGCCACCGGCTGCGGTGTGGCAGAGGTTCAAGGCCGCCGAGCCGAGCTGGCGGATCTTCTCTGCACGGGCGAAGATGGCGGCGGCCCGCTCCCGCGGTTCCACGCCGCTCGGGGCATCGAACGAGACCAGGGGGATCGAGCGGCCATCGAAGACGGCCGGGCTCGGCTGAAGCGGCTTCCCATTATGGAAGGCGCCGGCGCCCTCGATCGCGTGGAACTCGTCGCCGGTCACCAGGTTCTGGACGTAGCCCAGGCGCACGTCCCGGAATCGGTCACCCTCAGTGACGGCCAGCACGACCGCATAGTACGGCAGTCCCATCTTGGCGTTGACGCTCCCGTCCAGAGGGTCGCAAAGGACGAGGGCCGAGCCACCGAAGTCACGTTCGCCGAGCTCTTCCGAGATCAAGTGAAAACGCAAACCGCTGCGATAGGCTTGCTCGAGGTGGCGTACGACGATGCCTTCGGCGAGCTGGTCGAGATAAACGGTCTGGTCGCCGCCTGCGCCAAGGCCGACCACCTCGCGGCCGCGCGCCGTGCCCGCCAGGGGCGCGATCTGGGCGCGGATCTCCGCGGCAATGGCGCGGAACATCGGAAGCCAGGCCTGTGAAGTCACTCAGCGCGACGGCCGGCGAGCCGTTGCGTCGCTATGGTACCCGAACCCTCCCAATCGGTGGGCTGGCGCCTGATCGAATCCGGCCATGGCTGGGCCTCCTGCTGCTGGCCCTTTTGGTCAAGGCCGTGCTCGTCACCGCCACCCTGGTCGAATTCGGGGCTGGGCCCGATCCGCTGACCGCCCTCGGCCGCGCCTGGGATCAGTGGGACGCGCAGCACTACCTGTACCTTGCCACCCACGGTTACAGCGCCACCGGCGATGCGCGCAACCTGATCGCCTTCTTCCCCCTCTACCCGGCGCTGATCAGCGCCATCGCCACGACCGGCCTCCCCGCGCGCACCGCGGCCCTGTTGATCAGCAATATCGCCGGCGTGGTGGCCGCCATCCTGCTCTACGAGGTCGCTCGTCAGGACCTCCGCGAGAACGCCGCCTTTCGGGCGGCCGCCTTCTTCATCGTCTTCCCAACCGCCTATTTCCTCCTGGTCGGTTACACGGAAGCGCTCTTCTGCGCCCTCGCCTTCGGCGCTGTGCTCGCGGCGCGACGGCAGCGCTGGCTGCTGGCGGGGATGCTGGGAGGTCTGGCGGCCGCCGCCCGCCTGACCGGGCTCGCCCTGCTCCCGTTTCTCGTGCTCGAGCTCGTTGATGCGCGGCAGTCGCTGCGCGCAATCTGGCAGGCAATGCTCGCGCCGATGTTGATCGTGCTCGGCTTTATGACCTACCTACTGACCAACCTGCTCGTGCTCGGCGATGCCTTCGCCTTCGTCAGCGTCCAACGCCAGCACTGGTCGCATTCGCTGTCGGCGCCCTGGGTGGGCTTTGCCGACGCGATCCGCGGTATCAGCTGGCGGGTGCCGTGGGAAAAGCTGACCGTCGGTGGCGGCGAGGCCGTCGGTGGGGCCGCAGCCTACGCCACGACCATCCTCAGCTGGCTTCGGCTGCGACCGTCCGATGCCGCCTACGCCACGGTGCTGACCGTGATGGTGACCTTTCTCCCCTTCTGGCTGAGCATCCCGCGCTATCTCCTGGCCATGTACCCCCTTTTCCTGCTGGTGGGGCGGATCGGCCAGCGGTGGGTCTACCTGGCGATCGTGGTGGCCTCCTTCATAGGGCTGCTGGTCTTCGGGCTCGCCTTCGGCCGCGGCTACTGGGCCTTCTAGCGAATGAGGCGCGTCAGCACGAAGCTGACCACGATGTAGATCAGGTAGCCGATCAGGATCTGGCCGAAGCCAAGCGCGAAGTGCACGTTCATGACGCCCTGGAGGATGGCGAAGGATAGAGCGAACAGCAGCGCGTTCAGGATGATGACAAACAGTCCCAGCGTCAGGATCGTGATCGGCAGCGTCAGGATCAAGAGGACCGGCCGGATGATCGCGTTGACCAGCGCCAGGATCAACGCCATGACGACCGCCGCCCAGAGCGCTCCACCGCGAATCCCCCAGATGACATAGAAGACGAAGAGCAGGGCGACGACGTGGATCAGGAAGCGCGTCAGCACGCCGACATTCTAGGCCGCCGGGACGGCATAGATCGCGTAATTGGTGGTGTGCAGCACCCGTCGGAAGGTTGCATTGAAGTAGTCGAGATTCGGATGAAGCGTCGCCGTCTCACTCGGACCGACGACGACGTAGTCGGCATGATATTGATGCAAGAGTGTGAGCGCCGTCGGGCCGCCGGCGTAGATCCGCTGGATATCCGCTTCGCGGCGCGAGTAGTTGATGCCGTAGCTCCACAGCCAGCCCGGGTAGCTCATCAGGACCGAACGGCCCGCCAGGTCGGCAATCGGGTTGGTCGGTTGCTCGCCGGTCACGAAGACCGCCTTCGGTGGCGTCTGCTGACGCACCTGGGCCGCGAGATGTACCTCCTCGGTCGTGAACCACACATAAGCCGGGCCCTGAGGCGGCAGGAACTGCAGCAGCGAAAGCACGCCTGACGCAACCAGGCTCAGCCAGATCGCGGCCGCGACAATGGCGCCCGCCAGATGGGCGCGCGCCAGCCGGACGAGCACGGCTCCCACGGCCACCGCGCTCGCCATGTACCAGAAGACCAGCAGCTTGCTGTTGTCCCAATCCCACGGCTGGAACTTGATGAGGTTGGCCGTAAGGAATACCAGGCTGAAGGGCGCGATCAGCAGCCGGACCCGGCCGCGCAGCGCCAGCGGGCTCAGCAGGGCGAGCAGGAGCAGCGGCCAGAACAGACCCGTGTTCTTGATCCAGAACCACGGCGGGAAGTCCGCGCCCGATACCCAGCCGATCAACCAACGCGGGTACTGGTGATCCGGCGGCGCGCCGGGATCCCCCGGGACCGCCATCAGCAGTCGCGGCACCGCGAGCACCGCCATCACGGCAAAGAACCCGAGCCACGCCGGCCGCGGGAAGAGAAGCGCCCAGCAGACGGTCACGATGCCGAGCACGACCAGGCTGTGCACGTGGAAGAGGGGCAGCACGCCGGTCAATCCCCCGGCGGTAAGGAACGCGACGGCTTCGCTCTTGATCGTCCAGCGCCGCCACGAGCGACGGCCGGCGTCGAGGGTTTCGCGCCAGCGGAAGAACGGCGTCGTCAGCAGCGGTGGCGTCAACAGCAGCAGCACCGCCATTACGATCGCCGCGCCGAAGACGAACGATCGCTGCGGGAGGTAGTAGGAAAGGATCGGGTTGTACCACTGGATGTTGACCGGCGGATCGAATCGGTCGTAGGTGCGCGGAATGTGCAGCAGCGTATCGACCAGGCCCAGCCGTGCCGCGTCGCCAAAGAAGAACCAGAATCCGATCCCGCCGCCCAGCAAGGTCAGCGTGACGGCGATCACGCCGGCGCCGATCCCGCCGATGAGGCGCCGCGCCCAGAGGATGAGCCCGCTGAGCGCAAGCACGGTCATCCCCAGGCTCGGCCAGGCCAGCGCTGCCGGGATGCTCCATCCGCCCGCGACCAATAGCGCGCTGGCAAAGTCGGGGGCAAAGGTGTAGCGGAACGGTGTCCCGGCGAAGATCGGGTTCTGGGGCGGCAGGTTGTGGCCGTACACGAAAGTGGTCGTGTAGCTGGCGTGGAACGACCAGTCGGACCACGTGTTGTTATAGTGCGCCACCCATGCGGCGGGGGTGACCTCCACCGCCCGGAGGAAGAGGTACCCCATCGTCAGCGCGACCACAACGATCGCGATGACGACGGATATGGTGGCGGGCTTCGCGAAAGGGGCCCCGCTCCGGCGTGGAAAAGCGGGGAGAAAATATCTGCGCCGGTGGCGCCACAGCAGGAACGCGCCGGCGATAAGTCCCAGCAACGCCAGCAGGAGGACCAGTCCAACGGTTACTCCTAGAGCGAGCGCGACCACATAGCCCAGCAGCGTGAGCGCTACGACCGCCAGCACGATGCCGATCACGGCGCGCTCGCCCCACGTCAGCCAGGGCGGCCCACCGGCGGCGAGGCCGAGCCCGAGGGTGAGACAGCCGGCGACAAGCGCTAGCCCGGGGAGGTCCAGTAGCAGAGGCACCAGTTGGGCAACGGCTTGGTCAGAGCGAACCAGACGTGGCTGTTCAGTGCATCGGCGGTCAGCGGCAGCCCGGTCCAGAGCGGATAGAAATAGAGGAAGAAGCCGATCACCATCACCAGGTAGGCATAGGCGGGCACCGCCCCATTGAAGCGGACCGCAATCCCGGGGAGGCGACCGGAGAGCGTGCGCAGATAGGTGAGCACCAGCGACAGGGCGAGGAACATCGCCGGTAACCCGCCCAGCATGTGGTAGAGGAAGAGCCCACGCGGCACCCGCGAGAGCGGCAGCCAGGCGCTGAAGAACGCGACCAGGATGAAGATCGAGGCGTAGAGGCGCTGGTCCAAAGGTCCTGCGGCATCGCGCTGCACCACCTCCGCTGGATCGAGCCGGCGCCGCGAGCGGGAGTCGCGAATCAGCGCCGGCAGTCCAATCGCGATCCCCGCGATGGAAAAGGTCGCGGCCCACCAGATCAGCGGATTGCCCAGGTTGAAAATTTCTGCCACCAGGGTCGAGCCGCTGGATTGGTCGACGCCGAGACCCTGGCCCGCGTAGTAATAGACGACCGGCCGGAAGTCGAGTGGCCAGGACCACCAGGGGCTGTAGAAGATGTGGTCCGCCTTCAGATTGATGTGGTAGAGCCAGGTCTGCCGGTGCCATTCCGCGATCTCCGTCCAGGCCGCGCCGGGGTTGAAGTGGAAGGGCGCAAAGCCGAGCGCCGGCTGCGCAAGGTTTGTGATCCCGTGGGTGATCGTCACGTAGCGGATGAAGGTCAGGCCGTAAAAGATCGCCGGCAACAGGGCCAGGCTGAGCAGCGCGATGCCGGCGGTGGCGCTGTCGTAGCGGGTCCAGCGAACGATCAGACGAAAGACCAGGATCACGATGATGACGCCGTAGGCGGCCAGCGTCGTCCACTTGGCGCCCAGGGCGAGGCCGAGCGTGAGGCCGGTGAGCACGATCATCCAGCGCTTTCGAGCCGTCGTGTCGGCGTTGAAATGCAGGTGAAAGAAGAGATAGGCCAGGACCACCAGCGTGATCGGGATGATGTCGATCACGGCCGTGCGAGATTCAACGAAGGTCATGCCGTCGAAGGCGGTGAGCACGCCGGCGGCGATCGCAAAGAAGCGCACGGCCAGTAACTGCCGGGCGAGCAGGTACATCAGCGGAATCAGCGCCGTGCCGAAGAGCGCCGGCATGAAGCGCCAGCCGAAGGAGTTGAATCCGAACAGCTTGATCCCGATCGCGATGATCAGCTTGGCGAGCGGCGGCTCGGGGTCGAAGTAGTCCTGGCCCAGCAGGTCCTTATGCGCGTCGTTGGCGAAGTAGAGCTCGTCGAAGATGAAGGGAGAATTGGGCGCGATGTCGTTCGGTTTTCCCAGGCCCGCAATCGATGGATCCTGGTAGTTGTGCCCGATGCCCCAGGCGCTGATGGGCGCCGATGATCCCGGATGGGCAAAGATGTCGAGAAAGATCGGACTGGCGAAGCGAAGCCCGCCCGCGACCAGCGTGAGCGCGATCAGCCAGTAGAGGTCGGTGCGGTCGAGGCGCCACCAGACGGCGCGTCGCATCAGCTCGCTTGGCCGCGCAGCCGGCCCTTGATCTGCGCCACGAAGTCATCGACGCCGACGATCGGGACGACGATGTCCGCGCCCGCAACCAGGCGCGGGCCGAGCTGCCGTTCGGCGGATTCGATCAGCTCGGCCTGGCGGCGGTCGAGCCGGATGTAGGCGGCGGGCCCGCGCGCCAGGCGGCGGACGAAACGGTTGACGAAGCGACGCCGCTCCGCCGGCTGGAATGCGACTTCGAGCGGCTGCCGGCGGACCCGCGCCAGCGCGGTGTAGGGCAGCTCGAGGTGATGCAGCAGGTAGCGGATCCGGAGCCCGTCATCCGACACCTCGATGTACGAAATCCGCTGCATCAGCCAGAAGACCAGCAGCACGACGCCGTCGAGCACCGTGACGGGGATGAAGGAGATGATCGTCTGGTGCTGGATCACCTTGATGACGATCAGCACCACCAGGATGATGAAAAACCCGCCGTAGAACCACTTGCCATCGTTCCAACGCTGAACCGAGTAGAGGATCGGATAGCGGCGCCGCGACGTAACGCTCATCGCGCCACGCGGACCGTCCCGGTGCGTTCCATGAGGTGGTCGGCGCCCTCGAAGTAGGTGTCGAGGTTCGGCTGCTGCTGCAGCCATTGCCAGTACTCGCGAACCACCGTCTCCAGACCCGACTGCGCCTCCCACCCGGCCGCCTTCAGACGGCTGACGTCCGGGACGACGTGCCGTGGATCCCCCACCCGGTAGCGACCCGGCGTCTCCGGCGGAAGGTCGCGCTCGGCGACGCGCAGCAAGGTGCGCGCCAGGTCGATCACCGCGTGGGCGCGGCCGGTGGCCACGTTGTAGGCGCCGGGTGGTAGCCCGCCGATGGCCGCGACGTTGGCGCGCGCCACATCCTCGACGTCGATGAAATCGCGCAACTGATTGCCGTCCTCGAGCAGCGCCGGGGGCTGGCCATGCGCCAGGCGGAGCGCAAAGATTCGCAGTGCGCCGTAGTACGCGTTCTGAAACGGCTGGCCCTTGCCCTGGACGGCGCCGTACCGGAGGATGACCCACTCGATACCGTGCCGATCGCCCAGCAGTCGCACCAGGTCTTCCTGCGCCAGCTTGCTGAGACCGTAGGCACTGGTCGGCCGCGTGACGGACTCATCGGTGATCATCGGGGTCACCGCGCCGCCGCAAATCGGACAGGGCGGATCCCAGACCCCGCGCTCGAGGACATCCACGCGGCGCGGCAGCGGGTAGACGTCGCCGTCTTTGCCGCATCGATACTTGCCCTCGCCGTAGACCGCGGTCGTCGATCCCAGCACAATGCGGCGCACCGATGTCTTTCCCTCGAGCAGCAGCTCGAACAGGATGGCCGTGCCGACGGCGTTGATATGAAACAGCTTGCTGAACGACGGCAGGTAGTCGTGGTGGTCGGCGAGGTGGATGACGACCTCGTTCTCCTTGAGCGCCTTGACCCAATCCTCGCGCTTGCGGATGTCGCCCTCGACCAGTTCCATCCCCGCCGGTAGCGCTGGCGGGCCATCGTGAGCCGGCGGCGAGAGGTTGTCCAGAATCGTCACCTGGTGCGCCTGCTTGAGGAGGAGCTGGCCGGTACGCTGACCGATGAAACCGGCCCCGCCGGTGATCAGCACCCTCATTGCTGGGGACTATAGCTGACGCTCGATCGCGCTTCTATTGATTCCCGTGACAGCGCCGTTACCGCCCCTTCACTGGTCCTTAACACCCCCGCCGATATCGTGATCCCCGCTTCCCCTTCCTTGAAGGCCGAGACCCCAATCTCGGCCTTTCTTCTTTTTTCCGGCAGCACCGTTCACATCCGGGCCCCTTCGAGCGAGTGCTGACAGTTGCAGCTCGGGGCGGTTGGGATGATCGGGATCAGGGTGCCCAGCAGGTCGCGAACGCGGCTGAGGTTGTCGGCCAGCACCCGCGTCACGTCGTGCGCCTGGACCGCCGCCACCTCGGGGGCCTCCTCGAGACCGGCATCGTAATCGGTCACCAGCGACAGGTTGAGGTAACACATCTCCAGCTCGCGGGCGAGGATCACCTCGGGGTATTGCGTCATGCCGACGATGTCCCAGCCCATCCGGCTGAACCAGCGGCTCTCGGCTCGGGTTGAAAAGCGCGGCCCCTGGACCACGACCACCGTTCCGGAGGGCTGAAAGCGCAGCGATCGCTGCTCCGCGATGCGACCCGACAGCGCGCGTAGCTCCGGACAGTACGGGTCCGCGGCGCTGATATGAACGACATCGGGTCCGGGATAGTAGGTGTCTGCACGGCCGGAGGTGCGATCGAAGAACTGGTCACAGATCACCAGGTCGCCCGGATGCAGGTCCGGCTTCAGGCTGCCCACCGCAGAGGGGCCGATGATGCGCTTGACGCCAAGCTCGTGCATCGCCCAGACGTTGGCGCGATAGTTGACGAAGGGCGCGGAGACTTCGTGGTTGGGTCCATGGCGGGGCAGAAAGGCGACACGTTGTCCGCCAACCTCGGCCAGCGCAATCGACCCGCTCGGTGGGCCATAAGGCGTCGCGATTTCGATCTCGTCGGTAGCGTCCAGCCACTCATAGAATCCGGACCCGCCGAAAATGCCGATCTCTGCCGTGGGCGACATCAGCCTCGGACTTGACCGCGTGGCGAGACCTGATCCGCGTAACGCGCAAGGTCGGTGATGCGCGCACGCGGGGAGCAGACCGGGCAGTCAGGATCGCGCGGAAAAGTGGTGATGCGGGTTTCGCCGAGCAGGCCGTCGTGCTGGAAGATTCGGCCGCTCAGCGGTGTGCCGACGTTGAGAATGACCTTCAGCACCTCCTCCGCCTGCACACTTCCGACCACCCCGGCGGCCGCTCCGATGATGCCGGCCTGCTCGCAGGTCTCGATATCGGCGGCTTGGGGGGGGTCACGGAACAAGCAGCGCAGGCACGGTGCGTCCGGGAGCACCGTGGTCGCCTGGCCACCCCAGCGCAGGACCGCACCATGCACCAGTGGTTTGCGCAGCAGGACAGCCGCGTCATTCAAGAGAAACTTCGTTTCAAACGAATCGGTGGCATCGACGACGACGTCGTAGTCCGCAACAACCGTCTCCACGTTCGAGGCGCGGACGCTCTCCTGACGAGCATCCAGCGTAAGGGCGGAGTCGAGGATCAGTAATCGGCCGGCCGCCGCCTCCACCTTGGGCCGCCCCACGTCGCAGTCTTCGAAAAGGATTTGCCGGTTGAGATTCGACAGTTCAACCTGCTGGTCGTCGATCAGGCCCAGCCGTCCCACCCCGGCCGCTGCCAGGTAGAGGGCGACGGGCGAACCCAAACCCCCGAGTCCCACGATCGCGACCGAGGCACGTTCGAGCCGTTGCTGCCCGGCCTCGCCAACCTCCGCGAGGATCCGTTGCCGGTGATGCCGCTCGGCGGTCATCGCCGTCCCTCCTCCGCACCGACGACAGCGTGGTAATCGGCGAGTGACCGAATGCTGGGGCGGTCACCGCAGGTTGGACACGCGGGATTGCGACGGTAGCGCACCTCGCGAAACGTCATCGCCATGGTGTCGTGCAGCAGCACGCGGTTCACCAGCGGCTCGCCGGTGCCCGTGATTTGTTTGATGGTCTCGGCGGCCTGGATGGTGCCGATGATGCCGGGCAGCGCGGCCAGCACCCCGACCTGTTCCGATTCCTCGATCGCGCCCGCCGGGGGCGGTTGCGGATAGAGACAGCGGTAGCAGCCACGACCCGGCGTAAAGACCGTCACCTGCCCCTCGATCCGGAAGATGCTGCCGTGCACCAGTGGCTTGCGCAGCAGGTACGCCGCGTCGCTGAGCAGGTAGCGAGCACGAAAGGTGTCCGTGCCGTCGACGATTACGTCGTAGCGTTGGAGCAGCTCCATCGCGTTGTGTTCGTCGACGGTGGCCTCGACCGCATCGACCTTGATATCGGGATTCAGCGCGCCGACGGTGCGGGCGGCACCGTCGACTTTCGAGCGGTTCAGTCCTGCCATCGAATGGATCACCTGTCGCTGCAGGTTCGAGAGCCGGACGTGGTCGTGGTCGGCGAGACCGATGGTGCCCACCCCAGCGGCCGCCAGGTAGAGCGCGACCGGCGAGCCGAGCGCGCCGACACCCACGATCAGCACACTCGAGCGCAGCAGCCGCCGTTGACCGGCGGGCCCGATCTCAGCGAGCGCGAGATGGCGCGCGTATCGCTGTCGCTGCTCGGCAGTCAGCGATGCCTCGGGCATCAGGCACCCCGCGGCTTGGCTGGCACCGCGTGATAGATGCCGTGGAAGACCTGCGGCTGCGTCCGGCGCAAGCGAAGGCAGTCAGCCAGGGTGTGCGAGGCGAAGACATCGCGGGCGGCCTCCTCGGCTTTCTCGGTGACCTGCGCGAGTACCCGGCTATCTCCGTTTTCCGCACCGTCCGGCTGGCGGCTCTTGACGCCATCGCCCTCGAGACATGCGATCACTTCGTCCAGGCGGATATCTTCCGGGCTGCGCGCCAGCACGTGCCCGCCGTGCGGGCCGCGGGTCGAGTGCACCAGACCGGCGCGGCGCAGCGTCATCAGCACCTGGTCGAGGAACGGGCCGGGGATCACCTGCCGGCGCGCGATCTCGCCGCTTTGCAGGGCTCCTCGCCCGGCGTTGGCTGCCAGTTCCACGATGGCCCTGACTCCATACTCCGTCTTCATCGACAAGCGCATTCGCACTCAGGTCCCCTCAATAGTTGATCAGACCAGTCAAGTATAGGAGATCTCAGAGGGAGATTCGGAGCGCCAGCACGACGAAGAGCAAACCGAGGACGACCAGCGGCACCGTGGTCGCGATCAGGCTCAAGCTGCGCAACCCGATCGCGCGGCGTTCCTCGTTCGACGAGCGCACCCGGCTGCGCAGCACGAAGCCCTCGAACGCGAGCAGCAACGACGATCCCCCGAGCCCGAGCGCCACCATGACGATCGCCCAGATGGTGCTCGGCGTCCCCTCCTGCTGCGAAAAGGCGTTGAAACTGGCGGCCAGCACGCCCACGAGCGCGACCAGCACGCCGAGGGGGACGAGCGTGAGGTTGATGAAGCGCATCGACCGACCCGGCTCCGGCCGGCGTGAAAACTGCCAGGCCGAGACCAGCACGAAGGCCATGTAGGCCGCGATCACGACGTAGAAAAATAACGGTGTCAACACCTCACCGAAGCTGAGCGCTGCGGGGATCACCCGAACAATTTAGTCCAGTGGGGCCGCCCAGCGAGCCGCGCCCTCGTATCAGTTCAGGATTCGATAGACGTTGTTGATCACGGCAAAGGTGGTGATCCATGCCGCGATCAGGTAGGCGTTCCAGACGGCGTTGCTTCGACGCCCGAAGACGAGCAAAAATGCCACCAGCATCGAGACCAGGCCGAGCTTGAGGCCGTAGACGGCCAGCTCCCCGTCGTGGGCGATGATCCAGGCCGCCACCCCATTGAGCTCCTGGCGTCCCTGCGAAAGGCCGATGTGGGTGGTCGTCACGTCGAGCAGCTGCGCCGTGCAGAACCCGCCGAGGATGAAGGCTTTCTTGCGGGTGGAGACGTCTTTCTTGCCGAAGATTCTGGCCCGTCTGCTGACGGCGCTGCCCACGTCCCCAATCCCCAGCATTGAAAAGACTCTATAGCGGCGTTATCAGAAAAGCAACGTCCAAGTTGGCGCTTTCTGAATTCCGGCGGCTTCCCTTCATCGAACTGCCCGGATTATATGGGCAGTTTTACGACTCGTCTAGAGCCAAGTTTCCCGACCTTTAGGTCAGGCGGCTTTCTTGCTGTTGCCGAGGATCTCGCGACGCCGCCCGACGAGATACGGGATGGCGATCACCAGTCCGCCGACGACCAGGACCCCGGCACCGATACGCAGGTAGAGCGTCCAATCGGATGGCGGATCGAGTGCCGGGTCGTAGAGGGTGCGGGCATTGAGCTTGAAGCTGAGCGCGCCCACCGTGCCGTTCAGGCTCCAGATGCCGACTGTGGTTACCGCGTGGTTCCAGCGCTGGTCCTCATTGACGGCCGGCAGGCTGGCGCACGGCCAGACGCCGGCGGTCGGCAGATGAACGGGGATGGGCGGGCGAGGCGTGGCCGCCTTCGGTTGGGCGGCGAAACGGAACGGCTTTGGCGGCTTGCTCATGTCGAAGAGAACGACGTCCTGGCTGGTCTGGTTCTGGAGCAGCAGGTCGCAACCGCCGGTCGAGCCCTCGATGGTCAGGCCGGGTGTCCTGGGCACGATGGTGTCGACGACCGTCTTGAACGGCTGATCCTCGGCCATGGCGGTTGCCGAGAACAGCAGCAGCGCGCCAACCGGGGCGAGGGCCGCGACCAGCCGCTTCACGAGCCTATAACGCCGATTCGGCCGATGGCTGGCACCGGTCGTCGGGCGGCGGCCCGGCTAGACTTGGCCCGCAGGAGGGAGAAATGGCGTACGAGTTCGTCCTCACCGAAACCGATGGCCCGGTGGGGATCGTCAGGATCAACCGGCCGCAGGTCCGCAACGCCCTCAACCCCAGGACGATCGCGGAGCTGGTCGACGCGCTGGAGTCATTCGACGGCGACGACGCCATCCGCTGCATGATCCTCACCGGCGACGATCGGGCCTTCGCGGCCGGCGCCGATATCACGCAGATGGTGGAGGCCAGCGCGGTCGACGTTCTCAACGACGACAACTTCGCGCGTTGGACCCGCTTTCGGGCGATCCACAAACCGGTGATCGCCGCCGTCAGCGGCTACGCGCTGGGCGGCGGTTGCGAGCTGGCCCTGATGTGCGACCTGGTGGTGGCGTCCGAGACCGCCCAGTTCGGCCAGCCCGAGGTGAAGATCGGGATCATCCCGGGCGCGGGCGGCACCCAGCGGTGGGCGCGGTCGGCTGGGAAAGTCCGCGCCATGGAGGCGGTGTTGACCGGCGAGCCGGTGAACGCCGTGGAGGCGGAACGGCTCGGACTGGTGAACCGCGTCGTTCCGGCGGGGGCCCACCTGGATGAGGCGCTCCGGCTGGCGAAGCTGATCGCGCAGCGCCCGCCGCTTGCGGTGCGCCTCGGAAAGGAGGCCGTCAATCAGGCGATGGAGGTGGGACTCACGGCCGGGCTCGACTTCGAGCGCAAGCTCTTCTACCTGCTGTTCGCCTCCGACGATAAGCGTGAGGGGATGCGCGCCTTCCTCGAGAAGCGCCCCGGTCGGTTCACCGGTCGATGAACGAGGTTATCCTCAGCGCCCTTGACGCCGGCGTCCTGACGCTCACCCTCAACCGACCCGAGGCGCTCAACGCCCTCAACCGCGAGATGACCGGCGCGCTTCGCGCCGGCATGGAGGCGGCCGCACGTGATAGCGGCGTCGGGGCGGTGATCATCAGCGGGACGGGCCGCGCGTTTTGCGCCGGGGCCGACCTCAAAGACGTGGTCGCGCGACGCGAGGCCGGCGAGCGCGACCTCGGTGACGACCTGCGCAGCAACTACACCCCGCTGATCCGCGCCATCCGGGCCTGTCCCAAGCCGGTGATCGCCGCCATCAACGGTACCGCGGCCGGCGCGGGCCTGAGCCTGGCGCTCGCTTGCGACCTGCGGATTGCGGCGGCCGGCGCCTCCTTGATCGTGGTCTTCGTCCGCGTCGGCCTGGTCCCCGATGCCGGCAGCCTCTTCTTCCTCACACGGATGCTGGGCCTGAGTAAGGCGACCGAGCTGGCGATGTCAGGCGATCCGGTGACGGTTGAGGACGCGCACCAGCTCGGCCTGGTGGCGGCGGTCGTGGCGCCAGAACAGCTGATGGCGACAGCGATGGAGCGGGCCCGGCGGTTCAATGATGGACCGCGCCAGACCTATGCCCTGATCAAGCACGGCCTGGAACGCGCGCTCGACCTCGACCTCGAGCAGGCGATGGAGCTCGAGGCACAGTTGCAGTCGCTGGCCGCGGAAACACCGGATGCGAAGGAGGCGATCGAGGCGTTTCTTACCAAACGGAAGCCGCAGTTCGGCCGGGGCTGAGGTGTGTACCCCTAAAGAGAAAGAGCGGCGGTGTTACCCGCCGCTCTCACCTAAATCAACTAATGCCATGGGCACCACCTCCCAGTTCTTAGGCCGTCATTGTATCAATTCCCGGCGCGAACGCGGTCCTCGATAAGGTCGCGGGAGATCAGGACCTGGCGCGCCCCCGGCAGCGAACGCAGCTGGCGCAACAGCTCGGCGGTCGTCCGGTTGGCGGGCAGGCCGACATCGATCTCGAGCCGGTCATCGGTTTCGCTGAGCTCGTGAATCCGGATCGCCAGCGGAAAGGCACCGATCACTCCGAGCGCTGCCCGTAGCTCTTCGATCTCGCCGTCGCGACGGGGAACGATGACGCTGACCTGGGCCTCACTGGGTCGTTTGAAGAAGCGCTTTTCGATCGGTTTCAACACCATCAGGACGCCCAGGATCAAGAGCGTGGTGAAGGCGGCCTCGAAATATTGCGCGGTGCCGGCTGCCATGCCGATGGCCGCCACCGTCCAGATGGTCGCGGCGGTGGTCAGCCCTCGCACCAGGTCCTTGCGAAGAAAGATCGTCCCCGCGCCTAAGAAACCGATGCCGGTGACGATCTGGGCGGCCACCCGAGACGGGTCCGTGTTGGGGAAGCCGTAGGCGCCGATGATGGTGAAGAGGCACGATCCGAGCGACACCATGGTCACGGTGCGTAGCCCGGCGGCGCGTTCCTGTCGCTCCCGCTCCAGGCCGACGACCGCACCAAGGGCAAGCGCCACCAGCAGGCGCAGCATGAGATCGGCGATATTCGGCACGGCGCTATGGTACTGCCGCGCGCCCGCCGGTGACGGAAAAGGTCTTAGGCGGCGCTGTAGAGCGTGTTGTCGTAGCCCTGCACGTCGGCGTCGGGGGCGGGGCCGTGACGCTCGGTGAAGAGGGCCTCCTCGACGGCGAACAGGGCGTCCATCAGCTTCGAGATCCCGACTTTGACCTTGATGTTGGCCAGGTCGTCGGCCAGTGCCTGCACGGGGCCCACCAGCCGAAGGATCTCCTCCAGGCGCGGCTCGTACGACATCGGCACCCGCTTGAAACCTTTGAGGTTGAGCTCCTCGAGCTCCTGCAGCAACCGGTCGATCAACTGGACCGGCCGGCGGACCTGGTCCTGCCGGGCCTTGAGGTCCTTGGACTGGCGCTCGGCATCACGGATATAGGCGTTGGTCTGGGCAAGCAATCCTGTCATCGAAGACCCCTCATTTCATAGCGCTGAAAATGCACGTCGACTTGGCAAACCGAATCCGCACGGTGTTTATTCCCGGAACGCCGAACCAGCTTTTGGGCGGCGTGGAGGGGCAGCCGTAGACTTTCGGTGACATGCCACTTCTTCGCGTCGATCGGCTGGCCGTGGTGTACGGCGCTACCGAGGTGCTGCGCGACTTGAGCTTCCAGGTCGAGCCTCGGCAGCGGCTTGGGATCGTGGGCGCCAACGGTAGTGGCAAGTCAAGCCTTCTCAAGGCGATCTCCGGGGAAATCATCCCGACCGCCGGCTCGTTGACGCTGGGGCCACGGGCCCGGACGGCCTACCTGGCGCAGGAGCTCGAGGCGGGCCCACATGAGAGTGTCTACGAGGACGCGCTACACAGCCGGCCCGACATCATGGGCCTTCGCACCCGGCTCGCCGAACTCGAGACCGCCATGGCAGGCGGCAGTGGCGCCGACTTGACCGCGTTCGTCGAGAACTACGGTGACGTCCAGCACGAGTACGAGCGTCTCGACGGCTATGCCTATGACAACCGGGTCGCCGAGGTGCTGCACGGGGTTGGCCTCACCGAGGCCGACCAGGCGCTGGCGCCGAGCGCGCTCAGCGGCGGACAGCGACGCCGCCTGGCGCTGGCCCGGCTGCTCCTCCAGGATGCCGACCTGCTGCTCCTGGACGAGCCGACCAACCACCTCGACCTCGAGGCGATCGAGTGGCTGGAGGAATTCCTTCGGCTCTCGCGCGCCGGCATGTTGATCGTCTCGCACGACCGCCGGTTTCTCGAGCACACCGCCGACGATATCCTCGAGCTGCAAGCCGGATCGGGCGAGTGGTATCCGGGCAACTACCGGCAGTACCTGCGGCTACGCCGGGAGCGTCGGGCGGTGCGGCAAAAGGAGTACGACGCCCAACAGGACTACATTGCCCGGACCGAGGAGTTCATCCGTCGGTACAAAGCCGGGCAGCGAGCCCGCGAGGCGCGCGGCCGGCAGACGAAGCTCGACCGGCTCGACCGGGTCACGCCGCCCTCGGACGATCAGCAAATCCGCATCCGGCTGCGCGCCTCGAGCACCAGCGACCTGATCTTTCAGAGCGACGGCCTCACGCTCTCATACCCATCCCCTGCTGGCTCCGCCTGGCAGCTCGCCATGCCCGCCTTCACCGTCAACGCCGGAGAGCGGGTCGCCATCGTGGGACCCAATGGTTCCGGCAAGACGAGCCTGCTCAAGGCGCTGCTCGGCGAGCTTCGCCCGCTGAAGGGCCGGGTGAAGACCGGGCCGCGGGTCACGATGCGCTATTACGACCAGCACCTGGCCGACCTCGATCCAAACAAGACGGTGCTGACCGAGTTGCAGGACGCCTTCGGCCTGCCCGAAGAAACGTTGCGCACCTTCCTTGGTCGCTTGCTGTTCCGGGGCGAGGACGCCTTCAAGGTGATCCGGTCTTTGAGCGGTGGCGAGAAGAGCCGCGTGGCGCTGGCCAAACTGATGCTCGACGACGCGGGATTGCTGCTGCTGGACGAGCCCACCAACCATCTCGACATCCCCGCCCAGGAGATGCTCGAGGAAGCGCTGCAGGACTTCGAGGGCACCATCGTCTTCGTCTCGCACGACCGCTACTTCATCGATGCCATCGCCACCCGGCTGTGGGTGGTCGACCAGGGCACGGTCACAACCCACCTCGGCAACTACACTGACCTGGAGCGATCGCGCCAGCGGGCAGGCCGGCTCGTGGTGGCCGCCGAGCCCGAGCCCACGCCTCGCCGCGAGCGGCGCCGAGAGGCTGGCGCCGTGGCCGGAACGGTCGCTCCTGCCGCCGGCGTCGAGCAGCAGATCGGCGAGCTCGAGGCGGAGATTCGCCGGCTCGAGGAGCAGCTCGCCGACCATCAGACCTATGACGACCCGGCCCGGGTGACCCAGCTCGCGAAGGCGCACGAGGACGCCTCCCGGCGGCTGCGAGCCCTCTACCAGGAATGGGAGCAAGCCGCCGGCGAATAGACCGGCGCCTGAGCGCGTCGGCCGTACCGCTTGGCCCGGTGGCGAGTAACGACCATCCGCTGCTCATCCCCGCCGTGTCGATCGCGTACGCGGCGACCTTTGCCGCCGGGGTGCTGGCGGTCGACCAGCTGGCCGAGTACATGCCCGGCGCGTGGGTCGACATCCTGGGCGCAGCGCTACTCCTGCTCTCCGTGATGACGATCGTGGTGTGGCTGCGCGCCGCCTGGCGCCGGCGACGAGAACGATTGGGCCGCCGGGCTCTGCTCTGGGCGGGCGGCGCTGTCGGACCCGCGCTGCTGGCCGTGTTCTCCGTCCTGGTGCTGATTCAGAACGCGCAGATCGCGTCCGAGATCAGCGGCGCCGACGTTCACCTCACCAAGCCCCTGATCGAAGCCCTTCCCCGGCCGCCAGGCACCAGGTTGCTCGACCAACGGCCGGGCCTCGCCGACACCGAGAGCATCTCCGATGACTTCAGCGCCCAGAACCTGAACAGCATCGTTTCCTTTTACGAGACCCAGTTGGCGAAGGACGCGTGGGTCGAGGACAAGGCGTCGGCGACGACCTCGATCGTCTGGTTTACCAAGGGCACCTACCTCCTGTCGGTGGCGATCGACGCCCCGTCGAGCAGCTACACGCTCACCGTCGACCGCATCAACCCGAACCTGCTGGGTTCACCCTCCCCTTCGGTCACCCCCAGCCCCTGACCGCCTTGGGCGGGGCGCACAAAAAGGGGGTCCTCAACTCGTCGTTCCGGCCCGATGACGCGGCCGGCGGCCGCCCCTAGGATCGATACAGTCGGATCACTGTGTTCAACGGAGGGAAACTCTTTATGGCGATTGATCAGGGCGTGCGCTCGAAAAAGGAAACCAGGGCGGATGCCCAGTCCGTCATCGATCTCGCCCACAAGCAGGGGCTGAAGATCGTCGACCTCAAGTTCATCGACTTGATCGGGACCTGGCAGCACTTCTCGATTCCAGTCCAGGAGCTGTCCAAGGATCTCTTCAGCGAGGGCATCGGCTTTGACGGCTCGAGCATTCGCGGCTTCCAGCACATCCATGAGAGCGACATGCTGCTGATCCCGGATCCGTCGACGGCGAAAGTCGACCCGGTCCTGAAGGTGCCGACGCTCACCATCAACTGCGACGTGATCGACCCGATCACGCGCGAGCCCTATTCGCGCGACCCGCGGTACGTCGGCAAGAAGGCGGAGGCCTTCCTGCTGTCGACCGGCTTGGCCGACACCAGCTACTTCGGCCCGGAATGTGAGTTCTACATCTTCAACAGCATGCGGTTCGACCAGAACCAGTTCTCCGGCATGTACGAGATCGATTCGGTCGAAGGCGTTTGGAACTCGGGCAAAAATTCCGAGCCGAACCAGGCGTACCGGCCGCGCTACAAGGAAGGTTATTTCCCGGTGCCGCCGACCGACAAGCTGCAGGACCTTCGTTCGCAGATCGTGCTCAAGCTGATCGAGGCGGGCATCGACGTCGAGGTCCATCACCACGAAGTTGGGACGGCGGGCCAGACCGAGATCGACATGCGCTACGACACGCTGGTCAACATGGCCGACAAGGTCATGATGTACAAGTACGTCGTCAAAAACGTCTGTGCCCAGAACGGCTTCGTGGCGACCTTCATGCCCAAGCCTCTGTTCATGGACAACGGGTCGGGCATGCACACCCACCAGAGCCTCTGGAAGGATGGCATGCCGCTCTTCTATGACAAGGCCGGCTATGCGGGCATCAGCGACATGTGCCGCTGGTACATCGGCGGCTTGCTCAAGCACGCGCCGTCGCTGCTCGCCTTCGCCGCGCCCACGACCAACTCGTATCGCCGGCTGGTACCCGGATACGAAGCGCCCATCAACCTGATCTATTCGAAGCGCAACCGCAGCGCGTGCGTGCGCATCCCGATGTATTTCGACAACCCCAAGGCGAAGCGGCTCGAGTTCCGGACGCCCGACCCCTCGTGCAACCCGTACCTGTCCTTTGCGGCCTGCCTGATGGCCGGCCTGGACGGTGTCATCAACAGGATCGAGCCGCCGAAGCCGATCGACGAAGACCTCTACGAGCTGGAGCCCGAGCTGAAGCGCCAGGTGAAGAGCACCCCCGGCTCGCTGGTGGAAGTGCTCGACGCGCTGGAGATCGACAACGACTACCTGACCCGCGGCGGGGTGTTCACCACTGACCTGATCGAAACCTGGATCGACTACAAGCGCGTGCGCGAGGTCGATCAGGTGGCGCTCCGGCCGCATCCCTGGGAGTTCTACCTCTACCACGACATCTAGTTCGCGTCGCTGAATCCGTTCGTCCGACCGTGAGGCGGTTGCCACTCGCCCTGGCAACCGCCTTTATCGACCATTAGAAGAGGAGCAACGTCATGGACCAACCGAAAGAGAGAGACAAGCCCTGGCGACCTGGTGACCACCCGCGTCCCGGCCCATCCTGGGGCGAGGATGATCGCCCGCGGACGGCCGTACCCACGGAGGTCCCCGACGGCGAAGACTGACGCGGCCGCCGGCCGCACCGCCTCGCTCAGTATCGAGCGCGCGCTGGAGCGGTTGTCCGAACACGGGATCCGCTTCCTCGACCTGCGCTTCGTCGACGTGCTGGGGACGGTCAAGAGCATCACCATCCCCGCGCAGCGGCTGCCGCACGCCGTGCGCAACGGTGAGTGGTTCGACGGGTCGTCGGTCGAGGGCTTCGCCCGCGTCTTCGAGAGCGACATGTTCCTGCGTCCGGACCTCAATACGCTGACCATCGGCGACCCCGACGGCGTGTTGGGCGCCCAGGTGATCTGCGACCTGTTCACGCCCGACGGCGAGCGGTTCGCCGGTGACCCACGCGGCGTGCTGGCGCGGGCGCTCGCCGAGGCCGCCGCCCTGGGGTTCGACTATGCGGTCGCGACCGAGCTCGAATTCTTTCTGCTGAACACCGACGCCGCCAGCGGCGGGGTCCGCCCCGGCCGGCACGACCGGGCCAGCTACTTCGACCATCCGGTCGATGTCGCCAGCGATGTCCGCCAGGAGATCGTGAGCGCCCTCGACCATCTGGGGATCACCGTGGAGGCCAGCCACCACGAGGTCGCGGCGGGACAGTACGAGCTCGACCTCGCGCTCAGCAATGCACTGAAGAGCGCCGACCATCTCGTCACCCTCAAGCACGCGGTCAAAGCGGTGGCGCAGCGTCGAGGCTTGCTGGCCACCTTCATGCCCAAGCCGATCTTCGGTGCGGCCGGCTCGGGGATGCACACCCACCAGGCGCTCACCGATCTGGGTAAGGACTCCAACGCCTTCTACGACCGCGCCGACCAGTACCAGCTCTCGCCGGTTGCCAAGCACTTCATCGCCGGCCAGCTGGCGCATGCGCGCGGACTGTGCGCGCTGGTCGCGCCCCTGGTCAACTCCTACAAGCGTTTCGTGCCCGGTTTCGAAGCCCCGGTCGCGATCACCTGGGCACAGGTGAACCGCTCGGCATTGATCCGCGTGCCACGGGCGGGAAGCGGCGATCGTGGTGCCATCCGCATCGAGTTTCGCGCTCCCGACCCCTCGTGCAATCCCTACCTCGCCTTTGCCGCCATGCTGCACGCCGGCCTCTCGGGCATCCGTCAGAAGCTGCCGCTGCCGCCACCGGTCGAGGAAAATCTGTACGCCTTCGACCCGGAGGCGCTCGCCCGCCACCAGGTCGGCCAGCTGCCCAGGTCTCTCGCCGAGGCGCTGCGCGACCTGCGCCAGGACGACGTGATGCGGGATGCGCTGGGTGTCCACCTCCTCGAACGTTTTATCGAGGCGAAGGAGATGGAGTGGCAGAGCTATGAGAAGCAGGTCACCGGCTGGGAGCTCGACGCCTACCTCGAAGCGTACTGAGCGCCTCCGCGACCCCCGCATCGTTGTTGTCGCCGCTCTCCTGATCCCGGTCGCCGGCGCCTATGTCATCGAGGCCTTTACCGCGCCCAGCCCGCTGCTTCGCATCGTGCTGCGCAGCGCGCCGGTCCTCCCGGTCGCGATCTGGACCCTGTGGTTCGATCGGTCGCGCCCGTTTGAGCGCCGGCCGCCGACGATCCGGCTAAGTTGGCGACTTGCCCTGCTCATGCTGGTCATGGCCTTTGCCGTGGCAATCCTCGGGTTCGGCCTCAACTGGCTCTATGATCCGAGTCGAGTGATCTGATCGATGCCATTGAGTTTTGCCTGACGCCCTGAGCAAGCACATCGTCGCCCTGGGCGGAGGCGGGTTCTCCGACGGGGGACCGTGGTCGAGACTCGACGACTACATCCTGGGTCTCGCGAGAAGGCCTCGACCGCGCGTGTGCTTCATGCCCACGGCTGGCGGCGACGCCGAGAGCTATGTCGCCATGTTCTATCGAGCCTTCAGCCCAAAGGATTGCCAACCAGCGGACCTCGCGCTCTTTCGCCGAACCATCGTCGATCTCCGCGCGTTCCTGCTCGAGCAAGACGTGATCTATGTCGGGGGTGGCAACACGGCCAACATGCTCGCCATTTGGCGCACTCACGGCGTCGATCGCATCCTTCGCGAGGCCTGGGAGCAGGGCATCGTCCTTGGAGGGGTGAGTGCCGGAGCCATCTGCTGGTTCGAGGCCTCGGTGACTGACTCCTTCGGTTTGGACCTCGCGGGTCTTCGCGATGGCCTAGGGCTGATCGCCGGCAGTGCCTGTCCACATTACAACTCGGAGGAACGGCGCCGCCCAGTCTACCGGCAACTGGTCGGCAGCGGTTTCCCGCCCGGGTACGCGATCGATGACCAGGTTGGCCTGCATTTCGTCGACGGCGAGCTGGCCGAGGTAGTGAGCGACGCGGAGGGGAGATCCGCCTATGAGGTCAAGCTCGAAGGTATGGCCGTCCGGGAGCGCCCGCTCGCACCGCGGAGTCTGAGCTAGCGGCCGCGGCGATCGTCGGAGATAATGGCGGGCAGGACGCGGGGGGGCAGTTCACGGGAGGTGTTTGTGATGGCGCACCACTTGAAGGATCTGACGATCGAGCTAGAGGAGAAAGCCGGGACCGTTGCGGCGGTGGCCGAAGCCCTGGGGAAAGCGGGCGTCAACATCGAGGGCATCTGTGGCTTCGTCGTCGGTGACAAAGGGGTTGGCCATGTGCTGGTCGCCGACGCCGCGAAAGCACGCCAGGCCCTCCAGAGCGCCGGCGCCCGCGTGACGGGCGAGCAGGAGGTCCTTGTTCTGGAGATCGAGGACAAGCCCGGCGCCCTGGGAAAGCTGACCCGCAAGATCGCCGATGCCGGCGTCAGCCTGAACGCCGTCTACCTGGCGACGAAGACGCGCGTCGTGATCGGGGCGCGCGACCTGCAGAAGGCGCGCGCGGCCGTCGGCGAAGGCGCCGCCAGTCGTCAATAGTCATCGCCCACCGCAGGTGATCGCGCCAGCGTCCGGCAATCTTTAGATAGCGCGGCGAGAACCCCTCAAGCCGGAAGCCCGCGCGCTTCACGAGGGCGATCGACGCGACGTTCTCCGGTTGGATGTTCGCCTCGACTCGATGGAGTTTCATTGAAGTGAAGGTGTGCCGCAGCACCAGCTGCAGCCCTTCCGACATGAAGCCCTGCCCGGCATAGGGTTGCACGGCATGGTAGCCCATGTAGGCGCTCTCGAAAAGCCGCCGAACGATCTGACTCAAGGTGAACACGCCGGTGATCGCGCCGTCCTCGACCCGGCAAACCAAGAAGCACTGCACATTCGGTTGCCGGCACCGCACCATCCACTCGGCGAAGGTCCGCCCGTCCGTGGGCGGGGTTACCCAGCCGCGATGCAGTGCACGGCTGGCGGCGTTTCGCGCCACGATCTCCGCCCGATCGCGGCTGGTGGGTTCGCGCAGGTAAACGCGCTCGCCTACTTCCAGTGCGTGTTGGAGATCAGGCTTCGGCACGTCGCGCCCAGCTTCGCAGAACCGCGCTGATGGCCCAGCCGGCGAGCCAGTTGGCCGCGACCGCGGCGCGGTCCGGAATCCAGGAAATGTAGACGGAGCGTTGATTGCGTTCCACGGCGTTCGCGATCCGTCGCGCTACTTTCTCGGCGGTCACCGGAGGGTACCGCTGATGGGCCTGGGGACCGCGCGTGCCGAGGCGGTTGTCACCGAAGTTCGAGCGCGTCGTGCCCGGGAACACGTTCATCACCTTGATGCCGCGATGCCCCTCCTCCATCCGCAACGCGTCGCCGATCGCGGTCAGCGCGAACTTGGTGGCCGAGTAGTAGCCGATCCGCGGAATCACGATGCGGCCGGCAATCGAGGAGATGTTGATGATCATCCCGTCGTGCTGCGCCCGCATGATCGGCAGCACGGCCCGGATAGCTGCCGCTGCCGCCAGCACGTTGAGCGCAAACACCGCGTCGACGTCGGCACTCGACGCGTCGCCGATGAGGGCCGTCATACCAATGCCGGCGTTGTTCACCAGGATGTCGATGCCGCGCAGCTGGCGGATCGTGTCTTGCGCGAGCTGTTCGACCGAGCCCGCGACCGTCATGTCCGTCGGGATGACGATCGCTGAACCACCCTCAGCCTTGACTGATGCCGCCAACTCGTCCAACGCCGGACGGTTTCGCGAGGCGAGGGCGAGGCGCGCGCCGCGGCGTCCGAACTCGAGGGCGATCGCGCGTCCAATGCCCTGCGAGGCACCAGTGACGATGACGCGCGCCTGCTCTAGCTTCACCTAATGCTGGCAACCACGACAGAAGTCGGTCGCCTCACCACGCGCCGTCAGCTCGGAGATGCGGTGGCCACAGCGTGGACACTTCTCTTTCCCCTTGGTATGGACCTTCATGAAGCTGCGGTCCTGCTTGTGCGGCTCGTATTTCGGCTGCGCTTTGATCGCCTCAATTGCCTCGCGCAGGACTTTTCCGGTGGCGGCGTGGAGACGCACCACCTCGTCCGGCTTGAGCGTGGTCCGCTTGCGCAGCGGCAGCAGGCCCGCCTCGTGCAGGATCTCATCCGAGTAAGCATTACCGACGCCGGCGATGAACGCCTGGTTGCGCAGGAGGTTCTTCAGCTCGCCCGGGTGCCGGCGGATACGCTGCGAGAACTCGGATAGCGAGACCGTCAACGCGTCGGGACCCAGCTCCGCCCACCCAGGGATCGTCGGAAAAGCGCCGGGCACCACCCAGTAGACGCGGCCCATCTTCACGGTGTCGAGGAAGCGCAACTCGTCCCCACCCTCGAGCGTGATTCGAAAGACGGTCGCCGCCGCCACTTTCTCGGACGCCGTCGTCCATTGGAGCCGGCCACCCAGCATCGGGTTGATGACCAGATGCTGCCCGCTGATGTCGAAGATGAGGAACTTGCCACGGCGCCAGACCCGTTCGAAGGTCCCGCCGACCAGCTGCCGCGCGTACTCGTCCGGCGGCGTGCGGAGCAGAAAGCTCAGCTTGGGGGAGGTCCAGACCTGTGCGATCTTCCGTCCCTCGAGTCGTGGGCCGAGGTATTCGCGAAGCACTTCGAGTTCGGGGAGTTCAGGCACTGGCGGTCAGGCTACCGCAGATCGGCGCGTAGCTGAAATGTATCTTGACAAGACTGGACGTCTAGTCTAGTCTCAATTCATAGGGCGAATGCCGGCGGCTCAGACATCCAGGGAGCGCATCGTGAACGAGGCGGCGCGGCTTCTATCCCGGGACCGGCAGTCATCGGTTGACGCGATCGCGACCGCGGCCGGCGTCTCGCGAACCACCTTCTACCGAGCCTTTCCGTCGCGCCGCGAACTGCTGCGGGCCCTCGAGCTGCAACCTGAACCCGATACGCGCCAGCGGGTTCTCGACGCCTCGATCCGAATGCTCCGCACCCAGACGCTCAAGGATCTCTCCATGGATGAGCTCGCTTCTGAGGCGGGCGTCTCGCGGGCGAATCTTTATCGGCTCTTCCCCGGCAAATCGGCGTTGTTCCGGGCCATTCTGCTTGCCTACTCGCCATTCGAGCCGGTGATGGCAGTCTTTGCCCGGGCTGGTGACCGCCCGCCCGAGGAGGTCATCCCGGAGGTCGTGCTGACCGCATATCGCGCCGTCGCGGGGCGCTCCGGCATCGTTCGGACGCTGCTCCTCGAGGTCACGTCGATGACACCCGACGTCAGCCAGGCCTTCGCCGAGACGGGGTTGCGCGCTTTCGGCACGTTCGCCCGGTATCTGACGGCCCAGATGGCGGCGGGCCACCTCCGGCGGATGCACCCGATGCTCGCCGTGCAGAGCCTCGTCGGCGGCCTCATGTTTCACCTGCTGGCAGGGCCGGTGATGAGCCAGGCGACGGTTGATGTGCCCGCCGGTGAAGAGGTCGCAGCTGAGTTCGCCAACATCTGGCTGCGTGGAATGCGACCGGAGGTAGCTGGTGGCAGGTGAGACCTACGCGGTCGACGCTGAGGGCCTCGTCAAACAATTCGGCAAGCAGCGGGCGCTCGACGGCGTGACCCTGCGCGTCCGGCGCGGCGAGGTCTACGGCCTCCTCGGCCCGAACGGAGCTGGCAAAACGACGCTGATCCGCAGCCTGGTCGGGTTGGTCGCTCCCGAGGCAGGGACCGTGTCCGTCCTCGGCCACCGGATGCCGCAACTCGAGGTGCTGGCGCACATCGGATATATGACCCAGCAGGCCGCCCTCTATCCGGACCTCTCCGCCGAGGAGAATGTGCACTTTTTTGGCGCCATCTACGGGCGTGTCGACGGGGTTCGCGACGCACTCGAGGTGGTCGACCTGTGGGATCGACGCAAATCGGTGGTGAGCACTTTGAGCGGCGGGATGCGGACGCGATGCTCGCTCGCTTGCGCGCTGGTCCACAAGCCGGAGCTGCTGCTCCTCGATGAGCCCACTGTCGGCGTCGACCCGCAGCTGCGCGTTCAGCTTTGGGATCGCTTTCGCAAGATGGCGGCCGAGGGCACCACCATCGTGGTCTCGAGCCACGTTATGGACGAGGCCGAGCGATGCGACCGGTTGGGATTAATCCGATTCGGCAAACTGCTGGCCGAAGGGACCGTCCCCGAAATCAAAGCCAGGGCCGGTGTCGATCGGCTGGAGGATGCGTTTCTCAAGCTGTCTGAGGCGTCGCCGGCATGAGCGCGAGGCGGGTCGAGGCCATTACGCAACGGCTTCTCCACCAGTTCCGGCGAGACCGCCGCACACTCGCGCTGCTATTCGGCGCTCCGCTCGTCATCCTCGGCCTCCTCGGTTACCTGCTGCGTGGTGGCGGCGACGTGCCGAAGATGGGCGTGGTCAACCTCGACAGCGGCCCGCTCGGAAGTCTGGTCGCCTCGACGCTCGAGAGCTCGAAAACGGTGTCCGCGTCCGGCATGTCGCAGACCGACGCCGAAACCCGGTTGCACTCCGGTGACATCGCCGGATACGTGTTGTTACCATCCGACTTCACGGCGCAAGTGCAACAACATCGCATCGTCGCGCCGGAAGTGCACCTCGAGGGAAGCCAGCCGGGCCTCTCGCAGAGCATCCTGCAGTCGGTCAGTCGATCATTCGTCGCCCTCGCCGGCCAGGCCGGAGGCGTTCAGTTCGCGCCCCGAATCAACTTTCTCTATGGCGGGGCAAGCTTCGACACGCTCGACTACTTCGGCGCCGCGTTCATCGGCCTGGTGGTCTTCTTCCTTGTCTTCGTCATCACCGCGGTGGCGTTCCTGCGCGAGCGCGGCCAGGGAACGCTGGAGCGCTTGATGGCGAGCCCGCTGCGGCGGGCCGAGATCGTGCTCGGCTACATGCTGGGCTTCACGGTGCTGGCGCTGGTGCAATCGGCCGAGGTGCTGGCGTTCAGTCTGCTCGTGCTTCACGTCCACAACGTCGGCAACGTTGCGCTCATCTTCCTGCTGGAGGCCTTGATGGCGATCGCCGCCGTCAATCTCGGCATCTTCCTCAGCATGTTCGCCCGCACCGAGTTCCAGGCGGTGCAGTTCATCCCGCTGGTGATCGTTCCCCAGATGCTCCTCGCGGGCATCATCTTCCCGGTGAGCACCGAGCCCGGGCCGCTACAGCTGCTCTCCCATGTCCTGCCGCTGACTTACGCCGTCGAGGGGCTGAGAAACATCATGATCAAGGGGGCGGACCTGAGCTGGTCATCGCTGCAGCTCGATGTCGGCGTCGTGTTCGGCTTCTGCATCCTGGTCATCCTCGCCGGCGCCACGACCCTTCGCCGCCGCATCGCCTGATCGCGGCAATGGTCGATAGACTGACCGGATGAAGCCTCTGATCTCCGGCGCCCACGTGATGATCTACAGCCGCGATGCCGAAGGCGATCGTGCCTTCTTCAGAGACGTGCTCGGCCTCGATTCGGTGGATTCGGGCGGCAGCTGGCTGATCTTTGCGCTTCCCCCCGCGGAGGTGGCGATCCATCCGACCGAGGAGAAGAACCATCACGAGCTGTACCTGCTCTGTGAGGACGTCGAAGCGACCGCCCAGGAGTTGGAGCGAAGAGGGGTCCCACTCAAGCGCCCATTCGACGAGGCCCGTTGGGGCCGAGTGACGGAGATCACCCTGCCTGGCGGCGGGCGCATCGGGCTGTACCAACCAAAACATCCCCTCGCTCACGCGAAGACCGAGGCCCGCTCGACCGCAACCGGGTAGTGATCGGCCGGATTAGCGATAGTTTCGAGAGGTCGGGAAGACGTCTTCATCTGGCAGTGATGGTGCGGCCTCGACGTGGTCGACGAGCACGCTCAGGACGCCGTCCTGCTTCTGCAGTCGGCCGTCCATGATGAGGATCGGCTCCAGGTTCGCCACCTGCCGGTAACGCTGGTAGATCGGCGGCCGCAGGATGACGTCGACATGGCCGAACTCGTCGGCCAGCGTGAAGAACTTGAATTCCTTGCCAGTGGACGGTGACTGGCGCGTAATGACCAGGCCACCGACCCGCACCTTGGCCCCGTCGCGGACACTCTCACGAATCGTTCTCGAGTCGATCACGCGGAGCTGATTGAACTGCGGCCGGTAGAAATGGATCAGGTGATCCGTGGTCGAGAGCGAGAGCAGCCGGTAGTCGGTCGCGACCCGCTCGCGGTGCGTCATCGGTGCCAGGCTCACTGACTCTGACGGTTCGGCAAGCATCGGCGACCGCTGCCAGTCGTCGGCGTGCTCGTTGAAGCGCCAGACGGCTTCGCGGCGGTTCGGCTCGAGCGCATCGAAAGCGCCAGCCAGCACCAGGTTCTGCACCTGCGCCTTGGTGAGCCCATTGCGCGACTGTGTGGTCAGCCGGATGCGGCGGCAGAAGTCCTCGAGCGATAAGACCGGGCCTTTGAGCTGGGCCTCCTCCAGCACTTCGAGCGCCTTGTCGCCCACGCCGTGCACATAGTTGAAGCCCAGACGCAGCGCACCGCCCTCCACCGTGCAGCGCACGTAGCTCCTGTTGATGTCGACCGGCAGGATCTTGACGCCATGGCGCTTGCCGTCCTCGACGAGCACGTGCGGATGGTAGAAACCCATCGGCTGGTTGTTGAGCAGCCCGGCATAAAGTGCAGGCGCGTGATGCAGCTTGAGCCAGGCTGTCTCGTAGCAGGTGCGGGCGAAGGCGGCCGCGTGCGACTTGGTGAAGCCGAACTCGGCGAAGGCGGACAGCTTGGTGAAGATCTCCTCGGCGGCCGCCTGCGGGATCTCGTTGGCCGCGCAGCCGCTGAGGAACCGCTCGCGGATCGCGGCCATCAGGTCGTGAGAGCGGTGGCTGCCCATGGCGCGGCGAAAGCGATCGGCCTCGCTGCTGCTGAACCCGGCGCAATCCATCGAGATCTTGAGGATCTGCTCCTGGTAGAGCACGACACCGAGCGTCTCTTCGAGGATCGGCTTCAGGCGCGGATGGATGTACATCACCGGCTCCTTGCCCTGTTTGCGCCGCAAGTACGGATGCACCGCATCGCCCTGGATCGGTCCGGGACGGATGATGGCGACCTCGACGACTAAATCGTTGAACGTCTCCGGGCGCGAGCGCGGCAGTGTCTGCATCTGCGCCCTACTCTCGATCTGGAAGACGCCGATCGTGTCGGCCTGCGAGCACAGGTCGTAGACCTCCTGGTCCTTGAGGTCGAGCGCGTCGAGGTCGGGGCGCTCGCCGGTGTCGGCCTCGATCAGGTCGAGCGCCTCGGCCACCACCGAGAGCATGCGTAGGCCAAGCATGTCCATCTTGATCAGGCCCAGCTCCTCGACGTCGTCCTTGTTGAACTGGACCACCATCCGGCCCGGCATGGTGGCGCGCTCGACCGGCACGATGTCGATCAAGGGCTCGCCGGTTACCAGCATCCCGCCGACATGGATCGAGAGGTGACGAGGGAAATCGAGGATCTGGGTGGCGAGGTCGAACAATTGTTGCCAGGGCTTTGCGACGTTCGCCGTCGAGTAGCCGGCCGCCTGGGCGATCGTCTCAGGGCTTTCGGGGTGCCAGGCGGAGGCCGATTTCGCCAGGTGATCGATCGTCTCCTCCTTGAAGCCGAGCACCTTCCCCACCTCGCGGATCGCCGAGCGCTGCCGGTAGGTGACGACGTTGCAGACCATGCCGGTGCGCTCCGGCCCATATTTGTCGTAGACGTACTGGATAACCTGCTCGCGGTGCGCGGTCGAGAAGTCGATGTCGATGTCGGGCGTGCTCGTCATCTCCTCGTGCAGGAAGCGCTCGAACAGCAGGTTGTGCTCGATCGGGTCGACCCGGGTGATGCCGAGCAGGTAAGCCACGATGCTGTCCGCCGCCGAGCCGCGCCCCTGGCCCGGGATGCCGCGGGCCTTCGCGAAGCGCATCAGGTCCCAGTTGATCAGGAAGAACTCGGAAAACCCGGTCTTGTTGATGACGTCGAGCTCCTTCTGCAACCGGGCCGCCACCTCGGAGGTGACCGGGCGATATTTCTCCCGCACCGCGTCGTGGCACAGCTTGTAGAGAAAGGAGTACGGCGTCTCCCCCGCCGGCACTGGAAAACCGGGAAAGCGCGCGCTCACCAGGTCGAAGCTGAAGCGGCAACGCTGCCCGATCTCCGCGGCGTGCGCCATGCCCTCATCGACTACCGGCCGCGGGTACCGGCTGAACACCTGGCGAAGCTCGGCGCCGGACTTGAGGTAGTGCTCCGCGTTCGGGTGCAGGTAGCGCTGCGCCTCATCGAGCGTGGTGCGATGGCGGATCGCGGTAAGGACGTCGTGGAGCTTGTGCCGATCCGGCGTCGCATAGAAGACCTCGTTGGTGATGACCAGGGGCGCGTCGTGCCGCTCGGCCAGTTCGAGCAGCGCCTGGTTGCGCGAGCGGTCGTCCGGTGCAAGGTGGTCGTGCAATTCGATGAAGACCCGGTCGCGGCCCAAGACCTCCTGGTAGAAGGGCAGCCGTTCTTTCGGATCGGCCACGAGCGCAATCAAGTGCCCGCTCAGGGGCGCGAGTTGGTCCGCAGGTAATCGTGCCATGCCTTTGGCATTGGGCATCTGCGCCATGCTGATCAGGCGGCAGAGGTTCATGTATCCGACCTTGTCCTCCGCGAGTAAGAGCAGCCGGTCTCCCCAGCGGTCGTAATCCACCGGGTCCTTGGGCGGCTTGCTGCCGTCGTCGATCGTTAACTCGGTGCCCACGATCGGCTGGATGCCGGCGCGCTGCGCCGCGCCGAAGAACTTGACAGCGCCGTAGAAGCCGTTGCGGTCCGTGATGGCCAGCGCCGGCATCTCCAGGTCACGCGCACGCGCCACCAGCTCGTCGGGATGGGAGGCCCCCTCGAGGAAGGAGTAATTGGAGTGACAGTGCAGCTCGACGTATCCGCTAGTCATAGACACGTTCCACGAACCACTCCGCGCTCGCACGGTTGCAATAGCACTCCAGCGCCAGGTCGTCGTCGATCAGTAGCCGCCAGTACTCGCGCGAGACCGGGCTGCGCCACCAATCGCAGTCGATCCGCCAGCGATTGAGCACGCGCGTCACCGGCTGCCACCCGGCCGCCGACTCGAGGTGGGTCGGCACACCATCCGTATCGACCCGCACCCGAACGGGCCGTGCCGGCGCCAGCAACTCGGTCATGCCGGTTTCCAGAGGATTCGGTGATCGGGCAACGGCGCGGCGTCATTGCGGACTTCGGCGCGCTGGACCAGAGACGGCCCGTACTCCTCTTGCAGGCGCGCGACCGCATCGGCGATCGATTCCTTGAAACCATCCCGGCGGACCAGCAGTCCGGGCTGGCGAACGTAGGCGGGTTCGAGCCGGCCGGCCCGCAGCGTGATCCGTTCCAGCGGCGCCTTGATCGACGCGCGCAGCAGGCGTGGACGAATCCCGTCGAAGAGCTCACCGGCGGTCGTCACCGGGTAGGCAAAGCGCGCCTCTACCAGCAGCGCCGGTGCCGACTCCTGGTTGAGGGTGATGCAGATGGCGCGGGTCCCAAGCCCTTGCGACAGCAGCGAGGCGCTCACCTGCTCGGCCAGTGCGCGGGCGATGAATTGCAGTGCCTCCGTGTTGTCGACAGGTGGCTCGAGCGGCTCGCTCGCTTCGATCCGGATCGCCGGCCGCCAAGCGCGCAACCGGCGCCGGTCCGTCCCCATGGCCAGGTCATAGATGTCGAGCGCTTTCAGACCGAACTGGCGGCGAAACGCGGGGCGCGAGATGGCCTGCAGTCGACCGATTGTCTTGAGCCCGAGCAGCTCGAGGTATTCGCGCAGGTCGTCATCGAGCGGCAGGACGCCAATCGGCAATCGTCCCAGGAAGGCGCGCGTCTGTTCCGGTTCGACGATCACAGAGGCGCCGGCCGTTGCGCGCGCGGCGGCGACCTTGCTGACGAACATCGACGAAGCCACGCCGATTGCCGGTCTGACGCGAATCGCGGCGTCGATGGCACGACTGATGGCAGTTAGCAATTGCGAACGGTCCGGCCAGCGAAGGGCCAGCCGGTCGAGACGGAGGAAGGCACAGCCAGGAGCGTCACCGGCAGCCACGTCGGGGGTGAAGTGGTGCAGGGTCAAGAGCAGGGACTGGCGGACCCTGGCTGTGGCCTCCTCGTCGACCGGTTGAAAGGTAGCGTCCGGCGCAAACTGTTGCGCCTGGTTGAGGCTCATGCCCTCGACCACGCCCTGCGCTCGCGATTCGATCGATGCCGCGGTCACCGAACCGCGCTCATGCGCGAGCCCACCGAGGATCAGTGGCCGCCCGCGTAACGCCGGCGCCTTGAGCCAGGCGGCGACGAGCGAGGGATGTGGGGTGCGGACGCAGCAGATCATGGGATGGGATAGGGAACGATCCACTGCTTCTTGAGACCGGGGGGCGCCAGCCGATTCTTCACGACGGCGGCATCGACCTGCAGGCCTTCGAGGTCACCATCGCGGCGGAAGACCCAGGCGCTGCGCTGGAAGCTGATGATCAGGCTGGCGTAATAGCGGATCGCGTCATCGGCATCGGCGTCGTGCACCAGTAACAGCGTGCAGTCGGCTTCCGCGGCACGGTGCAATAGATGTGGCAGCTCGGCATCGAGTCCGGCGGACCGCATGCGCGGCAGGTCGATGCAGATCAGGTCGACACCGGCGCGTGCCAGCACGCGCACGCTCGCCATCCCCTCTCGCAGCGATTTCGGTCGCACCACGAGCAGTTGATCCAGTCGCGCGTCGAAATGGCTGAGGAACTCGGGATCGAGACGGCTCGGAAAGTCGACGTAAGCGACCGTGCCCTCACGGCTGGCGGCCGCGACGCTGCGCTGCGCCAGCGTTCGTTTGCCCGAGCCCCTGGGCCCGGCCAGCAAGCTCAACCGGCCGACCGGCCACCCGCCGATGCCCGTCAGCGCATCGAGCTCCGGGATCCCGGAGGGCCTGACCGGACAGGGCGGGGCCGCCGGGCGCGGCGCGGCGCTCCCGAAGCGGGTCTGGAGCACCGTAATGGCTTGTTGGAGACGATCTGGCATCTAAAGCACGCCCCAAAGGAGAGATGACGAAGGACCGCGGTGACATCAGGCCTCTCCCGGGGACGCAAGACCAGACGCTGAGGCTGGTCAGATCTTATCGAACAAATGTTCGGTCGTCAAGGACATCGGCCTCACCGTGACAACACACGAGTGGGGGCGAAGACCGCCTCCACTCGTGGCTCGATCGAACTGCGTTTCTAGTGCTTTCCGCAAGCGCCGGTCGCGTACGTCTGGATAGCCTTACCTGGGTTTTGACCGAGGCTCTTGGCGTACGCGCCAAAGCCCTGGCCGAACATCTGCTGGGTCTCATGAGCCGTAGTGGACACCGCGAATCCAACACAACCGTTCGCATTACCCGGGACTGGTGGAGCCGCCGGTGCCGCTACGACGGTGGGATTTGCCGCCTGGGTCGCTACCGCGCCGGTGTTTGCAGCCGGTGCACTGGCTGCTGAGCCAGAGCCGATCGCGCTCGCCGGAGCGGCGCTCGGCGATGCATTCGGAGCAGCCGAGACGACGCCTCCCGCAAACAACGCACCAGCGGCACCTAACGCAATCAAGAGTCGCTTCATCGATGTCCTCCTTTTGGCGATCACAGAAATGATCTGCTACACCAACCAGGACGTATCGCTGGTGCAAGATTTGACAGCGAACATAGGCGAAAGTAGGGCAGGGCCTATCCCACTGCCACCCGATCGCCCGCTCGGCACCCGGTCTTTAGCGGGCTTCCTGGAGTCCGACGCTGAACATGGCCTCGAGGTCATGCTTCGAGTAGACCTTGAAGGCGACGTGGGTGTGGGTCTTTGTGATGCCGGGGACCTGCGAGAGCTTTGAGGTGACGATGTCGGCGATCTCCTCGTGATTCTTGACGCGGAGGATGGCAACGAAATCGAACTCACCGGTGACCGAGTAGACCTCGGCCACGCCTGGCACATCAGCGAGGGCGGGCCCCAGTTTGGCGATAGCAGAACGCTCGGCTTCGATCAGCACGATGGCAGTGACCACGGAGCGATTCTCTCACCTCGTCGGGACTGCTCGAAAGTACTTGACACTACGAACATATGTTCGTATAATGTATTCGTGAGGATGGGGGTAGGGGGAGTCCTAGCACAGAAGAGAGCGCTCGGGCAACGGCTTTTGGCTCTGGCGGAAGAGGACATCCGCCGATACGAGGGGCAGGGACTCGGGGAGAGCGTTGAGCAGGAAGTCGAGCGGCTTCGCCGCTCAAGCGGTCGGCTCGAGTTGACCATGTGGCGAACGTCGCCACTCTTTTGCAAGACCCGATGAGTGCCGTCGCCGCCGCGACCCGTAGTGAGCTGGGTCCGCCGCCGGTCTCACGCCTCATCGACGAATTCCGGGAGGCGGTCGTCGAGGACCTGCCCGAAGACGACCTCACGGGCCGGCTCGAGCGGCGCCAGTACGTGATCGATCGCCTCAAGCTCGATTTCTCCAAAGACGCGGCCCGCCTGGCCACCCAGTTTGAAACCGACAACACCGGCGACATCCTTGACGCGCCGACCGCGGGCGAATGGATTCGGCACAACTGCAAGACGACGAGCAGCGTCGCTTACGACTCCATCAATGTTGGCGAGCAACTCCACCGACTTCCGCAGTGTGCCGACGCTGTTGCCGCCGGCGAGATCGGCTTCGCGCACCTGTCTGTTATCGCGCGCACGGCTAAGGCCCTTGATGGGCTGAGGAGCGAGCTAGCCTTCACCGAAGACGAGCTGCTACAGCGCGCCAGGGAGTCATCGGCCGGGCGTCTCTGGCACTACTGCATGCGGCTACGCCATGCGCTCGATCCGGAGGGCGTGGCGCAGGAGCAGCGCATCGCCGTCGAGGAGCGTCGGCTCCAGTTCAG
This sequence comes from Chloroflexota bacterium, assembly GCA_034666565.1. GTDB lineage: Bacteria > Chloroflexota > Dormibacteria > CF-121 > CF-121 > CF-13. Next base: position 48,353 of record JAXDLN010000005.1, read on the forward strand.
TGTCTGGGAGGATGGATCGGTTCTCGTCAGCGGTCGGCTGGACCCAATCGGTGGAGCGGCCGTGCGCACCGCGATCGAGCCCCTGGCGCAACCCATGGGCGAGGGCGATGACCGCTGCCTCGAGCGGCGCCAGGCAGACGCCTTCGTCGAACTCTCGACGCACGCCCTCGATGCCGGGCAGGTGCCTCAACATGCGAGCCAGCGCCCGCACCTCCAGGTCACGACCTCCCTCGAGACTCTTCAAGGACTTCCGGGGTCGCCAGCCGCCGACATGGAGTTCTCGCTTCCGATCTCCAGCAAGACCGTCCAGCGTCTGGCGTGCGACGCAAGCATCACACGTGTGCTCTTCGGTCCAGGTTCTGTTGTGGTCGACGTCGGCCGGGCGACCCGTCTGGTCTCGGCCCCAACCCGCCGCGCACTGAACGCCCGCGACCAGCACTGCCGCTGGCCAGGGTGTGAACGCACGGCGTCCTGGAGTGCCGCTCACCACGTGGTTCATTGGACGCAGGGCGGGAAAACCGATTTGTCCAATCTGCTTCTCCTCTGTCACCGGCACCACTGGATGGTGCACGAGGGCGGATGGAGGCTCGCCCGCTCGGATGATGACCGAGTGCTGGCAGTTCCACCCGTCTACGATTACTGGCGCACAGCCCAACTCCAACGATCTTCCCGAGAATGATCATGAGTGGCAGGCGATATCCGCATCGGCTGTTCGGGCTGGTCGTACCCGCATTGGAAAAGACTGTTCTATCCGGAGAAGCTGCCGGCGCGAGACCATTTTGCCTTCTACGCCCGGCACTTCGACACGGTCGAGCTCAATAACTCCTTCTATCGGCAGCCGACGCAGGAGCGCTTCATCGCCTGGGGAGAGCAGGCTCCGCCCGGCTTCCTCTTTGCCGTCAAGGGCAGCCGCTACATCACGCACATCAAGCGCCTGGTGGTCGAGTCGAAGTCAATCGAACTGGTCGTCGACGCGGCCCGCGGGCTTGGCGACAAACTCGGCCCGATCCTCTTTCAGCTCCAGGCGAACTTCCACCTGGACCTGCACCGCCTCGAGCGTTTCGTCGCCATGCTGCCGACGGACTTCCGATTCACACTGGAGTTCCGGCACGACTCCTGGCTCGTGTCCGAGGTGTTCGACCTGCTGCGGGGGCATCGCATCGCCCTCTGTATTCCCGATCACCCCAAAGTGCCGAAGTCATTCGAGATCACGAGCGACTTCACATATATAAGGATGCATTTGCCTCCCAGCGGCCTCGGCTACGGCGAGCGAGCTCTGCGGCCGTGGGCAGAGCGTGTGCTCGAATGGCGCGGGCAGAAGCTCGATGTCTTCGTGTATTTCAACAACGACATGGAAGGGCACGCCATCAAAGACGCGCAGACGCTTACCTCGCTCGTTCACTTAAAGTAGGCCAACCATGAACGTCGCGCCGTTCTACGACGGCTGGCGATTCACGAATGACCGCCTCATCGAGCGGATCGGCGCACTCTCGCCCGAGCAGCTGGCGCTGCGAGCATCACCCGACCTCTGGCCGATCTGGGCCATAGCCGCACACACGGCAATGGCCCGAGTCTACTGGCTCTGTGATGTCTGCAAGGAGCCCGGCGCCGAGCGCACCCCGTTTACCAACGCGGCCGACGAGGGCTGGGAGGACGACCTGACCCATCCGCGTGGGCCCGCCGAACTGGTTCCGGCGCTCGAATCAACCTGGACGATCGTCGAGGATTGCCTTGACCGGTGGACACCGGAAATACTTCAGGGCGAATTCCGTCGAGTGAAAAACGGCGAGATCCAGATCCACACGCGCCAGTCGGTGCTGATGCGGCTCCTCACCCACGACGCCTATCACTGCGCCGAGATTGGCCAGACCCTCGGCATGCACGGACTGCCGGAAGTCGACATCTGGACCGGCCGCGCCCAAGTCCTCCCGGCGCGAAACTGACGCCTGGGGCGCGATGCGCTTGCGAAATCAGCGCTGAGGTCAAAGTGGCGGGAAGGCCGGGATTCGAACCCGGGGAGCGGAAACACCCGCTCAAGCGCTTAGCAGGCGCTCGCATTCGACCACTCTGCCACCTCCCCGCGGAGGCGGTAGCCAGTTTACCCTGTTTGCATGAATGCTCCTGTCGATGCGCAATGGGAACGTTACGGTCGGGCGCTGATTAGCTCGATGAGCGAGGTGCTGGACGAAACTCCCGACGATATCCACTCGAACCTGCTCGAAACCGCCGACTACTGGCTCTCGGTCGGCCTCGTGCTCGGACTGCGCGAGCCAGCCCAGGCGCAACAACTCCTCCAGGTGATCGAAGCCTATGAGGCAGAACGCGGCGAGCTAGCCCGAGACGCCAAAAGCCTCATTGGCCAGGTCTTCGAGTGAGGCGCCGCGGGCTGGTCTCGCAGATGTACGCCGCGGCTCGCCTGGCGAACGACGTCTCAACGCTGGCCTCGGGTGATCCGCGCAGGATCGCGCGCCGCGCCAAGAACAAGATCGTGGGGCGGGCGCTGGGGCGCGCCGGCCTCTGGCGGATGCTCTGGCGCTGACCTTAGCTGGTCCGCGAGCTTCTTCTGGATTCGAGGGGCAGACTTAATGTGAACTCGCTCCCCTGACGCGGTGTCGAGACCACGCTGATGTCACCGCCATGCAGGCGAGCCAACTCGCGCGCCAGGTAGAGCCCGAGCCCGGTGCCCGGTACGTCGGCGAGCTGGGTGAGGCGGCTGAAGCGAACGAACAGGCGGCTCATGTCCCCGGCCGCGATCCCAATCCCCTGATCGCTGACGCTGACCAGGGCGAGCTTGCCGTCAATCGATAGGGCCGTGATGACATCGCCCCCGCGGGGCGAGTACTTGATCGCATTGTCGACCAGGTTGTTGACGACGATCTCCAGGCGCATCAGATCACCCATCACCCATAGCTCGCGGCCGATGGTGTCGTCGAACCGAAGCCGGTGCTTTGGCGTGGCGGTCGTCTCTGCCATCTGTACCGTCCGACGCACCAGTTCGCGCAGATCGATCCGCTTGCGCTTGAGTTGAAGGCGCCCATCCTCGAGCCGCGCCGCCTCCACCATCTCGTTGGCGAGAAGACTGATTTGACGCGCCTTCGCCTGCAGCACTGGCATGACGGGACGCAACTTCTGCGGGATCGGCCCAAGCGACTCGTCTTCGATCATTGAGAGGTAGCCGGTTAGGGTCGCGGCCGGTCCGCGAAGCTCGTGAGACGCGAGCCGCAGGAACTCCGACTTTGCCTTTTCCAGCTCCGCGAGGTGCTCGGCTTTCTGCCGCAGCCGGTCCGCCTCCTGTTGATGCCGATGCCGGACTTCCAGCTTTTCCCGCGACTGCTCGGCGAGCACCATGACGTGGCTCACTCCACCGCCATCCAGCACCGGGTAGGCATCGATGTTCCAGATCTCGTTGGTCGTGCCTTCTTCGCCCTCGGCCGAAAAGTAGCTTTGAGGCTCGCCGCTGACGCGGACGATCTGGAAGAGCTCCATGATGGCATCGTGCTGGCCGCGATTGAAGATGTCACCCAGCGTGAGTCCCTCGGCGGGGATTCGTTCCAGCCTGAGCACCCGTGCAAACTCGCGGTTCCCGTAGCGGAAGGTGAACTCATCGCGGCGGAGTTCGAAGAGCCCGATGCCGACCGGCAGGGCTTCGAGCACATGCGGCAGCAACTCGACCGCCTGACGGTCGCGATAGGGGCCCTCTGGCGTTGGCGACGACGGCCCTAGCTTGATCATGGCAGTAAAAGGTGATATACGGACTGACTGCATTTAGTATACCTCCAGACTCAATCGTATAAGGCTACGCAAAAATACGACGAAGCGCGCCAATACGAACGCCGGTACACTGTCGACACATGTCGGACCCTTCGACCCCAGTTCGGCTTGCACCGACCGCGGATGGCGGGCCGGTGGGGCCGGTCATGGTGATCGGGGGCGCGGAGGACAAGCTCGGCGAGCGCGTCATCCTGTCACGCTTCGTCGAGCTCGCCGGCGGCGACCAGGCGCACATCGCCGTGATCAGCACCGCCTCCTCCCTGGGCGAGGCGGCGACCGACCTCTACCGGCACATCTTCTCCAGGCTGGGGGTGGCCGGCGTGACCGGGCTTCGCCCGGAGACTCGCGAAGAGGCGAATGATCCTTCGACCATCGACGCGCTTAAAGGCGTCACCGGCATCTTCATGACGGGCGGCAACCAGCTTCGCCTCTCCTCGGTGATCGGCGGCACGAAGCTCGGCAGCGCGATCCTCGAGGCACATGGGCGCGGGATCGTGGTGGCCGGGACCTCGGCGGGCGCGAGCGCGGTTGCCACCCACATGATGGCGTTCGGCAGCTCCGGCGCCACCCCCAAGAATCGCATGGCGCACGTATCGGTCGGCCTCGGGTTGCTCGTCAACGTCGTCGTCGATCAGCACTTCGAGCAGCGGACGCGCCTCGGCCGCCTCCTCGCGGTGGTCGCGCAATCGCCCTCGCTGATCGGCCTCGGGCTCGACGAGGACACCGCGGCGGTCATCGATGCCCATGACATCCTCGAGGTCATCGGGCGCGGCGCCGTCACCATCATCGATGGTTCCGATGTCATCACCGACGCCTTCCAGACCACCGGCCACAAGCCGATCATGGTGTCCAACGCGCGGCTCCACTCGCTGCCCTCGGGCTACCAATTCGACCTGCGCGCACGGCGCGTGCTCCCACGCGACAATACCCGCAACGAGCGCATCGCCCAGCTGGCGCAGGGCCGCGTGGCCAAGATGGTGCGCCAGAGCGCGGCCGAGGGTGCGAACGATCGGGCCTTGGAACGGCGTCGCCGGCGCCAAGAGGAGCAAAAGGCCTCAGAGTGAGCGACGCGCGCACGGACACGCGAGTCGAGCGCGACGAGGATGCCAAGCACGAGCCCCTCGCCAACAAGCCGCCTGCCAAACCCGACCTCAAGATCCTCGAAAGCCAGGTCCTCCGTGGGCCGAACTTCTGGTCCTATGAGCCGACCATCCGTCTGCTGGTCGATCTTGGCTCGCTCGAGCACTGGCCATCGAACACGCTGCCGGCCTTCACCGATGCGCTGATCGACCTACTGCCGGGGTTGCACGATCACGGCTGCTCCCTCCACCGGCCCGGCGGCTTCATCGAGCGGCTCCGGGAGGGTACCTGGATGGGTCACGTGGCCGAGCACGTCGCCCTCGAGCTCCAGCGGGAGACGGGCGGCACGACGACCCGCGGCAAGACGCGCCGCGCCGGAACCCCGGGCACCTACAACGTGGTGTACGGCTACAACGAGGAGCAGGTCGGGGTGGCCGCCGGCAAGCTTGCCGTCCGCCTGATCAACCACCTGGTCCAGGCCAATCCCACCTTCGACTTCGTCGGCGAGCTGGAGAGTTTGGTCCTGCTGGCCGATCGCGCGGCTTTTGGACCCTCGACGCAGGCCATCCTCGACGAAGCCGCGCGTCGCGACATCCCTTATATCCGGCTGAACGAGCAGTCATTCGTCCAACTCGGCCAGGGGAAATACCAGCAGCGGATCCGCGCCACCATGACTTCGCGCACCTCTGCGCTCGGGGTCGACATCGCCGGCGACAAGAAGCTGACCACGTCGCTGCTCGCCTCGGCCGGCTTGCCGGTGCCGAGGAGCGACATGGTGCGGTCCGCCGACGAGGCGGTCGCCGCGGCCGTGCGCATCGGGTATCCGGTGGTCACCAAGCCGCTGGACGGCAACCACGGGCGCGGCGTTGGACTCGACCTGCGTAACGAGGAGGATGTGCGGCGCGGCTTCGAACGCGCCCTTCGCCAGACACGCAGCGGGGTGGTCGTGGTGGAGAGCTTCATCCAGGGCAACGACTACCGGGTGCTCGTCATCGACGGTCACATGGTGGCGGTGGCGGAGCGAGTGCCGGCACACGTGATCGGCGACGGCAAGCACACGGTGCTCGAACTGGTCGAGATCACCAACAAGGATCCTCGGCGCGGCATCGGTCATGAAAAGGTCCTGACTCGCATCAAGATCGACGAGGCGGCCGAAGAGCTCGTCTTAAAACAGGGCTTTGCCCTCGACCAGGCGCCCCCCAAGGATGCGGTCGTCAAGCTGGCCGCGACGGCCAACATGTCGACCGGCGGCATCTCGATCGATCGCACCTTCGAGGCCGACCACGACAACGTCGAAATCGCGGAGGAGGCCGCCCGTGTGGTTGGTCTGGACGTGGCCGGGATCGACTTCCTCACGCCCGACATCTCCCAGCCGGTGCGGGAAACGGGTGGCGCGATCGTCGAAGTCAACGCGGCACCCGGATTCCGGATGCACACCAACCCGACCGAGGGCGAGCCACAGTACGTCGCCAAGGCGGTGATCGACATGCTCTTCCCGCAGGGCACACCGGCGCGCATCCCGATCATCGCGGTCACCGGATCCAACGGGAAGACGACGACCGCCCGCATGATCGCCCACATCGTGAAAGGCCTCGGGCACAAGGTCGGGATGACGACGACCGACGGCATCTACATCGACGGCCGTCTGGTGAAGCAGTCGGACGCGAGCGGCCCGCGATCGGCCCGCATGGTGCTCCAGAATCCGCGGGTCGACTTCGCCGTCTTCGAGGTGGCGCGCGGCGGCATCCTTCGCGAAGGCCTCGGCTACAGCGCCAACGACGTCGCCGTCGTGCTCAATGTCACGGGCGACCACCTCGGCCTGAAAGAAGTCAATTCGTTGCGTCAGCTGGCCGCGATCAAGCGCGTTGTGGTCGAGGCGGTACCCCGCAGCGGCACCGCCGTCCTCAATGCGGACGACGAGCTGGTGGCAGAGATGCGCAGCCACTGCAGCGGCTCGGTCATCTACTTCTCGATGCGCGACGACAATCCGCTCGTCGACCGCTGGGTACGTCGCGGCCGGAAGGCGTTCGTCATCGAAAAGCAGCCCGGAGGCGGCGAGATGATGGTGCTGCGCGAAGGGCGGCGCAGCACCCAGATCGCATGGGTCCACCTGGTGCCGGCGACCTTCGAAGGTCGAGCCCGCGCCAATGTCCAGAACGCGCTGGCGGCGGCGGCGGCGGCCCATGCGGCCGGGGCGCATCTCCACGACATCCGGCAGGGTCTGCGCAGCTTCCATCCCTCCTTCCACGAAGCCCCTGGCCGCCTCAACATGTTCGAGCTTCACGGGGTCAAGGTGATCGTCGATTACGCGCACAACCCCGCCGGCCTGCAGATGGCGGGCGACTTCGTCGAGCGGCTGACGGAACCCGGCGTCAATGGACCGGGACCGGAGCCAGGCCGGCGGATCGCGGTCATCGCCACGCCCGGCGATCGGCGTGACGAGGACATGCGCGAGCTCGGCCGGGTGGCAGCTCGCGTCTTCGACATCCTGATCGTTCGCGAGGACGCCAACCCGCGCGGCCGTCAGCGGGGCGAGATCGCGCGGCACGTGATGGAGGGCGTCAAGGCGACCCAGAACAGCCGGGTCGAGTCGGCGGAGATCGTCATCGACGAGCGCCCCGCCATCGACGCGGCGCTCAGCCGGGCCCGCCCGGGCGACGTCGTCCTCCTTTGTGTCGACAAACCCGCCGACACCTGGCGCGACCTCGAGGCGCGCCGCGCGCTCCCGGTCTCGCCCGGGAACTAACGCCGAGCCCGCTGGACCAATTCGCGTAAGCGCGCCGGCCCGACGGCCGCCCCGCCTCGCGATCGCAACAACTCGAAGATCTCCGTCCGCTGGGCCAGGGCCGTGATCGCGACCACCTCGTTGGGCGCCGACTCCGCGAGCATCCACGCCAGGGCTTCGACCTCGTTGGGAAACACCGGCGCCGTCGCCTTGCCCCCATCCTGAAGCCCGGCCTGCAGCCGTTCGACGAGGTCCTCGGGATCGCGCCCGCGCAGATACCGGTGCAACTCCGCGATGGCGGGTCGATCGGCGCCCCGTGCCGCCGTGTAGGCGAGCCGGTGGAGGATGGCGTTGGTTCGATCACCCGCGGTACCGAAGGCGAGGAAGATGCGGGCCGACCCGGATCGAAGACCCTGACAGATCTCGACCAGGCCACGCATGCCGTCCTCGTTGTGGGCGTAATCGATGACGACCACCCGGCCGTCGAGCTCGAAGAGGTTGGCACGGCCCGGATTGCTCTCCGGGTCGAGCACGAACGACCGCAACCCTTCGGCGACGGCCTCTTCCGAGACGCCCGCTCCCAGGGCTGCGGCCGCTGCGGCCATCGCGTTGCGAAGGTAGGGACTCGAGATGCCCGCCAGCGCCACCGGGATGTCCTCGAGGGGGAGCAGGTGGTGAACGTGCCGGCGCGACGACATCACCACGAGCATGCGATCGAGAACGGAGATGGCGCGCCCACCCTCGGCCAGCGTCGTGCGGATTGCCGGATGATCGGCGTCGAGGGAAAACAGCCATGGACGCCCGGTCGCCAGCCGCCGCATCGCCAGGACTCGGGGATCGTCGGCATTGAGTACATCCCAACCGTCCGGGCGAGTGATCCGGGTGATGGTGCCCTTGACCTCCGCCAGCTGGTCGATGGTGCGGATTCCGTACTGGTCGAGGTGGTCTTCGGTCACGTTGGTCACTACGGCGACATCGTTGTGATCGGTGCCGATGCCGCGCAGCAGGATGCCGCCGCGCGCGGTCTCCAGTACGGCGAAGTCGATCCCCGGCTGCGCCAGCGCCTTGGCCGCGCCGCTGAATCCGGAATAGTCGCCCTCTTCGACCAGTTCCCGATCGCGATAGACCCCGTCGGTCGTGGTGTAGGCGACGGTGTGGCCGGCCGCCCGCGCCAGGTGGGCGATCAAGCGCACGGTCGTTGTCTTTCCATTGGTGCCGGTGACCGCGATCACCGGGATCGTCGGGGTGAGCGTGGTCGGGGCCGCCCCAGGTGGCACGTTCTCGAGACGCTTCGCCGCCGCTTCCATGGCGCGGTCCATCGACCGGCGAGCGTCGAGCCCAACGCTGAGCAGCGGCGCCAGCTCGCGGGCAAAGGCCTCCGCCGCTCCGCGCCGGCGCCAGGGGTACGCGACCACGATCTGCTCCGATGCAGGGCCGGGTCTCCCCCGGACGGCGAGATGCGTTCCGGTGGCGTCCGCCAGCGCGCGCGTAAGGTGGACCGCGAAGCGGGCGATGTAGCGGCGCCGCTGGTCGCTCCCCGGCTGGCCGCTACTCGCCGAGGGGGTGAAGGCGGTGCGCCGGGTCAGCTGCTCGACCCGAGCCTGGGGAAGCGCCAGCCACGGAGATACGTCCAGCGTCAGTTTGATCGCCGGGCGCGTGAAGTAGAGGTTGGGTCCGTCGAGCACGCGCAGCTCGACCATGACGGCTAGAGCTGGATCAGCTTCTTTCCAGCGTCGTCGAGGTGGTCATGCGCTTCGGCCACCGTGTCATGGAGACGCTCGAGCAGGAGGCGGTAGTCCAGCATCAACTGCCGGGTGCGGTCGCGGACCTGACGATACTCGGTGATCGGCGGTCGAGCCGTTTCCGTGAACGGCTGCAGCATCGTGCCCAGCTCACGCGCCTTTCCCGCCATCACGCGCAGGATGATTGCCCGAAGCTGGGGGGAGACGCCCTCCATGATGTCGGCGTAACCCTGCAGCAAAGACAGGTGGCCGCGGACCTTGAGCGCCATGCCCGACGTCCGCTCATCACGGGGCTCCTTGCCGGCATGCGGAAGGCGGATGATCTTCTGCTGCGGGAGCGCGCTCATGCCGTGAAGACCAGCCCATAGCCGCGGCGCGGCTCACTCACCAGCCGCGCGGGAACGCCGCTGGTCGCCAGGTGACGCCTCAGACGGACGACGTAGGTACGAAGTTGCTCTGGTGACAGTTCCGGCGCGGCCCAGGCGAGGCTGACGAGCTGCGATGCCGAATAGAACTGGCCCGGCCGCCGCGCCAGGAAGGCCAGCAATTCCGCCTCGCGACGAGTGAGGGTGAGGCGTTGGCCGGCATAGGTCAGCACGCGGCGCCGTACATCCAGATCGAGTCCGGCGAGGTCCCAGAGACGGCGCTCCCAGAACTCCAGCCGCGACTGCAGCCGGCGCCGGTGGGTCTCCATCACGCGCTCGTCCGCGTCACCGCCCCCGTTGCGCAGCCGGCTGAGCGTTCGCTCCGAGAACGTGACCAGCTCACGATAGATGCTGACCCACTGGCGGGCATCTTCCAAGTCGCGCGTCTCGGGGACTTCCCCTGGAAGGAGATAGAGCTCAGCGGCAGGGCCGCTTGCAACGTTTACCCGGGCCATCACCCCGATACTACGCTGAACTGACGCGGTTGTAGCATGGGTCGAAGGGGAATCTGGTGCACCAGGAGCTACCATCATCCGAGCCGGATGAGGTTGAGCTGCAGGAAAAGGCTCGACCCTTTGCCGGTGCAGCCTTTGACGTGGTCGCCCTGGCGTCGTCGGCTGGTGGCATTGCCGCCCTGAGCGAGGTCCTAGGTAGTCTGCCGGGTGACTTCCCCGCCGCGATCGTCGTCGTGCAGCACCTCGACCCCCGCCACCGCAGCCTGATGGCCGATATTCTCCGCCGGCGCACGACGCTGGCCGTGGTGCAGGCCAGCGAAGGCGACCACATCCGCGCGGGCACCGCCTACATCGCACCCCCCGATCGCCACCTGCTGGTCAACCCCAACGGCACTCTCTCCCTGTCCCAATCCGAGCTGGTCCATTTCGTGCGGCCGAGCGCCGATCTCCTTTTCGAGTCGGTGGCCGCGAGCTACCGGACGCGGGCGATTGCGGTGGTGCTCACGGGGACCGGCAGCGACGGATCGATGGGAATCGGCGCCATCAAGAAGATGGGAGGGACGGTCGTCGCCCAGGACCAGGCTTCGGCGGAGTTCAGCGGGATGCCGGGGGCGGCGATCAGGTCGGGGAATGCCGATTTCATCCTTCCGCTCGACGAGATCGCCTCGGCCCTCGTCACCTTGGTGATGAAGGAGATGGCGACGTGAGCGACGAGCCGGAGGGCCCCGACTTCGAGCGTCTGCTGCAGTACCTGCGAGAGACGCGCGGCTTCGATTTCAGCGGCTACAAGAAAACCACGCTCCTGCGCCGGATCGCCAAGCGGATGACGCACGTCGGGGCCGATAGTCACGGCGCCTACCTCGACTACCTCCAGGCGAATCCCGACGAATTTGGTGCGCTCTTCAATACGATCCTGATCAACGTCACGAGTTACTTTCGAGACGCCTTGGCCTGGGAGTATTTGCGAGCCGAGATCCTGCCCAGGATCATCGAGGCCAAAGCCCCCTACGAGCCGATCCGGGTGTGGAGTGCCGGGGTCGCGTCCGGCGAGGAGGCGTACAGCGTGGCCATGCTCCTCTCCGAGGTGCTGGGTGCCTCCGAATATCGAGAGCGAACGAAGATCTACGCGACCGACGTCGATGAAGACGCACTGACCCAAGCGCGCCAGGGCAGGGCAGCCAAGAAGGATCTGGAAGAAGTTCCGGCCAGCCTGAGGGAAAAATACTTCGAGCCCGAAGGCGAAGACCACTACCTCCTTCGCGGCGAGCTACGGCGCTCGATCATCTTTGGGCGCCACGACCTCGTGCAGGACGCGCCGATCTCCCGCATCGACCTTTTGATCTGCCGCAACACCCTGATGTATTTCGAGCCGGAAGCGCAGGCGCGGATCCTGGCTCGCCTGCATTACGCCTTGAGTGAAAGGGGCTACCTGTTCCTGGGCAAGGCCGAGATGCTCCTTCGGCGTGACACGCTCTTCGTGCCGGTCGACTTAAAGCAGCGGATCTTCAGCAAGATACCCCGGGTCGCAGCCCGCGAACAGCGGGTGGCCGCCGCCCAGGCCAGCCCGCCCGACCCCGCCAGCCATTCGACGCGTCAGGCTCGTCTTCGCGAGCTGATGGTCGATGCCCTACCGGTCGCGCAACTGGTTGTTGATCTTGGCGGCATGGTCATTGCCATCAACGAGCGCGCGCGTGCTGTCTTCGGCCTCGTCGTCACGGACGTCGGGCGGCCGCTACAGGACCTCGAGGTCTCGTACCGTCCGATCGAACTGCGGTCGCTGATCGATCAGGCCTACCGTGACCGGCGACCGGTGGAGGCGCGCGACGTCGAACGACGAATGGCCAACGGTGAAGCCCAGTATTTCGATGTCAAGGTGGTGCAGCTGATCGATAAGGAGGGCGGCCTGCTCGGAGCCAGCATCGCGTTCACCGACGTCACGAGCTACAACCGCGTCAATCGTGAATTGGAGCGCTCCAAGCAGGAGCTGGAAACGACATCGGAGGAGTTGCAGGCCACCAATGAGGAGCTGGAGACGACCAACGAGGAGCTGCAGTCGACCGTGGAGGAGCTGGAGACGACCAACGAGGAGCTGCAGTCGAGCAACGAGGAGCTCGAGACCATGAACGAGGAGCTCGAGTCGACAAATACCGAGTTGGAGACGATCAACACCGAAATGCAGCAGCGCGGAACGCAGTTGGACCACATCAATGAGTTCATGGAAGAGGTCCTGGCCAACGTCAAAACTGGCGTAGCCGTCCTCGATAGAGACCTCCGCGTTCAGCTCTGGAACCAGCAGTCGGAGGAGCTCTGGGGCGTGCGCGCCAGCGAAACGCTCGGCCAGCGGCTACTAGCCCTCGACATCGGGCTGCCGGTCAGCGAGCTGGTGGCACCGATCAATGACGCGATCAAGAGTGCCAACGGCTTTCGGGAGGTGACGGTCAACGCCACCAACCGACGCGGCAAGCACTTCGTGTGCCGGGTGCAATGCAGTGCGATGGCGGCGATCGACGGCGGCCGCGGCGCCATCCTGTTGATGGAATCGGTCGAGCCTCAGAAAACACCCTAGGGGAGGCTCTTTGCGATCGCCGTGGCGATCGCGCGGACATGCTCGGGAGAACTGCCGCAGCAGCCCCCGACCACCTGGGCCCCGGCGTCGATGAAGCGCCGTGCAAACTCCGCCATCTCCGCTGGGGCCGTGTCGTAGCGGGCGATGTCGCCAACCATGCGCGGCAAACCCGCGTTTGGCTTGATCCAAAGCGGAATGCCTGCCTTGAGCGTGGCGAACTCGTGAACCACTTGCTCCATGTCCTCCAGTGATCGGCCGCAATTGGCTCCGATCGCAGCGACGCCGAGCGGACCGATCGCCTCCACGACTCGGGTGGGACTCAGACCCATCATGGTGCGGGTTCCCCGATCGAAGCTGAAGGAGACGACCAGAGGCAGGGCGCTGGCGCGCCGCACCCCTTCGATCGCGGCGAGGGCTTCGTCGAGCGCAAAGAATGTTTCCAGAAGGAGCAGGTCGACCCCGGCCTCGCTGAGCGCGGCGGCTTGCTCGGCGTAGGCTTCGGCTGCTGCCGCCGGCGTCAGCTCGCCCAACGGTTCGATCAGCGCGCCGGTCGGGCCCATCGAGCCGGCCACCAGGACGCCGGGGCTCGTCGAGGCCGCCTCGCGCGCCAGTGCCACCGCGGCATGATTCAGTTCGGCCGCGCGCCCCGCGTAGCGCGATTCACGCAGGCGCAGTGACGTCGCCCCGAAGGTGTCGGTCAGGATGATGTCGGAACCCGCCTCGATGAAGGCTCGATGGAGGCCGAGGACCTTCTCGGACTCGTCGAGGATCCACTCTTCGGGCGCCACGCCGATCGCCATTCCTATCTGCTGATAGTTGGTGGCCGTGGCTCCGTCGGCGATCAGGATCTCGCCCGCCTTCAGCCGATCGACGAAACTCTTGCCCATCGGCGATCAATCATCGCAGAGGTCTTATGGACCAGGCAGCGGCTGGTCGTTGAGCGTCGCGTGCATGTGGACAGGCACCGGGTGGCTGAGTGACTGCGCCGCGTGGCAGGCACGCTCGGCATGGGTCACGAGCTTGCGCACGCTGGTACTGGCTGCGCCACTGACGATCGATAACGCAATCGTTACCTCCTCGAAGTAGGCCGGGGCGTCGTCGACGTCATACTTCTCCGTGTTTCGGAAGGTCGCCCGAACGTCGGCCGACGCGTCCTCGATCGGGACCTCGTAGAGTGGCGCGAACCGCGCCAGTTGGGTCAGCAGTCAAAACGCGGTCCCCATCATCAGGTACTGGAGCGGTGACGGGCCTTGTTGTGTCCCTCCGCGCGCCAGCGGCTCATCGGACTCCACGACGAACGTTCCCATCCGTCCCTCGAGATGGACGTCGTCCAGGATCCGCGCTACGGCTCTGGTCGTGGTTCGTCGCTGCCCCGGAGCTTTCGCGCTCATCTCCCGTCGCAGACGCACGATTTCGGCCATCTGCTTGGTGAGATTGACGCGGCTCTTGACGGGTTTCGATTCACTCATGACGGCTGCGCCTCTAGCCTGATCCTGAAAGACCGGCCACCGCCGCATTGATCGCGGCGGCCGTGCCCTGCGGATCCTCCACCTCGAGCACCAGCTTGGCGAATCGTTCGTGATCAAGTTCGATGACAACGGTTCGATCAGGATCATGCACGTCCCAGAAGGCATGTTCTCCGTCCAAGAACAAGAAGCTACCGGCCATCACGATGAACTCATCCTGCGCTCCGAGGATATACGACACGAACCCAATCGCGGCTATCCTTGGTCTGATGACCGATGCGACCACTCCGACCACCACGAGTGGCGGCCCCCGACTCGACGGGAGCCCGCTGGAAGATGCCAGCACCTTCGTCCGCGCAGCCGGCCTCATCATCGACGAGGTGACCGGTTCCCGGGTGGCCGGCCACCTGGACGTCGGGCCCGACCATCTCACCCCCTGGGGGATCGTGCATGGCGGCGTGTACTCGACTGCGGTCGAGAGCGCCGCAAGTGTCGGGGCAAGTACAGCGGTGCGCGCACGCGGCGAGGTAGCCGTCGGGCTCACCAACACGACTCACTACTTCCGATCCCTCACAGCCGGGCGGGTGCTGGTCGAAGCGACGGCTCTCTACCAGGGCCGCACCCAACAACTGTGGCGGGTCGATATCACCGACGAGACCGGTCGACTCATCGCGCATGGTGAGGTTCGTCTACAAAATGTCGCCGCCCAGCCCAGCCGGACGTAATGAAAACGGCGACCCGACCCCAAGTGGCCCATCCGTCTCGAGATTCGTGCCTCGCCCCGGGGCGTACCGTCGATGCTTCGCTCGCTGAGGGCGGCCGTTACGGACGCATGTTCCCTGACCTGCCGGCAGCTCACTTCGACGACGATCGGTTGCTCGCCCTTGGGATTGAAGGCGGCCTCTGCGATGGCGGAGCCTGTGACACCGAGAGCCATATCGAAGCTGGTCAGCCGTTCTTCGGCCAGTACGTCGCGCACGACCTGACCGCCGACCGGTCGCCGTTACGCGTGCACGGCGACATCAATACGCTTCGCAACGCTCGTACGCCGCGCGCGAATCTCGAGGCGCTTTACGGTGCCGGCCCGGTCGGCGCGCCTTACCTCTTCGATCAATCGGATCCAGCCAAACTGCTGCTTGGCGTTGGTGGTCGCGATCTGCCTCGCAACCAGCAGGGCATGGCACTCAGTGGCGACCCGCGAAATGACGTGCACGCCTTCATGACGGGCCTCCAGGTGGCATTTATCCAGGCACACAACCGCCTGGTGGATCGGCTGAGGTCGGACGGCGTCCCCGAGGCAGAGCTCTTCGACGATGCTCGCCGGGCCCTGATCTGGCATTACCAGTGGGTCATCCTGAATGATTTCCTCCCAAATCTCGTCGGCGACGCGATGACGACGAGCGTCCTCCGGGATGGCCTTCGCTTTTATCAGCTGAAAGGCGATCCTTTCATCCCGGTCGAGTTTGCGGACGCCGCGTATCGGTACGGCCACTCGCAAATCAAAGGCGACTACCAACTCCAACCGGGCGGTAAACGCTTCCCCGTCTTTCCCGATCTAGCGGGCTTCCGGCCCCTCGCACCGGAGCACGTGATCGATTGGGCGCTTCTGTTCGATGTGCCGGCCCACTCCCAAGCCCAGCGCGCCAAGCCGATCGACGGCCAGCTGCCCACATCCCTCATTCGACTTCCGGAATCGATTACCGGCGTGGTGGAAGTCAGCGCCTACCGATCGCTAGCCGCGCGTGACCTGCAGCGCGGAATGGGCACCGGCCTGCCATCCGGTGAAGCGGTCGCCGGTGCTATTGGCACACCACCGCTTACCCGTCAGGAGCTCGCCCTCGGCGATTGGCAGGACGAAACGCCGCTCTGGCTATACATCCTTCGCGAGGCGGCGGTCCGGAGCGGAGGCGATCACCTGGGCGAGGTCGGCGGGCGCATCGTTGCTGAGGTCGTTGTCGGCATCATCCGCACCGACCCCGAGTCGTACCTCACTAACGATCCGTCCTGGCGGCCTACGCTGCCATCCCACGAGCCGGGCACCTTCAAGATCCGGGACCTCCTGATCGCTGCCGGTTAAGGGCAATACAAATTTCCGCTCCGCGGGCACCGACTGCCATCATGGACGGCATGCCCTTCTTTGGTTATCACATGCCCAGCTTCACCTTTCCGGGCGTTCCCCCCGAAGGGCTCTTCGATCATGTGGCTGGGCTCGCACGCTCGGCGGAATCCGCCGGCTTCGAGCTCGTTACCGTGATGGACCACTTCTACCAGATCACGGGCATCGGTCCGGAGGAAGAGCCCATGCTCGAGGGCTATACGGCGCTCGCCGCGCTGGCGCGTGAGACCAGCCGGGTACGCCTTGGCACCCTGGTGACGGGCGTGACCTATCGCAACCCGGCACTCGTGGCCAAGATGGTCACGACGCTCGACGTCCTCTCGAACGGTCGCGCGATCTGTGGTATCGGCGCTGCCTGGAACGAGTCGGAGCACATCGGGTACGGTTTCGATTTTCCGCCCATTCCCGAGCGCATGGATCGCCTGGACGAGGCGCTGACCATCTTGAAGTTGATGTTCACGCAGGAGCGGCCATCGTTCGCGGGCGCGCATTACCGCATTGACCGTGCGCTCAACAACCCCCGCCCATTGCAACCGGGCGGACCGAAGATCCTGGTGGGCGGCGGCGGCGAAAGGCGGACCCTGCGACTGGTCGCGCGCCACGCGGACATGTCCCACTGGTTCGGCGCCCTGCCGGACATGAAACGAAAGAGCGAAATCCTGGACCGCTACTGCGAGGAAGAGGGCCGGGATCCGGCAACCATCACCAAAACCATGGGCGCCCCGGTCGTCCTGGTTGAGAACGAAGGGCAGGCCAAGGCCGTGATGGAACGGATGCCCCCTGAGCGGCGGCTCATGTTCCAGCCAGCCACCCCGGAGCAGGCGGCCGAGATCTTGCAGGACTACATTGCGGTCGGGATC
Organism: Chloroflexota bacterium; assembly: GCA_034666565.1. Taxonomy (GTDB): domain Bacteria; phylum Chloroflexota; class Dormibacteria; order CF-121; family CF-121; genus CF-13. Next base: position 65,559 of record JAXDLN010000005.1, read on the forward strand.
CAGGGCTTTACGTTCGGCAATCCCAACCTGCGGACACCGGAAGAATTCGAGCGAGCCCAGCGGTTGATCAAGGCGATCAAGAAGCCCTAGCCGCACCGGACTGCCGAGTACTGGCCTATCGAACGCGACCCAGTCTTTTAAGCGCTTTCTAGTTACCGGACGCCAGGCTTCGCTCGAGCAGATCCTGCAGCGCTGCCTGATCGGCCGCGGGCAGGGTCGAAAGTCCAGGGGCCGACGAGAGGATGGTTTCCACCCGCCGCCTGAGCCGGCGGCCCTCGGCGGTCAGCGCGAGGTGCTTGACCCGCCGGTCTTTTGTCAGATGCTGCCTTTCGATGAGACCGCGCCCTTCGAGACGGTCGACGATCCCTGTCACGTTGGAGGGGTCGCAGTGGAGCTTGCCGGCCACCTCGTTCATCGGCAGCGGGTCGTCCAACTGGTGCAGCAGCATGGCTTGCGGAGAGGTGAGGTGGAGCTCGGCCAGCCTGGCCTGGTAGTGGCTCACCAGCGTCTTGCTCAGCTCCAGCACCAGCCGGACGATCTCTTCCTGCCTGCGTCGCTCGGCCATCTCGTTTCTAGTTTAACTTGACACTAGCAATCATGGCGGCGTATGATCATTGAGGCTTCAACTATCGAGGTGAAGACTTTGCCACGTGGGGAGGGCGCGATTTGAACACCGTTGCTTGGGTGCTACAGGTCTTCCTCGCGCTCGTCTTTTTGCTCCATGGGCTGCTCTTTACCGTGGGGTTCGAGGTCATGGCCCGGCGAATGCGGGGGCGCCGTCGGACGGGGTCACCGCTTCACCCAACCTTCCGCCAGTTCATCGGCGTCGCCGAGATCGCCGCGGCCGTCGGCTTGATCGTGCCGCCAGCGATCCATGTCTTGCCCTGGCTTGCGCCGCTGGCCGCGGCCGGGCTGGCGATCATCATGGCGGGGGCGGCGGTCCGCCATGCTAGGAAAGGCGAAACGCGGGAGCTCGTAGGGACCGTGGTTTTGGGCCTGCTAGCGATTGCCACCCTCTGGCTGCGCTGGCAGGTTGTTCCGCTGTAAGTCGGCGGGCAGTTTCAGAGTGACCGTGCAGCTCTCACCGGCTGAATTCGAGGCGCTGCGGCGGATCTAGACTCTCGATCCCGCTGACCGGCGCTTCGCGACGAGGTCGCCGATGAGACGAGCGCCCGGCGCCGCGCCGACCTAGGGCTGCCTTGGACCGCAGCTAAGCTACGATGGGCGATCGATGAGCTCCAGGGCGATCTCCGGCGGAGTGGTACATACAGTCCCGGTGGATTTGAGACGCGTCCTGATTGCCAACCCAAAGGTTCTCGCTGCGTGGCAGGACCTCACCCCTCTTGCCCGCAATGAATGGATCTGCTGGGTGCTCTGGCCGAAGAAAGCAGTAACGAGGAGCCAGCACATCCAGCGAGTGCAATCCGAGCTGTTGGAGGGGAAGCGGCGGCCGTGTTGTTGGCTTGGCTGTATCCACCGCAAGGACAAGGAACTGAGCCCCTCGGTCCGCCGGGTGCTGAGCACCCGCAGCAAAGCGTCGAAATGAGCGACGCATCGGCGTCCCAACAGATAGATGACATAGTCCGCAGGACGGCTGGCTGGAGGGGTGAGAGGCTGCGCCAGCTGCGGGCTCTCATCAGGGGCGCCGACCCGGGCGTAATCGAAGAGGTGAAGTGGAAGAAGCCCTCTCGCCCCGAGGGGGTGCCCGTCTGGTCCCACGAGGGCATAGTCTGCATAGGCGAGGTCCTCAAGAACGCAGTGAGGCTGACCTTTCCAAAAGGAGCCCAGCTGAAGGATCCGAAAGGGCTCTTCAACACGCGTCTCGACAGCAAGTCGGTTCGTGCTATCGACTTCCACGAGGGTGACGCCATCAATGCCTCCGCCCTGAAGGCACTCATTGTCCAAGGCGCCCGTCTCAACCGAAGCTGAGATCGGCTCGGCAAACCCTTGGACGACCTCGACCAGGATTTGGCTCAAAACCGGGCGGTTAAACTGAGTGCCGAGCATGAGCATCGATGCGGCCGGCCCAGTCGGCGACGTTGGCAGGCATGTCGCCGCATCTTCCTCGGCCCTCCGACCCCGCCCAAGCGATGAGCTCGCCGAATGGGGCGGCCCCGCGCTCGTGCTCGGGAAGCGCGTGTTGGACCTCGGCTGCGGCGATGGCCGCTTCGCCCGCGGCGTCGCACCGTAAGCGGCCCGCGTGGTCGGGCTTGATCCGGACGAAACAGCAATCGCAGCCGCGAAGGAGGCCGCCAGAAAAGCCGGTGCTCGAAACGTGCGCTTCGGCGTCGGGGCGGCGCAACGGCTGCCGCATGCAGACGGAGCCTTTGACGTGGTGGTCCTTTCCTGGACTCTTTGAT
>JAXDLN010000006.1:0-2603 GCA_034666565.1 Chloroflexota bacterium
CCCAACCGTTTGACGAGCGCGGAGAGGCGGTCGGAGGGCCGTGCGAGAAGCAGCACCCGCGCATCGCGGCGCACCAGAACCAATGCGGTCGCTGCACCGATCGCTCCGGTGGCGCCGGTGACGACGACAACAGGGTGCAGGCCGGCCACGGCCCCAGTGTCGCCGCATACCGACCAGCGCAGCAAGGCCCCATACCTCCGGGAATGGTCAGCAAGAGGGACTACTGTGGCTCGGTGAGCCCGCTGATCAGCGCTCACCGGGGGTCGTGCGGCGTCGCCGGGCTGCCAGCTGCCGAGCGCTATGACCGCGCCATTGCTCTCGGCGTCGACTACGTCGAGCTCGACGTGCGGCGCACCGCCGACCGCATGCTTGTCAACTATCACGACGACTTCACCCCGTCCCGGCACCCGACCAGCAGCCTCACCTACGCAGAGCTGAAAGCTGAGCTCGGGGCCGAGCTGCTGACGCTGGCAGAGCTCCTCGACCTCGTCGCGGGCCGCGTCGGCCTGCACGTGGATCTGAAGGAACCAGGCGACGAGGGCGAGATCGTGCGCACGCTTCTGGCTCACAGGGCCGGCGGCCAGTTCGTGGTGACGTCCGGCGAGGTCGTGTCGATTCGAGCTGTCAAGGACCTCTTCCCCGAAGTGCAGGCGGGGCTGACCCTCGGCACCGACCTGAGGGACATGCACGCTTGGGCGACGATGACAGAGCGCCTGGCCGAGCTGTTCCCCGGCGACCGGCTCAAGCGTTCACGCGCCGACTTCGTCGCTGCGCACCAGCAGCTCGCGCGCATCCGCCTGCTTCGCTACTGCAAGCGCAAGAGGTTGCCGGTCTGGGTCTGGACTGTGGACGAAGACAGCGAGATCGCGAGGTTCATGGCCGACCCGAGGGTCACGACGCTGGTTACGAATCGACCAGATGTCGCGCTGCGCTTGCGGGCTGCTACGACAATTTGATGTCGGCCTGGCAGCAGAAGAGCCCGAAATCAGGCGACCAGCGCAACACCAGGGGCGGGTCGGCAGTGGTAACTCGAAAGCACACCGTCTTCGGCCCGAACGTGTCGCCGTTGCTGAACTCGTGGCGGCTCCACGTCTGGCAGCCGGGCGCATCGGTGATCAGACCAGAGCTGTGCACCTTTGAGTCGATCAGCCTCAAATCGTCAGGTGACGCGTGAGTCGCGTTGCTCGAGTTCTTGAATTTCACCTGCATGCTCACGAGGTCGCCATCGACCTTCAGGTTTGAGACCCACAGCGTGTAGTCCTGGACGTCGGCGCATGGCGCGGGTGAGCAGTTCTGCGCCGCCACCGCGCCATTTGGGGTCGGGTTGCGAAACGTGACCTGCATGGCCAGGAAGGCGGCAATCGCAATCAGCAAGACAAGAAGGAGAGCGGCGGCCGCCGCGCCGTAACCGAGCAACCTTCGTCGCGTCACCCGGTTCATGTGGCAGAAGTCCTAAGCGCCGGCGGCAGGAGCGACGGTCGTTTGCTTCCGGAACGGGAGGATACCAACGAGGTTGATGACACCGGCAACCAAAACTTACCCCGTTCGCTTCCGGATGGCAGATTTACAATGCCGCCGATGAGCGACCGCGGTGTCCAGCCTGCTGATTCGGGGCTTCGTCATCGGCTTCGTCGTGGCGGCGTCGCCGGGGCCGATCTTCTTTCTATGCCTTAGGCGCACTCTAGCTCGCGGCTGGCTGACGGGCCTCGTCTCAGGACTCGGCGTGGCGACCGCGGACGGTCTTTACGCCGGCCTCGCCGCTTTCGGCATCGCCGCCGTCACGGCGGTACTCGTGGGCGAACGGTTGTGGCTGACCTTGATTGGGGGTTCAGCGCTCGTGCTGCTTGGCATCCGCACTGTTGCCAGCCGGCCCAAGAACGAGGATCCGGCGCCAGCACTCGATCGTGCGGGCCTGGCCCTGGCCTATGCATCGACGCTGGGACTCACCATCACCAATCCCGCCACGATCATTTCCTTCGCGGCTCTCGTCGCCTCGCTTGGGATCGGGGTCGGCGACGGCTATCTCCCGCCCGCCATGGTCGTCATCGGCGTGTTCGCCGGCTCGGCGACATGGTGGTGCATCGTGGCCGGCCTCGGCGCGGGCTTGCGGGCGCGAGTGACGCCGCGGGTCCTACGCGGCCTCAGCGTGATCAGTGGCGTGGCCATGGCCGCCCTGGGCGTGTTTGCAATTCTTTCGACCCTGGAAATCGAGGGAAGCCTTGGCAGCTGAGCGCAGTTTGAGGATGAGGTGACCGACTCGAAAACGCGCACCAGAACAGTGACGTGGACGGACCCGCGGGCACCATTGCCTGCCGCGGCAGGAATGTCGGGCCTCGAGTTCATGAAGGCTGTGATGTCGGGACAGCTGCCTCCGCCTCCGATCATGTCGACGATGGGTATCACCGGTGGCGAGGTCGAGGAAGGCAGAGCAGTCTTTCGGGGCGAAGCCGGCGAATACCTGAACAACCCGATCGGCGTGGTGCATGGAGGCTTTGCGATGACGATCCTTGATTCGGCCCTGGGTTGTGCCGTCCACACGACCCTCGCGGTTGGCGAGCGCTACACGAGCCTCGAGACCAAGGTCAATTTCGTCAGGCCGATCA
>JAXDLN010000007.1:0-132476 GCA_034666565.1 Chloroflexota bacterium
CAGCGAGCGACGTTTGGGTCATTCAATTCGCGGCGCCAGGTCAGGCCAATTGGGCCAACGTCAAAGGCCTAGTGACCATCAATGCCCAGACTGGCGTCGTCGAATCCGCATCCTTGGGAGAGTGGAACTAGTGGGGTCATTACAAGAATATTGAGAGTGGGATGGAGGCACGCTCCGCCATCCTGAGGTGACCGTCATCGCGCACATGCGCAGCGATTTGCATCAGCTCACGGCCTGTGGGTGGCCAATTGAAACGAGATGCCTAGGAGCGAGCCGGCCCCGTACTATGAGCGATTGCCGCGCCTAGCACTGCGTTGGCGGCGCTGTGCGGGTAGAGCGAAACCGCGATCGAGACGGAGCTGGAATGACGCAGCGGCCGAGAGCCTTGACGACCGGCCACGATCTGGGCGGCCGTAGGGTCTGGGCTCCGCCGCCCGCAAGCCATCTTTGGACCTGGCGATGGAGCGGCCGAACCGTTCAAGGCCCGCTGGGGGCGCGACAAGGACAGGTTCGCGTTCTCTTCTTGCCGTGCCGCGCCTCTTTGTTGAACCTGGTCGAGAGCGGGCTGCGCTTTCTCCGTGATCCCGTCGTCGCCGGCAGCAATTGCCTCACGACCTTCACTCTGAACAGCACCCTTCTCGCCTTCGGCCGTTTCTGGAATCGATACTCGACCCCCCTCTCGCTGGAGCGCTCTGCGGTCACATCGCCAGAAACGCACCGTCGCCAGAACAAGCTCTGTTATGACCCAATAGTCTTAGGTAAGCGACTATTCCTGCACGTAGAAGTCCACCTTGACGAACTAGAATGCATTTTAGGGCCCGGCGCCGCTAATTCACCTCCCGAATCTGAGACGACTCGATCGCCCCGGTCCATGCGTTAACTACTACTAAGGCCGTGACGTTTCGGTACCCGCCCTGAGCAGGGGCGCTGTACCAAAAGACATAATCATTCTCGGGGAACGACGTTGTGTAGGTGTCGTACCCAGTGGGGTCCACCACCTTGGTAAGCGCATCGGCATGGTAGGCAGAAGATAGGCGATAGCCGCTCACTTTCGCTGGCTGACTCGAGAGCCATTGAATTGCCCTATTGGAGGCCTCCCCCTGAGATAGCCGGGCGAATGTCGGTAGATGGATTTGTGCGCTGACCACGTCAACACTCGCCACAGCGTAGCTCATGGTGGGTCCAAACTCTCCTAGAGCCCCAAGGAGGATAACTGTCAAAAGGCTGAGCGCTGCGAGCGTGGCTGCAAGTTGCTTGAAATGAGAAGCCGCGCGGGCCGTTGTGGCGGTGCCCTGCTTTTGACGCACAGTCTGAAGAGTACGCGGCACAAGGTACGCAGGAGCCGAAACCTGACTCAGCCTTCTGCTTAAATACCGCTCGAAGTTATCCTTCATTTTCAGGTAACCTCCAAATGCTCCGCAATTTCGCGAGGGCCCGCCGCGTGGCTACGGCAACTGCCGCCTCACTAGCGCCCATAACTGTTCCGATTTCGTTGAACGATAGCTCGGCTCCGAAGCGTAGTCCCAGGAGTTGCCGATCCTTCTTCGGTAGCTGCCGTATCGTTGACAGCAGTTCGGCCGTCGTTAACCGATCGATAGCTCGACCTTCAGCCGACGCCAACGGGTTCCCGGCGCTGTGAAGCCGTTCGAAAAGAAGCCATCGGCGGACAGTGAGCCTAGCTGTGTCTCTCGCCTGATTCAACACGATTCGCCAGAGCCACGACTCGACATTACCACGTCGCGGATCGTAGTGAGTCGCGTACCGGATTACGCGAACCAGCGCGTCATGCGCGAGATCATCTGCCTCTACATCACCCTTAGCAATGATCGACGCAAATCGATAGACACGGTCGGCGTATAGGTCGCAAATCTGTGATGAGGTAAGTTGGCTAGAGTCCGCCGCGCCGTCGTCTTTCCTAGGCTTCTCTTCCATCCGTTGCACACCTTAAATACTCAGGAGATGCTGTGAAGCGAACATTTTGCCCGGAAAATGAAGGATTGATGAAGATCTTGTTAGGATTAAGTTAAGCATCGGCAGCCCATCGCGTGGACAAGCCCATTATCGCAAAGTCACGACGACTAAATCCCATCGTCATGGCAGCCGCTTTGTGAAGCGCCGGAGTGAGGTGACTGTACGTGTCGAGGGTCACTCTGATGGTGCTATAGCCGCGAGATCGAATTGGCGATTCGGCAGCAACCGTCGACGCCATCCCTACGCTGAGTTGGAGCGTCAGTGATCGGGCAGCGTGTCGCGCAGGCTGAAAACGGGCTCAGCGCGAAAACAGCCACCACAGAAGCGATTAGTCTAGCGTCATCATGAGCGTTCAAGATCGAATCAAGCATGTCTTCGTACTGATGCTCGAGAACCGCTCGTACGACCATATCTTTGGATTCTCCGGCGTTGGTGACCTCGCCGGGGACGAAGGCAACGTCTGGAATGGGCAGGATTTCAAAATGTCGGCCGGGGCCGACTTCGCCATGCCAAGTGATCCTGCCCATGGCTTCATGGACGTGGTGCAGCAGCTTTGTGGGGTGGCGGCGACCTACCCGCCGAATGGCCCTTTCCCCAAGATCGATATGGGTGGCTTCGCCGCCAACTTCGCTGCGCAGAATCCTTCACATACCGCCGCGATTTTCAAGGGTTTCACGCCTGCCCAGCTGCCTGTCCTTAACTTCTTGGCCCGCGAGTTTTGCGTTTGCCGCCGCTGGTTTGCCTCAATGCCCGGGCCCACCTGGCCGAATCGCTTTTTCGTGCACGCCGCATCCTCCGGCGGTATGGACGACATGCCCACCCGTGGCGAGCTGACGGAGACCTTCCTTTCCAGTGGGTACTCGTTTGAACGGGGCACGATCTTCCAGCGGTTGACGAAGGCGAACCGGCGATGGGCGATTTGGGAAGGCGACGAAACGCCGCAGACAACCCTTCTTGCGGGAATGATCGAGGACAACTGGGAATCCGAGCTTGGGACACGGCCCCTCTTCCGCGACTTCGCTGATTTTCCTGGAGCAGTCCAGGCGGCGGAGTTCGATATTGCCTACAACTTCATCGAGCCAGCCTATGGCACGTTCTTCGGGACAAATCCTCGAGGCGGCAACTCGATGCATCCCGTTGAGGATGTAACGCGCGGCGAGAAGTTAATTAAGGATGTCTACGACGCTATTCGCCGGTCACCGCACTGGAACGAGAGCTTGCTGATCGTCCTCTTTGACGAGCACGGTGGATTTTATGATCACGTGCCACCGCCCAGCGGCGACCGGCCAGGCGATCGCCCGCTCGACGTGGATGGCAGCCGCCATGGCTTTGACTTTGGTCAGCTTGGTGTGCGCGTTCCTTCCCTTGTCGTATCGCCATGGGTGAGGAAAGGCCAAATCGACGAAACGCAGCGCGACCACACTTCGATCCTGCGCACCGTCGAGGATATTTTCGAGCTGGAGCCGCTGACCGCTCGGGATCGTGGCGCCGCTTCACTCGTACCCTTGCTCGCCGACATACCCCTCCGAGATGACGCACCGCCCGTGGCCCCTGATCCTGCTCGGTCCGGCTTGGTCCAATCTGGATGGCTGCAGCAACTCCTTGATCGGCTTCGCGCTTTGCTCGGCGGCGTATCGACGGAGCTAACGCCGATGACAGAGGCCTTCATCCACGTAGCGGCCCGACGGCAGCTTCAAATCTCGCCGCGGTCGGCAGCGGCCATTGCGGACCACATCCAGCGCATTCAGAGCCAGGCGCAGGCAGCGCGCTACGTGCAGTCGGTGCGTCAAGCGTACCGTCGCGCCAAGCGATAGACAGCATGGACCGACCCAGAAGCTGGATGGCCAGCTGGCGGCAGGTGATTCGGGACCGTGACAATCGGTTGGAGGTTGCCGTCGCCAAAACGCCCGACCACGCGCGTTTGTCCGCCGTGCGCGGTGAGATCGCGCAGGCCAAGCACGCCGCCCGACTCAACGGCACTGGGATCGGTTTCATCAAGCTGGCTTGGTCAGTGGGCCACCGGCTCAGCGATCGAGGCCGCATGGCGTGGGCTTCACCTGGCCGAAGAAGAGTTTGTGCTGTACGCGGAGGACGCGGCTCAGCCAGACGCAGCAGACACTGCACGCGATAGGAATCCTCGTGCCCGCCGGCACTGAGACACAGAGGAGGGTGCTGGAAGCGACGGAGCACCACCTGGGCATCGAGGAGCGCCAGGCCCTAAAGGCGACTCTACAAGGACTTAATTCGCGATCCGATAGCTTTCACTCCGACCTGCGAACCTTGCGGAACATTCTGTTTTCGATCACCACGCTGTTGCTGGTTGGACTGGCTGCGATGGCGGTGGCCGCCGCGCTCGCCCCTGGAGCCTTCTCATTGTGTGGTGTTCCGGCGTCGTCGACCTGTCATGCAGCCACCGTCCTTGACGTCGAGATTGCCGGCGGTTTTGGCGGGCTGCTCTCGGCCTGTCTTTCTCTCCAGCCTGCGGAGCGAAAATACTCCATACACGATCTGGCTTTACCAGGGTCTCCTGAAGGCGCCAACGGGGGCGGCACTCGCCGTTATCCTCGTCTTCCTTGTACAAACCGGACTACTTGGCTTCCTAAAGGCCAATACCGCGTACGTTCCTCCGTACGCTTTCGTCTTCGGTTTTGCGCAGCAAGCCGCCACCCAAATTGTTGACAACTGGGCTGGTGGCATCGTCAAAGCTAGCTCCCCATCGAAAACCAAGGGGGGCTGACGGTATGACGAGGGGAACTGATCAACTCAGGCAGAGGGTGCGAGCGAGCTTAGGCTGTCATAGTTAAAGCCGCTCGTCACGAACCGCCTCATCGATGATCATCGCGCGATCCTCCAACGATGGATCATTAGGGTCGTTCAATTAGGTCTGCAAGCCGCGATAGTCCCTTAACCAAGATCGCCCCGGGCAAATCTCGTGCCGAAGAGCTCAGTCTCATTGCATAGCCGCTGGTTGCCCAAGCGACTTGGACCTGAGGGCAAGGTCTGGCGAGGTTTCCACCTCCGGGCAACTCGTAGAAGGAACGATCTGTCCGATTGGCTTAGGGCACGACTCCGATGGGCGCCTCATTCCGAGCGAGGGTGAAATCTATCGTCTGCGCCGCCTGCCGATGGAGGGCAGGCGTGATACGACTGTAACTGTCGACCGTTAGTCTGATGGTGCTAGCTCAGAGGCGCGTCAATCCAGTGGTTCGATTTAGTGTCTGCGACGGGCTACTCCTTGTGCCGGTGGGGTTGAGCCGACGTCGTCGCGGGTTCCCTCATGGTTGCGGGCCCCCGGCGGGCGGGGTGACGGTAAAGCTGTCCGAGCTCACACAATTGAGATTCTGTCCTCTAACGCTGACCGGTCCGCTTATCGCGCCCGGAGGGACGGTGGCGAGAACGGTCGTATCTGAGAGGGCCGTTGCGACCGCGCGCCCCTGGTTGAATTCGACCGAGTCCGCATCGCCGAGGCCCCTGCCCGTGATCAAAACCGGTGAGCCAATCGGCCCCTGCGTCGGCGCAAAACTCGTAATCGTGACCTTCGAAAGGACGGTGAAGGACGACGCGCTGGTGGTCGACCCCGCCTGGCTGGTCACCGTTATGGGCCCGCTCTCGGCACCGGCCGGTACGGAGACCCTGATCTCGTTATCGGAGGCAACTGTTGGAATCGCCGCAATGCTGTTGAACTCGACCGACGTCGCTCCCGTGAACCCGCTGCCCCGAATGGTCACGCCCACCCCTGCCTCGCCTTGAGTGGGCACGAACCCAGTGATCCGGACTGCGTTGGGTGCGACGTAGTCGTCTCCCTTTGGGGCCGGCGTCAGCAGCGTCTCAAAAACCTGCTTCAGTTTCTGGGAGGCCTGCTCAGAAAACAGGCCGACAAGCGCGGCAATCGCGACGAAGCCAAATGGGCTGATGTCCTGCTCGGTGGCCTGCGGTGATACCAGCCCGGCCCGAAGCACGATGTAAAAGATGAGGGCCATCGCGGCTCCGGTCAGGGGGAGCAGCGCATACATGATCAACCAGCTCCGAACGAGCTTCCGGTTCCCCACGTACCAGGTCAAGGATTGAAACGAGTGGACCATCCCGCCGAGCGCGCCGCCCAACGCGGCAACGACAAACAGCCGGTAATCGCGAGACACGTCAATACTGGCCCTGAACAGCGTGACGGCAGGGGGCGCCGTTGTCGATCCAGGCGATGGAGCAGGCGGTGGCCAGAACTGCATCAGCCCGTAAAAGAGCAGGCAGAATGCCAGGACCATCAATGCCGCCGTCACGAGGATGCCGAACGCCCCGACATATCGGTCGCCGATCCCTCGATCGATGGCTCCGCGCGCCGTCGACGTCTGTTGAGCCTGTGGGTGTCGGATCGCGGCGTCCATCTCTACACGCCCTCCTGTCTTTGCTAGGCGCCGCCAAGGGTGGTCGAATTGTCGGTAAGCCCGGCCCCGGTCGTTCCCTCCCGGATCAGTTCAGCCAGCTGGCTTGCGGCGGCTTGCCTGCCGGCCTTGTCTCCAATCTCCTCGTAGATCCGGAGCGCCGCTTCCTCGAATTCCTGTGCGCGCATTGGGTCGGGTACTTGGAGGGTGGTCTGCCACGAATTGAGGGCCGTCGGGTAATCGCCCATCTGAAGGCTCACGGCGGCGATCTCACCCAGGGTGCTCACTGCCTCACGGTCAAGCCGCAGGTCTCGGTAGACCTCGAAGGCGGCGTGCTTGAACTCGGCAGCTTTGGCGAGGTCTCCGCGAGCGGCGTAGAGTCCGCCAATGGTCGTTAGCATGCTACCCTCATCGGGCCGATCGTCGATCTCGCGATAAATTTCGAGCGCCTCGTTCAGGAGTTCCAGCGCGCCAGCCCAATCATCCATCTGGAGCTTGACGAAGCCGATGTCGCGCAGCGTGTTGGCCTCACCCCACCGATCCTTCAGCTCGCGGTCAATCGCGAGCGTCTGCTGATACAGTTCAAGCGCCTTGGTAAACGAACCTATCTGATAGTAGACCGCTGCGAGGTTGCCCAGCGTGTTGGCTTCTTGCCGCCGATCATGGCCGATTCGGTAGATCGTCAGCGCCTCCCCAAGCGCTCCAAGGGCCTCAACGTGCTGTCCGCGTGCATCCATCAGGACGGCGATGCTTGTCAAGGTTGACGCAACCTGTTGCTGGTCCCCAAGTTGTCGATGGATCGCAAGAGCCAGGTGTTGCAGCCGGAGCGCCTCGTCCTCGTCCCCCTGATCATGGGCGATCTCAGAGCACGCCCGGAGTGTGTTGGCTTCGCGACCTTTGTCCTGAGCCTCGACGTAAATCGTCCGCGCTTGCTCGAGAAGATTGCGGGCTTCGGAGAACTGGCGCGTCGCTCTCCTGATCTCCGCCTGCTTGCTCAAGGCATTCGCCATTCCAGGCCGATCACCCTGCTGGCGATACAACTCGAGGGCTCGCTCGGTAAACGCGATGGCGTCATCGAGCCGCGAGGTCCAGCGGGCCTCCTCCGCATGCGCCAGCGCCTGGTTGGCCTTTTCGCTGTAGTCCTCTGTGGGCACGCCGGCCAGCTCGAAGAGAAACGCCTTGTTCGAGTCGACAATCGGCTTGATGAACCGGTCGTGGTTCAATTCGTACCAGCGAGCACCAGCCCTGACTTCAGGCTTGATCAGGTGCCGACTGACAAGCTCGTCGATCGCCTCATTAGCGACGCCAGACGTGGTGGTGGGCGTCCGATATACGAAATTGCGGGTCTCGCCCGGCGTGATGAAGATCCGTTCAAACCAGCCACGTAGTTCTCTTTCCCCGGTAGAGGCTTTCAGGGCGGCAGCCGCGATCGCCTCATCGTAGAAGCGGGAGAGCGCTTGGTCGACGTTGCCATAGCTGACCAGATGCTGCTCCGTGATCTGGTCGACGCCAGCCGGCAGTTGGGCCCAGAGAGTCTGGCATACCACCTGCAGCTGAACCGGATCGACAAACTCACCGCGTACGGCTTCATTTGTCCCGAGTCCGGTATCGATACGAACCTGCATGAGATCGTCGACCAGCTTTTCTGCGACGCCCGGCGCGAACGAAGCCGTGGTGGTGCGTTTCAGAGGCTCGATCACAGCGATCAGCGCAGCGTTCCACCGCAGCGGTTCGAGGCGATAACGGGTCTGCAATCCGCCCGGGAGGACTCCGGCAAAACGGTCGAGGTGCGCCACATAGTCCTCACGCATCGCAAAGAGCACGCGTAGCGACTTGTCCTCCGCCAGCGCCTGGCGGACTTGTCCGAAGAACTCCTTTCTGTAGGTAATCCGGGGCTCGTGTGATGCGTAAAAGAGCTCTTCAAGTTGGTCGAAGATCAGGAGGCGCGGCCGTGGGGTCCCCTCGCTGAGGCTTAGTTTCCGGCTGCTCAGGAAGAGGGGAACTGATAGGGGTGTCGGGGTAGGCCCGTAGGCTGACCCGGATGCGAAACGCTGATCATCCTCGGCCGGAAAGGATGTGTCCTTACGGATTCGTTGGCGCGGGGTCTGGTCCGGGGCATTTCGCGCCGTTGCCCCACGGATGTATTTGTCCAGGGCATTGAGGACGAACACATTGCCGACGCTGGGCGGCGGTGTGACGTCTTCGGAGGCCGACCGAAGCCGCCCCATCGAGAGCACCTCGTACTGCTCCTCCAGCCCTGGAACGACGCCGGCGTTGATCATGGACGTCTTGCCCGCCCCAGAGGCGGCATAAAGGAGCACGATCGGCTCAGCAATGATCAGCGATCGAACTTCATTGACTTCTCTTTCCCGTCCAAAGTACACGCGCTGATCGCTGCGCTCAAACGGACGCGGTCCAACGTAGGGCTGAATGGGCTCAGTCAACAGGTACCAGGCTCCTATGCCATTGATCGGCTAGCTGCTGAAGAAAGTCGCGGGCCTCTCCCCAATAAACCCGGACATTCATCCACTGGTAGTACTTGGCGAGGTAGTCGCGAGCGGCCTGGGTATCTTGCTTTCGACCCAGCTGGACCGTCACGTTGAATCTGCGCGAGGTGCGCCGCCGCTGGGCCACAAGTGCCCGATGGATGACGCGAAAGCTCCAGTCGGTGAGGCTGTAGCCGATGAAGAGCAGCGACCAGCTCGTGAGCGCTTCCTTGATCTTGGGTGGCAGCAGTTTCGGATCGCCGACGTTGATCAGGAAGTCGAAGTAATCGTCCTCGGTAAGGACCATGGAGTCGAGCATCCCGGTGTGGCCGTGAAGATGGAAGACAACCGGTTTTTCCGGTTGGGGCGCCCAGCCGTCTGCCGTCTCGAAAACGGAGGTGAATCCGACGGCGGCCTTGACGTCATCGTTCCACTGACAGACCTCGCGATAAGGGGCTCGGCTACGTGACTTGAGAGCGCGGACCATGAAATCGTCGTAGTTGGTTGTCATGTAAATGGGCAAAGGAAGGTCGGCAAGCACTCCGTGCGGTTCGCCAGGGCTGTGGAAGTCCGGAGGCTTGGCTACGGCGAGTTGCTGGGCGACCCACTGCTTGGGAAGCTTGGAGTCACCCCGATCAACCGTGATGAACTGGGCGACGCGAGCTAAATCCTGCGAGTCTTGCAGCGGATAGCCGTGACGTCGGGCCCAGTCCTTCGCCAACTGCCAGCCCAGCGGAAGCGCCGGGGCGGAGGCGCCAGCTCCCAGGAAGGGAAGGCACTCATGGGCACGAATATTCGTGATCAGCGTGTCCCAGTCACGCTCGTTCAGAGGCTCAGGCATGAGGGAGTAACGCGGTGATACTGGTCGGATCGATGCGACCGATCCATGGCCCCAAGGCAGCCCCTCCAAGTGCGACTATACGCTGACCAAAGCCAAAGTCAAGGACTGCTCGGATGATGACCGATAGTGTCCCGGCAAGCGCACGCCGGTCGCTTGACAGTCCCGAGATCTCAGCTTATGACGGGGACGTTAATCCAGCCGTTTTTAGGGCGTGCCAGGCGATCGCTGATCACAATGATCCCAACGCCGTCAATTCGATTTTCTCCGACATCGAGGTCAGTGCCGCCGACGTCTACGACCTGTTGGGCTTTCCTAGCGGTGACCCGGCCAAGGAGGAAAGCGTCGTCATCGCCCTCACCTTTGCGCCTCTGTTCCAAGAGCCTGAACATTCCAGACAACGGCTGGAACAAAGAGGCCTTGAACATCCCGTTGCGGCGGGCCTTCGAGATTTTCATCCCTAATGTTTGCGCGACGATATGGATACCACAGGGACCTGGCCATTCGGCCGGCGTCCAGAAGATCGGGTGGCCACCACGTTCCTATCGATGTTTCTGGACATCGAGGGCCAGTTTAACGGCAAAAAGTACGAACTGGAGTCGCTCAACGACCAATCGTTGTGGATCAGGCGCCCATCGAGCCGAAGACACCGCCCAATCCCCTCAAATTCGACAAAGAGTTCCTTGACCACTTCCCGTACCTGGCGGAGCCTTGGCCTTCCGGGACCGCGCATGCTTTAGAAATGTCCGGTCGACGTCTTCGAGAGACCGGGCGCTAACGAGAAGTCAACGTCGTCTTCTTTGTCCTCCAGGTCACCTGGTTGATCGCGGTCAGGTGGACGCCCTACGGGCTAGGATCGTACGTGCTCGTGCCAATGGGGCGTCATCGCCACTGGCACCGGCGCCGAGGACGGGTTGCCACGGCCAACCCTCACGCGTGGCGGCTGCGCCCGGCGACGCGAGGACCCGCAGCTTACTACGCATGAGGCTCTTTGAACACAAATCCTCCTCCAGCCTTCCACGAGTCGAACTCGGCGTGTGGGCTTCCATGAAACCGGACAAGAGACAGCAACGACTCAGGCGCCGTGGATCTTTCGGCGACGATTGAGGCTGGCACATCAATACTCGGATCAACGATTTCATTCAGGTACGGCACGGCGACTCGTTCACCAAATATCACCAGATTTAAGGTCCCCGGCAAAGCCGCACTTGGTGCCAAGAAGACTTTAGGAGCTGCTGGATCGCTCCTCCAACGGTCCGCTAGATCCCGACAAGCCGATTGGTTCTCAGCGATGAGCTCTTCAGGGTCAATCCCTTGCGTGGGCGCGTTATTGTACGTGAGCTCAAAGGGCCGGTCAACAGATAGGCGGAGAGCCCAGATCCTTCCAAGAAGTTCCGCCAGAGAGTCGGCCGTCCGACGATTTTCGCCTCGAAGGTACTCTGCCCAAGCCCCGAGCGGATGTAGGGCTATGTACTGCGTGGCACCGGCATTCGCATGATTGAACCGGTGAGCTGCAGGGTTAGGCTTGGGCCACAGAGGCGTGTCCCAATTGGCCAGCCGGTATCCAATGAGTTCGGGCACAGATGGTCAAGAGGCGTCGCCCGAGCGAGCGCGAATCGCTAACTGCTCAAGCTTCGGAAACGCGTTCGGATCGTCGATCAACTGAACCGGGGCCTGATTTCCTAATCCGTCATTTGGCCGCTGAAGCCACCCGATTACGCCGGGCCCAGTCAAGATGTGCCTTAACTGGTTTGCAATCCGAGCGACCATGCGAAGTCGCTGGGCGTCAGGGCCGTCAGGTTCGGTTGGGTCCTTTGCAGAGAGCCACCTTTGGAGACTCCGAGGGCTCGTTCCAAGGGCTTCCGCTAGGGCTGCTTGCGGTACGCCCAAAATGTCGTTGAGCCATATGGCTATCTCTTTCGCAGGCCGGTCCTCTCGCACCGGGGCGCCTTCCACGATGTCTCGCAACGCTTGGCGCATTTGCTCTATTCCGATCCGGAGTTCACGCCGCTGCGTCAGCGGATCCTTTGCCTCCTGAGCCAGGAGGGAAGCAACCTGTCCCTGCTGCAGAGCAATGACGAGGTAGGGATCGACGGAGTCTACAGCCCGCTGCGAAGCACTCAGCAACCCGTTCGCCAATCTGTGAAACTCCTCCCACAATTCGGAAGGGACCCGCTTTTCGGACGCGAGCCGAAGATTGAGGCTCGCGAGCCCTGTCTCAGCCGCCCGTATCTCTTCCAAGTCCAACTCGGCGCGAGTGCGTATAGCCATTGGCGGCCTCCTGGCGGTATTCTACGCCAAGAACGGGCGTCACTGAGATATGCCTCGCGGATTTGTCACCGATTAGTCGAGATGTGCGGACCCCTGGTCCTCGGATCGATACCGTGACGTACCCTTCCGTTGACAAAACCTTTTGTCTGCGATAGCATTATTGTGAATGAGTAGTCAGCTGGTTGGGGTGCCTGACGCCGCCCGTCGGCTGGGCTTGACCGATGTTCGAGTCCGCCAACTTATCGACGAGGGTCGAATTGCCGCCACTAAGGTCGGTCGAACCTGGGTTATCCGCGAGGAAGATCTCTCTGAATACTCGAAGAAGCAGCGTAGGCCGGGGCGGCCGCTCTGGGGAAGTTGGTATTTCCAAGATCTTGGCGACGAATTGTTGCGGTGGCTGGTTGAAGACTGCCGCAGCATGAAGGCCCAAGCGGCAGAACAGGCCGGCCAGCATGAGATCCGCGTTGTCTTCTATGACCGCGAGGGCATGCCTCATCACTCCATACACGATTCGGGGTACTCTCGGACACTCGCCGAGAAATGGAAGCAAACGTGCGAGGCGCTAGACAAGTGGTGTCAGGCCGTATACCAGGCTCGGCCCGACGTCGTTGTCGAACGGAAGTGGGATCCAAGCACGCCGCCCGGTTTTGAGTTGGAGGAGGTCTCGTTTGTCAACGAAGGGCAGCGGGTAGGCAAACGCGGCGAGAGCCGCTGGGTTAACCGGTCCGAAACGGGGGCCTAAATGGGCGCTGGGGGAAGATCTCAAGGTATTCGAAGATCGCGTTAGCCAATTCCAGCCGGGTGCTCCAGCGCCTCCTGTCGGGCAGTTCGACCTGCATTCGGCTCCAGAAAGATTCGATGACCGCATTGTCGAAGCAATCGCCGACCGAGCCAATCGGCGGCAGAGATCCGGAATCGAGGGCACGACAGGTGAGCGCCCAAGACCTGAACTGCGCCGGAGGCTCAAACAGATCCGACTACGTTGTGGAAGGCGAAAATGCGGGTCAGGAGCAGACTCCAGGGACGTCGCTAGCTAATTTTACACGGTCGACTAAAGGCTGATACTCTCCGCAGAGACATTTGATTTTGCAGATAGCGCCGGAACCTCAGAACGCGCTATCGTAAGTGCCTGCCTTAGCTGGAAGATGGCACCCTGCCAGTCGCCCCTCTTCTCCAGGATGTCGGCGTACGTTAGGTGGCAGTCTAGAATTCGTTGCGGTGCATTGCACTGACGCAGCAAAGTAAGAGCAGCGGCGAATTGCTGATCGGTTGCTTCTTTAGCTTGTTGAATTGCCCCCAGCTCGCCGAGGGTCTGATGCGCGAGTGCGGCGGTCATTTCTTCTCCGCAGGCTTTTGCCGAGGCAAGAGCCTCGATGGCATATTCCTCGGCTCTTGCATACGCCTTCCGCGTGAGTTCGAGCTTGCTAAGACTAAGAAGTAGGTTGCTCTTCCGCCGCCTGATTCCGAGCTCTTCAAAGATTGCCAAGGCGTTCTGCAGATGCCGTTCCCCAGATTCGAGCTGACCCAATTTCAACAAGATGAGACCCAGATTGTTTTGAGCCCAAGCCTCCGCTTCCCGATTTTGTTGCATCTCATGCAGCGCCAGTGCTTTCCGGGCATAGGAGGCGGCGTTAACGAGGGCGCCGGTCTCCTGGTACGCCAAGCTCAAATCCTGGTACATGCGACTTAAACGGTCCAAATCGAGGAGAGGCCCGGCACGTTCAACGGCATCTTCGTAGCACGAGATCGCTTCCTTCCACTCGTGTCGCGAGACATGAATGGCCCCGAGGTGACCAAGGATCTTGACTTCTGTGCTGATTGGAATCGGCTTAAGTTGCCGACACATTGCAAGGCTCTCCCGTGCTAGAGGCAGCGCCTCGGGTCGTTCGAGAGCATAGAGGGCACCGGCCTCCCAGTCCATGCATTCGACAACCATCCAAGGGTCGTTCAAACCGAAATAAGCACGGGCATTACTGAGGTTCAGGCGAGCTGGCTCCGGCTCCGACGATTGGAGCTGTGCTCGACCGAGATAGTAGTGGGCGAAGGCCTTCTCCCGAGCATCTATGGCACTCGTTAGGAGGGTGCTGGCCGCCTCTTTGAGGGCAGCGAAATCGCCAGATAACATCAAACGCTCAAGGGGCGCAATGCGGTCGGAGGGCCATGAAGCGGAGCGCGACCGAGCACGCGCCCGACCGGATTGCGGTCCGCCGCCCGATTCGCTCGGCATGAAGTAGGACACCGGTTTTCGCGTTCGCCTTGCGATCAAGTTGAGCGTGTCGATCGAGGGACGCGACTTTCCGGTCTCAATAAGATGGATGGCAGCCCGCGTGATCTCATTACCCGCCACCGCGGCCAGACTGAGCCCGGCGTCGATCCGGGCCTGGCGGACCAACTCCGGCCGCACATCGACCCCTGCCGGACGGGGTCGCCGGGTGGAGGGCTTCTCGACTGTTCCTTTCATTGGCCGCAACAAAATTTACACCCATTTCCGACGACCCCTTCGACTACCGGGTTCCGTTTTCCCTTGCGACTAGGCCAGCGCTCACCAACCCGACGGGATACCGTCGGCTAACGCGCCCACAGCGGCAAGCACTAATAGTGCGATCGAGAGAGCGGCAGAAAGAGCCACTTTTCGCATGGCGACATACCTCCAAGCGGCCTGTAAAGGAACGGCGTATAGTGCTACGCTTATCCCATCGGTGTGTCAAGTGGTTTTCCACTTGACAGACGCTTGACGTATGGCATAAGCTCTCCGCAGGAGGTTGGTCAGGCGGTCCTGACTTGTTGCGGCCCCAGCACGGCTGGGAAGGGAGACTGTGCTAGACCCTTATCGATTTCATGGACGGTTTATTGCCGGGCCGGCTCCGTCAGGCGTCGACCCAAATGGGGGACGAGCCTTGAAGGTTTTCAGCCTCGCAAGAGGCATAGGTTGACCGGCTCCGATGTCCTCCGCATTCGGCATGACCGCGTGAGGGTCCTGTGAAGCCAAGTCGCACCCCAAGGGGAGGCCAGAGGCATATTCAATGAAGGAGGCCGCGCATGGCTGAGCCGCGTAAAACCAAGGCGAAACATGCCGAACGGATCAAGCAAGAGGTCGAAAAACGGCGCACCGAGGCAGAGAAGAACGGCGAACAATTCACCTCACTAACCGACGATCAACTGCAAAAGAAGCTGCGCCGGACAAGGAGCCCAATGATTGTCTGGCAATCGTGGACCGGTAGCACAACACCAGGGGGAGTCATCAACTACAGCCTCGGGATTTACAATCCTGACCCAACTACATGGGTGTGGCTCTTTGTTCACCTCTTTGTTGGTGCGGCAAACATGGTGGCCGATCCAAACGACGCAGTCGTGGCCGTGGACAGTCGTTTCCCTCGGCTCACGGCGCCGGACTTCGCCGGTCTGTCTGTCGATCCAGGCAAGACGCAATCGCTGAGCTTTTCGCTACCGATCCCGGGAAATGCCGAGCCAACGGACTACCTCGGCAACTCCTTCCTCTTCCATTCGGTTTGGCATGACACCGGCCAGTACCTCGACCGCAGCTTATTTGTTTTCAAAGTCGGCTAATTAGGGGACCTCTGATGCCTTACAGGATTGCGCGCTATGGTTGGGTCCGGGATCTGCCGGACCAGCGAGATCATCTGTATGCGGCGCCACCCGCAACGCTGACATCCCTCCCGCCGAAAACGGATCTGCGGCCGCAAAGCGCGCCTGTCTACGATCAAGGCCAGATCGGCAGCTGCACGGCAAACGCGATCGCCGGGGCGCATGAGTTCGTCCAGATCAAATCCAAATTGGCCGCTCCATCGCCTTTCACGCCTTCACGGCTGTTCATCTATTACAACGAGCGCGCCTTGGAGGGGACGGTGAGCTCAGACAGCGGGGCGCAGATCCGGGACGGTATCAAGAGCATCGCCCATCAGGGAGTCTGCCGCGAAGACCCGACCTGGCCTTACGACGGCGACCCGTTCCCTCCTAACAGCAAGTTGGCGCAGAAACCGCCGCCAGCCGCCTACACGGAGGCGGCTAAGTACACCGCCGTGCAATATCAGCGCGTCCCTCAAGTGCTCGCCCAGCTAAAGGGCTGTCTTGCATCCGGCTACCCATTCGTCTTCGGATTCACCGTTTACGACAGTTTCGAGAGCCAGCCGGTGGCTCAGACCGGGGTAGTTCCGATGCCGCAGCCGAGCGAACAGGTTCTTGGCGGCCACGCGGTGCTCGCCGTCGGGTATGACGACGGTCAACAACGGTTCATCGTGCGCAATTCCTGGGGATCCAGCTGGGGCATGCAAGGCTATTGCACAATGCCCTACCTATATCTGACCGATAGTTCGCTGGCAAGCGATTTCTGGACCGTCCGCCTGGTGAAGTAGCTGGGTCCGGCTGTCTTAACCATGTCACGCTCGGGTGAACGCGGCCAACCCCGGAAATGCATGGTGAATGGCCCGGGTTCATGAGGGTGTTTGCGAGTGAAGTCGTCGCGAGGCCCCGAAGCCGAATGCTGCACGTAGTATGGGCGCGTGATGGAGCAAGTCCACACGAGCGTGGGAGCCGACTTCGACATCAGCCTTCCAGCTACGCCGACGGCCGGCTTCAAGTGGGACGTCTCAGTCCCTCAAGAAGGGGCAAATCTTGTTGAGTACCTGGGCATGGAATGGCAGACTCCCAAGCCTCGTACTCTCGGCGGTGCCTCGCTGCAACGCTTCCGCTTCAGGGCGCTTGCACCAGGTGAAGTCCAACTGTTCTTTCGCTATAGGCGTCGATGGGAAACGGCTGACAAGGACACGAGGACCGTGCTCGTTCGAGTTGGCCCATCTACGCCAGATGCGCCTATTACCGGGCCTACCTCGCGCTAAGTCGGTCGCGGGCGCGGAGCCGCGTCTGATCATCGGTCGGCGACTGGCGTTCGATGAGTTTTGGGCAGCTTTCCAACCCGCACCCGGGCTTTGGAGTCGACCGCGGAATCAGGCAATAAACCACAGATGCAGTTGTCTAGAATGACCATAGCCGCGGTCTTCCAAAGATCTCGCTTGTACAAGCCAGCCAGTTTAGCCAAGGCGGAGCGCGCCGCAGATACCTATCGATGCATAGCATCGGGACGGGACCGGTGAAGGTTGATGACAGCGAGAGAGGGAAAGCGGTCGCCCGCGCTATGACTCTCCCTACCGTCAACGATCAAAAAGCAGCCGCGCTTGTCGATGCCGTAATTGCCGGTGCCGTCGACCAAGCGCTCGAGCTCATTAACGGTTCTGGTCCCGTCCCAACGACTATGGTCACGGCCAGGGCCGATCAGGTCCGCTTCATCTGCGACCGGGCCGGGCGCATCCTAACGCAACGAGAAATCGAGGTTCTCCTTCGAATAACTGCTACCGCGGCGCGAGGGGTGATTAGCACCATGAACGCAACGTATGCCGAGGCCCTGAGGAACAAGCGCCTTGACTGGATGCGAAACGACGCCACCGTTTCCTTTCGGCAGCATCGACACAGGACTCACTTGGACCCTCCGGTTCAGCGAGGAAAGTACGCTCGAGGAAGCTTGGACAGAGCTCGGAAGGATTGGAATTGGGGGTCAGTCCCAGCGCGATCTGTCACAAATGACGGTAACCTTCCCGCAGCGGGCGCAAGCGGAGGGCGTTCCAGTAGATGCCTTGAAGCAACTCGGCTTGGTACCGCCGAAACAGAGGTCGAGGCGGTAATGTCTGTATCAGACAGCCTATCGGATCAGGTTGGCCAAGCCTCCAACCTGGTGGGATTATTGCTCGTTCTAGTCACACTATTCACGTCCGAACAGGCGCGCCGGCTAGCTGAGGAGCGATCACGAACCGGTGGCCCCAATCGCAGCACCCTCCAGCTAACGCTCTGGCTTTCAATCGGTCTTGCCCTGGTAACGATCGCCTCGATCGCCGCCCTAGAGCCCATCGTCAGCAGTGTTTTAGGAACGATCGGAACCAATCGCTTTGGGCCGGTGTTTGCCGTATTCGTTCTCGTCTGGGCGCTCCTGTTTGCGCTCGGAGCTTGGCAGATTTCGCTCGTGTTTCGAAGCCGGAGTTGAGCGTTGTACCAAGGTTTTTTCTCGCGGTTTCAGGTATTAGGAGGTCAAATCAAGCGTAAGGCGCAATTCGAAATAGAGGCGGAATCTAGTTCACTTCGCTCTTCGTCACTCAAAGTGAGGTAGGTATGGACAAGCAAGTCGCGTGGCCGTCGGCCGCCGTGGCGATTGCACTGTTGGTCGTGATTGGCGCCGTCACAGTGGCGGCGATTACTAAATACCCTGTCGATGACGCTCTTAAAGTGTGGACCGCACTCACGGCGATCGTGGGCGTGATCACCGGGGCCTTCGTGTCGTATTTCTTCACGCGCGGAACGGTCCAGCAGGCACTCGAACAGACGCAGAAGGCTCATGCGCAAGCCAACTCCATCAGGCAAGCGGCAAGCTTGAATGAAACGGCGCTGAGGCGAATCCCGGGTCACCTTGAGCCCAAGCAGTGGCAGGATCTGTTGCTCCACGACAACCTCGTACGGGCTGCCTACGAAAGCCCTGTTTGCAACAGGTCCCTCGCTGCGGAGGTGGTTTCATGAAATCGTCAGACGACGGACACGGGTCCATCAGCGCCGACGACTTGCTCGCCGGAAAGCCGGTACCGATGGACATGCGTCTGCAGGTAAACATCGTTCGCGGAACGATCCCCGAAGACCTTCCCGGGATTCCCCGCGTGATTGTGCGCAAGATCGCCGAGCACCAGGACCGGATCTACGAGTGGCTGGCCAGATCACCGGTCAATCGGAGCATGTTTCTAACTGACACGGTTGCTGCCCTGCAAAAGGTCGACGTTGGTCTGGTGCCGGAGGAAGTGAGGCTACTGCAGAACCTTCATTCGGAGGCCAAGAAGAAGGATCTGATGCCCTGGAGCGTCAATATCACCGAATTTTCCGTTGAGCTGGCTGACGCGCCCTCAACCGAAAAGCCAGGGAAGGAGGAGGGCCGGTAGATGGGCGGTTCTCAGACCGCGGGTTTCGATATCGTTCTGGATTTCGCGGAGGACGCTCTTTCTAAAGCGATCAGCGCTGCTGGGGTGAAAGGACCTCATCCACCAGAGCTAACGCTGGCCGTCCCAGCACAAGCCAACCTGCTGACAGGAGCGGTAAATGTTGTTCTACCGTATATCGCCAAACTGGGTGTCGATCCACCGACGCCGGATTTCACTCACCCTCCCAACATCGTCCTGACGGCACCGATTTCGTCAGACTCGCTAATAGAACCGGATACGGCTCACCTGCCGACCGCGCCCGTGCTTTCACTCAAGCCGCAAATTCCGATTCAGGGTACGGTCAGGTTCAGCTGTCAACTCCAACCTGCCACCTCCCTTGTGCCGTCTCCGACCGGGCCAGGCGTGATAACCGCCGAAACATTCGTTGCGGACGCCTTGCACGCAAGCGTGACGCTCAACCTCACCACGCCGATTTCCGATCTCGGGATAACCGCAGGCGTCGTTACGCCAACATCGCCGATTCAGACCATGCTGCAAACCGCCTTCGCAACCGATCTCAATCAGCTGTTGGGACAGGTTCCGCTGGTGGTGCCAGTCGGGCTGAACGCCGGACCGACTCCAGCACGGACCGTTGGCAGCATGCTGGCGGCGCTCCTGCCCGTGAGTGGCGGAAAGGGCGCGCTGGGGATCGGAATGGTTTCAGCGGCGCAACCACCGAGCAACGGAAATCTCGCACTCCTCAGTCAGCCGCCAGGACTGGCCAGTGTTGCCTTGCTGGCCGCCAACGAATGGTTCGTGCGCCTCGTTGCCGAGATGCTGCAATCCTCGTTTGGCATCTCGCCGATGACCGTCGATCCGACCGCTCCCTCCGCTAGCTGGTCTGGACCGCCAACCACCGTCTCCACCCCGTCGGGGAGCTTCAGCCTAACCGGGTTGATGCTCAGCGTTGCAGGGACTAGCCCCACCGGATTGAATCTCAATGTGACGGGGATGGGGACGGCGTCGGGGTTCTGTTGGTCAGCGACCATCGGCTTCTCATTTACCGTTTCGATCGGCTGCAATGCGGCGACCGGCGCTATCACCGTAAGCTCGAGTACGCCCGTCGTGACCACTAGCGTCTCGATTCCCTGGTATTGCATTCTGGTAGTTGCCCTGATCGTGGGCATATTGGTCGGCCTGTTATTTGGAGTGGTTGCAGGAGTGGTCGCGGCGATCATCGCGGCGATCGTCGTAGCGAGTTCTGGTCCACCGCCTCCGACCGGACTCGGAGCACTTGGCGCTCTGGCTGGACTGCCACTTCCGCTGCCGATCTCCTCAATTGGATTGCAACTCACCGCCTGCTCGTTTGACGATGTCACCATGCACACGACGCCAGCATTTATCGATTCCGCATCGCAGCTTCAGCACGGGACCATGGTTGGAGGTTCAGGCACTGCTTTTGATCTTGATGCTGGGACATCCGTGAGTGGTGGTTCGGCTCCGACGAATGCGGACTTGCTATGGACAGGAACCAATCTCGAACCGCATAACGGCGCCAGCCTTGCTGCCACGAGTGAGGCATGGGAAGACCTAACGTACGGACAGATTTCGCGCCTCGCTTTTGGCAACGCACCGGTTTCAGTTGGGGCGATTCCAGACCGGTCGGCGCCAGGCGTTAGCTCGACGGCGTCGGCCGTAATTGGGCTGCGCTTATTGTCGGCCCGATATGCCAAGCTCGCGGCCTGGCGAAACGCCTCAAATCTGTCGATGCAATTTGTGACGTACGATGACCCTGCGGCCTCGCTAACGCTGCACTTAGCCATCCAGCAGGTGGTCGACTCACACGTGGAGGATGAGGACGATATCACTTGTTACGAAACTCAACTTGACCTCAGCCCAGCTGGTGGACCGAAAGTCGATGGCCCCGCCGTCCTCCTGAATCTGCCGATGCCGACGTTACCCGGCACGATCCTTCCGCCAGCCCCACCCGAATGGCAGCTTCACATGAAGACGCGCCCGATTAAGGCGCACATAACTGTCACCAAAATAGGGCAACGGATCGTCCTGCGGGCGATTAAGGATCGGCTTGACGTTCCGCTCGCATACTCGTGGACGGCCTTCGGCCACGCCCTGCCCACGGCGGGCACCACGACCAAAGTCAATCATCTGAGGGTCAGTTACGATCAATTCAGCCCCTTCCTCGAGATTTTGTCTAAACGGGACGACGACGTCATCGGCGACGTTCAGGTCACGGCAACCGACGCCTCCGGTCGGATCCGCATCGCCCACCTTTACCTCAACTACCCGGGCACGACTACGACCGGTGGTTGCCCGCCCGGCATAGATGTTGCCAAGCTCCAGTCAGTTGTCGGACGGTATGGCGTGATTCTCCGAGGTCAGACGCTGATGCTCCAGTACCATCGAGCCGAAGAGCATGTGCCCACCAAACTCCCAGGCGTTATACGGGACGAAAACTAACTTAGCCAAACTACATAAGGCTGGAATAGCGTCCACGCCTACAGCGGCCAGGTCGCTGGATCGGTGCTTGTGTGGCCGCTTGCCCGATTGGCTGGCGCAGCTGGAGTCTCCTTGACACACGATTCTCCGACGCTCGGCCGTCATTATGTCTCCCTTACTAGGCCCCGCCCACTTGGCGGCGGCCTCGGATTTCAGTTGAGTAGCGAGTAGTGGTGTAAATTCCCGGGGGCCCATTGACAAGAAGGGCCACCGTGTGGTTCCAAGTGAAGAGCTTCAATCAACAACTTGGAGGACCACAACGATGACCAATTTCAGGATGGCACTCTTGGACCTGCTGCGCAAGGATGAGCAGGGGCCGATCCGCAGTTTCTCCGGGACGGGCTGCGGCTGTTGGCGCAGGAGCTCATGGACGCCGAGGTCACGGAGGCGATCGGCGCCGCGCCGTACGAGCGGACCGACAAGCGCCTGACCTCGCGCAACGGGGTGCGGGAGCGGGAATGGGACACCCGGGTGGGGACGATCGAGCTGGTCATTCCCAAGCTGCGCCAGGGCAGCTATTTTCCGTCTTTGCTCGAACCGCGCCGGCGGCACGAGCGGGCGCTGCTGGCGGTGGTGCAGGAGGCGTACGTGCAGGGGGTCAGCACCCGCAACGTTGACGCCCTCGCCCAGGCGCTCGGTCTCAATGGCATCAGCAAAGACCAGGTGAGCCGAATCTGCAAAGAACTCGATGGCCAGGTGCACGCCTTCCGCACGCGACCGCTGAGCGGCGACTATCCCTATCTGATGTTGGATGCCACCTTTGAGAAGGTGCGCGAGAACGGCCGGGTGGTGTCGATGGCGGTGGTGATCGCCGGCGGGGTGCGCGGCAGCGGCGAACCGGAACTGCTGGGGACCGACGTTAGGCCGGCCGAGGATCTGGAGTTCTGGCTCGACTTTCTCCGCCAGCTGGTGAGCCGGGGGCTGCGCGGGGTCCGCTTGGTGACGTCGGATTCGCACCTCGGCCTCAAGCAGGCGGTCGCCCAGGTGCTGACCGGCGCGACCTGGCAACGGTGTCGGGTGCACTTCATGCGCAACGCCTTGTCGACGGTGCCCAAGGCGGCGCAGCAAATGGTGGCGGCGACGCTGCGCACCATCTTTGCCCAACCCGATCGCGAGGGCGCCCGCGAGACGATCGCACGAATCTCGCGGCTCTTTGCGCGGCGCTTTCCCAAACTGGTCGCCGTGCTGCAGGACGCCGAGGTTGACATCCTCGCCTTTCACAGTTTTCCGCTGGAGCATCGTCGCCAGATCTTGTCAACGAATGCGCTGGAGCGGCTCAACCGCGAGGTCGGTCGGCGCTGCGAGGTGGTTGGCATCTTTCCCAACCGGCCGTCCCTCTTGCGCCTCGTCGGGGCGGTGCTCGAGGAGCAGAACGATGAATGGGCCGTCGGTCGTCGTACTTCAGTCAGGAGTCGATGAACAAACTGACGGAGCCAACCCGAGAGGAGGTGGTCCAAGCGCTGCTCGAGCTGCAGACCGCATAATCACCGTGGAACCGCACGTCGGTTTTTACACCACCTCACGCGACGCCACCCGGATTTCCCTCAAAAACCTCTGTATATAGGCAAGCTACGGACGGTCAGCGTGGAACGGGGCAGTTTTTGTCTTGCGCGATTGAGCCTCTAAACTCAAGTCGGTCCCGACTGACCCGATGTGACGTTTGCCTTCGTTGACTTCCGCCAGCATGGCTCGTGTCAAGGAGCATGTGCGGGTTGTGGGGCGGTGCTGAAGGGCCGCAAAAGTCCATCCAATTAGTTGGCGCCTTCCAGGAGAACCTGACAGTTCGACGCGGGCTTCAGGTCTCGTTACGGACCATCCTGGGTAGACGCTCGCCGGTTGCCCTGATGCGTGTTGGCTCCATGCCGGGCCCTCCGTAGTAGAGCAGGGTCATGCCATGGTCCGCAAGGCCTCGCTGGGAGACATGCGGGCTGCGTGTAGGGCAGGGTACAGGGATGCAACCGCTGCCACTCCAAGAGAAATGCAGAGTCCTGCAAGGACGACTTCAACTGGGATCAGCGGATGAACATGCTCCTGCCAGGCTGCTAGCAGCGTTGCCCAAATCCCGAAGACAACTCCCGAGAGCCCGCCTATAGTGGCCACGACAAAGCCTTCGGTCATGAACAACAATGCGATACTCGTACGGGTTGCTCCAAGCGCTCGGCGTATGCCAATTTCGGCTCGTCGCTCGACTACAGCCACCATTAGGGTGTTCATAATGCCGAATCCAGCCACCAAGAGCCCCACAGCTGCAAGGGCCAGCAACAGGCTCTGAAACGCTGTGGCGGCGTCCGCGGCGGCAGTCAACGCATCGCTGGCGCGAAATACGCGCACGCCGGCTGTTCCCGATGGGTCGATTGTGGCAGGCAAGAGACTGCTGACCGTGTCTGATGTGTCCAGAGGAGCGCGCACATAAATAGTGTTGAAGTTCCCGTCAAAATCCATTGCTTTCATCGCATAAGCGGCTGGCACAAAGACAGACAAGTCTACCCCAGAATGGTTGAGCGTCGGACTAAGAATTCCAACAGCGTACAGCCACCGATCGCTTACCCATACACGCGTTGGCAGAAGTTCCGCAGTTACGCCCAGCTGCTCCGCGGCTTGCGCCCCAAGAAGCACTTCTGGCAAAGCCACTCCGGCATCAAGACGACGAACGACGATCGCCCTCGTACCGGTCGCGCCAGCAATATCCCCGCTAAAGGCCACGACGCTTAGGCCGCGGGTCTGGTCGGCAGGAATCAGGTCGGTCCGATACGCACTCCCGCTAAGAGCCCGGATGCCGGCTACGGCCTGCACGGTTGGAATCACCCTCAGTGTGGCGAGCGATCGTCCGGGAAGCAAGTTCCGCACATTCGGGTCATTAATGGTGCTTTCTACCGTCAGAACATCCCCTAAGCTGCTGAGTTGGGCTAAAAGACCAGCTCGAGTTGTCGACGAGATTCCCAATACGCCAACGAGCGCGCCGATGCTCACCGCGACTCCCAGAGCCGAGAGGATCGTCCGACCCGGCCTTGCCAGCAGGGCAGATATCGCCCGAGCGATTAAGTCAGAAGGACCCATTCCAAATTACCCGAGTAGGCGGCCGGATTCGATATGGAGTTGTCGATCCAATCTCCCGGATACCGATAAATCGTGGGTAACAATGATTACCGCCGTTCCCCTTGAGCCTTCGAGCATTGCGGTGACAACGGCCTCGCCTGTGAGATGGTCGAGATTTCCTGTGGGCTCATCTGCCAGGATGACTGCCGGGCCATTCGCTAGCGCCCTGGCAATTGCAACACGCTGCTGCTCTCCTCCCGACAGTTGATGCGGGTAATGATCCAGTCGATGTTCTAGCCCCACACTCGCAAGAGCCTGATGTGCTCGGTCCCGTCGCTCCTGGCGGCCCACGCGACTGTACATCATCGCCTCACACACGTTCTCAATCGCGGTCAACCGCGCGAGTAAATTGAAGCTCTGAAAGACGAACCCGAGCTTCCGCGCCCTAATACGCGAGAGGGCCCGATCGGAGAGTTCATCAATACTCTGGCCATCGAACATTATCGATCCGGCGCTCGGACGCTCGAGAGTACCAAGGATCGATAGCAATGTGGACTTCCCCGAACCCGAGGCTCCGACCACCGCAACTTTCTCGCCCTGATAGATGGTCAAGCTAATCTCCGAAAGGACCGTCACATCGGTGCCCGCATGAAAGCGCTTTGAGACATTGCGAAGCTCAAGTATTGGTGTCACATTGGAGCCTTAACCATGAGTCCCTGGCGGACGCCGACGCCTGTCACTTGGGCGACGCCATCGGTTTCGTCAATCGCTCCAACAGTGACCGCCAGAAGGTGGCTTTTACCATTCCCGTCATCGACCTGGAGCGCATAGCCACCGCCCACGAGGGCGATAAGCGCGGTAATGGGAACTATGTAAGCGCTGGGGACCACCTTGGTCTGAAACTGAATAAGCACAGGTTGCGATCGCAGAGGCAAATCTGGCGGAGCATCCGTGATCTCAATCGTCACCTGTATGTTCTGACTCGACCCGTTAGCCGAGGAACTAGCGCCGGAGCCAGCTGGATTCCCTTGTGCGCTGGGACTGATACTGGACACCCGCCCGTTAAGGTTTACCGATTTCGTGGTGCCAATAAGGAAAGTCGCTGGCGTATTAACCGCGATATCGGCAGCCTGCGCGGCACTCAGCTCGGCTACGACTTCGGGCGTAGTCGATGCAACTTGGACCACTTGAGTGCCGGCCCCGACTCTGCTACCCAGGACAACGGAGTGTCCCGTGATGACTATGGGTCCAGGCTCGAACAAGATGGTTCCGAAACCAAGCTGAGAGCTGGCCACTAAGCCGACCGATTGCGTAAATGCAGTTATCGCCCGGGCATCGGCTGCAGTGTAAGTTCCGTCAGTCTTTAGACCAACCGACTGACCGTACCCGAGGGACAAAAGGTTGGTCTCCAGTTGTGCAATATCTGGTCCTGGCGACATTCCAGAAGCAAATCCGCGCCAAACAGGGATCATGCCGTAAAGCAACACAACTGGTTGATTGTCCAACCTGAAGATCGGTTGACCGCGACTGACCACGGTCCCGGCCGATGGCATCCAAGTCACTATTCCACTCTGTTCAGCTGTGGCCTGAACCTCGAGCGCCTTTCCCTGCACCGTTCCCGCCGCTTGCACCTTCTCGGTGAGTGTGCCGCTGGCAACCGCCACATCCCTGAGGCTCACGGAAACCCCCGAGCGAGAGTCGTCTGTCCGGCTCGTGATCAGAAAAAGGGCGATCGTGGCGAAAGTCAGGACCAAGATACCGAGACCCGCAAATTGCACCCTTCGGAGCATGCTAGTTACGGGAATCCAGGTGGACGATCTTCTAGCGGGCGTGACCGAGTTGCCAGAAATTACCCGCCAAATGCCTGTAGGTGGCAGGCCTTTTGGGCATCCGCAAAGCCTGGAGTGTTGGGCCCGATGCCAGGCCCGTACGTGATCTCTGCGCCACCTGGCCCAAATGTGGGGTCACTTACCGGAATTCCATGCGCCCGCATGCATTTTGTGAAGCTAAGCATTTCCAGTTGCTGAGCAGCTGGAGGTAGCGGCGCAGGGGGCAGTAGTGCCTGACAGGCCGCCGCCGCTGCCGCACTGTAATCTATCTTGGATCCCTTGTTATTGTATGGATCATATCCAGTTGGCACCTTCACGCCGTGTCCGCGTAGGCACTGATCCCAAGCGAGAATGGAAGGGACCAACTTAGTCGAAGAATCCGGAGACAGCGACGGGAAAGTCGCCTGCCCGACGCCTCCACAGGCAGAAAGAAGAAGCCCGGCGAAAGCCGGCAGCGCCCAGGAGCTAACGCGTACCCCCCGGTCTCTCATTGCTGGTGGATCTCCTTAACGAGTTTAGTTCAAAGCCCTAGACCTTGCAAGCAAAAACGGTCGGTAGGTCTGCCTCTTACTCGAAACATCCTCGTATCAAACGGCAGCGGACGAGATCGTCGGTCCCAAGACCGGCGATCTCGTTTCGAACGAGCGAAGGGCGGCTATCTGGAGTGAAGGCCCGCCGCACAGGAAACGCCGGTACTGTTGTCAACCGCACACGAGTACCAGTTTGACCCTGTCTGGTTATGAGGTGTCGCCAGATAGTAGTCTGCCAAATAGCCGGTGAAATTCGAATTAGCGTAGCCTGTCACGTCAGTCGCATACTGGTAGCACTGGTGTCCGTTGACCGAGCCGTACCAATCCTGCCACCACCAAGGGTTACCCGTTGTTAATCCGTTGGTCGTAACCTCCAGGTACGGGTTCGGCCACCCCGCGAAGTAAGTTGCCCATAGGCATTGGTCGTTGTAGCCTTGAACTTCAGCGCTGTTGATGAAACCGTTGATGTCGTGCAGGTCCAGTTCTTGACCATTAGTGCCGGCGAACGCGGTTAGACCAGCAGCGAAAAATAGAACGCTGGCCATGCTTAACGCAGCGACACCATTTTTTAAGAGCCTTACACCCACCACTTGACGACCTCCTCGTTGTTTATTCCCGGCTGGATCGCTACCGGTGGCTCCGTCGTCGCCAGCCAGCCGAGGTGAAGTCGCCCGGCTTGCCAGCAACTAATAAATTGGCAGCGTCTGTATGGGTTGGCAAGTCAGCGCTCTTGCTGTCAGCGACAAAGCCTACACGGCGCTAAGCTACTTGAGATCCTACGTCGGTTAGAAGTAAAGGAGCAAACATATGCGGCTGCTCGCCTATCTGCCGACCGCGACGTGGTCATCGGCAGTGCCGAGATCCTCGGCGAGGCATGCGGCTACAAGTGCCGTTCGGTTGTGAAGGCCATTACGCTGAAACATGCGATCGAAGTGCGTGCGCACAGTATGGACCGACATTCCGAGTCGAGATGCCACTTGCTTGTCCGATAGGCCTACGGCTACTAGGCCGATGATTGCGCGTTGCCGACGGCTTAGTAGAAGCGGCTCCCGTGTTGGTGACCCTTGCAGCCCGTCGCCTTGGCCGGTCAAGCGAAAGACCACAAGGGGGTTCCCCCAACCACAGCGTTGCCACTGTACGGACACATCGGATACGGGAGACAAAGCGCTCGTTGCAGTTCACGCCACACCGCTGACGCCGAAGCCAATCAACTGCCCCCCTCTTAACCCTCCAGCAAGGCTTCAAGTTGACTGCATCAAGTCGCGGTTATTTAACACCCGCTTCCAAGCAAAGTCAAGTCGGTCACTATACGTGTCGAACCGGCGTCTGTCGGGCGCCGACACGCGCATCGGGAGCGTCGGATCCTGCGTCGAATCGATGTCAAGTGAGCGACCATATGAACTGCCCTGGGACTGGCGGAGGCTCAGGGGTATAACGATTTCGGTGGAGCCGGATTCTTCGACTCATGCTGCTGTCATTGGTTGACGGCGGCCTTCGGTCTCGAGCGTCTCAAGCATACCCAACCACGAATGCCGCCGCTGATGATTGTGGAAGATCGCCGAGTGGTCCAGCGCGTCCTGTCCAGCGGATCGACATGCGTTCCGCTCCAGAACGAGTCGATGAACGCGTTGTCGAAACAATCACCGCAAAGCCAATCGACGACAGAAGGCCGGAATCGAGGTCGCAACTTTTCATCGCCGAATCCCGATAGTCTCTCCGGCGAAACCCACCTTCGTCGCCGCCGTCCGGGAGGCAGCCGATTGTGTGCTGTCCTCCGGCGGGACTTCCCGAAAATCATCATGACTTACTTGCAGGGGACCTGAGATAGCCAGGCCCGGGGCACCCTGATTGCTAGTCGTAACCTTCGCGATCTGCTGCAGCCCGACGCCGGTTCGGTAGAGCCAGATCGCTCCATCGTCCGATGCGAGCCAGACTTGGTTATCGATGGTGGCAGACAGCGGCGGGAACGCACCTGCGACTCCGGGATCTCCGGCGCGACCGTGGTTAAGCACCGTAGGGTGGGTAAGGAGAAGTGAGAAGCATGGTCTGGATCCCAATGCCCGACCGATGAACTGGATTGGGGTGCAAGATGTCCCGCTCGGCAGATCCCGACCACGATGGCCCAGATCGCTTCGCGGACGGAGCTGCCCGCATCCTTCTATACGGGTGTTCTCGCCTACCCTGCTGGCGGCCATGCTGCTTGCCGGGCTCGGGCTGGCGCTGGCCGGCGCATTTCTGCCGGGTCAATGGGCCGCTCAATCACGAGTGACCGACGTCCTGCACGCTGAGTAGCAGCGGTGCAGGGCCAGATCGTCGCTCGACCTAAAACGGGGGTTCGCCAAAATCGTGGACCGGTTGGCACTCCTTGCCTCAGCGGCGATCTTATCCGGGATGTGTCGAGCTGTGTCGTGCGCTGCTACACTCGCGCTCATCGGCACCGGCATGAAGCGCAACGATCAAGCTTGGCTGCGCCAGCAGATCGTGAACTTGAGACTCATTCCCGCGAGTCTGGTTGCCGGTGGTGTCGGGTTGGGCCTGCTGCTCCTCGCAGGATGGTCCGGCGGTCTGCTCGGGCAGGTGCTCACGGGAATTGGCGTCGCTGCTCTGACAGCGGCGTTCGTCGGACTGTTTTCCGACATCTTCCTAAGGCGTCAGGTCCTAGCTGAGGTCCTCGCCAAGCTCCAGCTAAAGGAAGATGTCGTCGCAGCGGGCATCTTGGAGGTCGGGCGATGGGACGATGTCATGCCCCGCCTCACGGATTTCTTCGTTCGAGGAGGAGTCCTGAGGTGGCTTCAGCCTGCGGACTGAATTGTGATCTCTGTCCGGCCGCGGCTCGATGCGGAAAGACACCCAACTTCTGCCGAGTCGGACATCGTGATGGCCCCACCGTCCGCGATCGGTGCACGCTCTGCCTGAGCAATCCCCTTCTTCGCATGGATGTCCGACAGACCGTTAGCAATCAGCTGGGCGGCCTCGACCTCACGTGGCGGCGCCCGATCGTCCATCACCAACCCCTGGACCTGCCTGTCCATCTCCCGGTGCTGATCCAGGCGTACGCCGACCCGGTGGATATTCCGTGGGTGGCCCTTCAAGCGGGCCGGGTGTTCGGAGTTACTGGACGCCGGATCACACCCAAGCACCATCGGCCTCTTCGAGAGGTGTACCGGCTGGGCCCCGCAACGAAGGTCGCGCTGGAGTGCTTTGTGGAAGACCGCGTGCTTGAGGGGCTCTGGTTGAATCGCCGCTCCGTCATCCAGGAACTCCGAGCCCTCGGTTTCGACCTGATCCTGGCGCCGAACTTCTCCGTCTGGTACGACCACTCGCGCTTTGAGCAGCTCATTCAGCAACGCCGCTCGTTCATCTTCTACCACGAGCTGATCGAGGCGGGGCTGCCAGCCATCCCTGACATCGGCTGGAGCCGGTTCGAGCCCGACGGCCAGCTGTGGGCTGACTGGGTCAACAGCCAGTCGTCCTTAACGGCCGTCTCGCTCTTTTGCGATGGCCGCAAAGTCCACGCCAGTGAGCGGGCGCTGCGCGAGACGCTTGAAGACATTGCGCTCTTTCACCAGGCGGTGCGGCACGATGTCACCTTCCTCCTTGGGGGCGTCCATGCGCCGGATCGGTTGGCCGCCTACCGACGCGCGGCTCCCGGCCGGCGCCTGGTGATCTGCAATGGCATGGCCTACGCGCTCGCCCAGCGACGACGTCTCCTGGGAACGGAACACACGACGGCCGTCGCTCGCTCGGCTCGCCATTGCTTCCTCCTGAATTGCGCCCACAATGACCGCACCTACGGCGCACTCCTCGAGGCAGAAAGGCTTGCGGATGCCATCTAAGCGCGGGAGCAGGGCGTCGGGCGGCGGCGGCGCGGGACCGCTCTCCGTGTCGCTCCCCGGTCTTGACGAGATTGCTCAACCGCAGGTCTCCTCGATTCCCTCCGACACGGCGGAACCCATGAGCTCCGGGACGCCGGAGGCTATAGATCTCCTCGCGCCCGCCTTCGACGCTGCCGAGCTGGCACGTGGACTGCGGCGAGGTCCGGAGGTCGACCGATTCAACGAGCTCTCCGCTCGCCAGGGGAGCCTCAGCCCGGAAGAATCGGACGAGCTTTACCGGTATCGCCTCCGCCGGGTGCTGGCCCGCCTGCGGAAACTGGAGCGAATCGCTGGTAGCGGGGACGAGGAATCACTCCGGCAGGCGCTCGACGACTTCCGCCAACGCCGCCAGGAACTGCGCACCTTCGAAGCCGCGAGGCGGGAGGCTGGATTGTCGGCAGGATACGCGGTTGAACCATCCGCCGAGGAGCAAGCGATGACGCGCCTGCTCGCAATCGCGAGCCAACGACCGCACGGCTTGGTCGCCGGCACAGAGGCACCGCCCAATCAACCATCAGGAAGCGTGCGAATCCGGGAGATTGCCTTTGCTCCGTCCCGGGATGACGTACCGGTGTGTGTCCTGGTCCCATCCTCGATCCCTTCCGAGGCTATGGCACACAACATCGAAGCCGTTGCGTCGCAGGGCGCCCAGATTCGGATTGTTCGAGACGCCAGGGAAGTTCCTCCGGGAGGCTCCCCGGCGTTGATCCTCAACTGGGGATCTGTTCAGCCGCTGCCTCAAGAGGCCGTCGCGCTCAACCAGCCGGAGGCCGTCCGGGTGGCCTCCGACCAGGTGGAGTCGCTGGGGCGTTTGCGCGAGCTCGCGCCGCGGACCGTCGTTAATCCGGGAGACCTCGCGTTGCTTGGTTCGAACCAAGTCGTCGGCAAGCGTCGGCACGGGTCACGGGGCAGCGGGAAGGCGCTGCTCCCGGGCCGATGGGCCGCAGGCCGAGCGCGCTGGCTACGACTGCTTCCAGGAGTTCATCCCAGATCGCCGCGAGTATCGAGTGTCGGTGCTCTCCGGCCGGATTGTCTCCGCCTACCTGAAGCGACCTTCGGAAGGTGCTCCCCCCGACGATCTGCGGGCCGGAGTGGAGCTTCGAACGGTCGCAGGTCATCCCGCGCTCTGTCGCGGGCCGTGGCACGCGAAGGCGCTCGCCGCGTCGGCCTCGATTACGCGGGCGTGGACGTGATCGAGGACCTGCAGACCGACCGGGTGTATTGCCTCGAGGCAAACGCTGCGCCGGGCATGTCGGCGGAAACGGTCAAGAGTGTTTATGCGCATATCCAACAGACGCTGCGCGGACGGCTGGCTCGTGCCGGGTAGATGCCGAGCAAGGGTGGAAGTCGAGCGTCGCACGGCACGATTGCCGTCGCTGATGGTGCCGTCTCCGTCCAAGCATCCGGCCGGGGCGGTCCCGCTCTCGCTATCGCCCAGGCCCCAGAGGTTCTTGGAGCAGCGGCGGCGGTCGTCGCCTCCACCCCGATCGTTGACGATGACCCGCCAGTCGGCACGCCCGAGTGGGCCGAGCTCTACAGCCGGGCGGTTGCCAGATATCAGGAGCAGCGGGAGCGCACCGACCGAGAGCAGCAGCAGGCCCAGCGGCTCTGGGACGAATTCCTCCGGATTCAGGGACAGGAGGTGCCCGAAGGCGAGCGATCGCTGGTGGCCAATGAGGCCCTGCATCGAGAGCTCAAACGGCTGGCCATGACCGGACAAGCAGCCAGCTATGAGCGCGAGAACGTCATCGGCGACCCCAACCAGACCTTCGGTATCGAGATCGAGTTCGACGGTGCCGACCCGAATGCCGTGGCTCGGGCACTGCACGAAGCGGGGCTCACGTCGAGCGCTCGCCAGGAGGCATACCACTCGAGCAGCCGCGTAGCCGGAAAATGGACGCTCGAGCACGACGCCACCGTTTCGGGCGAGGTCGTAAGCCCGGTCCTCCAGGACACCCCCGAGGCGTGGGCCCAGCTGGAACGCGTCTGCCAGATCCTGCAGGCGCACGGAGCGAGAGCGACCGGCCGAACCGGTGGGCATGTCCACGTAGGGGTGGACTCCGCCGGCATGGACCACGACGTGAACAAATTCCGGCGCGTCGCGAAAGTGTGCGCCTGGGCGGAGGATCTGATGTACCGTCTAGCTGCCGCGACGGGTCAGAGGGGACGGAGCCACCGCGGCAGCACCAATGGCTACCGCTGGTGTGGTCCCATGGGCTCGGGACAGTTCGAAGAGGTCCAGGGCCTCAGCGATCTTGCCAACCGAGTCGGCAGCAGCCATTCGGTTGGCTTGAACTTCGGCAACATCCTGGACCGAAATCGGACGATCGAGTATCGGTACTTCGACTCGAGCCTCGATCCAGCTCGCCTGCAAGCCAACATCAAGCTGGCCTGCTGGGTGACCAAGCGCGCAGCTGAGCTGTCTGACGCGGCGATCCCGCAAGAGCGACATGCCCTCGGGAGTCACCGCAGCCCACGCGATCCCGACGGCGGCGATCGCTTGCTGCGCCGCTTTGCCGACCTGATCTTCGTCCGGCCGCAGGACAAGTTAAAGCTCTATTGGGTCTACCAGCGGTCAGCCTGGCAACGGACGCGCCGAGGCGCGGCGGCCTGACATGTACCGGCCTATCCATCCGGCCGACCAACAAGAGCTGCCGCTTCGCATGCTCTTCCATCCGGTCGGAGACGGTGTCTTCCTCCGAGGTTGCGAGGCGGACAGCTTTCGCGGCTTGGTCGCAGCTCTCCTGGACGATCCGGGCTACGAGCAAGAAAAGGCGGAAGACCGGCTGATCACTCGCCTTCGCCTCGCGGACGATGTCAAGCTCCTCGCCGGCGTCAGCGGGGATGCGCTCTCGATCGCTGACCGTGATGGCGCCACGCCCAACGTTGCCTCGGACGAGACCTTGATCCGATCCCTGGACCGGATTGGCTTCGTCTCCCTTCCCCTGTGGGCTAAAGCGTCTAAGCAATGAGGAACCAAACGCCTTCGACTGAGGACGCGACGGTAGCGTCGGTTTGCGGATCTGATTTTTGTGCGACCGGCAGACAAGCGGAAGCTCTGTTGCGTCTACCAGCGTTCGGCCTGGCAGCGAACGCGACGCGGAACGGCAGCCTGATGTTCCGCTTCATCCACCCTGAGGATCGCCGGCTGCCACTGCGCAAGCTCCTCCACCCGGCTGGCGAAGGCGGGTTCCTCCGGGTCTGCGAAGCCGATAGCTTCCGCGCCCTGGTGGCCGCCCTCCTTAACGATCCCAGCTATGGACAAGGATCGGCTGAGGCACGATTGCTTAGTCGCCTTCGCCTGGCCGAGGACAGCAGGTTTCTCGCCCGATTGAGTGGGCAGGAGCTCACTGTTGGCGACCGCGACCGTCCGGGAACCATCAACGTAGCCTCGGACGAGCCCTTCATCCGCTCCCTCGATCGAGCCGGCGTCGTCTCCTTACCGCGTGAACGTGAGCCTCGATGACCGGATGAGGCACGTTGACTCAGTTGAGGAGAGGCTGCTACTTCGGGTTGAAGAAGCAGCCGCCTTGCTTGGCGTAGGCCGAACGACGGTGTACGCAATGGTGTCAACGCAAAAGCTGCCTGTCGTTCGCATCGGTCGGTCGTTGCGGATTCCTCGCGAAGCGCTCCTGCAATGGATCCGAGACCACATCGACGGCGAGGCCAACGACAGCGAAGCCGACTCACCTGTGTACGCGATCCCTCGCGTGCGTGACGCCTTCAAGCCACGACCGCCGCGGTCACTCTCTTGACAACGAGCGTGTCGACGCTACCATGTCGACACCAATTTTTGTGACTGATCGAAAGGAAGTGCATCTCGATGATTAGATCCGACCCGAGAAATATGAAACGGGGAAAGAAGGGAGCCAACGGCGACGGCACCCTGTATCACCGCAAGGATGGCCGGTGGGAGGTCGCCTACACCGTCGACGGCCGGCGCCATCGCTTCGTAAGTAGGAACCGATCCGAGGTCCACCGGCACTTGATGGCCGGGCTCAAGGCGCGCGAAGAGGGCGTGCACCAACGAGCAACGCGTGAAACCACTGCCACTTTCCTGCACACGTGGCTGCCTGGCATGCGTCCGCAACTCCGCTACTCGACCTGGGTTCGGTACGAGAAGTACCTACGCATTCAGATCCTGCCCATCGTAGGCAACGTCCCACTCGCGCGCCTCGGTCCGCAGCACGTCCGGTCAATGCAGGACCGCATGCTCAGCGCAGGCGCGAGCCCGACGTCCGTGCATCACGCTCAAGCCGTACTGCACCGGGCGCTCGAGGACGCCGTCCGTTGGGGTCTCGTTCCGCGGAACGTGGCTGGACTGGTGAAGCCGGCCAAAATGGCTTGCCCTCAGATGCGGACGCTATCCGTTGAACAGGTGACCCTGCTCTTCGACGCTGCGGCCAGTGACCGCCTCGAAGCTCTGTGGGTCCTTGCCGCAACCACCGGGATGCGACAGGGAGAGCTCCTTGCCCTTAAATGGCCGCAGGTCGACCTCGACCGTTCGGTCGCGCGGGTGACTGGAACCTTGGCAGTCGGGCCAGAGGGCGTCACCATTGCTGAGCCAAAGACTCCACGGTCACGCCGCCAGGTCGCGCTTACTGATCAAGCGGTCGGTGCCCTCCGCCGCCATAAAGCCGCTCAATCCGCTGAACGGCTTCGGGCCGGCGCGAACTGGGACGATACCCAGTTCGTGTTCAGCGACCAGTTGGGAGGTCCCTTGTCCGCCGAGTGGATGGTGCGGCGTGGCTTTCGGCCACTCCTGCGGAAGGCAGAGTTGCCGGTCATCCGCTTCCATGACCTGCGCCACACTGCAGCGACCCTGATGCTTAGTCGCGGCATCCATCCCAAAGTGGTGGCGGAGATGCTCGGCCATTCCACCGTGGCCGTGACGCTGGATATCTACTCGCACGTCACTCCAGACATGCAGCGCGAAGCCGCCCGCCTGATGACCGAATTTCTCGGCTGACAGGCGTGCTTTGTCCTTCCGCGGCCGCCGGACGATATGAAGCGTGACCGTGAGCGCCTATACGTCGGCAACGACCAGGCGCGTGCCACTCGTGTCAGCAGCGACCCGGGGGTGGGCTGCGGACCTCGAGGACGCCTTCGCGACCTGGCTCAGGACCTGCCTCCAGGCGACATTCGAGTGCCCGCCAGTGATGCGGATGATCGGCGCAGGGTCATGGCG
The DNA here is from genome assembly GCA_034666565.1 of Chloroflexota bacterium. Lineage (GTDB taxonomy): Bacteria > Chloroflexota > Dormibacteria > CF-121 > CF-121 > CF-13. The sequence continues at coordinate 35,886 of JAXDLN010000007.1, forward strand.
CTTGATGAGTGGTTGCGTGGACCGCCTCGTGTTCCGAGCCGCCCGGATGACCGAGCTCGAATGGCAGGTGGACACGGGGATTCGCGACGACCTGGCCAGGCTCAAATCGAGGCGCATCGGTTGGCACACCTACTGGAACGCGCCTAAGCTCGGACGTTCCGCTCGGTCCTCCGCAGGAAACGGCTGCAGCGAAGCACTTTATTTCCCAGCTACAGTAGATGCCTGCGTTGAGCCGGTCGAGGAGATGATCTGATGCCAATAAAGCTGAAGCTCGGACTTGGAGCCATACGCTCTTTTAAGCGGCTTTCCTACACCGCTTGGCATGCGCTGGCCGAGTTCGTAGACAACTCAACGCAGTCCTACTTCGATCACCGTGAGCTGCTTGATCGCGTATACGCAGACACGGGCACCAAGTTAACCGTGGTGATCAACTACGACGCCGACAAGCGCTTGGTGACCATCGAGGACAATGCCATGGGCATGTCCCGGAAGGACCTTGAGCGAGCGCTCGTCATCGGTGAGCCACCGCCGCATCCAGTTGGCCGCTCGCGATATGGATTCGGTCTAAAGACCGCCGCCTCTTGGTTTGGCGATCTGTGGTTGATTGAGACTAAAGCGCTGGGCGAGAAGGTGGGCCATAGGGTCACCGTCGACGTCGAGCAAGTGGCAGCCAGCAATGGGGACCTCCCGATCGATGAGATTGCTGACCTGGGACTTGAGGCGCACTTCACGCGGATTGAGATCAGGCGGCTTAATCGGCCATTGCACGCAAGAACGCGCGGCAAGATTAAGGAGTTCCTGCGATCTATGTTCCGCGAGGACCTGCGGCAAGGTTTCCTCACGCTGGTGTGGATGGGAGAAGCGCTGAAGTGGCAGGACGAGTACACGTTTGCTCAAGATGAACGTGGTCAGGAGCTGCGACACGGTTTTGGGTTTGAGATCGGCGACAAGCGCGTCCAGGGTTGGGCGGGTGTGCTTGCAAAGGGCGGTCGTCCCAAAGCCGGCTTCTCCATCCTCCACGACGGAAGGGTCATTCGTGGTCAGCCCGATGCCTGGCGACCACAGGAAATCTATGGCCAATTGCAAGGATCCAACGACCTGGTCAATCAACGACTGGTCGGTGAAATTCAGCTCGACGCTTTTGGCGTCTCACATACAAAGGATGACATCCTGTGGTTTGGCGATGAAGAGGAAGAAGTCGAAATCGCTCTCCAGGCGGCGGTCAAAGATTTGATCGACGCTGCCAACAGCCTCCGCCGTCCCACGCCAGCTCTTCCCACGCCACGAGACGTTCGTGGAGCGATCGAAGGGATTCAAGGATTATTGGCATCTCCGGATTTAGAGTCGCGGTGGATTCGGCTCGCGCTGCCTACGAGCGAAGAACTTCGGCAGCGCACCGTCACCGCACTGGAAAAGAGTCATCGAAAGGCCCCTGATTTCAGCGGCGCGGTCAACGGCCTCGTTGTCTCGGGACATATGGGCGCTGACCTCGAGCCATCTCAGGAGTATCTGGTGGTGGACACACGACAGCAAGGGCAGCTAGGCATCGTCATTAACCTGAACCATCCGCACGTACGCGGCATGAAGGCGGATGTGCTTTTGGACCATGTTCAACACTGCGTCTACCAGGCTCTTGCAGAGTGGCGGGCGCAGCACGATACGGGTGCAACCGAGCCGGAACTTGTCAATTTCCTTCGCGACGCGCTACTGCGGATAAGAATGCCGAGCGAACGCTCATAACGGAGCGTTCGGGGGAATGCCGGAACTGTTTCGGTCAATGCAGAAGGAGAATGCCGTTCCGCGCGCTTGCCCAACCCCGAGGTGCTTGGGTGTGCGTGTCGGGCCTGAAGCGTTTGATGACATAGCCCTCCAGGAAGATGGCCTCTTGCACCCCGGCACCGGTGGCATGACCGTGGTGCCCGATGACCCAATGTTCATCCCGGAATGGCGCCGCCCGAAGGCGTTACCGGGAGGCAAGAGTAAGGATCCCCTATGGGTAATGTCGCACCTCGATGTTCCCGACCAACTGGTTTATGTCCCCGACGACCCCAATGAAAACGGCATCGTAATCCACGGGCTGCTGGAGCCTGCCGCGATCGTGACTGAGGCCCAATTCCAAGCAGACCTTGCCTCTACCAAAGATGACTGGCGGGAAGTACCATTGACGAATGACGCCCCGGGCCAGACTCCTAGCGCAGACGCTGGCTGAACCGAACCCATTCCGAGCCTTGCGTATGGCCGTCATTCGCCGGCTTGGCATGATGACTCGCGAGAGTGTCTTGGGCGATCTCGAAGACCTTCGTGCTGCGCTAGCCGACGGCCAGCGTTTTGACGAGGAAGAGCTGGTTATGACGGTGATGGATCAGCTTGTGGGTTTTTGTAGTCCCCAATGGAGCCTCGCGAAAATCGGCGTCTCCGAGTATGCCGATGACGAACTCGTCGCCGCCTAACGAAACAGCGCCCGACGCCGCTCCCTACTGACTGCTCACGGGTCTCACCATGGCAGCATAGGCGCCCAAGTCCGTTTTCCACTCGCGAGCTGACCGCTGCCGCCACAGGGCGAAGGATTCGGTCTTGTGGGCATTGAATGTCTCGACGTCGACGCCGTTGACCCGCGTGAAGTGCTCGATGGCGTCCTGAAGTAGGCGGACGTATTGTGGGTCCTCAGTCGCGAGCCGGCCGACGCGGCCGATGTGCTTGACGCCATGGCACGCATCGCAGAGCGCGACGAACCCGACCAGGCGTTGGATGCCGCCGCCGTCGTCGTCGTACTCCCAGCGTTCGTGGCACGACAACCGCACACCCGCCGCGCCGCAGATGGCGCACACGCCGGCAGCCCGCGTCTCTTTGCTGATGCGGTTCCAGTCGCTTCCGCGGATTTGCGTCCGGAGATTGCTATACCAGCAGGTCTTCGGGACCAGCTCGATGGTCAGCTTGAGTGGAGCTGCCGGCGTTCTCACATGGCGGCATCGAGCGCTGACGCCGACGCCATTGCGGACTGGTGGATCTCGTTCTCGGCAAAGAGTGCTGACATGATGGCCAGCCGGCAGCGCTCCTGGTTATCTCTCGCCTCCAATTGGTCCTCAGGGAATGCCTCCAGCTGCTCCCCAGGGGACACCTCCGCTTCAGCTATTTTCTCGTCCTGGAACTGGAGCAACGCATGTACCGCCAGCCAGATCTCGTACCGCTTCCTGAACGACCCGGCGAGAACCGTGTCCTGCTTCTCCAGCTTGGCTAGGCGGGTGGCGTACTGCGGGAAGACCGTCGAGTAATAGATCACCAGCGTGCTGTCCTCCACCTCGGTGTCGCAGGCGATGGCGTCCACGTCCTCGGGCCAGTTGCGGAGATTCCAGTTGGGATCCTCCTTTCCCTCGACCGGCTTCAGCGTGAATGGTGGCAGCGTCAGCTGTTGAGGCCGCTGTTTCGCCTTCGGCGCCTCCACAATGCTGATCGGCCGCTCGTCGGTCAGCGTTGGCAGGCCGGGTCGAAACAACTCCACACGCACGCGTCCCGTTGCGCCGACGGCCGGATCCTTTTTCGCGCCCAGGATGATGCGCATGCGGCCACCGGTCAGCGGCGTGGTGCCGGCAAGACCGATATCGCCGCCTTCAAGGATGACATTGATCCGCGAAGCCTCCGGCTTCTGCGGCGTGTGGTAGTTGCTATTCGCGTCGGTTTCGACGCGCACGTACCGGCGCTGCAGCGTGTGAAACGGGACCGGCTCATCGGGCCAGACGATATGGATATAGGTCGGCGGCTCATGCAACTCGAGGGGCGGTCGCGGAACCGGCGCTGGGCGTGGTGGCCGCGGGTGCTTGCTGAGCTCGGTGGTATCGCCGCCCTTGGTCGCCACTGCCGTCGCGCCCCGCGTGATCGGTAGGCCCTGGAGGTTCAGAAGTCGGGCGACCTCCTGCCGCATTTGTTGGGCCGCGTTCTCATCCTCTTCCTTCTGACCCATCTGCTTCGCTTCCTGATTGAGACGCGTCAGATCATCGTCTGAATTCAGCACGCGGACCAACTCGGCCTGCACCAGGTCGCGCACCTGACCACGGCGGGCGTCTTCGCGGTTGGAGACGAATAGCAGCCGTTTGGCGTCTGCCGTGAGCGCGTTGCAGTCGATGTGGCAGATCAGCCGGAACCGCAAGAAGGGCAACTCCGCGTACTTTCGGACGAGCAAGCCCGAGAACTCGGAATGGCTTTGCCCGTTTAGCGTCAGCACGATCGGCTTGTAGGGATCGACGTAGCCGGCGCTCGGCAGTTTCTGCTTCTCCGAGGGTTGGACCAGCCAGTATTCGATGCCGATGCTGCCGAAGTCACCCAGGCTCACGTAGAAGATCGGCACACTGTGCGACAGCTTCGGCGCGCCGGATTCATCGCCTTCATCGACGGCGCCGTTCAGGGCATTGCGCACGCCCTTGATGGTGCGGCGGTAGTTGTGGATCCGGTTGTCGAGCCAGACGGGCAGCACCGGATCGAACAGCGCCCGCTGCAGCAGACCGTAGAGGCTGCCCGGTCCTACCGGGCTTGTGTACTGACTCAGGTCGTAGCCGTAATGGCGAACCACCGTGCCACCCGGGAAATCGTTGAGCGGCACCTCGAGGGAGGGCACGACGCCGTTGACTGCCAGGTACACGTAGTGGCCGATTTTGAAATCCTCGGGCGGCAGATCCATGTAGCGCACCACCGTGAAGCCGACCACCGGCGTCGCGTCATGTCGCGAGGCGATTACGGTGAAGCGGCTCACCGCGTAGGTTGCCGAGCCGCCCTGTCCATAGGCGCCCGCCAGGTAGTGCTTACTCATTTTGTTGCTCTCGTTGAGGGACAGAATCGTGTTGGGCATCTCGGCCGGCTTCAAGCCAATGCCCGTATCGCGAACCTCGACAATGCGTCGGAAGCGGTCCTCACCAGGCAGCAGCTGAATGCTGACTCGCTGCGCCAGCGCCTTGCGCCGTCCCTGGTCCAGGGCGCTGAGGCCGCGGTCCGGGACACCGAGCCATGCCGCCGCCGCCTCTCTCGGGCTGCGACAGTTGGGAACGCCGTGATGCGCGTCGTGCTCGGCCTCGAGTACCGCGTCCGTGCCATTCGTCAGCCGCTCGATTAGCGCTCGCCCAGGGTCCGCCGACGCCTCGACCGTGCCGCGATTATTCTGCCGGCTGAGGGGAACCCAGCTGACGGCGCCCGCCTGCTCGCTCTCGAAGCTGGTGATCGCCTTCTCGACGGCGGAAAGCTCGGTGGCGCTGGTAAGGATCCGGTACAAGTCGGCGGTGTTCACGGCTATGACGTCGTGTGTTCAGGGAACCAGCCACGCGATCCATCGAGAAAGGCCTTCTTCTCCTCGATGGCGATCCACTTGCGTTCGAGCCGTTCCGCCGCGGCGCCGGTGGTATTGCATCCCGCGAACGGATCGATAACCAGGTGGTTCTTGTTGGTGAGGAACTTGACGAAGAATTCCGCCAGCCCAATTGGCATGCGGGCCGGGTGCAGCGGCAGGTCGTGATCGCGGCAGTACTTGCGGTATGCGTCAGATGAGCTGGTGTTTGAGAACTCCAGCACGTTGGGACGGATCGCGCCCCGGTTCCGCTTGAAAAACGACTCCTTGCTGATGTGGTGCTGCGACGGGCGTTTGCCGGCGTTGTACTTGTGGCGCTTGAGCAGCGTCGTCATCGAATCGCTGTAGGGCTTGACCACGCCAGCACGACCGTTGCGGGCCAGCGGCCGCTCAACGGGCGACATCCACCACACGTGGGTGTAGGCGTCCTTCAGTCGGATGCGCTCGATGGTGACCCACGGCGCCGGCGAGGGCAGGCGGGCTGGGTTAAAGCAGACGAACTGCTGGCACAGCACGAGGTTGCCCTTCTCCAGGAACTTCAGCATCGCCCGCAGCGCCAGCGTGGACATGATCGGCTTGCCGCGCACCCACCCGTTGCCCATCTCGAGCACGATGGAGCCGTTCGGTTTGAGCATCTCCACGAACTTAGGCGCGAAGTCAGCCAGCCAATCGACGTACTTGTCGGCGCTCTCGTTTCCGTAGTTCTTCATCCGGTTCAACGGGAACGGCGGCGAGGTGAAGATCAGCTGCGCCTTGCCCTTGTAGGCCTTGCCCAGATCAGAGGCGATGAAGTTCTCCGCTCGACCCTCAAACGCCCGGCCGAACTTCGTCGCGTAGGCGCGCTGGACCGCATCAGCTTGGCCCGCGCCTGTTGTCGCGGCCGAGGATGGTGACGCTTCCCCCCCGTCCGGCGATACCGGGCGCTGGCGCCGACCCTCCCGAGTCTCGAGCGGGACGCTCGCGACCGCCGCCATTGGCGCCATTCTAAGCCCCGGCGACACAACTCGACGCAGCGCGTTAGCATTCCGCCCGTGAGGGTCGAAGTGCGGGCGGTTGGCCTGAAGGCGATGCGGGAGAAGAAGGGATTGACGCATCGCAGGCTGGCCCACGATCTCGATCCCGAAACGGGACGTGAGCAAATCTTGGAATCGCGGCGCAGCTGACCGCATGCCCGACGTTTCCACCGTCCTGCTCGGAGCTCTGGCAGGTGCCTCGGCTGGTGGCCTGGTCACTTGGCTGCTCTCCCCCTTTGTTGCCGCACGACAGTGGCGGGCGGTCAGGGAGGTGCAGCGGCCCCGGCTCAAGGCGGTTTTCCCAGGGTGGGGATTGAGAGGTCCGGAATTATTGGTGTTCAACTTCGGAGGTCGTAAGACCACCGTGACCGACGTTGGAATCTACGGGGCTGATGGCAGCAAAAGTGCTCCATTGTGGACGGTGTTCGAAGGCGCAATCGAGCTTGGCCAAGACACGGAAGAACAGGTCGACGCCTTCCACCCACCTCGGGGCCGGTTCCTCCCGAAGGTGATCGAGTCGGGGGATTTCCTCGAGATTCCAATTGCCACCAGCGATCTCGCATACACCGTCTATGGACGCTATGGCCGACCGCGCCTTGGGCTGTCCGACTTCTGGGTGAAGGAAGCAGATGGCACGGTGACGCGTGTCCCGGTCGAGCCGGAGCTGCGCGATGGCCTCCTTCAATGGATGCCCGAGCCGCCTTCTGACGAGACAGCAGAGCCACCTACGACCTGAGCGGACCGTACACTGGCCAGGCCCGGGTCCAAGACCAAGCCCCGCCCTTCCGAACCCGGCGCCCTTGGTTCCAGCCGGTCTCGCGGTCAGGGTCGGAGAATGATCACCGTCTCAGGCCCACCACGGACGTCCTGGGCAGCAAGGTCATCCACCGCGTGGCGGAGGGCACCGTGCAGTTGTTTCGCCGCCTCGAGCGCTCCTCAACGAGCGCCACCTGCAAGCCGTGCTGGGTGCATTCGCCGACATCTACAATCGCGAGCGCTCGCGCCGTGGCCTCGGTATGCAGAGCCACGCTAAGGGAGACCTGTGGCCTTGGTGGCCACGTCGTTCTCACCTACACCATCAGGCTAACCAACCAACCAGTACAACCCAGTGTGGATCACACAGCGTCTAATGACATCCGCGAGGCCCTGCTCACGCAGGGCCTCCTCGTCGGTGCCGCGAGAACGGTCAGCGTTCACGCACCTCTGCCGCGATCCCGGGCATTGGATTTGAACCGGCCTTGTGCACTGCGGCAGAAACAAGCTCCGAGCTTAGTCGTTGCAGCTGAGTGCGCTGTTCCGACTTATCCAGCGTGGCCACGAGCCGGGAAATGGCCACACCCACTAACACCTCCTGCAGCCAAGGGATGTGGGGAATGTGGGGACGCGGCGGGGTCCCACAAATTTCACCGATGTCATCTAGAAACTGTCCCAAGGCTCCGCGTCCGATCAACCGCTCATCTGCTGTGATTGCCATGATTACCTCCGTTGAATAGCCGTGCCGTAGGTACCTAAGGTCATCAGCGTCTCGATGCCTCCTCAACGCTGGATACCAGGGAAAGGTAATGACCCTGGGCTTCCTTCGATCCGGCAAAGTAGAGAATGCGCGTTCGGCTGCACGCTGGCCCGCAAGCAAGGAGCGTCCACGCTGAGCGTCTTTACCGACGGGAGCCAGCTGCGCCATTGGGGCTGGCAACTTGTCCACCTCAGGCTGAACGCCTCGAGGGTCGACCTAAGCACGCAATGTTCATGCGCCGAGCAAAACGCGGACGGGCGCCATCCCTCGCTGAGGGCCAGCGTCGTCAACGAATCAGCAGACCCCGACGCCCGAGTTCGCTCAGCATGAAATCGGTCGTCTCAGCCTCGCAAAGCACAGGGACCTCGACGCTCATCGCCGGATAACGGGATGCTAACGAGCGGTATCCTTCGGATCCGGTCGAACATCAGTCCGGCGCGTCGCCTCCTGGTACTCGTTAAGGTCCAAGCATGCCTCCCTTGCCGCTCGGCACCGCCCGCGGCGAGCTGAGCGAGTCTTCCTCCCAGCGGCCTAGCGTCTTGCGGGAGTTTAGACCCACTGCTGAGTCGGTGACTCGCGCACGACCATGACGATGCCGCCGAGGACGGCTTTGTCGCCTTGTACTTGCCAGAACGCGTGAAACTTGACCTCATCAAAAGTGATTCCGAAACTCGGCGTGACCCAGAGCTGGCCTCTCGCGTCCCGTTCAACATGGCCTTCACCAGCGGACTCATCCTTAAAGGTAATCGGATAGCCCGTCGTGGGATCGAAGTCATAGCTCTTGGCCTCCGGTAGCTCGTGGCCGGACCAAACGGCGGACGACTCGCCACCTAACTCGAGCGGATAACGCTTCGCTTTCATCGATTTCGTTTTCATCGTTTCCAGTGTTCCCTTCGCGCGGCTAGGCTTAAACGCGCGTACCCAGCGGCCCGTTAGTCCGGGTCCAAATGGCGAATGTGTAACAGCCCGTAACAGTCCGAGCAGGGACTTCGACACCTCGCAAGCTCGCACTTTGCCACAGTCCAGGCTCGAGCCTCTGGTCGATGCGCTCCTGGCGACGCTAGCTCTGTACCGTCTGATCGCTGCTGCCGCCCATCATGTTGTTATCGGTTGCCGTCACGGTTGCCGTCAAGCGGCCAGACCGACATCTACAAAGGGAACTAAGTTGATAGTCTCCATGATCGTTCTGAATTGGGATTGTGGCGGAGGGAGTGGGATTCGAACCCACGAGGGCTTGCACCCTAGCGGTTTTCAAGACCACCGCCATCGACCACTCGGCCATCCCTCCGGCGACCATCAATGATACGGGCGGCTCAGGACAGAAATCGCTAGCCGATAAAGCTGCTGACCGCGTAACCGCCGCCAGCCCCCCGGCCCCCGGGCGGCATCAGCTCGGCCTGCAGCGATAGTTGCCGCCAGCCGGGGAAGGCGGCAAGGACAAGCAGAACTCCTCGCCACGCCCTCGTCGGTGGCACCGCCGGTACTAACCAACTGCTCCAGGCGAAGGAATCATCTGCCGATCCGCCGACGCGGGCCCAGCCGGCCGCCTCGAGTTGTTTGGCGAAATAGGCCTCCAACTCCATGGGGGCCATCTCCGTCTGCGCCCGAGCGTCCGATTTCCACCGCCCGCCTCCGCCGCCGGTGCCCTCCGGTCGGAACTTGACTCCTGGCGGCGGCTTCAGCTGGGGAAGGATGGATTCTTCGTGGCGCATACCGCGGCCAATATTCGCAATCATGTCTTGCGCATGTATCGGGTCGTACCGCACTCGAAGTTCGGCACCACCGTCCTCTCGATCGCTGGCACGCAGGAATACCATTGCCGACTCCGCTTTGTCGACCAGTAACGTCATCCCTCGGAGACCGCGGCTTTCAAAACCACCACCACCCGGTGGGCGCGGCTGATCGATCGGCTGCCAGCCGAGTCCGACCAACGCAGCCTCATAGGCCACGACTACGACCTCAGGGTCACCCGGACCATCGAAGACCATCTCGGCTCCGACCAACGCGCCGGCGCGACGGCGAACCACGCTTCCTAAGAACCTGAGGTCGGTTCGATCGACAAGTTCCGGCGGCAGATCGTCCGGATAGCCGACGGGAATCAGATCGGCTGTGACCGGACCTTCCGGATCCGGCCACGTCAGGAGGCGAGCGGCAAGCTGGCGCAGCTGCCGCTCACGCTCAGTCTCCGGCGCCGGGCCACTCACCGGATGACGTCGAGGCCGCCCATATAGGTGCGCAGCGCCGCGGGTACTCGGACGGTGCCGTCCTCCTGCTGGTAATTCTCCAGGATCGCGACCATCGTGCGTGGGAGCGCGAGACCCGATCCATTCAGCGTGTGGACAAAATCGACCTTTCCGTCCTTGCGCCGGTAGCGGATATTGGCGCGCCGCGCCTGGAAGTCGTTGTAGTTGGAGCAGGACGAGACTTCGAGGAAACGTTTTTCGCCCGGCGACCAGGCCTCGAGGTCATAGGTCTTCGACTGGCCGAAGCCCATGTCCCCGGTGCACAGCAGGATCACGCGGTAGGGGATCTCCAGCCGCTGCAGCACGTCTTCGGCATCCTTGACCAACAGTTCCAGCTCCTCGTTCGACCGTTCGGGCTCGACGAACTTGACCATCTCGACCTTGTTGAACTGGTGCAGCCGGATGTAACCGCGGGTGTCCTTGCCCGCCGCGCCGGCCTCGCTGCGAAAGTTGGTCGACCAGGCGACGTGCTTGATCGGGAGTGCCGAAGCCGGCAGGATCTCCTCTCGATACATATTGGTCACCGGGACCTCCGCCGTCGGCACGAGGAACAGATCACGGGCCTCGATGCGGAATGCGTCCTCCTCGAACTTCGGCAGCTGGCCGGTGCCAGTCATGGCCGCGCGGTTCAGCAGGAAGGGCGGAAAGACCTCGATGTATTCGTGCTCGCGGATGTGCAGATCGATCATGAAATTCAGTAGCGCGCGTTCGAGACGCGCGCCGGCACCTTTCAGGAACAAGAAACGGGAAGTCGCGACTTTGACGCCGCGCTCGAAGTCGAACAGGCCGAGGTGCGTGCCCAGGTCGTAGTGCGACTTTGGGGTGAAGGGGAATTCACGGCCCATGCCCCACTCGCGGATCGTGGGGTTGGCGGAGGCGTCCTTTCCTTCAGGAACGGACGGATCAGGAAGATTGGGCACCTCCAGCAGCAACGCGTTGAGCCGCGCATCGATCGGCGCCAGCTTCTGTTCGAGCGCCTTGACCTCATCCTTGAGAGCGCGCATCGCGTCGATGCCTGCTTGATCTCGCGTTTTCGCCATCGCCGCCGATCGCTTGTTCTGCTCCGCCTTCAGCTGCTCGACCTTGGTCAGCGTTTCCCGCCGTTCCGCGTCGAGCCTCAAGATCTCGTCGACGGGCGCCGTCTCGCCTTTCTTGCGCGCCCCCTCCTTGACGAGGTCGGGGTGCTCCCGAATGAAGCTAAGGCTCAGCATGGCGGGCCCGCAGATGCGGGAACAAGATGACGTCGCGGATCGACGGCTGGTCGGTGATGATGGCGGCCAAGCGATCAACTCCCATCCCCATGCCACCGGTGGGTGGGAACCCGTATTCGAGGGCGGTGAGGAAGTCTTCGTCCATCGGATGCGTCTCCTCATCTCCGGCGGCTCTCGCGCGCGCCTGGTCGACGAACCGAGTGCGCTGATCATCCGGGTCGTTCAGCTCGGAGAACGCATTGGCGATTTCCTCACCGGCGATGAACAACTCGAACCGGTCCGTCAATCGCGGGTCGGTCGTACGCCGCCGGGCCAGCGGCGAGACCTCGGTCGGATGGCCGAGCACGAATGTCGGCTGCACCAGCGTGTCCTGGACCAGCTCCTCGAAGAGCTCGGCCACAAGGCCGCCCCAAGCAAGCCCCGGCTTGGGCTCGATGTTGTACTTCTTGATCAGGCCCTCGAGCGCGGGCACGTCCGCCCTGGTGACATCCTGTCCGACGACCTGGCTCACGGCCTCCACCATCTCGATGCGTTTGAAGGGCCGGCTGAAGTTGATCTCCTGCCCCTGGTACTGGATCGTGGGCGTGCCCTTGACGCGCTCCACGAGGTGAATGGCCAGTGATTCGGTGAGCTCCAGCATGCCCTCGACGTCCGTGTACGCCTGGTACAGCTCGAGCATCGTGTATTCGGGACTGTGCCACTGATCCATGCCTTCGTTGCGGAAGATACGGCCGATCTCGTACACGCGGTCGAAGCCGCCGATGATCAGTCGCTTGAGGTAAAGCTCGAGCGCAATGCGTAGGTAGAGGTCCATGTCGAGGGCGTTGTGATGGGTGCGAAAGGGCCGGGCTGCCGCGCCGCCGGCGAGCGCTTGCAGCACCGGCGTTTCCACCTCGACAAAGCCGCGCCCTTTCATGAAGGTGCGAATCTCCTCGACCATCCGGCTGCGCGCGAGGAAGACCTCCATCACCTCGGGATTGGCGATCAGGTCCAGATAGCGCTGCCGGTAGCGGAGCTCCTTGTCTTTTAAGCCGTGATATTTCTCGGGCAGCGGGCGTAGGGCTTTCGCCAGTAGCACGAAATCCTCGATCTCACAGGTGATCTCGCCGCGCTTGGTCCGAAACAACGTGCCGTGCACGCCGATGATGTCGCCGAGGTCAAGGTCGGTGAATCGCTTGTAGGCTTCCTCGCCGAGCTTGTCCACCTTGGCCAGCAGCTGGATCCGTCCGGCGAAGTCCTGGATGTGCGCGAACGTCGCCTTCCCCATGACCCGGATCGCGACCAAGCGGCCGGCGAGCGCAACGCGCTCGCTGCGCGCCTCGGCGCCACCGGTTTTTTCGACCTGCTCGAAGAGTGCCAGCGCTTCTGACGAGCTATGGGTGCGGTCGAATCGACTCTGGTATGGTTCGATGCCCTGCGAGCGAAGCGTCGTCAGCTTCTGCCGGCGCTGCAGTTCCTGTTCGGTCCGCTCCCCTTCCATTCCGCGAAAGTCTAAAGGGTCTTAGCGCTTGACCCGCTAGAGAACGTCGTAGGTGCGGCTTTTCATCGGACGGTCGGGCCGGAACGGATTGTCGGCCGGCCGCAGCTTCCCCGTGATCGCATCGATGGCCCGCCGGCTGCCGCCGAAGCTGCCCATGATGCCGTGGCCGCTGTAGCCGGTGTTGACGGCAAGCCCGACGATGCGTGTGGGCCCCAGCAGCGGCCGTCGATCCGGCGTGTACGTGTACTGGCCGGCTTGCAGCCACCACTGCAGGCGAGAGGACGCCCACACGTCATTCCAGAAGGGGACGATGCGCGCCAGGGCGTGGTCGCTGGTTGGATCGAGCAGGCCGAAGGCAAATGACGCGGACGTCGGGACGTCGTCGACCGGCGGCTCGGCGGGAGCCGGCGCCGTCCAGAGTGCATGGGCCCCGGTACCGGCGGGTCGCCAGTGCGCCCCGGTTTCGAAGTCGATGGTCATCGGCGCCCCCGCAGGGATCTGAGGCAGGTCGGGCATGATCAGCTTCTGTCGACGGACCGTCGCCAGCGGCAGGTCGAGGCCGGCGAGCTTGCCGACCGCACCCGATAACGGACCGGCGGCGATCACCACGGTCTCGGCATCGACCTGTCCGTCCGTCGTCGTCACGCCGCGCACCCGGTCACCGCGGACTCGGAACCCGGTGACCGTTACGCCGGTCATGATGCGGGCGCCACTGGCCCGGGCGAGTTCGAGGGCGAGAACGCGAGGTTCGAGCCACCCGTCGGCTTGCCGGAAGCGAGCGTTGACGATGTCCGGCGCCAGGTAGGGAAAGCGCCGCCGCGCCTCAGCGCCGTCCAGCAACTCGACGTCGGTCAGCCCCCAGCCCCGTTGCGCGGCGACGAGCTCGGCCTGGGTGCGAGCGCCTTCAGGCGTCCGGGTGACGAAGAGGTACCCCTGATGCCGAAGCCCAATGTCGACTCGCTGCTGCAGGTCGTCGAAGAATGCCACGCTCTCCCGGACCAGTTCGACCTCCTCGATGTTGTCGAACTGCAACCGAAACGCGCCGGTGGCGACCGGCGTCGTCAGCGTTGCCAGCGCAGGGCGTTTTTCCAGGATGACCGTCTTGAGCCCGGCGCGCTCGGCGAAGAATGCCGTCGCGCAACCGATGATGCCCCCGCCGATGACGACGAGGTCGGCGGTGTTGGCCGCTAGCGCACCTCGACGATCAGCATCTTGGTGGAGCCACCAGGCGTCACCACGGAAACGTCGTCGCCGACATGCTTACCGAGCAGAGCCTTGCCGACCGGTGACTCCAGCGAGATGCGGCCCTTGCTCGGTTCCGCCTCGGCCGAGCCGACGATGGTGAAGGCCTCGTCCCCGTACTCGTCGTGCACTTTCACGGTCGACCCGACTTCTACGATGCCCTTGACGTGCTTGCCCTCGATGATGCTGGCGTTGCGGACCAGCTTCTCCAGGAGGAGGACGCGGCCCTCGACGAAGCCCTGCTCATTCTTGGCGTCGTCGTATTCGGCGTTCTCGTTGATGTCGCCGAACTCTTTGGCCTGCCGGATGCGCTCGGCGACCTCGGGCCGGCGCTTGTTGCGCAGGACCTCCAGCTCCGCCTGGAGCCGGTTCAACCCTTCCTGGGTGAGGTAGACAACCTTGTCGTTATCCATAGTTCTCCCTTCTCGGAGTCGCTAGGCGGCTCCCAGAGCCGCCGTATTATACGGGATTCTCGCCGCGAGTTCGCTACCCCAGAATTTGAATCGAAAGCGGGGGCAAATTCTCGCGCACCCGGGCTCCAGCACCCATCGGCAGGACGGTCAAAAAGAGGCCATGGAGCGTATAGGTCCCCGAGGCCAGCTGGCTCGAGGTGGGCCAATCGGCGGTGAAGATGGCGGTCTCACCGGCGCCGAGCTGTTTGTGGCCGAGCGCCATGCACATGATGGCGGGCACCGGCTGCTCCCAGACTGTCTGGTGCCGGCTGTCCTCCGCCCAGATGTGCAACGTCTGGACGCAGCCGATCTCGTAGTCGATCGGCCCGGTGACAGTCAACGTCAGGTGAACGGTGCCGCCGGCCGAAAGCGACGCCGGCGAGGCCTGGGCCTGGAAGGGGCCATTCGTTCCCGAGACGCTCGCCGACGGAGTTGGTCCCGCCGCCTGGGCCCCGCACCCGGCGACGATCAGGGCGACGAAAAGCGGCCAGATACGTTCCATACCCCTATGACGGGACCGGGGCGGAAAAGTTCCCTCGTCAGGCCGCTTCGCAGGAGGCCGGGGCTTCCTCGATCTCGCCGTCGAGCGAGAACGGGCCGGGATCGATCGTAAGCGCTGCGTCGAGCACGACGGTCACGTCAGTCGGGCTGCTGACGGATTGGACCATGGTGCGCAGCCGAGCCGCGCCCCTGAATCCGCGTAGACCCCAGGCGATGAACTTGCGCAACAGGCGGGGACCACGTTCGGGGCCGTAATAGTCGAGCACCAGGTCGCAATGGCGCCGGACCAGCTCGATCTGGTCCTGCCAGGATAGGGCCGGGATCGATTCACCGGTCGTCAGACGGACGACGGTCTGCCGGACGAGCCAGAGATTGCCCAGGATGCCGCGGCCCAGCATCACGGCATCCACCCCGCTCTCGCGCTGGCGCCGCGCGGCGTCGTCGGCGGTGCGGAGATCGCCGCTCCCGGCCACCGGGATGGTGACTGCGGCCTTGACCTGGGCGATCGCCTCCCAATCGGCCGATGGATCGTAGCGCTGCGACCGGGTGCGGCCGTGCACCGCGAGTCCCTGGATGCCGGTCGCCTGCAGGCGGGTCGCCATCTCCAGGTAGTTGCGGGTCGCGAAGTCCCAGCCAAGCCGGATCTTGACCGTCACCGGAACGGAGACGGCGGCGACCACGGCGTCGGCCACCCGGCTGGCGCGATCGGGATCGCGGAGCAAGGAAGAGCCGCCCGAGGTCTTGACCACCTTGGGCACCGGGCATCCCATGTTGATGTCGACGATGTCGGCACCGGCCGCCTCCGCCATCCGCGCCGCCTCTGCCATGACAGCCGGGTCGCCACCCATGAGCTGGACCGAGACCGGTCGCTGATCCCAGCCGAGGTCCATCAACCGGAACGACTCGCGGTGATTCCGCACCAGCGCTTCGCTGCTGATCATCTCGGTGCAGGCCATGCCGGCGCCGAATTCCCGGGCAATCTTGCGGAAGGGCGCGTCGGTCACGCCCGCCATGGGGGCAACGTAAACAGGCGAGAGGAGGGTATGCCGGCCGATGTTCACGGGGCCACCAGCCTATCAGTCTTTTGGGCGCAGCCGAGTCTCGAGCAGCAGCGCAATCACACCCAGCATCAGGATCGGGCCGACGTTCTGAGAATTGATGAAGATGGCGAACAGGGTGGCGGCGGCGATAAAGACCGCTGCCGGGTCGCTGACCGGCGAGGTGTTCTTGGGACGCGGGGTGATCTCGTCAGGCATTGAGGTCGTGGATCAGCCGGAGCCCCTCCAGCATCAGCCGCTGGTCCACCAGCTCGATCACCGGCGTCTCGGCCGCGATCAACCCCGCCAGCCCGCCAGTCGCGATTACCCTCGGGTTTTCGCCTAGTTCTTTTTTGATCCGGGCCACCATGCCTTCGACCTGGGCCGTGAAGCCGAAGATGATCCCCGCCTGCATGCTTTCGGCGGTGGTGCGGCCGATCACGTTGGCGGGCGCCTTGAGCTCCACGCGCTGGAGCCGGGCCGCACGCTCGTACAGCGCATCGACCGAGATCCCCATCCCCGGCGATATGGCGCCGCCGAGGTAATCGCCTTCTTTGGAGACAACGTCGTAAGTCGTGGCCGTGCCGAAATCGATGATGATCAGCGGGCCGCCGTATTTCTTCAAGGCGGCCATCGCCGCCACGATGCGGTCGGCGCCGACTTCTTTGGGATCACGGTAGTGGATCCGAAGTCCTGTCTTGATGCCGGGGCCGACCATCATCGGCTCCTTGCCGAAATAGCGCTCGATTGCCTGTACCAGGCTGCTGTTCAGAGGTGGGACGACGCTGGCCACGACCACGGCGTCGACGCTTTTCGGGTCGATCCCCTCCTGCCGGATCAGCTGCACCATCAGCAGGCCCAGCTCGTCGGGCATGCTGTCCCGCCGGGTGGCGAGGCGCCAGTCGTGCCGGAGTTGATCCCCCTCGAAGAGCCCGAACGCCAGGTTCGTGTTCCCGAGGTCGATCGCCAGCAACATCGCCGTCAGTCTACCCGCGCTGAACCGAACGCTTTTGGTTTTTACAATGGGACGTGGCCACCGGCCATCCGAACGCGGCTGCCGAGGAGATGCGCAAGCTACGGCCGTTCTGGCGGGACGGCCGGATCGTCCAATGGCCGGCTCGCGAAAGCCGTCGCCGCCTCGTCCTCGCCGAGGTAGTGCGCGCGTTCCCACCGGGCAGACGCCTGGCGGAGGCCCAGGTCGATGCCATCCTGCGCGAGTTCTGGCCCGATCACTGCCAGCTGCGGCGCGCGCTCGTCGAGCGGGAGCTGCTGAACCGGAAAGACGGCGTCTACTGGCGCGTCGGCTAGTAGATGTCTTCTTTGCGGGAGTCTTCGTCCGACTCGGGGACTTCCACCTCGTCCTCGGCGGACTCCACCGTGTGCATGCCGTCGAGCTCCTCGGCCGGCTCTTCGCCCTCCTCCTCGGTCTCCTCGGCATCGGCCGCCCGGTTGAGCAGCGAATCCTTGGCGTAGGGCCGGAACTCGTCGCGACCGACTTTCTTGATCGGGAATGACGGCCGCCCGAAGAACTTCGGATCCTGGTAGGTCTCCCGGACGATGACCTTGACCCCGGCCGGGTCACAGGAGGCGACGGCGCCGGAGTACTTGTTGCCGCCCTCGAGGAACTTGATCAGGCGGCGCCCGAGCGCGTGTTCGAGGTGGCCCAGGTAGATGCCCCGCGACGTCTCCACGTTCATGGTGTCGCCGGCCACGATCAGCTTGACCGGGTCGCCGCCCGAGACCTTGGCACAGGGGTCACCCTCCGCGTGCATATGAAGCGCGGTGAGGGCGGTCTTGCCCGTCTCTTCGATGAAGGCGTCGACATTTACTTTGGCCTTCGAGGTGGGTACCGGCTGGCCGCCGCGCTGCGCCTGGAGCTTCGCCAGGTTCTTGACAGCGATCGGGTTCACGGGGTTGAGCTTGAGGGTGCTCTTGTAGGCATCGACGGCGCTCTCCTGCTGACCGAGCTCGGTGTAGGCCTTGCCCAACCGGTTGAGGGTGTCCTCGTCCGGGCCGAACCGGTCCATGATGCCTCGATTGACCTGGACCGCTTCCGTCCACTTGCTCGCCAGGGCCAGCTCGATCGCCTCGTCGACGTACTGGGCCCGTGGTTTAATGCGCTCTGCGAATTCGGCCAACGCTTGCCCTCCTGAATGCGTCGTATACCCTACGCGCGCTCCAAAAGCATTGTCAAGCCCGGATACGACTTGCCAGGCATCACAACGGGGGACGCACTCGATGCTTGTGCAAAAGGCCGCAAGATTATTAATAGGTATTAGAAGAGTTGCCCTATTAGTTGCAGGCGCTCGGGCAAGGTTGTATAAAGAGCTACGCCTTCGGGCGCCGCGTCGGGGAAGCATTTCACCATTTCAAGGAGGACGTATATGAGATTGCCGAAGTTGCTCGCCGGGCTTGCCGTCGCGAGCATGGCGCTGGCGGCCTGCGGCACGAGTACCGGGGGCCAGAGCATCAAAGGGACGATCAAGATCGGCATCGACCTGCCGGTCAGCGGCTCCGATGCCTCGGATGGCCAGCCGACCCAGAACGGGGCCAAGCTCGCGGTCAAGCTGGCCGGGAAGGTCTGCGGAGCCTCGAGCCACACCGACGCGTGTTTCACCCTGGCGTCGTTCCCGCTGGATGACGCCGTCAACGGCGTCCACGACGTCGGCCAGGGCGCCAAGAACGTGACCCAGTTCGTCGCCGACAGCAGCCTGCTCGCCATGGTCGGACCGTTCAACAGCGGCGTGGCCGCCGGTGAAATCCCGATCGCCAACAGCGCCAACATGGCCATGATCAGCCCGGCCAACACCAACGAATGCCTGACGCAGGAGCCGGCGGACGGCCACTGCAAGGGCCAGGCGGCCAAGCTCCGTACGGCGACGGGGAATAACAACTACTTCCGCGTCTGCACCACGGACCTGATCCAGGGCCCCGCCGCGGCGGACTACGCCTACAACAAGCTGGGGAAGAAGAAGGTCTACGTGTTGAACGACCAGCAGCAGTACGGGCTGGGCATCGCCAAGAACTTCGCCGCGCAGTTTGCGAAGGACGGCGGCACCGTGCTGAACCCAACCGACCTCGGCGCTTTTGATCCGACCTCGACCACGGACTTCAAGTCCTCCCTCACCCGGGCACAGTCCCTCGGGGCGGACGTCGTCTTCTTCGGCGGCACTACGGCCACCAAGGGCGGACAGATCCGCAAGCAGATGGCCGGCGTCATCGACGTCCCGTACGTCGCCGGAGACGGCATCTCCGGCAACCAGTTCGCTAAGGACGCGGGCTCGAACGCCGCGAGCAGCTACTTCACCGTCGCCGGCCCGTATCCGCTGAAGCTGTCGACCGCGGCGACCTTCAACGCGGCCTACAAGACCGAGTACGGTGCGGATCCCGGCGCCTACAGCGCCCAGGCCTACGACGCCGCGAACATCATCATCGCCGCGATCGGCAGGGCGATCGACGATGCGGGCGGCAGTCAGCCGACCCGGGACCAGGTTCGAGCGGAAGTGGCCAAGACGCAGGGCTTCAAGGGGGCCATCGGGAGCACCAGTTTCGACGCGAACGGCGACACCAACTTGAAGATCATCACGATCTACAAGTGGACCTCTGCGACCGACACCGGCGGCACCTTCGTCGACCAGGTGACCGTCTCCTAGAGCCATCGAGCGACACGGGGCAGGGCCGGCGCCCTGCTCCGTTCCTTGAACCCGGCGGTTCGGCTGGCTACACTGTTCGGCAGCCGATCACGGCGCCAGCCAGGGAGGAGGGATGCGGTACTTCGTCGAGCAGATGACCCTTGGGCTGACCAACGGTGCCATCTACGCCCTGATCGCGCTGGGCTACACGATGGTCTACGGGATCATCGAATTGATCAACTTCGCCCACGGCGACATCTTCACCGTCGGCGGGCTGATCGGCCTCACCGCGATTGGCCTCCTCGGCCTCGACCACGCGTCGCCTGCCCTCGTCATTCCCGGCCTTATCCTCGTGTTCGCGGTCGCCATGGGGCTCAACGGCCTCGTTGGCGTCGCTATCGAGCGCGTCGCTTACCGGCCGCTCCGCAACGCGCCTCGCCTGGCACCACTCATCACGGCGGTTGGGATGTCGTTCGTTCTCGAGGGCATCATCTTCCTGCTCAAGGGACCAAATGACATCTCGTATCCGAACCTGCTTCCGTCCGGCCGGTTGAGCCTGGGACTAGTGTCCATTGGCATTTCGAACATCCTCATCGTTGTGATCGCGGTTATCCTCATGGTCGCCCTCAACCAGTTCATCCAGCGCACGCGAATCGGTCGAGCGATGCGCGCCACCGCGCAGGACCGGGACGCCGCCCGGCTGATGGGGATCAACATCAACCGGACGATCGCGATTACTTTCTTCATCGGCTCGGCACTGGCGGCCGCGGGGGGCATCATCAACGGGTTCTACCTGGAGACGATCCGGTTCGACCAGGGCTTCCGGGCCGGCCTGATCGCCTTCACGGCCGCCGTCTTCGGAGGCATCGGCAATGTCGTGGGCGCCTCCATCGGGGGCTTCGTCATCGGCATCATCATCGCCCTGGTCACCGGCTACTTCCAGGGTGGGGGGCAGTGGTCAGACGTAGTCGTCTTCAGTATCTTGATCCTGACACTGGTGTTCCGGCCGACGGGACTTTTAGGGATGCGGGTCCCCGAGAAGTGAAGCGTCCAAGCTCCCGGGTCAAACCGGGCATCGTCGAACGGGTGCGCCGTTTCGAAATCCAGGGATTGGGGGCAGTGGGCCGCGGTCGCAACGTCCCCTACCTCCTCCTGGGGATCGCGCTGATCCTTTTTCCCGTCCTCGATTCCGACTCGTCGCATGTGAACGTTGCCGCCGACGCCGGCCACTGGATCCTGCTCGCGCTGGGGCTCAATATCGTGGTCGGCTATGCGGGCCTGCTCGACCTGGGCTACGCGGCATTCTTCGCGATTGGCTCGTACGCCTTCGCCATCATGGCGTCTGGTCAATTCAACATCCACATCTCGTTTTGGATCTTGCTCCCCGTCTCGGCGCTCATCGCGGCCCTCTTCGGCGTGCTCCTCGGAGCGCCCACCCTCCGCCTCCGCGGGGACTACCTGGCGATCGTGACCCTCGGTTTCGGCGAGATCGTGCCCCGCGTGTTTCGCAACGCGACGCCATTTACCGGCGGCGTGAATGGCATTGTGGGCATCGACCAGCCGCATGTTCCCCACATCCTGGGCTGGAATGGCAATTTCGGCTTCAACCCTGTCCCCTGGTACTACCTGATCCTGATCATCATCATCGTCTCCATCTGGCTCATCAATAACCTGCGGAACTCGCGCCTGGGCCGGGCGTGGATGGCGATTCGAGAGGATGAAGTCGCCGCGGCAGCCACCGGGATCAACACCGTAACGACGAAACTTCTGGCGTTCTCCCTGGGCGCATCCTTCAGCGGCTTCGCAGGAACCTACTATGCGTCCAAGCTTTTCCTGGTCGTCCCAGAATCGTTCAGCTTCCAGGCCGTGTCCGTGGTGGTACTGGTCATGGTGGTGCTTGGCGGCATGGGCAACATCCGGGGGGTCATCGTCGGGGCGATCCTGATCTACTTCATTCAGACTTACCTGCTGATCCAGCTACCCAACTGGATCGACAGCGCCACCTCGGCGCTCAACATCGACTTCCTGACCAAGCTCGGCATCGGTGGGTACGTCCAGCGATCGAACTACCTGATCTTCGGAATCATCCTCGCCGGCATCATGCTGCTACGACCGCAGGGCCTGATCCCAAGCGCCCAACGTAAAGCGGAACTGGAGCTTGGTACCAGCGAGGAGGCCGTCGCCGACCTCGGCTCGGCGTAGAGAAATCGATGCCGATCCTCGAAGTGAAGGGGCTGACAAAGCGTTTCGGCGGCCTGGTGGCCGTCAACAAGGTGGACCTGAGTGTCGAGCAGGGCGAGATCTTTGCCATGATCGGCCCCAACGGCGCCGGGAAAACGACGTTGTTCAACCTGATTGCCGGGCTCTACAAGCCGACGTCGGGCGAGATCTCTTTCAACGGCAGGTCGATCTTTCCGGTGCGCGAGTTCTGGCGCACCTACCAGCCGCCGCTCGCCGCCTACTACACGGTGGTGGACCCGATTCGACGTGGCCTTGGCCTGGGACCGATGCCGCTGGGGCTCAAGCCGCATGCCGTAACCACGTTGGGAGTTGCCCGCACCTTCCAGAACATCCGGCTCTTTTCCTACATGACCGCCCTGGAAAACGTCATGGTCGGCGAGCACCCACGAATGCACGCGCAAGTCTGGGACGCCCTGCTCAACACGCCATATGCCCGCCGCGAGGAGCGCCGGGTACGGGACCGAGCCATGGAGCTGATGCGGTTCGTCGGACTGGAGCGCTACGCCGACCAATACGCGCGCAACCTTGCCTATGGCTTCCAGCGGCGGCTCGAGATCGCGCGGGCGCTGGCCACCGAGCCGAAACTCCTGATGCTCGACGAGCCGGCGGCGGGATTTAACCCCCAGGAGAAAGCCGAGCTGATGCAACTCATCCAGGCGATCCGCAGCCGCGGCATCACCGTGTTCCTGATCGAGCACGACATGAAGGTCGTGATGGAGGTCTCCGAACGAATCGTGGTCCTCGATTACGGGGAGAAGATCGCGGAGGGTCCCCCGCAGAAAGTGCGCAGCGATCCCCGCGTCATTGAGGCCTACCTGGGCAAGAGCGCGTGAGCGCTCTTCTCGATGTCGAGAAGATCGACGTCTTCTATGGGCGGATCCAGGCGCTGCGCGGCGTCAGCCTGCACGTCGACGAGGGTGAGATCGTCACCTTGATCGGCGCGAACGGCGCCGGAAAGACGACGACGCTGCGAGCGATCTCCGGACTAACGCCGGCGAGCGGCGGCGCGGTACGGCTGCGAGGCCTGGACATCACCCGGCTCCAGGCGGAGGACATCGTTCCCAAAGGCATCGGCCATGCCCCGGAAGGCAGGCGGATCTTCGCCCGCATGACGGTCCGCGAGAACCTGGACCTGGGCGCCTATATCCGGCGCGACGGCGCAACGCGAGCCGACATGGAGCGCGTCTTCACCCTCTTTCCCAGGCTGAAAGAGCGCCAGGGCCAACTCGCCGGCACACTCTCGGGTGGCGAGCAGCAGATGCTGTGTATTGGACGAGCCCTGATGTCGCGCCCGAAGGTGCTACTGCTGGACGAGCCGTCGCTCGGGCTGGCGCCGCTGATGGTCGACACCATCTTCCAGGTCATCCGCGAAATCAATGGCGAAGGCACCACGATCCTGCTGATCGAGCAGAACGCGCTGAAGGCGCTTGGAGTCGCGGCCCGCGGCTATGTCCTCGAGACCGGGCGGATCGTCAAGGAAGGCACATCCAAAGCCCTACTCGAGAGTCCGGACGTCCAGCGCGCCTACCTTGGGATCTAAGTCGATCGACCTGCCAAGCGCTTGATGAGGCGCGGCGCGCTGGCGTGGCTGATCTTCGCGGCCTTGAGCCTTGCTGGTTGCTCAAGTCAAAATGGCATCGCGCAGCGGACGCTTGGCCTGATTGCGCTTGGGGCGGATCTACCGCTAACCGGTGGCGATGGGCCTGACGGGACATCGGCGAAGAACGCCATCGACCTCGCCGTCAAACAAGCCGGACGGGTATGCGGGGCGGTCCGCCACCAGGATGCTTGCTTTGATCTGCGGGCCATCACCTACGACGACGTCTTAAAGGGCGTCCACGACCCCGCGCAGGGCGCGAAGAACGTCGAGCTTCTCGCCGGCGATCCCAATGTCGCCGGCCTGATTGGCCCTCTGTATGACAGCGTGGCGAAAAGCGAGCTACCGGTGGCAAATGCCGCACATCTCGCCATGATCAGCCCCGCGGTCACCGACGAGTGTCTGACGCAGGAGCCTCCGGACGGGCACTGCAAGGGCGAGGCCGGACGACTTCGACCTCGGGGCCCCAACAACTTCTTTCGGGTGGTGACGACCCAGGTGGTTGAAGGGGCGGCCGCGGCCGACCTGGCTTTCAAAACGTTGGGAAAGCGGCGGGCCTTCGTCGTCAACGATCAGACCCCCTTCGGACTTGGAATTGCGACGACGTTCGTCGACCGGTTTATCGCCGACGGCGGGACGATCGTGGACCCTTCGGATCTCGGCGGCTACGATCCAGCCACGTCACCGAGCTTTGGATCACGCGTCGGGCGCGCGGTCGGGCTGGCCGCGGATGTCGTCTACTTCGCCGGGGCCGACATCTACGCGGCGGCGTCGTTGCGACGCGAAATGGTCGCCCAGATGCCTCACGTCCCCCTCATCGGCAACGATCGGCTGGCCAATGACCAGTTCGCGAAGTCGGCCGGCGCGACCGCCCGAGGTAGCTATTACACCGTGGTCGGTCCGCACCCCGCCAGTCTCCGCCAGGCGCAGGGGTTCATTCGCGACTATCAGAAGGCGTACGGCCAGGGCGTCGGCACCTACAGCGTCCAGGCCTTCGATGCCGCCAACCTCTTGATCGCGGCCATCGGCAGGGCGATCGACGATGCCGGCGGGCAACGGCCAAGCCGCGCCCAGGTGGTCACCGCGGTCACCCGAACGACGGCCTACAGCGGCGCGATGGGTGTGATGAGTTTCGATTCGCGGGGCGACACCAGCCTCATGGTGGTCTCCGCCTACCAGTGGATGGCCGACACCGAGCCCACCGGCAGGTTCGCCGCGCAGATCACCGTGAGCTGATTAGCCGATCGGGCGACCGGTCACCAGCGCGAGCGCGATCAGGTAGACACAGATCACGGCGAACAGACCGTATTCGAACATGATTCGGCGGCTCAACGAGTCGTCGAGCGCGTGGACGGTAAGCCCCTGCCACGCGTACCAGGCGAAGGCGAGAATGACGGCCACGTACTGGCTGCCCTGGTTCAGGTAGGTCACCATGCCGAAGGCGCCGAAGGTGACCGTGCCGGCCGTGAGGAAGGCGGAGAGCAGGGCGAGGCCTTCTCGCTTGGTGGCGAACCGGAAGCTACGATAGCCGCTCAACAGCGCGACCACAAAGACCGCGCTGAACTTGATCACGTTGGGCAGGTCGTTCGACTGCAGGATCAAAAAGAAGAGCGCGAGCAGCGCGCAAAACGTAGTCGCGTCTCGAAGAAAGCGGTGCAGCGGACGCTCGCGACCCATACCACGCGAGAGGTCGACGTAGCAGCTGGCGAAGATGAAGGCACCCATGGTCAGCATCGCGAGTGCGTGGACCCTATAGTCGGGCGCGAGGATCGAGAAGGCGGCTGCGGCGATGATGATCAGCACCGGCGAGATGTAGTGATCGAGGCTCAGCCAGGCGGGCGTGCGGTTTCGCGCGTGAAGGAAGACCAGCCCCAGGGTGGTCAGGGCCGCGAGTCCTGCCGTTGCCTGCCAGACCTGGGTGGGCGACAACAGTTCGGACTTGAAGCTGAGGCCGATCGCGACCGCCCAGGCCGAAAGCAATCCGAGGTAGCGGGTCCCGAGGTGGACCGGGCGGGGGGCGGGGCGTGATCGAGGTCGCGCCCGCAGTTGTCCTGGCGGAAGGGTTGCGGAAGAACTCGCCAGGGCTTCCGACATGGCGGCTAGTCTAGCAGGGAAACGTCCGTTTGGGGCTGGGGGAAAGCCGCCATGCGCAATCCCGAATTTGTATTCGAAAACAAATGTTCGACCTCAGCCGCCGGCGCTGTGGATACTGTGGAAAGTCGAACTTGGACACCCTCCGCCGGACCTTACGGTTTAGGCCGTACTGGTGCCCTGCCGGCCATACTTGTCCTCCAACCGGACGACGTCGTCGATCTCCGGGGTCGAGACCTCGAAGAACTCGCACTCCTCGACGGCGATCATTCGGTGCTTGCGGCCCGGGATGACCCGCCGCGACATCCCGGGAGTCAGCCGATGAGTCTCCATCTGGCCGCCGGCGTTTTCGAGCTGGAGGTCCATCGCGCCTTTGACCACCAGCAACGTTTCGTCTTTCTCCCGGTGGTACTGCAGGCTGAGCATCTCCCCACTGTTGATGTGGATCACCTTGCCCAGGTATTTGTCGGTGACGGCGAAGCGATTCTCCCAGCCCCAGGGCTTCTTGATGATCTCAGACAAGCTGGCGAACGCCCAACCGTTCTTCGAGCGCGGCCAGCAGCTGGTCGACGCGCTCCTTCGAGCCGGCCTCGCTGTACACGCGGATCAGTGGCTCGGTACCGGAGAAACGCACCAGCACCCAGCTCCCGTCCTCGAGGTAGTACTTGAAGCCGTCGTCGGTGCGTGAGCGAACCACACGGCCGCCGGCGATCTCCGTAGGCGGCTCCTTCTCCAGCCGGCCATAGAGTTCGGCGCGGCGGGTCGCGTACTCCTGCCGGTCGAGATGCAGGTCGTGGCGGGCGTAGAAGTGCGGGCCGACCAGCTCGGTGAGGTGCTCCATGATCTTCGACAGCGGCTTGCCGTATCTGACGATCATGTCGGCGAAGGTGATGCCGGAGAGGACCCCATCTCGTTCGGGAATGTGGCCGCGGAAGGCGAAGCCACCGCTTTCCTCCCCACCGAGCATCGCATTGGTCTCGGCCATCTTGGGCCCCAGGTACTTGAAGCCGACCTTGAGCTCATGCACCGTGACGCCGAACCGCTCCCCGAGCTTGTCGACCATTGAAGTCGACGTCAGCGAGCGGACGACGTCGCCCTTCTGTCCGCGCTTCTCGACGAGGTACATCATCAACAGCGCCATCACCTGCAGCTGGTTGATGAACGTGCCACGCTCGTCGATGATGCCCACCCGGTCGGCGTCGCCGTCGTTGGCGATGCAGAGGTCGAACCCGCCTTTGCGCATCCGTTCCATTGCTTGCGGCATCCACTGGGCGATGGGCTCCGGGTGCATGCCCCCAAAGCCGGGGTTCCGCTCGCCGTGGATCTCTTCCACCGTCGTCTTGCCACCGGAGAGGAGTGCCCGCACATAGCCCTGGCTGGCGCCGTACATGGGTTCATGGAGAATCTTCAGCCCGGCCGCCTTGATGGGGCCGAGGTCGACCAGCCGATTGATCTGCGCCGCGTACGCGGGTTGGGGGTCGAAGACCTCGATCGTCCCATCGCGCTGCGCATCCTCGAAGCGAACTTGCCTGACTCGCCCGCCACGCTGTACCCGCTGGATCTCTTGCTCCAGCCGAGCGGTGACCTCAGGGGAAGCAGAGCCCGCGTACTCGGGCTTGTACTTCAGCCCGCTGAAGTAGTACGGGTTATGGCTGGCCGTGATCACGAGGCCGCCGCTCGCCTTCTTGTCGAGGATGGCGTAGGTCGCCACCTGGGTCGGCGCCGGCGCGTTGACGATGAACACCTTGACCCCGTTGGCGGCCAGCACCTGGGCGACCTCGCGGGCGAAGAGGTCCGAGGCGAAGCGCGTATCGTAGCCGACGATCGCGGACGGATTGGGCCGGCTGGTCAGGTACTGGGCGATGCCCTGGGTGGCGATTCGAACTGACTCGTAGGTGAAGTCGTCGGCGATGATACCGCGCCAGCCATCGGTGCCAAATGTGATTTCGACGTTCGCCACGGTTGTCCCTATCGTACTGGGCTACGAAGCACGTCGGCCGGTCGGAGGCCAAGCGCGGCCAGATCCGACTCCAGCATCTCGCGGATCAGCTGCTCGAAGCTGATCTTCGGGCGCCAACCGAGCGTGGCGCGAGCCTTGCTCGGGTCACCACACAGATCAGGGACCTCGGCCGGACGGAAGTAGGCGCGATCGACTTCTACATACTTCTCCCAGTCCAAGCCGACCATTCCGAACGCCAGCTCGACCAGCTGGCGGATGCTCCACTGGATGCCGGTGGCGATCACATAGTCATCCGCCTTGTCCTGCTGCAACATCATCCACATCGCCTCCACGTAGTCGCGGGCGTGGCCCCAGTCGCGTTTGGATTCGAGGTTGCCGAGGCGGAGTTTGGTCGAACGCTTGGCGACAATCGCCGCGACCCCGCGCGTCACCTTGCGCGTGACGAAGTTCTCGCCGCGACGGGGCGACTCGTGGTTGAAGAGGATGCCGTTGCAGGCGAACATGCCGTACGCCTCGCGATAGTTGACGGTCATCCAGTGCGCGTAGAGCTTGGCGACGCCATAGGGGCTGCGCGGATAGAACGGTGTCTGCTCGTTCTGTGGCGGCGGGGTCAAGCCGAACATTTCCGAGGTCGACGCCTGGTAGAAACGCGTCGGACGGCCGGTGGCCCGAATCGCCTCCAGCAAACGGGTCGTGCCCAGCCCGTCGGTGTTGCCCGTGTACTCCGGCTGGTCGAAGGAAATGTGGACCTGGCTCTGGGCGGCCAGGTTATAGATCTCATCCGGCTGCACCGTCATCACCAGGCGGTTGAGGCCGCCAGAATCGGTCATGTCACCATAGTTCAGAGTGAAGCGGGCCCCCTCGAGGTGCGACGGGTGCGCGTGCTCGAGGTGATCGATGCGGCTGCGGTTCATGCTCGACGAGCGCCGCACCACGCCGTGCACTTCGTATCCCTTCTCCAGCAACAGCTCGGCGAGGTACGACCCGTCCTGCCCGGTGATGCCAGTGATCAGCGCGCGTTTTGCCACGGCCACAGTGTACTGACGGTCACAGGTATTCGGTCTTGCCCATCTGTTTGAGGCGTTCGACGATCAGCTTCACGTCCTGGGACCGCGCTTTGGGACAGATAAGGATGGCGTCCTCTGTCTCGATCACCACCATGTCTTCCAGGCCGACGGCCGCGACCAGCTTCTTCGGGGAGTGGATCATGCAGTTCTTGGAGTCGATCAGGACGGAGTCGCCCTCGACGAAGTTGCCGGCCTCGTCCTGCTGCAGGATGTCGTGGAGGTCGGCCCACGATCCGAGGTCGTGCCACTCGAAGGTCGCTCCCACCACCAGCAGGTTGTGGGTCCGTTCGAGCACCGCGTAATCGATCGCTTCGGTCGGCAGGGCCTCGTAGGCGACATCGGCCTCCTGCGGACGACCGGCGCGTCGCGACTCTTTCACCCGCTCCAGCCCGGCGTAGAGCTCGGGGGCATGCGCGGCCATTTCGCTGAAGAGCACCTCCACCGGCCAGCTGAAGAGGCCGAGGTTCCACAGGTACCCACCGCCCTTGACGTAGCGCTCGGCGGTCTTCAGGTCTGGTTTCTCGACGAAGGCCTTGACCCGGTACACCGGCGCGCCATGATCGCCGTCGACGCGCGGGCCGGTCTGGATGTAGCCGAAGGCGGTGGACGCATACGGGGGATGCAGGCCGACCGTGACCAACGAGCGTTTCTGCTCGGCCCAGCGCGCTTCCGCCTCGAGGGTTTCCAGGTACGCCTCTTCGTCGTGCCCGAGGTAATGATCGGCGTGGACCGAAAGCATGGTCGCGGCCGGGTCGCGCTCGGCGATGCGAAGCGCTGCCAGACCCAGCGCCGAGGCGGTCCCACGCCGAGCCGGCTCGATGACGAAGTGTTCGTCCTCGAGCTGCGGCAACTGCTGCCGGATGCTCTCCACCTGCGATCGCTCGGTGACAACGTAGACGTGCTCGGTCAGGCGGCGGACCCGCTCGAAGGTCGACTGCAGGAGCGAGAGTCGGCCGGCGAGGGCGAGCAGGTGCTTCGGTGACTTCTCGCGAGACCGTGGCCACAGTCGCGTGCCGCTCCCGCCCGCCAGGATGACGATGTGCCGGCCCATCAGGCGGCGCGGCGCTCGCAGCGGCGCCAGTACTCGAGGGTATCGCGCAGGGTCCGATCCAGCGAGATCTGTGGTTGCCAGCCAGTGAGCCGCCGGAAGCGGAGCGAGTCGCAGAGATAGACATCCGCCTCGACGGCGTGCTTCCTTGTGGCATCCACCTCGAGCGTGATCCTGGTCCGCGTCATGGTCAGAAGGCGGGCGACCACGTCGCGCAGCCGGGGAGCGCTTCCCGAACCGATGTTGTAGACCTCGCCCGGCTTACCCTTCTCCGCCGCCAGCACATAGGCGCGGGCGACATCGCGCACGTCCGTGAAGTCGCGTCGAGTCTCGAGGTTGCCGACTTTTAGGATGGGCGGCTGCGCACCCAGTTCGATGCGGGCGATCTGCTGGGCGAAGCTCGCGACCGCGAAGGTCGGGGCCTGCCGCGGTCCCGTGTGGTTGAACGGCCGCAGCCGGATCGCCGGCAAGCCGTGGCTGAGGTGATATTGCAACGCCAGCAGATCCTGCGTGACCTTGCTGACCCCATAAGGCGTGACCGGCTGCAGCGGGGTCGCTTCGTTGAGCCGGCGAGCCCGGCCCGACGGGCGCCCGTACTCATCGCTGGAGCCGACGACCACCACGCGTGGCATGGGGTCGAGCTGCACCGCCGCCGCCAGCAAGTTGGCCTCGAGGCCGGCGTTGGTGGCGATCGTTCCCGCCGGATCCTGCCAGGACGCCGCCGGGCTGCTCAAGGCGGCCAGGTGAAAGACCCATTGCGGCTTGATGGTGCGGACCAGCGCGTTCACCTGGGCGCGGTCGAGTAAGTCGACCTGGTGCGTTGTCACCGTGGGCGCCAACTCCGCCCTCGCCTCCGGCTGGGCGCGACGAATGGTTCCGTGGACGGTGTGGCGGCGTCGGATCAGAAGGTCGGAGAGGTGACTGCCCGCGAAGCCGTCGATCCCCGTGACAAGGACGGTCTTAGCCGTCCTGCGACTCCACCACCTGGAGCCGCTGGACGCCTGCTTCGGCGGCCAGCAGGTCCGCCTTGTCGGTGCGCTCCCACGGCAGGTCGAGGTCGGCGCGACCGAAGTGTCCGTAGGCCGCCGTCTGCTTGTAAATCGGACGGCGCAGTTCGAGCTGCCGGATGATCTCCAGCGGGCTGAGGTCGAAGTGCTTTTGGACCAGGTGCTCGATGGTCGCGACCGGCACCCGCTCGGTGCCGAAGGTCTCGACGAACACCGAGACCGGCTTGCGCACGCCGATGGCATAGGCGACCTGGATCTCGCAGTGGCCGCTAAGTCCGGCCGCCACGATGTTCTTGGCGACGTAGCGCGCCGCGTATGCTCCCGAGCGGTCCACCTTGGAGGGATCCTTGCCGGAGAAGCAACCTCCTCCATGGCGGGCATAGCCTCCGTAGCTGTCGACGATGATCTTCCGGCCGGTGACGCCCGCGTCCGCGCGCGGCCCACCGAGCACGAAGCGCCCGGTCGGATTGACGTGGATGGTCGAGCGCTGATCCAGCATCTTTGCCGGGATCACCTGTTCGAGCACGAGCTCTTGTAGGTCCTCGCGGATGCGCTCCAGGCTGACATCCTCGGTGTGCTGCGCCGAGAGCACGACGGTGTCGATGCGCTGCGGCCGGCCGTCGACGTATTCGATGGTGACCTGGGTCTTGCCGTCGGGGCCGAGATAGGGCAGCGTCTTGTCCTTGCGAACCCGGGCCAGCTGGCGGGCCAGCAGGTGGGCGAGCTGGATCGGCATCGGCATCAGCTCGGGCGTTTCGTCGCAAGCAAAGCCGAACATCATGCCCTGGTCGCCGGCGCCGCCGGTGTCGACGCCCTGGGCGATGTCGGGCGACTGCTTCTGGATGGAGACGATCACGCCGCAGGTTTCAGCATCGAAGCCAAAGCCCGGGTGGTCGTAACCGGCCTGCTCGATGGTGTCGCGAATGACATCGCGCATCTCGACGTAGGTGTCGGTCGTGATCTCGCCGATGACAAAGGCCAGCCCGGTGGTGACAGCGGTCTCGCAGGCCACCCGACCGAGCGGATCCCTGGTCATGATCGCGTCGAGGATCGCGTCCGAGATCTGGTCCGCGATCTTGTCGGGGTGGCCCTCGGTGACGGACTCTGATGTAAAGAGGTGGTTGCGCCGATTCATCGGGTGCCCGACTCCCAACCGCCCAGATACTGCGCCTGCTCGGCGGTCAACGAGTCGATGTCGATGTGCATCGCCGCCAATTTTAGCCGAGCAATCTCGCGGTCGATGTCGTCGGGAACGGGATAGACCTTGGCTTGTAGCTCGCGCGCGTGGGAGACGAGATACTCGGCGCTCAGCGCCTGGTTGGCGAAACTCATGTCCATCACCGCCGCCGGGTGTCCCTCGGCCGCAGCCAGGTTGACCAGGCGGCCCTCGCCGAGCACGAAGAGCTTGCGGCCGTCGCGCAACCGGTACTCCTCGAGCGACGGCCGGATCGTGCGGACGCTCTCCGCCATGCCGTCCAACGCGCTCAGGTTGATCTCGTCGTTGAAGTGCCCGGAATTGGCGAGGATCGCACCGCTCTTCATCGCCTTGAGGTGGGGCTCATCCACGACGTTGATGTCGCCCGTAACCGTCACGAAGAGGTCGCCCTCTTTCGCTGCATCCTTCATTGGCATGACGCGATACCCGTCCATGACGGCTTCCAGGGCGCGCACCGGTTCGACCTCGGTGACGATGACGTGCGCGCCCATGCCGCGCGCGCGCATCGCCAGGCCGCGGCCGCACCAGCCGTAACCGGCGACGACGAAGACCTTCCCCGCCAGCAAGACATTGGTCGCGCGGATGATGCCGTCGATCGTGCTCTGGCCAGTGCCGTAGCGATTGTCGAAGAAGTGCTTGGTCATCGCCTCGTTGACGGCCACGATCGGATAGCGCAGCACCTTCTGCTCCGCCATGCTGCGCAGCCGGATGACGCCGGTGGTCGTCTCCTCGGTGCCGCCGATGACATTGCCGATCAGGTCGGTGCGATCCTTGTGCAGGGCCGCCACCAGGTCGGCGCCGTCGTCCATTGTCATCGTCGGCCGGTGTTCCAGCGCCGAGGCAATGTGGCGGTAGTAGGTCTCGTTGTCTTCGCCCTTGATGGCGAAGACGCTGATCCCATGGTCCGCGACCAGCGCCGCCGCCGCCGCGTCGGTGGTCGACAGCGGGTTGGAGGCGCAGAGCACGAGGTCGGCACCACCCGCCTTGAGGGTGATCGCGAGGTTAGCGGTCTCCGTGGTGACATGCAGGCAGGCGGCCAGCCGCTGGCCCTTGAGGGGCTGCTCGCGCTTGAACCGTTCGCGGATCGTCTGGAGGACGGGCATCTCCTGTGCAGCCCACTCGATCATGCGCCGGCCGTCGTCGGCAAGTTTGAGGTCCTTGACGTCGTGGCGCTGCGCAGGAATGGTGGCCATTGGTTAGTGCGCCCGTGATCCGTTGAGAGAAATCATGTCCACAAGCGTACTCAACCGCCCCTCGATCTCGTGCAGGTCCGCCTTGACGATGCGGCGCACGCTGAAGTCTTCGACCGCGAGGGAGCCCAGCACGCTGCCGTACAACATGCCGCGCCGCAACACGTCCTGCCCGTCACCGGAGCGGGCGATGGCACCCATCAGGCCGCCGGCAAAAGCATCGCCGGCGCCGGTCGGATCGCGCACTGTCTCCAGCGGGTGGGCGGGCGCCAGAAAGACACGGTCCGGGGTGAACAGCAGCGATCCGTTCTCGCCCCGCTTGATAATGACCGCGCGCGGCCCATAGGACATGACGGCGCGCGCCGCCGATGGCAGGAACCGCTCGCCCGAGAACTGCACCGCCTCCTCATCGTTCATCAGGACGCAGTCGACCCGGCGAAAGAGCCGCTCGAGCCCGGCCCGGGCGGTATCAAGCCAGAGCTTCATGGTGTCGCAGGCGATGAATTCGGCATCCGGCACCTGCTCCAGCACCTCGAGCTGCAGCTCTGGCTGGATGTTGGCGAGGAAGACCACCTTGGAGTCGCGGTAGGCAGGCGGCAGCGTCGGATGGAAGTCGGCGAAGACGTTGAGCTGAGTGTCGAGCGTCTCCCGGTTCTCCAGCCGGACGCCGGTGTAACGGGCGGTCCAGCGGAAGGTCTTGCCGGGGCGCACCTGCATCCCGGTGAGGTCGATGTGGCGGGATTCCAGGAGCTGCCGATGTTCGGGCGGAAAGTCCTCGCCCACGACCGCCACCAGTCGGATCGGAGCAAACATCGAGGCCGAGAGGCAGAAGTAGCTGGCTGCGCCTCCCAGGATCTCGCTCGCCGATTCGGTCGGCGTGTGCACCGCATCGAGCGCCACCGAGCCGACGACGAGGATTGGCCTGATGCTCTTTT
The DNA here is from genome assembly GCA_034666565.1 of Chloroflexota bacterium. Classification (GTDB taxonomy): domain Bacteria; phylum Chloroflexota; class Dormibacteria; order CF-121; family CF-121; genus CF-13. The sequence goes on from JAXDLN010000007.1 coordinate 69,891, forward strand.
CCATCTAGAACTTCAAGTGGGAAACGACGTTGTACTCGGACAGGTTGGCCGCGCCCTTGAGAAATTTCAGCTCGATCAGGAAGCTGATGCCGACCACGCGGCCACCGAGCTGCTGCACCAGGTTGGCGGTTGTCCGCGCCGTGCCACCGGTGGCCAGCAGGTCATCGACGATCACGACCGACTGCCCCGGCTTGATCGCGTCCTTATGAATCTCGAGGACGGCCGAACCGTACTCGAGCGCATAGGCCTCGGAAAGCTTCTGGCTGGGGAGCTTGCCTTCCTTGCGGACCGGAACAAAGCCGGCGTTCAGCAGGTAGGCGAGCGCGCCACCGAAGATGAAACCGCGCGATTCGACGCCCACCACCAGCTCCACGGCCTTGCCCCGGTACGTCTCCGCCATGATGTCGACCGCCTGCCGGAAAGCGCCGGCATCCTGGAGGAGCGTCGTGATGTCCTTGAAGAGGATGCCCTCTTTGGGGAAATTGGGCACGTCACGGATCTTCTCCGCGAGCGCGCGCACCGCCGCGCCATCGTCCGGCACGCGAGTAGTTTAGGGACTGTCAGCGGGCGGCACGGATAATGGCCCACTCCTCGGCGTTCAGCGCGCGCAGCGCGATCAACGCCACGGCGTAGACAGCCGCCCCGAGGATGATGACCACGGCCAGAGGCCACGTTCTTACCGAGTAGACGACGAGCCCCATGACGGCCACACTGGCAAGCACCCGTACGCCGCCGCCACCGATGGAGAGGGGGAGCCTTTGCCGGCGAAGCAGCCACCAACCACCGGCGAAAAGCGCCACCTCGGTGACGGTCGAGGCGGCTGCCGCGCCGAGGTAGCCATACGCTGGGATCAGGATCAGGTTGAGAACCAGGTTGACCGCCAGCGTGAAGAGCGCCAGGCGAGTGAAGTCGAGCTGCCGGTTGATCGCGGTCAGCGTGTAGATGAACGCGTTGTTCACGAAGAGCAGCACGACCGAGGGCGCCAGGATTTGCAACGCCGGAATCGATTGCTCGAATCCGCGAGTGAAGTGCACGATCGGGCCGGCCATGACGCCCAGGCCGACCGCCAGCGGCAGGCCCACAAGGGCGAGCATCTTGAAGGACTTCTCGTAGGCAAACGCCAACCGGCGGCGATCGCCTGCCCCGAGCAGCGACAGGGCGGGAAAGACCACGCCCATCGCGGACTGTGGGACCCAGGCGACAGCGTCGATGTACTTGTTCGCCGCCGAGTACCAGCCGACCATCTGGAAGTTCTTGAAGAGCTGGAGGAGCACGATGTCGAGCTGCGCATAGATGGTCGTGATGGTGAAGCCGAGGGCGAGAGGCAGCCCGGCCATCAACAGGCGTCGGACGAACACCGGCTCGAGCCGGACGGCGACCCGCTCGTGCCAACGCCACCGCAAGACCGCAAAGGCAAACAGGCAGGTGAACAGGTAGCTGATCGTGTAGACCCACAGGAAAGCGTCCCAGGTTGCGCGCCGATTGATGGCGACGATGGTCAGCGCGAGCAGCACGATCGACTCGGCGACGATGGCGATTGCCTCGTAACCCAATCGCCCCCGGATGTAGAAGACCGCGCGCAGCAGGCTCGAATAGCTGGTCGTCAGAAGGAGCGCGAAGGCGGCCAGGGTGTAGGGAAACAGCGTCGGGCTCAGCAGGCGCAAGGCCAGCGCCAGGATGAGGAGCGCCACCATCGAGAGCAGGAGCCGGGCGCTCAACAGATTCGCGAGGTAACGAGTAAACGCGCTGCGGTCTCGAGACGCGTCCCGGATGAAGACGGTTTGCAGTCCGAGGTCGGCGACAACCCCGACAAGCGTGACGTAGACGATCATGGCTGCGAACCGGCCATAGTTGTCGGCGCCGAGATGGCGCCAGAGCAACACAACGACGATGAAGACCGCCAGCTTTGCCAGAGCACGAGCCCCAACCACAAGCACGCTGTTGCGGAGAGTGCGGGAGGCGAGGCGCTCGGTCACGGCGCGGATTCTAGTTGACTTCCGGCTTCAGTTCCCGACCCGGGCCTCAGCCGGAACCTTTTGGCCGACCCTACCGTCTTATCGATGGAATGTTTGCTCGCGCCTTGATCGCCTGCCTGCTTGTAACGGTTCTTGCCGGATGCGGTGCGGGCCCGTCGCTGTTCGGGCCAAGCACAGGCGCCGTCACCGGTCACGTTCAGCTCCGAGCGTGCGGGGGCCCTTATCGGCCTGGGGAGACCGCCTGCCCGACACATCCGTACGCTGGTGTGACATTGACCTTTACGCCGCTGGCCGGCGCAGGATCGGAACACGCCGCCACGACCGACACGAGCGGCTACTACCACGTCGACCTGAAGCCAGCGACCTACACCGTGCGAGCCTCAGGCCCGGGCGGTCAGGCGGGCGGGCTTGCCGGCGAGCGCGAGGTTGTGGTCGCCCCCGGGAAGGCGGTCACCGCCGATTTCGTCTACACGATCCAGTTGATGTAGCGGGCGTTCCTTAACATCTGTGGATGCAGACGGGCGGCAAGCCTCGGGTCTTTTCTGGCATCCAGCCGGACGCCAGCCCGCACCTCGGGAATTATCTGGGAGCGATCCGGAACTGGGTGCGCAACCAGGATCGCTACGAGAACATTTTCTGCATCGTCGACCTCCATGCGATCACCCTTCCGCAGGATCCCACGAAACTCCGAGAATTCACCCTCGAGTTGGCGGGCGTCTTGTTGGCCGCGGGGATAAAAGAGGACCAGGCACTGTTCGTTCAGTCGCACGTGCCGGCACACGCCGAGCTGGCGTGGATCTTTGAATGCTTCACGCCGATCGGCTGGCTCGAACGAATGACCCAGTTCAAGGATCGAACCGCCCGACACGGCAGCGAGCGAATCGGGGCGGGTGTGCTGACCTATCCATCACTGATGGCCGCCGACATCATGCTGTACGAGGCCAAGTACGTGCCGGTGGGCGAGGACCAGCGGCAGCACCTCGAGTACACGCGCGATATCGGGCAGCGCATGAACCAACGATTTGGAAACATCCTGGTCATTCCCGAACCGCTGATCGAGAAGGCGGGCGCGGAGATCAAGGGCCTCGACGATCCGGAGAAGAAGATGAGCAAGAGCATCGCACGGGACAATCCCGGGCACGCCATCTTCATGCTGGATCCGCCCGACGTTATCCGCAAGAAGCTGGCGCGGGCACAGACCGATGCTGAGCCGTCCGTGAAATTCCCGGCGGGGACGGGGGTACGCAACCTTCTAGAGATCTACCGAACGATCAAGGAACGGGATTGGCCCGCGGTGGAGCAGGAGTTCGCTGGCAAGTCGTACAGCGTGCTCAAGACGGCCGTGGCCGACGCTGTGATTGAAGCCCTGACGCCGATCCAGGAGCGCTACCGGCAGATCCGGTCCGATGATGCGGCGCTGCTGCAGCAGCTCCGCGGAGCTGCCGAGCGCCTCACGCCGATCGCGAACGCGACGCTCCAGCGGGTCCAGCGAGCGGTCGGCCTACGCTAGCGCGGTTCCAGCAGCTCATCGGGCCCATGGCCCTGGCCGGCGGGTGCCTCAGTGCCCTGGTCGCGCTGGGTCGTGTCGTGTTCAGCTTCGCCACCATCGGGCCATCAGGGCAGCTGAACGATTTCTATGCCTACTGGGCCGCCGGCGTCCTGCTCAATCGCGGTCAGGATCCCTATAACGTCGCGGCACTGACGGCGGTCCAGCGCGCTGAGGGGCTCTACATCGAAACCGGCAGTGGCTTCTCCTATCCCCTCTTCTTCGCGCACCTGATGCGTCCGCTCGCCCTCCTCCCTCCGGCTACCGCCGCCACGATCTTCTCGGTCCTGAGCCTGGTCGCGCTGGCGTTCGCGGTCGCGTTGCTGCTCCGATCGCTGCCGCAACTGCGTTGGCCGCTGGCGCTGGCAGGTGGACTGGTCGCCGGCCTGTTTCCGCCGGTCATCGGCTCGCTCTATTTCGGCCAGGCGAATCTCTTCGTCTTGCTCTTGCTCGCGTTCGCGTATCGCGCCGTGGTGCCGGGAGTCATGCTGGGCATCGCCGGCGCCATCAAGCTCTACCCGGTCGGTGGGTTCCTGGCCGCCCTGACCGTGCGACCGCCGCGCTGGCGCGTGATCGCCGTCGGGATCGGCGTGCTCGGAACGCTACTGCTCTTGCAGCTCGGCACCGGAGGCGGAACCCTCTCAGGACGGAGCCAATACTTCCTCGGTCCGGACACGTATTGGAGCAACGAGTCGGTCAATGGCTGGCTGAGCCGCCTTGGCATCGACTCAACCTGGACCCGCGCGCCCCTGCCCGGCTTGCCGGTCGACGCCGCGATGCTGACCATCGTGCTGCTGCTCACGGTGGCGACCGTGGTGGTCCTGCTTCGGGCACCGGGTCGCCCCTGGGATGGCGCGCTCGCCTTGAGCCTCTGGCTTGGCGTCGTCGGCGCGCCCAAGAACTCATTGTGGAATTTCACGCCCCTCCTGCTCACCATCACCTTTGTCTTCGCGCGGCTGGCTGGACGTTGGTGGGTGGCGGCCCTGGGCGTCGTCGGGTGGCTTCTCATCGAACTGCAGGCGCAACTCGATGGCGCCCGGGAGACGATCTACCAGGCCAGCCCGGCGCTGGCCTGGTTGTCGTCAGTCGGTCTCTACGGCGCGTTCATCCTCGGAGGACTCTGCGCCTACGTGCTGCTTCGACCCGGACTAGCGGCCGGCGGGCACCGCCTGCGGAGTCGGGGCTAGGCCGAGCTGGCGAAGCATCCCGAGCTGGTCTGAGACACCCCAGTGCTCGGTCAGTTTTCCGTTGACGACCTTGACGAAGTGCGCCTCCGCCCAGGTGGCGTGCTTTCCGGTGGGTGCCATCCCAAAGATTTCACCCTTGTGTGTGCCGCTCACCGTCACATAGCTGGCGACAAAGTCGCCTTCGCCGATCTGCTGATCGATCTTGTACTTGATATCCGGAAATCCCTTGCGCAGCGCCGACGCGATCGCCTTGATTCCGTCACGGCCCTGAGGAACGCCTGGCGGAGGCGTCATGTGCTCGATGATGTTCGGCGCGCAGATCTCGTCAACGACATCGAGTCGTCCTTGCTCGAACACCTCGACCGGGATGCGCCGCGAAATCGCCTTGTTCTGTTCTACCGACATATCTGATGTCTCCTTAGTCCGGCTCCATAGTGAGAAGTCGTGACTGATTGAGGTACGAGTTTGTAGGACCACGCTCAGGCGCGACCCGGAGGATGGGAGGGACGTCATGGCGTCCCGACATGCCTTAGACAGGTGTATACCCATTTATCGCGACGTTCACCCTGCGTTAGGGGGTTGATCTTTGGCTCAGGCGGTGCCTTGTACCGGGCCTTCCGCCACCTTCTCCGTCACCTTGTACTCGAGGTACATCCCGAGCATCAGTCGCGTCTGCGCCTCGAGCGCAGGCAGGACGCTAAACAGAAGGCCCACGATCGGATAGAGCCCGAGCTGCAGGTACGCCCACATCTGATGGAAGAATCCCCAGCTGCGCGGCATCGGCGGGTTGATACGCCGCTCCACCAGGATCAGCGCTGCGATGTTGAGGAACGCGATGTTGATCAGGATGAAGGCGTAGAGCGCCAGGCGATCGGCAGCGGTCGCCAGGTTCCAGTCCTCCTGCAGCAGCCGCGGCAGCGCCGCGCCGAAGAGGAGCAACACCGGTAGCGTCGTCCAGGTCAGGTGGTTGAACACCATGTAGCCATAGCGGCGGGCGCGCAGCCAGGGAGGGATCTCCGAATGACGGAGCAGCCGGACGGTCACGTACGGAATGTCGCTGACGCCCCAGGCCCAACGCTTGATCTGGTTGTACTGGTTGGCGTGGGTCTTCACGCGCTCCCAGGGCATGCCGCGGTCGGAGGCCTCCGGCGCGTCGCCGTAGATCGGCAGGAAGACCGGGACCATTTTCAGCTGGCCGCTGGTGGCGAAGAATGACTTCCAGTAGAAGCGCGAATCCTCGGGGATGACGTCCGCGTCCCAGTAGCCGGCCTTCATCACCAGCTCCAGCGACATCGAGTAGCTGCTGAAGGCGACCAGGCGGTCGGGGCGTGAGGAAAGAAACATCTGCCACTGGGTGCAGGCGCTGGCCATGATGCGCACCGCGAACGGCACCCGCCAGAGGTTGTTGTGGAACATCGGGATCGGCTGGAACACGCAATCCAGGCGCTTGGGGTCCTGGGCGTAGTGGTGGGTGACATAGGCGAAGTACTGCCGGTGGACGCGGAAATCGGAATCGAGGTCGGTGACGATTACGTCGCTGGGGTCAAGACCCATGGCATCGAGCTCGCGCCGCAGCACCGGCCCGCCGTAGGCCATCGCGGCCGACTTGCCCACCACGATGCCGGGGAGGAGCGGGTCCTTGATATGGAAGAAGGCGCGTAGCCGGCCGCCGAATTCCTCCTGCAGGCGCCGGACGTTCTCCCAGCCGGTCCGGTCGCTCTCGCGCGTGATAATGGCGACCACCTTGTTTTCGGCCGGGCAGTTGGCGTCGGCGATCGCTCGGACCGTCTCCCGCAGGATCTCATAGGGCTCGGTGTAGGTGGGGATCAGGACGGCGTGCACGATGCGCCGCGGATCGACGATCTCGGGCATCGCTATAAGCGCCAGGCAGCGCTGCCACCAGTCCTCGAGCATTTCCCGCTTCATCTGCCGGTAGGTGCGCCGGATGCCCACCACCACGGTGCCGGTTCGGATGAACCAATAGATGTCGATCACGAAGATCGCGAAGGCGATGTAGGGGGCGAAGACGAAGGACGCCACCACCGGGGCGATCAAAATGGTCCAGGTCAGCGCGCCCGGGGCCACCTCGAGGGCGCGCTGCACGCGCCGCTGGCCCCTGCTCAGGGATGCCGTCTTTGCCACCTCTTCCTACCCTAGTGCAACCGTCCGGGCGGACCTTGATTGTAGATGCCACTGGCGGCCCGCCAAACCCGTATTCGTATTGGGCCAAAGTGGCGAATGGCCCCTGTTGGCGTTATACTGGGGGCCGGGTTAGACGGGCGGACGCTGTCGCCTGTCCGACGCTCCGCCGAAGGGGTGGCAAGCTGTCGGCCCACCTGTGAAAGCCAGGCCCAATCTTATGCGCCACAAGGAGCGCCATTGACCTTACGGTTACCGCCTGTTGCCGCGGGGTCCCCGTTCGCCCATCGGGCCCCGGACGTGACCGCCATCCGGCTAAAGGTTTGCGCCGCGCCCGAGAGCCAGGCCGAGACCCTCCTCTCCCACCTCGGCCAGGAGGCCGTCAGCGGCTTGCTCACGGAGGCCACCGAGGGCGATGGCTACGTCGACCTCAAGCACGCACCGGTGCGCTTCACGCTGAATCTGCAGAAGCGGAGCGAGACCCGCATCGAGCGCTTCGGCCTGGTCGGCCAGCTCTTCGGCCTTCCCGGCCGCGACCTGGCCTTCGTCATCGAGCGGGTCCAGCCCGATCCTGATCCGACCAAGGACGCCGGTGACGTGCTGACCATCGAGGTCTCGGACGTCGTCATGGAGCCCGCCACCTATGTGCCCGAGGAAGACTGGGTGCGCCGGCAGCTGACCGCCCTGGACGAGGCGGCGCAACTGCCCCTGGTGCTGGCGGGCCAGGCCTTCGCCAACCACGAGCGCCAGTGGCTCACCTGGCAGGCGGAGCAGGATGCCCGCCCCTACGAGGTCGAGACCGAGGGCGTCATCTGTAGCAAGTGCGAGAACCTCCAGGTCAACGGCGCCAAGTGCACCGTGTGCGGCGCGACCAACGGCGATCGGAGCGCCGGGGCGCTGATCGTGCTGAGCCGCCGCGGTGGGTTCAAGGAAGGCGATCGGGTCGTCATCCGCACCGCGCATGGAGCGGAGCGCGAAGGCAGCTTGATACGCGGCGAGGGTGGAGCCCGGCGCTGGCTGGTCAAGCTCCGCGAGGAAGGCACCCTGGGGCCAGGCACGATCCGGCCGCAACCGATCACCGCCGTCGTCGAGGTCCAGCAGCGAACCCTCAACGGGTTCCCGGCCGGCGACATCAGCCTGCGGCGCGTGGCCGCCCTGCTGATCGCGCCCGACGAGGTGCTGCCGCCAGGCCTGGGCGACCTGCAACCCTTCGACGAGCGTCTCAACCCAAGCCAGCAGCAAGCGGTGCGCAGCGCCGTCAACCTATTCCCGGGCAGCATGCAGCTGGTACAGGGCCCGCCCGGAACCGGCAAGACGACCTCGATCGTCGAGACCGTGCGCCAGCTGGTCGCGCGCGACCCGAATGTCCGGATCCTGATGACATCGCATGCCAATACTGCGGTCGACAACGCGCAGGAGCGGCTGCAAGGCCTGGACGGGTTACGAATGGTCCGGATCGCCGAGCCCGAAAAGGTCGACCCCAAGTTCCGATCCAGCATCGTGGAAGCGGACGACCCGCGGGTCCGCAATGCGCACGTCGTCTTCGGCACCGTCAACCGTATCGCGCTCGCCGCCAAGGAAGCCGAGATGTTCGACTGGCTGATCCTCGACGAGGCGAACAAAGTGCGCTTTACCGAGACCCTGCCGCTGCTCCGGCTGGCACCCCGCTGGCTGCTGGTCGGTGACCACCGCCAGCTTCCGCCTGTCCTCGACGAGAGCGCCGCGGCCTTTCCCGTCGATGACGAGGAAGCGAAAGCGCTGGTGCGCGATGCCAGCTTCTTCGAGTTGAGCTGGGCGGTTCTTCCCGAGACCAACGTGGTCATGCTCGACGAGCAATACCGGATGGCTGCGCCGATCGGCAGTTATGTCTCGGTCGCCTCTTACGACGGCCGCCTGCGCAACTCGCCGGAGATGGCCGCCCTGCGTTCGCCGCTGCCATGGCCCTTCAATCGCAACCTCACCTGGCTGACGATTCGCGGCCGCGAAAAGAAGGGCGGGTCGGGGAGCATCTCGAACCGGGCCGAGATCGAGGCCGTTGGTCGCGTCGTGCGCCACCTGCAACGGCTTGGGCTCGACCAGCTGCGGGTCGCTGTTATCGCCATGTACCAGGACCAGGTCACTCAGTTGCGTCGGGAGCTACGCTTGGTGGCCCTGCCGGGCCTCGCTGTCGATACCGTCGACGCCTTTGAAGGCGAGGAGGCCGACGTCGTCATCCTCAGCCTGGTGCGCAGCAACGAGGCCGAGCGGATCGGGTTCTTGAAGAAGGCCCAGCGGCTCAACGTCGCGATCTCGCGCGCTAAACAATTGCTGGTCGTGGTCGGCGACATCGAGACCATGACCGGCCGCGAGGGACAGGACCTCTACCGACCCTTGCTGGAGCACGTTGAACGCGAGGGCCGGGTCGCCGGCATCGGCGCCCTGCACGCGATGGATGCGGCGGCGGGCGGCCGCCGGGGCGACCGTCGCCGTCAGCGACCCGGAGCGCCGGTCGGACGACCGCGACGCCGGCGGCGAGGATTCAATCCGCGCCCGGTCACGCCGGGAGCGGCCGTCGCCACCAATGGCACAGCGGCGCCGGCGCCCGACGCGCCGCCTGCTGACGGCGGGACCGCGCCCCCACGCAAGTTCCGCCGCCGCCGCGGCCGCCGCCGCAGTTCCTTCTCGCCGGCCAACGGCACGGCCCACGGCGAGGCGCCGCCCGACGGCGCTCCTTCCCAACCACCGGCCGCGAGCCAGGCGGTGGAACGGGAACCCGCCGCCCAGGCTGTCGAGCGCGGTAACTGACGGCCGGTAGGCAGGACCGCCGATGTCTCAGGCGCCGGTCCAACCGTATGTCGACCTCGCCGATTGGCGCCGGCGCGTGGGCGACCTCTACCGGCTCTCTGGTCCCGACACCCTGACTCGATTCCGGCACGGCCGCGACGAGTTGTTTCGGACCCATCCCCAATCGCCGCTGCGCGAGGAGGCACGGACGCGATTTAGCGGGCTACGGTACTTCGACCACGACCCCGCCCATCGCATCCACGTCCACCTGGAGCCGGCCGACGCGGGCGATCCGCTCGAGATCGATACCGGAGGCGAGGATGGCGTGATCACCTACCGTCGAGCCGGCTGGTTGCGCTTCCGGATGAGCGGCGAGGACTGCCGGCTGACCGTCTTCAGCCTGGTTGGCTACGGCGGCGGCCTGTTTCTCCCGTTTCGCGACGCGACGTCGGGCGACGAGACCTATGGGGGCGGGCGCTATCTCTTCGACACCGTGAAGAACACCGATGGCCTGGCGCTCGAGCTGACTGCCGGCTCGCCCGATGTCACGATCGACTTCAACTTTGCCTACAACCCCTCCTGCGTCTACGACCCGCGCTGGGCCTGCCCGCTGGCGCCGCGCGAGAACTGGCTGGCGGTCCCGGTGCGCGCCGGCGAGAAGATGTTTGCGTGAGCAAGACGGCACTGATCACCGGTGCCTCGGGTGGCATCGGTTACGAGCTGGCACTGCTGTTCGCGCGTGATGGCTTCGATTGCATCCTGGTGGCCCGCAGCCAGGACAAGCTCAACACGCTGGCCGCCCGCCTGGAGAGTGAGTTTCGAGTCAAGACGCTGGTGCTCCCCAAAGATCTCTCAAAGGCGACCGCTGTCGATGAAATCTATGAAGAGGTCAGCGCCGCGTCGATGCAAGTCGACGTGCTGGTCAACAACGCCGGCTTCCCCGTTTTCGGTTTGTTCACCGAGACCGACCTCGACACCGAGCTCGAGATGCTTCAGGTCAACGTCGTGGCCCTGACGCAACTGACCAAGCTCTTCGTTCGGGGCATGATTGAGCGCAGGTCTGGCCGCATCCTGAACCTCGCCTCGACCGCGGCCTTCGAACCCGGGCCACTGATGGCCGTCTACTACGCGAGCAAGGCCTACGTGCTCTCCTTTTCCGAGGCGCTGGCGAACGAGCTGCGTGGCACCGGCGTCACCGTAACGACCCTGGCTCCGGGACCAACGCGTACCGGCTTTCAGAAACGGGGTCGACTGGAAGACTCACGCCTGGTGCAGGGCGACATCGCCGACGCGCCATCGGTCGCGCTGGCTGGCTACCGCGGCCTGATGGCGGGCAAGACGCTTGTCATCCCGGGCTTCACCAACAAGCTCATCCCGTGGATCGTCCGCGTCTCACCGCGCGGCGTGGTCACCCGTGTGGTGCGGCGGATGCAGGAACGCGTCCCGAGCTAAGTCAGTCGGCCCTACGAAAGCTCGCCGTCAGATGTGGTGCCGCCGGGGCGCCTCCCATCCCCATCTTCAGTTCGTATCGCAGGGTCTCGCCGTCCATCCAGAGCGATCGGCGGATCGACGTCACCGGCTTGGCGGTCGGCGTCCGCCCCACGGCGGCGCACTCGACATCGATGCGCTGGCCATCGACCCGGCCAAGTGAGATTTCCGCGTAGCCGATCGGCTGCGCAATCACGAACTCGACGCGGCCATCGCCGACGAGGCGGAGGTAACCCGCCTCGCCGTGCATCGGCTGGCCGGTGTCGATGGACTCCGTCCGTTGGGTGTAGATCAAGAACGGCTTGCCATTGTGGGCAAAGCGGATCTCTTCGCGATAACGGAACGACTTGATACTCGGGTACCGGCCCTCGCCCTCCCCGCGCCAGGTGCCGAGCAGGAAGATGACCGGCGCTAGTGCCGGGTTCAGCTCGGTGGCGAGCATGGGGTTCATGTTAGAGGCTGAAAGTGCCCTCGGCAGGACTCGAACCTGCGACGCCCGCCTTAGGACGGCGGCGCTCTGGTCCCCTGAGCTACGAGGGCATGCTGCCGGCGGCGCGCCAGAGAGAGGTTATCATTGACATTCGCCAGTCGGGGCGTAGCTCAGCCAGGTTAGAGTGCTCGGTTCGGGACCGAGAGGTCGGAAGTTCAAATCTTCTCGCCCCGACTCCATTTCTGAATCGAGATATTGCGTTCAGGCGGCTCGGGCGAGCGCGGGCCGGATCGCGGGCAGTGCGGTGGCTGGGACCAGCAATTGAACCCGCTGAAGGCGCCAGATCATGCGCAACTCTCCCCACGGGTTGCGAGGTGCGCCCGCCAGGTCGAGGAGTTCCGCCATGGAAAGCGCCATCACCTAGTACAACGCTTGCCGCGTTACGGACGGCCTTGCGCAAGCATCGCCCGGCCTGTTCCATGTACAGGGGGACGAATAGGTGACCGGCCGAACCTTCTTAATCATGCTGATGTTCGCGGGCATGATCGGCGCCGTGATGTGGTGCTTCATTCTGCCCGCCCTGACCACCTATCGGCCAAGCCTGCCCTGATCGTCTTGAGGGCAATTGGCTAGCCGCTTAAGTCTATGGCCGGTTCTGCCGTCTCGAGGACGGCAAGGTTGCCAAACGCGGCACGGGCGTCGGCCGACAGGGTTGGCGTGATCTCCAACACGCCGATCACAGCCTTGTGGCGAACTGGGTCGATATACCAACGCGTGAGGTTGTTGCCAACGTCTTTTCGCCAGGGCTGTGCAATCTCCAGCCGATTGAGAACCACGTCCAGCGTCGCGAGGCTTGGCCCCGCCACCACGAATCCGACCCGATAGTGGTCTGGCGAATGAAAACCAAGGCCCCCGCCTGAAGCGGCTCGTAACCACGCCTTGGCCTGCGCCAGGTCGGCTGGATCAGCGGTCGGCGCGACGCCAATCGTCACAATGCGGCTGGTTGGATCAGCGTACAAGCCGCTGAAGACCTGCCGATAGGTGTCGACGCCATTTTGCATTTTGCCAATCTGTAAAGCGTCGTATTCCTCGACGCCCGGAGTCGCGACTACCGGCGCAGGGGTCGGAATATAGGCGACCGACTGGCTGAACCCCGAGCAACCCTTGACATCGCGGGCTCGCCTCGAGAGCACCTGGCCCCAGCCCAGCGGTGGCTGCACGAACGTTCTCGACACCGTCTCGCCGGCTGCCACCACCTGCTTACCGTGTTCGTCGTAGACAGCTAGCGGATTCCCTCGCGCGGTGTAGCCACGTGGCCACAGGATTGCGGTGTGGGTCTTTCGCCAGACGATCGACACGCAGGCCGTTCCATCAAGATTGAGCTGCGCATCGGCCTTCCCATCAAAGATTGAAAGGAAGTCCGTCTCGGCTGCCGCGGTGGCGATCGTGTAGCTGCCGTTCTGCACAGCGGCAACGGGACTGCAGGCCGCAGTAAGCAGCGGGCAGAGAGCGGCAAACCATAACGACAGGTTTGACAGCTTCGTTCGGTCCACTCACTACTTAGACGCGCCCGGCCGGTGAAATTTCCACCTTTTTCCGCTGACCGTCACGAAATCGCCAACAACGCGATCCCGGCAACGATCGCTGCAGCACCGGCCACGCGGATCCAGGCCCCGCGGCGCTCCCCCAGCCGCCAGATTCCCCAGGCCGTGACCAGCACGATGGCCGATTCGCGCAGCGGCGCGATGATCGCCAGCGGCGCCACACTCAAGGCGAACAGGATCATGAAGTAGGCGGCCGTCATCAGCACCGCGACCGCAACGGAGAGCTTTGGCTCATCCGTCAGCCGCGACCCAGGAACGCGACGAACCTTCGTAAACGCCACCAGCAGGATCGCGCCGAACAGCCAGAGAAGCCACCCGTAGATCCACGGTGAACCTAACCGGACACCGATCCGGTCCAGTGACGTATACGCCGCGATCATTACTCCCGTCAGCAGCGCCGGCCAGAGCGCCGAGCCGGCGGTGGCGGGTCGCCGGACCGCCCAGATTCCGGCCAGCAACGCGAGCACGCCGAGCCCGGCGCTCGGATGCAATCGTTCGCCAAGGAGAAGCAGGCCGACCAGCACCGCCAGAAGCGGGGCAGTGCCGCGAGCGATTGGATACACGACCGAGAGCTCTCCGCGCCGGTAGGCGGTGGAGAGCGTGATGAAGTAGATCAGCTCGAGGACTGCCGACGCGAGCGCAATAAGCCAGCCTGCGACTGGAAGTCCAGGACGGCCGGACAGAAGCCAGGCCATAGCGACCGGCGGCAGCGAGAGGACCGTTCCCCAGGTCAGCGCCCTCGTTGCCAGCGCGAGCGGGTTCTCGGACGCCTTGAGCAGCGCGTTCCAGGTGGCGTGGAAGACGGCGGCCAGCAAGACCAGAGGCAACACCGCCAACGGCACGAACGGAGTTTAGGATGTTATGTATGGCGCCAAAGACCGCGCGCAAAAGAGCCCCCACCCCGACCCTCACCCGCGAGCGGGGGATGGAGAGCCCTGCATCGGCCAAAGCCCCGCGCGCCATCTGGAACGGCACGATCTCGTTCGGGATGGTGAGCATTCCCGTCCGCCTCTACACCGCGACGCAGTCGCACGACGTGCACTTCCACCTGCTGCACAAGCGCGACGGGGTGCGGTTACAAAACGTCCGCTGGTGCCCTAAAGACGAAAAGGCCGTCCCCTGGGACGAAGTCGTGCGTGGCTTCGAGTACACCAAGGGCCAATACGTCCCCGTCAGCGAGGAGGACCTCGAGCACCTGCCGGTGAAGACGATCCACACCGTCGACATTTCCGACTTCGTCAAGCTCGAGGAGGTCGACCCGATCTACTACGACAAGGCCTATTACCTGGCTCCGGAGGAGGCGGGCGTCAAGGCGTTCGTCCTTCTGCGCGGGGCGTTAGAGCAGACTGGGCGCGCGGCGGTCGCCAAGGTCGCGATTCGCGACAAGGAGAGTCTCTGCCTGGTGCGGCCCTACCAGGACGTCCTCTCGATGGATACGTTGTTCTACGCGAACGAAATCCGACCAACGAAGGACATCGCGGTCGACGGCGCCGGGGTGTCGCCCAAGGAGATCGAGATGGCGGTCTCGTTGATCGAGAACCTCAGCAACAGCTTCGATCCGCAGCGTTACCACGACGAATACCAGGCGGCCCTGAAGAAGGTCATCGATGCCAAGGTCGCCGGGGCGCCGTTGCCGGCGCCGCCTTCCGAGCGCGGCGAGAAGATCGTCGACTTGATGGAGGCGCTGCGGGCCAGCGTCGAGGCGACCAGAAAGAAGTCCGGCGAGGCTGGTGCGAAAGCGCCCGCCATCCGCACCCGGACGATTTCGTCGCGCCGCAAAAAGAGTGCCTGAGCTATGGCCAGAAGAGGTGGCCGAGCAGCATCCCGATGAGGACCGCCACGACGTAGCTCACGCCCGGATAGGCGCGGACCACTGACCGGACGAGGTTCGTGATCGGATCCTGCCCTTTGCCCAGGGCGATCGTCTCGCTGACCATCATCAGGAAGATCGCGCCCACGAAAAGGGTCGCAAGCAGCGACAGGACGGCGCCCGCGTTAATTTGCACGCCGACCGATTAATTCGCGGATCCGTCGCGGGGCTGGGGCGAGCAGGCCGGTGGCCGACCCCCAGAGAAAGTGGCCGAGCGTGATCCCCACCAGGATGGCGGCCACGAAGGCCAACCCCGGGACATCGTGCACCATTTCCCGGAAGTAGTCGGAGATCGGTTTGTTGCCGGTGAACAGCGCCCAGGTCTCGAAGACCAGGAGGAGAAAGATCACGCCCACGAATGCGGTCACGACGAAGGAGAAGAGGTTGCCCCGGTTCAGGATCATCGGGGCCCCCACCCTGCCCTCCCCCGTAAACAGGACAGGGAAATTAGCCCTTCCAGTCGACGAGGAATTCTTTTTCTTTCTCCTCGACCTTGGCGCCGATCATGGGGTGGAGTTCGATGGCCGGCGAGTATCGGCTGGCCGGGACGGTCCGGCCCAGCGCCTCGGCCATGGCGCGGACGTAGTGAGGGCCGCCACCGCAGCAGATCCCGATGTAGTTGACGCCCAGTGCCTGCGCCTCACGGGCGTAATCCGCCATCTCGAAGCGCGTGCAGAGAAACGACTCGAGCGCGATTGGAAAGACGTTTGTCCCATCGGCCGTCTTCAAGGACTCGAAGGTCGGCATCGACGCCTGGGTTTTGTAGGGAACCGGCTGCGCCGCCACATAGCCACTGACCGCGGCGCGAACCTGCTCGATGATCGGCAGCATGGTCGCGGGACCCCGATCGCAGTTCAATCCGACGATGTCGGCCCCGTGGTCCGCCAAAATTTTGCAGGCGTCGACGTAGCCATTACCATCCCAGGTCTGATGCGGCCGGGTGGTGGCCAGCGTGACCATGGCCGGCAGGCCCAGTTCCTTGATGACCTGCAGCGCGATCAGCGCCTCACCCAGATAATCATTGGTCTCCGCAATAACGAAATCGATCCCCTCCTCGACAGCCCACGACAGCTGCTCTTCGTACATGGACCGCACCACCCGGGACGATGCCTCCTTGTCCTTCGGGTCATAGGCCCAGGTGTTGCAGATGTCCCCCGCGACCAGCGCGTCACCCTCGCGTGCGACCTCGTTGGCAATTCGCACCGCCTGGCGGTTCATCGCCTCCAGATCGTTCTCGCGACCGACGTCCTTCAGCTTGCCGCGGTGCGCGTAGTAGGTGAGCGCGACCATCACGTCGGCCCCCGCCCGAAGAAACTCGCGGTGAAGCTCGCGCAGGGCGTCGGGAAAATCGAGCACGACCTCAGGCACATAGGGGCCGGCCTTGATGTAGCCGCGCCGCTCGAGTTCGAAGACGTAGCCCTCGGCACCAAGCACGACGCCGGCCTTCAGTCGCTCGAGAATGCCTCGCGCGCTCCTAGCCGGCACGGCTCACCTCGAAGCGCTCGGGCGCGAAGCGGGAGATATTCTCGACCGTGGCGTTCTCGAAGACGAGTTCCATCAGGGTCCGGCCGATCAGCGGTGCAAATTTGTAACCGGTGCCGCGCCAGCCGGTCCCAACGGCGCCACCGGGGAGCCCAGGGATCGCGCCCAGGATGAAGTTGTCATCTGCCACGAGATCATACGAGCACTGGTCAGCCCCCTGGACGTCGACCACGCGCGCCTCTTTAAGCGCGGGCATGCACTGGTCGACGAAGCTCCGCACGCTCGTAATAGAGGTGACCTGGGTGCGCACGTCCGGAGGATTGTAATAGCCGATCTTCACCCCCGGCGTTTTCCCTTCGAGCCACGGGTGGCCGTAGATACCCACGTCGAGGTAGGCGAACACGGGAAGGCGATCCGGTGTGAACATCGCGCGCTTCTGCGGGGGCGGGATCAGGTACTTGGTTTCGCTCGGCCGGTCGGGCCGGAGCGGGAGCTGCAGATCGCAACCGTCGATCCGGGCGAGGAGCTCGTTGGTGCCAAGCCCGGCGGTGATGACGAGACGCTCGGCCACGCGCTCGCCTTCGGCAGTGTCGATGGCGATCTTGCCGCTCCGCCGGCTGATCCGATGGACCTTCGTACTTTCCTCGATCGGCACCGCAGCATCCTTGAGGCGTTTTCGCAGCGCCGCGGTGATCGGCGTGACATGGAGAAACCCGGCCTCGACGTCGAGCCGGCCGAGGTCGGCATCGAACTGGGGAAAGCGAGCTCGAAGGCCGTCGCGGGTGAAGGCCTGGGTCCTGAGGTGCAGCCCCTCGAGGACCCGATAGCTTTGCTCGGCGTACGTTTCGGCCAGAGCAGGCGTGACGCTCGCTTTGGCGATGTTGAGGCAGCCGCATTCGATCAGGAATGACTCGTCCGTGTGATGTTGAAAGTCGAGCCACAACTTCCGCGCCTCGAAGGCGAGCCGGGCATAAACGGGGTCGAGATAATCGTTGCGAATCGAGCGCGTTAGGCTGAAGGAGGCCGCTCGTGGATCACCGATGCGCCATTGGTCGAGCAGCAGGACCGTGGCACCACGGCGGCTTGCGAAGTCGGCGGTAAAGAGACCCATGACACCGGCCCCGATGATGGCCAGGTCATAGGTCAACGTCGCGCTCCTTCCAGCTCCGCCGGCACCCGCTGGATGGCGGCGACGAAGGATTCGGGAGTGAGCACCCCCCGAAACTGATCCCCGTCGACAACCGCCACCCAGGTGGCTTGATGGATCAGCATCTGCGAGAAGGCGTCAAAGAGCGTACGGTCGGCACCGATGATCGCATCGAACGGCCGAGCGCGATCCGCAACCCGTCCATCGCCGTCCGCGTCGTTTTTCGTCAGCTCGCCAACTGGCTTGCCGTTTCGATCGACGACGATCACCCGGTTCCACCGGCTATCGAGCACCCGGCGCGCTTCCGACAGTGCGTCGTCGGCGTGGACGACCGGCGGGCGCTCCAGCGCGTTGAGATCGATCGGTGTCACTGACAACCGCTTGAGTCCACGGTCGGGGCCGAGGAGATCGATCACCAGGTCGGAGGCAGGCTTGGCCAGGATGGCCGCCGGCGTATCGTACTGCTCCAGCCGGCCGGCGTTCATGATCGCGATCCGATCGCCCAGCTTGATGGCCTCGTCGATGTCGTGGGTTACAAAGATGACCGTCTTTCGAACCTCGCGTTGAATCCGGAGAAACTCGTTTTGCAGGCGTTCGCGCGCGATCCGGTCGATCGCCCCAAAGGGCTCGTCCATCAGCAAGATGGGAGGGTCGGCCCCGAGCGCGCGGGCCACGCCGACTCGCTGACGCTGGCCGCCCGAAAGCTGATGGGGATATCGCCGGGCGAATTGTTTCGGGTCAAGCCCGACCAGCTCGAGGAGCTCAGTGACACGCTGCTGGATCCTTTTCTTGTCCCAGCCCAGCAGTCGCGGCACGGTCGCGACGTTGTCGGCGATGCTCAGGTGCGGAAACAGGCCGACGTTCTGGATGACGTAGCCCATGCGCAAGCGGAGCGCGACCGGGTCGGTGTGGGTGACGTCCTGCTCATCGTGAAAGATGCGCCCCTCAGTAGGCTCGATCAGCCGGTTGATCATCTTGAGGGTGGTCGTTTTGCCGCAGCCGGAGGGTCCGACCAGCATGGTCAGCTGGCCGGTCTGGAACTCGATCGTGAGTTCCCGAACCGCCACCTGCCCGCCTGGATAGCGCTTGGTGACCCGTTCCAGTCGAATCATTAGAAACTTCTACTCTAAATTGATTGGCCGGAACGGCCCTGCTAGCATCGGCCAATGCTCGCCACCGGGGTCGTGGGAGCCGTCGAAGACCCATGGATCCGGTGGTCCTGGGTATCGGGGCATCTCGATGTCATTACCGCCGCGCTCGTCCAGCACATCCAACTCACGCTGATTGCGGTCGTCGTCGGCCTCGTGATCGCCCTTCCACTCGGACTCGTGGCCTGGCGCAGCCGCGTGTTCCGCGGTCCGATCTTTTCGCTCACCGGCGTCCTCTATACGATCCCGTCGCTCGCGCTCTTCTCGGCCCTGGTGCCGTTCACCGGATTCACCATTCTCACGGCCGAGATCGGTCTGGTGAGTTACACCTTGCTGATCCTGATCCGCAACATCGTCGTCGGGCTCAACTCGGTGCCGGATGAGGTCCGGGAGGCGGCCCGTGGCATGGGCTATCGACCGCTGGCCGAGCTGGTACAGATCGATGTACCGCTGGCCGTTCCGGCGATCGTCGCCGGGCTCCGTATCGCGACTGTGACCACCATCGGGCTGGTGACGATAACGGCGCTGATCGGCGAGGGCGGTCTGGGAAGCCTGATCTACGACGGACTGCTCCGCGATTTCAAAACGCCGCTGGTCGTGGGCACGGTCCTCTCGGTGGCGCTCGCGTTCGTTGCGGACCTGAGCCTCGCCGGGGCCCAGCGCCTGATCACCCCCTGGTCGCGCGGAAGAGGGACGACATGAACTTTGCGAACCAGGTGCTTCAGTGGTTCCTCAATGGCGCCCACTGGCAGGGAGACGGTGGCATCCCACATCGCACCCTCGAGCACCTGGCGATGTCCGGAGCATCGGTGCTGACTGCGGCCCTGATCGCCTTGCCGGTCGGGATCGCCATCGGGCATTTCGGCCGTGGCGGGATCCTGGCCATTAACCTCTCGAATATCGGGCGGGCGGTCCCTTCGTTCGCGGTCCTGGTGATCGCGGTCGAGCTGTTCGGTATCGGCGCGCTGCCCGCATTCATCGCCCTCGTCGCGCTGGCCATCCCACCGATGGTCACCAACAGCTACATCGGGATGCGCGAGGTCGACGCCGACGTGCGCGAAGCCGCTCGCGGTATGGGGATGCGCGATCGTGCCGTCCTGTGGCGAGTCGAGCTACCGATCGCCCTCCCACTCATCATGGCCGGAATCCGGACCTCGGCGGTAAACGTCGTCGCCACGGCGACCCTCGCCGCGCTCGTCGCCTGGGGTGGTCTTGGGCGATTCATCGTGGATGGCTTTGGGCTCCAGGACTACCCGATGATGTTTGCCGGGGCCATCATGGTTGCCATCCTCTCTTTGATCGTGGAATTCTCGCTCGCGGGCGCACAGCGGCTGGCCACGCCGGCCGGGCTCCGTCCGTTGAAACCCATCCAGAAGGAGGAACCGTTAGGGACAGCACGCGACACGGCGATGGCGGCGGCGTAGTTTTCGGTCATTTTTTTGGAGGTGGAGGCATGTATCTGAAGCGAATCTTCGTCCTGGGCGCCAGTATGGTTGCCCTGGCACTCGTCACGACCTCGTGTGGCTCGACGGGTGGACCGTCCAGCTCGGCGAGCCCGAAGGGCACGATCACGGTCGCGTCCTTCAACTTCTCGGAGAGCATCATCCTGGCGCACATCTATGGTGGCGCTCTCAAGAACAAGGGCTACACCGTCGTCTACCGCGATAAGCTCGGCAACCGCGAGATCGTCGAGCCAGCCCTGGAGAACGGCCAGATCGACCTGTACCCCGGCTACGCAGCAACCGACCTGACCTTTGTCGAGAAGAAGCAGGGTGTCGCTGCGGATGCAGGAACGGATGCGCAGGCGAACGTCCAGAAGCTCAATGCGGTGTTGAGTTCGAAGGGCGTCAAGGCGCTCGATCCATCGCCGGCGGTTGATCAGAATGCCTTCGCCGTCACCAAGGCGGAGGCTGATCAGAATCACCTGGTCAAGCTGTCAGACGTGTCCGCCGTCGCCAGTGGATGGACCCTGGGCGGGCCACCCGAGTGCCCGCAGCGGCCGTTCTGCCAGCAAGGCCTGATTTCGGTCTACGGCCTGCATTTCAAGGACTTCAAGGCGCTGGATGCGGGCGGGCCGCTCACCTACGCCGCCTTCAAGAGCGGGGCCATCAATATCGGCCTCGTCTTCTCCAGCGACGGCGGCATCACCGCCAACAACCTCGTCGTGCTCGAGGACGACAAGCATCTGCAGCAGGCCGACAACATCGTGCCGTTGATCCGGACCGCCGTGGCCAACAGTGAGGTCACGTCGTTACTCAACAGCATCGATGCCAAGCTGAATACGCCCGATCTGACCGCGATGAACAAGAGCGCAGACATCGACAAGCTGGATCCGGCCGACCTCGCCGCGACCTGGCTCAAGAGCCACGGCTTCTAGCCGAGTAATCGACTTTCCCTCACTCATACCCTCCCCCTCTGGGGGAGGGTCAGGGTGGGGGCTGGCAGGCTCGGCTTGACGACATACCACTTCGTGACCGACTGGCGATTCAAGGCGCCGCTTCAAAAGGTCTGGTCAGTGGTGCTCGACATCGAGCGCTATCCCGGATGGTGGAAGAATTTCCGCCGCGTGCAGATCACGCGCGGCGACGGAAAGTCGGTCGGCTCGGTGATCGCGTGTGAAGTCCGCGGCTCGCTGCCCTACAGCCTCAACTACGCACTCGAAGTACGGGAGGCGGAGGAGTATCGCCACATCTTGTTGCGATCGACCGGCGACCTGGTCGGAACTGGGCGATGGGAATTCACCGAAGCTGAGCCCGGGACCGTCAAGGCCCTCTATTTCTGGGATGTGGCGACGACCAACCCGATCCTCAACCTGGTCGCACCACTGGCGAAGCGTGCGCTGGCACGGAATCACCGGCAGGTGATGGCGAGTGGGTATGCGGCGCTGCGGCCGCATGTGGAGGCCGGCTAACCGAGATCGGTCGGCAGCACGGCGGCGCAGAAGCCGCTCCGTCCGGTCGGGGCCGTCCGCTTGTGGGTCAGGTCCAGCACCTCGCTTTCCTGGGACATGTCGGTAAAACCCGACAGGAGATGCGTCGAATCGATCCAGCACGGCCAGTCGGTCGCCTGTCCTGGAAGCGGCACCGTTAGCGCGTCTTTCCCCCGCGAGACGAGAACGCTACCCGTCCCGGCGTTCGCTGCGCAGCAGACGGCGACCGTGATCGAGTTCGACGAAGGACTGACCGAACCGGACGCATTCCAGCTCGCCGCGACCGGCGCCAGATAGCGGTAGCCGGTCCAGTCCGCGACCGAGTACCCACCCGACTGTCCCCCAAACGAGGTGCTCAGGTAGCAGGCGGTCCCGGCGGCCGTCAGCAAGCCGGTGGGCGGGCAGGCGTCGAGGTTTTGCCAGCTGCCGACGGTGGCAAGTCGCGCCCCGTTCGCGGCGTCCATCACCGCGTAGGAGCGGGCGTGGTACGGATTGAACCAAACGCTGCCGTCCCACCATGGGTTGGAGTTTTGGCCGGCCACGAGCTTGCCAGCGTGCCATGCAACCGGCCAGAGATAGTCTGAGGCCGAGCTGTAGACCTGGGTCAGTGTCCCGCCAAGCGGCCCGACCGACAGGTGCACCACTGGCGGCCGCGGCGCAAAGTCAATGACAGAGACGGCGATGCGGGCATCATCGGGTGAGACAGCGAAGGCCGCGACCGCCTTTGGCCCCCCGGGCAGCGACATAGCGATGCCATTGCTGGTGGGACTCAGCCAGCGGAGGGTGGAATCGCCGTCGAGGTAGTACACCCGGGAGCGGGTCGCGCTGACATAGGGAAGGTCGGTCGCTTCCATGTGTGAGACGGCGTCCCCCGTGACGATCTTGGTTCGCCGCGCGGCATGCGAGGTGGCCGCGATCTTGCCGTCCGTTCCGATCAAGAACACGTCATACGCGCTTGCCGCCAGCGAAACCAGGACGCCATAGGTGGTCACGGGGGATGGCGGGGGCGTTTCGCTGTTCGATGCGTTAGGCGATGGCGAAGAGAGGTCCGCCGGCGACGGCGTCGCCGTCGCCTCGAGGAAGGGCGTCGGCGTCACCGTCGGCGTTGCACTGGCTCGAACCTGTGCGGCTCCTCTGGGGGCCTGTCCGCACGACACCAGGGCGACGGTCGTCAGGAGCATGCCGATGGCGAGACGCTTGCTGATTACCACGCTCCAGGTTGCCTTGCGCACTCTATCCCATAACGAGACGCGCAGGCATTTGGTTTTGTTCCCGTCGAGCCCAGGTTCGGCTCAGCTCGTCTTTTGGGCCTTGCTGCGGGCCGCCTCGAAGGCATCGAGCCGATCCTGGATGGTCTTCTCGTAGCCGCGTCCGGAGGGGTGGTAGTAGGTCCGATCTTTGATCGCATCGGGCAGATGCTGCTGCTCGACCTGGGCCTCGTCGTAATCGTGGGCGTACTGGTAGCCCTTGCCGTACCCGATCTTTCGCATGAGAGGCGTTGGCGCATTGCGCAGGTGGAGCGGCACGGGATCGGCGCGAGTACGCTCGACGTCCTCTTGGACCTTCGTGTATGCGGCATACAAGGCATTGCTCTTGGGCGCCGTCGCGAGGTAGACGACGGCTTGCGCCAGTGCCAGGTTCGCCTCGGGCATGCCGATAAAATGCGCCGCCTGTTGGGCCGCGACCGCCTGCGTGAGCGCCTGCGGGTCCGCAAGCCCGATGTCCTCTGAGGCAAATCGGATCAGGCGGCGGACCACGTAGAGCGGGTCCTCGCCCGCCTCGAGCATCCGGCCCAGCCAGTAGAGCGAGGCATCTGGGTCGCTGTCGCGCAGGCTCTTGTGGAGCGCGGAAATGATGTTGTAATGCTCCTCGCCGGCGCGATCGTAAAGCAGGTTCTTGCGCTGAACCGCCTCCTCAACGAGTGCGGCCGTGACTAGCCGCCGGCCCTGCTTTGGACGGGCCAGCGCCGCGGCCGCTTCGAGACCATTAAGCGCGATGCGCGCGTCTCCGTTGGCGACTCGGATCAGGGCAGCGCGAGCGTCAGCCTCGAGGTCGACGTGCCGGTTGCCAAGTCCGCGCTCCGGGTCGGCGACGGCCCGGTCGACGATTGCCCCCACCTGGACGTCGTCAAGCGCCGCGAGCACGAACACGCGGGTGCGCGAGAGGAGCGCCGCGTTGACCTCGAACGAAGGATTCTCGGTGGTGGCGCCGATCAGCGTAATGACGCCCTCCTCGACGTAGGGCAGCACGGCGTCCTGCTGGCCCTTGTTGAATCGGTGGATCTCGTCGATGAAAAGGATGGTCCGCTGACCCGACTGGGCCCGTCGGAGACGAGCCTCCTCGATGTTGCGCCGCAGATCGGCGACCCCGGCGCTGACCGCGCTGAGCGGGACGAAATGGGACGAAGTCACCCGGGCGATCAGCCTTGCCAGCGTCGTCTTCCCGCTGCCGGGCGGCCCCCACAGGATCATCGACCCAACCCGGTCTTCCTCGATCGCCCGGCGCAGCTCGTGCTCGGGACCAACCAGATGCTCCTGCCCGACGAACTCGTCGAGCGCCACCGGCCGCATGCGCGCCGCCAGCGGCTGGTCCTTCGGCGTGGAATCTGGCGGAGCCGGGAACAGTGTCTCCTGGGCCATCAACTGACTATAGAGCCCGCTCTAAGATCTTCCGATGGAAACCCTGAACGCCGCGATCGCCAAGACGACGCTGCCGGTGGAGGATCTCGCGCGAGCAAAGGCTTTCTACGCGGAGAAGCTGGGGTTGAGGCCGACACGGGAGTTCGAGGGTGCGCTCTTTTATGAAGCAGAGGGCAGCAGCGGATTTCTTCTCTTCCCCAGCGGCGCTCGCCCCTCTGGACATACCCAGATGGCCTGGTTCGTCAAGGACATCGTCGCCAGCGTCGCCAAGCTCAAGAGTCGCGGTATTCATTTCGAGGAATATGACTTCCCGGAGCTCAAGACCAACCACGGGATCGCCGACCTCGGGTACGAAAAGGCCGCGTGGTTCCGCGACAGCGAAGGCAACCTCCTGGCGCTCGGCCAACTCGTCTAACGCGCGGAGTTGCGCTCGGACGGGAGGCGGACCCTCCCAAAGAGGACCAAGAAAATAAGCCCGGCAAGCAGGTAAAAGAACGCACTGACCGAGAAGGCCAGCTGGTAGCCGCCGCGCACCTGCAGGAAACCGCTGACCAGGGGGCCGATCCCGCCCACGCCGATACCGCTGACGACGACCTGCGCGGTCGCAAGTCGGGCGCGCTCGCGCGGGTCGACGTACTCCATGCCGAAGACCTGGCCCAGCGGGCCCTGCAGGTTCAGCGCGAGCTGTCGCACCGTCATGATCAGAACTGCAACTGGCAGCACCATGATGAACGCGAGCGCCAGAACGAGAGGCGCGCCGATCAGCTGGGAGGAGCCGACCGTGCGGGTGATGCCGAATCGGCGACCGACTGCGGGCGCGGCCAGCGTGACGATCGCGGTGAGGGCCGCGCCGACGGCAAAGATCACGCCGATCGGTCCGGGCGTCAGACCAAATCGCTGCGCCAGGTAGAGCTGGGTGAAATTGAGGTACATTCCGGCCGCAATGCCAAGCACGAGGCCGGGCAACAGGATGCGGCCGAAGCGCGCCAGGTCGATCTTGAGCAACTCGCGCACCGGGAAGGCGGCGGCCGGCTTCATCCCGGCGGCCCGCGCCAGGCGCACAAGAAAGGGAAGGCTCAAGACCGTCAAGATGGTCATCGCCACGAACGATGACCGTATGGCGGCGGCCGAGGCGCTCGAGGTGTGCATGAGGCGAGCCGCCGCCTCGGGAATGACGCCGCCGAGAACATCGCCGACGAGCGCCGCGGCCCAGGAAAGCGATTGATTGAGCGCGAAGAGGCCGACGCGCTCGTTCTCGCCACTCACCTGAGCGAGAAGCGGGCTCCCGAGTACCTGCAGGACGATCACGGCGAGCGCGAACGTCCCGGCGGCGAGCACAGCGATCAAGCGCGAGCCGACAAGAGTCAGGATCAGCGAGGCCAGAACCGCGACGATTCCACCGCCGAGAAGAAAGATGCGATAGCCGATCCGGTCGGCCATCGCGGCAAACGGGATCCCGACCAGGAGCAGCGCGACGGCAGGGAGCGAATTGAAGAGGCCGATCACGTCGTTCGAAAAACCCAGCGCACTCATGTAGAGGTTGAACACCAGGTTGAAGATCGCCCAGCCGATCCCAAGGAGCAGGGCGTAAGCCAGGAACTGGCGGGCCGCCGGACTGAACGCGGCGAGGCGTGCGAGCGCTCTGCGGATCGGTCCCGTTAGCGTTTGGGCGAGGCTTCGGTGGACTGAATCGCCCGGTAAACCTGCTGACCGATCGCCGCCTGGACCGCCAACGGGTCGTTGCGGCGATAGTCGAGCCAGTAACGGACCTCGAGCGTCAGGCCGCCGTCGATGTTGGGCTGCAGCGCGACGTGTGGCGGTGGGTCCTTGGCGATGTCGGGACGGCTCTGGATCTCATCCTTGAGTTTTTCCGCAAGGCCATCCGGGGGCACACCGGTTGGAATCTTGGCCGTGAGCGTGAAGAGGCGCGTCGGATACCGCGTGCGGTTGATGATCGTGCCGGTATAGACGAGCGAATTCGGGGTAATCACCTGCTCGCCCTCACTCGTGCGCAGCGTCGTGGCGCGCATCTCGATGTTCTCGACGATGCCGGTGTGGTTGTCGACCGTGATCTCGTCGCCCAGCCGAAATGGACGCTCGAGCAGCATGAAGATGCCGGCGATGAAGTTCTTCAGGATGTCCTGAAATGCCAGGCTAATTGCGAGCGCCAGGAAACCGAACCCTCCAAACACCAGGGTGGGACTGCCGAACCAGCGAGAAAAGAAGGCGATGATGCCCAGCAGCACGACCGCCAGGTACGCAATCCTGGATACGAGTAAAGCAACCTGTGGGTCGATGTGTGGCCGCTTGAGCTGCCTTCGCAACAGTCCTCGAACCAGGCTCGCAAGAACGAAGCCGAGCAAAAGAAGAAGGATGCCCTCGACGAATTTGGCCCAGTCGTCGTTCCAGTGCTGGTTTATCCAGTCCCACATGGCGCCCATTGTAGGGTCGCCCTGGACTCAGCTCTCGGTCGGGGCTTCTTCGCCGGCGCCTTCCGCGGGAGCCTCGGTCTCGCCGACCGTCGGCACGTCGGCGGCAGCCGGCGCGGCGGCGACCTCTTCGACCTCTTCGCGGTGCGCCGCCACCTTGACGATCAGGTCCTCGGGCTCATCGAGGAACTCGCATCCGGGCGGGACCTTCAGGTCTTTGACCCGGATCTCGTCGTCGATCTCCTTCAAGCCGGACACATCGACGGTGATGACCGGCGGTAGGTCGGTCGGCAGGCATTCCACCTTGAGCGCGTGCAGCCCACGCTGCAGGTCGGCCTCACCCTTGGCGACGAGCTCGACCTCGCCCTCGATCTCGATTGGAACCTCCGATTCGATCTTCTCGGTCAGGTTGACCTGGTAGAAGTCGACGTGGAGGAGATCGCCATCGCGCGGGCTTCGTTGCACCTCGCGGATCAACGCCTTTCGGACCGGCTCGTCTCCAAGCTGGAGGTCGACGAGCTGGTTGCCACCGACCTTCTGGTAGGCCTTGACGAACTCGCGCCCATCGACCAACACGGTTACGGGGTCCACGTTGTGGCCGTAGACGATAGCGGGCAGGCGTCCCTGGCGACGCAGCGCCTGGAGGTGGCGGCCGCGATCGGCGCGCGGCTCGAGTTTGAGTGTGACGGGAGTGGCAGTCGCCAGTTACAATCCTCCTTCGGCTCGAATTGGGCGGCGCCCATCTTAACACAGCGTTTGGCGCCGGCTGAAGGGGGCTCCACCGGAACTTTTGCGCCGTTTGGCCGTTACTGAGTGTGCAAGATGGACCTAAAATCGGGTGACAACGGTGCTGGTAGCAACTCTTAGACTGCTACGCCAGAACGCGCTACGAATCGGGGTGGTCCTGGGGACCTTCGCCTTGGTGGCCGCCTTGATCTTCGTCCAGCAGATGCGCGAGGCCTTTGCCGAGCAGGATTTCCACACGGCGCAAGCCCAGGTGCTCGCGGCCCAGAGCCACGCCCAGGAGGTCGGACTCGATGCCGCCGAATACTCGGATCTGCAGCGCCAGGAGCTGACGACGGCCTCTGCTGCCCCGCCCTCGACATCAGCGCCCTTCAACCAGGACCGGATTGCCTTCTTCAGTCGGGCGGCCACCCAGGAAGCCCAGATCAAGGAGCAGTTGGATACCCGGGTACAGAAGCTGGTCTCCGAGACCCGTGATGCGGCCCAGGCGTCGGTCACGCAGCTCGCCGGTGCGATGCAAAAGGCCCAGCAGATCGGTGTCGACGAGCAGCTCCTGGTCGAATTCAATGGCCTGCCGTCGAAAGCCCAGATCGAGGTCGACGTCGCCACCACCGTGCACGCCTACCGGGCGGTGAGCGCCGAGCTCAAGGCACCGGTCTCCAAGCTCGCCTTGATCATCGCCGACCAGCAGGCCAGCAATGCGCTCGTCGCGCAATATGTCGCGCAAGCCGCCGCCAAGGACCACGGCGATCCCGCAGTCGCCCGAGCCGGCGCCAACGCGGCGCTGGCGCAGGTTCAAGCGGACATGCAGACCGCCAGGATCTTCCAGATGGACGTCTCCATCGTGGACCTTCATGTGCAGAAGCTGGCCGCCAAGTTGACCACCGTCACCACCACCACCGACCTGGAGCAGGCCAACGGCGGACTGCAGGTGCAGGACAAGGTGCTGCAAGACGCCATGGTCCGGACCTTGCCCGACAAGGCGCTCACGATCTCGCTCAGCGAGCAAGTGATTCGCGCCTATGAGCATGGCCAGCAGGTCTTCTGGAGTTACGTGACGACCGGCCGCCCCGGTCTGGAAACGGATCCCGGCAACTTCAAGGTGTACTGGAAGGTCACACCCTGGACGATGCACTCGCCGTGGCCGAAGGGCTCCCCCTATTGGTACCCGGACAGCAAGGTGCAGATGGTGATGTGGTTCAACGGCGGCGACGGGATCCACGACGCCTCCTGGCGCTCACGCTACGGCCCCGGGACCAACGGCCCCCACTACGACCCGACCGGCGAGGACACGGGCACCCATGGCTGCGTCAACGTCCCCTTCAAAAACATGCTCTGGCTGTGGAACTGGACGCCGACCGGCACCCAGGTCATCGTCTACTAGGCCTCCGCCCTCGCGCTCTACGCGGTTTGCCGTAGCGATCCGGTCCGAACGACGCAGAGCCCTTTAGCGATCGCCAGCGTTACAGAAGGTGGAGCTCTTTGATGGCCATAGCCCACCCAACCATGCAGCAGGTCGCACCGCACACCTGGACCTTCCAGCCCTCGGAGGTGCCGGTGGCGCCGATGAAGGCCAACTGCCGCGCCTGCCGCCAGGCGGTCGGCATCCTCCGCCCCTCGGCCATGGACCTCAAAACCGGAAACTATGTGGTCCGGGGCGAGTGCGAGCGCTGTGGGTCGGAAGTCTTGCTGATCATCAGCTGACCGGCTCGAAGCCCTCCCCGGTCCAGTAGCCGAGCATCTGCTCGGTCTCGTGATAGAGCCAGATCAGGTGGCGCTCCCGTGCGGCTTCTTTCAGGAACGCGGCCTTGCGCTCCATCGCCTCCAATGGAAAGAGGTCCAGGGCACTGACCCAGTTCAGCTTCAGAAAGGCGCGCATGAAGAGGAAGTCACCGGTGAAGACGACGGTTTGCTCCTGGTCCTGGACATAGACCGCCTGGTGGCCTGCGGTATGGCCGCCGGTGACACGCACGCGGACGCCGGGCGCGATCTCCTCTTCGCCGTCGACGATCTGCAGGCGCCCTTCCTCCTCGAGGAGGCGGAGGTTTTCCGCCTTGTAGGACGGCTTGCTGCGTGGATCCGGCTGGCGCCATGCCTCCAGTTCGCGGGCCTGGACGACGTGGCGCGCGCGCGGGAAGAGTGGCGTCAGCTCGCCATCACGCCCGGGCGTGATCAGGGCCCCCACGTGGTCGAAGTGCAGATGGCTGAGCACGACGAGGTCGATGTCCTGCGGTGTGAGCCCGGCGCTGGCGAGTGCGTCGGGAAGACCAGGGTCGCGCTCGTACGCATAAATGTCCCGTTCCTTGTCCGAGAGCTTTGGTCCGATGCCCGCCTCGATCAGGATGTTGGCGTCGGGCGTCCGCACCAGCAGGCAGTTGGTGGCCATCAGGATGCGGTTGCGGGCATCCGGAGCCTTCAGTTTTTCCCACATCACCTTCGGCACCACGCCGAAGACCGAACCGCCGTCCATGCGCCAGTGCCCATCGCTCAGACAATGGAGCTCGAAGCGCCCCAGCTTGCGCGGAGCCGCGGCGATCACGCCGCCGAGGGGCGCGTCCCGGGACAGCGCCGACGGTTCGCGGCCCAGGCCGCCGAGGCCCGGGCCCGCCGGCCCACGCGAGCCGCGCGATTCGTGCGATGCGAGCGTTCGAGGCGTGCTGGAATGGCCAGGAAACGGCAATCGGCGGAAATGGGCCGATGAAACGTCAAGCTGCGCCCGGGACGGGCCCCTTAAAGCCCTTGTTGACGAAGTCGATGATCGTCTTGAGGGAGGTTCCGGGGCCGAAGATCTCGACCACGCCCATCTTCTTCAGCTCTCTGGCATCGTCTTGCGGGATGATGCCGCCGCCGAAGACCACGATGTCGGTGGCGTTGCGCTCCTTGAGCAGCTCGAGGATGCGGGGGATCAGGGTCATATGCGCGCCACTGTGCAGGCTGACGCCGATGGCGTCGACGTCTTCCTGGATGGCGGCCTCGACCACCATCTCCGGGGTCTGGCGCAGGCCGGCATAGATCACCTCGACGCCGGCATCGCGCAGCGCGCGCGACACCACTTTCACCCCGCGGTCGTGGCCGTCGAGGCCGACCTTGGCGGTGAGGACTCTGGCCGTCATGGCCGCCACACGTACAGGAACACGATGACGACCACCGCCAGCACGGCGAGGACCCGACCGATCAGCGAGAAGCGCATGCGCATCATCTAGAACAGAATCGGCTCGCGGTAGATGCCGAAGACCTCCTTAAGCGCCGCCATGATCTCTCCCTCGGTGGCGTAGGCCTTGACGCAGTTGAGCAGCGGCGGCATCAGATTCTCGGTGCCACGGGCCACAGTCTTCAGCTCTTCGAGCCGGCTGGCAACACTGGTGTTGTCGCGGCGCGCCCGGACGGCCTTCAGGCGACGCACCTGGCCCTGCTCGGTTTCGGGACCGATGTGCAGGGTGGGAAGGTCCGCGCTGTCGCCGTCCTTGTAAGCATTCATCCCGACGATGATCCGTTCGTTCGCCTCCAGCTTGCGCTCGAACTCGAATGCCGCATCGGCGATCTCGCGCTGAAAGAACCCGTTCTCGATACACCGCAGCACGCCGCCCTGCTCGTCGATCTGGTCGAAGTAGCGTTGCGCGCCCCGCTCCATCTCGTCGGTGAGCTGCTCGATGAAGTAGGAGCCGCCCAGCGGGTCGATGGTGTTGGTGACGCCGGTCTCATGGGCGAGCACCTGCTGGGTACGCAGCGCGATCTGCGCCGCCCGTTCGGTGGGTAGGGCAAGGACCTCGTCCATGGAGTTGGTGTGCAGCGAGTTGGTCCCACCCAGCACGGCCGCCATCGCCTCGTAGGCCGTGCGCGTGATGTTGTTCTCCACCTGCTGGCGCGTCAGCGACACGCCGGCGGTCTGGGTGTGGAAGCGCAACATCCAGGACTTCGGATCGCGCGCGCCGTACTTGTCGCGCATGATGCGGGCCCAGAGCCGGCGGGCGGCGCGGAACTTCGCGATCTCTTCGAAGAAATCGATGTGCGAATCGAAGAAGAAGGAAAGCCGCGGCGCGAACTCATCGACCGGAAGCCCTGCCTTGATCGATGCCTCGACGTAGGCCATGCCGTCAGCAAGGGTGAAGGCAAGTTCCTGGGTTGCGGTCGATCCGGCTTCGCGGATGTGGTACCCGGAGATGGACACGGCGTTCCAGCGCGGCATGTGGCGGGCCGCGAAGACGATGGTGTCGACCACCAGCCGCATGGAGGGCTCGGGCGGGAAGATGTACTCCTTCTGGGCGATGTACTCCTTGAGGATGTCGTTCTGCAAGGTGCCACCCAGCTGGGCGAGCGACACCCCTTCCTTCTCGCCGACCGCAATGTACATCGCGTAGAGGATTGCCGCCGGTGAGTTGATCGTCATCGACGTGGTGATCTGATCCAACCGTATGCCGCTAAAGAGCGTCTCCATGTCCTCCAGCGAATCGATCGCCACGCCACAGTGGCCAACCTCGCCCTCACCGAGCGGGTCGTCGGAGTCGTAGCCCATCAAGGTCGGCATGTCGAACGCCACCGACAGGCCCTTCTGCCCTTGCGCCAGCAGGAACTTGTAGCGGCGATTCGTTTCCTCTGCGGTGCCGTAGCCGGCGAACTGCCGGATCGTCCACGGCTGTCCGCGATACATCGAGGGGTAGACACCTCGCGTGTAGGGGAATTCGCCCGGGTAGCCCAGCTTCTCGTCGTAGCTCCACCCCTCGAGGTCCTCCGGGGTGTAGAGAGGCTGCAGCGGCACGCCGGACATGGTCGCGGCCTCCTCTTTCGGTGCCACCTTGCCGCTGCGGTACCGAGCGGCCCACTCCTCGTAAGCCGTCTTGCGACGAAGGGCCATCAGCTTCCTCCTTGCGGCGCCCGCTGTGCGAGGACTTCCTCGGCGAGGGCGTACGGGTTTAGTTTCCCATTCCGGTTCTCGCGGAGCCGCCGGCCGACGGCGGTGTCCCCATCCAGCACCCGCCGCGCGTCTTCACGGGCGCGGTCGGCAACCAGGGCCACCACTTCCTGCTTCAGCCGCTGCTGCCGGCGGGTGGCGAGCGCTCCGCTGTCTTTGAGGTAGACCTGGTGTTGGAGGACGGCATCCCAGACCGGATCGATCCCCTCCTCCTTGACGGCGCTGGCCAGTACGATCGGTGGCCGCCAGGCCTGCTTGGGTCCGAGCCCGATCGCGTCCTGGATCAGGCGCCGCGTCTTTTCCGCGCCACCCAGGTCCGTCTTGTTGACCACAAAAACGTCGGCGATCTCCAGGATGCCGGCCTTGATGCTCTGTACCGCATCCCCCGACTCGGGCATCAGGACGAGGACGACCGTATCGCAGATGGTCGAGATCTCGAGCTCCGATTGGCCGACGCCGACCGTTTCGACCAGGACCACGTCGCGACCGTAGGCATCGAGCAGGTGGATCGCCTCGCGGGTCGCCGCCGCCAGCCCGCCCAGGTGGCCCCGGGCACCCATGCTGCGGATGAAGACGCCCTTGTCGAGCGTGTGGCGCGCCATCCGAATCCGATCGCCGAGGACGGCGCCCCCGGTAAACGGGCTGCTGGGATCGACGGCGATCACCCCCACCGTTTGCTGCCTGTCGCGAATCACCTTGACCAGAGCGTCGGCCAGGGTGCTCTTGCCCGTGCCCGGCGCGCCGGTCAGCCCGACGAGGTAGGCCCTCCCGGTATGGGGCTGTACCTCGGCCACCAGCTGGCTCGCCTGCGGGTCTCGATCCTCCGCCAGGCTGATGGCCCGCGCCAGCGCCCGGACATCACCGGAAAGCAGGGCGCCGGCCAAACTCATTTCGAATTCAATCCTATCAAGGCCCCCACCCTGCCCTCCCCCAACGGGGCGGGGAGAAATTCTCCCTAGGACTTGCCTGGGGCCGGGAAGGTTTTCAGGGTGAAATCCGACCCGAGGACGACCATTACCTTCGCGCCGCTGGACGGCGCCGGAACGGTCGTCACCACCGCGCCGAAGTAATCCTGCAGCCAGGAGACGGTGGCGGTCGCCCGGCCACCCGACCCGTCCAGGATCTGGGTCTGGGTGACCCGTTGGGCCGCGGGTGGTCCGAGGGTCGCGGCCCAGCCTTGGGCCTGGAACAGCGACGTCATGATGCTGGCCGGGGTTCCGATGCCGTAGGGGAGCCAGTAGCGGCCGCTGCCATCCTGGACCTGGAAGGGGGTCTGCGTGGCCAGCGCCGATCGGTCTGGAAGCGCCATCGCCACATAACGATGTAAGGCGCCGTAGCTGGGGTCGAGCGGCTGCAGGACGTACTGGCCGCTGCTGTTGAATCCACTCCGAAGAAGGTTCGAGGTATCGATCGCCACCCGGCGGATGTCCTGGTCTTTGATCCGCCCGGCGAGCACGGCGAGTTGCTGCATCTCCGCCGGGCGCAGGTTGGTTCGCACGTTGTCCTGCAACGCACCGAGAAGCGAGAAGAGACGAGGAACGGTATTGAGCGAGAAGACGCGCTGCCGCACCGCGAGCATGATCAGCTGCTGACGCCGCGAGCGGTCGAAGTCAGACGTGGTCTCCCTGGATCGCGCGTACTCGAGTGCCCGCTCTCCGTCGAATTGTTGCGGCCCAGCATTGATTCGGATATGCATCATCCCGGTCGACTCCCCGGCGGGGAAGAAGGGATCGTCCAGTGTGGTCGGGACGTCGACCTTGATGCCGCCGAGGGCGTTGACGACATCGCGGAAGGCCTTGAAATCGACCCCCACCCAGTAATCGACCGGCTGTCCGGTCACCTGCGAGACGGTTGCCGCCGCCAGGTCGCCACCGCCCGTATCCGTCTTCCAGTCGGTGCGCACGTTGTGGTAATTGCGGTGATCGATGCCGATGGCGTAGGCGCTGTTGAGCTTCCCCATCATGTAGCGGTTGTTGGGTAGGGCTGGGATCTTGACCCAGAGGTCGCGAGGCAGCGAGACCATGATGGCCTCGCGGTTGCCAGGCCGAATCGAGAGCAGCATCACGGAGTCGGTCAGATAG
The DNA here is from genome assembly GCA_034666565.1 of Chloroflexota bacterium. Classification (GTDB taxonomy): domain Bacteria; phylum Chloroflexota; class Dormibacteria; order CF-121; family CF-121; genus CF-13. The sequence goes on from JAXDLN010000007.1 coordinate 104,402, forward strand.
GGCCCGTCGTGGCCGGGCCCGCCATAGCCCAGCAGCAGGACGTTGATGCGCTCGTCATGCTTGATCTTCCAGCCCAGGGAGCCGGGATCATCGGTCTGGGCATGCACCATCGTGATCAGGTCAGCCGGTTGGGCATGCGGCGAGATGGCATGAATGGCGGTCCAGACTCGAAAAACGCCGAGCCCGGCAATCAGCAGAGCGGCCCCGGCAATCAAGGCCATAGCGGCGCGAGCGGATTGCCACCCGCGTGCCGGGCCGAGCGCAACCGATGCGCGCCGCCGGCGAGTTTCACTTCCCAAGGGCAGCCGTCAGTCTAGCGAAAATTTGACGGCCGATCGCGCCCGTTTGTCATGGGGCTCCGTAAGATGGTCGACGATGCGCGCGACACCCACGATGGCGCGGCGCGGCGGCCCGTTCCTGATCCCGGCCCGCTCAGTCTTACTGGTCTCCGGGCTGATCGCGGTCGGACTCGGCACCTTTACGTTGCTCCACGAGCGCCACAGTGGTCAGGTCGACGCCGTGTACCTGATCATCGGCTTGATCGTCGCGGTGATCTGGCTTGCCTGTCTCGTGCTGGCTTTTATGGGCTTCCGTCTTGGAATCTTTCTGGCGGCGGCCTTTGCCTTTATCGACTTCGGCGTGACCGCCACCAGCCACTTCGAGTCCGGCGCAGGGGCGCTGGGCACCCTGGTGAAGAGTGAAGGCCTCCCGGTCGCCACCGTGGCGATGGGCTTGTTGTGCGCGTGTGTCGTGAGCGTGGTCAGCGCGGCCGTGCTCTGGGGCAACCCCCGCGGTCGAGACCGGCGGCTGGACACGTTGCCTCTCTTCCTGGTGGCGGTGGCGGGAGCGGTCCTGGTGATCCTCCAGGCGACCGATGGTGTCCATCGCGACAGCTTCGGATCGTCGAACACCGAGGATGGCGCGTTCGCCGCCGCGGTGACGGCCTCCCTCTGGTTGTTGGGCGGGTTGTGGATTGCCCGCGTGCGACGGGTTGGGGCGTTGATCATCATGCTGGCCACGTTCATCGTCTGGTACTCGTTCATTACGCTGCACCTGCTCAAAGGCGGCATCCCCCTGAACCAGGTGGCCGCGAAGAGCGGCGTCGTCTGGGCCGTCTTCTCGGCATCGGCCGCCATTCTGGCGGCAGCGTCTTTCCTTACAGCCTTCGCGCTCTTCGCCGTCGCCATCGTCCAGCGCCGGCGAGCGAAGTCGCCGCGAGCGGCCCCGGCTCCGCGGCGCGCCAGCGGCTGAGCAACCGGACAGGAAACGACCTGCCGTTCCCGTCATTCAGGCATGGATCGTTGGCGCCCGATCGCTCGCGCCGTGGTCGCCCGGCTGACGCCGCTGCGCCGGGTACCCGCGCTGCTGTGGCGGATGCCCGCCCAGGCCAAGGCGAGTGTCGCAGCCGTGATCATCGTGCTGCTGGTGACCGCGAGCGTCCTGTTCGTTCGCAACCCCGCCGGCCCCTTCGGCAAGATCGAGCCTCTCCCGGCCACCGCCGGGACCCTTACCCGGATCCCCGTCCTCGGTCCCGGCCATCGCTTCCTGTACTTCCCGGTCTCCGGGCACGTGACGGCTGGCCTGAAATACCGCCTCGTCTTGCTGACCCATTGCGGACTCGATTACCCGACCGGACCTGACTTCGATGCCAGCTTCTGGGATGCCGTTGACGCGACGCAGCGAAACAAAGTTGCGAACCCGCCATCCGGCTTCGCCCAGCCAGAGGACGTCGGCTACATGATCCTTGTGTCACCGGACAACGCCGAATTCCACTCATCCGCCGGAGGGGTTGCGCGCTACACCCGCCGCACGAAAGCCCTGATCGCCGGCGCCTGTCTTTAATTAATCGGGCAGGCGGGTCCCATCCGGGCCGTAGCGATAGAACCCACGACCGGTCTTGCGCCCGAAGTGGCCGCCGTCGACCAGCTGGCGGAGCAGCGGCGGCGCGGCGAATCGCGGATCGTGGAGGCCCTCGTACAGGACACCACAGATGTAGAGGTGCGTGTCGAGGCCGACGAAGTCGGCGAGCTCCAGCGGGCCCATCGGGTGGTGCAGGCCGAGCTTGGCGCCCTGGTCGATGTCCTCGCGGCTTCCGAGTCCCTCCATCAGCGCTCGGATCGCCTCGTTGATGAACGGCACCAGCATCCGGTTAACGATGAAGCCCGGATAGTCGAGCGACGTGATGGGCGTCTTGTTGAGCGACCGCGAGAGCCCGAGGGTGGTTGCCAGCGTCGCGTCGGAGGTATCACGGCCACGCGTCAACTCCACCAGCGGCATCACCGGCACCGGGTTGAAGAAGTGCATCCCGATGAAGCGGTCGGGCCGCGTGGTGGTAGCCGCCATCCGGGTGATCGGAATCGACGAGGTGTTGCTGGCAAGGATCGCCTCGGGCTTGCAGACGCCATCCAGCCGCTTGAAGAGGTCTTGCTTTACCTCGAAGTTCTCGGTGATGGCTTCGATCACGAAGTCGGCGCGGCCGGCGGCCTCGAGCGAGGTCGTCGGGTGCAGGCGGCTGATCGCGGCGTCACACTCGGCCGCCTCGAGCTTGCCTTTCTGCACCAGGCTCTCGAGCCGTTTCTTGATGCTCTCGACGCCACGGGCCACAAGCTTGTCGTCGACCTCTCGGAGGGTCACGTCGAAACCACAGGTTATTGCCGTCTGGGCAATGCCCGCTCCCATCAGACCGGCGCCGGCAACGTAGAGCTGTTTGATCGTCACGCCTTCTCCTTTAGCACCTCGCGGGCAATCACCAAGCGTTGGATTTCGTTGGTCCCCTCGTAGATCTGCGTGATCTTGGCATCCCGCATCATGCGTTCGGCCGGGAAATCGCGAAGGTAACCGTAGCCGCCGAGGATCTGCACCGCATCCGTAGTAACACGCATCGCGGTGTCCGAGGCGAAGAGCTTGGCCATCGACGAGCCGGCGGTGACCCCGGACAGGTCGCGGTCGAGCGCGTCGCCCGCGGCATAGGTCAAGACGCGAGCCGCCTCGATCTGTGTCGCCATGTCGGCCAGCATGAACTGGATGCCCTGGAACTCCATGATCGGCTTGCCGAACTGCCGTCGCTCGCCGGCGTAGCGCCGGGCCAGGTCGAAAGCCCCCTCTGCGATGCCGAGCGCCTGGGCTGCGATCGCCGGTCGGGAGTGGTCGAGGACCTGCATCGCGAGCTTGAACCCCTCACCTTCCTTGCCGAGCCGGTTCGCCGCCGGCACCGCCATCTCTTCGAAGAAGAGCTGCGCGGTAGGTGATCCCCGGATGCCCATCTTTTTCTCCAGCTTGCCCACCTTGAACCCCGGCATCGTTTTGTCGACGACGAAAGCGGAGATATCGCGGGCCGGCGTATCGCCATCCTGGTCGGTGCGCGCAAAGACGACGATCGTGTCCGCCACGCTCCCCCCGGTAATGAACGTCTTCGAGCCGTTCATGACATAGGTGTCGCCACGCTTGATGGCCCGGGTGCGCATCCCGCCCGCGTCCGAGCCGGAGCCTGATTCGGTCAGGGCGAACGCCGCCAGCTGCTCGCCGCGTGCCAGCGGCGGCAGGTACCTCCGCTTTTGCTCGTCGGTGCCGCCCAGCCAGATCGGCAGGCTCCCAAGGGACTGGACACTGAGGATCAGCGAGGAGGTGACGCAGAACTTACTGATCTCCTCGATCGCGACCAGCAGCGTGAGCGCATTGCCGCTGACCCCGCCATAGTCGGGCGTGAACGGGATGGCGAGGATGTCGTGCTGGGCGAACAGATCTTTGATGTCCCAAGGAAATTCGCCGGATTCGTCGATCGCGGCCGCCCGCGGCCCAACCTGCTCCAGGCAGAGGTCGTGCACCATCTCGCGGATCTGCTCCTGCTCCTGGGTCAGGCCGAAGTCCATCAGCCGCGCACCAGCTCGCGGGCGATGACGATGCGCTGGACCTGGTTGGTCCCCTCGTAGATCTGGCAAGCCTTCGCGTCGCGCACCCGCCGCGCCATCGGATAATCCTCGAGGTAGCCATAGCCACCGAACACCTGCAGCGCGTCGAGCGTGATGTCCATCGCGGCGTCGGTGCTGAAGAGCTTTGCCATCGCCGCCTCTTTGGTGAATGGCCGGCCCGCATCGCAGAGGGCGGCTGCCTGCCAGGTCATCCAGCGAGCCGCCCGGATCTTGACGGCCATGTCGGCGATCTTGTTCTGGATCGTCTGCAGCTCGGCGATGGGCTTGTCGAACTGCTTGCGTTCCTTCGCGTAGGCGACGGCGTCGTCGAGCGCGCCTTGCGCCAGCCCGACCGCCTGGGCACTGATGCCGATCCGTCCGCTATCGAGCGCGCGCATGGCGATGCGAAAGCCCTGGCCCTCGTCGCCCAGCCGATCGCCCTCGTCAACCGCGCAGTTGTCCAGGTGGACTTCCGCGATCGCCGAGCCGTTCAGACCCATCTTCTTGAACCGTGGCCCGACCTTGAGTCCTGGGTTGTCGCCGCCCACCAGGAATGCCGTGATGCCCTCTGCGCCGGACCCGGGCTGCGTCGATGCCATCACGGTGTAGAGCTGGGCCTCGCCGGCGTTGGTGATGAAGATCTTGCTGCCGTTCAGCACATATCCGTGGCCGCTGCGGGTCGCCGTTGTCTTGAGGTGGGCGGCGTCGGAGCCGGCCTCCGGCTCCGTTAGCGCGAACGCCGCCAGCCTTCTCCCCTGAGCAAGGTCGGGCAGCCAGCGGCGCTTTTGCTCCTCCGAGCCGAACAGCACGATGGGCTCCGTGCCGACCGAGCCATGCACGTCGAGGATCCCGGCGGTACTGGCGCTGACGCGCGCGACCTCTTCGACGAAGATCGCAAACGAGAGGTGATCGAGTCCAGCTCCTTGGTAGGCATCCGGGACCAGGATGCCGAGCAGGCCGAGCTCGGCGGCCCTGTCGACCAGGTCACGCGGGAACTCGCCGCTGTGATCGATGGCGCCGGCGCGCGGCCCGACCTCGCGCTGCGCGAAATCGCGGACGAGTTTGCGGATCTCCTGCTGTTCCGGGCTGAGCGACAGATCCATCTAGGTCACGCGGATGACGGTGGCCTCGCCCTGCGCCATCCCGGCTTTGATCGCGGCTTGCCGAACGGGGTGCGGGCGGCCGCCACCAGCACGACGTCCTCCACGATTGCATTCTAGAAGTGCTGCGCGCAGCGGCCAAAATCGCGGGCCATATACTTGCGGAGGTGGCGTTCAAACACCTCCTCTACGGGTACCGCGCGGCGGTTGCCACGATCACCATCAACCGTCCCGACGACCGCAATTCCCTCAGCACCGAAACGGTTGGCGAGCTCCGCGACGCCCTTGCGCAGGCAAAGGGCGATGCACAGGTCCGCGTCATCGTCCTCACAGGCGCGGGCAAGGTCTTCTGCGCCGGCGCCGACCTGAACAGCTTCCGCCGCGAGCAGCCGGAGCTGGAACGTCACGTTCAGCGGCGTCAGCTCGCCGAGCTTTTCCTCGAAATGACGGAACTGGGCAAGCCCACCGTCGCCCGCATCAACGGTCATGCGCTGGCCGGTGGATTCGGCCTGGTCGCGTCCTGCGACCTTGCCATCGCGGTCGACGAGGCGCAGTTCGGCATGCCCGAAGTCAACGTCGGGATCTTCCCGATGTTGATCATGGCGATCGTCTTTCGCAACCTTCCCCGCAAGGCCGCCATGGATTTGATGCTGACCGGCAAACGCATCGATGCGGCGGAGGCGACCCGGCTTGGATTGATCAACAGGCACGTGCCCGCCGAACGGCTGGACGCCGAGGTCGACGCGCTCGCTGATGAGCTCGCCAAAAAGAGCCCGATCGGGATGAAGCTGGGACTCGAAGCCTTCTACAAGGTGCAGGACATGAGCTTCCCATCGGCGATCGCGTACCTGCAGGACCGGCTCGCACTCCTCAGCCTGAGCGACGATCTCAAGGAAGGGGTGACCGCCTTCTTCGAAAAACGCGAGCCGAGATTCACCGGGCGATGAGCATGCCTTCGGTCGAGTGGGTGGAAGTCGGTCCGCGCGACGGCCTGCAGAGCTGGCCGGCCACGCTGTTGACGCCAGCCAAGGTCGGGCTGATCACCGGCCTGCTCGATTGCGGCTTTCGCCGGGTCGAAGCTACCTCGATGGTGCACCCGAATTGGGTGCCGCAGCTGGCCGATGCGGAAGCGGTGCTGGAGGCGCTCCAGGACCGCCGCGATCAACTCCGTGTGCTCGTGCCCAACCGCAAGGGCCTCGAGCGGGCCCTGGCGGCCGGGCTTCGCAATGTCGCGGTCACGGTCGCCGCCACCAATGGTTACAACCAGCACAACCTCAACCGGACCGTCAAGGACACGCTGTGGGAGATCCAGGAGATCACAACCCGCGCTGGCCGCGATGGCGTCGTGGTCGACGCCAGTATCAGCGTCGCGTTCGGTTGCCCATATGAGGGGCGGGTGTCGCCCCAGTGGGTGGCCGACATCGCCGCCGCGCTGGCCGATGACAACATCGAGGAGATTTCGCTGGCCGACACGATCGGCGTCGCCAACCCGGCGCAGGTCGAAGACCTCTTTCAGGACATGAAGGAGCGGCTGCCGGCGGTGCGCTGGGGTGCACACTTCCACGACACGCGGGGAACAGCGCTCGCCAACCTGCTGTCGGCGCTCGAGACCGGCGTCAATCTTTTCGAAGGCTCGGTCGGCGGCATCGGTGGCAGTCCCTTCGCACCGGGCGCGGCCGGCAACCTCTGCAGCGAAGACGCGCTTGCAATGCTCGAGGCGATGGGGATCGTGACCGGGGTCGACGTGGGCCGATTGGTCGAGGTCGCCCGCGGACTCGAGCGAACCCTCGGCGCCCCGCTCCCTGGCAGGGTGCACGCGCTCGCGCCGCTTGATGCCGGGAGCGTCTCGGCATGAGTGCGCAGGACGAGCTAAAGACTCGATCTGACACGGCGCGCGCCGGTGGGTCGGCGAAGTACGCCGAGAAGCTCCGCCAGGAGCACAAGCTGTCGGTTCGACAACGCCTCGAGTTGCTGCTCGACCCGGATTTTCTGGTCGAGGACGGCCTGCTGGCGCACAGCGAGGAGCCTGGCTACGGCGCCGACGGGGTCGTCACCGTGATCGGCCGGATCGAGGGACGGACCGTGTGCGTGATGGCGAACGACCCAACCGTCAAAGCCGGGTCGTGGGGGCCACGGACGGTCGAGAAGATCGTCCGCATCCAGGAGACGGCCGAGCGGCTGCGGGTCCCGATCTTCTACCTCGTCGATTCGGCCGGGGCCCGGATCACCGACCAGGTGGAGATGTTCCCGGGCCGGCGGCACGCGGGGCGCATCTTCTACCAGGAGGTACAACTCTCCGGGGTGGTGCCGCAGATCTGCCTGCTGTTCGGTCCCTCTGCGGCCGGCGGCGCCTACATTCCCGCCTTCTGCGACATCACGATCATGGTGGAGGGCAACGCCAGCATGTACCTCGGGTCACCCCGCATGGCGGAGATGGTGATCGGCGAAAAGGTGACGCTCGAGGAAATGGGCGGCGCGCGCATGCACGCCACGGTGAGCGGCCTCGCTGACCTGCTGGTGGCGTCTGACGAAGACGCGATCGCGGCCGGCCGGCGCTACCTCTCGTATTTCCCGCAGAACTGGACCGAGACGCCCGAGCCGGGGCACGCGGCGGACGCCCGGCCGCCCGTTCCGCTGGAGACGCTGGTGCCCGAGGACGAGGGGCGCGGCTTCAACATGCAGCAACTGATCGATGGCGTGATCGACGAGGGCAGTTTCTTCGAGGTCAAGAAGCTGTACGCGAAAGAGATCATCTGCGGATTGGCACGCATCGATGGTCGCGTCGTCGGCGTGATCGCCAATCAGCCGATGCACAAAGGCGGCATCCTCTTCGTCGACTCGGCCGATAAGGCGGCCCGCTTCATCTGGCTCTGCGACGCCTTCAACATCCCCTTGCTGTTCCTCGCCGACGTGCCGGGATTCATGATCGGCACGGCCGTGGAACGGCAGGGCATCATCCGCCACGGCGCCAAGTTGATCGCCGCCGTCTCCGAATCGACGGTGCCGAAGATCTCTGTGATCGTGCGAAAGGCTTACGGTGCCGGCCTCTACGCCATGGCGGGACCGGCGTACGCACCCAACGCGACCCTGGCGCTGCCCACCGCCATGATCGGGGTTATGGGGCCGAGCGCCGCGGTAAACGCGGTCTTCTACAACAAGATCCAGGAGCAACCCGAGGCCGAACGCCCGGGGTACGTTGCGAAACTGCAGGAGGAGTACCGCAAAGACATCGACCTCTACCGGCTGGCCTCCGACCTCATCGTCGATGCTGTGGTCGCGCCCAACGACCTTCGCGCCGAGCTGGCCAACCGCTTTGCCGCCTACGCCACCAGCCGGCGTCCACGCGTCGATCGCAAACACGGCGTCTTCCCGGTCTGACACGCGGCCTTTCCTCTCCATCGCTATGCTTGGGTACAGGTAGGCTGTGAAGTTCGTCCTGCTCGGCCTTTCTCACAAGACCGCCCCTGTCGAGATCCGGGAGCAAGTGTTCATTCCCGAGGCCGGCGTGGGTGAGTGTATTCGCCGGCTCATCGATCACGATCTGATCGAGAGCGGCATGTTGCTGTCGACCTGCAACCGGACTGAGCTGTATGCGGTCGCCTCGCCAGACACGGCCCCGCATCGGCTGTTCGAATCGTTTGGCTTGTGGCCGCATGCGCTGCCCTTCGACGCCTGGCGGCGCTATGCCTACCAGCTCAGCGGCGAGGATGCGGTGGCGCACCTCTTCCGCGTGGCTAGCGGCCTCGATTCCATGGTGATCGGCGAGGCTCAGATCCTCGGCCAGATCAAGCGGGCGCTGGTTGCGGCGCGGCAGGCCGGAGGGCTCAACCCGCGGCTCGAGATCATCGCGCGCGGTGCGATCCGGGCAGCAAAGCGCACTCGCCACGAGACCGGCATCGGGCGACGACCCGTCTCCGTCAGCCACGCCGCGGTGGCCACGGCCGCCAGCGTCCTGGGCGACCTCGAGGGCCGCCCCGTCCAACTGGTCGGCGCCGGCGAGATGAACGAGGTCGCCCTGCGGCTCCTGCGCAAGCAGCGGATCGGCGACGTCTACCTCGCGTCGCGTACCTTCGAACGCGCCGACCAGGTAGCCCAACCGCTTGGCGGCCAGGCGGTGGCCTTCGATGCCATCGACGAGGTCATCGCGGAGGTCGACATCATCCTGACCTCCAGCAGCGCGCCGCACTATGTGCTCGACGTGGAACTCGTCGAGCGCTTCCAGGCTCGGAGAGGCGGTCGTCCCCTGCTGATCATCGACATGGCCGTTCCCCGTGACGTGGATCCACAGGTCGGCCACATTGCCGGCGTGCACCTGCTGAACATCGATGACCTGCATACCATCGCGGAAGCCGGCCGCGAAGAGCGGACGTCGTGGGTGCCCGCCGCCGAGCGGATCGTCGACGACGAACTGGTCGCGACGGGCATGGCGCTCGACGCGCGTGACTCGGCACCGACCGTCGAAGCGCTCGTCCACCACGTCGAGCAGCTGCGCGACGACGTCCTCGAGCGACACCTGTCGCGGATGCCGACCGACGACGTCACGACACGTGACGCGATGCGCGAGCTCGCGGATGCGCTGACCGCCGGGTTCCTCCATGGTCCGGTGCGCGCTCTGCGTGAAAGTCCGGATCCAACCCTCGATGCGGCCGTCATGACCGACGCCTTCGACCTGACACGCGGCCTTTCCACACCGAGGCCGCTTACTCACCAGGAGCCGTCGTAAGCACGGATCGGTCCTCGGCCCTCTTCGAGGAGGCGAAGCGCCTGATTCCTGGCGGCGTCAACAGCCCGGTTCGTGCCTATCGCGCCGTCGGTGGGTCGCCGCCATTCATGGCGCGCGGTGACGGCCCATGGATCTGGGATGTCGACGGGAATCGATACCTGGACCTCGTCGGTTCGTGGGGCCCGCTCATCCTCGGTCACCGCCCGGCCGCGGTTCTCGAAGCGCTCCATGCCCAGCTCGAGCGCGGATGGACCTTCGGCGCCCCGACCGAGGGCGAGCTGCGACTCGCCGCTGCGGTGTCCGCGCGGATGCCCGGGATCGAAATGCTCCGCCTCGTCAATTCGGGAACCGAAGCCGCCATGTCCGCGATACGGCTCGCGCGCGCCGTGACCGGACGAGCGAAGCTGATCAAGTTCGCGGGCGGCTACCACGGACACGCCGACGCCTTGCTGGTCGAGGCTGGCTCGGGCATGGCCACGCTCGGCATCCCGGGCACACCGGGGATCACCGCCGGCGCCGCCGGCGACACGTTGGTGGCGCCGTTCAATGCCCTCGCCGACGTGGAGGCCGCGATCGGGCGATGGCCGAGGCAGATCGCCGCCGTGATCGTCGAGCCCGTGGCGGGGAACATGGGCGTCGTGCCACCGGCGCCTGGATTCCTCGAGGGCTTGCGCCGCCTGACCCAGGACGATGGCAGCCTGCTGATCTTCGATGAGGTCATCACCGGCTTTCGGGTCGCTCGCGGTGGGGCGCAGGAACGCTTCGGCGTGACTCCGGACCTGACCTGTCTCGGCAAGGTGCTCGGCGGCGGCCTTCCGATCGGCGCCTACGGCGGACGGCGAGCCATCATGGAGCAGGTCGCACCGGCCGGACCCGTCTACCAGGCCGGGACGCTATCGGGCAATCCACTTGCGGTCGCCGCCGGGCTCGCCACGCTTGACGCTCTTGACGAGCGCGCCTATCAGCAGTTAGAGGAAGCCGGCGATCGCGCCGCCACCGCGCTGCTGTCCGCGGCTGACGCAGCCGGGACCCCACTGACCGTAAATCGTGTGGGCTCGATGCTGACGGCCTTCTTCACAGACACAGCCGTCGTCGATTACGCGAGCGCTCGGAAGGCGAACACCGCCTCGTTTGCCAGCTGGTTCCAGCGTCTTCTGGCTCGCGGGGTCTCGCTACCGCCGTCACAATTTGAAGCGGCCTTTGTCTCGACCGCGCACGATGAGGAAGCCTTGGCCTTCCTCGAGAGCTCGCTGCGCGGCTCGTTTACAGGACTTCAGTTGGCGGGCGTTTCGGGATAAGCACGTAGGTGGCGGCCGCCGCGACCACATTGAGCGCGGCACCCAGGACGAAGGGCACCACGATGGAGTGTTCGAGGAGCGGCCCGGACAGCGCCGATCCGATCGGCTGGCCGGCAAAGTTGAGGCTCATGGACACGGCGAAGGCGCGGCCGAACCAGGCCGGATCCGTGCGGCGCTGACGGAGACCAAAGATCGCGACGTTGGCCAGGGATCCCGCAACGCCGAGGACCGCCGCAATCGCGAACACCATAGGCAGCGAATTTGCCAACGCCAACAGAATGAGGATGGGCACTTCGATCGCGCACAGGCCGGCGATCAGGGCGCGCTCCCGTCCATCGGTGCGGACCCGACCGACCAGTAAACCAGCGACCAGTCCGGCCAGGCCAATGACCGCGAAGATCTGGCCCACCGTCGCAGCGCTGCCATGGAGCTGCCGCAGCACGAGCACGGGAATCCCCACGGGAACCGCGCCGAATCCCAGATTGCTTAGAAAGAACACCAGTGCCAGACCGCGCAGGCTCGGGTTACGCACGACATACCGCAGCGCTGCCCACGAATCTCCAAGCAATGTCCCTTTCGGATCTGCTCGGGCGATTGGCTCACGGACGCCGACGAGGGACACAGCCGCTATCGCGGCCACGCTGGCGGTTACGAGCAACGCTGCCTCGGGCCCGAATCCGGCCACCACGAGGCCTGCGGTCGCCGGACCGATGACGCCGGTGAGCGAGTACAGGCTGGTGTCCAGGCCGTTCGCTCGGTCCCAAAGGACTCGCGGCAGCATCAGTGGAAACAGCGACCGAGCACCGGTAATGCTCAGGATGTTGCTGACACCAAGGACGGCCACCATCACCAACAGGAGCGCGGATGGAAGCCGGTGGGCCAGAGACAGCGCCACGATGGCCGTCATCAGTCCAGCGGTCACCGCATAGTCAAAGATCATCAACCGAACTCGTCCCTGGCGGTCCAGCAGGGCGCCAGCAATGGGGCTGAACGCCAGCCCGGGAAGGATCGAGACCAGGACGGTGAGGCCTGCAAGGCTCGGGGACCGATAGCGCTGCAGTACGAACAGCACTAAAACGATCTCCCACATCGAACCGCCGAGCCGTGCCAGCAGCGTCCCCAGCACGACACGCGCGAACCCGGGCACCCGGAGGAGTGCCATATAAGAAAGGTCGACGGAAGGCTCGATCGGAGGCGGGGTCGGACCTAACATCGCCCTGTGGAATCTATCCGATACGTAGCGTTGGGCGATTCGTACACGATCGGCACCGGCCTAGAACACGAGTCCCAGAATTTCCCCAGCCTCCTGGCCAAAAAGCTCACTGAGGAGTCCGGCATCGAGGTCGCCCTCGTCAACCTGGGCGTCAATGGATACACGACAACCGACCTGATTCGCGAAGAATTGCCAGTTGCACTACGGTTGCGGCCGGAACTCGTGACCGTGTTGATTGGCGCCAACGATGTCGTCCAGGGATCAGACGAGGCGACCTACCGGTCACGGCTGAGTGCGATCTACGACGCGCTCGCTTCGATGGGCCTGGCTGCCAAGCGAGTGCTGGCGCTGTCGATTCCCGATTTCTCCGAGCTCCCCGGCGCAGCCCCGTTTGGTTCGGCCGGCGAGCTTCGGTCGCGCATCGGCGCCTTCAATGATGTCGCCCAGTCAGAGGCGGCTTCTCGCGGTTTCCGTTACGTGGACATCGCGGCTGTCAGTCGTGAAGGCGGCGATTCCAGCGATTGGGTGGCCGCCGACGGCCTGCATCCAGGTTCGCCACAGCATCGGGCCATCGCCGATCAGCTCTGGACCTTGCTCGGTCCGGTGATGAAAGAGAGATGAGAATCCGGCTTTTTCGCAACCGCTTTTGATAGCCTCGATCTCCCATGCGTCTCATCGGACCCCGGCTGGCGCAGCCTCTCAATGTCGCGCATGGCCACACCGTCACCCGGCTCGGGTCGGCCGTTCACGTTCGCGGCCTCAATCATTGCTATCGATCCGGGCGCTCCCAGCTGGAGGCGCTTCACGACGTCGACCTCGAGATCCCGGCCGGTGGCTACGTGGCATTGACCGGACCATCCGGTGCCGGCAAGAGCACGTTGCTCTCGCTGATCGGTGGTTTGGAACGCCCCCAGTCGGGAACCTTGATGGTCGGCCAGCACAACTTGCGAGCGCTGCGGGTCGATGAGCTGGCCGCCTATCGACGTAGCACCATCGGGTTCATCTTTCAACATTTCGGTCTTCTTGACCTGCTATCGGCACGCGAGAACATCGAGCTGGCCGCGTCACTGTCGGCATCGGTCAAACGTCGGCTACAAGCTCGCGATTTGCTCGAGGAAGTTGGTCTCCTTGATCGCACCGAGCACCGGCCGGGTCAGTTGAGCGGCGGTGAACGTCAGCGGGTCGCGATCGCGCGCGCCCTCGTGAACGACCCGAGCCTGATCCTCGCCGATGAGCCGACCGGAAATCTCGACGCCGACAGCGCGATGCGCGTGCTGGACCTGCTCGAGCGGGTTCATATCGAGCGCGGTTGTACCTTGCTCGTCGTCACGCACAACGAGTCGGTCGCGAAACGCGCCGAACAACGCTACCGATTGGATGCTGGACGGCTTCTGCCATGACCTGGCTCGACTCGCTGACGCTCGCCTCCCGCAGCCTGCGCCGGCGCCCTGGCCGAGCGCTCCTGACGATCCTGGCCGTGACCCTGGGTGCGGCGCTGCTGGTGGCGCTGGCGAGCGTTGCGACCAGCGCCGGCAGCCGGATCGTGAGCAAGCTGACCAATGGCGGCCCCGCCACCGCGATCAAGGTGTCCGCCTCAAAAGCCGACTCCGACCAGGCCTATACCGATGACCTGCGTGCGGCGGGACCGAAGCCGATCACCGACGGCACGCTTCAGGCCGTACGCCAATCGCCCCATGTCGCGACCGTGATCCCGGTCATCACCTCCCGCATCCTGGCGGTACCCCCGCCGTTCGGCTCGACCGCGACCGCAACCTCCAGCCAGCCGGCGTACGGCGACACCATGGTCGGCGTCGACCTTGGCCAAACGAGCAATCTGCCGATTACGATCCTGGCGGGCCGCGTGCCACACCCGGGAGCGCTGAACGAGGTGGCGATCACCGAGTCATACCTCGATCACTCGGGCCTGAGCGTGCAAAGTGCGGTCGGGACGCAGGTCGAGATCGCCGAACCCCAGGCATTCCAGGGCCAGGGTGGTCTGCAGTTCCGCGCCCGGTGGATCCGCTCGGAGATCGTGGGAGTGGTGTCCCAGCAGGTCGGTACCGGTGCGTTCCTGGTGTCGATCGAGCAGGCGCAGCTTGCGCAATCGTGGGCGCAGGCCGGCGTCGACGGCGGCGACGTCTTGCCCTTGCCCGCCTCGAAATACAGCGGCCTGATCGTGCTGGCGTCAAGCCTGGATGACGTGCACGCCGTGCGCCAGATGATCACCGGCCTCGGTTACGCCAATACTGCTCCGGAGCACCTGGTCGCCTCGGTCCTCCGCTACTTGCGAGTGGTAGACATCGTGCTGGCCGGGATCGGCGCGATCGCGCTCGGCATCGCCGCACTTGGCGTCGCCAATGCCCTGGTGGCGGCGGTGCGAGAACGCCGCCGCGAGATTGGTGTGCTGAAGGCGATCGGCGCGCGCGACCGCGACATCCTGCGCTGGTTCTTACTCGAGGCCTTCACGGTCGGTCTGGTCGGTGGCGTGATCGGGACGTTGGCCGGACTCCTCATTGCGCTCTGGGTCGGGGTCTCTGTGAACAGCTACCTGACCGAGCAGGGGCTGCAAAGCATTCAGTTTGGCGACGTGTCGTGGCCGCTGATCGGGACGGCCATCCTGGGGACGACCGTGCTGGCGATCGCGGCAGGCATTGTGCCGGCGTTCCAAGCAGCGCGGCTCTCGCCGAGAGAGGCGGTGGCCGCCGCATGACAGCGTGGCTTGCCGGACGCCTCGCCGCCAGTCTGCTGGGGACGGCACTGACACTCAGCGCCTGCACCACGATGCCGGTCGCTGGCGTCCGGCCGTCGGCCTCGGCGCCGGCACCTGTCGTTTATGCCGCCATCGGAGCCAGCGAGACGTACGGGATTGGCGCCAACGATCGGTACCGTCAGGCGTGGCCGCAGGTCTTCTACAACGATGTCCTCCCGCGGTCGGCGGTCCTCTACAACTTCGGCATCCCGGGCGCCACCACCGCGGAGGCCCTGCGCGATGAAGTCCCGTCCGCGGTGGCGGTCCACCCCACGGTGGTCACGGTCTGGCTGAATGTCAACGACCTCATCCGTGGCGTGCCAGCAGCCGACTACGAGGGACAGCTCCAGCAACTGCTGCACACCCTGCGGCGCGGCGGTCAGACCCAGGTGCTGGTGGCCAACACGCCCGACCTCGGGCAGCTGCCGGCCTACCGTGCCTGCTTGCCGAATGCACCAACCGGTGGGCCCGCATGCCTCATCCCCGATGGGTTACTGCCGACGCCGCAGGCGGTGGCCACGACGGTTGCTGCCTACAACGCCGCCATCGATCAGGCCGCCAAACAGGAGGGCGCCACCCTGGTCGACCTCCACCTCAACGGCGCCCAGATCAGCCAGCATCCGGAGTGGCTCAGCGCCGACGGGTTTCATCCGAGCGAGCAAGGCTACGCGGTGATCGCCAGGTTGTTCGAAGACGCTTACCGCCGAGTTGGCTAGCTCGGGCGAACCGCTCCGCCATCGGATCGCGTCGCCACTCCGAGGATCCCGGCGAGCGCAGCAGCGCCTGCAGCCAGGCCGATCCCGATCGTGATCGAAATCACCGCGCTGAAGAGCGCGGCCACGCCGGTAGGGGGCCCCACAGCTTCGGACGGTGGCGGCTGGAACGCCCCCGGCGGTGGTGCCGACCCGAATAAGGCCCCAGCAGGACAGAGCGCCATGAGGTCCTGGATCCGCTGACCGATGCTGGGCGCAAACGGGATCAGCCCCAGTAGCGCGCAGCCACCGAGCACACCGACCAGCAGTCCCGCGAGCGCAGCAGAGGAGCCGGGGCCGCTGGCGCGGCCTGTGGCGAATCCGGCCGCAGCGGCCAGCAGGAGAAAGGCGACCAGCGCGGCCAGCATGAAGAGCGGAATGATGAGCGCACCCGCGCGGCAGAGGTCGGCCGGTTTGAACCAGGTGATCGCGATGTTCGCACCGAGTGTGCAGGCGAAAGCAACGACGCCGGCGATCACGCCGTACCGAACCCAGGCCGGTATCGTCGCTAGGCGGCCCGCAGGCTGACCTGACATCCGACGCCTGGATCGAGCATAAGCGTCAACCGTCCGGTCGTGGCGTCCCAGTGGGCGCTGTTGACGCAGGTGCCAGTCACCGAGGGTCCGCTGAGCGTGAGGGCGGACCACCCAATCTCGACGGGCTGCTCCGTGTGCGACCGATCCACCCGCAGCATGAGGGTCCCATGGATGCCATCACCTCGACCGGGGTGGACGCCGCCGGGCGCGGCGATGACGTAGGGACGCGCCAGGTGGCGCAGTGCGTCCATGTTCACGATCTGGCCGCCGGCGTCGACGATGCCCCAGTACCGATTCTCACGCCACTGCCACCAGGCCCACCCGACCCCGAGGTCGTCTGCCTCATCGAGGGCGGCATCCGCATAGCCGTCCGCGCTCTTCTGGGTCAGGTCATAGCCGAGCTCGCCGATCCAGAGCGGCGCCGGAACTTCGGCGGCTTCCTTGACGCGCTGCTGAAATCGCGACCGCAGAAAACCCGGATCACCGGTAAAGAACGGCGGAATCAGCGAGCCTTCGTAGAGGTGCGTGCCATAGACGAGGTTGGGCGCCTTGAGATGGACCACGACCGTATCTAGGGAGAGCAACAGGATGCCCTCGACGAAGAACATGTGGTTGGAGTCGATGGCACCGATCGCCTCGATGGCGTCCTTGAACATCGGCCAGAGGTAGGACTTCTCGAAGATGCGGGGCGGGATCGGCAACGGATGCGCTTCGTTGAAGATGTCGTAGCCCGCCACACCTGAACTGTTCTTGAATCGTGTCGCCACCGCCTGCCAGGCGCCGAAGAATTCCTTCTTCCAGTCCGAGGACAGCCAGAAGTAGGTGTCCGAGGTAAACGCCGCCGGGGAGAGCGACGGGCTCCAGGAGTATTGCGGCAGCGGATTCCAGTTGGGTACCGGAAGGGTCGCCCATCCCGGCGCTCCGGAGTAGCCGAAGCGAGGACTCCAGCCGAGGCGGAAGTGCATGTCGAGCACGACGTAGAGCCCGTGCCGGTTCAGCAGGTCGACCATTGTCGCGACGCGCTCCAGGTAGGTGCGGTCGATGCGGCCGCGCGTCGGCTCGAGCTGGGCCCAATCGATGCCCAGCCGCACCACGTCGAACCCCGCCCGCTGCATCAGGGTGGCGTCCATCTCATCGAGCGGCGCCGGCGGGCTCTTCGGGTACGAGACCAGCGCGTCCACATTGAACCCGCGGAGCAACACTTTGCGTCCGGAGCCGTCGACGATCTGACCGTGGTTGACCCGAAGCCAGTTAAGCGAGGTCTCGCCATAGCTCGGTGGCGGGACGGACGCCGTCAGACTTCCCGGCGGCAGGTAGGCCACGATCGTCAGGCCGACGATGATGAGCAGCAGGACGAGTCCGGTGCGGCGTAAGCGGCGAAGCCGACGTCGCGGGGCGCGGGCCACGGGTTCCGACCGGGTTCTCCGTCCTCCGCGGCGGGTTAACGAGGTACGGCGCCTGACGGTTGACCCACGGCGGCCGCGGCGGCCGCCACCACCTCCTCAATCGTGTCACACACCTGCGCCCCCGCCTGCGTCAGCGCCTGCAGCTTCGAGGCCGCGGTCCCGGTATTACCCGAGATGATCGCGCCGGCATGCCCCATCCGTTTCCCCGGAGGCGCCGTTCGCCCGCTGATGAAGCCGATCACCGGTTTTCCGTAGCCGGGGCTGATCACCTCGTCCGCCGCCAATTCCTCATCGCTCCCCCCGATCTCGCCGATCATGACCACGGCTCGCGTGGCCGGATCGTCTTTGAAGAGCCGCAGGACCTCTTTGAAGGAGAGTCCAAGGATGGGATCGCCGCCGATCCCCACCGAGGTCGTCTGGCCAACCCCCGCCTGGCTGAGTCCCTGGATGACTTCGTAGGTCAGGGTGCCGCTTCGGGATACGATGCCCACCGGTCCCTTGAGGTTGATGTGGTTGGGAATGATCCCTACCTTGGCCTGCCCCGCGGTCACCAGGCCGGGGCAGTTCGGCCCGATGAGTTTGACGCCGGCATCGGCGACGAAGGCGCGAGCCCGCACCATGTCGTAGAGCGGGATGCCTTCGGTGATACACACGATCAGACCGATCCCCGCAGCCGCCGCCTCCATGATGGCATCGGCGGCGAAGGGCGCGGGCACGAAGATGCCGCTGACGTCGGCGCCGGTCTCACGCTTGGCGTCGACGACGGTGTCGAAGATCGGGATGCCCAGTTGCGTGCTGCCGCCCTTCCCCGGGCTGACGCCGGCGACGATGTTCGTGCCATAGGCTTTCATCTGCTCGGTGTGAAAGCTGCCCTCGCGCCCGGTGAGGCCCTGGACGATGACGCGGCTCTCTTTCGAGAGCAGAATGCTCATCAGCCGGTAGCTCTCGCAAGCTCGACGACTTTGCGGGCGGCGCCGGTGGCGGTGGCTTCGGGGATGATGCCGGCCTCGCGGAGCAGCTGGCGTCCCTCCTCTTCCCGGGTGCCGGTCATACGTACCACCAGCGGCAGCTTGAGATTGAGATCGCGCGATGCATCGATGATGCCGTGGGCGACCTCGTCACCACGCGTGATGCCACCGAAGATGTTGATCAGGATGCCTTTGACATGCGGGTCACCGGCCAGCAGCTCGAGGGCGCTGTGGACGACCTCGGCCTTGGCGCCGCCGCCGACATCCAGGAAATTCGCGGCGCGGCCGCCTTCGCGTTGCACCAGGTCGAGCGTGTTCATCACCAGCCCGGCACCGTTGCCGATGACCCCAATCGACCCATCCAGCCGAACGTAGGTCAGCTTGCGGCGCCGCGCCTCGGCCTCGAGTGGATCCTCTTCCGATTCGTCGGCGCCGTGCATGTCCTTGTGGCGAAACATGGCGTTCTCGTCGATCTCGAGCTTGCCATCCGCCGCCACCAGGCCGCCGTCCTGGGTGAGCGCCAGTGGGTTGATCTCGATGGTGAGCGCGTCGTAGGTACGGGCGAGCGCGTACAGCTTGACGACCAGCGGCCCCAGCTGCGCCTGCAGGGGTCCAAGCCCTGCTCGAAAGATCAGGTCGCGAACCTCGAAGGGGAGCGGCCCGCGCCACGGGTCGGGGTGGAGTTTGGCGATCGCCTCGGGATGGGTTTCGGCCACCTCCTCGATCTCCATGCCGCCCTGGGCGCTGAGGATCAGCACCGGTTTGCGCGCGTCGCGGTCCAGGGTCAGACCGAGGTAGAGCTCGCGGGTGATGTCCTGGGCGGTCTCGCACCAGACCTCCTTGACGGTGTAGCCCTTGATCGTCATGCCCAGGATCTCTCCGGCAACCCGCTTGGCATCGGCCGCGGTCCTGGCGAGCTTGATCCCACCCGCCTTGCCGCGTCCACCGACCGGAACCTGCGCCTTGACGGCGATCGGACCCAGCGCGCCGGCGGCGAGTGCCGCCTCGTCCGGGGTCTTCGCCAGGCGTCCGTCGGGGACCGGTATGCCCGCGGCGCGGAAACGCTCTTTCACCTGGTACTCCAGAAACTTCATAAGGGAATGTTTCCGTGGCGCCGATGCGGTCGCTCGACCTGCTTGTCCTTCAGCAGGTGGAGCGATCGAATCAAGGTGGGCCGGGTGTCCTGCGGCTCGATCACGTCGTCGAGGAAGCCCCGCTCCGCCGCGATGTAGGGATTCGCGAACTTCTCCTTGTAATCCTCCACCAGCTGCTCCGCCTTTTTGGCCGGATCCTTGGCCGCCGCAATCTCTCGCTTGAAGATGACGTTGACCGCGGCCTGCGGGCCCATCACCGCGATCTCGGCCGCCGGCCACGCATAGTTGAAGTCGCCACCGATGTGCTTCGACGACATGACGTCGTAGGCGCCCCCGTAGGCCTTCCGGGTGATGACGGTCAGCTTGGGCACCGTCGCTTCCGCGTAGGCGTAGAGGAGCTTGGCGCCATGGCGAATGATGCCGTTGTATTCCTGCGCCGTCCCCGGCAGAAAGCCAGGAACATCCACGAACGTCACCAGCGGGATGTTGAACGCGTCGCAGAAGCGGACGAAACGGGCCCCTTTGACCGAGGCATTGATGTCCAGCGCCCCGGCGAGGATGCGCGGCTGGTTGCCCACGATCCCGACCACTTCCCCATCCAGCCGGGCAAAACCGACCACCAGGTTCTGCGCGAAGTGCTCCTGGACCTCGAGGAAGCTCTCCTGGTCGACGACCGCGATGACGGCCGCCTTCATGTCGTAGGGCTGGTTGGGGTTTTCCGGGATCAGCGACTGCAGGGTCCGATCCCGCCGCTGTGGATCGTCGCGCGGGGTAATGGCTGGCGGCCGCTCCCGGTTGCTCCCCGGCAGGTACGAAAGCAGGCGCCGTACGGCGCTGAACGCCTCCGCCTCCGAGTCGTGCAGGAAGTGGGCGACCCCGCTCTTGATGTTGTGGACCTCGGCCCCGCCGAGCTCGTCGAAGCCCACCTGCTCACCAGTCGTCACCCGCACAACTTCCGGCCCGGTGATGAACATGTAGCCGAGGTGCTCGACCATGAAGATGAAGTCCGTGATCGCCGGCGAGTAGACGGCGCCGCCGGTCGCCGGACCGGCGATCACCGAGAGCTGCGGGACGACACCTGAGGATTGGACGTTCCGGTAGAAGATATCGGCATAGCCGGCCAGGCTGACGACACCCTCCTGGATTCGGGCGCCGCCGGAGTCGTTGATCCCAACGCAGGGTCGGCCGGCGCGGACCGCGAGATCCATCACCTTGCAGACCTTCTCGGCAAAGACCTCACCCAGGGAGCCGCCGAAGACGCTGGCGTCGTGCGAGAAGACGAACAGTTCCCGGCCCTCGACCGTGCCGTAGCCGGTGACGACTCCATCCCCGGCGATCTTCTTCTCGCCCATGCCGAAGGCCTCGGTGCGATGGACGGCGAAGGCGTCCAGCTCGGTAAACGACCCTGGGTCGACCAGCAGTTCGATGCGCTCGCGGGCGGTTAATTTGCCTTTTGGGTGCTGCTTGTCATCCGGATCCCCGCCGCGATGCATGGCGTCGTACTTGCGCTTACGCAGGACGTTGATCTGGCGTTCAGAGGGCGACGGCGCCGCATCGCCGGCGGCTCGGCTGGCCATGGGTTAGCTACGTGACCCGGGGCGATACTCGCCGAAAACATCACGCAGGACTCCGCACACCTCTCCTATGGTGGCATAGGCCTGCAGCGCGACTCGCATCGGGGGCAGCAGATTGTCGCTTCCATGCGCGGCACGGCGGACCTCGGCCAGCCGCGACTCGACCGCCGCCGGGTCACGCTCCGCCCGCAACCGCTGCAGTCCCTCGATCTGATCGCGCTCGTGCCGGGGACCGATCTTCACGATCTCGACCGCCTCCTCCTCGCCCTGGAAGCGATTGACGCCGACCACGACCCGGCTCCCCTCCTCGACCGCCCGCTGGAAGTGGTAGGCGCTCTCCTGGATGGCCTCCTGCGTGAAGGCGGTCTCGATCGCGGCGATGGCGCCGCCCCGCCGGTCGACCTCCGCGATCAGCGCGGTCGCGCCCGCCTCGAGCTCGCGCGTGAGCGCCTCGACCAGGTAGCTGCCGCCCATCGGATCGGCGACGCCGGCCACGTTGGTCTCGTGGGCGATGATCTGCTGCGTCCGCACCGAGAGGGTGGCCGCCATTTCCGAGGGCAGGCCCAGCGCCTCGTCGAAGGAGTTGGCATGCAGGCTCTGGGTCCCCCCGAGAACGGCGCTCATTGCCTGCAGGGCGACGCGGACGATGTTGTTGTGCGGTTGTTGCGCGGTCAGGGTGCTCCCACCGGTCTGGCTGTGGAAACGAAGCGTCTGCGCCCTCCCGTCGGAAACGCCGTAGCGCTCCCTCACCAGGCGCGCCCACAGATTACGTGCCGCCCGGAACTTCGCTACCTCCTCGAAGAAGTCGGAGAAGACGGCAAAGAAGAAGGACAGCCTCGGCGCGAAATCGGCGACCTGAAGGCCAGCCGTCTTGGCCGCGTCGACATAGGCGATCGCGTGAGCCATGGTGAAGCCGAGCTCTTGCACCGCGGTCGCACCGGCCTCCCGCAGGTGATAGCCGGAGATCGAGATCGTATTCCAGTTGGGCAGCCTTTGGTGGCAGTAGGCGAACAGGTCGGTGGTCAGCCGCATCGAGGGGCGCGGCGGGAAGATATAGGTGCCGCGGGCCGCGTACTCCTTGAGGATATCGTTCTGCACCGTGCCCTGCAGCCGCGCCGGCGACACCCCCTGCTGCTCGGCGACCAACTCATAGAGGAGGAGCAAGAGCGCCGCGGGCGCGTTGATCGTCATCGAGGTGCTGACCTCGCCCAGGGGAATGCCCTGCAGCAGCGTTTCCATGTCTTTGAGTGAAGAGATCGAGACCCCGACCTTGCCCACTTCCCCGCGGGCCATCGGCGCGTCGGCATCATGGCCCATCTGGGTCGGGAGGTCGAACGCCACCGAGAGGCCGGTCTGCCCCTGCTCGAGCAGGTAGCGGAAGCGACGATTGGTCTCGGCGGCGCTGCCGAAGCCGGAATACTGGCGGATCGTCCAGGGCCGGCGGCGGTACATCTCGGGGTAGATGCCGCGCGTAAACGGATACTCGCCAGGCGGCGGCGCTTCCGGTCCCGCGTCGGCAGCCCGGTAGACCGCCTTCAGCGGCAGACCGCTATCGGTGGTCGGTGCCGCCGGACGATCTGACGGCTTAGGCGAAGGTCTTGCCATCGGGCTCCACGAACTCGGTCAGCACGCCACACACACTCCTGGGATGGACGAAGGCGATGCGGGTCCCGTGTGTTCCCGGCCGCGCCACGGCATCCAGCAACTGGGCCCCTGCTGCCCCCGCTCGTTCGAGTGACGCCGCGACATCGTCGGTGGCGTAGGCGACGTGATGCACGGCCTCCCCCCGATCCTGGAGGAACTTCTCGACCTTCGACTCCGGGTTGAGCGGCGTGATCAGCTCGATGCGGCTCTCGCCAATCCGGATGAGGGCCACCTCAATGCCTTCGCGCTCGAGCCGCTCCCTGGCAGTCACGCGCAACCCGAGCACCCGTTCGTAGGTCTGGATCGCCCGGTCGAGATCGCGAACCGCAATCCCGACGTGGTCGATCCGGCTGAGCATGCCGTTGATTCTAAAGCCGGGTCATTCCCCGCTCCCCTTGACAAGGTGTGGACCCTTTGTAGTAGGGTAGACCACGGCTAGTTACGTTACGGTCCGACTCCCTCTCATTACTCGGCGTCCTCTACAGCCAAGCGTAGACGGCGCATCTGATCCAACTGAGGGAAGGAGGTTGGACCGTGAACCGCACCGTGGGCGTCCGCGTGCGTCGGTCCGTCGGGCGTGGGGCGATTTTCGCGCTCGGCGTTGGAGGAGCACTCTCAGCGGCACCGCAGCTGCCGACGCCGGTCTCGGCGTCCCTGATGGCCTTGCCGGTCACCGCATCGGTGGCGGAGACGGCGGACGATCCGATGCCGCGGCAGCCGCGGGCCACCCTCATCATCTATGTGGAGGCAACGCCCCCGCCGCCGCCCGTCGTCGTCCCGATCGCCCAGCCGGCTCCCGTGCGAGCCCCGGCGGCACGAATGTCCAGCAACGGTCCGGCCTGGGCAGTCGGCCCAGTCACGGGCGCGGCTAATGGCTTTGCCTATGGCTACTGCACCTGGTGGGTCGCCCACAAACGCTCCATCCCCTGGCGGGGGAACGCCTACCAGTGGTGGTGGAACGCCCGCGCCTTCGGTTTCGCGGAGGGGGCCACACCGCGGCCCGGCGCCGTCATGGTTATGGGCATCAGCGGCACCTCGCCGCAGGGCCACGTGGCCTATGTCGAGTCGGTCAACCCCAACGGCTCGTTCCTGGTGTCGGAGATGAACTGGTGGGGCGTGCCGGGCGGCGGCTGGAACCGCGTCGACTACCGGACCGTGAGCTCGATGGCAGGCGTGCTGGGCTTCATCTATTAGCCCGAACTAGGGCAGCAGTCGATCCAGGCGCAGCCGGATCAGCCGCCAGAAGATGTCGGGTTCGAAGATGGGCTCGGTCGTCCGGAGCGGCAGTTGCGTGTGGTGCTCCCCGACGTCGAGCGTCAGCGTGCCAACGCTGGAGCCCGACGGCAGTGGGGCTTTCACCTTGATCAAATCGGTCCGCTGCTTCAGCACCATGCCGTCGTAGACCACCCAGTTGACGTCCTGCTCGGCAAAAACCGTGGCGCTATCCCCCCAGGGGGCCTGGTATTCGGCGATCACCTGATTGGTCGAAAGCACGGACGCATCGTGCAGCGCGGGAGCGACCGCATGCAGGAGATTCGTGGTCGAGGTAAAGACGTCATCGAGCGTGGGCAGCCCCATCACGGCGCCGAAGAGCTGTGCCGGCTGATTGTCGGCCATGACATTCGCGGCAAAGACGAGGCACGCGCCCGCCGCCCCGCTCGAGCCCGTTTTGACGCCGACGATACCGTCTTGTCCAACCACGGCATTGACGTTGAAAACTCGGCCGGCAACCGGCAACGTCGCCTCAGGCTGGGCGACGATTTCCGCGAACACGGGGTTGCCGAGCGCCGACTGTGCCAGGGCGATCAGGTCCTGGGGCGATCCGACCGACAGCGGGGACAGCCCGCTGCTGTCGACGTAATGCGTCTGGCCCAGATGCAGGGCAGCGGCTTTGGCGTTCATCTTGTCGACAAAGGCGCCGATCGAGCCGGCGTCCCATGCGGCCAGGAGCTCGGCAATGTTGTTCCCCGACGGGACGAGCAAGGCCTGCAGCGCCTGGTATTCGCTCAGCTTCTCGCCGGCCGCTACAGGGAAGACGGACTGCCCCTGGTTCTTCTCTCCGAGATAGGTCGCGACGTCGGCGGCCGTTACCGGGACCATCGGGCCCTGCTCGGTCAGCCGCAGCGGATGATCGTCCAGGATCACCAGTCCCGTCATGATCTTGGCGGTGCTGGCGAGCGGGAGCGCCGTCTGCGGACCATGGGTCCCGATCGTTCCGAGCCCCGAGATCGAAAGAGCCGCACTCCCGGTCGTGGGCCAGGGAAGGACCGGCGGTATCGCACCGAGCCTGGTCGTCGCCGGGAGAAACGTGGTGGCCGCAATGCTTGGCAAAGGGCGCAACAACTGGAAGGCGAGAAGTCCCGCCACCATGGCGACGGCCAGGAAGACGGCGAGTGAGATCGCCAGCCTGCGTCGGTCTACCCCAACGGTGAGACCCTCAGGTTGCCTTCAGGGGCCCGATGGTGGCGAGAATCTTTTCGATTTCAGCGTCCTGGGCAACAAGATGGTCCTGGATCTGTAACGCGGTGTGCAGCACGGCATCGGCATCCTCGTAGGTGGCCTCAGCCCGCTTGTCGCTGGCGGCGGCGAGAACGTTCTGGCCGACGATGATGATGCTGAGCAGCACCAGCTGCAGGAAGGTCTGGCTGATCCAGGAGACGAGGACGACCGGATTACGCGATAAGATCGCGGCGGGCAGCGAGACGAGGGCCAGGGCGGCGAAGGCATAGGCGCACCACATGGTGCCGACGCCGTTGGTCACCTTGACCGCCAGCCACCGATTGAAGCGCGTGATCGGGGTGCTGCCCCGCGGCATCAGGTCGGCCACCTTGATAGGTCGCAGCTTCTTGCGTTCCTCAATTCGGGGGTGCAGGACAGGCGTGAAGATATTTGGCATGGTGGTAATTTACCCGCTCCGCTTGAGCAGCCCCAGCCGTTTCGCCCGGACCTCGGCGCGGTTGAAGCACCAAACGGACGCAGGCACCAAGACCACGCCCATCAGCAGCAGAATGCCGATGTCCGGGAGGGCTCCGGCCAGCGACAGCCCATGGAGCAGCGCCTCACGGACCCCGTTGAGCGTATAGGTCAGCGGGGAGAGGATGCCCACGAGGTGCAGCGGCGCCGGCAACACGCTGATCGGGTAATAGACACCGGAGATCAGCAGCAGGACGCCCTGCACCGCGAAGGCCATCTGCTCGCCTTTTTCAGGAGAGAGCAGGGGAAGGACCGACGTGAAGATCCCCAGGCCAAGCAGCGGCAGCGTGGCGGCGGCGAAGATCGCGAGCGCGCTCAGCCAGTTGGCATGGGAGAGATCGACCTTGAAGAAGAAGATCAGCGCGAAACCGATGGCCGCCGTCCGGGCGATCCCATAGATCAGCGACGCGGCGGACATGCCCAGAAGGTGCGTCAGCCGCTTGATGGGCGCCATGAACGTGTACTCGATGGTCCCCTCCCACCGCTCCCAGGTGATGGCGAAGGCGATTTCGAAGAACACCAGCGACAGGTAGGTCCATAGGAGCGCCCCGACCAGCAGGTAGAGCTGCGTCTGGTGGAGATCCGCCTGTCCCTTCTCGAGACCAAGCGTCGAGAGTCCCGCGGCAAGATAGCCGATGCTGAGCACGCTGACCAGGTTGTAGAGGAGCCAGACCGCCTCCCACAACCAGTAACGTCGATACAGGTTTTTCTGCCGCTCGATGAAGCCGACGAAGGCGTTCAACTCCCAGCGGAGCGAGTTGCCGATCATTCGTCTTTCTCCTCCTCGTCTTCCTCGAGCCGCTTACCAGTCAACTTCATGAAGGCGTCCTCCAGGCTGCCGCCGACCTCGCCGGCATGGGCGCGGATCAGCTCGGCGGGCGTTCCCTCCGCCAGGACGCGGCCCTGATCGAGGACGAGCACGTGGTCGCAGAGCACCTCCGCCTCCTCGAGGTCGTGGGTGCACAGCAGCACGGTGGCGGCGCGATCCCGGCGGATCGACCGAACCAGTTCCTGGACCTCGCGCTTGGAGCGCGGATCCAACCCGGTGGTCGGCTCGTCCATCAGCAGGAGCGAGGGGGAGGTGAGGAAGCTGCGGGCGATGGCGACCTTCTGCTGCTGGCCACGCGACAGCTGCTTCATCGGCTTGTCGAGGGTGTCGAGCGGCAGGCCGAGGCGCTCCAGCATGCCCTCCACCCGCGCGCGCGTGCCTTTGCCGCCGCTGCCATAGAGGCGAGCCGCGTACAGCATGTTCTCCCATGGGCTCATCTCCTTGAAGAACGATGCCTCGACCGAGACGCGGTTGATATGACGGCGCACATCGTCCGGCTGCCTGACGACGTCGTAGCCAAACACAGAGGCTGTCCCCGCGTCTGGCGTCATCAAGGTCGCGAGGATGCGGATCAAGGTCGACTTGCCGCTCCCGTTCGCCCCCAGGATGCCCGTGATCCGACCGGTGTCGACGTGCATCGACACCTGGTCGAGGGCCAGTTTTTCTTTCTTGGGCTTGCCCCGGCCAAAGGGGCGGCGCGCCGGCTGGCCGAAGCGCTTCGAGATGCCGTGCAGCTCGACCGCCACCGTATTCAATTCGCTTGCCTTGATCGCCATGCTGTCAACTCCTGAGATTGCTGCCGATGAACAACAAAAAACCGTGGGCCGAGGGCCTCACGGTCGAAAGCGCTTTCGTCCTGGTTTAGTTCAGTCGGCTTTCAATGCCATGCGGCCCCATGTAGGCAGGCTCCGCCCTCGGTGAAGACGATCATGCCTGCCTTGCTGCGCCACATAGCCTCCGTACAGTACCCCAGCGACCTTACGAAAGTCAACCAATTACTAAGCTGGGCCTAGTGGTCTACCTGATCGGAGGCCCGCCACGCTGTGGCAAGTCTGTGCTGGCCCGCCGGCTGACAACCGACCGTGCCATCCCCTTTATCCCAACCGACCTTATCTGGGCGATTGTCGAGCTGAGCCAGCCTGAATGGCGAACCCCGATGCAAAAGGGGCCAGGCAGGATTCCCGCAGCGGCGAAAATGTTCGAACCGTACCTGGAGCGGGCGATTGCGTTCCTCCAGCCGGTCCGGCACCCCAATGGCATCGAAGGCGAGGTCATCACGCCGGAAACGGCGGCGAGGCTCAGCTCGAA
>JAXDLN010000008.1:0-3112 GCA_034666565.1 Chloroflexota bacterium
GTGTCTGGCCCGCTTGGTGTAGGCGACGAGCTCTACTTCGGTATGCCGCGCTCGGAACAGCACCGGCTGGCTCGCCTGGAAGACGCGCCGATGGATCCCCAGGCGATGGCTGCAATGGCGACGATGCCGCCAGACCTGCCCATGTTCAAGGCCGGCCCGATGTCGACGATGCCAAACGCGCAGCTCGGGAACCGCGCGGACATCCTGGCCGCCGACATCCCCGCTGGAGGCAAGACCTCGGCGAGGGCTATCGCACGCATGTATGCGGCGCTCCTCGGCGAGGTGGACAGCGTCCGGCTCATCTCGCCCGAAAGGTTGCAAGAAGTCACCACCATGGCGAGCAGCGGTATGGACGAAGTTTTCGGGATGCCGACGACGTGGGCGTTGGGGTACAGCATCGGCCGCCCCGGCGCAATGGAATCGACCAGCGTTTTCGGCATAGGTGGCGTCGGTGGCAGCTTTGCATTCGGCGACACCGCCACCGGGATCGCGTTCGCATTGACGAAGAACCGGCTGACTCAAGACTTCAACGCGGCGGCAGAGTTGAGTCAGATCGTTACCAACGCGCTCCGCGAGCGCTGAGTGATAGGGAGAGCAAGAGATGGGACGGATTGTCGTAACGGAGTTCGTTTCGGTCGATGGCGTTATGGAAGCCCCGGGACCTGACGGGAGCGGGTTCAAGCACGAGGGATGGACCTTCAACATCAGCACTGGAGAGGAGGGCGAAAAGTTCAAGCTCGACGAGACCATGGGCTCGGCGGCGCAGCTGCTGGGGCGCGTGACCTATCAGGCTTTTGCCTCGGCCTGGCCGTCCGTAAAGGGCGAATTCGGTGACAAGTTCAACAACATGCCCAAGTACGTCGTTTCCTCGACCCTCGACAAGGCCGAGTGGAACAACTCGACGGTGCTCAGGGGTGACGTGGTGAAGGAGGTCTCGAAGCTGAAGCAGCGGCTGGACGGGGACATCGTGGTCCACGGCAGCGCACGGCTGGTGCAAACGCTCCTCGCCAATGACCTCGTCGACGAGCTGCGTCTGATGGTATATCCCGTGGTCCTTGGCAGCGGCAAGCGTCTTTTCGACGACAGCAGCGACATGAAGGGCCTCCGGCTGAAGGACTCCCGGACAGTCGGCGACGGCGTCCTCATCCTCACCTACGAGCCGGTGGGCAAGGCGACCAAAAAGGCGTCGGCTTGACGCGATCCTAGGTCTGGGCTGATTCCTGCTTGGCGATCTGCGAGCGTCCCAGCAGGAACTGCCCTAGGAAGCCGACTACCAGCGCCACCAGCACGCCGGCGTTGGCATAGGTCCACGGTCCGGCGTCCTTTGGACCGAGGCCCAGCGGATCCAGCAAATAGCCCTGCCAGCTGAGCCACGCCGCGAACGTATTGGTCACCAGGCCCCAGCCAAGGAAGGTCGCGACCAGCGTCGTGCCCACCGCGACCCAGTTGATTGCGCCGTAGCGCCCCCGCGGGTCATACAGGTCTTTCTCCGCGTAGTCGCGCTTCCGGAGCAAGAGGTCGGCGAGGAAGACGCCACACCACGCGGCGATCGGCACGCCAAGGGTGATCAAGAAGCCCTCAAACGGACCGATGAAGTTGCTCGCGATCCAGACGACGTAGATGGTGCCGAGGATCATGATCACGCCGTCGATCGCTGCGGCCGTCCAGCGGGGAACCCTGAGCCCAAGCGTGAGGAGGGCCAGGCCTGACGAGTAGATGTCGAGCACGGCGCCGCCGATGAGCCCGCCGATAGCCACCAGCGCGAAGAAAAGCAAGTACCACGTCGGCAGGAGGGTGGTCAGGGCACCGACCGGATCGGCGCCGATGGCCTGGCTCAGCTTCTGGTCGGACGCGGCCAGCAGCAGGCCGTACACGACAAGCAGCACGGGAGCGATGGCGGCCCCGAACGTCGTCCATCCCACAACCCCTGCACTCGACGCGGAGCGCGGCAGGTATCGCGAGTAGTCCGCTCCGCTGTTGACCCAACCGAGGCCGAATCCTGTGGCGGCGAAGATGAGTGCCCCGAGCACGGCTTGAGACGAGCCGCTGGGCAGCGAGTTGACGGCGCCCCAGTTGATGTGGCCGGCGGTAAGCAGCACGTACCCCACGGTCAGAACCGCAAGCGAAACGGTGAGAAAGGTCTGCAGCCGCATGATCACGTTGAAGCCGAAGATGCCGGAGAAGACGACTACGCCCGCTACGACAAGGAAGGCGATGATCTTGGTGGCATCGCCACCTCCCCAGCCCAGGCGGTCGAACACGGTGGCCGTCGCGAGCGTGGCCAGCGAGACGAGAACGGTCTCCCACCCGACCAGCAGGATGTAGGAAAGGGCTGCCGGGATCTTGCCGCCCTGGACGCCGTATGCGGCACGGCTGAGCACCATGGTCGGTGCCGATCCACGCTTACCCGCCAGGGACACGAATCCGACCAGCAAGAAGGAAAGGATGGTCCCGACGAGGCCCGCGATGGTCGCTTGCCAGAAGGACACGCCGAAGCCCAGCAGGAAGGATCCGTAGCTGATGCCGAGCACGGCGATGTTGGCTGCGCACCAGGGCCAGAACAGATCTCGCGGACGTCCCTTCCGCTCGGCGTCGGAAATGACATTGATGCCATTCTGCTCAACCGACATCGTCTCTCTCGGTCGGACTGCCACGTCAGTCGCCATAGCTCCCTCCTCCCACCAACTGAATGCAGAGCGCGCTGAAAAAATCCTACTACCAGCGGCCGGCCCCGAAATCCTCCAGCTGCTGGTCGGTTGGACCGGCGGCGGGACCGGGTCGAGACACCGCGTAGGCCGCCGCCCGGTTCGCGAACAAGACAGCCTCCGGCCAGCTCATGCCTCGCGCCAGCCCGGCAAGGTTGGCGCCAACGTGAACGTCGCCCGCCCCGCTGGTGTCGACGGCCTGGACCTTGATCGATGGCATCGTCACGGGTGCTGACCCGGCAGCATGAATTGTCGCGCCGTCAGCCCCCTGACGAACGATCACAGTGGCGGTGCGGTGGACGCGGCCCATCACCGCACCCACGCCGCCCAAAGCTGCGACCTCACGCGCGTTCAGGCCAGCATGTCCGTCCGATAAAGCACGGCCGCCATACGGTCGGCCTCGATGT
>JAXDLN010000009.1:0-7108 GCA_034666565.1 Chloroflexota bacterium
CCACCATCGCCCGAGGCCGGGGTCGGGACCGCAATGTCATGACCACCGTCACCGCCTCGTTGCACCATCCGCCCGCCGGAGCATGCCGCTTCCGGCGCCGCCCCACTGTCGCCCTGGTGCCTGCGAAGACCGATGCGATGCCGCCGATTGTTGCTGAATCACACCGCCGAATGCAGCGGCGGCGACCAATTCTCAATGATGGACGTCAGTTCACCCTTTAACCACGCCGCCCCATTCATCCCTCGCCGAAGCTACGGCCCGATCAAATCCCCATAGACGGCAGACCGCCCACCAGGCCCCGCGGGTTCCTTCCTCGGAGGCTTTCGGACGCCGGCCCCACGACCACCGGATAGGTCACGACCGGCCGGCATCCGAAACCCTTCACGCTACCAGACATTCACGAGGGGCAATTCGAACGTTAAGTTCGGCTCGGTGCCGTCGTTGATTGGAGACCGCCCGCGATAATCGAGAATGCTCCGCATGTCTGGGCGAGCCGCAGTTCGCAGCGCGGATACGAAGCAACGCATGCGGGTTGGCTCTGCGGGATCGCCGTGGCCAAGTCGTCAGCTGTAGGCCGCGGTAATTATAGCGCGCTTCCCATCCATCGCCGGTGAGAACAGGCTGGAAAAAACCGCTGATGGAAGATCCCGTGGCAGGTGCCATATTCCCTTGGGCAGCGGTTGTGGCGGAAGGTCGCGCGGCTGGTATGGGCCCGAGCACCCGGGAACCGAGCCGCACTCGAGCGCTGTCGGAAACCGGTATCGGGAAGCGCCGTAACGACGGCGCTGCTCGACTCGTTTGCCATTGACGACATCAGCGACGGTCGGTTCGAACAAGGCGGCAGTGCTCACCAGCACGACCCCGAGAAAGCCGAGGCGGTACCAGCTGTCTCCTACACGGGACGGCTTTAGGTTGTGCGCATCACCGTGGTGGGATTGCCCAGTTTAGGCCACTGTAGTCATAGCCCGAATCCCATCCTTTGCCTGTGAGACTCGGCTCAAATCCACCCCTGTACGGACCGATCGGAAACCCGGGAGTGGCAGGTGCCATATTTTCCGGGCTCGCATTCAAGGGGGAACGTTGCGTGATTTGCACGGGCCGTGTGCCGCGGATAACTACTGAACCGCTACTCAAAGGGTCTCTCAAACCGTTGTTAGAGGCTATGACAGCTACGGCGCTGTTCGACTCGCCTTTGCCATCCGCGGCATCCACGCCGGTCGGGACGGAGAAGACGGCAATGCTCAGCAACACAAAACCGAACAAGCCAACGCAAAAACGATTGTCTTCTGTACGAGATTGCTTCACAACACGCCTCCTTTGTTGGCCGCACACAGATGAACTCACCATCGACGGTCTCCTTGAGCATAATGTTCTTGATTACGTCTTGCTCGGAGATTCCGAGTTTCTTTCGCCTGCTCCGGGATCTGCTTGCCGACGAGTGGCTGCGTACAAAGCCCGAGCAAATTACATTGGCGCGCACGCCGTGCTTGGCCCCTTCCTTCCCTCACACCACGCGTTGCCGCACCCTGTCGAGATCAGCCCGGCTGATCTCGCTGAACGTCAGCAGCGGATCGGGATCGAGGCTCTTGGACAACGCCTCCTTCGCTAGCTGGCGGAGTTCGATGCCCGGCTTCAGCAAGATCTCGACGATGGCTCTGAGTACCGCCTCGGCGCCATCAACAACCTCGGTCGAAGCAAAGAGTCTCATTCGGTTGATCAGCCCGATCATGTGCTGCTCATCGCCGCCGAGTCCGAACTCGTCGTGGGTGTAAGCGTTGAGCGGCAGATTCGACGCGCTCATCACGAAATCGGCATAAACCGACTCCCGTTTTGCCACCTCATGTGTGATCCACTGAACACGATCTTGGCGGCGCTGTGTGTAAATGGCGCCCAGCAAGGAGGCAGCCCCTCCCACAATCGCTCCGAACAGTGCCGACACCGGGCTAAGGAGAGTTGGATCGATGGCCATATTCGCCTCCCATCGGCGGTCAAGGAGTGGACATGGCGGTGTTCTCGGCAGCCATGTCCTGGGACGGGGTCGAGTAGGGCCTCTTGATCCGGAACCACGTCACATAGAGCGCCGGAAGGAAGATGAGGGTCAGCACCGTCGCGACGGCCAGACCACCCATGATCGCGTAGGCCATCGGCCCCCAGAACACGGTCGGCGCAATCGGCACCATGCCAAGTATGGCCGCGGAAGCGGTCAGCAGGATCGGCCGGAACCGATGCATGGTGGCCTCAACGACTGCATCCCAGGCATCGCGCCCCTTTGCCTTCTCGCTCTCGACCTGGTCGATCAGGATCACCGAGTTGCGCGCGATCATGCCGGTGAGCGCAAGGACGCCGAGTATCGCCACGAAGCCGAGCGGCTTGTCCGCGACGAGGAGGGCCGCGACGACCCCGATCAGCCCGAGGGGGGCCACGCTGAGCACCAGCAAGAGCCGGTTGAAGCTCTGAAGCTGGAACATCAGCACCGTGAGGATCAGGATCAGCATCACGGGTAGCACGGCAGCGACGGATGACTGAGCCTTGCTGCTCTCCTCGACGGTGCCGCCGGCATCGATATGGTACCCGCTCGGCAGCGTGGCGTTCAGGGCCGCGATCTTCGGTGTCAGCGCCTGCACGGCCGTGGCGGCCTGCACGCCGGGCGTGAGGTCGGCCTGCACCGTCACAGTTGCTCGCCGGTCCCGGCGCCAGACGATCGGATACTCCTGGTCATAATCGACGGACGCGATCTGGCTCAGGGGAACCGTCCGCCCATTCGGCAGCGGTACTTGCAGCGTACGGATGGTCGACAGCGACATGCGCTGCTCGGCGGAGGCCCGCACCAGCACGTCGACGAGATAAATCCCGCTGCGCATCTGGGTGGCGGTGACGCCGGCCACAACCGCGTTGAGGGACAGCGCCAGTTGCTGCGAGCTCAGACCCAAGAGGCGAGCCTGGTCCTGGTCGACCCGCATCCGGATCGTGCGCGCCGGCTCCATCCAGTTGTAGTTGATGTTCTCGGCGCCCCGGGCGGAGCCTAGTTCTTGCGCGACCTTGAACGCGATCGCGCGCACCTGGTCCGGCTCGGGTCCGCTCACCCGGTACTGGAGCGGCCATCCGACCGGCGGGCCGAGTTCCAGCGGGTACACCCGTCCGACAAGGTTCGGGAATTCGGTCGCCAGAGCACGCTCCAGCTTGGCCTTCACGCGCTCGCGCTGCTCCAGTCCCTTGGTGACGACCACCGCCTGAGCGAAGAAGTCGTTGGGCAGCTGAACATTGAGCGGCAGGTAGAACCGCACCGCGCCCTGCCCGGCATAGGTGCTCCAGTGGTCCACGTCCTGGTCGCCCTTTAGGAGCTTGTCGAGCCGGGCGGAAACGTCCTGGGTCGCGTAGATCGACGCGTTCTGGGCCAGCTGCAAATCGACCAGCAATTCGGGCCGATCCGACGCCGGGAAGAACTGCTGCGGCACAAACCGCACGCCGTACAGCGCTGCCCCAAACAGGCCCAACGTGACGAGGATCGTGACCCAGCGTGCCCGCATCGCGAGTTCGAGGAGCGGGCGGAACCGGCGCAGGATCAGACCGGGCTTGCCCGAGTGCGCCACCTTGGGCTTCTTCAGGATCCAGACCCCGAGCAGCGGGGCAAAGACCGCCGCTACGATCCAGGACGCGATCAGTGCGATGGCGACGACGGCAAAGATCGAAAATGTGTACTCGCCCGCGGCGCTGCGCGCGAAACCGATCGGCACGAAGCCCGCGACCGTGACCAGCGTGCCGGTAAGCCTGGGCAGCGCGGTCGAAGAGTAGGCGAACGCGGCGGCAGTTTCCTTGTCGTCGCCGTGGTCGAGGCGCGTGACCATCGACTCCACCGTGATCATAGCGTCGTCGACCAGCAGCCCAAGAGCGATGATCAGGGCGCCGAGCGATATCCGCTGCAGGTCAATGCCGGCGAAGGTCATCGCCAGAAACACGGCGGCGAGGACCAGCGGGATCGAGATCGCCACCACTGCCCCCGCGCGCAGACCGAGCGCGATTAGGCTGACACCAAGAACGATGGCAATGGCCTCCCACAAGGCCTCCATGAAATCGTCCACGGCATGCTCGACGGTCTTGGCCTGATCGGCGACGAGCGTCGACTCGATCCCGACCGGCAATTT
Source organism: Chloroflexota bacterium (assembly GCA_034666565.1). Lineage (GTDB taxonomy): Bacteria > Chloroflexota > Dormibacteria > CF-121 > CF-121 > CF-13. Next base: position 4,143 of record JAXDLN010000009.1, read on the forward strand.
CGCGGTGATCTCGGTCATGGCTCGCGCGACGTTGTGCCCGAGTGTCAGGACGTCGCCGCCCGTACGCATCGCGATCGCGAGCCCGATGCCTTCTCGCCCATTGACCCGGAATATGGGCTGCGCCGGGTCAGCGGGGCCGCGCGTCACGCGCGCGATGTCGCCGAGCCGGATGATCCGGCCGTTCGCCACGAAGTTCACGGCCAGAATGTCCCGTTCGGAACGGAAGTCGCCCGAAACGCGAACGAGGATCTTCTCGTCCCCGGTCTGCACGACGCCCGCCGGGGTGACGGCGTTCTGCGCGTTCAGCGCGGCGATCAGCGCGGTGCGGTCGATGCCGAGGCCCGCCAGCTGCTCGGTCGAGAACTCAACGTAGACGCGCTCGTCCTGCGCCCCGAGCATGTCGACCTTCGAGATGTCCGGCAGCTGCAGGAGCTGCTTGCGGGCTTCCTCGACGTAGTCCCTTAACTCGCGGTGGCTGAACCCGTCCGCGGTGAAGCCGTAGACGATGCCGTAGGTGTCGCCGAACTCGTCGTTAAAGCCGGGGCCGACGATGTCCTGCGGCAGGGTGTTGCGGATGTCACCGACCTTCTTGCGTACTTGGTACCAAATGTCCGGCACCTGCTTCGGAGGTGTGGAGTCCTTCAGATAGACGAAGATCGTCGCCTTGCCGGCGGTTGTGTAGCTCTTCAGGTAGTCCAGGCTCGGCGTCTCCTGGAGCTTGCGCTCAAGCCGGTCGGTGATCTGCTCGATCGTGTCGGCGACCGTGGCGCCCGGCCACCCGACTTGAACCACCATCGTCTTGACGGTGAAGTCCGGGTCCTCGCTGCGCCCGAGGTGGAGGTAGGACCAGATGCCCGCGACCGTGATGACGAGCATGAAATAGGTCACCAGAGAACGGTGCCGGATGGCCCATTCGGAAAGGTTTAAACGCTTCATCACAGGCCTCCCGCGAGCTGAACTTTCTGGGCCGGACGCAGCGTCTGGGCTCCGGCCGTCACGACGACATCGCCGGTTTCCAGCCCTTGCGAGATGACGACAGTTGCCGGGTCGTAGCGCAGGACATCGACGCTGCGCAGTGTCACGGTCTGGCTCTGCGGATCGACGATCCACACGGCCGGGCCTGCGTCTGTCTTGGTGAGCGCGCTCGCCGGGATCTCGACACCGGAGGGCGCCGACAACGTGATGCGGCCGCCGACAGTGGAGCCGAGCCGCATTGCGTCGGGCGGCTCGGTGATGCCGACTTTCACCTGGAATGTCCGGGTGGCGGGATCGGCCTGCGGCGAAACCTCCCGCACGCGACCGGTGGCCCTTACCTGGGGATCGTTGGTCAGCGCGATCTCGACCACCGGGTCGCGCGGCCCGGTCCGCATCAGCTTTTCGGGGACATCGAAGACGGCGTCGCGTCCGCCCTGACGCGCGACCTGGACAATCATCTGCCCGGCGTGGACCACTTCGCCCGGTTCGGCGCCGACCGCAGTGACCGCACCAGCGGCGTCAACCGACAAGACCGCGTAGCTCAGCTGCTCTTGTGCGATGCGTACCTGTGCACGGGCGGCGTCGACCTGGGCCTGCAGCGTCTCGAAGCTGTGCTGGGCCTTGTCGAAATTGGCCCGCGATGTCCAACCGTCCTTCAACAGCTCCTGTTGTCGCCAGAAGGAAATGCGCGCCTCGTTCAGCTGCGCCTCGACCGAGGAGAGGTTGGCCTGTACCGAGCGCAGCGCGCTCTGCTGGATCTGGGGGTCGAGCCGAGCGACGACCTGGCCGGCCGCAACGACATCGCCGACATTGACGAGGCGCTCGATCATGCGTCCGTCGAGGCGGAATGCGAGGCCGGCCTGGTCCTTGGCGCGGACCTGACCAGTCAGCGAGACGATCTCGCCCTCGGCACGTTGCTCCACAGTAACCGTCCGGACAGGGCGGGCCTGAGAGGCGGGCGGGGCCGGTTTGTCGCAAGCGGAGACTGCCGCCGCGACGAGCAAGAGGACTATTGGGATTGGATACCTGGACATTGGCTTTCCCTTCCGCTGGGACGATTGCCCGAGGGTTCCGGCGGGGATGCGCCGGAAAAGCGCGGGATCGCCTGATGCCGACAATGCGCTTGTAATGCACTGCGCAGTGCAATATATAAATGTGCACCGTTAAGTGCAATAGGCAGTTCACATGGAATTCCCGAACGGCCAAAATGCCGCAGGCTCGAAGGCCCGCCGGGGCGAGTCGCGGTCGGCAATCATCGAAGGCGCCGAGCGTCTGTTCCTGCAGCGAGGCTTCGGTTCCGTAAGCATGGACGAGCTGGCCGAGGCCGCCGGCGTGGCCCGGCGGACGCTTTACAACCAGTTCAGCAGCAAGGACGAAATCTTCCGGGAGATGCTGCTCAGGGTGTCAGGTCAGCTTGAGCGCGCCTTTCGGCCCGGTATCGAGACCGAAGGCGATGTCGAACATGTGCTTCGCCTGATCGCGCGGATGATCCTCAAGCTGCACGAAAACCCCGTGTATCTCGGGTTCCTACGCATGGTCGTGGCCGACGCCCGCCAATTTCCCTGGATTGCCGAGGAATTCGCGGCGGTAATGGACCCTTTGACCGAGCGGCTGACGCGGTATCTCGCCCACCTGACCGCGATAGGCGTCCTGGACTGCCGCAATCCGCTGCTGGCGGCGCACCAGTTCATGGGGCTTCTCAACGAATTTTCGTTGTGGCCGTGGATGATGAGCCGTGACCGCCTGCCGGTGCCGGACGAGGACATAATCGAAGAGACGGTCCAGATGTTCCTGCAACATTATCGGCCCACGCGATCGAAAAAACGCGGTCGTGCAACAGGGCACGGCGGGTAGGGCTTGCTCCCACCGAAGTCTGCCCACGTAGCCAGCCGCTCCTCCAAACCAGAATGCGCAGGGTCTGCTTCTCTATCGCGGCCCGTGTCAAGCCTCGCCCTGGTTACCTCAGGCCGGTCATCCTTCTGTAATCTTTT
>JAXDLN010000010.1:0-2808 GCA_034666565.1 Chloroflexota bacterium
ATGCGCCAATTGCGCGAGGGGCTGCGCGCGCTCCGGCCTGCGGTGACGAGCCGGCCAATATCATCCACTCCGAGAGGCGTTAGCACGATCTCCTCGACCCTTGCTCCGGCGCCGCGGATCGCCTCGACCGTGCGGAGGAGCGGGTGAGCGGGGCCAACCTCGTTGTCCCTGTATGCCCCGACCAACAGCAGGTGCCGTACCTCAGGATGCGTGACTAAATGCTCGAGTAGTTCAAGTGTGGCCGCATCCAGCCATTGCAAATCGTCGAGGAACAGTGCGAGTGGGTGTTCCTCGCGCGCAAACACGCTGAGGAAGCGCCGGAAGACCATCTGGAATCGATTCTTCCCATCTTGTGGTGGCAGCTCCGGGATGGGTGGCTGCGGTCCGATAACGAGCTCCAACTCGGGAATAAGGTTGACGATAAGCCGGCCGTTTGGGCCCAGCGTCTCCCGCAACGCCTCGCGCCAAGGCGCAAGGTCCGCTTCGGTTTTGCCGAGCAACGGCCGGATCAGGCTCTGAAAGGCCTGTGCCAGCGTCGAGTAGGGAATGTCGCGCTTGTACTGGTCAAACTTGCCCGACGCGAACAAGGCGCGCGGCCGGACGAGCGCCTTGTGAAGCTCGTGGACCACCGAAGACTTACCGATGCCGGAATAACCGGACACGAGCACGAGTTCTGTTGTGCCAGCCGTCACGACGCGCCTGAAGGCCGCCAGGAGCGCATCAATCTCCTGCTCGCGACCGTACAGAACCTCGGGGATCAGCAGTCGATCCGACGCATCTTGCATGCCGAGAGGGAAGGGCGTGATCTGGCCGTGCGCCACCCATTCCGCTTGGCAGCGCCGGAGGTCGGCCGCGACGCCCTCAGCGGTCTGATAGCGCTCCTCGGCGGTCTTTGCGAGCAACCTAATCACGATAGCCGAGAGCTGTTCCGGGATCCCTTTCGCCCGCTCGATGGGCGGCGTTGGCTGCCGGGCGATATGGCAATGGATCCACTCGATCGGATCGGTAGCCGTAAACGGCAACACTCCCGTGAGCATTTCATAAAAAGCTACGCCGCAGGCGTAGAGATCGCTCCGTCTGTCGACGGACCTGTTCATGCGGCCGGATTGCTCGGGCGCCATGTAGGCGAACGTGCCCGCGATTACTTCCGGTGGTCCAGGGGCCTGGCGCTCGCGCGGCAGCCGGGACGCAATGCCAAATCCCGTCAGCCAGACCGCGCCAGTCGAGGATTCGACGATAATATTAGCTGGCTTGATATCTTTGTGAACGAGGCCTCGATCGTGGACTTTTCCCAGGGCCGTGACGATACCGATAGCGAGGCGCAAGAACCTTCCCGCTTCCATCGGCGCGCCGAGCGTGCGGTCGAGCGGTTCACCACCCGGGTCCTCGAGCACCAGCATGGTCCGATCATGCTCGCGCACCAGCTCCAGTGGCCGCACCGCCCACGCACTGTCCAGATCATCCCTGAGTTCGTATTCGCGAGCGAGGCGATCGAGGTTGAGGGGCGTAGGTGTCTCCGACGCCAGAAGTACGGCGAGTATTCCCATCCGGTTGCCGTCGGCACCATGGCGCCATCCTCTGCAGAGGACGCGCTCGCCGTCTTTCGCCAGCACCTGGAGATCATAGTCGCCACCGGACTTGAACCGAAGGGAGGTGTGCATTTGTCAAAACCCGCGGTCAGGTCTGCGGCCTGAACTCAGGCCACAACAGCTCCCCTCAGCACATATGGAACGGAAGTTCGCGCCGGCCAAGCCCCAGGACGGTGACTATGGGTCATGAGCGTCGGATTAGGATCGTTTGTAACAATTCTGCTTGGCCCTTGGTAGCCGACATCTGAGCCAACATCGATTTGCGTCGTGATAGGCCATAGGGGCGATAGGCGAGCCTATCTGTCGCGATCCGCTGCGGGGGGCGTCGGCTGCTCGACTGAAACTGGATCGGACGCCGGAAAGGTGTTCTCGAGGGCTTCGTCGAGCGCCTTTTCCTGGCGCCTGCGCTTGTCATCTCCATCATCTTGATGAGTGTTTCGGATCGGCAATCATTGCGTCTCTCCGACCGCGCCTGCTAAAGATTTTCGGGGGCTACCAAGGGTAACGAACCTAGCTGTGCGCATATTCCCACAGATTCAAGGATAAAATCGAAATCTCCGCCACGAAGCGGGGGCTCGTTGACAGCACCCTTGCCATGCCTCCTCGAAGGTTGGCCCCATCAACGGGCGAGTGTCAGCTTTCCAAAAAGACCCGGGCGTGCCCGGGTCCTTCGTGGTTCTCAACGGGTCAGAAGTCCATTCCTCCCACGCCGCCGCCACCAGCTGGCATCGCCGGTGCTTGCTTCTTCGGCACCTCAGCGACCATGGCCTCGGTGGTGATGAGCAGGCCGGCGACGGAGGCCGCGCCTTGCAGGGCCGCGCGCACCACCTTGGTCGGATCGATGATGCCCTTCGACATCATGTTGACGTACTCGCCGGACTGGGCGTCGTAGCCGTAGTTGTATTGATTCTTTTCGAGGATCTTGCCGACCACCACCGAGCCGTCCTCGCCCGCATTGAGCGCGATCTGGCGGGCCGGCCAGGAGAGCGCCTTGCGCACGATTTCCACGCCGGTCTTCTGGTCGTCGTTCTGGGTGCGGACCTTCTTGAGTACTTGGCTGGCACGCAGGAGCGCGATGCCGCCGCCCGGCAAGATGCCTTCCTCGACCGCGGCGCGGGTCGCATGCATGGCGTCATCGACGCGATCCTTGCGCTCCTTCACCTCGATCTCGCTCGCCCCGCCGACCCGGATCACCGCAACGCCGCCGGCGAGCTTGGCC
>JAXDLN010000011.1:0-4289 GCA_034666565.1 Chloroflexota bacterium
ACGCCTCAGTGGGCGGTTGCGGGGAGCGTGGTCCTTCCGTTCAACAACCCGGACGCGGCCGAGCGGATCCTTCGAGAGGAGGGTCACCGCGAAAGCGTGGCTGCGGTGATCCTCGAGCCGATCATCGGAGCCGGGGGCGTGATCGCGGCGACGGACGAGTTCATCCATAGGCTGCGCGGGGTGACGCGCGAGCTGGGAATGCTCCTCATATTTGACGAGGTGATCTCGCTGCGTGTCGCTCCAGGCGGCGCCCAGCAGCTCTACGGCGTCACTCCCGACCTGACGACGATGGGCAAGATCATCGGCGGCGGCCTGCCGGTGGCCGCGTTTGGCGGGCGCGCCGACGTGATGGAGCTGATGGACCCACGACGGCGGCCAAACCTCCCTCAGGGCGGAACGTATAACGGCAACCCGCTCGGCATGGCAGCCGGCCTTGCGGCGATGAAGGAGCTGACGCCAGACGTTTACGCGGATCTGAATCGGAAAGGCGCGAGAGTCAAGGACCAGCTGACCGAGGTGTTCGCCTCACACGGCATGCCGGCGCAGGTGAACTGCGCTGGTTCACTTCTCGCGATTCACTTCACCGACGTGCCGGTCACCGACTACCGGAGCAAGGCAACTTCGAACGATGCCATCACCCAGGACTTCTTCCTCGCCCTGGTCAACCACGGCGTCCTGATGGCGCCTCGCGCCATGGGCGCCCTCTCCACGCCGATGGGCGAGAGCGACATCCAGGCGTTCGTGGATGCGGTCGACGCAGTCATAGCGGAGCAGCTGCCGCGATGGCGCGCGAACGGGTCGCTCAAAGAGCGCTAGGACGGTAGGACAGTACGAATGAGGCGGGTGCCTTTGCACCCGCCTCCAACAACCGACCTACTGCTTGGCGAAGAACACGTCAGGATCGTGCCGGCCGCTCGGCCATAGGAAGTTGCTGACGATGTCTCGGTTGTCTCCCCAGGCGATGTACTGGTGCGTCCCATCGCTGACGTTCGCGATGTAGTCGCCCATGTAACCGAACGCGATGAGCGGATCGAACTGCGGGACTGTGAAAACCCCAGGGAACGACTGGCTGGTCACGCGCTGGACCTTCCAGCTGCTGCCATTGGTCGAGTTCGTCACCTGGACGTCGAGCTGACCGTCGCCGCTCGCAGCGGTGCTGATCTGGTAGTAGGCGACGTGAAGAGCGGAGTCGGCGCTGAGGGCCGGCTGCGCTTCGTCATTCGTCCCAGATGTGACGAATGAGCTCTTGAGGAGCCTGCCTGACGAGTCGAGCTGCGCCAATCTGATGTGGCTGTGCCCTGACCCATCGCCTCCGTCGTTCCAGGCCATGTAGACGCTGCCTTTGAAGCTGGCCAGGGTGGGGAACTCGAGGTTGCGCATTACCTGCGCCGGTCCGAGTTGGAAGGCACCGAAGCCTTGTGTTGAGGAAGTTATCGGGATGGAAGCGCCGGCGGTCCAGGTCGTTCCACCATCCTTGGAGGCGAAGATCACCTCGCTGAATGTGACAGGCACACCAATGCAGTTCGGATCGTTTGCGCTGATCAGCTCAGCGGCGTCATAGATCGTGCCGCCCGCAACCAGGGGCTGGGCGCCGATGTACTGACTGAAGCTGCAGCTGGTGCCCGATGGATCGAAGAGCGGTACCTGGCTTGCGTATGTGACCGTCCAAGTCCGCCCGCCGTCAGTTGAATGGGCGACTGGAAGTCCGCTCAGTTCTGCAAAGGTGTTCGGGTCGACGTTGAAGTCATCCCATACGTCATACAGGTTGCCTGTGCCCGGACCGGTGGTCAGGGCATCCTTGTCAGCCTGGTAAAAGATGGGGCCACACCCTTTGCCCCCGCATTGGGCCGGCGGCGGCGGGATGGCGGCGGCTGCCGTCCATGTCTTCCCACCATCTGTTGAGCGCGAGACTCCAACAAGGAGGGACCCTGTCGGGTCGATGGTCAGGGTGGAGTAGTACATGGCGCCACTGCTGTCGCTCGCGAGCCATGGGTCGCCCAGGTTGACGTTGCCTGGCGCATTCGGCAGCGCACCGCCGTCGGTGAACGTTTGGCCCCCGTCGCTTGAGTATGCGTAACCGGTGATGTCAGTGCCCGCGGTCAGGAAAGGCTGGAGCGAGTGCTGCGAGTTGTTGTAGCCGACCGCGACGTTCGAGCCCGAGACGGCAACGCTGGTTTCGCTCTGTGTGGTCTGGTCGGTCTGGTGCGTGTCGAGCGCCGGGTTGTTGACCCGCACATTGACAAGGGGCGTGCCGCCTTGGCCCTTGGCGGACGTGACCTTCGCGGACTTCGCAGCTGAGGTGGAGTCAGGCGTCAGGCGATGGTCGTTGCGGGCCACCGACTGCAAATAGGCAAGTGCTGGCCCAGTCATTAGCTGGCCCGCCCTCGAAGCGAGAATTTTCTTGGCGATGTCCTGTTTCGTCGGAGCCTGGGGCGATGGTGCGGCAGAGCCGTTGCTAACGCCGATGACCACGATCGCGACGATGGCTAGGACCAGTCGAGCCGTTCGGAACATGTTCCCTCCTCTTCGGGTGGACAAAGAGATGGACATCGAATTCAGCCGCAGCCGGCGACGTACATAGGCAACTACCTCCCGATTCCCCCAACCGCCTCCCGACTTGGCGCCAATGCTATGAGCCATTAAGGACAAGGTCAACGGTCGTTTTCAGGAACTTGTCGGGCGGAGCAGGCGCATACGGGATGCCGTCTGGCGGTGTAGGCTCTGACCGTCGATTCATCGACATTTCAGTGGGTTGGGATAAGGGATTGAGCTCGTGAGAGCTTTCAAGCAGCAGCGGTCCGATCTCCCGGACGAGGGACCGCAGAACGATCACGCCAGGATGGATGCCGTGAGGTCATGGCTGGCCAACGGCAACCACATATTTGGCGTCGATCCTCGCCGCCGCCGTGGACAGCACGGCCATGCAAGGCAACTGTTGGCCGAGGACCTCCAGGCGGACAAGGCGAGCACAGGGGAATGGCAGGCGCTGGCCTCTGCGCTTGACCGGCATACGGTCCGCGGCGGTATGGCCGAGCTGACCACCGAGGAGAGCCGGGTCATCACCCTCGCGTACCTCGAAGGCAGGACCAACCGAGAGATCGCGGCAATGCTCGGCGTTTCGGTCAGCACTGTGAGGCGGCGCCTTTGGGTCGGACTCGAGCGCCTCGAGGCCTACATGAGTCGCACTCGGAGCTGGGTGTCGGCGGTCCTCGTGCTGGGTGCCGGCTACGTGATGGAGCGTGCCGGCAAGCTCGGACACGCGCTGAACGCGGACTGGACTCACAAGGTCGCCTCGACAGCGGCGGTTGGCGCCGTTGCTGTGGCGGCAATCGGCCTGACTGCGATCAGCCCGGACTCCACGAGGCAACACCCCCCGACAGCGGTGGCCGCGTCAGCTCTTGCTGCCACGATGGGTGTCCGCGATCGGGTCCTACCGGGAGACCGGTCGAACCAGGGGCGCACTCCGATCCATCTGGCGAGGGTCGTAATCTCAAACCATGGCCATGGGGCCACATCGGCTGCCAGAGTCATCCCGTTGGTGAACATCACGCAAAGCAAGCCGGACGATGTTGATGGTGCCGATCACCGAGGACGAGGCTGCCACGGCAACCCGACCAGCGCTCCACCACAGGTCCCCGTCGGCCCGCGCACAGACCATCCGGCCGGGCCTCCGGTGACACACCCGGGCGCGGGGGGCTGCAGGGCCTAACCGTCGCTCGACGCCGCCCCGGGCGGACCAGCAGTGCCCGCTTCGACCCGGCGCATAATCCCAAGATGGCCACCGCCCTGTCGCTTTCTCACCTGGGGTCGCTGATGCGCGGCGTGCGCAGCGTCGACGAGGTGGGGGCGGATGAGAGGGCCGCGTCCCTGGCCAAGCGGTCGATCAAAAAGTCATCCAAGCTGTGGGCGCTCGACCTGGCCATCCGCTGCATGGACCTGACCACCCTCGAGGGCTCCGACACCCCAGGCAAGGTGGCAGCTCTCTGCGCGAAAGGCATCCGGCCGAAGCCTGGCGACGCCTCGATCCCGTCGGTCGCCGCGATCTGCGTGTACCCGGCGCGTATCGCGGACGCGCGAGAGCACCTGCAACGCAGCGGAGTGAAGGTGGCGTCGGTGGCGACGGCATTTCCGTCAGGCCAGAGCTTCACGTCGATCAAGGTGGCCGAGACGAAAGAGGCTGTGGCCGCCGGTGCGGACGAGGTGGACATGGTCATCGACCGCGGCGCTTTCCTGTCAGGCGACTACCAGAGGGTGTACGACGAGATAGTCGAGATCAAAGAAGCCTGCGG
>JAXDLN010000012.1:0-86535 GCA_034666565.1 Chloroflexota bacterium
AAGACGTCGGGCTCGCGCGGCATCCACGTCTATGCCCGGATCGAGCCGCGCTGGACGTTTCCGCAGGTTCGCCGGGCGGCGCTGGCGGTGGCGCGCGAAGTCGAGCGTCGCGCACCCGAGATCGCCACCAGCCGCTGGTGGAAGGAGGAACGGCACGGTGTGTTCCTCGACTACAACCAGAATGCCAAGGACCGCACCATCGCGTCGGCCTATTCCATTCGCCCGACGCCAGACGCCCGCGTGTCCGCGCCCCTGACCTGGGACGAAGTGCCCAGCGCTGAGCTGGAGGCCTTCACCATCGACACCGTCCCCAAACGATTCGCCCAAATAGGCGATCCGTCGAAAGGCATCGACGAGGCGGCCGGCTCACTGGAGGCCCTGCTCGAGCTTTCCGCCCAGCATGAGGCGGCTGGCTTCGGGGATGCGCCCTGGCCACCGCATTTCGCCAAGCAGGAGGGCGAGCCGGCGCGCGTCCAACTGTCGAGGCGGCGGCGCGAGGATCGGCCGGCGGCGGCGAAGGGTAAGGTCCCGTCTCCCGCGCCTGGCAAAACGGTCGGCCCCACCGGCCGCAGGCGAACCACTGCGCCGCTGATCGAAATCGCGCGCGCCGCGACCGAGGCCGAGGCGCGTGCCGGACTGCAGCGCTGGCGGGCGCGTCACGGAGAAGTCTGGTCGCACCTCGCGCCATCGGACGTCATGGTGGATTCGATGCGCGGGCGGAACACCACGTGGACTCGGATCCGGATCAACCTGCGCAACGTCCCTGAGTCGGAGCGGCCACCGCAGGAAGCGCTCGAGGTCGACTACGACCCGTGGGCCGGCTACCAGGGTCCCGATCGTTCCGGTCAGCTCGAGCGGCCGAAGCGCAAGCGGGCTAGTCCCAACGACGCTTGACCTGCATGTGCTGTTTCACGCTCTTGTGGATTACCTTCCACTTGCGGCGCTCCTCGATCTGCAACCGCACGTCGGCTTTGACCTCGATCGCCCGCAGCTCGCGCTGCAGCTTGCGGTAACTGGCGAAGCGACTCGAGTCCAGGGTGCCGCCTTCCAGCGCGGCGATCACGGCACATTCCGGCTCGGTCTCGTGCCGGCAATCGGTGAACTTGCAGCCGAGCGCCAGCTCCTCGATGTCGAGGAACACCTCGGCCAGCGCCTCCGCCCCCGCCCATAACTGGATTTCCCGCAAGCCCGGCGTGTCGATGATCAGACCCCCACCTGGGACCTTCAGCAATTGGCGATGACTGGTGGTGTGGCGGCCCTGGCCGCTCTTGTGCACATCAGCCGTCCGCAGCACCTCCTCCCCGACCAGGCGATTGATCAGGGTGGATTTTCCTACGCCGGACGATCCCACCAGCACCGCCGTCTTGCCCCGCGAAAGGTAGCCGCGCACCGCCTCGATTCCCGCGCCGGTCCGGCCGCTCACCGCGACCACCGGCACACCGGTCGCGATGGTTTCGAGCTCTGCCTCAAATGGGTCCGGGTTACCGAGATCGACCTTGGTCAGCACGATCACCGGCGCGGCCCCACTCTGGTAGGCGACCGTCAACAACCGCTCGATGCGGCGCAGGTTGAAATCGCTGTCCGCCGACGTCGCGATGAAGACGAGGTCGACGTTGGCCGCGATGACCTGCTGGGCGGTCTCCGCGCCCGGGGCTTCCCTGGTGATTGCGGATTGCCGCGGCAACACCGCACGGATCTCGGTCGACTGCGTCGTCTGGCGAACGGCGACCCAATCGCCAACCGCGATCAGGCGGGCCTCGCGGAGATTACCGCCAAGTGTGGCCAGCGGCGCGGCGCCGGCGAGCTGCACCAGGAATTGGGTGCTGTAGTCGGCGGCCAGCCGGCCGGGCTGCAGATCCTTGTCGTCGAGCTTGTCGAAGGCGGCTGCGAATCGGTCGTTCCAACCGAGCTCATCCAGCTCGGCGCGGTGGTCTGAATTCAAGGTGAGAACCTCCCTGAAGTGGTCAACGGCAAATGGCATCGGCGCCTTCGCCGAGGGAGGTTATTCGCGGGTTTGGTTAGCGAAACCCTCGGGAGGCGGTCGCCACGCAGGTGCGACGCACAACACTGGCAGCCACGCGGACCTCACCTCCCGATCAGATTTTCGAGGCTCGAAGTTTAACACGGCTATGTAACGAGCAGCGGCGCCAGGCGTCGAAGATCGTCGGTGGGAGCTCGATCGGGCGTCGGCGTCAGCACGTTCAACGCCACGTGGTCGGCGCCAGCCTCGTAATGCCGTTTCACCTTGCGGGCGATTTCTTGCTCGTCGCCCCAGGCCACCAGCGCATCGAAGGCGCGGTCACTACCCGGCGGCGCCAGCTCATCCTCCGGCCAGCCCAATCGAAGCAGGTTCTGGCGGTAGTTCTGCAGCGCCAGGTAGTTGCGCATATAGATGTCGCCGGGAACGCGGGCCGCCTCACGGTTCTTGCCGAAGGCGATCGCCTGCTCGGGGGCAAGCAGCCGGTCTGGTCCCAGGATGCCGCGCGCCTCGCGCGTGTGCTCGACCGGCACGCAGTACGGATGGGCGCCGGCTGCCCGTTCGCGGGCCAGTTCAAGCATCTTGACGCCGAGCGCCGCCAGCACGATCGGCGGGGGCGGATCTGGCATCGGTGCGCGGTAGGTCGCCGTTTCCATGGCATCGAGGTAGGCACGCATGGCGCTCAGCGGCCGTTCGTAGTCATGGCCGCGGGCGTTCACACTCGGGAGGTGACTGACACCGATGGCCAACACGAATCGGTTCGGCCAGGCTTCTGCCAGGGTTCGGGCGCCGTTCATCATCGCGGTCGGGTCTCGAGCCCAAATGTTGGCGATGCCGGTGGCGACTCTGATGTGACTGGTCGCTTCGAGGATGATGGCGCAGGCGGCAAACGGCTCCCGGGCGAGGGCTTCGCCGATCCAGATGGTGCCGAACCCCACCTCTTCGATCTCTGCCACCGCGCGTCGCAGGTCGGGCGTCGGCAGCAGCGCCATCGACCCGAGCCAGACGCCGGCGCGCCCGAGGCTTACGCCCGCGCGGTCTGCCGTGTGTGCTCCTTGATGAACGTCAGCATCTGGCGCCAGGCGTCGTCCGAGGCGGCCTTGTGCTCTTCGAAGGTGCGGTCGAAGAACGAGTGCGGGGCGCCCTCGTAGACCACCTTCTGATGGGGAACACCCGCCTGGGTGAGCTCTCGGTCGAACTGGACGAAATCGTCCGGCGTCGAAGCCTGGTCGTTGCCGGCCAGCAGCAGCAACAGGGGAGCCTTCATCTGTGGAATGACGTCGCGGACCCGCGAAGGGATGCCGTAGAAGCCGATCGCCCCTGCCAGGCCGGGCTGCGCCGCAGACTGCCGCCATGACTGGGCGCCGCCAAAACAGAAACCGACGGTGAACACCGACTCCACCGCGCCTCCCGCTGCCGAGCGCACATAGGCGATGCCGGCGGCGACGTCGGCCGCGATCCCCTCGGGCGTGGTTTTTCCAATCGCGGCACGCAAGTCGAAGTTCTCCGGCCGTTCCGACATCCCGGCCGATCGGTCGATGTAGTCAATCACGACGGCGTCCACGCCGGCCTGCGCGAAGCGGCGCACCAGGTCCTTGTAGAAGGGGTGCACCCCGCGGGGATCGGGTATGACGACGACACCCGCCCCGCCGGGCGTCGCTGCCCGGGCCGCGTAGGCTCGGAAGCGATTGCCGTCGGCCGCCGTCAGCACCAGGTCGCCTTCGTCGGTTGAGCCTCCCATGATCGGCGGAAGCGGAGATCGGGCCGAATCTGTGTAGCACATGGAGGTTTATTGTGGGCCTTCGCAAAGCGCCCGTGCCTGCTTATGATGGAAGGACCGATCACGTGGGGGGGTGACAGGCATGTCTACCGCGGTAAAAGCGCCGCCAACGACGACCAGCCGTGACAGCCAATCGCCGGTGCTGGTGGCGATGGCGGACACGTTCATCGGCGGCATGGGTCACTCCGGGTCGCCGATCCGGGTCGCCGCCTCGATGGAGGAGACGTTCGCGCGGCTCCCGTCCGAATCGGACCGTCGCCGGCTGCGCCTGCTGGTCGGGATCCTGGGCCGGCGGTCGGGTACGTTCCTCTTGACCGGCCGCCCGGTTCCGTTTCACCGCTGGCCGCGCGAGCAGCGCATTGCCGTGATGTCGTCCTGGGCGGTCAGCCGGCTGAGCTTCCGTCGCCAGCTTTTCCAGGTGTTCAAGCGCCTGTCGCTGCTCGCCTTCATCGGTGACACGGAGGATGACGGCACCAATCCGGTCTGGCCGGAGATCGGCTATCCGGGACCGGTATCGGCCCCGCCCCCGACACCAAAAAGCATCCGGACCACGACCCTCGAAGGTGACACGACGCTGACCTGCGACGCGGTGGTGATCGGATCCGGCGCAGGCGGCGGGGTCGTGGCCGGCGAGCTGTCGGCGGCCGGAAAGAGCGTCATCGTCCTGGAGGAGGGCGGCTACTACAACGAGGCTGACTTCAACCAGCTCGAGCTTGCCATGATGCGCAAGCTGTACTTCCAGGGGGGATTCGCCGCCACCGCCGACGGCTCGATCGCACTGATCGCCGGGGGCTGTCTCGGCGGCGGCACCGTGGTCAACTACACGACCAGCTTTCGCAGCCCCGATTGGCTGCGTCAGGAATGGGCCGATCGCTATGGCCTCACCGCCTTTACGACCGATGAGTTCACCGCGTCGCTGGACGCGGTCTACGAGCGGCTCGGCGTCAACGTCGATCACAGCCGGGTCAGCGCGCGCGAGCGGGTGCTTGAGCGCGGCATGCGCAAGCTCGGCTGGCACGTCGATCACATGCCGCGCAACGTCCAGGGCTGCACCCAGGACGCCAGCTGCGGCTTCTGCAGCTATGGCTGCCAGATCGGCGCCAAGCAATCGACGCTCAAGACCTACCTGCTCGATGCCTATCGGCGTCGGGCCCGCATCGTCGTCAACTGCACCGTCGACCGCGTCCTGATCGAGGACGGACGCGCGGTCGGCGTGCGCGCCACCGTCCGCCAGCCCGAGATGCCGGCCTTCACCTTGATCGTGCGCAGCCGCGCCGTCGTGGCCGCCGCCGGCGCGATCGGGACGCCGGCCTTGCTGCAGCGCTCAGGCGTGCGATCGCCGGCGGTGGGGCGATCGCTCCGGCTGCATCCCGGCGTCGCGGTGCTGGGCGTGTTCGACGAGACGCTTCGACCATGGGAGGGCAGTCTTCAAGCGGTCTACTCGGATCAGTGGATCAACCTCGATGGTCAGTACCACGGCGTGAAGCTCGAGTCGGGGCCGATGCATCCCGCAATCCTGGCCCATGCCATTCCGTGGCGAGATCCGGCCCAGTACCAGCGCCTCATGCGTTTGCTGCCCAACATGTCGGTGCTGGCGCCGCTGGTTCGAGACCACGGCGGCGGGCTCGTCACGGCGAGGGATGGAGCCGCTCGGGTCGACTATCGACTCGGGATCGGCGACCTGGCTGATCTACGACGCGGCATCCAGGCGGCGGTCCAGGTCATGGAGGCCGGAGGCGCGCGAGAGATTTTCACCGGACAGAGCGCCTATGTCGCCTACCGTCCGGGTCAGCGTGGCGGCTTGGAGGCGTTCATGGACGAGGTCGACCACCACGGCTACGGCCCGGGGCAGATGGGCTACTTCAGCTTCCACCAGATGGGGTCCTGCCGGATGGGCAACGATCCGGCCACCTCGGTGATCGGCCCCGACTACGAGGCGCATACCGTCAAGGGCTTGTTCGTCGCCGACGGGAGCGCGTTTCCGAGCGCGTCCGGCGTCAATCCGATGATCACCATCATGGCGATGGCCCATCGTGCGTCGCGGTTCATTGCGGCGGCCTGCTGAGGTGCCGACGCAGTGGCTCCCGCTCTTCCCGTTGAACGTCGTCCTCTTCCCGCACATGCCCCTGCCGCTCCATATCTTCGAGCCGCGCTACCGGCAGATGATCGCGGAGTGCCTGGAAGAGGGCCATAGCTTTGGCGTGGTCGCCATCAGAGAGGGAAGTGAAACCGGGCCGGCGACGCCCTATGACGTGGGCACGCTGGCGAAGATCGTCCGCATCGACCGGCTCGATGACGGTCGCATGAACTTGCTCGTGATGGGCGCCTCCCGTTTCGCGATCGTGCGGACCGCCGACGATCGCCCCTATCTGCGCGGCGAGATTCGAATCATCCCGGAGACGGGCGACGACCTCGACGCCACGGCGCGCCTTACCGAGATGACGGCCGTCACGTTTCGGCAGTACTCCAACCTGCTGCGCGAGCTGGTCGGGCAGCAACCCGATGAAGCCGAACCGCCGATGGAGCCGGAGCTCCTCTCCTATTTGATCGCGGCCGCACTCAACCTGCAGGTACCCGAGAAACAAACGCTGCTATGCGAAGCACGCACGGACTCTCGTTTGTTGCTCGAGCTACGGCTGCTGCGCAAGGAGATCGCGCTGCTCAAGCAGATGGTGGCGCATGCCGCGACCGCGGCCACCGTGAAGACCTCTTTGAACTAGCTCGTGTGGACGTCGACGACGAGGCGCCACGCGTAGCTGCCGGTGGCGGCGAGCGTGAAGGCCGTCACCCGAGCAGGCCGAGCCAGGTCGACGGTGATGACCCCATCGGCTCCCTGCTGGACGGCGGGCTCGATGCCGGCGACCTGGTAGCTGTGGATCCCATTGACCGGAACGCCCGCGGCTGTTGTGTTCTGAAAGGTCACCCCTATATGCAGGTCATCGGGCTTGGTGATGACCATGGTTGGTAACCCGCTACCGCGGATGTCGAAGACCAGCCGCGTGTAGCCGGCGACCGCGGTCCCGGGCCGGATGCGATAGACGGTTCCGCCGCTCACGCCATTGCCGAGCCTGAAGAGCACTGGGGCAGCAGCCGCGGCGGTTGGGCTCAGGCTCGGACTCGGGGAGACGGAGGGTCGAACGGATGCGGAAGGTCGGAGACTGGCGGTCGCTGTAACCCTTGCCGCCGTGGCGCGCCCGGTGACGAGCTTCGACAGCCACCCGCCCTCGTAGAGCACCGCGGCCAGCAGGACGCAGGCAGCGGCTCCCAGTCCGACCGCGATCCGCATCGCGTTATCCGGCTTGTTCGGCGCGACGGGTGTGGCTACCTCGGCCTCCTGGTTGAAGGGAAGCACCGGCTCCTCGTCGACCGGCTCCGGTTGCTGCGCCCACGGTTCGGGGTCCGGTGGCGCCACCCATTCATTCCGGTCCGCCTCGCGATGCGAATCGACCGGAACCTCTCGCAATGGTTCGGGGAACGCTTCCGGCTGCACCGGCGGCGTCACTTCGGGCTCCACGGCCGCTTCGATCGGTTCCGGTGGCGCGGGATCGTAGAACGGCATGGGCTGGACGGGCTCGGCCGGCCTCATCGACTCGATCTCTTCCGGCTCGACCATCGTCGGATACAGCGGTTCTGGCATCGGGGCAAGTCGAGTCGGATGATCCTGGACCGGTTCGTCCCGGAAGATCTCGCGCTCGAGCTCCGTCAAGAGGTCGGGAATGCTGCTGACCTCGGGCCGGAGAGCCGGGGGCAATTCCGTAGCCGTGGGGACCGCCGGGGGCGGCGCGATGTCGTAGGAGCGTGATCCCGCTTCGGCTCGCAACCGATCCGGGATCGACAGCGCGAAGGCTTCGTCCATCGCGGCTGGGCCCACCGCGGCGCTCGGCAGGCGCCCCACCCGCAACAGCATCTCGCGGAAATCCTCGACCCGCTCACGGCAGGCTTCACAACGCCGCAGGTGGTCGCGGGCCCACTCCAGGTCCTTGCCGTCGAGCCGGTCGTCGAGCACCGCGCTTGGGGAGATCCGCGTGCAGCGGTTGCGATCAAAACTTGATGTAGTCATATATCTCCCCGAACTCCGCGCGGCTACGGTCGAGCGCGTGCACCAGCTTACGCGGCGCGACGTCGACCACCTCGGCAAGCTCGTCGTATGAGAGCTTGACGAAATCACGGAGCAGGATCATGGCGCGCGCTTCGAACGGGAGGGCGCTCAGCGCCCGTTGCACGGTGTCACGGCGGAGTGCCCGGCGCGCCTCCGATTGGGGAAATCCCTCAAGGGTTACCTGGAGCGCGCGGCGCCGGCGAAACCACCGGCGGGGTCGAAGCGACTGACGGCTGAGCTCGGTGGCGGCGCGAAGGACATCCGCCCGGCGCATTCCTTCGCCCGACGGACGATGGCGCAAGCCGTCGGCAATCTGGCGAAACGCGGCGCAGGTGATGGCGGCGGCACCATCGATGTCATCCATCAGCCGGGCAACATAGTTGAGAACGACAGGGAAGTCCGAATAGAACTCGCGTTCTACCGATACGGCCCGAGCGCTGAAAGCTGGCGCTTCGACGTGTACCTGATCCATTACTTGGACGTTGGGCGGATGCCTGCAGTGTAGTCAGGCAGCCTCAATTCGTCAACTCGACCATATCTCCGATCTGGTAGAGCCCGGCTAGGGCCTCGCGCTCGGTCGAAAAGACCGCGATCGGTATCCCGATATCGGCGACAAAGACTCGTCCCGCATTCGGGTTGCCCCGCAGTGCGGTTTTGGGGGCAACCAGCGTGATGGTGGCGGCCGCCCGGACCGCACCGTCCTGACCGGCGCCGTTGTCCGCGTCCAGGCCCGATGGGACATCGATGGCGACGATCGGCACCTGGCTCGCATTCATCGCGGCGATGATGCCGGGGGCGGGATCGCGAAGCGGCAAGCGGATCCCGATGCCGAACAACCCATCGACGAGGAGGTCGGCGGACGGGTCCACGCCCTTCGGCGCCGACAGCCTGGAGATGCCCAGGCGGTCAAGGGTCAGGCCATGACGCGCGGCGAGGCTGTTGTGATCACGCGTAGGCACGATCGACGCGCGAACGATCGCCCCTCGTTGCTGGAGGAAACGGGCCGCGACCAGCGCATCGCCACCGTTGTTGCCCGACCCCGCAACCACGGTGACGCGTTTCCCCCGCACACCGTCCACGAAGCCATCGACGAAGCGTGCGACCTGCCAGCCCGCCACTTCCATCAACTGGATTGGTTCGATCCCAAACTGCGAACGCACTTGCTCATCCGCCCGGCGCAGCGCGGCCGACGACATCGTCGGTACCTGCTCCCAGGGGACCGCGGGCCAGGTCACGTCACCAGCAGCGTTTCGCCGGGAGCGGTGTGCAATCGGTTGGCCGCGGACCCCTGGCGCAATGCAAATTCGATGCGACCGCTGCTGCCGACGAGCGCGACCAGCTCGTTGGGGTGGGCGTCCTCGTAGGTCTCGACGGTTCGAACCGGCGCCCCATTGATCACTTTGATCCGTGCCAGGGCCCGGATCGGCAGGTTGGTGATGACGTTGCCGAAATGATCGCAATGCAACACCTGCGCCCTCCAAGCCTCACCCACCTTCGACGCCCAGGCGTCGGGGAGGCGCAGCGGCTCCTGTTGACGAGGGGTACCCAACACGGCCAGCGCCGTGCCCGCCGCGAGCCGCGCCGCCACCGGTCCGAAGACGTCTCGCCCGTGAAAGGTAGGTGCGGCCTCGGGTGGCGTCGCCAGCGCCACCGTCTCGCTGATGGGGTCGATGAGAAAGGTGAAGAGTCCGTTGTCGGGTCCGACGAAGAAGTGGTCCGCGGCCTTGAAGGCGATGGCCTTGCGATCGGTGCCCACACCCGGATCGACGACCGCCACGTGCACCGTTCCCACCGGGAAACTTCGCCAGGCGCTATCCAGTAGGAATGCGCCCTGCAGCACTGCGAACGGTCGAACCCCATGGCTGAGGTCAACGAGCGTGGCCTTTGGATGCACACCGAGGATCGCGCCCTTCATGGCGCTGACGTAGGCGTCGTCGACGCCGAAGTCTGTCAGCAGCGTCACGATGCCGCTCGGCTTCATGCCGCCATGCTATCGGCTCGTGCCTGCCGGCAACCGAGCCGGCCGGAAAACAAAAGAGCCGCCCTTTCGGGCGGCTCCTTCTTCAGCCTTTCGGCTTAGTAGTCCGGCATCGAAGGCGCGGGCGCGGCCGACTTCTTCTCCGGGATATCCGAGACGAGCGCCTCGGTCGTCAGCAACATGGCGGCGATGCTGGCCGCATTCTGCAGCGCCGAGCGGGTGACCTTGGTCGGGTCGACGATGCCGGCCTTGATCATGTCGGTGTACTCGCCCTTGTTGGCGTCGAAGCCCTGGCCCTTCGGCAGGCTTCGGACCTTCTCGACCACCACAGAGCCTTCCCAGCCGGCGTTGTTCACGATCTGGCGCAGCGGCTCCTCGAGCGCCCGGCGGACCAGCGCCACGCCGGTCGCCTCATCGCCCGAAAGCTTGAGGTTGTCGAGCGAGCTCTGCGCGTGCACCAGCACGGCACCGCCACCGGGCACGATGCCCTCCTCGACGGCGGCCCGGGTGGCCGACACGGCGTCCTCCATCCGGTGCTTCTTCTCCTTGAGCTCGGTCTCGGTTGGCGCGCCAACCTTGATGACGGCGACGCCACCGGCCAGCTTGGCCAGCCGCTCCTGGAGCTTCTCCTTGTCCCAGTCCGAGGTCGTCTTCTCGATCTCGGCCTTGATCTGGTTGATGCGCCCCTTGATCTGGTCCGGCTTGCCGGCACCTTCGACGATCGTGGTGTCGTCCTTGGTGATGGTCACGCGGCGGGCCTTGCCCAACTGGTTGAGCTGCACGGAATCGAGCTTGAGCCCGAGCTCCTCGGAAACCACCTGACCACCGGTGAGGATGCTGATGTCCTCCAGCATGGCCTTGCGGCGATCACCGAAGCCCGGCGCCTTGACGGCGACGGCGGTGAAGGTACCGCGCAGTTTATTGACGATGATGGTGGCCTGCGCCTCGCCCTCAACGTCCTCGGCGATGATCAGCAGCGGCTTGCCGCTCTGCACGACTTTCTCCAGCACGGGCAGCAAGTCGGCGACCGCGGAGATCTTCTTGTCCGTGATCAGGATGAAGGGATCCTCCAGGACCGCCTCCATGCGGGTCGCGTCGGTCACCATGTAGGGTGAGATGTAGCCCTTGTCGAACTGCATGCCGTCGACGAGCTTCAACTCGTCTTCGATGCCGCGCGACTCCTCGACAGTGATGACGCCGTCTTTTCCAACCTTCTCCATCGCGTCGGCGACCATCTCGCCGATCTTGGGATCGCCGGACGAGATCGTCGCGACCTGCGCGATCTTCTCGCGATCGGCGATTTGAACCGACTGCTCCTTGATGGCCTTGACGACTTCGTCGACGGCCTTCTGGATGCCGATTTTCAAGAGCATCGGGTTGGCGCCGGCGGTCACGTTGCGCAGCCCCTCGCCGATGATCGCCGCGGCCAGCACGACCGAGGTGGTGGTGCCGTCACCGGCGATGTCATTGGTCTTGCTCGCGACTTCCTTGACGAGCTGGGCCCCCATGTTTTCGAAGGGATCCTCCAGCTCGATCTCCTTCGCAATCGTTACGCCGTCGTTGGTGATCGTCGGGGAACCGAACTTCTTGTCGAGTACGACGTTACGGCCCTTGGGGCCGATGGTAATTCGAACCGCGTCGGCGACTTTGTCGACGCCGTGCTTCAGCGCGGAGCGGGCGTCGGCATCGTAAACCAGTTGCTTCGCCATTGATCGTCCTCCTTCCTGCTTGTGATGTGTAGGCAACGTGCCAGTATTTACGGGGCGGTAGCTACAGGCCATTTTAGCACTCCTTAGCGCCGAGTGCTAGCAGTCGGGCGGGGCGAGCGCCAGCCGGTAGAATGGGTGGCGCCGCCGCTGCGGCCAACCCCCCGATGAGCATCCCTGGACCTGCCGCCCCCACCCGCCGCGTCGGCCGAGCCATGGCCTGGGGCGTTGCCATCGGCGTCGGTGCCGTCGTCCTGCGCGAGTTGGTCCGGCCTCGCGAGCAAACCGCCCTCCTGATCGACTGGGACCGAGTGGAGGAGATCGCGCTGGCCCGCTCCGGCGAGACAGGCGACCCGCCCGCCGATCTCAGCCGAGATCAGAACTATCAGCAGATTGCCGCCGACCTCGAGCCCCAGCTCACGCAGGCGCTCGGGCCTGGCACGGCGGGGCCGGGTGTCCGGGTGTACCCCGGATTGATCGCGGTCGGCCGGCGGCAATGGGTCCGGTTCAACATTCGGATCTTTCGGCTGATGTTCGAGCCGCTCGAGGGCCTGCAGCAGCTGATCCCGGGGTCTCTCCTCCTCAGCTTTGGGCAAAAGGGCCTGACCCGTTATCTCGGGTTGATGCTGGGGCTGGTGGCGCGGCGCGTCCTCGGCCAGTACGACCCCGCCCTGCTCGGTCACGAGCCGGTCGAGACCTCCTCGCTGATCCTGGTGGAGCCCAATGTGCAGGCCTGGGCGCAAAAGGACAAGCTGCCGGTCGACGAGTTGCGCCGCTGGCTGGCGATGCACGAGATGACGCATGCGTGGGAGTTCCGCGCGCATCCCTGGCTGCAGCCGTACCTCGAAGGGCTGCTCAAGCAGGTGCTGGTTGGCGGGCTGGCGGACGGCCGGCGCCCGAGCCGTCTGGAGCTGATCCGCACGCTGACGATCGGGATGGGGCAACAGTGGAAGGCGATCGCCAGGCTGCAGGCGGTGATGAGCCTGCTGGAGGGCTACAGCAACCTGGTGATGAACGACATCGGTCGTCGCGAGCTGCCGCACTTCGCGCTTCTGGAGGGCGCCTATCGCCGCCGGCAGGAGCAGCGCACGCCGCTGGAGAAGGCCTTTCTCCGGCTGACCGGGCTCGAGATGAAGATGCGCCAGTACGTCATCGGCGAGAAGTTCTGCCGCGAGGTCCGCGACGCCGGTGGGCAAGAACTGCTGAGCCGCGTGTGGGAGGGACCCGACTGGCTGCCCACCATGGCCGAGATCCAACGCCCCCAGCTGTTCATCGACCGCGCCAAATCCCGGTGAAACCCGCCATCTCCCTCCCCGGCTTGCGGGGGAGGGTCGGGGTGGGGGCTTTAGTGGCCCTCGTTCTAACCGCCTGCGGAGCCGAGGCGGCGCCAACTCCGGCCGCCACCAGCTCACAGCTCCAGGCCCAGGTGGTGGCGACCGAGATCGTGGTTGGCAACCAGCAGCGGGTCCCGATCGGCATCACCGACCACAACACGCCGGTGGCGGATGCGACGGTTCACGTCCGCTCCTTCGTGCTGAACGGCAACACGGGCGTCTTCAAAGGCGAGTCGGACGCCCCCTTCAAGGGCCAGGGTTTGGAAGGCGGCGGCACCTACATTGCGCACCTGACCTTCGAGAAAGCCGGTGATTGGGGGGTGGAGGTCACGGCTTCCCGGCCCAACGGGGCCCATACGACGGTACGGCTTCCCATGAATGTGATCGCGCTGCCCGTTGTGCCGGGGGTTGGCCAGCCGGCGCCGGCGACGCACAATCCCACCGTTAGGGACGTCGCCGACGTCGAGACCATCGACTCCGGCCGGCCACCGGACGACATGCACCAGTTGTCGATCGCCGATGCGATCGCGCAGCACCGGCCCGCGCTGGTGGTGTTCGCCACTCCGGCGTTCTGCGTGAGCAGAGCTTGCGGGCCTGAGGTCAAGGCGGTGCAGAGCCTGGAGCCCACCTATCGGGACAGGCTGGCCTTTATCCACGTGGAGATCTACCGTGACTTCAAGCCGGATCCCTCCAAAAAGCAGCTGGCGCAGGCCGTCATCGACTGGCGCCTGCAGACCGAGCCCTGGATCTTCCTCATCGATTCCAAAGGGATCATCCAGTCGCGCTTCGAAGGGCCGACCGCGACCGACGAGGTCAAGGCCGCGATCGACCAGCTCCTCCACTGATTTTCCCTCCCCCGTTCACGAGGGAGGGTCGGGGTGGGGGCCTTTACATCTCCTTACCCGGCCGTGGGCGGACCGTTGCCCAGACCGCGCGCGATCGATGATACGGTCGCTCGGAGATGGCCGACATGATGTTCGATCTGGTGTGTCAGCACTGCGGACGGCGCGAACAGCGTCGCTGGGAAAGCCGAAAGAGCGTGACCGTCACCCATTGCACCTTCTGTAAGCGGGCCATGTCGGTGGTCGGCATCGCCTTCTTCGCTCCCCAGGCCGAGCAAGCCGCCGCGTAGCGCCGTCGGCGCTAGTCGACCTCGATCAGGAGCTGACCTTCCTGCACGGTCTGGCCCTCGCGGGCGTGGATCTTTGTCACCCGCCCCGCCGCTGGCGCGGTGACGGGGATCTCCATCTTCATCGACTCCAGGATCATGAGGGTCTCGTCCGCCTCGACCTGCTGTCCTTCGCGGACCACAACCTTCCACAGATTGCCCGCGAGTTCGGCCTTGATCTGCACGCGCCCGATTGTCTCATCGCGGCACACTGGCCGTGGTGGCCGATGAGCGCTTGACGACGGTTTGCCGACGGTCGATACTTTCCGATTGAACGCATCTCTTTACCGACCCAAGGAGGGGAAATGAGATTACGCCGGCCGTCCATGCTCGCCGTGCTCGCGCTGCTTCCGTTTGTCGCCAGCTACCAGCCCGCTCCAACCTTTGCGGCCTCGCAGCAGGGATCCGGCTGCATTGCGCATCACCCGAATTACATCGAGGGCCAGCTCGAGGTCGACTACACGCCCGGGTGCACCGGACACGATGAACCGGAGCTCGACCCCGTTTCCAACCTGCCGGGGTCGGCGAAGGACATGACCTGGACGGCGGTTCTGCCCAGAAACGGCGCCTTCGGGGTGGATGCCACGGGGCCCACCTTCTGGTTCGGCGGCACGGTCACCGATCCGAAGAGTCTCTTCGGCCAGGCGTTCTATGAGTTGCAGTTCTATCCGAACGGGATCACCACCAACTGCACGCCCCAGGGTGGCTTCGTCCTCAAATACGCACCCGGCGTGTACACGGTCTGCGATCCAGTCTGGAGCGTGGTGACCTCGGGAAAGCCCGGCATCTTCCACGAGCCCGCCGCCTTCAACGGCATGCTGACCGACGGCACGGGTCCAAAGAATCCGCTCGTGATGCGCGCCGGCGACACCATCACGGTGCATGTCTATGCGACGCCGGCGGCCGATGGACTCCATATCACCGTCACCGACCGCTCCACCGGCGGCCAGGGCACGATCGTGCTGAACTCCAAGAGCGACGGGCCACTGATGCCGGCCTTCGACCGCCAGACGATCGGCAACGCGCTTGGCTGGGGCCTGGTCAACGACACGCCAAACTCATTCGTCTGGGAGATCGGGCACACCTCGCCCTTCACCAGCCCGGCTTCCGCCTTCTGCGTGCCGGGGCAGACGAACTGCTTCTCGTACGACGCGCCGGCGTGGGCTGGGACCTCTCCGGTGCAGATCAAGTCGGTAACGTTCGCGAATGGATCGACCGCCAAGCAGTGGGCTGCGGTGAGTGATTTCGGCGGCAAAGCCGAGGTGAACCATTACTGCGGCGCCGCCAATTACGGGCAGCCCTTCTGCATCTACCCGTGGTACACGTTGGGCGCCAGCGGCTACCACTACGGGGTCGACTACACCGACAACCTCAAGGACTTCGGCCAGGCCGATCAGTTTGCCCAGACCTTGCAGTGTGGTGGTCCATTCGGGGCCAACTCGACCTATTGCGACACCATCCTGAATTAGCCACGATCCCAACCTGATGGCGTCATAAGGGAGCCGGCCGGCGCCGGCTCTCTTATGAGCCGCGAGAGATGGCTGCTATCATGGCGACGATTTGCGTAAGAAACGTAGCTACCCCAAGAAGCGCGGCGGTCCAACCACGCTCCGCCCCGGCATCGACACGCTGGAAGCCAAGGAGACCCCGGCCGGCAAAGAGGAGACCATCGAGATGGATGCCGAGGTGGTCGAGCCGCTGCCGAACGCCATGTTCAAGGTCAAGCTGCAGACCGGCCAGACCATCCTGGCCTACACCTCCGGCAAGATGCGCAAGTTCTACATCCGCATCCTGATCGGCGACCGGGTCCGGGTGGATCTCTCGCCCTACGACCTGACGCGCGGCCGGATCATCTTCCGCTACAAGTAACCTCGAGAGGCCGCCATGGCGTGGCTGTACATTTTGATCCTGCTGCTGGCAGCCGCCGGACTCGTGGGAGCCTACCGGGTGCTCGGGACGCCATCACGTCTGGCGGCGCGTGACTACAACATCGTCCTCGCCGACGTGGCCACATCAGTCGAACGGGCGGCCGGCCAGCTCCGCCAGGCGCTCGCCGGCGAGCCCGGACGGCTGGAGGACGCGGCGGCCGCCAGCCGGAAGATCTTCCAAACCGGCTACTATCAGACGCTCCGCTTGCGGCCCACGACCGGCCCAGACTACGGCGCCGCCGCGCGGGCGGAACTCGGCCGTGCCTGCGAGGCCTACGACTGGGCGAGCCGGATGATCGGGAGTGAGAGCGTGCACAACCCGCTCATCCTGGCGGCAGCCCGCCAGCTCCTTGACGCGGGAGATGGCGCGCTCAAACAGGCGGCGCTGGAGCTGCCGCCGGTGCCGTCGACGCCTGCCGAAAGTAGCGCACCGTAGCGTCGAGGCCGGCTTCGAGGCTGGTCTGCGGCCGCCAGCCCATCACCTTCTGGATCTTGCGCGCATCGACGACCGAGCGCCGCTGCTCACCGGGAAGCGCGGGGCCGTGCACCTCCGTCTGGTTGTTGCCCGCGAGGCGTTTCAACAGCTGGAAGATCGCGTTGATATCGGTTTCGACGCCCGTACCGACGTTGAACGATCCGACCACATCCGAGGTAAGCGAGCGTGCGTTCGCCTCGGCCACGTCGCCGACGTAAACGAAATCGCGTGTCTGCTTGCCATCGCCGTTGATGCGCGCGGTTTCTCCGCTGAGCAGGCGCCGCGCGAAGATGGCCACCACGCCGGCTTCGCCGTGCGGGTCCTGCCGCGGCCCATAGACGTTGGCGTAGCGAAGGGCCGCGTACGAAAGGCCGTGCAACGCGTGGAAGGTTCGAAGGTAGACCTCGGCGGCGAGCTTGGACGCGCCGTAGGGAGAGACCGGCAGCGTCGGGTAATCCTCCGGGGTCGGGATCACGTCCGTATCGCCGTAGAGCGCCCCACCGGTCGAGGCGAAGAGGAAGCGCCGCACGCCGTGCCGGACGCTGGCCTGCAGCAGGGTCACCGTCCCCATCACATTGACGCCGGCATCGAACCCTGGATCCTCGACCGAGCGACGGACGCTGGCCTGCGCCGCTTCGTGAAGCACGGCCTCGGGGCGCTCGATCTTGAACAGCTCGTCGAGCCACGGCGACTGGATATCCATCTGGTAAAAACGGGCCGCCGGGTTCAGGTGTTCGACGTGCCCGGTGGAGAGGTCATCGAGGATGACGACCTCGTGCCCGTCTTTGAGCAGCCGATCGGCCACGTGGGACCCAATAAAGCCGGCGCCGCCCGTGACCAGGACTTTCATCGGCGGTGGCTCAGCAGGAACACGACCAGGCCGACCGCGATCAGGCTCCAGTAGCTGATCAGGCGGTCGAGGATCGCGACCGACAGCGCCTGCGATGAGCTGAGGCCGAAGAAGACGAGCACGGCGATGATCCCACCCTCGACCAGCACCAGTCCGCCCGGGAGCGCCGGAATGGTCGTGAGGAGAGAGGCGACCAGCGCGATGAACATGATCTGCGCGAGGCTGAGGGAGATGTGAAGCGGCAGCGCCTGGACGACCAGGAAGAGACGGGCGGATTCGGCCATCCAGACCAGCACGGTGAGGCCGAGGAGTAACGGAAGGCGACCGGCAAAGGCGCTCAACAACCCGTGCTTGAAGCGGGCGGCCTGGTCGCGAAGCCGCTCGGGAAGGTAGCGCGACAGACGGCCTTCGCTATACCGGATGATGACCAGGCCGGCGATCAAGCCGGCGGCAATCACCAGCCCGACGATGAAGGCGGGCACGAATCGCTCAGGGACGGACGCACGAAAGCTGATCAGGCCGCTGACCAGCAGCAGGCTCATCAGGACGAGGAAGTCGAGCGCGCGCTCGCTGAAGATGGTGCCCAGCCCCTTGGAGCCGGAGACGTCGGTCTGCTGCCGCAGCAGGTAGGCGCGGTAGAAATCGCCCATCTTGGCCGGTAACACGCAGTTGGCGAACCACGCCAGGATGATGATGTGAAAGAGTTCCCCGAAGCGGTTCGATTCGCCGGTGTTACGAAGCAAGATCTCCCAGCGGACCGTGCGCACCACGAAGGAGAAATAGAAGGCCACTACCGCCACCGCATAGATGAGGAGGTTGGTCTGGCGGATGGCGCGAAGGCTGGCGCCGTAGTCGAGCGGCACGTGCGTCAGGACGATGAAGAGGACGACCGCCAGGATGGCGAACGAGATCAGGGTGCGTGGGTCGAGCAGCCGCTCGCGAAGGGCGGACCGTGGGGCCGCCGCCTCCGGGGGAGGGGCGGCAGGCTGCATTTCGGGATTCAACATATCAGGGGTTTCCACGACCGGCAAACCGCGTTAGTCGGCGATCTTCCGGCGGCGGATGATCCTTTCCAGTAACGGCATCAGGTGGCGAGGCTTGCCGCTCCCGCCGTATTGCCGCCGGACCTGCTCCTGCTCGCGGGCCTCGAGGATCCGTGGCACCCAGTCGGACTCGAGCATCGGCGATTCGCCGCCCTCCCAGGTCTTGAGGTAAAAGATCCCCTTGAGGGCCGTGAATGGGATGGCCAGCTCTTTGACCTCGCTCTGGTCGGGCGAGACCAGCGACAGCGTGACGCCGTAACGGGACGGTCGCATGGTGCGATCGCTGTAGCCACGGAGCACCTCGTGGTCGACGAAGTGAATGGCGATCCGCTGGTAGCGGGCGGTGTCGACCTCGCTCGACGGTGCGCGGGAATCGAGCAGGACGTACTTGAGGCTGCTCAACGGCACGAAGGCGCCCCGGTTGTTGGTGCCGAGGTTATGGATGCCGGTTTGGACGAACGGCGCTTCAAGCTCCCGCTTCGGCGGGTCGCCGTGCAATGTCTCGCCGTCGAGAAAGCAATAGATGGCGTGCGCCACGTCACCCGCATTGTAGGGCGTCAGTCGCCACTCCCCAAACCTCCCTCCCCCTCTGGGGGGAGGGTAGGGTGGGGGCCGTTATCTGACGAGGTAGGCGTAGCCGCGGAACTGCGGCGCGTAGGCCAGGTTGTATTGAACCAACATGCCGGCGAGGTTCGGAACGTAGCCGCCGGTGCAGCCGGGCGTGCCCGGCGTGCCGTTCGGGACGCTCGGATTGGTCGTCGCCTCGTTCGCGAGGTTCCCACCCTGCAAGATGACGTGTGGTGCGATGAACTCGCCCTCGACGGCATACTGGCTGGTGCTGGTGCTGACTGCCTGGATGGTCGCGGTGGCGTTGGCCTCGTCGATGAACACGGTGCCCCAGACCTGGAAGGGATAATTGCCGTAGCTGGACTTGGTGCCATCGACCGTCTCCGACCAGGGCGTGGCGTTGGTGTCCGTCTGGCGGACGAAGAAGGCGATGTGGTGGGTGACGCCGGACACGGTGTGGTTCGGGGCGACGAAGAACACGCTTGGCGACTTGCTGCCAGAGGTCGAGGCGGAAAAGCCGCCGCCGTTGTCGAAGATGAATTCGACGCCATCGGTAACGCCGTCGGCCGCCACCGGGAGGTTGCTGTAGGTACCCAGCGTCGTCAGTGGCTGCCCATTCACGGTGTTCGACACGATGCCACCGGTGATGTTGAGGCTCGCGCCGCTTTTGAAGAGATAGATGCCGTTGTCGAAGATGTACTTATCGCTCGCCGTTCCGCCCGGAAGCGGGATGTTCAAGTTGCTGGTAAAGACACCAGGGTGGATGTAGAACGTCGGGCTGCTACCGGTCCAGGTGCCGATCGTGGCCGTGTTATACGTCGCCTCGTAGTTTGGCGCCGGCTCCTGCACCGGGACCGGGCTCACGGTCTGATACCAGTACGTCCGGACCGCGTGCGTATCCGATGCCGACAGGTGTTCGAAGACCCCGTTGATGTTCAACCAGCCGGGGTGCGGGTTGGGGGCGTGCCACTTCGAGTTGGAGACGACGCGGGCCTGGGGGCTCGGGTTGCAAATGTCGGATCCGTTGTTCCCGTTGTCGATCTGGGCATAGCCGTTCTGGTCGAATTCCACGGTGTTACCGCCGCCGGGACCCGCTTGGAACCCGAAGACGGCGTACTGGTTGTTGAAGAAGCCGCCGTGCGCATAGGCATCCGCGACGACCGCCGAGTTGGTGAACCCGATCACCGCGGCAAAGGTCAGCGGCACGTTATAAGTAACGCGGACGTGGATCTCGTTGTTGTTGCTCCGGCTCGGCGTCCACACGGTCACTGACACCGGGAGACCGCCGGCCGCCGCCTCGGTAATGTAGCCGGTCCCGTTCGGCGTGTAGTTCGGAGAGGGGGGTGCGCAGGTATTGCCGTCCACCGGCTGGCCCCCGATACCGTTGATGGCGAACAGTGCCGCCTGGCAGTTGGCCTTGGTAATCATGGCGGTGGTCGTGGCTGCGTTGCCGTCCGGTGGCAGGAGTTCCTGCGCGCCGGCGAGCGCGCCGGCGTCCGCAGCGTTTTGCACGTCGCGACGCTGGAAATAGAGGCGTCCGGCGTCCAGGCCCAGCGCGATGATGCCGAAGAGGGCGGTCGCGGACAGGGCGACGATGACGAGGCTCTGCGCGCGCTTGCGACGGCGGCTCAGTTCTTTCATTGGTTAGTACTCCGTCTCCATGGTGGTTTCCGCTGAGAAAGTGACACCGTTACCGGAGGCGTCCCGGACGACAGGGACCCATGGCTGGAAGAGGAAGGTGATCTTCACCGTGATCGCATGCGGGGTCCCCGTGGACTGCCCAATGCCTCCGCCGTACCAGATGTAGCCGGTGTTCGGATCGGTGGGAGTTGTTGGGGTGGGGCAGGGCGGCGAGACCAGGCAAGGATCGGTCTTCAGCGTGAAGCCGCCTCCGAGCTTGCTCTGGATGGCAGCGACCACCGAGGCATTCGTCGGCAGCGGGTTGTCGAATGGCACGGCGGAACGAGCGCCTTCGCGAGCGGCGTTGGAGATGGCGTTGTAGGTGTAGACGGCCCGGCCGAGGTCGATGGTGCCGAGCAGTAGCAGGAAGAAGATAGGTGCCAGCACGGCGAACTCGACCATCGACTGTCCTGCGCGCTGGCGGAGAAGGCTACGCATCAGTATTCCGTCCTGAAGACGGAACTCGTCTTCAATGTCAGCGGGTTGCCGATCAGGTCGCCGATGATCGGGGTGATGAAATTGAACTTGTAGGTGGCTTCTACCTTCAGGGCGTACTGGCAAGACCCCGTGGTGCCGCAATTCGTCACCCGAGTTCCCTCAGTGGGGTTGATCACGATATTGGCGTCGGCAACAAAGAACCCGGTGCCGGTCAGCTCCTGCTTGAGCCGGTCTTTGATCTTCTGGTCCCCGGGAACGGGGCACGAGGGTCCCGGGCTGGTGGCCGGCGGGACGTTCTGGCAGACCGGTGTCAGGCCGGTGTAATAGGGCAAAGCGCCGTAGCGGGCCGCCTCGCGCACCGCGTTGGTCAGCGAGATCTGGTAGTAGAAGGCCCGGCCGAGGTCCAGCATGCCCATCATGCCGATCACAAGGAAGGGCACCATCACGGCCATCTCGGCCAGTGCTTGTCCCCGCCGCTTGCGTAAACGTGAGTGCGTTTTGATCATTCCCTGGTCCCCTGAGCGTTTACAATCGCCGCTGCGCGGCAGCGAATCACATGGCAAAGCAATGTAGGATCGATTGCTCCTTCGCACTTCAACGCCACACTATGCGAAAGCCTTTAGAGAGCCAAGAGAAAGCTCGCATCGTGACGGCCCCGTCGCGGCCCTGTTGCGGCTTTCTTTCAGAACCTGTTACGGGCCTGTTGTAATGCGGTTCTTAATGGTCTACAGAACGGTGGCTGTAAGCCTGGGCTTATCCGTCATGTCCGTCATTACGATGCAACCCGCCCTCGCCGATGGGAACCTCACGCTCCCCTTCGCCAACCCGAACCCACGGATCACCTCGTGGACCGACCACCACTACCCGACACGAGAGGAAGACGGCATCATGGTCCGCTTCGATGGCGCCACCGGTTATGCCTACGATGGCCATCGCGGTACGGATTTTGCGGTACCGTCGAACACGCCGGTGCTGGCCGCCGACGATGGCACGGTCATCTACAGCGAGTGGAGCGACAGCGGCGGTTGGGGCGTGGTCATCGACCATGCCTTCGACCGCACCGCCTATTTCCACAACAACCAGTTGTTCGTGTACCCCGGCCAGCACGTCTCCCGTGGCCAGCTGATCGCGCTCAGCGGGAGCACTGGAAACTCAACGGGCCCGCACGTGCACTTCGAGGTCCGCGACCTGCTCGTTCCCTGGCACTCGGTCGACCCCTACGGTTGGACGGGACCGGGCAAAGACCCCTGGCGCTGGGACATGGGTTACCTGTGGACGAGCAACCCGCCGGTGCCGTTTCTGCTCCCGCTCGCCTTCCCCGGCGGGGCGCGCTGGAACTACTGGTATGGCGCTGATGGGCCGCCGCCACCGGTACGCTGGCAGCTGCGCGACGGGGGCCGCGGACTCGCCGGCTACGCGGCGCAGTGGGACGCCGATCCCGGCGCTAATGCCCACCGGACATCGTCGGCGAGCGGAACGGCCGCCGTGCCCGGCCCTGGATCCCACACCTTGCACCTGCGCGTCTTCGACCGGGCCGGCACCAGCGCCGACATCACCTACCTATATCTATATGATGTCGAACCGCCGAGCTCGGCCCTGCACGTCGATCGAGCCACCTCGACCGCGTTGACCCTCCACTGGTCGGCCAGCGACAGCCTCTCGGGCGTCAAGGATGTCGCGGTCGAGGTCGCGGCCGGATCATCCCAGTACCGAGCCTGGTTCGCGCAGTCGGCGGATCAGCCATCGGCCGGGAAGAGCCTGGGCGCGATGCGGTTCTTCGGCGACGCCGGCACCGCGTACCAGTTCCGGCTCACGGTGCGAGACGCCGCCAGAAATGCAGGTACGCCGGTCGTGCTCAGCGGGTCGGTGCCGCCCGGGGCCGGGCTCCCCGCCACTGCGGCGGACCGCAGCATCCTTGGCCCTCTGCCGGACCAGCCCGACGGCGCGCCGTCGGTGATGGGCGTCCGGCAGGAACATCCGACGGATGCGGGGGCGTGGCTGCTCAGTGCCGACGCCGCGATCCATGGTCTCGGCGGCGAGCGCCCCGTGGTCTCGGCCGCACCTGCGTCGACCGCTGCCGCTGTGGATGTGGCCATCTCGCCTTCGGGGCCCATCCGCTTGCTGGCCGATGGAACCACCTGGACCAACACGGGCACAGCCGGTCCGCGTTTCACGGTCAGCGCCCCCGTGCGCTTGCTGGCGGCCAGTGATGGCGCGGTCGTGGCGGTCGGCGCCGCGGGCGCAATAGCGTCCTCTCCCTCCCCCTCTGGGGGAGGGCAGGGTGGGGGCACGGTGTCTCTGCCAGCGGGCGCCACCGTGGTGGATGGGGCACTGTTTCCCGGGACCCACTCCGGATTGGTCCTCGACAGCACCGGCGCGGTGCATGCCTTCGGTGGCGCCGATGCCGCCCTGCCGGTGACGCCCTCGAGCTGGACGCTACCCGGTCAGCCGGCGGCGATCACCCTGGCCGGCACCGCCTCGTCGCCCGCGGGGTTCCTCACTGACGCCAGCGGTGACTGGCAGGTGTTCGGCAGCCTGCTTGTGCTTCCGGACGCCACCTTCGGCGGTCCGGCCTTCGACCCGGTGACGGGCCTGCCCCTGCGCTAGCCAGTCGCGCGAAGCGGCGCGACGAAGAGTCGGCGGACCGCTTCGATGGCATAGTCGACGTCGTCCGCCGTCACGCCCCGATGGGTAACCATCCGCCAGCGATACAGCGAGGCCTGGTCGAGCAGGACGCCCGCCTCGCGACAGCGCTCGATGAACCGCGCCGCTGTCAGCGGGGGCTGGCCATCGCCGAACACCATGTTGGTCTCGACCCGGGCCAGATCGATCGCGATCCCGGGCAGCCCCTGCAGACCTTCGGCGAGCCGGCGGGCATTGCGGTGGTCCTCGGCGAGCCGGTCGACCATCTCGTCCAGGGCGCACAGCCCGGCCGCCGCCAGCACTCCCGCCTGGCGCATCCCGCCGCCGAGCATCTTGCGCATGCGGCGCGAGCGCTCGATGAAATCCTTCGATCCGGCGAGCATGGAGCCGACCGGCGCGCTGAGGCCTTTCGAGAGGCAGAACATCACCGAGTCCACCGGTCCCGTGAGCTGGCGCACGTCGACGCCCAGGGCGATGGCGGCATTGAAGACCCGCGCGCCATCGAGGTGCACCGCGAAGCCCGCGTCGTGCGCCACGTCACACAACGCTTGTGTTTGCGCGACACTGAGGCAGGTCCCGCCGCGGCGGTTGTGTGTGTTCTCCAGGCAAAGCAGGCCGGTGGGCGGCTGATGGATGTCCGGATCGCGGATCGCCGCGCGGACCTGGTCCGGCTGAAGCCGTCCGTCGGCTGTCTCGAGCGGACGAAGCTGCAGCCCGCCGACGACCGAAGCGCCCGCGACTTCCGAATGGAAGATATGACTCTCGCCCTCGACCAGCACCTCCTCGCCCGGCTGGGTATGGCTGAGCAGCGCGCAGAGGTTTCCCATCGTCCCGCTTGGGACGAAGAGCGAAGCGTCCTTGCCGACCATCTCGGCGGCACGTTGCTGCAGCCGGTGAATGGTGGGGTCTTCGTCCCAGACATCGTCGCCGACTTCGGCGGCGGCCATCGCCCGGCGCATCGACTCCGTCGGCAGCGTAAAGGTATCGCTTCGCAACTCGACGATCCGCTGCATCAGCAAAGTCTAAGCAACCTCCGTCGCCCTCCCCCGCTTGCGGGGGAGCTTGGGGGTGGGGGTTTATTTCCCGAGCTGCGCATAAATCAGCGGCCTCGGGGTGACGACCACGGTGATCGCCAGGTCGGTCTTGCGCTGGATGGAGACCTGGACGCGCGTCTGCAGGCTGCTGGCGGAGAGATCGGCCGCCGGGCCAAGTTGCTCCGCGTCCCCAATCACGAGCAGGTCCAGCGACGTGCCGACTGTGTGGCCGGCGACCATGAGGACATTGCCACGGCTCACGACTGGCGTGCTGCCGACGATGCGGTAGCCGTTGACCGAAATCGCCTCCGCGCCGGCGTTGCGGAGATTGTTGAGCGCGTCTTGCAGCTCGAAGTCCATCACCGCTCCCTCGATCTGGATCTCGAGCCCCGGTCCATGCACCGCAACCGCGCCATTGACCTCGCGCAGCGTGGTCAGTTCCTTGGACAGCGCCTGGGAATCGGCCCCGCCCGAGGTCAGCGCCTGGTGAAGCTGCGTTTGTTGCTCAGCGAGCGCGGCGCTCTGCTGGAGCAGCAGGTTGTTGGCACGGTTGAGGTCGTTGATGAGGAGCGCCACACTCGTGTCGTCCTGGGCGGCCAGCGTGCGGGCGACGGCCGCCTGCGACCGAAGCTGCACCACGATCAGGAATCCGAGCCCGATCGCGATCAGACTGACCAGGATCAGCCGTTGGCTCCGAGCCGTCAGCTCACCCGACCGGCTGCGCATATTTCACCAGGAACGTGGCGTCGTAAACGGGAACACTCAGCCGCGTGCTACGCAGCCAGGAAAAGCCCAGCCCGTAAATCCGGTTGCGACTCTTCAGCTCGGCGAGTTGATCGGGGTTGCCGACGCCATTCGCCAGGGCCGGCGGGTCGCCGAGCGCAATCACGGTATAGGGGGCGCTCAAGCGGCTGGCGTTGTTGACCAGGATGTTGACGCCGGCATAGTGGAACGCCGTGCTGGGCACGATCCGCTGACCGTTGACCGCGATCGCCTCGGCGCCGCTGGCCCACAGGACATTCACGATGTCTTGCAGGTCCTGGTAGTGGATCGTCCAGCCGAGCGATTGATCCGCCGGACTGTTCGGATCCGTCCCATCATGCAGCAGGACGGTCAGCCCCGGTCCGTGCAGGGCGGTAAGTCCTGCGAATGTCTTCTGCTCATCGAGCTGGGCTTTGACTTCCTGGGCGGCGCTCGACCGGCGGGCGCTCTCGTCCTCGCCGGCCTTGACGTCCGCCTGCAGGGCCTGGACGCGAGTCTTGAGCACCTGGTTCTGGTCCTCCAGCTGGTTGACGCTCTGCCGCAGCGCCTGTTCGCGGGCCAGGCGGTTGGAAGGCGGCAGCGGCTGGCTTCGGAACTGGGTGGCGGCAAGTCCCGCGACGAGGAAAGTCGCAAGCGAAACGCTTGCCAGGACAGTGATCCGCGGCGTCAAGGTGCCGTGTAGTGTAATGGGTGCCGAGCGCCCAGTTAGGCCGATTGGCCGGCGTAAGACAGGCAGGAGGAATCATGGCCCAGAAGGTAGAGGCGGTGCCGAGCAGCGGCTTCGCCGAGGCACTGCCAGAGTCCGCGAACCCGTGGACGATGGCCCAACAGCAATTCGATATTGCGGCCGAGGTGCTCGGCCTGGATCCGAACATGGCGCGGGTGCTGCGCGAGTGTAAGCGCGAGCTGATCGTGACCTTTCCGGTGCTGATGGACGACCACACGGTCCAGATGTTCACCGGCTACCGCATTCACCACAACATCGACCGCGGTCCTGCCAAGGGCGGCATCCGCTATCACCCCGGCGTCACCCGCGACGAAGTCAAAGCGTTGGCCATGTGGATGACGTGGAAGTGCGCGGTCGTCGGGATTCCCTATGGCGGAGCCAAGGGCGGCGTGGTCGTCGACCCCAAGCTGCTCAGCCGCAACGAGCTCGAAAACCTGACACGGCGCTTCACGAGCGAGATCAGCATCGTGATCGGTCCCGACCGCGATATCCCTGCTCCGGACGTCAACACCAATGCCCAGATCATGGCCTGGATGATGGACACCATCAGCATGCAGGCCGGCCATTCCGTGCCGGCGGTGGTGACCGGCAAACCGCTGGGCATCGGCGGATCGGAAGGCCGGCCGGAAGCTACCGGCCGCGGCTGCATGCTCACTACGCTGGCGGCGCTGAAGCACCTGGGGATCCGCCCCCAGGATGCGACCGTCGCCGTCCAGGGCGTTGGCAACGTGGGTTACACCACCGCGAAGCTGCTGGCGCAGGCCGGCTGCAAGGTGATCGCGGTCAGCGACTCGAACGGCGCGTGCTTCAACGAGGACGGGATCGAGCTCGACGAGGTCGTGCGCGAGAAAGAGCTCACCGGCCGCCTGCGGCAGAAGATCTGCACCTTCATCAGCAACGAGGAATTGCTCGAGCTGCCGGTCACCGTGCTGGTTCCGGCGGCGCTTGAGAATCAAATCCACCGGGGCAACGCCAACCGGATCAAGGCCAAGGTCATTTGCGAAGGCGCCAACGGGCCGACGTCGCCGGAAGCGGACGAGATCCTCTATAAGAAGGGCGTCTTCATCATTCCCGACATCCTGGCCAACGCGGGTGGCGTGACCGTCTCCTATTTCGAGTGGGTCCAGGACCTGCAGGAGTTCTTCTGGGACGAGCACGACATCAATCAACGCCTGGAGCGGATCATGCTGCGGGCGTTCGACAGCGTGTTGAAGGTGAGCCTGGAGAAGAAGGTCATGATGCGGACGGCCGCCTACGTGCTGGCCGTCGACAAGGTCGCGCAGGCGACCACGATCCGCGGCATCTACCCCTGATCAGAGACTACGAGGCCTGGCACCGCCAGTACGACGATCCGACCAGTACGCTGGCGCAGCGGCTCGCCATCGTGCAGCGCCGCCTCGCCGAGCGTCTTTCGGCCGCGCCGTCGGGCGCGGTACGGCTGATCAGCATGTGTGCGGGCCAGGGTCGCGACCTGTTTGGCGTCCTACCCAGCCACCCGCGGCGTGGCGATGTGACAGCCGTTCTCGTGGAGCTCGACCACCGCAACGTTGACGTGGCGCGAGCGACCGCGGCCCGCACCGGCTTGAGCCAGGTCGAGGTGGTCGAAGGCGACGCGGCGCTCAGTGACATCTATGCGCCTTTCCTGCCAGCGGACATCGTGCTGGCCTGCGGGATCTTCGGCAATATCTCGGACCAGGACCTCGAGCGCACGGCGCGCAACATCTCGATGCTCTGCCGGATCGGAGCGGCGGTCATCTGGACCCGGCATCGCAACGAGCCGGACCTGACGCCCCGGATTCGGAGCTGGTTCGCCGAGATCGGCTTCGAGGAACTGAGCTTCGACGCGATCGACAATGAATCGAAATCCGGGATCGGCACGGTTCGCCTCATGGGCGCGCCGCCGCCATTCCAGTCCGATTTCCGCTTCTTTACATTCACTCGATGAGATCCCCTCCCCCTCTGGGGGAGGGCAGGCTGGGGGCCTTGAGATCCGCCACTTTCCCGCCAGTAATGCGCACCAGTTCCTGGGGCGCGATGGGAAAGACGTGCCGTGGGGTCCCGGCCGCAGCCCACACGACGTCGTATTGAAGGAGATCGCGATCGATGAAGGTCGGGATCGGCGCCGGGAAGCCGATGGGTGGCACACCACCGATCGAGTAACTGGTTGCCTGGCGGACCGCGTCGGCATCCGCCTTGCCGATGGTGGCGCCGGTGAGCGCACCGAGGCATTGCGTATCGAGCCGGTTGATGCCGGAAACGAGCGCAATCACGGGGGCGGCCCCGGCCAGGAAGACGAGCGACTTCACGATCTGACCGACACTCGTCCCCACCGTGGCCGCCGCCTCCTGCGCGGTCCGCGTCGACGACGGAAATTCCTCGATCCGGGTGTCGACGCCGGCGGCGGCTAACGCGGCCTGGACGCGAGCTGGCGCCGAGATTTGTTGTTCCATTTCGAAGGCCATCCGTTATAATCCCCGAAAACCAGCTCGTTCTGAGGTACACGCATACCCTTTGAGCTCGACACGGCACCGGAGGCGACCTCGATGAGTGTGCGTGCGCCCCTGAAGCCCTCGCCGTTTGAGACCGCCGAGACCTTCGAACTCGGGCGCTTCAAGCGAGCCCGCCGCGCCTATGGCTTCGATGAGGTCGCGCTGGTGCCTGGCCGCGTGACCATCAACCCGGAAGAAGTCGACAGCTCGTTCGAGCTGGGCTCGCTGCGCCTGGACGTGCCGATCCTGGCGGCGGCCATGGACGGCGTCGTCGATGTCCGTTTCGCCATCGAGATGGGTCGACTGGGAGGGATGGCGGTCCTCAACCTCGACGGGCTGCAGACCCGATACGCGGACGCGACCAGCATTCTGCGCGAGATCGCCGAGGCCCCGCGCGAGCGGATCAATGCCCTGCTGCAAAAGGTCTACCAGGCGCCGGTCCGAGAACAGCTGATCGGGGAGCGGATCACCGCGGTCAAGCGGGCCCGGGTCCCGGTCGGCGTCTCGACGGTCCCGGCCCAGGCCCGGCGGAGAGCCGGGGTCGTGCAGGAGGCCGGTGCCGACTGCTACGTGGTGCAAGGCACGGTGCTCACGGCGCGGCATATTTCGCGCTCCTACGAGCAGCTCTCCTTCGAGAAACTGTGCGCCGAGCTGTCGATCCCCGTCGTAGCCGGCAACTGCGTGGAGTACGAGACGGCACTCGAGCTGATGCAAAGCGGGATCGCCGGCATCCTGGTCGGCGTCGGACCGGGTGCGGCGTGCACGACGCGAGGCGTGCTTGGCGTCGGCGTGCCCCAGGTCACGGCGACCAGCGACGTCGCTGCCGCGCGAGAGACGTACTTGAGCGAAACCGGCCGTCGCGTCCAGGTCATCACCGACGGCGGGATGCGAGTCGGCGGGGACATCGCCAAGGCTTTCGCCTCTGGGGCCGATGCTGTCATGGTTGGCTCGATCTTCGCGGGCACGATGGATGCCGCCGGCGGCGGATACCACTGGGGGATGGCGACCCCCGACCCGAACCTGCCGCGCGGGACACGGATCAAAGTTGGCCAGCGCGGCACGTTGCGCGAAGTCCTGCTGGGCCCGGCCCGCGTCGACGACGGCACCCAGAACCTGGTCGGCGCCTTGCGCTCGGCGATGGGGGTCTGCGGCGCCCGGACGCTGCGCGACTTCCAGCTGACGGAGCTGGTGATCGCGCCGGCGATCCAGAGCGAGGGGAAGCTCTTCCAGCAAGCCCAGCAAGTGGGCATGGGAACCTAGCGGTCGCCCGAGCGTCGACCCTGGAAAAATACCCTCCCCCTTTGGGGGAGGGTAGGGTGGGGGCTCAGGAACTGGTGCTTGTCCTGGACTTCGGTTCGCAGTACAGCCAGCTGATTGCACGGCGCGTCCGAGAGGCCGGCGTTTACTGCGAGCTGATCCCGGGGACCACACCCTGGGATGCGATCCGTGATCGCAATCCCAGCGCGCTGATCCTCTCGGGCGGCCCGTCCAGCGTCTACGAGGAGGGTGCGCCGCGCTGCGATCCGGCGGCGCTCAATGCCGGTGTGCCCGTGCTGGGAATCTGCTACGGCATGCAGCTGCTGGCCTATCAGCTTGGCGGCAAGGTCGCGCCCGCCGGGAAACGGGAGTACGGACCGGCAAGCGTCCAGGTTGCGGATCCGGCCGGCCTCTTTCTCGACCTGCCGGCGCGATTGCCGGTCTGGATGAGCCACGGGGATACCATCCTCGAGGCGCCGGCGGGGTTTCGCCGGCTGGCGGAGTCTGAGAACTCGACGATCGCCGCCATGGCCGACGACAGCGGTCGCTTCGGCATCGCCTTTCATCCCGAGGTCATTCACACTCCGCAGGGTCGGGAGATTCTGCGCAACTTTCTCTACCAGGTCGCGGGTTGCCGCGGCACCTGGAAGCCCGCCGCGTTCATCGAGCAGGCGACCGAAGCCATCCGGACGCAGGTGGGCGACGGCCGGGTTCTGTGCGCCCTGTCGGGCGGCGTCGATTCCGCCGTTTGCGCGACGCTCGTCCATCGCGCCATTCCCGGACAGCTGACCTGCCTGATGGTCGACAACGGCCTGCTCCGTCGCGACGA
Organism: Chloroflexota bacterium; assembly: GCA_034666565.1. Classification (GTDB taxonomy): domain Bacteria; phylum Chloroflexota; class Dormibacteria; order CF-121; family CF-121; genus CF-13. The sequence goes on from JAXDLN010000012.1 coordinate 30,766, forward strand.
ACGGCGTCGCGTCGAGGAGGTGATGCAGCGTCACCTCGGTATCGAGCTCAAGGCGGTCGATGCCAGCGGGGAATTCCTGGCTGCCCTGCAAGGCATCATCGATCCCGAAGAAAAGCGTAGGCGGATCGGCGCCACCTTTATCAAGGTCTTCGAGGCCGAAGCGGCCGCGCTCACCGGCGTCGATTTCCTGGCGCAGGGGACGCTCTATCCCGATGTCATCGAGTCCACCAGTCACGACACCCACAACGCCCACCGGATCAAGACGCACCACAATGTTGGCGGTCTGCCCGCCGACCTGCGGTTCAAGCTCGTCGAGCCCCTTCGTTATCTCTTCAAGGACGAAGTCCGCGCGATCGGTACGGCGCTGGGGCTGCCCGATGACATGGTGCACCGCCAGCCCTTCCCCGGCCCCGGACTCGCGGTTCGCATCATCGGCGAGGTAACCCGCGAGCGCCTGGAGACGCTGCGGGCGGCGGACTGGATCGTGGTCGATGAAATCAAGGCGGCCGGGCTCTATCGATCGCTCTGGCAGTCTTTCGCCATCCTGACGCCACTGCAGAGCGTCGGCGTGATGGGCGACTATCGCACCTACGGCAACGTGGTTGCCGTCCGCGCCGTCCAGAGCGAGGACGGGATGACGGCCGACTGGGCACGCCTGCCCTACGACGTGCTGGCCAAGATCTCCACGCGGATCGTCAACGAAGTCCCCGGCGTGAACCGCGTCGTCTACGACATCTCCTCGAAGCCGCCCTCGACTATCGAGTGGGAATGAATGTCCTGGTCGTCGGCGCCGGCGCGCGCGAGCACGCGCTCACCTGGAAGGCGCTGCAGAGCCCGTTGACGGATGCCGTCTACTGCGCGCCGGGCAACGCCGCCACGGCGGCGATCGCCATCAACACCGGACTGCAGGCAACCGATGTCGATGGGATCGCCAGTTTTGTCGCGGAGCGCGACATCGCGTTGACGGTGATCGGGCCGGAAGCCGCGGTTGACGCCGGCCTCGCCGACCGCCTGGCCCAGTCCGGGCGCTTGGTCTTCGGCCCGACCCGGGCGGCGGGCCGGATCGAGAGCAGCAAGGCCTTTGCGAAGTCGCTGATGGAGAGGGCGGGGGTCCGCACGCCGGCCTACCGCGTGTTCGACGATCCGGCGAGCGCCAAAGATTTCGTCCGGGGCGAGCGGCGTCCCTTCGTCGTCAAGGCGGACGGCCTTGCCAGGGGAAAGGGCACGCTGGTCCCGCGTGACGTCGACGAGACGCTCGAGTGCATCGATACCCTGATGCTGCGCAAAACCGTCGGCGCGGCCGCCGACCGGATCGTGCTCGAAGAGAAGATCGATGGTCGTGAGGTTTCCCTGATGGCGCTGGTCGACGGCGAGCGCGTGGTGCCTCTCCCGCCGGCGTGCGACTACAAGCGCGCGGCCGATGACGACAGAGGCCCCAACACGGGTGGCATGGGTGGGTACTCGCCGGTCTCGTTCTTCGATGACGACGACGTCGCTCGTACCGTCGACAGCGTGCTGCGGCCGGTCGCGCGGGTCTTGCGTGAGGACGGGACGCCCTATCGCGGCTGCCTCTACGCGGGGCTGATGGTCACCCCGTCGGGCGTGCAGGTGCTCGAGTTCAATGCTCGTTTCGGTGACCCGGAGGCGCAGGTAGTGCTTCCGCGGCTGGCGGACGATCTCGTTCCGCTCCTCGAGGCGACGGCCCGCGGTGACCTGGGCGGTGTCACGCCGTCATGGTCAGCGTCCGCGAGCGTCGGTGTCGTCCTCGCCTCGCACGGCTACCCGGGCACCTATCAGACCGGCTTCCCGATCGACGGGCTCGGCACGCTCGAGCCCGGGGTCCTGGCCTTCCACGCCGGGACGACCACCGGTGAGGGCGGCTACCTCACGGACGGCGGCCGCGTGCTGACGCTGGTGGCGCTCGGCGGTTCGATGGCCGAGGCCCGCGAGCGCGCCTATCGCAACGTCGACCGCGTCACCTTCCAGGGCATGACCTGCCGCCGTGACCTCGCCCTACGGGAGCTGGGGGCGCCCGCTCTGCCATGAGCGACGCACCGCTGGTCGGCATCGTCATGGGCAGCGAGTCGGACCGTCCGACGATGCAGCGCTGTTGCGAGGTCCTCGACGCCTACGGCGTTGCCTACGAGGTCGTCATCCGCTCCGCCCACCGGGATCCGGAGGGGTGCCGGACGTGGGCGACGGAGGCGGAAGGACGCGGCATGAAGGTGCTGATTGCGGCGGCGGGTGGTGCGGCGCACCTCCCGGGCGTGGTCGCCGCCTGGAGCGTGCTGCCCGTGATCGGCGTGCCCATGTCGGCCGGTGCGCTCGGTGGGCTGGACGCGCTGCTCTCGATGGCCCAGATGCCGGCCGGCATCCCGGTGGCGACGGTCGCCATCGGTGATGCGGGAGCGAGGAACGCCGCGCACCTGGCGATGGCGATCCTGGCCCTCAACGACCCGACCGCCAGAGACAAACTGATCAAGCGACGGGAGGCCAACCGGGCTCCTAAGACTTCGTAAAACCCGGGCATACAATTAGCGCCGTGTCCAAGGTCTTGATCACTGAGACCGTGCTGCGCGACGGCCAGCAGAGCCTCATCCAGGGCCGTCTCAAGCTGCAGCACGTGCTGCCGATCGCCAAGACCCTTGACGACATCGGGTACCACGCCCTCGATGCATGGGGTGGCTGGACCTTCGCCGCTTCGGTGCGCGCCTTGAAGGAAGATCCATGGCAGCGGCTACGCGCCCTGCGAGCCGCCATCGTAAAGACGCCCCTGCAGATGTTGATCCGCGGCCAGACATTGATCGGACAGACGCACCAACCCGACGACGTGGTGCGAGCCTTCATCGAGCAGGCCGTCGAAGACGGCATCCGCGTCGTGAAAATGTTCGACCCGCTCAACGACCTCCGAAACCTCGAGGTGCCGATCGAGGCGGCGCATAAAGCCGGGGCACGCGTCATCGGGGCGCTCGTCTACAGCCCGAGCCCGGTGGTCGACGAGGCCCGCACCGTCAAATCGGCCGCTCGGTTGAAAGCTATGGGCGCGGACTGGATCGGGATCGAAGATGTCGCCGGTATCCTGGCGCCGATCGAGGCCAGGGCCCTGGTCGGCGCGATCGCGAGCGCCACCAGGCTGCCGGTCAGTGTTCACTCCCACTCCACGACCGCGCTCGCGCCCATTTCGTACTTCGCGGCGATCGAGGCCGGCGCCACGGGCATCGACACTGCCCTCTCGGCGCTGGCCTGGGGGGCCTCCCAACCGGCGACCGAGACGATGGTCGCCAGTCTTCGCGACGGGCCATATGACACCGGTCTCGACCTCAACCTGATCAGCCAGGCGAGCCGGTACTTCGACGAGATCCATGACGAGTACCTCGAGTTCCAGGACCCCATCGCGTTTCGCAACGACGTCTTCGTGCTGCAACATCAGCTGCCCGCACCGGTCCTGGCGATCCTGATCCGTAACCTCCGTGAGCGCAATGCGATCGATAAATACGACCGGCTGCTGGAGGAGCTGCTGCTGGTTCGCCAGGAGATGGGGTATCCGCCGATGGCGGCGCCGATCAACCGGATCGCGGCCAACCAGGCGATGGCAAACACGCTCAGCGACAAGCGCTACCAGCACATCGAGCAGCCGTTTCGGGATTACGTCAAGGGACTGTACGGCGCGCCGCCCGGGCCCATCGATCCCGAGGTCCGCAAACGCGCACTCGGTCCGTCAGATGCCATCACGCTGCGCCCCGCGGACCTCTTACAGCCAGGGATCGATCGGGCCCGTCGCCAGATGCGCAAGCAGGGCCTGACCGCGACCGGGGTCGACCAGGTCCTGACCTACATCTTGTTTCCCGAGGATGCCGCCAATATCCTGCGGCCGGAAGGGCACCGGGGCGAGGCGGCCACCGCGTCGGCGCCGACCCCCACAGCGGAGCCAAAGCCGGCGCCACCCGCGGCCGCTCCGGCAGCCTCCGCCTCTGCAGAATCGCCTGCCCGCGAGTTCACGGTCGAAGTCGATGGCGAGGCATACCGGGTTCGGATCCTCGGCGACGGTGTCGCTCCCGGTCCGGGCGCGCCACGTGCCGCCGCGTCGGGCCCGACGCCCGCGCAGCGTGCCGGCGGCGATGGGGCGATCCAGGCACCGATGCAGGGCATGGTTGTCAAGGTCAAGGTTGCAAAGGGGGACAAGGTGCGCCTCGGTGATGTGGTCGTGGTGCTGGAAGCGATGAAGATGCAAAACGACATTGTCGCGACGGTCGGCGGGACGGTACGCGAAGTGTTCGCTAAAGAGGGAGCCATCGTCGCCCCGAACGACGTGTTGATGACGATTGGCTAGCGTTACCAAAGTCCTGGTTGCCAACCGTGGCGAGATCGCCCTTCGCGTGATGCGGACCTGTCGCGAGATGGGCATCCCCACGGTCGCCGTCTACGCGGAGCCGGATGCGCGGGCCCCGCACGCGTTTTTCGCCGACGAGCGCGTCGCGCTGAGCGCGCCGGCGCCGCGTCAGGGCTACCTCGACATCGAGCAGCTGGTGCGCGTGGCGAAGGATCGCGGCGCCGATGCCATCCATCCTGGCTATGGCTTCCTATCTGAGAACCCCGCCTTTGCGGACGCCTGCGCCAGGAACGGGCTCACCTTCATCGGTCCCACGGCGCCCAGCATGCGGGCCATGGGTGACAAGGTCGAGGCCCGTCGCCGCATGGTCGAGGCCGGCGTTCCCGTCGTGCCCGGGACGCCGGCGCTTGCCGACGAAGGAGCCGCGGTCCGCGAAGCGGAGCGCATCGGCTACCCGGTGATGGTCAAAGCGGCCGCCGGCGGGGGCGGCATCGGCATGCGGGTGGCGATGGGGCCGCGCGAGCTGCCGGCGGCCTTTGAAGCCTGCCGCCGCGCGGCGCAGAGCTCGTTCGGCAGTCCCGACGTCTATCTGGAGCGATACCTGCAGCATCCGCGTCACATCGAGATGCAGATCCTTGCCGACGATCACGGCACGACCCTGGCGCTGGGTGAACGCGACTGCTCGATCCAGCGGCGGCATCAGAAGCTGCTCGAGGAAACGCCGGCGGTTGGTCTGAGCGAAGCACAGCGGCGCGCCATGGCGCAGGCCGCCGTCAAAGCGGCGGCGGCGGTGCACTATCGCAATGCGGGGACGATCGAGTTCATCGTGTCGGGTGAGGACTTCTATTTCCTCGAGATGAACACCAGGCTCCAGGTCGAACATCCGATCACGGAGACGGTGCTCGGTATCGACCTCGTCCGCGAGCAAATCCGCATCGCCCGGGGCGAGCGGCTGGCTGCGGGCGGCTACGGCGCACCACGTGGACACGCGATCGAATTCCGGATCAACGCGGAGGACCCTCTGCGCAACTTCATGCCGACGCCCCGACGGGTCCGCCGTTATGCGCCACCGTCGGGGCCGGGTGTGCGCGTCGACAGCGGGATCCGGCCGCACCAGGAGGTCTCGCCGCATTTCGACTCGTTGCTGCTCAAGCTGATCGTCTGGGCCGACAACCGGGAGTCGACGATCGGCCGCGGCCGGCGGGCGTTACAGGAGTTCGTCCTGACCGGGCCCAAGACGACCATCCCGTTCCACCGTGCCCTCTTGGAGGAGCCGGACTTCATCAATGGTCGGATTTCGACCAGCTTCATCCAGGATCACCCGAGCTTGCTGGAGAAGACCAAGGCGTTCGACCAGGAGGTCTCGCCCTTCGAATCGCTCTACGGTTCGGGGGAGCTGGCGGCCGCTATCGCGGCGGGGGTCGTCCTCAACAGCGAGGGTTAGCCGCCGATGACCAGCGGCGCGTCGTACTCTTGCGCCACCGCGACGCCGTTGATGTCGGTCACGCCGGTCGTGACCACCAGCTGGTAGGTTCCTGGCTTCAGTTTGACGGCGAGCGTCGCGAGGTGGTTATCGGCGTCGAAGCTCACATGCGCATCGACGACCTTTCCGTCGGCATCCTTGACCTGGATGGTGCCGCTGGAGACCGTATCCGGCTTGAGGTCCGCATCGAAGTGCACACGCACCTGCTCGCCGGGCGCTGCTTGGACCACCTCGACGGAGACCACGTTCGGACCATGGCCGAGTGGCATCGAGGGCGAGGCGCTCACGGCGTCGACCAGGTATTGGTGGAACTGTGGCACCAGCGGTGATGACCCGCCTTGCCGGACCAGCGTCAATTGCTCTTCGAAGAAGCTGGTCTCTACGCCGTTCTTGGCGCTGAAGATCCGAACCCCCACCAGGAAGGCATTGGGGTTCGATCCACTCGGCTGGACGGTGACCGGATAGTAGCGGCTGAAGTGGCTGCCGGTCGGGCCGAGCAACGATGAGGCCCCAGCCTGGTACGCGGCCAGGCCCGCCTGGTCCAGCTCCGCCTGGGCCGCGACGCTGTCACTATTGATCCGAGCCAGCATGAACCTGGCGACCTCGGCCAGGGCCTGGTTCGCCGCCGAGTCGGCGCTCGAGGGGGTGGCGGTCGCCGTCCAGAAGGCCCGGCCACCGACCTCGTCCCGCCGCGTAAAGAGAACCAGGTCACCGCTCGGTGACCACTGTGGCGAGGCGTATTCCTTGGTTGCTGCTCCGAAGGGGGTCAGACTGCTGCCGTCGCGGTTGACCAGTACCAGGCTGGGGCCAGCGCCGTTGCCACTGGTGGCGGTGGTGGCCATCAGCAGGGAGGTCGAATCGGGGGACCAGCTCAAGTCTGACCAGGTTTGACCACCGGGGCTGGTCGCAACCTTCTGGAAGGGTTGGCCATCCGCGCCCACGTACAGATCGGTGGTCGTACCCTGCCGTATGACAAACGCGAGGTCTCCCTTCGACGACCAGGCAAAGCCGCTCGCTCCGGAGGGGAGATTGCTCGACGACCCGCCGGCACGCAGGTCGAGGATGACCGATCCGTCGACGCCCTCGACCGCCAGCCGCGAGCTGGTTGGCGACGCCGCCAGACGGCCGTTGCCAACCCGCAGCGCCGCACCGCCGGCCTGGGCTCCGTGTAGGTCGACGATGTGGAGCCGGCCCTGGTCGACGTAGGCGATCCGATCCTCACCGATCCAGACGGGAGCCCGGTCGGGCGCCGCGTTGATGGTGATAACGCTAGCCTGCAAGTTCCCCTGCAGGTCCCAGATCCGAAGACTGACCCGGTTCCCCGACGCAACCTGCCAGGCGGCGAACAGCCCGCCCGACGGGGCGGCGGCGGGCACGCTTCCCCCCGGGACCAGGATGCGGATCGGGGTCCCCAGCGAGCTCATCAGCCAGACGTCGGTCGTCGCTTTCGGCGCCGGTGGACCGGATGGCGTCGCGGAGGCCGACGGGCTCGGTGACGACCCAGGGCCGAGCTGCCCAACCGGACGGGTGACCAGGACCTGGCCCGTCGGGGCCCAGGCGGCGCTGAGGACGGTGCCAGAATCGGCCAGCCGGCTGTCGTAGCCGTAGTTCACGCTCGCGCTCTTGAACGACGGCGGAACGATGGGCGCGACTGGCGGCGGGACGGTGGTGAAGTGGACGACGACCGGGGTTGGGGCGACCGTGGGCGTCTGTCGCACCACGGGGTTGGGCTTCGGCGTGGGCGTGGGGGTCGCCAGCGGCTTGAAGGTGACCGAATAGTTGGTATTCGGCGCCAGCGGGTGGTCCGGGATGATCACGAGGTTCTGCCCGACCCACTGCTTGGTCACCGAGGTGGCCGGCTGGATCACGACCGATTCCGCGACCGCGGTCTTGTCGACCGGCCCGGTGAAGGGGATCACGATCGGTTCGCCCGTGCCGACATTCGTCTTGTTGTTGATTGGCTTGCAGACACACGCGACCTGCTGCGCCCCGGGCTGGCCGTTGTGGAGGTAGATCTCGACGCCCAGCACCACCACGAAGCCGACCGCGACCGCGGCCATCGCCGGCACGACCGTTTTGGGCGACAATGTGAAGGGGAACCACGACCGGGCGGCGCGAGCCGGCAGCGCTCGTCGCGCTTCCGTCATCAGCTTGGCGCGCAGGTAGTTATGGAAGTGCGGGTCCAGCGGCGGCGTGGCAGGCCGCGACGCCTTGAGGAGATCCACGACCGCGCGGTCGGCTGGATCGGCGAACAGCTCGTCGAGTTCGGGATCGTTCATCACGTCACACCAATCTCGAATTCAGGGGGCAGCTCGCGGCGGAGCCGTTCGACGGCCCGGTGCAAGAGCAGCTTGACCGCCCCCGAACTCTTTCCCAGGATTTGCGCAATCTCCTCGATCTTCCGGTCCTCGCTGAACTTGAGCACCATGGCCGCCCGCTGCTGGCGGGGAAGCTGGTCGATGGCCGCCCAGACCCGGCGGCTGCGGTCGCGCCGCACAACCTCGTCAACCACCGCCGGCGCGGTGCTCGGCAGGCTCGCGCCTTCCTCGAGGTCCACCTCACCGTGCAGCCCGCGGTAATGGTCGGCGACCGCGTTCAGGGTGATCTGGTACAGCCAGGACGAGAAGGGATGGCCCGAGTAGGTGTACCGCTTGATATTTCTAAGCGCTTTGAAAAACACCTCCGATGTCACATCCTCGGCCAGGGATTGGTCTCGAACTCGGGAATACGCAAATCGATAAATCTGCGGGAAATAGCGGTCGTACAGGGCCCCGAACGCTTCGGGGTCTTGCTTCGCTCGCTCGACCAAATCCCGCTCTTCAAATTCCGGCATCAGGGCACCCCATAGGGCGCCCGCTGCAGACTGAACGGGTGACGCCCCCACTTGGTTACGTGTCGGGCCAATGTACCAGCAACTCCCCGTATATGAAAAGTCATAATCGGTGCGAGAGGTTACGCAACTGTGACGGCGGCTATAATCAGCCCGTCACCGACGGCACGCCACCCACAAGGAGACCAGCCGCCGATTGATCCCTCGATACGCCCATCCGGAGATGAGCGAGATCTTCTCCCCCAAGCAGCGCTACGAGTTGTGGCTGCGGATCGAGCTCATCGTCGCTGAGGGGTGGGCCGAGATCGGCGAGATCCCGCGGTCGGCGCTCGACCGTCTCCGTCAGGCCCGCGTCGATCCCGACCATATCGCTCGGCTGGAGGAGCGGGTGGGGCACGATGTGGTTGCCTTTCTCGACTCCCTGGCCGAACCTTTGGGTGACGACGCCCGCCACCTGCACCGGGGCCTCACGTCCTCTGACGTGCTCGACACCGCTCTGGCCTTGCAGTTGGTCGCAGCGGCGGACATCCTTCTTAAGGATGTGGACCGCCTGTCCTCGGTGATCCGGCGGCGTGCGATCGAGGAGCGCGATACCCTGATGGCCGGCCGGACCCATGGCATCCACGCCGAACCGATCAGCTTCGGTTTCGTCCTGGCCGGCTGGCTGGACGAGCTCGACCGCGACCGTCAGCGGCTGGTCACCGCCCGCGAGGACATCCGGGTTGGCAAGCTTTCGGGTGCGGTCGGCACGCACGCCACCGTCGAGCCGCGGGTCGAGGAGTCGTCGCTCAAAAAGCTGGGGCTGAAGGTGGCGCCCGTCACCACCCAGGTGATTGCCCGCGACCGTCATGCCGCCTACCTGACGACGCTCGCGGTGCTGGCCGGCGGCCTGGAGAAGTTCGCCACCGATATCCGGCACCTGCAGCGCACTGAAGTCTCGGAGGTCCGGGAGCCGTTCGGCGAAGAGCAGAAGGGTTCCTCGGCGATGCCGCACAAGCGCAACCCGATCCTGAGCGAGCGCGTGTGCGGCCTCGCCCGCGTGGTGCGGGGCTATGCGCAGACGTCGCTCGAGAACCAGGCGCTCTGGCACGAGCGGGACATCAGCCACTCGTCGGCCGAACGCATCATCTTTCCCGATGCCTGCACCTTGCTCGATTACATGCTGCAACTGATGGCGGACATCATCGAAGGCCTGACGATCGACCGGGAACGGATGCGGGCCAACCTCTACCGCAGCGGCGGCGTGGTGTTCTCGCAGCGTGTGCTGCTGGCGCTGGTGCAGAAGGGGATGTCCCGCCAGGACGCCTATCGCCTGGTGCAACGAACGGCCCTCAGCGCGCTCGACGGCGGACCGGACTTCAAGACCGCCATCGGGCAGAGCCCCGAGATTCGTGAGCGCTTGACCGAGCGCGAGCTCGCCGAGCTCTTCGACCCGGCCTTCTACCTGCGTCACCTGGACGTGACCTTCGAGCGCCTCGGCCTCGAGCCGGCCCTACCGTCCCCCGCTCGCGGGGGAGGGCAGGGTGGGGGCACATGAGCGCAATCCTGACGACCTCCCTACCGCTACCGCTGCACTCGCGCGGCAAGGTTCGCGACACCTACCGACTGAGCGACCGCGAGCTCCTGATGGTGTCGACGGATCGGATCTCCGCCTTTGATGTCGTGTTGCCAACGCCGATTCCCGACAAAGGCCGCGTCCTCAACGGGCTCACGCACGGCTGGCTGTCGGAGACGACCCATTTGATCCGCAACCACATGGGGGACGACCAGTCGATCTCCCAGGAGCTTCTCGATACTGAGCCGGACCTGCGCGAGCGCGCGATGCGGGTCGTGATGGCGGAACCGATTATGTTCGAGTGCGTGGTTCGCGGTTACATCTCGGGATCGGGTTGGAAGGACTACCAGCGCACCGGCTCGATCGCCGGTGACAGGCTGCCGCCCGACCTGAAGGAAAGCGACCGGCTTCCTGAGCCGATCTTCACTCCGGCCACCAAGGCGCTGTCTGGGCATGACGAAAATATCTCGCGTGCCGAGCTCGCCAGGCAGACCGGGAGCGAGCTCGCGCAAACCCTTGAGCACGCGAGCCTTACCCTCTATCAGTTCGGGGCTGCGAGGGCCCTTGAGCGTGGGCTGATCCTCGCTGACACGAAGTTCGAATTCGGCTTTCACGATGGCGAGATCATCCTGATCGATGAAGTGATGACCCCGGATTCGTCGCGTTTCTGGGATCTGGAGCGTTATCAGCCCGGCGGGCCCCAAGCCTCGTTCGACAAGCAGTACCTGCGCGACTATCTCGAGCAGATCGGCTGGAATAAAGAGCCGCCGGCACCACCGCTGCCCGTTGAGGTCGTCGAAGGGACAAGCGCACGCTATCTCGAGGCAATGCGACGTCTCGCCTTCTTCCACGCGGTGGAGCGGTCGTGACCTATCGGGCTGAGGTGTTCGTCACCCTGAAGCCGGTCGTCAATGATCCGGCGGGTCTGACCATCAAGGGTGGCCTGCACGCGCTTGGCTTCGATTCCGTGACCGACGTGCGCGCGGGCAAGTACCTCGTTGTCACGCTCGACGCCGACGATGAGGGCGAGGCCCGCTCGCGAGTCGACGCGATGACCCAGCAGCTGCTGGCCAACGCGGTCATCGAGGACTACCGCATCGAGCTGCGCGCTTGAAGACTGGAATCGTCGTCTTCCCCGGCACCTGGAGTGACCGGGACTGCGGCCACGCGGTCGGCGACGTGCTTGGCCAACCCGCGCGGTACATCGATCACCGGGAGGAGCGTCTCGACGACCTCGATCTCGTGATCCTGCCAGGGGGCTTCTCGTACGGCGACTACCTTCGCTGCGGCGCGATCGCCCGCTTCGCCCCGGTGATGGAAGCGGTCACCGACTTTGCGAATCGCGGCGGACTGGTGCTCGGGATCTGCAATGGTTTCCAGATCCTGCAAGAAGCACGGCTGCTCCCTGGGGCGTTGCTCAAGAACGCATCCTGCGAGTTCCGGTGCGAGTGGGTGAACTTGCGGGTGGAGCAGAGCGAATCCGCCTTCACGCTCGATTGCCGTCCCGGCCAGGTACTCCGCATCCCGATCTCTCACGGCGAGGGGAATTTCTTCGCCGACCCGCAGACGCTCGATGCCATCGAGCGCAACGGCCAGGTTGTCTTTCGCTACTGCGCGCCCGATGGGCGGGTGACTGCCGAGTCGAATCCGAACGGATCGTTGGGCAACATCGCCGGCATCGCCAACGCCCGCGGCAACGTGGTTGGCATGATGCCGCACCCGGAGCGCGCCTGCGAGCAGCTGCTGGGCGGCAGCGACGGCCTTGCGGTGTTCCGCTCGGCCATCCACGCCCTGGCTCGGGTCGCGGTCTGATGGCGGTCGCGATCAGGCGCGCCCAGCTCGAGGAAGTCGCGCTGAGCGAGGACGAGTACCGCGCCATCGTGCGCGCCATCGGCCGCGATCCGAACGACCTCGAGCTCGGCATGTTCGGCGCGCTCTGGAGCGAGCATTGCTCCTACAAGACCTCGAAGGCGCTGCTCCGCCAGCTACCCACCGAGGGTCCGGATGTGCTGCAGGGGCCGGGCGAGAACGCTGGGGCCGTCGATATCGGCGATGGACTCGCAGTGGTCTTCAAGATCGAGTCGCACAATCACCCGTCGGCGATCGAGCCCTATCAGGGGGCGGCCACCGGTGTGGGCGGCATCCTCCGCGACGTGTTCGCCATGGGCGCCCGACCCATCGCGATCCTCGATGCGCTGCGCTTTGGTCCGCTCGATTCGGGACACAACCGCCATCTCTTCCACGGCGTGGTCGCCGGTATCGGTGGCTACGGCAATTGCTTCGGTTGCCCCACGGTTGGCGGTGAGGTCCATTTCGACCCCGGCTACACCGACAACCCGATCGTCAACGCGATGTGCGTTGGCCTGGTCGCGCACGACCGGTTGCGCCACGCCACTGCCGATCGAGCGGGTGAGATCGTGTTGCTGGTCGGTGCCGATACCGGCCGCGACGGCATTCACGGGGCGACCTTCGCCTCGGTGCAGATGGATGAGCGGTCGGCCGAGCGTCGTCCCGCCGTCCAGGTCGGCAATCCATTCCTGGAAAAGCTCCTGTGCGAGGCGTGCCTGCGGCTGAACGAGCTCGACGGCGTAACCGCCATCCAGGATCTGGGTGCGGCCGGGCTGACCAGCGCCGCCAGCGAGCTCGCCCATCGTGGCCGCCGCGGGATCGACATCGACGTGGACCGGATCAGCCGCCGGGAACAGGGCATGACCCCCTACGAGGTGATGCTGTCCGAGTCGCAGGAGCGGATGCTGGTCGTGGTGCGACCCGCTGCCGAGGCGTCGGCACGCGCGGTCTTCGACCATTTCGAGCTCCACGCCGACCGCATCGGGGTAGTGACCGGGACCGGGCGGATTCGGATTCGCGAGCGCGGCGTTTCGGTTGCCGACATCCCGCTGAAGGCGCTGGTGGACGGCGTTCCACTCCGGTCGCCGGTCGCGTCCTTTCCCGACAAGCAACCCACGGTGGTGATGCCGGCGGTCGAGGAGCCCGAGGCGATCCTGCTCGACCTGATCGCGAGCCCGAATCTGCGCAGCCGACGGCCGATCTATCGGACCTACGACCACCAGGTGCAGGACAACACCGTGTTCGGCCCGGGCTTCGATGCGGCCCTGCTGCGCGTGCCCGGAACCAACAAGGGCCTGGCCCTGACGACGGACGGCAATCCCTGGTACGTCGCGCTCGACCCGTACGAAGGAACGAAGGCCGCCGTCGCCGAGGCCGCTCGCAACATCGTCTGCACCGGCGCCCGCCCGATCGCGGTGACCAACTGCCTGAACTTCGGCAACCCAGAGCGGCCTGTCATCTTCGGCCAGTTGCAGGAGAGTATCCGCGGCCTCGCGGACGCCTGCCGCGCGCTAGACCTGCCGGTGGTCAGCGGCAACGTCAGCCTCTACAACGAGACGAGCGAGCGGAACATCCCGCCGACGCCGGTGATCGGCATGGTCGGGCTGCTCGAGGACTTGTCCCTGCGATGCCCTTCCGGATTCCAGGAGGACGGAGACCTCGTCTTTTTACTTGGCGAGACGCGTGAGGAGCTCGCCGGAAGTGCGTATTTGCGGCTGCTAGGCGCGCCCGCCGAAGGCCGCCCCCCGATGGTGAGTCTCGAGATGGAGCGTCGCTTGCAGGGCGCCATGCTCGATTCCATCGGCCGCGGGGTGATACGCTGCGCCCACGATGTCTCCGACGGAGGCTTGCTGATCGCGCTGGCGGAAAGCGCTCTCTACGGTGGACACGGGCTACGTTGCCCGGGCATCGTCGGGCCGGTCAGCCGCGAGGCGTTCTTCTTCGGCGAGTCACAGGGGCGTGTGATCGTGAGCGTTGCCCCGCGGCGCGTGCCCGAGCTGCAGCAGCTGATGGCGAGCCATCACGTTCCGCTGTACGCCGTCGGCGTCGTTGGCGGCGAGGATTTCCAGGTGGGGTCGGATATCCGCCTTTCCCTCGACAGCTTGCGACAGGCATGGGAAACACCGTTTTGAACCGGCGCCATCCTATGGCCGATGAGCGCATGCACGAGGAGTGTGGACTCTTTGGCATCGATGCGCCCGGCGAAGACGTCGCCAACCTGACGTATTTCGGGCTCTACGCCCTGCAGCACCGCGGGCAGGAGAGCGCCGGGATCGCCACCAGTGATGGCCAGACCATGCGGATGCACAAGGACATGGGCCTGGTTGCGCAGGCCTTCGACCAGGAGGCGCTGGAGCGCTTGACCGGCCACCTGGCGATGGGTCACACGCGATACTCCACCACCGGCTCGAACCGGTTGGAGAACGCGCAGCCCATTCTCGTCGAGCATCCGCAGCTCGGGACCATCGCGATCGCCCACAACGGCAACCTCACCAATGCGCAGGTGCTACGTGACGATCTCGAGCAGCACGGCGTTCGCTTCAAGACGTCGAGCGACACCGAGGTGCTTGCCGAGTTGGTCGCGCACACCGGCGGCACTGACATCGTGGCGGTCTTGCGTCGCGCGCTGCCACGACTCCAGGGCGCGTACTGCCTGCTGTTTCTCACCAGGGACGCCCTGGTCGGCGTCCGCGACCCGCTCGGGATTCGGCCGCTGTGCCTGGGACGCCTGCCAGACGGCGGCGCCATCATCTCCTCTGAGACCTGCGCGCTCGATACCGTGGGCGCCGAGTTCGTTCGCGAGATCGAGCCGGGCGAGGCCGTCATCCTCGGTCGCGGCGAGCCGATCGCGGAGCAGCTGCTGTTGTCGCCGCGCAAGGCGATGTGCATGTTCGAGTTCATCTACTTCGCCCGCCCGGACTCGCGCCTGCAGGGGCAGTCGCTGTACGAGGCCCGTCGCAACATGGGTCGGGAACTGGCGCGGGAGGCGCCCGCGGACGCTGACATCGTCATCTCCCTCCCGGATTCAGGTACGCCGGCTGCCGTCGGCTACGCCGAGGCCAGCGGCATTCCCTACAGCGAGGGCTTGATCAAGAGCCGCTACATCACGCGGACCTTTATCCAGCCCAACGAGCGGCTGCGCAACGTCGGTATCAAGCTGAAGTTCAATCCGCTGCGCGAGATTCTCGAAGGCAAGCGCGTGGTGCTGGTCGACGACTCGATCGTGCGCGGCACCACCAGCCGGAAGATCGTCGAAGAATTGCGCCGGGCCGGCACCAAAACGGTCCATTTTCGGGTGAGCAGCCCGCCCATCCAGTGGCCCTGTTTCATGGGGATCGATATCGCCAGCCGTTCGGAGCTGATCGCCTCCGGTCGGAGCGTCGAAGAGGTCGAGCACCTGATCGGCGCCGACTCCCTGAAGTACCTGAGCAAGGCCGGGCTCTTCCGGGCGGTGAAAAACGTGAGCGGCTTTTGCATGGCGTGCTTCGACGGCGATTACCCGGTGCCGGTGCCGGTCCAGCTCGAGATGGATAAGTTGGCGCTGGAGACGGTCGCCCGATGACGACCTACCGCGATTCCGGCGTCGATATCGAAGCCGGCAATCGCACCGTTGAGCTGATCCGCCCGCTGGCGGCCGCCACCCAGGGCCCGCAGGTGCTGGCCGGGGTCGGTCCCTTCAGCGGGCTCTTTGCCCTGGACACCAATCGCTACCGTGAGCCGGTGCTGGTGGCGAGCACCGATGGGGTCGGGACCAAGGTGCTGCTGGCGAGCGGCGCGGGCCGTCACGCCCAGATCGGCGCCGATCTGGTGAATCACTGCGTCAACGACGTGCTGACGGCGGGCGCCGAGCCGCTCTTTTTCCTCGACTATGTCGCGACCGGGGTCCTCGATCCTCCGGTTGTCGCCGAGCTCGTCTCCGGGATGGCGGATGCCTGCCGCCAGGTCAACTGCGCGCTGCTCGGCGGCGAAACCGCGGAGATGCCGGGCGTGTATCAACCGACCACCTACGACATTGCCGGCTTCATGGTCGGTGTCTGCGAGCGGGACGCGATCATCGATGGCACCGCGATTCGCGAAGGCGACGCCCTGCTGGCGTTACCCTCGACTGGTCTCCACACCAACGGCTACAGCCTGGCCCGCCGGGTGATCCCGCGCCAGGCGCTTAGCCAGACGATCCCCGGCAATGGTCACACCGTCCTCGATGCGCTCCTGGCGCCACACCGCGCCTATCTCGATCCGGTACGGCGGCTGCGCGAAGTCGTCGAGATCAAGGGCCTGGCCCACATCACCGGCGGCGGTGTCGTCGGCAACTTGCCGCGCATCCTCCCGGTCGGACTCGGGGCCCGGATTCAGCGTGGCACCTGGCCCGAGCCCGCCATCTTCTCCTACCTCGCGCCCTTTACGCCCGACGAGGAGATGTGGCGTACCTTCAACATGGGACTCGGGATGATCGTCGTGGTCGATGAGGCCAGTGCCGCGACCGCCCTGCGCCTGCTCGAGGGAGAGATCTTCGTAGTCGGCGATATCGTGGCGTCCGAGCGGCGACGTGTTCAGATCCTAGAGTGAGCCGGCTCCGGGTTGGCGTCCTGGTTTCCGGCCGGGGCAGCAACCTGCAGGCGCTGATCGAGGCGGGGAAAGATCCCATGTACCCGGCACGGGTCGTGATGGTCTGCGCCAACCGGGATTGCGCGGCCCTCGAGCTGGCCAAGAAGGCGAGCGTTTCGCGCGAGGTTTTTCGGCTGGCCAATTTCCCCGACCGGAAGGCGCGTGATCTCGCGATGGGCAAGACACTTCGAATGCATGACGTGGAATTGGTGGTCTGCGCCGGGTACGATGCCATCCTGGAGCGCGTCTTCATCCGCCAATTCGAGGGCCGGATCGTCAACATCCATCCATCGCTGCTCCCCGATTTCGCGGGCACCATGGACGCTGTCGCTATGGCGCTGCAAGCCGGCGTCAAGGAAACCGGCTGCACCGTACACCTTGTGACCGATGATGTGGACCAGGGCCCGATCCTCGCCCAGCGGCGCGTCGAGGTCCGGCCGGACGATACGGTCGAGAGCCTGCGCGAACGGATCCAGGCCGAAGAACATGCACTGCTGCCGGTGGTGGTCAAGCGCCTGGCCGGCCAACCTCTGCCGCTGACGCTGTGAACGCCCTCCTCAGCGTCTCCGATAAAAACGGACTGGTCGATTTCGCTCGCGGGCTCGACCAGCTCGGCGTGACGATGTACGCCACCGGCGGCACCGAGCGTGCCCTGCGCGAGGCCGGAATTCCCGTGCGCGCGCTGCAGGAACTCACCGGGGTCCCGGAGATGCTGGATGGACGGGTAAAGACCCTGCATCCCAACGTCCACGC
Source organism: Chloroflexota bacterium (assembly GCA_034666565.1). GTDB lineage: Bacteria > Chloroflexota > Dormibacteria > CF-121 > CF-121 > CF-13. The sequence goes on from JAXDLN010000012.1 coordinate 48,170, forward strand.
CGGCATCCTGGCGCGCCGTGATGAGCCACGCCACCTCCAGGAACTTGCCGATCGCGAGTTGAAGCTGATCGACCTGGTCGTCGTCAACCTCTACCCGTTCGTCGAGACCGTCTCGTCCGGCGCCGGTCGGGCCGAAGCCATCGAATCGATCGACATCGGGGGCGTGACGTTGCTGCGGGCCGCGGCCAAGAATCACGATCATGTCCTGCCGGTGGTGCGACCCGGTGACTACCCCGTCGTCCTCCAGGCTCTCAAAGACCCGGCAGGAATCCCAGCATCGCTGCGGCGCCACCTCGCCGCAGTGGCCTTCGCCCACACCGCCGCCTACGATGCGGCCATCGGCGAGCACCTTCGGGAACCGCACGTGCAGAAAACGCTGCCGGAGGACTTCACCCTCGGCGGCCGCAAGTTGCGCGACCTCCGGTATGGCGAGAATCCGCACCAGTCGGCGGCGCTCTATCGGACCGCCGAGGGGGGCGGGATCGGGGGTGCGAAGCAGTGGCAGGGACTCGAGCTCTCCTACAACAACCTCCTCGATGCCCAGGCGGCCTGGTCGCTGGTTGGGGACTTTCCAAGCGTTGCCGTGGCCATCATCAAACACGCCAACCCATGCGGCGTGGCGGTCAGCACCGATGCGGCCGAGGCATTCGACCGGGCCCTCGCCAGCGACCGCCGGTCGGCCTTCGGTGGCATCGTCGCCTTCAACCGGCCTGTCGATGCGACCGTCGCAAGAAACCTGGTCGAGGTCTTCCTCGAGGTCGTGGTCGCGCCGTCGTTCGACGAGGCGGCGCTCGAGCTCTTCAAGGCGAAGCCGAAACTGCGGGTGCTGCAGCCGGGGCCAGGATCGTCGCAGCTTGCCCTGGACATTCGCCCAATCACCGGTGGTTTCCTGGTCCAGACGGCCGATCACACCGGTGATACGCTGGGCGACGCCCGTGTCGTGACGGCCAGGACTCCCGATGACGCAACCATGAAAGACCTGCAATTCGCCTGGACGGTGGCCAAGCACGTGCGGTCGAACGCCATCGTGCTGGCGCATCAAGGCGCGACGGTTGGCGTCGGTGCGGGCCAGATGAGCCGGGTCGAGGCGGTCGAGCTGGCCGTGCACCGGGCCGGCCCACGCGCGGCGGGATCGGTGCTCGCCAGCGATGGTTTCTTTCCCTATCCGGACGGCGTCGAGGTCGCGGCGCGCGCGGGGGTTCGGGCGATCGTTCAGCCGGGCGGCTCGGTGAAGGACAGCGAGGCCATCGCCGCCGCGGATGCCGCCGGGGTTTCGATGGTCCTCACGGGCGAGCGCCACTTCAAGCACTGATGGCCAAGCCCGAGGCGACCCACCGGATCTCGACCAGCCCGGATGTTTCGCTCGACGAGCTGCAACTGGCGGTGAGGAATCACTCATTGCCACTCGAGGCGCTGCGGTATCCGATCACCCCGATCGGTCTCCACTACCTGCTGATCCATTTCGACATTCCGCGCATTGATCCCTCCGAGTGGCAGCTGGTGGTCGGGGGTCACGTGCGCGCCCCTCTCACCATGACGCTCGACGACGTTATGCGACGGCCGGCGGTGACCCGGGCGGTGACGATGGAATGCGCCGGGAACGGCCGGGCCAACCTTTCGCCTCGCCCACTCAGCCAACCCTGGCTGTTCGAGGCCGTTGGGACGGCTGAATGGACGGGCACGCCGTTGCGGCCGCTGTTAGAGGCCGCCGGACCTCTCGACGGCGCCGTTGATGTCGTGTTCACCGGGTTGGACCGGGGTGTTCAGGGTGGCATCGAGCAGCAGTACGAGCGCAGCCTGACGGTGGCGGAGGCCACTCGTGAAGAGGTCTTCCTCGCCTATGCGATCAACGGGCAACCGCTGCCGCCCCAACACGGGTTCCCGCTACGCCTGGTGGTCCCTGGGTGGTACGGCATGACCCACGTCAAATGGCTGCGGTCGATCACGGTGGTGAGCCGCCCGTTCCGTGGATATCAACAGGAACCCGCCTATCACGTCACCAGCACCTGGGATGAGTTGGGTGAGCCCGTGACCCGAATGCTGCCCCGCTCGCTGATGGTGCCACCGGGCATCCCCGATTTTCTGCCACGCACGCGCCAGGTCCACGTCGGAGCATGCATCCTCGAAGGTCGGGCGTGGTCGGGCCATGGGCCCATCGTTCGTGTAGAAGTCAGCACCGATAGCGGCCACTCTTGGGTCGATGCCGAGCTTGGCCGAGACGGCGGGGAGTTCGCCTGGCAATCATGGCGCCACGTGTGGGACGCCGACCAGGCGGGTGAGTTCGAGCTGTGCTGCCGAGCGACGGACGCGGCGGGGAACGTGCAACCGTTGTCCGCGCCATGGAACGCACACGGCGTCTGCAACAACCAGGTGCAGCGCATCAAGGTGGTCGTGGGAGACCAACTGGCGCCCGTCCAGCCGCCGGCCGACGGCCTCGAGACGAACTGATAACCTTTTAGCGGTCTTCGGGGCAGGGGTGTAACTCCCTGATCGGCGGTAAAGCCCGCGAGCGCCCTACGGCGCATGACCCGGTGAAGGCGTAAGCCCACTCCGGGGCCGACCGTACAGTCGGGATGAAAGAAGGCCCTCGGCGCGCATCTGCCATGCGCCCGGTTGCAGCCCCGGCGGCCAAAGGAGTAATGACGATGGCCGTCCCGACGATAAAGTCACAACCGGCAGCGCAGGCTCGCCGGGCTGGCCTCATCGACCGCTTCTCGGTGGTGCTGGTCGCCGTGGCGGCGACGATGTGGGCCTCGGACACCTACTTCCGCGCGCAGCTCGTCGGTCATCTGAGGCCGGCGCAGATTGTCGTCATCGAGGACGCGTTGATCAGCCTGTTCCTGCTCGCCTTCCTCCTGCGCGGCATCCCGGAGCTGCGCCGGCTGGATCGGCGCGGTTGGATCGCGATCGTCCTGATCGCCGTCGGTCCCCAGGCGATCGCCACCATCCTGTTCACCAAGTCGTTCTCCTATGGCCACTACGCTGAGACTTTCGTGCTCCAGCAGACGCAGCCGGTGATCGCCATCCTGCTCGCGTGGCTGATCCTTGGGGAGCGCCGCCGTCCCTGGTTCTGGCCGACCGCGGCGCTGGCCATCGTTGGCGTCTACATGGTGGTCTTCGCGCAAAACCTCGCGGCTCCGTTCTCCGACCTGCAACATGGCCGGCTCGAGGCCGGACTCTATGCGCTCGGTGCGGCGGCGCTCTGGGCGAGTGGGACCGTGCTCGGCCGCTTCGTGCTCGGCAAGCTGAGCTTCACCACGACGACGGCACTGCGATTCACGCTGGCGCTCCCAGTCCTTATCTTCATCGTGCTTCTCCAATACGGGGGGTCAGCCTTCGCGCACTACCAATCGTCAGACGTCCTGCCTTTCCTTGGGATCGCGCTCATCCCCGGGTTCCTCGCGCTTCTTCTCTATTACCGGGCGCTGCGCAGCACGCCGGCGACCTTGGCGACCATCGCCGAGATGGCCTTTCCAGTGGCGGCGACGTTCATCGCCTCAGCGCCACCTCCGTATGGCTTCAACCAGCCTCTCTATCCGCCCCAGTTCATCGGCACCGGGCTTTTGCTCGTCGTGATCCTGATCCTCAACTACACCAAGGAGCGCACCCCTCCGGTCGTTGTCCAGGAGAACGCGGCCGCCTAGCTCGCGGATCCGCCGCCGCGGGTCACGACCCGGACCAGACTGGCGAGTCCCCATCCGATCAAAAGGTAGATGACGATGGCGACCACAGATTCGGGCTCGAAGACATTGCGTCCGTTGGCCGCCGTGTTAAAGATCCCATGGAAGGGCGCGACGAACAACTGCGTCAGGTCGTAGATGAACGTTACGAAGCTGGCCTGGGTCGAAGCGGCCAGCAGCTTGAACGCGAAACGAATGATCAGAAGCGCGGTGACAATTCCGGTCAGTAGCCAGACGGCCTGCTCGGCCCGCAGGCTGTACATCGGTCGAACGGTCGTCGTCTCGGTTGTCATGCTGTTTCCACTTGCTGCTTGCATCGCCTCCAGTCTTACGGACGAGCGGGCTGGTTACCTCCTGCAAATGCAGGATGCGGGCTTCAAAGTCCGACACGCAGCTGTCGCAAAGCGGTGCCATAATGCGGGCGGCTTTGAAGAAGGAACGCCGGAACTGGATCCTCCCCGAGCCACTTCGGGCTCAACCAGGACTGGAGGCCTTCTCCCCGGTGTTCCGGCAGATCCTGCACGGGCGCGGGGTCGTGCGCAAGGCCCAGCTCGATCCTTGGCTGCAGACGGACCTCGATCGAGCGCCCGATCCTTTTCTCCTCAAAGACATGGCGGTCGCCTGCGACCTGATCGCTGAGGCGATTGCCGGCGGCCACCGCATCGCGGTCTATGGCGACTACGACGCCGATGGCGTCACCGCCTGCGTCACGCTGGCCCGCGGCCTGCGCTCCGTAGGCGCCGATGTCATCACCTATATTCCCAACCGCTTCACCGAAGGCTACGGCCTGAATGCGGAGGCGCTCAACGATCTGCACGCGCGCGGCGCGCGGCTCGTCATCACCTGCGACTGCGGGACCAACTCGGTCGACGCCGCCGCAGGGCGGCCACGCGGGATGCGACTGATTGTCACCGATCACCACGAGATAGGCGCGCAGCGGCCCGCGGTCGATGCCCTGATCAATCCCAAGCAGCCGGAGTGCGCCTATCCCTTCGACGGACTTGCAGCTTGCGGAGTCGCCTACAAGCTCCTGGTCGCACTCGAGCGGCGGGCGTTCCCCGGAGCGCTCGACCCCGGCGCGTCCCTCGACGCCGTAGCGCTCGGCACCGTCGCCGACGTGGTGCCCTTGCATGCGGAGAACCGGGCCATCGTGCGCGCCGGGCTGCGCCGCCTGAGCGAGAACCCGAGTCCGGGCTGCGCGGCGTTGCTCGCCGTTGCAAACATCAGCGCACCGGTCACGGCGGAGCACCTTGCTTTTCAGCTCGGGCCGCGCATCAACGCCGCCGGGCGGATGGAAGATGCGATGCTCGCGCTGCAGTTGCTGATGGCCGAGACGCGAGAAGAGGCAGATCCCCTCGCCCAGCGGCTCCAGGAGCAGAATGCCCAGCGCCAGCAGGCGACCACGGAAATCGTTCGCGAGGCGCGTGCCCAGGTGATGGAGCTCGATAACGCTGCGGCCGTGATCGTGATGGGCGCAAACCATTGGCCGCTGGGCGTCCTCGGGCTCGCGGCCAGCCGGCTGGTCGAAGAATTCTACCGCCCGACGTTTGTCTTCAACACCGAAGCGGATGAGTGGCGGGGATCAGCACGGAGCATCGAGGGCTTTCACCTGGTGGACTGCCTGCAGCATTGCGCCCCGCTGCTCCATCGATTCGGCGGGCATGCGATGGCGGCGGGCCTCACGGTTCTCGCGAGTCGCTTTGGTGAGCTGAAGGAGAGCCTGGAGCAGTACACGGCGACGCGACTCAATGGCGACGCCTTCTCCCGACCGATCACGGTCGAGGCATCGGCCGCCTTCGCCGATCTCAAGCCGAGCCTCCACCAGGAGATTCAGGCGCTGGCACCATTTGGCGTCGGCAATCGGGAGCCGCTGCTGCTGAGCCGCGAAGTCGAGGTGGTGCGGGCCGAGACCTTCGGCGGTGATCGCCGCCACCTGCGCCTGCAGCTGCGCGACCGCACCGCCACGGCGGAAGCCATCGCCTTCGACAAGGCCACCGCCGCCCCGCATCTGCCGCGCGGCCGGCGAATCGATGTCGTGTACGCGCTGCAGTGCGAGCGCTGGGACGGCCTCGATCGAGTCCGATTGCATCTCAAGGATCTCCGACCGGCGGTGCAGCCCGCCCTCGTCCTTGCCGGCGTGTAAAGACCCAAGCGCTTGTCTTTACGCGAGGATGACCCCTGTGCTACGGTAGCCGTCAGGCAGGTGCTTTGGGGAAGAGGCACCTTGTTGAGCACTCAATAGCGAGGCAAGGATGCTGGACGAGGTACGTACTCCAAGGCTGGTCGTTGCGGGGACCGCGAGCAACGTTGGCAAGACCATCCTTACGGCTGGCTTGATCGCCGCCTTCAAGGCTCGCGGGATGATCGTCCAGTCCTTCAAGGTCGGCCCCGACTATATCGATCCCGCCTATCTCGCGCACGTGAGCGGGCGTCCCTGCCGCAACCTGGACTCCTGGATGCTGGGCGAGGGCGCGCTGCGCCAGGTGCTCGCCCAGGGAGCGCTGGGGGCCGACCTCGCACTGGTCGAGGGCATGATGGGGCTGTTCGACGGTCGCGGGGGAACGGCCGACGGCAGCACCGCCGATGTGGCTCGCATCATCAAGGCTCCGGTGGTGCTGGTCATCGACGTCGGCAGCATGGGGGAGAGCGCCGCCGCGGTGGCGCTCGGCTTCAAGAACTATTCGGAGTCGCCGAAGATCGCCGGCGTTTTGCTCAACAACGTCGGCTCCGAGGGCCACCGGCGCAGTGTGGAAGATGCGATCTGGGACACCGCCAAGCTGCCGGTGCTTGGCGCGCTCCGGACGATGCCGGCGCTCGACATCCCGCAGCGGCAACTCGGCTTGCTGCCGGTGACGGAGAACAAGGAGTGGCGTCGGATGATCGACGTGCTGTCGGAGACGATCGCGCGCGATGTCGACCTCGATCTGCTGCTGCGGATCGCGAACAAGGCGGAGCTGGTGCCGCTGGTCCCCAAGAAAGTCTTCCTCGGCAAACCGGACGGTGGCCGCAGGGTTCGGCTCGCGGTCGCCTATGACGACGCGTTCAACTTCTATTACCCGGAAAACCTGGAGCTGCTCGAGGAGCATGGCGCCGAGATCGTGCCATTCAGTCCGCTCGAGGACGCGCACCTACCGCAGGACGCCGCCGGCGTCTACCTCGGTGGCGGCTTTCCCGAGATCTTCGTCGAGCCGCTGGCGAAAAATCGGTCGATGGCCGAGTCGATCCAGCGCGCCTACTCGAATGGCACCCCGATCTACGCTGAGTGCGGCGGCTTGATGTACCTGGGACGATCGCTGCGCACCGAGTCGGGAAGCAGCTACGAGATGGCGGGCGTGATCCCGGTCGACGTCGAGATGGACGGCGAGATTCATCGATTCGGCTACCGCCAGCTGCTCACCCTCGAAGAAAACATCCTGTCACCGCGTGGCCAGTTCTACCGCGGGCACGAGTTCCACTGGAGCCGCATCACGGGGCACAATGGCGGCCTGAAGCCCGCGTACCAGATGCAGAGCGCCGAGGGCGAGGTGATCGGCTATGAGGGCTTTGTGGCACCCAACCTGCTCGCCAGCTATGTCCATTTGCACTTCGGACAAAATCCGCTGCTGGTCGACAAGTTCGTGCAGCACTGCCGCGAGTACACCGCCGTCCACAGCGGCTCCTGATCGGGCGTTCCCGCGCGAAATCGTCAGCGGTAATCGTGAGGAGCGGTCTCGGTCGCGATCCAAGCTTCCGCGCCAACCACACCCAAGCTACTGCCCGGAATACTGTCAGCCGTCATCTTGGCGGCTCGGTCGAATACCGCCATGGCCTGCTCGACCGCGTCGGCCTCGCTGCGCGCCTGAAAGCTCAGCACCAGTCGCACGAGGTCGTCCCCTGCATCGCCCACCCGGGTCGGCTGCAGGTCAGTACGGTTGGCTTCGACCCACGCGACCCGGCGCTCCACTTTCGGTGAAACCGCAACGCCAACGCGGTAGTCGGCCATCGCGCGAGTGTAGGCTCGAGTCTGGCGCCACGCATCGGCAAATCCACCTACCCTGCAGCGGTGGTGTCGAGTTTGAGCCACGCTCAATGTGGGCATCACCCGGGAAACGCAAACATGGCCACCCCTGAGTACAAGGACTACTACCAGACCCTGGGGGTCTCGCGGACGGCATCCGAGAAGGAGATCAAGTCCGCCTATCGGCGCCTGGCGCGTCAGTACCACCCGGATGTCAACAAGGACCCAAAGGCGACCGATCGGTTCAAGCTGATCAACGAGGCCTACGAGGTGCTGAGCGATCCCAAGAAGCGGACGAAGTATGACCAGATGGGCGCCGACTGGGAGCGCATCGAGCGCGAGCAGGAGTTCGCTCGCCAGTACCAGACGCAGGCCGGGGGCCAACCGGCCGGCGCCGCTGCCGGCTTCGGCGATTTCAGCGACTTCTTCAACACGTACTTCGGCGGCGAGGCCGGCAGCTTCTCGGGGTTCGGGTTCGAGGGGACACGGGGTCGGACTGCCATCCGCGAGCGCGGTGAAGACATCGAGCATCCCTTCGAGATCACGTTGGAGGAGGCCGCGCGCGGTGGCGAACGGACGATTCAGACCGAGGTGCCCGAGACCTGTCCGACCTGTGGCGGCTCGGGCTTTGTGGCCGAGCGGCGCAAAGTCGGCAACCGCACCGTCATGGAGAGCGTGACCTGCCCGACCTGTGGCGGCGCCGGCGTTCGGGCGACGCGGCGCCAGATCCAGGTCAAGATTCCCGCGGGCGTCATCGAGGGTTCACGGATTCGGGTCAAGGGCGAGGGCCAGCGCGCCGCGGAAGCGGGTGACCTCTACTTGCGTGTCCATCTGCAGCCGCACCCGCGGTTTGCCGCAAAAGGCCGCGATCTCTACACGCCGCTTCCGGTGCTCGACGATCAGGCGGCGTTGGGCGACGAGGTCAAGGTCGAGACCCTCACGGGTGCGCAGCTCCAGGTCCGCATACCGCCCGGGAGCCAGGCCGGCAAGGTGTTTCGGCTGAAGGGCAAGGGACTCCCCGCGCTGCGCGACGGCGTCTCCGGAGACCTCTATGCCACGCTGGAAATTCGCATCCCGGAACCGATCACCGAGCCGCTGCGCGACCTCTACCAGGAAATTCGAAAAGCCCGGACGAGCTAGTCAGCGGCGGAAGAAGGCGTTCAAGAGCAAGGTCAGCACCAGGCTCAGCAGTAAGCAGGTGACGATCGGGAAGTAGAAGTGGACATTGCCGCGGTCGACTGAGATGTCACCGGGCAATTTGCCAAGGTACGGGATTCGGAGCCCGAGGGCGAGGACAAGCCCGACGATGACGATGAAGCCACCGACGATGATGAGCAGTTTGCCGATCTCAGGCATGCTCTGATCCTAACGGCCCCGGCAAAGATTTCCTCGCGGGTGGCGAGGTTTAGGGACGGGTTTTTAGAACCCGATCCAGCCGATCGCTTGCTCGATCTGCGCCTGCTGCAGCCCGGCGATCGGTACGCCGTCGATCACCGTGAGCGGCACCTGCCTGACCTCGATGTCGAGAGTGCGGAGGTCCTTGCCATCCAGCTTTCCATCGGCACACACGTGCTCCTGGAAGGCGACCCCCCGGTCAGCCAGGATCTCTTTGATCCGGCGGCTGCTCTCGCAGTCCGGACGCGTGTAAACGATCACTTCCATAGCTTTACAGCCAGACTATCAACGGACGTGGTATTTGTCCAATTCTTTTCTCCGATGCGTTCGATCAACGTCGTTGATATCACAACGGCCCGGTCGAACGGTTCGATATGCTCCCCTCACTGGCGACGGGCCGGCCGGAGGAGGGAAATGGGCACAAGGAAACGCCATCCGCTTGCTCTGTTGATCGGGATCGCGCTTCCGCTGAGCCTCGGCCTTGCCCCAAGCCTGGTCAATTCCGCATCGACCGGCCTCGACCCCGGCATTGGGAACGTGCCACAGGGCACGCAATCCGACCAGGCCTATACCGACAGCTTCGCGGCCAACCGGGTCACCAACGTCTTCGTGACCAGTCAGCAGGTGAGTTGCTATCGGCCGGAGGTGCCGTTCGCGGTCAGCAACGGTCCCAACGACGGCTATACGGGCGAGGTATCGTGCCCCGGCGCGACCACCGGCGAGGATACCGGCGCTGCCGGTCCATATCCCACCCAAGTCGGCAGCCAGCCTGGTTATCCGGCGGCCGAACCGAAACTGGTGACCGACCATTCCGAGTCGGACATCCGCGTGGATCCGCTCGATCCCAATCATCTGATCGGATCGACCAAATGGTTCGCCAGCCCCGAGGGCTATAACCACCTGGTCGGCTTCTACGAGTCCTTCGATGCGGGCAAGACCTGGCCGACGATGGGCCACATTCCCGGCTATGAGGGCTTCACCGACAACACCGATCCAGTGGGCGCCTTCGATGCCTTCGGCAACTATTACCAGGCCCTGCTTCCCTACCAGTTCTTTTATGACAGCACCGGGCATAAAAAATACGAGGTCGGCAACGAGCCCAGCCGGGCGATTCCTAACGAGGCCGTCGCCATCGCCGTCCGCCCGCATGGCGCAAGTGGACCCAACGCCTGGATCACGACCCACAACGGGCGCCCCGATTACGTCTTCACCACCAATGCCGGCCTCGGCCAGGAACCCGACAAGGAATGGATCGCGATCGACCGCAATCCGGTCCGTCCTGACGGATCGCCCAACCCCAACTACAACCGGATCTACATGATGTACGTCAACTTCAACGGCAACGGCAGCAAACCCTACGTACAAACGGCCGTGGCGCGGAAGGACGGAACCCATACCGACTGGACGCCACCGGTTGAACTTCCCAGGCAGAACTCCACCAACAACAACACCTACCTGCTCCCGCACATCGATCCCGCAGGGGTCGTCTACACCTCGGTGATCAACTATGTCAGCGGGCAAGGCGGTTGCTGCGTCGACGTGCTGATGGATTACTCGACCGATGGCGGCGTCAGCTGGATCGGGCCATCGGTCGCCGCCAGCAACGTGCATGTCCCGCCGTTGACCGGGGCCGGGTACGCGAACACCACCTTCGAGGACGGCATCGAGGAGACCTTTGCGGTCGGCAACCACCCGGCGAGCACGGGCCACTATCCAATCTACGTCGCCTACGAGTCGAAGAGCACGGGTTTTGGCAACATGCTGCTGACGGCGTCTTTCGACCTGGGCCAGACCTGGGTTGCCCCGATCCAGGTCAACGACAACCGCATCACCAATGTCGACGAGTTCCAACCAAACCTGGCGGTGGCGCCGAACGGCACCGTAAGCGTCAACTTCTATGACCGCCGGCTCGCGTGTCCCGCCGCCGGCACGACCGATGCGACCGCCGCGGGTCTTCAGCTCGACCGGCAAAACCCCAACTACACGGGTCCGCTCCCGCCCTACGGCGCGACGGACTATTGCGTCACCTCGGGCATCCAGTTCTACACCGCCGCCCTCAAGCCGATCGGGCACAACATTCGACTTACGGAGCACATCTGGGATCCGCAGCTCAACAGCCCGGACCGTCGCTGCGCCTGCGTGCCCACGGATACGTTCCTTGGTGACTACTTTGGCAACGACTTCGCCGGTACCCTCGACTACTCGACCTTTGTGAGTACCTACGACGGCAGCAACAATCCGCACCACTACCAGCAACAGGTAGTCGCCACCGTATCGATTCCCAAACGCTAGTCTCGGCGGTTGACGAAACGGGACCGTTTGACAGCCCGTTCGCTGACCCGTAAACTTACCCGGACCGTCGTCCTTTAACCCGGCCCAGCGAGGCCGAAAGGAGAATCGGATGCGCGACACCCTGACCGCTCCGCCCGCGCGGACGCAGGTCCCCCGTCGACACCTCACCGGCCCGAACGATCTGACGCTATCCCTGATCGAGCAGCTGCTTGAACGCGCGGCGGCGTTCGAGCGGGGCGATGCCGAGGCTGCGCCCCTCCACGGCCGGCTGCTGGTGACGCTGTTTTACGAACCCAGCACGCGGACTCGATTCTCCTTCGAGGCCGCCATGTACCGCCTGGGCGGCCAGGTGCTGAGCGCCGAAAATGCCGCGCAGGCGTCGTCGGCGGCCAAAGGCGAGTCGCTCGAGGACGCGATGCGAATCGTCAGCGGCTATGGGGACGCCATCGTGCTCCGCCACCCCGAGGTGGGGGCGGTCGAGCGAGCTGCGCGTGCCGCCGACGTGCCGGTGATCAGTGCGGGAGACGGTGCGGGACACCACCCTACCCAGGCGCTCCTCGACCTCTACACCATCAAGAAGGAGCTCGGCCGTCTGCATCATCTGCGCGTCGGGCTCGCCGGAGACTTGCGCCACGGTCGCACCGCCCGCTCGCTCGCGCTGCTGCTGTCCCGCTTTCCGGGCAACGAGCTGCTCATGATCTCGCCACCGGAGCTGCGCATGGGAGCGGATGTCCTCGATCAGCTGAAAGAAGCCCGAGTGGACGAGACGGACGATTTCCACGGCGCGATCACAGGCCTGGACGTCCTCTACCAAACGCGGATCCAGGCCGAGCGCTTCGCCTCGCCCGACGACTATGAGCGCCACCGTGGCGTCTACGTCGTGACCGTGGACCTGATGCGTCGCTTGCCCGAGCATGCCATCGTGTTGCATCCGCTGCCGCGGGTGAGCGAGATCGATCCCCTGGTCGATGCCGACTCGCGGGCCGCCTATTTCCGCCAGGCTCGCAACGGACTTTGGATCCGGATGGCGGTGCTCGACTGGGCAATGGGGCGCTGATGTTGCAGACTCCACCCGCCAAGGCGGTGATCCTGGACGCCGAGGGCGTGCGCCGTGCCTGGCGTCGGATCGCCCACGAGATCATCGAGCGCCAACCGAATCTCGCGCAGCTGAGCCTGCTGGGCATTGTCACGCGCGGCGTGCCGCTCGCGCAGCGGCTGGCGGACACGCTGGAACAGCTGGAAGGCGTGCGTATACCAGTCATCGCGCTCGACGTGCGCGCCTACCGCGATGACCTGCCGAAAGCATTTACGCTCATGCAGAGACCCTTACCCGCTGGCGGGGGAGGGCCGGGTGGGGGCTTGCCGGCGGCCGCGGTCGATGGTCGCCCGGTCCTCCTGGTCGACGATGTCCTCTTCAACGGACGGACGGTGCGGGCCGCAATCGACGCGGTGATCGAGGCCGGTCGGCCCACCCAGATCCAGCTGGCCGTGCTGGTGGATCGTGGTCACCGCGAGCTACCGATCCGTCCCGACTACATCGGCAAGAATGTGCCGACCTCCCGCCAGGAATGGGTCGAGGTCCATCTGAGCGAAACCGACGGCGAAGACTCGGTCCGCATTCTCGAGCGGTCGGAAGGCTGATGCGCCTGCATCACGTCCGCGTGCTGGGGCCGGCGGGCCTTTCGATGCCGCAAACGGTGGAGGTCAACGCCGAGGGTGCGCCCGACCGCGACGCGACCGGGCTGGTGCTGTCGCCCGGGTGGATGGATTTGCACGCGCACCTGCGCGATCCCGGCTTCCCCCAGAAGGAAACCCTGGTGTCAGGGGCGACCAGCGCCGCAGTCGGTGGTTTCACCCACGTCGTGGCGATGGCGAACACCGACCCGGTGACGGATCGGCGGGAGCGACTGGAGAGCCTGGTCGCGCGGAGCGAAGCCCTGCCGATCCGCATCAGTTTCGTGGGAGCCGTGACGGTCGGCCTTGACGGTCGGGAACTGACCGACGCGGCCGCGCTCAAGGCGGCGGGCGCCGTGGCGCTCTCCGACGACGGGCGGCACGCGATGAATGCCGTCGTGCTCCGCCGTGCGCTCGAGGCGGCCGCCGAGGCTAGCTTGCCGGTGTTGATCCACGCCCAGGCTGAAGGCCTGGGGAACGGCCCGGACGCCGAGGCTGCCGCGGTAACGGACGCGATCGATGTCCTGCTCAACGTCCCGAGCGCGCGCCTTCACGTCCAGCATGTAAGTACGCGGCGCGCGATCGACCTAATTCGTTGGGCGAAATCGGAGGGACTGAAGGTCACGGCTGAGGCCACGCCGCACCACTTGACCCTGACGGAGAAGGATGCGTCGGCCATGGGTCCGCACGGCAATGTCAATCCGCCGCTGCGAACCGCGGACGATCGGGATGCCCTCCGCCAGGCCCTGGTGGCTGGAGTGATCGATGTGATCGCCACCGACCATGCGCCGCACGAGCGGGCCGCAAAAGAGGCGGGCGCGAACGGCTTCCACGGCTTCGAGACGGCGATGGGCGTCGTTCTTGGGCTCGACCTCGACGGTCGCGCCGTCTACCGCGCCTGCGTATCCCGGCCGCGTGAAATCATCGGCCAATCGCTGGAAGACGAATGGATCCTGATCGATCCCAACGAAGAGTGGACAGTCGATGCGTCCTCCTTTAAGAGTCGTGGCAAGAACACGCCCTTTCAGGGTCGGCGGCTGCGCGGACGGGTCATCATGACGATCTGTCGCGGCCAGGTGGTGACGGAGCGCGTGATGCAACATGCCTGAGCCGATGGTCCTCGTCCTCGAGGACGGATTCACCGTGCTGGGTGACCGTGGCGGCCAGGCTACCCAGGCGACCGGCGAAGTCGTCATCAATACCTGCATGACCGGGTACCAGGAGGTGCTCTCCGACCCGTCGTACGCGGGGCAGATGGTCGTCATGACCTATCCGCTGATCGGCAACTATGGCGCGACGCCGGACTTCCAGGAATCAGGCCGACCGTGGGTTCGGGCCTTGATCACGCGCCAGCTCAGCACCTTTCAGCAGCACTGGCGCAGCCACCAGTCGCTGGCGGACTGGCTCGACGGCTACGGCGTTCCGATCATGACCGGTTGCGACACGCGGCGACTCGCGCGGCACCTGCGAGGAACCGGCGCGCAACGGGCGATCATCGGGCCGGCGCACGAGCTGCCCACGCTGCGCGAACGCGTACAGCGCGTGACAAGACTCGAGGAGCAAGACCTCGTGCGCCAGGTCTCAGAAGGATTCAGCGACCTCGTGGAAACGCTCGACCCGGCCCTCCTTCCACCCTCCCCCGCTAGCGGGGGAGGGCAGGGTGGTGGCATGCGCCAGTGGAGCGGGCTCAAAATTGTGGTCGTCGACTACGGCGTCAAACGCAACATCCTGCGATCGCTGCGCTCACGCGGCGTGGAAGTCGAGGTTGTTCCGTACGACAGCGACCTCGACACCGTCCTGGCTCGGCGGCCCGACGCGGTGGTGCTCTCCAACGGCCCCGGTGACCCGGCGCAGCTGCAGTCCGCGGTGGCGATGACCCGGCAGCTCATCCGGCGCGTGCCAGTGCTGGGCATCTGCCTCGGGCATCAGTTGATCGGCCAGGCGGCCGGCGCTCGCACCTCGCGACTGCGATTCGGCCACCATGGCGGCAACCACCCCGTCCTTGATCTACGGACGGGCCGCGTGACGATGACCTCGCAGAATCACGAGTTCGAGGTCGACGCTGACAGCCTCCCCGCAAAGAGCGGATTCAGGGTCAGTCATCGCAACCTGCATGATGGCTCGGTCGAGGGCCTGGTGCACGACCACCTGCCGGTCCGCTCGGTGCAGTTCCATCCCGAAGGCGGAGCCGGTCCGCAGGACAACCAGGTGATCTTCGACGAGTTTCTCGACCTGGTGCGAGGCGTCCAACCGGCGCCGATCACGGTGCGCGAGCCGGTGCGCCGTCCGAGCAGCGTCCTGGTCATCGGGTCCGGGCCGATCGTGATCGGCCAGGCTGCCGAGTTCGACTACGCGGGCACTCAGGCCTGCAAGGCGCTTCGTGAAGAAGGCGTGCGGACCATCCTGGTGAACTCCAACCCGGCGACCATCATGACCGACGAGGGCATCGCCGACCGTGTCTACATCGAGCCGCTGACGGTCGAAGCCATCACGGCGATCATCGAACGCGAGCGACCGGATGGATTGCTGCCGACCCTCGGCGGACAGACGGGGCTCAACCTGGCGGTGGCACTCGCCGATGCCGGTGTGCTCGAACGCTGCCAGGTTCGCGTGCTCGGGACGCCGCTCGCCTCGATCCGGGAGGCGGAGGATCGAGAAGCCTTCAAGGCGGTCCTCGTGCGCATCGGTGAGCCGGTGCCGGACAGCGCCACCGTGACCGCGATCGAGGATGCCCGGGACTTCGCGGCGTCGATCGGGTTTCCCCTGGTGGTCCGCCCGGCATATACCCTCGGCGGTACCGGTGGGGGGATGGCGGGAAGTCCGCTGGAGCTCGAAGCCGTGGTTCGCGACGGGCTCGCCGCCAGCCCGATCCGGCAGGTGCTGGTCGAGCGGTCGCTTGCCGGATGGAAGGAGATCGAGTACGAGGTGATGCGGGACGCCAATGACACCTGCATTGCCGTCTGCAACATGGAGAACATCGACCCGATGGGCGTGCATACCGGGGACAGCATCGTGGTCGCGCCCAGCCAAACCTTGTCCGACCGGCAGTACCAGATGTTGCGCTCCGCGGCGCTCCGCATCATCCGGGCGCTGCGCATCGAGGGTGGCTGCAACGTCCAGTTCGCCCTCGACCCGGAATCCGATCAGTACTACGTGATCGAGGTCAACCCCCGCGTAAGCCGCTCCTCCGCGCTGGCTTCGAAAGCGACGGGCTATCCGATCGCGCGCGTGGCTGCGAAAATTGCGGCCGGGCGAGGACTGCACGAAATCGCCAACGCTGTCACCGGGCAGACGAGCGCGGCCTTCGAGCCAGCCCTCGACTACTGCGTCGTCAAGATCCCGCGCTGGCCGTTCGACAAGTTCCCCGCCGCGGACCGCACGCTGGGCACACAGATGAAGTCGACCGGCGAGGTGATGGCGATCGAGCGAACCTTTGAGGCCGCACTCAGCAAGGCGCTGCGTGCTCTTGAGCAGCGGTTGCCCGACGCCTCGCAACTCCGAGGCCGTCCCGACCTGCTGCACCAGCCGAACGACCGTCGACTGATGGCCGCCCTCCAGGCACTGCGTGACGGTGCGACGAACGACGAGGTGATCACGGCGACCGGCTACGCGCCGTGGTTTGTCGATCGGCTCGCCTACATCACCGCGCTCGAGGCCGAGCTGCAGCAAATCCCCTCCTCCGACCTCCTGCGCCGCGCCAAGCGGGCCGGCTTCGACGACGGACGCATCGCCGAGCTCAGCAGTGGCCGCCTTCCGGCCATGCCGATGGAGCCCACCTTCCGCCAGGTCGACACCTGCGCCGCGGAGTTCGAGGCGGTGACGCCCTACTACTACGCGACCTACGAGGACGAGGACGAGATCATCCGTAGCGGCAACCAGGCGGTGGCGGTGATTGGCTCGGGTCCCATCCGGATCGGCCAGGGCATCGAGTTCGACTACTGCAGCGTCCATGCTTCAGCCGCGATCCGAGAGGCTGGCTACGACAGCGTGCTCATCAATAGCAATCCCGAGACCGTCAGCACCGACTTTGATGCGTCGACCCGCCTGTACTTTGAGCCGCTCGACCTGGAAGGCGTGCGGAATGTCCTGCGGCGCGACCCAGTACTCGGCGTGATGGTCCAGTTCGGCGGCCAGACCGGGCTCAACCTGGCGGACGCTCTCGCCGCCGGCGGGGTCCGGATCCTCGGCTCGACGGTCGAGACCATCGACCTGGCCGAAGACCGGCGCCGCTGCGAGGCACTGCTGCGCGACGCCGGCATCCCGCAGTCACCCGGTGGTTCGGCAACCAACGTGGAGGAGGCGCTCGGCATCGCGGTCCGGGTTGGCTACCCGGTGCTGGTCCGACCTTCCTATGTCCTGGGTGGCCGCGGCATGGAAATCGTCCACTCGCCCGCGGACCTGCGACGTTATGTCGAGGCGGCCATCGCGTTCGGGCTTCGTGGCCCGATCCTCGTCGACAAGTACCTGCTCGGTCGTGAGCTCGACGTCGACGCCGTCTGCGATGCGCACACGGTGCTCATCCCCGGCATCCTCGAGCACATCGAACGCGCCGGCATCCATTCGGGTGACTCGTTCGCCGTCTATCCCCCGATCACGCTCACGCCCGCGGAGACTGAGCGGGTGGCCGAAGCCACGACCACCATCGCCCACCTGTTCAAGGCCGTGGGACTGATCAACATCCAGTTCGTCATCCAGGACGGCGTTCCCTACGTGCTCGAGGTGAACCCCAGGGCAAGCCGGACGGTGCCCTTCCTCAGCAAGGTGACGGGCGTGCCGATGGTCACGCTCTCCACCCACGCATCGCTTGGCCGTCCCCTTTCCGACTTCGGATTCGGCAGCGGCTTGCAGCCCAGCCGCGCCCTTTACGCGGTGAAGGCACCCGTGTTTTCCATGGCAAAGCTGCCGGCGGTCGATGCCGTGCTTGGGCCCGAGATGAAGTCAACCGGTGAGGCGATGGGCATCGCGAAAGACTTGCCGACGGCGCAGTACAAAGCCTTCCTTTCGACCATGCAGGAGCTGCCGCCCGATGGCGCCGCGCTGTGCTCGATCGCCGACGCCGACAAGGAGGAGGCGCTGCCGATCCTGCGCGCGATTCATGCGCTGGGCCTGCGGCTGTTTGCGACCGCCGGCACGGCTGCGCTACTCCGCGACTCGGCGATCCCGGCCACCACGGTGCAGAAACTCCGGGACGGTCATCCAAACGTCGTGGACGTGATCCACTCCGGCCAGGTGCACCTGGTGGTCAACACTGTCTCGGCGTCGGCGCCGATCGCCGATAATGGCGCCGGCGTTCCGCTCCGGGATGGCTATGAGATCCGTCGCGCCTCGGTCGAGCGCCGCATTCCCTGCCTCACTTCGCTGGATACCGCGAGGGCGTTGGTCCAGGCGCTGAGCGCGTCGCGTCGTGAGCATCGCTCGAGCGTTGCCACGCTCGGCGAGTACGTGGGCGCGCCCACCCCCGAGGTCGTGCGCGCGTGAGCGTCGCGGTCGCGCCGGCCGTCGTCGCCGAGCGCTCGGTGGCCATGGCCGGGGCGGTTGAGCTCGTGATTTTCCACCCGCCCTCCGCCGTTGCGGTTGCTCCCGGGCAGTTTTTTCAGCTGGCGGTCAGCGCCCCGCACACGCTCCTCCGCCGCCCCTACAGCGCCGCCTGGTCTGATCCGGCAAGCGGCCGGATCGGGTTCATCTTCAACGTGGTCGGGGCGGGAAGTGCATGGCTTGCTGCTCTTGGCGAGGGTGACGAGCTGGATTTGCTCGGCCCTCTCGGACGCGGCTTCGACATCGACGGCCAGCGACCAGCCATCTGTATTGCCGGCGGCCTCGGTATCGCCGTGTTTCCCGGCGTCGTCCACGCGCTGATCGCGCGGGGGCGCTCCGTGATGGTGCTGCAGGGTGCCCGCACCGCGGCGCAGCTGCTACCAGCGTCTCGATTCGCGGGTGCTGACGTTCAGGTCTCAACCGACGACGGCAGCGCCGGTCATTCCGGCTCGGTCGTTGACCTGCTGACTCAATATTTCGCTCCCCCTCTCGGGGAGGGCAGGCTGGGGGCCGTTGACATCCTCACCTGCGGCCCGACTCCGATGCTCACCGCATTAATCGACGCTGCCCGTCGCCACGAGATTCCACTTTCGTCCATCCAGGTGGCGCTCGAAACCCCGATGGGTTGCGGGGTCGGAACCTGCCTGGGCTGCGCCGCCCCGCGCCTTGCTGGCGGATACTTGCTCACCTGCCAGGAGGGGCCGTGCGTGCGCGCCGATCGGATCGACTGGGGCCTGATGACGGATGGCTTCCATGGCTGAGCGGCCGGATCTGACGGTCGACCTCGGCCGCGGGCTGTGTCTGCGCAGCCCGGTGATGGTGGCCTCCGGCACGTTCGGCTACGGCTTCGATGCGCCCGAGGTGGATCGGTCCGCGCTGGGCGCGATCGTAAGCAAGGGCACCACCTTGCGACCGCGCGAGGGGAACGCGCCCATCCGCATCGCGGAGACCCCATCGGGAATGTTGAATGCCATCGGCCTGCAGAACCCCGGCGTCGACCACGTGGCCCGCGTCTATGCGCCGCAGTGGGCGACCTGGGACCTGCCCGTGATCGTGAACGTGGCGGGCGACTCGGTGGAGGAGTACGTCGCGGTCGCGCGTCGCCTCAGCGGCGTGGCCGGCGTCGCCGGGCTCGAGCTCAACATCTCATGCCCGAACGTGGAGAGCGGGCTGCAGTTCGGCATCGACCCCGTGCTAGCGGCGGCGGTGACGCACGCCGTGCGGGCCGTGACCGAGCTTCCGCTGATCGTCAAGCTCACCCCCAACGTCACCGACATCGTCGCCGTCGCCCGGGCTGTTGAGGATGCGGGTGCGGACGCGGTGTCGGCGATCAACACCTACGTCGGTATGGCGATTGACGTTCGACGGCGCCGCCCTATCGTCTCGCGGGGCAGCGGCGGTCTCAGCGGACCGGCGATCAAGCCGCTCGCCCTGCATGCCGTCTGGCAGGTGGCGGCCGACGTTCACATCCCTGTCATCGGTGTCGGTGGAATCACGACGCCCGACGACGCCCTCGAATTCCTGCTCGCCGGCGCAGCGGCGGTCCAACTGGGGACTGTGAACTATGTCCGTCCGCAGGCGGCGGCCGAAATCCACGCTGGCATTACCGCCTACCTGGTGCAGCGTGGGCTGCCGGATATTCGTGCCCTGCCAATCCGGCCCGTGAGCGCATTGGCCCATGTCTGACCGCGACGCTCGTCGCGCCTTCGAGTCCGCCGGGGCCTTCTTGCAGGGTCATTTCGTCTACACCAGCGGCCGCCACGGGGCCGACTACCTCGAGAAGTTCCGAATTCTCGAAGACCCCCGAGCGACGACCGAGCTGGCCGCCATGATCGCGGAACGATTCCGGCCCCTGAAGCCTGAACTGGTCGCCGGCCCAACCACGGGCGGCATCATCCTGGCCTATGAGGTTGCGCGGCAGCTGGGCGCCGACGCGGTCTATGTCGAGCGCGGCGAGACGGGCGGTCGAGTCCTGCGCCGTGGTTTCGAGATCTACCCCGATACCCGAGTCCTGGTGGTCGACGACGTGGTGACCACCGGCGGATCACTCGTCGAAACGCAGGCCTGCATCGCAAACACGGGCGGTGTCGTCATCGGCATTGGGGTGCTCGCCGATCGAACCGCGGGCCGGGTCACAGCAGAGGTGCCCTTCTACGCCTGCCTCACGGTCGACTTCCCCTCATACCCGCCGGAATCGTGCCCTCTCTGCGCGAATGGGGTTCCCGTTTCCCCACCCCGCGGCAGTAAGAAGGTCCTCGCCTAGTTACTGGATCCAGGACGGGGCGGCGGCAGGCGTGCCGTGCAGCTGCTCTCGCATCTCGCGGCGGTGGTTTCGCCGCGTCGCAGCCGGATCGCCAGGCCGGGTTGGGACTGCAGCTGCCTGCGGGCGTGCGGACCCCTGCTGAGCTTGTTCGTCGGCCGCGCTGCCGCGCGCGGCTCGCAGGACATGACGCAGTCGAACGGTCCACGCCACCTTTCCGAAGTCCCACTGGCCGAGGGTGGGTTCGCGGTCCGGCTGACGGTCGATTCTGGCGGTGAGGCTCTGCTCGTGATCGACGTCAGCGAGCTGAAGCGCAGCCGCTGATCCGTTCACCGGCGCGATCAGCGCAACAGCTGAGGCCGCTGTGTCGCGCAGGATCCGCATGATGGCTTGGGTCGGCACGAGGTTATCGAGTGCGGCATCGGGATCGAGTAAGAGCTGGACCGCGGGCTCGTGCGCCGAGCGTGCCATCGCCAGATGATCAAGGTCCCAGGTCGATTCTTTTCCGCTAGGCCCGATCACGAGCACGATGGTCGCGAGTCGGTCCGATGATTGGAGGGTTTTCACGCGCTCACGTGTGATGCCGTCAGCGAGTTCTTGCAGTCGATCGAGCTGCGAGCGCTGCGTAAGGCAGCCAATATCCTCAATATGTTGCATGTTGTGCCTGCCCTTCTGAAACTCGACGCTACGGTCACGCAGCGTTGAAATGGATTCTATCAGCGTCCGGTCGCGATGGAAAGATTTTTCTTGGGCTTTAGGTGATCAGGGCTCAGCGCTCCGGTCGTGGCCCATTAAACGCGGTAAGGGCTTGATAAGTTATGCACAACCTATAGTTCGGGTTCTTTCGTATCGATCCTCGAGCCGCCTGCGTTGTGTGGGCGACGATGAACATCAGCAGGCTGGCGGTCCTCGTGGGCGGAATTACATTCGGCGCGGTAGCGGGCGCTGCCTTTCAGTTCAGCTCGGTCAGCGCCGCGGTTCCAACCGCTAGCCGCGCACTGGCTGCCGCTTCGGCCCCGGCCGCGCTGCCGGCACCGACCCCTTCCCCGAGCCTGTCGTGTCCACGCAGGACCCTCGCCATCGCCTTCACGACCAATGTGACCGACCCCTCGGTCCTCCGTCTTCGTCTCCCGTGGGGACGGCCCGGCGATCCCGAGGGTCAGATGGTCGAGGACTACGG
Source organism: Chloroflexota bacterium (assembly GCA_034666565.1). GTDB lineage: Bacteria > Chloroflexota > Dormibacteria > CF-121 > CF-121 > CF-13. The sequence goes on from JAXDLN010000012.1 coordinate 70,183, forward strand.
CGGCTACAACGGCACGACGATTCGGAAGCATCTGCCCGTGCACGACGTGACGACCGGATCGCTGGTCGAGCTATACGGCCACAACGCGATCGACATCGTGCTCGACAGCGGGACCCCCCTCTACGCGGTGACATCGGGGACGGCCTATCAAATCACCAACTGGACCATCCCCGGCTTCCCACAGGGATGGGCTGCGGTTGTCGTGTCTGATGTACTCAAGGACGACCAGGGCGACCCGATCGCCTTCCTCTACGGCCACGTCCGCGAGTTCGATGTCCCGAATGGGCAGCATGTCGCGGCTGGTAGCCTTCTTGCCAAGTCCGGTGGCGATCCTGACGATCCGGGCGCCGGCTTCAGCGACATGGCGAATGTGCACTTCGAGGTGATCGAGTCGCCGCATCCACTTCTGGCCCACGCGGGGACCGTAAACCCGCACCAGTTTCTGGAAAACCTCTACGTCTACGCGGCGACGAACCCTTCAACCTGCATGTAACCAGATCATCGGCGGCGGCGTTCTCTCGGCGTGCCGGGTATGCGTCGGCTAACAAAGCTCCTGGTCTATGGCCTCGGCGGTGTGGCCCTTGTGCTCGTAGGTGTGGCCGCGCTCGTCACGTCGTCGGTGGACAGCGCCGTTCGTGGGCGCATCTATGCAAGCCCGGCGGCTGCACCGTCCGCGCCGCTTGCTCTGGTGCTTGGCGCCGAAGTCTATGCGAACGGATATCCGAGCCCGGCACTCATCAACCGCCTGGACACCGCGATCAAGCTCTATCGGGCGGGCAAGGTGCACGGCCTTCTGATGAGTGGCGGGCATGGAACCGTAGAGACCTCCGCGATGCGACGGTATGCACTGCTGGCGGGGGTACCGGACGGCGCGATCCAGCTGGACGACGGCGGATTGCGGACGCTCAACAGTTGCCAGCGTGCCCGCGAGGTTTTTCGTGCCACGCACGTGACGGTCATAAGCCAGGCGGAACATCTTACGCGGGCGGTTTACACCTGCGACAAGCTAGGACTGGATGCGATCGGTGTCGTCGCGCCCGACTTTCCTGGTCCTGCGTTGTGGACCTATCGGCTCCGGGAGCGGGCCGCAGTTCTCCTCGCCTGGTGGGAGCTCAATGGCCCCGTTCAAAATTAGAGCGGAGAGGATCGAACGCTCGACGGCCTAGCCGCCGAAGTCGACATCCTTGGTCGCCACCGTCCCGGCCGTCCGCCCCGGCGCCGTCTGGTAGGTCCAGTACAGATTCGTGTGCGCTATGACCTGGTCCGGCGGCGGCGCCCCCCACTCCGTCTGGTCCTCCGTCGTATGGGCGTCGCTGACCAGGGTCGCGTCGTACCCCCTGACGAGCGCGCCGTGGAGCGTTGAGCGGATGCACGCATCGGTCTGTGCGCCGACGACGACGAGTCGCCCGACACCGAGGCCCGACAGGACGGTCTCAAGGGTGGTCTCCTCGAAGGAGTCGCCGTAGTTCTTCTCGACGAGCGGCTCGGCGTCGGCCGGAGTCAGCTCGGGGACGATCCTCCAGTCGTCGCTCCCCCTCGCCAGTCCCTTGTCGGAGTGCTGGACCCAGACCACGGAGACCCGTTCCCGCCGAGCCTTCTCGACAAGGCTGCCGACGTTCGCGACGACCGCGTCGCGCTCGTGGGCTCCCCCGACGACTCCGTTCTGCACGTCGACGACGAGGAGTGCGGTGTTCGGCCGGTTCCCGAGTGTGGTCATGCTCTCCCCTTGGTCACCTTATTTGGAATTAGGGGCGGAGAGGATCGAACTCTCGACACCCTGCTTAAAAGGCAGGTGCTCTACCACTGAGCTACACCCCCGCCGACGATTATAGGTAGGGGTCTGCGCCCAGCCGGGCCGTCAGCTCAGAGCTTATTGAAGAGATTGAAGACCGGGGAGTACGCCTGCGTCAGCGCCAGCCAGGTTACCCAGGCAATGGCAAGCAGGATCCCGATGATCAGCAACGCTTCCGCCATTTCAAGCCAGTGGTGGAGATGCCGTGCCATGGAAACCAAGCCTCCTGCAATGAGCGTAGGTGGTAACCAGAAGCTCGTCAATAGGCCATATGGCTGCTAGACTCGACCACCGATGCCGAGCAGCCGGGCGGAGGCCTGGGCGACCCTCAACGAGTTCACCAAGACTCCCCACCTGATCAGGCACGGGCTCGGAGTGGAGTCGGCCATGCGCCACTACGCCCCCAAATACGGCGGTGATCCGGAGGTCTGGGGGATCACCGGCTTGCTTCACGATTTCGACTACGAGCGGTACCCGGAGGTCGGCGAACACGCCATCAAGGGCGCCGAAATCCTGAAGGAGCGTGGCTGGCCGGAGGAGATCTGGTACGGGGTCCTCTCCCACGCCGACTACGCCAACGCGCCGCGGACGACGCCGATGCAGAAGGTGCTTTACGCCGTCGACGAGCTGGTCGGCTTCGTGGCCGCGGTGGCCCTGGTGCGGCCCAGCAAAGCCGTGGCCGACGTGGACGTGCAGTCGGTCAAGAAGAAGTTCAAGGACAAGGCCTTCGCGCGCGGCGTCCACCGTGAGCAGATCTTCACCGGAGCCGAGCAGCTCGGCGTTGAGCTCGACCCGCACATCCAGATGGTCATCGACGCCATGAAGGGCAACGCCGCCGCCCTCGGGCTGGCCGGAACCGCCGCCTAAGCTGAGCTAAGGCGCCCGTCCCGCATCTGCAGGACGCGGTCGGCGCCCGTCAGCATCGCCGGGTCGTGCGTGACCACGACAACGCTCCCGCCCGCGCGTTGCCGGTAATCGACCAGTAGATCGATCACCTCGCGGCCGGTCGCCTGGTCGAGCGACGCCGTCGGCTCGTCCGCGAACACAATGGCGGGCCGGTGCACAAGGGCTCGCGCCACTGCCACCCGCTGGCGCTCGCCGATTGAGAGCTGGTAGGGCCGCTGGCGCAACTTGTCGCCCAGGCCCACGCGGCGGAGCAATTCCTGGGCATACGCCACCACGTCGTGATTGCGTTTGACCGCACCCACCATTACATTCTCGAGCGCCGTCAGGTAGTTGATCAGGAAGTGCTGCTGGAACACGAACCCGTAGCGCTGGCGACGCAGGCGCATCAGCCCAGGCGTCGAAATCTCACGGTAATCCTGGCCGTCGAAGGCGACTGTCCCCCGGGTGGGCCGCTTCAGTCCGGAGAGTAAGTACATGAGCGAGCTCTTTCCTGAGCCGGAGGGACCGATCAAGCCGACAAAGCTTCCCTGCTCGACCGACAGGGAGACAGTGTCGACCGCGTGGGCGACGCTGCTGCCGGTTCGGTAGTCGAGCGCGAGGTCCTGGCCGGTCAGCATCAGTCTCTCCGCTCGATGATGGAGATCGGATCGAGGCGGAGCAGCTGCCAGGCGACCGTGCCCATCCCGAAGGCGAATACCATCAGCGGGATGGGGAGCGTATGTAACGCCAGCACGTTCCAGTCGAAGATGTTCATCAGGAGGCCGTGCGGCACGATGAACGTCACGTTGAACCAGCTGAGCACGGCGACCCCGAGACCGACACCGATGAGCCAGGCGGCGAGCGTGACGCCGAACGACTCCAGGGCAACGCGCATGATCAAGCCCCAACGGCTGTAGCCGACCGCGGCCAGCAGCCCGAATTCGTTCATCCGCTGTCGGAAGAAAAGGTTGTTGAGCAGGCCGACGACCAGCGAGAGCACGATGGTCACCAGCAGGATCAAGAAGGTGTTGATGGCGTCCAGGTTCGCGATCAGGCTGTCGATCTTCGACTTGATGTACGCCCAGTCGAAGAGCCGGAAGGCGCTGCCGGCGACCAGCTTTTGGAGCTGGTCGTGCACGGCTTGCTCTTGCCCCGCCTGGGGCACGACGACCAGCCCCTGGTAGCGGCGCTCGAAGAGGTAGTGCTCGGTCATGTAGTCGAGCGGGATGACGCCCAGTCGCGTCGGCCCTTGAATGATGCCGACCACGGTGAAGGTATCGGGCAGCCGGTCCAGTTCATCGAGGGCATTGCCGAGCTTGCCGCCGACCCATACGTGACGCGAGCGTGCGATTTCCTCGGAGATGGCGATCTCGTTAGCGTTCGCCGCGGGCAAACGGCCGGCCACCACCCTGTCCCCGTAGAGGGTGAGCAACTGCCCCATCCCCTGAGGGTCGAACCCATAGAGATCGAACTGGGCGTTGCCGGCGAGGAGATTGATGTCGAGGTTCGAGTAGGCGTCACGCTTGACGAAGGCGGTGCCCGGGATGCGCTGGCTGTCGGACACCAGCTTGTCCAGGCCTGGCTGCGGCGCCTGGATCGCCCCGAGGCTCGAGGTCAGACGGTCGAGGGCGCCCTTGAACTGATCGATGGTGGCGCTGGGCGACGGTGGGATCGGAATGTTGGCCACGCTCTGGCCGGACGCATTGAGATTCGCCGTATCCCGACCCATCGCCTGTAACGATTGCTGCAGGCCCGCGGCATCCGATGAGGCATTCGAGACGGCGCTCTGCAGCCGTCCCAACTGGGCGCTATCCGGGAGTACCGACTGGAGCCAGGTCTGATGCTGCTGCAGGTAAGTGAGGAGTGGTCGTGGGTCATTGGGGTTCTGGGCCAGCTGCTGCACGAGCTGATCGAAGGATTTCTGCTCCGCCTGCAGCCGCTGCACCCGGACGATCAGGTCGCCAAGCGGGACCAGATCACCCCTGAGCCGCGCGGCATAGTACCGGGCATTCGCCGCGTCGACCTGGACTTGCTGTACCGCCGGCAGCTGCGCCCGGACGCGCGCCGGGATGGCGATCACGGCATCGTAATAGGCGGAGAGGCCGCCCGGTCCGTCGAGGGTATCGACTTTGAGCTGGACGTCGCGAAGCTGCGTGAGCGAATCCGCCAGAGGATTGGATAGATCCTGTTCGCGGGTCGCCCGGGGGGCGACCAGGATCAGCTTCTGGTAGCTGCCGTAGGTGGCGTACGCCGTCTCACGGGCGGAGGCCAGCAGCGAGTCGGTGACGACGACGCCCAGGATCGCCAGCGCCAGGATGCCGATGACGGGGAGCACCTTGCGCTTGTTTCGCAGATAGAAGTGCCACAGGGAGAGCGGGTTTTCCATGCACGCTCCTCCAATGATAGGTGGCGTCCATGAGGCGACCGTAGAATGAGCTCGCGTTGTCTGAGACGGTCGATTTCTATCGCATCGACGATCTCCTGACGGAGGAAGAGCGCCTCGTTCGGTCGACCGTGAGCCGCTTTGTCGACGACCGCTTCCTTCCGATCGTGGCCGACCATTACGAGCGGGCGTCGTTCCCGATGGAGATCGTGCCGGAGCTGGCCCGTCTCGGCGTCTTCGGCATGCACCTGCAGGGCTACGGCGCGGCCGGCTTGAGCAACGTGATGTATGGGCTCGCCTGCCAGGAGCTGGAGCGCGGCGACAGTGGGCTGCGCAGCTTCGTCTCGGTGCAGGGATCGTTGTGCATGTTTCCGATCCATCGCTATGGCTCCGAGGAGCAGAAGCAGCGATGGCTGCCGTTTATGGCAAGGGGTGAGGTGATCGGGTGCTTCGGCTTGACCGAGCCGGAGTTTGGGTCGAATCCTGGCGGCATGGCAACCCGCGCCCGCCGCGACGGCGGTGACTGGGTGATCAGCGGCACCAAGCGCTGGATCACGAACGGCAACGTGGCCCACCTGGCGATCGTGTGGGCGCGGACGGAGGAAGGCATTCGCGGCTTCCTGGTGGAGACGAGCACGAAGGGTTTCCAGGCGCGCGAGATCCATCACAAGCTCTCGATGCGCGCCTCGGTGACCTCGGAGCTGATCCTCGATGACGTGCGCGTCCCGGCGCGCAACGAGCTGCCCGGGGCCCAGGGTCTGAAGGCGCCGCTGTCGTGCCTCAACGAGGCCCGCTACGGAATCGTGTGGGGCGTGATCGGCGCCGCCATCGCCTGCTATCGCAGTGCCCTCGACTATGCGAAGGCGCGCGTCCAGTTCGATCGGCCGATCGCCGGCTACCAGCTGACGCAGGAGAAATTGGTTGACATGCTGACCGAGATCACGAAGGGCCAGCTGCTGGCGCTCCAGCTCGGGCGTTTGAAGGACCAGGGCAAGGCGACCGCCACCCAGATCTCGATGGCCAAGCTGAACAACGTGCGCGAGGCGCTGCAGATCGCTCGCGAGGCGCGCACTATCCTCGGCGCCAACGGGATCAGCCTCGAGTACCCGGTGATGCGCCACATGAACAACCTCGAGACCGTCCTGACGTATGAAGGGACGAGCGAGATCCACATGCTCGCCATCGGCGAGGAGATCACGGGCCTCAGCGCTTTCAAGTAGGCGTCAGGCGCTTTTCTTTTCGATCCCAAACATCGGTAGGCACGGCTCCAATCCATGGATCTGGATGTCGTCGCGACGGTTCTTTTCCCAGGCGTCACGGGTGAGGAGCAGCCGGATCTGGCGCACGGGCGTGCCGCGCGGGGCACCGATGTCGTCGCCGTTCTCGACATAGCCGAGGGTGCGCGAGACCGCTAGCGAGGCGGCATTGTTTTCAAAGGCGCCGCTGGTGGCGCGCTCCGCGCCGAGTCCGGCGAAGGCCAGGTGCAGGATGGCGGCGCGCATCTCTTTGCCGATGCCGCGGCCCTGGTAACCCTGTCCTATCCATGACCCGGTGCCGACCTGCCGCTTCACAGTGAAGTCGGTCGCGATCATCCCCTGCACCCCGACCACCACATCGCCCTCCTTGACCATCATCGGGAGGTGCCAGTTGGTCGGCTTCCAGTTGGCGCGCGCTCCCCAGTAGAACTGGAGCGAATGCTGGGCCCGGATCTCCGGTGGCTCATCCGTCCAGGGCGTGTCGAATGGCATGACGCTCGGATCGTGAATCCCTTGATTGGCGAGCGCGTTCAGCGTGCCGAGCTCCGCGTCCGTCGCATAACTGAGCGTGAGTCGTGGCGTCTGGATCCGCAGCCCAAACAATGGCCAGTCGCGCTCAAGGGTCATTCGGGTTAGGGCCGGATCGTGCGCGGTTTGTTGGTGTAGATCGCGTTGGCCGGCAGCGCCTTCGACCAGACCAGGGAAACGGCGTCGTCGACGGTCCAGACGCCGATCAGCTTGCCGGCCGCGTGCAACTCCTGCGCGGTCTCGGGTTCGATCGACGCCCAGTGCGGACAGAAGACGTCGGCCTCCGCGTCGTCCATGACGCGCAGGATGTCGACCGGTCGCGAGGCCTCGAGCACGCCGGTCAGGATCTGCGGCTCGAGCTCGGCGATGCGCTTGATCGAACGGTGGTCGAAGGAGATCACGACGACGTCCTGAACCATGTCCGCCTCTTTGACGGTGGCGACGATCGCATCCTCGATGCCCGGGTACGGCAGCGGAAGGTTCTTGACCTCGATCGCAACGCCCACGCGTCCTTTCGCCAGCGCCAACACCTCATCGAGCGAGGGAATCCGCTCGTCTTTGAAGCGCGGATCTTTCCAGCTGCCGGCGTCGAAGCGCTTGAGCTCGGCCATCGTGTGATCGCGGACCAGTCCACTGCCGTTGGTGGTCCGATCGAGCAGGTGATCATGGATCACGGGAAGGCCGCCGTCCTCCGAGCGATGGACGTCGAGCTCGATCACATCGACACCGAGCTCGATGGCGGATCGAAAAGAGGCCAGGGTGTTCTCCGGACACTCATCGGGGTTTCCTCGGTGACCGCCGAGCAACATGCGGCCGCTCCGCAGCTTTGCCGCGAGGCCTTCCGCGTGCGCGATGGTCATCGGCCCATCCTACGTGAACCGTCGCGAGATTTTTACATCCGGCGCCACGCGCAAGAAATCTCTTAGACGAGCGTGACACCAGCAACGGCTTTGGCGCGCGCCGGCCGGTTCAGCCATGACCCTACCCAGGATCCGATCGCTGGCCATGCGGCGGCGGGTGCAGGTGCTGGCAATCGCCTTGCTGGTTCCGTTCCTGGCGGTGGCGCCGCTCCACCTCTTCATGCCGGCGACCGCCAAGGCGCATGGCATCCCGGCTCCGGTGCAGGTCGGCATCAGTTTCAGCCCGCTCCGCGCCGCCTATCTCGGGCTCGATTACAAGACCGCCTTCACGCGGCTGGAGGCGGTGCATTTCCGCGTCATCCGGCTCAGCACCTACTGGGACCAGGTCGACCGCGACGGCTACGATCAGCTCGACTGGCTGATGAGCGAGGCAAAAAAGTCGCATCAGCCGATTGCCCTGACCGTCGGCATGAAAGCGCTCGGCTGGCCGGAGTTCTTTATCCCGACGCCCGCAGTGCCGGTCACCGGTCTTCGCCAGGGACAGGATGTTGCGTCCGACAGCACGTTTCGGGAAGCGGCGCTCTCTTTCGTCGCGGATACGGTGCTCCGCTACCGGGACAACCCGGCGCTGGTTGCGTGGCAGGTCGAGAACGAGCCCTTCAACCGCGCGGGACCTCTGCGGCTCTGGATCGACGCCGAGTTCCTGCGCGACGAGATCACCAGCGTGCGCCAGCTGGACGGTCATGCTCGACCCGTGATCGTCAATGCCTTCAGTCACTTCAACCTGGTCTTCGATCAGGCGTCGGCCCGGCAGGGATTCGACTTTCGCCAGTGGCTGGGTTTCGATGCGGACAGCGCCGAGAGCGACGCCCTCTCCGTTCTCGGTCGCGGTGATGTGCTCGGCCTCGACGTCTATACCGCGATCGGCTACCAGTTCCTGGGGCGCGACCATATGAGTCACGCCGATGGCGACTGGCCGGACCGGCTCGCGCGGGTCCGAGATCTGGCCCACAAGCAGGGCAAGCAGGCCTGGATCACGGAGGCGCAGGCCGAACCGTGGGAGTCGTCGAACCTCAGCTACACCGACCCCAAGAGCACCAGCCCGCAAGCGATCCGCGGCATCTTCGAAAATCTCAAGGACGCCGGGTTCACCACGGTCTTGTTCTGGGGCAGCGAGTACTGGCTCTGGCGGGCCGACCACGGCGACACGCGCTGGATCGACACCATCAAGACGATCCTGCGCGACGAATCGCGCGCACCGGCGATGCCGCTCGCGGCCTAAAAGACGGCCCAGTTCACGGTCGAGAGCTGGTCATCGGTGAACGTCTGGCCGGGCTCCTGTAGATAGAGGTAGCCGATCAGCCGGGCGACGCGGGCTTCGTCGTAGTAGTAGCGCCGGTGTTCCTCGTAGGCAGTCGAATGGATCGCCTGGCTGCTGTTCCCCTGCGCCGCGCTCTCCTCGGCGCTGAGGATGAGGTCGTAGTTCTCGAGGAAGCGTTTGACGCGCGTATCGCGGTAGAGGACGAGCCGTGGCGGGGCGTTCACGAGGTCCGCCGTCAGCCGGGTGAAGTCCTGGCGCATGGTGGCCAGTGACCCGGGTGGCGACGGTCGCTGGGTCTCCCGATCGAGGTCCTGGTTCAAGACCGTCGAGGCGTTCGTGACCCGGTCGAGATACGCGGACTCGGCGGGCTGCAGGTCGGCCGGCCGGACGTAAGGGAATGTCCCTGGGTGCAGGAAGTCGACCACTTCGTAGTCGACCTCGCCACCGCTACCGGTGTCGCGGAGAAAGAAGGCGTTGACCGGCGGCGATTGCTGCGCGCTATAGCGATAAAACCCGATCCGATGCGTCTGCACCTCACGCAGCTTCGCCTGGCGTTCGCTAAGGCACAGGTCGGCGAAGTCGGTCAGTCCCGGGCGCTGCAGCACGAACAGGCGGGCGTTGGAGTACGCCGCGACGCTCGGATCGGTGGTATCGAGGACGAAGGCTTCGTAAAGCGCGGCATCCCGTTTGGCGGCGGACAGCGCCGTGGCCATCTGCTCGATGCCCGCCATATCGAGCGGCCGCTGTCCGAAGACATTCACCTCGATGGTGCTGCCGCTCTGCCAGCAGTGAAGCGCCTGCAGTCCGGCACCAAACGTCGGGCAGGCGATCGCCTGGTCGCCGGGTCGGTTCGGCCGGCGATCCGCCGAGATGCCGGCAAACGTAAGGTACACAACCGCGACCGCGATGCCCACCGCGATCAAGCCGGCGGTCCAGGCGCGCAACCCCCGCCGCATCGCCGCCGCGATCATCCGCCGGCCGAGGACGAGCAGGATGACGGCGGTCGGAATGAAGAAGACGGTGTACGAGGCGAGGCTGAACACGGTGTCGGCCTGGGCCAGGCAGGGCATACCGGGATAGGTCGCGCCGGCACGGAGCGGCGCGATCAGCCAGGCGATCAGCAAGAGTCCGAGGGGCCAGATCCATCCAACCCACCGCCCGCGGCGGCCCGGCGTTTGCGCGGCGACCGTCACTGGGCCAGGGAGATGATCGATGGGCGCCGGATCGGCAGCATGTAGTGGATGCCGGGCTCGAGCCGCCCGCGCTCATCGAGCCCGCCGTTAGCGAGAAACCCCTTGGTGCGGGCGTAGGCTTCGTCGATCAGCCGATCGCACTGGCTGAAATCGGTCCCGGCCGTGCCGAATTCGACATTCGGGAACAGCAGAGAAATCTCGGCTTGGCCGGAGTACCGCTGGTACTCCTCGAGCATCCGCTGGCCGAGCATGATCTGGATGCTCTGCGCCAGGATGCCGGTCAGCGAGTGGTTCGGCGGTATTCGCGGGTTGGAGGTGCTGTTGTCGATGGCAACGATGTGGGTCGCTCCCAGCTGGATCGCCTCCGGAAGGCCGACATTCTCGGCGACCGCGCCGTCGACGAACTCCTCATCCCCGATGCGGTAGGGGTTGAAGAGGCCGGGAATCGCGGAGGAGGCGGCGACCGCATCCGGCACGCTGCCGGTGGTGAAGATCTCCTTGCGGGCGCGGGTCAGGTTGGTCGCGATCACCGCGCACGGGAGAACCAGCTGCTCGAAGGTCGCCGGCAGGTTCATCGCGGCCAGCGTGCGCAGGTAGCGACTGTCGAAGAAGCTGTTGCGGCTGCGCACGTATCGGTAGGCCATCCGCAGCGGGTTGCGATCGAAGAGGTCGCGGTTGCGGATCGATCGCCACACCTGGGCGAGCTGGGCGATCGTCTCCAGATCGGGTTTGGCGGCGAGCGCCACGGCATTGAAGGCCCCCGAGCTGCACCCCACCAGGCCGTCCGGCTTGATGCCCGCCTCCAGCAGCGCCTTGAGCACCCCGACGCTGCACGCGCCCCGGCTCCCACCGCCACCCAGGACAAAGACGAGCCGTCGTTGCTTGTCGCCACCGGGCGAGGCCGAATTCCGGCGCCGTCGCCACCATGACAGCATGGAAGGGGATCGCCAAAAGCCAGTTTCCCGCATAGAGGTTACGTATAAGATCCCGATCCGAGCATGCGCCAGGGTTGAGTGTAACGGGTCGGTGGCAGTGGGCTGGAAGCTTGTGGACTCTGCGTTGTCTCGCTAGAAGAGGGCGTCTGCAAGAGACACGGGACCAGCCCCGTGTTAGTCTTGGAGTATCACCTTTCCGGTCCTATGCATTGTCCCTATCTCGAGCAAATCCTCCGTAAGCGGCAGGCCTTTCTGCGGGTCTTCCAGGCCGACTGCCACGTCGACCGGAAGGTGCACCGCTTCCATGGCGTCATGAAATGGCCGACCCCGCCCTGCCTCGGCAAGATGGCGACCTGCGCTCTCTACCAGGAAGCGCGCGCCAGTGAAGACCTGAGGCTGCGCCGCCTCGCCGACTAGTTAACATCGGGCCTGTGAGCCCGGATGTGATCGTCGTCGGCGCCGGGGCGATCGGCACCTCGATCGCCTACCAGCTGGCGAAAGCCGGTGTCCGGGTCACCGTGGTCGATCGCGGCCAGGTCGGCGGCGGGGCCACCGGAGCATCCGCCGGGATGATCCAGCTCAATCCGGACCGCACGACCCCGACCGCGGTGGCCACCCTCGAGGCCGAGAGTGCCCGTCTGTTCCCGGCGCTGACGGCGGAGCTGCGCGAGCGGACGGGCATGGATGTCGGCTATCGGCCGTCGCCCTTGCTGCACCTCGCGCTGCACGCGGAAGAGGAGCCGTCGTTGCGCGAGCACCGCGCCTGGCAGGCCGACCACGGCGTCGCCGTCGCCTGGCTCGATCGCGCGGCCACGCTCGACCTCGAACCCGGCCTGAATCCCGACCTTCGCGCTGCGCTTTACTATCCGAACGATTACCAGCTGATGCCGCTCACCTTCGCCCGGGCGCTCGCGCGAACCGCCGTCGACCTGGGAGCGACGGTTCGAGAAGGTGCAGCGGTCGACCGGCTGTTGACGGAGGGCGACCGGGTGGTCGGCGTCGCGATCGGCGGCGAGCACCTTCATGCCGGCGAGGTCGTGATCGCCAATGGCGCCTGGGCGTCGTCCTGGTCCGAGACCCTGCATACGCCGATCCCGGTCCGGCCGGTGCGCGGACAGATGGTCGCCCTGCGGACGATCGGCACTGCGCTTCGGCACGTCGTCAGTTCGCTTGAGGGCTACCTGATCACCAAGGCCGACGGCACCACCTACGTGGGAACCACCGTGGAGGAGGCGGGCTACGATGCGCGGCCGACGGCAGCCGGCATCGCCCGGCTCCTGGCACTGGCGCCACGTCTTGTGCCGCGACTGGCGGATGCCACCTTCGCCTCAGCCTGGGCCGGGCTGCGGCCGGGGACGGCGGACGGACGTCCACTGATCGGTCGGGTTCCGGGATGGCAGGGCGTGACGCTCGCCGCGGGCCACTTCCGGGACGGGATCTTGCTGGCGCCGATCACCGGTGAATTGGTGGCGGACCTGCTCGCCGGCCGCCGGCCTCGCCTGCCGGTCGACGAGGTCGACCCGGGCCGGTTCCTCGTTCGTGCCGCCTGAGATCCCGCGCGCCTTCGCTCGCCGCGCGGATGGGTTCCGCCACGCTGCGGCGGGCGGGCTGTGGCTGGCCCCGCTCGTCTATCTCGAGCACGCGCGCTTCGGACCGGGCTGGTATGGGAAGGTCGTCAGCTCCGATCCAGAGCGGCTACTCGCCTGGGCGGTCAGCAAGGCGATCCCGCGGCGCGCGCTCGAGGTCAAGTCGCTGCCCGACCTCAGCATGCCGCGCCAGGGACGGCGGCGCCTGCCCGGCTATCACATCGATCTCTGGGGCGCCCGGTTGGCGCTCGCCTACGATCCGGATACGCTGGCCCGCATTCGCCAGCGTCCCTCCCCCTCTGGGGGAGGGCAGGGTGGGGGCTCAGTACCGCTCGATCGCCTTGATGCCGGAGCCGGTGATGATCAGGACGGCGCCGGGCGGAAGATTCAACACCCGAGCGCCGGCGATCGCGGCCGCTGAGGTGGGCTCCATCAGCAGCCCGACCGACGCCGCCTGGCGCCAGGCTCGCTCGATCGCGTCCTCGGATACCGCGATCCAGCGACCACCGCTGTAGCGCACCGCGGCATAGCTTCGCTCCGCGCGGGTCGGTTCGGGGATCCGGATGCCATCGGCGATCGAGGGTTGCGGGACCACCGGCGCCGGCCGCCCGATGGTGGCGCCGCGCACCAGTGGCGCGCACGCCTCGGACTGCACGCCGTGAAGTCGGGGTGCCCGCTCCAGCCGTCCGGCTGATACCAGGTCGGCGAATCCCATGGCCAGCCCAATCAGGACCGTGCCCTGCCCGACCGGGGTCACCACATCGGTCAGCGTCTCGCCCAGCTCCTCGAACAACTCGTAGGCGATCGTCTTGGTTCCCTCGAGGAAGGCGTCATCGCGGGCATGGCCGGCGTCATAGGCCTCGCGGCTCGCGGCCACGGCAGCCTGGGTGACGGCCGACCGCGGCCCCGACACTTTGATGAGCTCCGCCCCGAGCACCTGGATCGCGCGGGCTTTCACCGCAACGATGTCATCGGGCGCGAAGATCCGCGCCTTGATGCCGGCGGCCGCGGCATAGGCCGCAATCGCGCTGCCGGCATTGCCCGAGGAATCCTCGACGACCGTGCGTGCCCCCGCCGCCCGGGCTGCGGTGATCGCCGTGGCGGCTCCGCGGTCTTTGAACGATCCGGTTGGGGAGATGCCTTCGAGCTTCAGCCGAAACTTCTCGTAGGGCACGATCGGCGTCGCGCCCTCGCCAAGCGTCACCGGGTCGCCGCGAATCGAGAGGTCCGCGCGATAGCGCCACAGGCCGTGGCCCGACCAGGTCCCGCTCTCCGCCGGCTGCGTCACGAGAGGATTTTCTGCAATGCCGGGTCGAGGTAATCCTTCGTCAGCGGGAACGGTTCGTAGCTGCTGACCGTGCCATCGCGGGCGACCAGGATGCTGACGGGTAAGCCGCTACTGCTCAAGGCGACTCCATAATCGCGGCTCGCCACGCCGCTCGGATCCAGCACCGGGGCCGGCTGCAGGTTCATCGACTTCCAGAAGGACTGGATCGTCGCGGTGGATTCGTCGCCGAAGTCGATGGCGACGATGGTGAGCCCCTCGGCTCGATGGGCCAGGTACGCGTCGCGGATGAGCGGGAGCTCGTTGCGGCAGGGGAGGCACCAGGTGGCCCAGAAATTGATCAGCACCGGCTTGCCCTTGAGCGACGAGAGGGCGACCGGGTGGCCGTCGACGTCTGTGAGCGCGAAATCGGGAGCCGGCTTGCCGACCTGCACCGGACCATGCGGCGCAGGCGTCGGGTTGTTGCCGTCGAAATTGGAATCCCAGGGTGTGGTCAGGGCCACGACCGGGAAGAAATCATTGAACACGGTGAGCCGGTTGGAAAAGATCAGCACCCCCATTCCGATCAGGAAAATGGCCGCCACCGCGTTCAGCACGCCATAGGCGCCCCGCACCGGGGCGAGCAGGCGGGTCAGGATCCCGGATAACCCGGCCGCGACCAGGAACGGCAGGCCGAGCCCGGCGGAATAAGAGGCAAGTAGCAGCGCCCCCTGGGCCGCGGTCCCGCTGCTCCCGGCGCGGAGCAGGATGGCAGCGAGGATGGGGCCGACGCATGGTGTCCAACCGATGGCGAAGGCGAGGCCGATCACGTACGCGGCCCAGGGCGTGCGCGGCAGTCGGTGCGCGATGTCGAAGCGCTTCTCACCCATGAGCCCGGGAATCCGGCCGAGTGTCAGCAGGGCGATGCCGATCACGATCAGCGCCGCGCCCGATATCTCCAGCAGCAGCGGCCGGTAGGCCTTGAGGTCTGCGCCGATCAAGCCGAATGATGCGCCCAGGGCGACGAACGCGGTCGCGAATCCCGCCACGAAGAGCGCCGCCTTGCCCAGCACCTTGAGCTGCTGCCCGACGGTGGTCTCGATGCCCGCCGCGGACGCCCCCATGTACGTGACGTAGGCGGGCACCAGCGGCAGCACACAGGTGGACGCAAACGACAACAGACCGGCCAGGAACGCCAGGCCCAGGTCGAGGATCATTCCGCCGGTTTAGGCTTCTCGGTCGCGAGCTGACGAACCCAGGCGCGCAGTCGCACGGGAGCGTCGTCGGTGCAGCATTCCTTGCGGACCAGTCGCTTCATCTCCGCCTGGAAGTCGAAGACCTGCTCGCACGGGGGGCAGTCGTCCAGGTGCGCCTTGACCTTGCGGACCTCGGCTTCGCTCAGCTCGCGGTCAATGTAGGTTGAGAGCCGGCGCATCGTTTGTTCGCAGTGATCTCCCATCAGCGCGCTCCCACGGCCAGCGACCCGGCCTTGGGCCGTCCTGAATATTCCCACAATTTCTTCTGCAGCGCTTGGCGGCCGCGGTGCAGGCGCGACATCACGGTCCCGATCTTGATCCCCAGAATCGAGGCGACTTCCTTGTAGGAGAAGTCCTCGACATCGACCAGCACCACCACCATCCGCATCGGGACGGGTAGCTCCTCCAGGGCCCGCTTGACCTCGCCACCGAAACCGCGGTCGACGATGATCTCCTCGGGCGACATCAGGTGGACCGGCATGCCCTCGCGGCGCATCTGCTCGTAAATCGAGAAATCGGCGCCCGGCTGATCGATTGGGTCCTCGGGTGCCGGCCGCTGGCGGAGGCGGTTGCGAAAGACGTTCGTCATGATCGTGAACAGCCAGGCTTTTTCGTTGGTGCCCGGCCTGAACCGATTCCGGTACCGGTAGGCTCGCAAATACGTTTCTTGCACTAAATCCTCAGCGTCTTCCGGCTTCCTCGTGAGGCGCAACGCGCTTCGATACAGCGCATCGAGATGCCTCTCAAAAAGCGAAAAGTCGCTACTCATGCCAACGCCCCGCTGGTCCATTCTATTCCGGCGAATTTCGGGGGCTCGCGACCGTCAGCTCGGCGCCGGTCCACTATCGGGCGGACCGCCGCCAGGCGGGGGACCGTTCGGTCGCGGGCCACGCCCTCGACCCCGCCCGCGCCGTCGCCGCCGCCGCTGGTCGGGGAGATCTCCCTCCCCCCTCGCGGGAGAGGGTCGGGGTGGGCGGTTCCCCCCGGGGGGTCGGCGTTGCGGATTTCCCGCAGAGACATCTCCCTCCCCCCTTGCGGGGGAGGGTCGCGGTGGCGGGTTGCTACGCCCTCGGGGCGTGCTCCGCTGCGGTCGT
>JAXDLN010000013.1:0-2650 GCA_034666565.1 Chloroflexota bacterium
TCCCGGAAGAGACCGTCAAGATTTCGATCATTGCCGCCATCGCGCTGCGGGCGCGGGATTTCGACGAGCCGATGGATGGCGTCGTCTATGGTGCGGCCGTCGGCCTGGGCTTTGCGGCGGTTGAAAACCTTCTCTACCTGATGGGAGCCGGTACGAACTGGGAAACCACGGCCATCATGCGGGCCGTCTTGAGCGTACCCTTCCATGGCGCGCTCGGCGCCATCGCGGGAGCTTACATCGCAAGGGCTCGGCTCGGTGGCGCGCTCGGCGCGCATAGCCGCTGGCGTCGGCCGCGCCTGTTCTTGTCGGCCTGGCTCGTTCCAGTCGTACTGCACAGTGTGTTCGACGCCTCGCTGTTCTCGGTCCCCAACGCCGACATGAAAACCGCCGGGGGCGTTGTCGAGGTCGTGCTGTTGGTGCTCGTTGCGCTCATCGTTGGATTTGGGACCATCGTGTTTGCCGTGCTGCTGGCGCGTCGGGTCGCCCGCCGGCAAAAGGCATGGCTGCAAACGAAGCGCCTTCCGCCCGCCCACTGGCGCGGTGTCTGGTCCCAGTGCTTGATCGGTGTCGGCTTGAGCTTCGTGGGATTTACGCTCGGCATTGCGGGCAATTCGGGCGTCAATGTCGCCGGGTGGGGATTGCTGGCTGTCGCCCTCGGCATTTCCTGGAGATGCGGGAAATATTTGAGAGAGGCCGCCAAACAGCGCCACCGTTCCGCTGCCGTTCCGTCACCCTGACGACCCGCCCCAACCGCCCTGCCAACCGCGCCTTCGTATAGACGAAATGGAAGGGAACCAAGCCGAGCGACTCGGGTTGAGTTCATGGACGGCATGTACCGATGGCCCAGCCCTGTCACACGCCGTAGCGATGAACAGCGGAGGAGATGTTATGAAGAAGATTCTGTTGGCGACCGCGCTTGCCACCATGCTCGTGGCTCCGTGCATGGCGAAGGAGGACGGGGAGGATAAATCGCCGTCCGACGTCCAGACTCCGGGGGTAACGGAGCCGCGCGTCCCCGATACGATGAAGACCGCGCCGGCCGCGCGAATCCAGAGCGAGGAACGCGCAAGCGAGCGGGCCTTTCAAGAAGACAGAACCGTGGGTGAAAGAGACCGTCGAATCGACGAGAAGGGGGACGACGGACGAAAGTGATTCAAGTTCTGCGGCTGCTCTGGAAGAGCCTCGCCTTATTGCGGGGCTTTTCCCTTGAGGCTGCGGCCTCGTGGATCGCCAACAATGAATCGCCAACAATGACCAGCTCTACCCTCGTCCCGAGAAGGCTCGGCGTGCGGCTGCGAAACCCGGCCTAGCGGCCGGTCCTGGAACGAACAGTGGCCGGATTTGAGGTCGCGGTGGTATTCTCATCGCCATGGACCACAACATCACAGCGCTGGAACGCGCATTTCAGCTGGCAAAGTCAGGGCATTGTATTTCCATCGAGGACATCAGGCAGCAGCTGAAATCCGAAGGCTACTCGACGGAGCACATCACCGGCAAAAGCCTCACAAGGCAGCTGAAGGAATTAATCCGCTCGGCAACAACGCCTAAGTGATTCCCCAGGGGCGCCCCTACGCATCGATTTGATCACGCGGCGTGCAACGCCTTCTGGACCGCCCGCCCGGCGCACGCTCAATGACGAGCAGGTAGGCGCGCGTCGGACCTTCCGGCCGACGCTTGCCCTGCTCCCAATGGCGCAGCTGGTCGTCGTTTCGCTGCGTTGCCTTGGCCATCTCTTCAACAAGCTCCACGACTGACGACGGTAGCTTCGGGTCTTTGATCTCGGCATCGCGCCCACCTTCCGCGCGCACGGGCAAGTGGTATATTCTTCGTTCTACCTGTGCGATCAACGGAGATGCTCCATGGAGATCACCAGACGCAGCATGCTCGCCGGTGCCGCGGTGGCGACGGGCGTCACCAGAGCCGCGGCCGCCGAGTGGGCACCGAACCCGCACTATCCCGATCCAACCGTCAAGGTGCTGGATCCGAGCTTTCTCAAATACCGCCCTACCATCGTCGGCGTTGAGCGGCTCGCCACCGGCATGACCTGGAGCGAGGGACCAGTCTGGTTTGGGGATGGACGCTATCTCATCTGGAGCGACATTCCCAACAACCGCCTGATGCGCTGGGACGAGGCGACTGGCGCGGTCGGGGTGTTTCGCGAGCCATCAAACCAGGCGAACGGCAATACGCGCGACCGCCAGGGCCGCCTGATTTCCTGCGAGCACCGCACCCGCCGCGTCACCCGTACCGAGTACGACGGCGAGATCACCGTGCTGGCCGACCGATTTGAGGGCAAGCGGCTCAATTCGCCCAACGACGTGGTGGTCAAATCCGACGATTCGATCTGGTTCACCGATCCACCCTATGGCATCGTCAACAACTACAACGGCAGCGTCGAGAATCAAGAGCTGCCGATGAACGTCTATCGCCTCGACGAGACCGGGCGACTCGCCGTGGTAGCGGACGGCATCAAGCTGCCCGACGGGCTCGCCTTCTCACCCGACGAAAAGACGCTCTATGTCATCGAGGACGGCTCGACACCTCCGGCAATCCGCGCCTACGACGTGGTTGGCGACGGCACGCGGCTGGCCAACGGCCGCGTGTTCATCAGCATCGAAAAGGGCCGTGGCGACGGCCTGCGCCTCGACGT
>JAXDLN010000014.1:0-69630 GCA_034666565.1 Chloroflexota bacterium
AATGGATCGACGCCGGGATCGACATGGTCAAGCCCGGGATCACGACCGACATGATCGCCAAGGCCTGGCCGAAGGCGCAGGATTTTGGCTTCGACAGCGAGATGGAGGCGTTCGGCCTGCAGTTCGGACACGGCCTCGGCCTGGCGCTGCACGAGCGGCCGATCATCAGCCGCCTCAACTCGCTCGACCACCCGGTCGAGTTGAAAGAGGGGATGGTCTTCGCACTCGAAACCTACTGCCCGGCGTCAGACGGGCATTCGGCGGCCCGCATCGAGGAGGAAATCGTGGTGACGGCGACGGGGCACGAGGTGATCACCCTCTTCCCTGCTGAAGAGCTCGTCATTGCGAACGCCTATTGAGCACCCGGGTCGAAAAACCGGCAGCGACTGATATCGATCGCCCGACACGCCTGCGCCTCTATCAATTGATGGTCGAGCTGCGCGACTTCGAGCAGCGCGCCTACGAGCTGTTCCTCGAGAACCTGGTGCGCGGCACCAGCCACCTCGCGCTCGGCCAGGAGGCGATCGCCGCCGGCTATGCGGTGGCGATGCGGCAAGACGACTACACCTTCTGCACCTATCGCGGCCACAACCACACACTCGCCCGTGGCGCCTCGATGGCGGCCGCGCTCGCCGAGCTGATGGGGCGTCGCAATGGCATGCTCCACGGCAAGGGCGGATCGATGCACCTGACCGACGTCAAGCACGGCGCCATGGGGTCCTATGCCATCGTCGGGGCCCACCTGCCGATCGCGGCCGGCGCTGCGTGGTCGGCGCAGGTACGCAAGTCAGGTCAGGTCGCCGTTTGCTTTTTCGGCGACGGCACCACCAACATCGGCGCCTTCCACGAGGCCTTGAATCTCGCCGTGGTGTGGAAGCTGCCGGTGGTGTTCGTCTGCGAGAACAACCTCTACATGGAATACACGCCGATCGATTCCGTGACCGCCGTCAAGCATCCGGCAGCGGATCGCGCCTCGGCCTACGGGCTCGAGTCGATCCTCGTCGACGGCAACGATGCTGACATCATGTATGGCATCGCGCGTCGGACGATCGACAAGGCACGCGCCGGCGGCGGCCCTTCCCTGGTCGAGGCGTTGACCTATCGGCACGGCGGGCACTCGCGTGCCGACCCCGCGAAGTACCGGCCCGAGGCGGAGGTGCGCGAGTGGATGGCGCGCGACCCGATCAAGCGCTACCGTCCGCGAGTGCTCGAGGCCGGTGTCGACGAGGCGGAGATCCGCGACATCGAGACCCGGGCACAGCAAAAGGTGGATAGCGCGACCGAAGAGGCGCGCAACGGGGCTCCGGCGACGATCGACGAGATCGAGCGCCAGGTGTGGAGCGACGGGAGCGCGCGATGGCGGAACTGAGCTATCGGGAGGCGATCGCCGCGGGGATCGCCCAGGAGATGGCGCGCGACCCCATGGTCTACTTCATCGGCGAAGACATCGGAGCGGCCGGCGGTGTCTTCAAAGCGACCGTCGGCTTGTTCGACCGCTTCGGCCCGGACCGCGTGCGCGACACGCCGATCTCCGAGCAGGCGATCATCGGCGCCGCCATGGGCGCGGCGATGACGGGATTGCGGCCGATCGCGGAGATCATGTTCTCCGACTTTCTCGCCACCTGCTGGGACATGATCGCCAATCAGATCGCGAAGACACGCTACATGACCGATGGCCAGGTATCGCTGCCGCTCGTGATCCGTACCGCGAACGGTGGCGGCACGCGCTTCGGCGCCCAGCACTCGCAGAGCCTGGAGAACTGGGCGATGGCCGTCCCAGGCCTGAAGGTGGTGGCGCCGTCCAACCCCGCGGATGCCAAGGGCCTGCTCGCGGCAGCGATCCGCGACAACGATCCGGTCCTCTTTTTCGAGCAGAAGTCGCTTTACGGCGTCAAGGGCAACGTCCCTGAGGGCGACCACGTCGAGCCGCTCGGCCGCGCGAGCGTGTTGCGCAATGGAAAGGACTGCACGATCGTCGCGCTGGCCGCGATGGTGCCGAAAGCGTTGTCGGCGGCCGAGCAGTTAGGAGCCGACGGCATCCAGGCCACGGTCGTCGACGTCCGCAGCCTGGTGCCGCTCGACACCCGCACCATCCTTGGCGAGATCAGCAAGACCGGCCGCCTCTTCACCGTCGAGGAGAACCCGCGGCTGTGCGGCTGGGGCGCGGAGATCGCGTCGCTCGCGGCCGACGAATGCTTCGATGACCTCGACGGGCCGATCGTCCGGATCACGACCCCGCACGTGCCCCTGCCCGCCGCCGACGTGCTCGAAGATGCGGCGATGCCCTCTGTCGAGCGGATCGTGCAGACCGTGCGAGAATCAATGCGATGACCCCCGTTAGTGAGTTGATCTCCGTTCGCCACACCGACCTCTACATCGATGGCACCTGGCACGCTGCCTCGGACGGGCAGCGAATCGAGGTGACGGACCCCGCCACCGGCGAGGTGATCGCCACCGTTGCGAGCGCCTCAGTGCAGGACGCACTCGAGGCGATCGCGGCCGCCGAGCGAGCCTTCCGAGGCTGGGCAGCCCGGCCGCCGCGGCAGCGCGCCGAGATCCTGCGGAAGACCTTCGAGTTGATGCTGCGCGACCAGGAAAAGCTGGCCGAGCTCATGGTGCGCGAGAACGGCAAGCCGATGGTCGAGGCCCGGGGTGAAGTGGCATATGCCGCCGAGTTCTTCCGCTGGTTTTCCGAGGAAGGGGTCCGCAACATCGGCTCGGTGTCGATCTCCCCGAGTGGCGCCAACCGGATCCTCGTCGAACACCAGCCGATCGGCGTCTCGGTGCTGGTTACGCCCTGGAACTTCCCGGCCGCGATGGCTACCCGCAAGATCGGGCCGGCGCTGGCCGCCGGTTGCAGCGTCATTCTGAAGCCGGCCTCCGAAACACCGCTCACGGCGCTGGCCATCGCCGACCTGCTCGAGCAGGCTGGCGTACCGCAGGGCGTCGTCAACGTGATTCCGTCGAAACGCTCGTCCGAGGTCGTCAAGGCGATGCTGAAAGACCCGCGGGTGCGCAAACTCTCCTTCACGGGCTCGACCGAGGTGGGCCGCATCCTTCTGGCGCAGGCGGCGGAGAACGTCATCAGCTGCTCGATGGAGCTCGGCGGCAACGCACCGTTCATCGTGCTCGCCGATGCTGATCTCGATGCCGCCCTGGAGGGCGCGATGGTCGCGAAGATGCGCAACACCGGTCAGTCCTGCATCGCCGCCAACCGCTTCTACGTCGAAGCGCCGATCGCGGAGAAATTCTCGACCATGCTGGCGAGCGCCATGGGTGCACTGTCGGTGGGGTCCGGGCTGGACCCGAACGTCAAGGTCGGTCCGGTCATCAACCAACCGGCGCGCGAAAAGATGCTCGCCCTGGTCGACGAGGCGGCCGGGCACGGGGCCCGCGTGCTGACCGGTGGCAGGGCGCCGAATCGCCCAGGGTACTTCGTCCCGCCGACGGTCCTGAGCGAGGTGCCGCCCGACGAGCACATCCTGAAAGAGGAGATCTTTGGACCGATCGCGCCGGTCGTCACCGTCCGCGAGGTCAATGAGGCCATCGAGTTCGCCAACAAGACCGACCGCGGCCTCGCCTCCTACGTCTATACCCGCGACCTGGCGAAAGGGTTGGCGATCGCCGAGGCGATCGAGTCCGGCATGGTCGGCCTGAACCGCGGCTTCATCTCCGACCCGGCGGCGCCCTTCGGCGGCGTTAAGCAGAGCGGCGTCGGCCGCGAGGGCTCACACGAGGGCCTCATGGAGTTCCTCGAAACCAAGTACATCGCCACCAACTGGTAGCGTTGACAGGCGGTTAGCGAACGGCTAGCGTGTAGGCGGGATTCGGGTGGGAATATCGATACGGCTGGCTGGGGGCGTACTGGCGGCTGCCATCGGATTGAGCGCGTGTGGGGGTAGTTCGACCGCGGCAGCGACGCCGACGCCGGAACCCACGCCCTACATGGCAACGGATTCCGGCTTCAGCGCGGTCTTTCCGGCCACACCGGCGCGGTCAACACAACAAATCAACCAGGCCGGGGTCAACGCCAGCTTGACCCTCTACCAGGCCACCACCAACGCCGAGCAAGTCGCGGTTGCGTTCGAGCAGCTTCCAGTGGCGCCCCAGGGCAGCGCCATCCAGGCGAGCCTCGACGGCGGCGTGGCGGGATCCGCACAGAACGTCAACGGGACGGTCGTCTCGAAGTCCAACACCCAGTTCCTGGGGCAACCGGCGGAGGACGCCGTGATTCAAGCGCAGGGAACCGTGATCCGCGAGCGCATCTTCTTCAACGGGTCGAAGCTGTACGTGCTCGAGGGGATCACGAGCAGCATCGACGCCAAGCATCCGGCTTACGACAAGATGCTCGCAACCTTCAAGACGATCTAGGTTTTAGCGGCTGATCGGCAACCAGCCGGGACGCGTCGCTTCATAGCGAGCAATGGCCGCATCCTGGCGGAGCGTCAGTGCCACCTCGTCCCAGCCGTTGAGCAGGCACTCCCGGAAAAACGGGTCGAGCGCGAAGCTGGCCTCGAAGCCACCGGCAGCGACCCGTTGCCGCTCCAGGTCGACGGTGATCTCCATGCCTGGCTCCTGGAGGGCCAGTTCGATCAGCTGACGTACCGCCTCGTCGGGGAGCTCGACCGGGAGCAGGCCGCAGCGGAAGCTGTTGCTCTTGAAGATGTCGGCAAAAGAAGGCGCGATGACCGCGCGGAAGCCGGCGTCGAGCAGCGACCACGGCGCGTGCTCACGCGAGGATCCGCAGCCGAAGTTGGCACCGGTGACGAGCACCTGGGCGCCGCGATACTCGGGCCGATCGAGGATGAAGTCACCCTGCCGTCGCCAGTCGTAAAAAAGGAACGGTCCATAACCCGAGCGCTCGATGCGCTTGAGGAATTGCTTGGGGATGATCTGGTCGGTGTCGATGTCGGCTCGATCGAGCGGAGCCAGGACGCCGGTGACGCGGGTGAAGGGGTCCATCAGCTGAACGCCCTGACATCGATCAGGTGTCCGGCGATGGCGGCCGCCGCCGCCATCGGCGGGCTGACGAGGTGGGTCCGCCCTCCACTCCCCTGCCGTCCCTCGAAGTTTCGGTTGCTGGTCGAGGCGCAGCGCTCGCCCGGACCGAGAATGTCAGCGTTCATTCCCAGGCACATCGAGCAGCCGGCGTCGCGCCACTCGAAGCCGGCCTCGCGAAAGATCGCGTCCAGGCCTTCGGACTCGGCCTGGCGCTTGACGCTCGCGGAGCCTGGCACCACCATGGCGCGAACCTTGGGGTGCACGGAATGGCCGCGCACGACGGAGGCGGCGATGCGGAGATCTTCCAGGCGGGCATTGGTGCAGGAGCCGATGAACACCCGGTCGATGGGAATCGATTCGATCGCGGTGCCGGGCTCTAGCGCCATGTATCGGAGAGCGCGCTCGTCGGTCTCGGTCCGAGGCGCGGGCACCCGGCTGGTCACCGGCACCGATTGGCCCGGATTGGTTCCCCAGGTGACGTACGGTTCGAGCTGCGCCGCATCGATCGAGACCTCGGCATCGAATCGGGCGTCGGCATCCGTCGGCAGCGTGCCCCAGCGCGAGAGGGCCTGTTCCCACTGCGCCCCGCGGGGCGCATGCTCGCGGCCCTTCAAATAGGTAAAGGTCGTTTCGTCGGGCGCAATCATGCCGGCGCGGGCGCCGCCCTCGATCGTCATGTTGCATACCGTCATCCGGCCCTCCATCGACAGAGCGCGAATGGTCGACCCGCGGTACTCGATGACGTGCCCGCGTCCGCCCTCGACCCCGATCCGGCCGATGATGCCGAGCGCCACATCCTTGGCGGTTACGCCCAGCGGCAGCTCACCCTCGACGGTCACCGCCATGACCTTCGGTCGGCGCTGCCGCAGGCACTGGGTCGCGAGGACGTGCTCGACTTCCGAGGTCCCGATGCCGAAGGCGAGCGCGCCGAAGGCGCCGTGGGTCGACGTATGCGAGTCGCCGCAAACGATCAACAGCCCAGGTTGGCTGAGCCCCAGCTCGGGGCCGATGACGTGAACGATGCCCTGGCGCGAGCTGCCCATGCCGAAGAGCGCTATGCCTTCGCGGCGGCAGTTCTCCTCGAGCGCGGACATCTGCCGCTCGGCGATCTCGTCGGCGGCGGCGCGGCCGCCACGCGTGGGGACGTCATGGTCCATGGTGGCCACCGTCAGGTCAGGCCGGCGGACCCGCCGGTTGCTGAGCCGCAGGCTCTCGAAAGCCTGCGGCGAGGTCACCTCGTGGACCAGGTGCAGGTCGACGTACAGGAGATCAGGCTCGCCCTCGTGGGCGGCGACGACGTGGTCTTCCCAGATCTTCGCCGCCATGGTCCGCCCCATCCGTCGTCCCTTACTTGCTCTCCGCCAGCGCACGAACCCGAAGCGCGAGCAGCAGGTCGAGCCGGGCGTCGGCGTCCTTGAGGTCGAGGCCGGTCACCTCGCCGATCCGCCGCAAGCGATAGTGCAGCGTGTTGAGGTGGATGTGGAGGTCGCGCGACGACTGGCGCAGGTTGCCGTGCCGCTGCAGATAGATTTCGAGCGTTTTCAGCAGCGGCGTGCCGCGGGCCCGGTCGTAGTCGATTAGCGGCGCCAGCATGCGGCCGGCGAAGGCGTCGAGCCCGGCGCGATCTTCGACCTGGGCCAGTAACCGGTAGACGCCCAGCCGCTCGTAGTTGATGATCTGTTCGCGCTTGCCGAAGCGCACCATCAGGTCGAGTGCGCGCTGTGCTTCGACGAAGGCGGGCTTGAAATCATCGGGCTTCACGCACAGCCGGCCGATCGACACCGACACGGTGATGCCGAGCTCCGACTCGCCGACCGCTTCACGGATCCGCGCCGCCAGCCCCTCGCCATCGGGGTCCTTGGAGTCAGCCGGTTGTGGCACCAGCACGATCACGCTGTCACTGTGCGCGCTGACCAGGTGGCGCGGATGCAGCCGCCGGACGGCGCCGGTCACCACCTGGAAGAGTTGATGCTTGACCGCGATGACGCGACCTTCCTCGTAGCGCCGCTCCTTGATGAACTGTCGAAAGTGATCGACGTCCACCACCAGCAATCGGTGCGGCACCGAGAGGTCGTAGCGAAGGTGTCGGGCGCGGCGCTGCACGTTGGCCTGGTCGCCGAAGGTGCCGTTGAGGAGGTCGTCGACCAACTCGCCGCGCACCCGGTCCTCGGCTTCGCCGACCTCTCGCTGTTTGATCATCTCCAGCGCGATCACGGTGGCCGCGTGCTCGATCGCGACCATGGCGAGCTCCTCGAGGTGCTGCGGGTGGTCGATGATCGAGAGGAGACCGAGATGCTCACGACCGGCCTGAACCGGGGTGATGATACGAGGCGCCGTCAACCCCAGTTCCGGGAACGGCGGGACCTTGCGTGGCGCGCGGCCGCGGACGACGTCCTGCAGCATGGTCTTGATGGCGGCCGCCTGCCGAACCTTGACCGGGGTGCCGTGGTGGGCAAGGGTTTGCTGACGGTGCTTGTCGGTCACGCCCGGCACGACATGACTGGCCAGCAGGTGGAAGCTCGCATCCTCGAGGGCGATCGAACTCTCGACCAGCTCGCCAAGCGTCTTGACGATCGCCTCCAGGCCCTGGCCGTCCAGCGCAAGGTCGGTGAACTGCCGGTGGATCTCGATCGAGCGCCGGAGCTGGGTGTTCTGGGCGTTGATGATCCGCTCCAGGATTGGGTTCATGATCTCAAGGTAGGAGACGTCGGGCGGGATCCGGATCAGGGGAATGTTGAACTCGTTCGCCTGGCCGAGCATGTCGTCGGGGATCTGCGGCAGGTAGCGCTCCGGCTTGATGACCAGGCCGGCGGAGCCCACCCGGGCGAGGTTGCGCATCAGATCGCGCTGGGCGGCCCGGTCGTCTTTGATGGCGAAGGCGACCGTCAGCAGCAGCTCGCCTTCGGCCAGCCAGCTGATCGTCTCCGGGGATTCGAGGACCTTCACCCAGGTGATGGTGCGGTCGAGGCCATTGGCACCGGCCAGCACCTCGCCCCTCCTCAAACCCCCCAGCGCCATCGCTTCCCGGACTGTCAGCGCCATGGGGAGGCATTAGTATGCCTCAACCGGGGGCTGGCGTGAAGGACCAAAAGTACCAAGGACTTTTGGATGGTTTGCACAATAGACGAGTTGGCCTCTGGCTGCTAGCGTACCCCGTGAGTCAACCGACGTTGATGGGATTACTCACCCCCAGAGTGGGTTGGCTCGACAAGAGCGGCGGCCGGGGCCGCAAGCAGGGTGGTACCGCGGGAGGCAGGCCTCTCGTCCTTGCCGCAGAGCGTGTCGTAGGACCAAGCCAGCTGCAAGGAGGGTACCGATGGCCAGTTACACGATCGAGATTCCCGACCCGCTGCACCACGAGATCCAGGAGCGGCGGTACCAGATCGACGTTGCCGGGATCTGCACGGAGGCGCTGACCGCCGCCGTCGCCAAGCGCGCATCGACGGCGACGTTCGGGCACGACGTCACCGATGACATCAACCGGATGTTCAGCGGATGACTCGATATGGGAACACAAATGATTGACCGCGTCGAGCAGGAACTGACCCCGTTTACGCCGGCCCCGCTGGAGCACACCAGCGGGAACTACTGGCTGATCGAAACCTTACGGCGCTGGGGCATTACGGGCTACGCCGGCGTCAATGGTGGCGGCTTGATTCATGTCACCAAGCACCTCCAGCCGTTCTCTGACCCATCCGAGGCGCGTGATGGCGTACCGCGGATGCTGACCATGGCCGAATACGTCGCCGGATTCGTCCCGCTCGGCTACTACATGGCCTCGGGCCGGGTCGGCGGTTGCATCACCACCACGGGTGCGGCCACCAAGCTCGGCGGTAGCGGATTGACTGACGCCAAGCTGCACAACATTCCGTCGGTCTTCCTGGTCGCACTGAACTCGACGATGTCGATCGGACAGAGTCCCCTCCAGGACGTGTCGATCCATGGCATGAACATCGTGCCCCAGCTGCAGGCGGAACTCGGCGACGGCTGCGTCGTCATCGATGACATCGACACCATGGAGGAGCAGCTCGAGCGCGCGCAGTCCGTCCTGCTCGAGTCCAAGCCGGTTGCGATCTGCTTTTATCCGGACATTCTCTCCAAGTCCGCCACGATCGATGTCCCCTCCCGCAGCCGGCCACGCGGCGTCCGCCAGCAGGACGTCGATCGCTTCGTCGAGGAGTTTCCCCGCACCGCGGACGGACGCCGGGTTGTGATCTACGTCAGCAGCGAGGCCGCGCGCTGGCCTGGCATGCAGGCGATGACGACGCAGCTCTCGGAGCTGCTGCAGGCGCCGACGGTGTGGTCGGTGAACGGGGCCAACGCCATATCTCCCTCGAATGAGTTCGGCTTTGGGTACATCTCCTTCGGCGGCAACGACGAGGCCATGAAGCTCTGGCGGAGCCTCGGCCCCGAGGACTGCGTCATCACCCTCGGCTTCGACTCAGGCGAGTATTCGCTGAACCTGGGCGCCATCCCAGCCGGCGACGTGTGGCATTTCACCGGCTGGACGGAGCCCTACGGCCACATCGCCGACGAGTTCCGGCATCGCGTCCGTGGCAACTACCGGGTGGTTCGTGGCGACCTCGACCTCACCCTCGGGCAGATCATCCCGCGGCTCACTCAAGGCGGTGTGGGCCGTCGGCCGCAGGTTGATGTACCCGAGCGCCTCAACAATCGGCATATCACCCGCGACGTGCGCGACGGATCGGTCGATTTCATTGACTTCTACGAGCGGCTGCACAAGTCCTGGCGCCCGAACAGCATCGGCTTCGACGATGTCTGCATCGCCTACAAGGACCGCCAGTACGTGACCCAGCGACCGCATCCTTACATTCCCTTCCATACCGCTCACGACGGATCGGCGATGGGTGGTGGCTTCGGGCTCGGGGTCGGTGCCAAGATGGCGGACCCCAGCCTCCATACCTTCGTCTTCACGGGTGACGGCTGCTGGCGACTGTTCGGCGGCACGCTGGCCGATGCCGCCAACCTCGACCTGCGTGTGTTCATCATCAACAACGGCGTCTATGGCATCGTCGACAAGGGCCTCGAGGTGGTCATTCCCGATGTCGAGAAGCGCCGCTACCATTCCACGCTGCCATCGATCGACTTCGTGGGCGCCGCCAAGGCGCATGGCTGGGACGGCTTCCGAGTGAAGGCCGATCTCAGCAACCTCAAGGAGATCATGGACGCCTGCTACGAAACGAAAGGCCAATCGATCCTGATCGATGTCCCGGTCGATGCCGACCAGGTGATCGGGCTCAACCCACGGCTGAACAACCTCACCACCCAGACCTACCTCTAATGGCCAAGGTCTATTACGACGGCGATGCCGACATGTCGGCGCTTGCCGGGCAGCGGGTGGCCGTGATCGGCTACGGCAGCCAGGGCCACGCCCACGCGCTCAACCTGCAGGACAGCGGCGTCGATGTCGTGGTCGGCCTCTACAAGGGCAGCCGCTCCTGGGAGGCCGCCGAGCAGGAAGACCTGCGGGTGGAGACGGTCGAGAAGGCGGTCGAAGCCGGCAACGTGGTGATGATGCTGGTGCCGGACCAGACCCAGAAGCAGCTTTACGACGAGGCGGTGAAGCCGAACCTGAAGCCGGGGGCGGCCCTGATGTTCGCGCACGGGTTCAACATCCATTTCAGCCAGATCCTTCCGCCCCCCGAAGTGGACGTGGCGATGGTCGCCCCCAAGGGGCCGGGGCACATCGTGCGCCGGCTGTTCAAGGAACGGGTCGGGGTCCCCGCGCTCTTCGCGGTCCACCAGGACACCACCGGACAGGCACGCGCCCGCACCCTCGCCTACGCGCGCGGCATCGGGTCGACGATGGCCGGCGTGCTCGAGACCACCTTCAAAGAGGAGACGGAGACCGATCTGTTCGGCGAGCAGGCCGTGCTCTGCGGCGGGCTCACCTCGCTGGTGAAGACCGGGTTCGAGACGCTGGTCGAGGCGGGCTACCAGCCGGAGCTGGCCTACTTCGAGTGCCTGCACGAGATGAAGCTGATCGTCGACCTGATGTACCAGGGCGGCATGAGCTACATGCGCTACAGCATCAGCGACACGGCGGAGTTCGGTGACTACGTCAGCGGGCCGCGGGTGATCAGCCCGGCGGTTCGCGAGGAGATGCGGCAGATCCTTCGCGAGATCCAGGATGGGACGTTTGCCCGGACCTGGATCCTCGAGAACCAGGCCGGCCGACCGGCCTTCAACGCCTACCGGCGGCAGGCGAAGGAGTCGCTGATCGAGAAGGTTGGCGCGGAGCTGCGCGCCATGATGCCCTGGCTCAAACCCGACGGCAAGGCGCGCAACTGATGGGCGAACCGGATCGAGTCGACGACCGGGTCTATATCTTCGACACTACGCTGCGCGACGGCGAGCAATCGCCGGGCGCGTCGCTCAACCCGGACCAGAAGCTGGCGATCGCGCGGCAGTTGGCCCTCCTGGGCGTCGACGTCATCGAGGCGGGCTTCCCCCTCTCCTCCCCCGGCGACTTCGAGGCGGTGCAGCGCATTGCCCGCCAGGTCGAGGGGCCGATGATCACCGCGCTGGCTCGGGCGGCCCGACCCGACATCGATGCCGTCTGGCAGGCTGTCCGCGAGGCGCCACGCAAGCAAATCCACATGGTGCTCTCCGTGTCCGATATCCATATCGAACGCAAGCTGCGCTCCACCCGTCGCGAGGTGCTCCGGCGGGGGGCGGACGCCGTCGCCTACGCGCGCAGCCTCTGCGACGACGTCGAATACTCCCCAGAGGATGCGGGCCGCGCCGACCCCGACTACCTCTTCGAGACGCTCGAGGCCGTGATCGACGCCGGCGCGACCGTGGTCAACATCCCCGACACCACCGGCTACACGCTGCCCAATGAGTTCGGTGCTCTGATCGCCGCGATCCGCGCCAACGTTCGCAATATCGACCAGGCCATGATCAGCGTGCACTGCCACAACGACCTGGGGTTGTCGACCGCCAACAGCATCGCGGCCGTCCTCAACGGGGCGCGCCGGGTGGAGTGCACCATCAACGGCATCGGCGAGCGTGCCGGCAATGCCTCGCTCGAAGAGGTGGTGATGATCCTGCGCACGCGCGAGCGATCGCTCGGTCTTCGCACCGGCATCGACACCACGCGGCTGGCCGAGGTCAGCGCGCTGGTCTCGCGGCAAACCGGGGTCCCGGTGCAGCCCAACAAGGCCGTGGTCGGCGCCAACGCCTTCGCTCATGCCTCCGGCATCCACCAGGACGGCATCCTCAAGGACAAGACCACCTACGAGATCATGCGGCCCGAGGACGTGGGGATGGGCGAGAGCCGGATCGTGCTCTCGCCTCGGTCGGGGCGGCACGCCTTCCAGTTCAAGCTTGGCGAGCTCGGGTACCACCTGCCGGAAGCCGCCTTCAGTCGCGCCTGGGAGCAGTTCCTCCAGCTGGCCGACCGCAAGAAAGACATCCTCGACAAAGACCTGGAAGATATCGTGCGCAGCACTAACAGCCTCGCTTCTTCCCCTCCCCCGCTTGCCGGGGAGGGTAGGGTGGGGGTCCTGGGCTGATGGCGATCGAGCCACTGGCGTCTCCCGAAAGCGCGCCACCCCCGCCAACCAAGGCCGTCTACGGCGGCTTCGCGTATTTCCAGGGTTCGATCATTCCCTTTGACCAGGCGAACGTGAGCATCGGGACGCACGCGCTCAATTACGGGACCGCCTGCTTCGAGGGCATCCGCGGTTACTGGAACCCTGACCATGAAGAGATCTACCTGCTCAAGCTGGCCGAGCATTACCAGCGTTTCCTCAAGTCGACGGCGCTGCTCAAGATCAAACTCGAGGAGAGCGTCGAGCAGCTCTGTGAGCTGACCCGCGAGGTCATCCGGCGTGATGGCTACCGCATCGACGTCTACGTCCGACCGCTCGCCTACAAGGCCTCCGCCATGATCAAGGTCGATCTCCACTCCCCCGAAGATGCGGTGGCGATCTTCGCCATGCCGATGGGGCCATACGCCCGCACCGATGGCCTGCGGGTCACGATCTCCTCGTGGCGGCGGGTGAGCGACAACAGCATCCCGGCGCGGGCCAAGATCACCGGCGCCTACATCAACACCGCGCTCGCCGCCGAAGACGCGAACGCGGCCGGCTACGACGATTGCCTGATGCTGACCGAGGACGGTCACATCGCCGAGGGCAGCGCTGCCAATTTCTTCATGATCCAGGGACGGACCCTCGTGACGCCACCGGTGACCGATGACATCCTGGTGGGCATCACGCGCGCCGCCGTGATGCAGCTGGCGGCCGATGTCGAGCTTGATGTCCTCGAGCGGAGCATCGACCGGACTGAGGTCTACCAGGCCGACGAAGCCTTCCTTTGCGGCACCGGCGTCCAGGTGGCGCCGATCGTGGAGGTGGACGGGCGCGCGGTCGGCTCGGGCCGGCCCGGGACCACCACCCTGCGACTGCAAGAGGCCTACTTCCGCGCCGTGCGCGGGAACGATCCCCGCTATCGCCAGTGGTGCACCCCGGTCTACTCAGGGATGCCCCGAATTACATAATCGAATTGACGAGGACGGTGAGGGACTGGTAGTCTTTTCCGACAACTGAATAGCGACGGTTATCAAGAGTGTGCTGAGGGGCCGGCCCTGTGAAGCCTGCCAACCTACCGGGTTCCCGGCAAGGTGGAAAGTCCGTCAGACGAAAGTCTGAAAGATGATGCAGTCACGGACAAGACGGCCCCTCTTCGCAGGGGCTTTTTTATTTCTATCAAGCGTCGAGGAGGAATTCGGTGAAGCGGTTGCGATGCCGGGAGTGCGGGCGGTTGCGGGACTTCGAGCCCGCCTACGTCTGCGAGCATTGTTTTGGGCCGCTCGAGGTCGCCTACGACTTCGAGGAAGTCCGGGCGCGGGTCAGCCGCGAGTCGATCGCCAGGGGTCCGAACACAATCTGGCGCTACCGAGAACTCCTGCCCGCACCCGATGGCGAGCCGATCGACCTGGGGACAGGCTTCACGTCACTGGTCAAGGCGGGCAACCTCGGCAAGGAGCTCGGCCTCGATCATCTCTATTTGAAGAACGACACGCTGAACCCGACCGGGTCGTTCAAGGACCGCAACGTTGCGGTCGCGACCAATTTCGCCCTCTCCTATGGCTTCGATACGCTATCGTGCTCCTCCACCGGGAACCTCGCCGGGTCGGTCGCCGCCTACGCCGCGCGCGCCGGCCTGCGCGCCATGGTCTTCATCCCGGCCGGCCTCGAGCCGGGTAAAGTCGGCGCCGCGAGCGCCTACGGCGCGACCGTGGTCGAAGTCGGCGGCACCTACGACGATGTCAACCGCCTTTGCGTGGAGCTCGCCGACCTATACCGCTGGGCGATCGTCAACGTCAACCTCCGACCCTTCTACTCGGAGGGGAGCAAGACGCTGGCGTTCGAGGTGGTGGAGCAGCTCGGCTGGCGGGCGCCCGACCATATCGTCGTGCCGGTGGCGGCCGGGTCGCTGCTGGCCAAGACGGCGAAGGCATTCCAGGAGCTCGTCGGCGCCGGACTCCTCAAGGAGGCTCGGACGCGGATTCACGCGGCGCAGGCGGAGGGATGCGCCCCGGTGAGTACCGCCATCCAGCAGGGCGGTGACACGATCATCCCGGTCCGGCCGAATAGCATCGCCAAGTCGCTGGCGATCGGCAATCCCGCCGACGGCCGGTACGCCGCCCGGGCAGTGCGCGCCTCGGGCGGGTGGGCGACCGCCTGCCGCGAGCGGGCGATCCAGGAAGGTATGACCCTACTCGCCGAAACCGAAGGCATCCTGAGCGAGCCGGCCGGGGGCGTGGTGGTGGCCGGCCTGCAAGAACTAATCGCCAAGGGGCGCATCCGCCGCGAGGAGACCGTCGTCGTCTGCATCACGGGCAATGGCCTCAAGACCACCGAGCTCTTCGGCGTGCGCGACGGCCACCGGCTGCAGCTGGCCAGGGCCCGGGCGTCGGACTTCGTGCGCGCGCTGGCCGAAGTCGAGAACGCGCCGGCCGTCGTCGCATGACCGAGCGCCTGCGGGCGGGCGTACTGGGCGCGACCGGACTCGCTGGGCAACAGGTGCTGGCCACGCTCGAGCGGCACCCATGGTTTACGGTCACCGCGGTTGGCGCCTCCGACAAGTCGGCGGGGAAATCGCTCGGTGACGCGCTGCGCGACGAGTCGGGTGCCAGCCGCTGGTTCGCCGAGGGCCGTCCCGATCCTTCAA
Organism: Chloroflexota bacterium; assembly: GCA_034666565.1. GTDB lineage: Bacteria > Chloroflexota > Dormibacteria > CF-121 > CF-121 > CF-13. Next base: position 15,205 of record JAXDLN010000014.1, read on the forward strand.
TGCTCTCGCTCCCATGCCTCAACGATGCGCAACTGCTCGCGCAGCAACTCGACGTGGTCTTCAGCGCCGTTTCCAAAGAGGTCGCGCTCGAATGGGAGCCGCGCTTCGCCGAACGAGTTCCGGTCATCAGCACGGCCTCGGCCTTTCGCTATGAGCCGGATGTTCCGATCCTGATCCCCGGGATCAACGACGCGCATGCCGAGGCGCTCCACGACCAGCGGCGCACGCGCGGTTGGCGGGGCTTCATCGCACCCATCCCGAACTGCACAACGACCGGCCTGGTCGTGTCGTTGAAGCCGCTGCACGATAGCTTCGGCGTGCGCGCCGTGACGATGACCTCGCTGCAGGCCGTTTCCGGCGCCGGTCGGCAGGGCGGCGTGCTCGCGCTTGACGTGATCGACAACGTCATCCCCTTCATTCCCGGCGAGGAAGAGAAGGTCGAGCGCGAGACCCGGAAGATCCTCGGCCACTCGGGCGAACCGGCATCCTTCGCCGTCTCCTGCACGTGCACACGGGTCAACGTCAGGGATGGCCACCTGGAGACGGTCTACGTCGGCACCGAACGGCCCGCCGATGCCGCCGCGGCAACCGCGGCCATGAATGCGTTCGGCGTCGATGGGCTGAAGGGCCTACCATCGGCGCCCGACCGCTTGCTGCGCGTCGACCCTGACCCTTTTCGGCCACAGCCGCGCCGCGACCGGGACGCCGGCGACGGGATGACGGTTACGGTCGGGCGGGTGCGCGACGAACCGGTCCTCAAGGGGGTCAAGTACGTCGTGCTCTCGCACAACACCAAGCTGGGTGCCGGCAAAGGAGCGGTCCTGCTGGCGGAATGGCTATCGCGCGAGGGCTACATTGAGCGCGCTTCCTGAGACCGTGACGCGACCGATCCTGGTCCAGAAATTCGGCGGCAGCTCGCTGAGCACCCCGGCCCGGATCAAGCGGGCCGCGCGCCGCGTCGCCGCCAGCCAGCGCGCGGGCTACGACGTCGTGGTGGTGGTCAGCGCCATGGGTGATTCCACCGACCGGCTGCTCGGCCTGGCGTCACGGGTGGCCAAGGACCCCACGGCGCGCGAGCTCGACCTGCTGCTCTCCACCGGGGAAGGGGTGTCGGCGCCGCTGATGTCGATGGCGCTGACCGAGCTCGGTATCCCGGCAGTCTCGCTGCTCGGATTCCAGGCCGGTATCCAGACCGACCAGCGGCATGCGAAGGCGCGCATCGTGGGCCTGACGCCGGCCCGGATCGAGCGCGAGCTGGCGGCCGGCCGGGTGGTCGTGGTCGCCGGCTTCCAGGGGATGGGCCTCGAGATGGAGGTGACCACGCTCGGCCGTGGCGGCTCCGACACCACCGCCGTCGCGCTGGCGGCCTCGCTAAAGGCCCAGGCGTGCGAGATCTTTACCGACGTGCGCGGCATCTACACGGTGGATCCGCGGTTGGTGCCCTCCGCCCGCTTGCTGACGCACATCGCCTATCCCGAGATGCTCGAGCTCGCCAGCGCCGGTGCCCGCGTCATGCACCCGCGCGCGGTGGAGATCGCCGAAGCCTACGGGCTGGAGCTGCACGTGCGGTCGAGCTTCCACGCGGGGCCCGGTACCATCATCACGTCAGAGGAGGCGATCATGGAGGATCGGAATCGGGTGCGCGGCATCGCCCATGAGGAGCAGGTGGCCCGCCTCTCCGTGGTCGGGGTGCCGGATCGTCCCGGGATCGCCGCATCCATCTTCCTGCCCCTCGCCGAGGCGGACATCGCGGCCGACGTCATCGTGCAGACCGCGAGCCACGAGGGCGTGACCGACATGTCTTTCACGGTGTCATCGGCGGATGGCCGGCAGGCGAAGCGCATCCTCGACGGCGTCGCCCGGGAGATCGGCGCTCGGACCGTGCTGGCGCAGGACGGCCTGGCCAAGGTCTCGGTCATCGGCAGCGGCATCCGCGGCCAGCCGGGAGTGGCGGCGAACATGTTCAAGACGCTGTCCGGGCTGGGGATCAACATCGAGATGATCTCGACCTCGGAAGTCCGTATCACCTGCATCATCCAGGCCGATCGCATCAAGGACGCAGTCGCGGGCCTGCACGAGGCGTTCCACCTGTAGTGTCGAAAACAGCGACGGTCCGGGTACCGGCCTCATCGGCCAACCTCGGGCCAGGCTTCGACGTCCTCGCGCTGGCACTCGACCTGCACCTCGAGGTCGAAGCGCGCGAGTCGTCGAAGACGAGCATCGCATGGGATGGTGAAGGCGCGGGCGAGGTCCCGCTGACGCGCAAGAATCTGCTCGTCCGTTCCGCCCAGGAGCCTTTTGCCGGGTGGAGTCCCCCACTCGAGGGCCTCGAGCTGCGGGTCCGCAATCACATCCCGATCGGGCGCGGCCTGGGTAGCAGCGCCGCCGCGATCGTCGCCGGCATCACGCTGGGCGCGAAACTGCGTGGGCTTCGAATCTCCGCGCAGCGCACCCTCGAGCTCGCCTTCCCCCTCGAGGGACACGGCGACAACCTGGCGGCCGCCCTCTACGGTGGTTTCTGCATCGCTGTCACGGAAAACGGCGGCGTTCGCGTCCATCGCCTCGATTGGCCGCCCCGCTGGCGAGCCGTCCTCTTCGTTCCCAACGACGTCTCCCCCACTCATGACGCCCGCCGCCTCGTGCCGCGCCGTCCGGCGCGCGAAGACGCCGTCTTCAACCTCGGCCGCGTCGCCGAGTGGGTGCTTGCCTGTTCGCAGCACGATCGCGCCCTTGTGGCCAGCGCGATGGACGATCGCCTGCATCAGCCCGGCCGTGCCCGCGCCTATCCCTATCTCGACGACGTCATCGCGGCGGCGGAGCAGGCCGGCGCGCTCGGCGCGGCACTCAGCGGTGCAGGTGGGAGCGTGATCGCGATCGCGGATCGTCATCACGACCCGGTGGCGCAGGCGATGTCCAGGGCCGCCCGTGCCCACGGTATCGACGGGAAAGTCATGCGGCTGGCCGCCGCCGCGACCGGCGCTGCCGGCTAACTCAACCCGGGAGGGCTTTCATCGCCCCGTCGAGGATTCGCGCCCGCGCTTGCACCCGATTTCGGGAAAACTCGCTGACCTTGCCAAGTAGAACGCTCGATTCGACGACGACGGATGCCGCCGCCGCCGCCCAGGCCATCGCACGACGGAGATCATGATCGGCCGCGTACATGGCGGCGAATGCGCCAGCGTAGACGTCGCCGCCGCCCATCCCGCCGGTGGCCATGGTGGGAAAGGCCGGCATCGAGATAATTTCACCGCCCCGAATCCCAACCGACCCGCCGGCGCCAAGCTTGATCACCGCTGCCCCGACGCCAGCGTTCGCCATCAGGCGCAGCACGGCGCGCGGCGGTTCACCGGGCCATAACTGCGCCACTTCCTTGTGGCCCGGCAAGAACGCGTCGCACTCGGCGGCCAATGCCAGCAGCTCGTTCACGTCCGGCGCCACGGCCCCGGTCAGGTCGACGTCGAGCGTGATACACGCAACGCGCTTGCTGACCGCCCGGACGATCTCACGCTGGCGAGTCGACGGGAGCCCACAGATGTGGACGGCCCAGCGCGGGTTCAGACTCATCAGCTGCTCGGGAACCGGATCCAGGTCGGGTCCCAGCAGGGCATCGCCCCGCGCCAGAGGTTGAATCCGGCTCGTGTCAATCCCAGCGCGTGTGATCTCGAGGATCAGCCACTTCGGGAAATCCGGCCCGATGACGCCGCAGACGGCGGCGTCGACACCCACCAGCCAGGCGCCGACGGCGGCCGCCAGGGCGGGACCGTCGGCGCTAGGAGGAGGGTCTGCCCCGGCCGTGCGATAACGATCGACTAACAGGCGGCCAACGGCGATGACTGCCCGCGAAGACTTCCCCATCCCGTGCTACTGCGTGCCATTATTGAGGCGCAGACCGGGCTGAGCAAATAGATTTACTGGAGATTCGGCTGCAAACGAGGCGGGGGTACTAGGCAATGCCAGGGGTCTACAAGATCGGCGTCGTCAGTCAGAGGACCGGGTTGAGCGCGTCAACCCTGCGGCTCTGGGAAGACCAATACGGCCTGCTGGCACCGCATCGCACCCGGGGAGGAACCCGTCTCTACTCCGAGTCGGACGTCGAGCGGGTCTTCTACGTGCGCCACCTGGCTCGCGACCGGGGCTATGCCCTCGACGCCATTGCCAACATCATCGAGGACGTGGCCGCGCAGCTGCCGTACACCCTCGATCGAGTCGCCATCGAGAACATCTATCTGCGCGATGCGACCAATCACTCCGACATCGAGGAGGGTCGCCGCCTGGCAGGCGTCCAGGCGATGGTGCGCAGTCTGGTCCGCGCCGAGTCCGCCCAGCAGGCAGCCGCGATCCTCATCTCGAGTGTGATGGCGCTCACCGGAGCTCACTCTGCCGGGATCGGTTTCTACGAGCGAAAAACCCATTCGCTGATCCCGATCGTCACCGCCAGTGGCAAGATGATCCTCACGTCCCCCGGCATACCGCCGCTCCAGATCGCTCGGTTACCTCGCGAGTGGCAACAGGGGATCGACGCCCGCGAGCCCTATGCCGATCACGACATCCTCCGTCTCGAACTGCCCGGTGAGCTCAACTCCCAGGTGGTCGAGTATCGAACCCGGAGCTTTCACGCCGAGCCGCTGACGATAAACCATGAGTTGGTGGGCGTTTTCAACATCGCCACCGCGCGACCGGGCGGCGTGGGGCGCGAGGCCGAGCAAGTCATGGGGCAGCTGGCGCTCGCCGCCGGGCCCGCGATGCACTACTTCGCGCAGCACCACGAGCCGCCACCATCTTCGGCACCTCAGGCGTAGTCGAGGGCGGTCTAGAGAATGGCAGGCATCTACAAGATCGGCGTCGTGAGCCGGAAGACAGGGTTGAGCGCATCGACCCTGCGGCTCTGGGAAGATCAGTACGGGCTGGTGGCGCCATCGCGCACCAGGGGTGGTACGCGCCTTTATTCGGACTCCGACCTCGAGCGACTCTTGTACGTGCGTCACCTGGTTCGTGATCGCGGCTATGCCCTGAACGCTATCGCCGACATCATCGACGAAGCCTCCTCGAAGCTGCCCTACAGGCTCGATCGGGTGGCCATCGAGAACATTTACCTGCGCGACGCGACCAATCACGCTGACCTCGAGCAGGGGCGCCGCATGGCAAGGGTCCACGCGACGGTCCGGAGCCTGATCCGTGCGGAGTCGGCCGAGCGGGCGGCCGTCACGCTGGTCGCCGGAGTCAAAGCCATTACCGGGGCGCACCGCGCGAGTCTCGCCCTCTACAGCCGGAAAAGCTACGCGCTGGATTTCGTGGTGATCGCCGGCGTCCGTGGCATGGGGCCGCTGTCGCGACCGTCGCTCGCTGTCTCGCGGTTCCCTCGCGCGTGGCAAGAGGCAATCGACGCCCGCGAACCGTACGCCGACGCCGATCTGCTTCGTCTCGACCTTCCGGGCGAGGTGAGCTCGCTGGTGAAGCAGGAGGGAGCGCGCAGCTTTCACGCGGAGCCCCTGACGATTGCCGACGAGATGGTCGGCGTCATCATCATCGGCAGCTCACGGCCGAATGGCATCGGGCCCGAGGCCCAACGGGTCTGCGAGGAGCTGGCGGTCGCGGCCGGCCCTGCGATCCACTATTTCGCCCAGCACCTCGAGCCAGCCCCGGCTCCCGAACCTCGCCTGTAATCCTTCTGAAAGGTTGGCGCCCGCAGACTGGGCACGCGATGGAGACACGCGTTGTCCACGCACGCCAGTCTTTATGAGAAGGAGGTGAGAAGCATCTTGACGCCAACCCAACGAATCGTGACGATCGCGGGAGTGGCCGGATCCCTGATCGCGGGCGGAGTGATCGGCGCGACGCTGGCCGGGCCGCTCGCCGCCACCGCGGCGAATAACGCATCGAACACCCAGCTGGCCGCCGCATCGGCGAGCCCGAGTGCGAGCGCCGGAACCTTCAAGTCCAACGAGAACGCGACCCATGAGTCCGGCGAGAGCGCTACGGTCGAAGCCCAGGAGAATTCCGGGCAGCGGCCGGGAGGCGGATCGGGAACGTTTACCCCGAACGAAAACGCCACCCATGAGCAGGGCGAAAGCGCTGCGCGCGAAGCCCAGGAGAACGCGGGCCAGCGCCCGACGGTCCCCTAAGGATTCCCTCCCCTCTGGTCAACCGTTCCCTCCCCCGCTGTTGCGGGGGAGGGCATCAAGCCGCCTCCGGTGTGGAAAAGGCGGCGCGAAAGTTCGTCAGCTGGCGGCGCGCAAGCTCTCGAGCAGCGGCGAGCTGATCAGCACATCGGCGGTCGCGATGTTGGTCGCCAGCGGAACGTTGCGGACATTGCAGATGCGGAGCAAGGTCTGGATGTCCGGATCGTGTGGGTGCTTGTCGAGGGGATCGACCAGGAAGATGACGGCGTCGACCTCACCTTCGACGACGCGGCTGGCGATCTGGACATCGCCGCCGTGAGGGCCTGCGGTGACCCCCTCGACAGTGAGGCCGACTTTGTCGCGCAGCAGGTCACCCGTCGCGCCGGTCGCGATCAGGTCATATTCTGAAAGCCGGTCACGATTGAAGGTCGCGAACGCGACCAGGTCGGCCTTCTTCCCATCGTGCGCGATGATGGCGAGGCGCGGCCGATCAGACGAGGGCATCGATCTCAAGCCTCCAGCAATAGTTCTCACAGCTGATCAAACGCCACCGTAACACGTCATCGGACCTGCCCCTCGAAACGATATCGACACAATCAGTGTGCCTGTCGACAGAGCGTGATGGGCGCGAGACATTCCCCGCAACGGTCCGTCATGATGGCGTTGAAGATCTGCCGAGCACGACTCTCGAATTGGCGGCGGGCATCGGGCTCATCCAGCCCACGATTCCACGCCTGCGCCAGGAAATGTCCAAGTGCATACCAGAGCTTCCGGGTTTTTTCCACGAGTGCCAGTGTGACGCAACTCCGCCGCCAAAACTTCGGACACTCGTCCAAAAAACCAACAACCTCTTTGACGAGATTGCACAGGACGCATCACGCTGCGTGCAATTCTTGCTTAGGTGGTGCCCTGCCTCCACGCTCGCGCATCTTGCAGGAAGTTCGCGAGCAGCTCATGGCCGTGTTCGGTGAGGATCGCCTCGGGATGGAACTGGACGCCGGCGAGTGGATAATGACGATGACGCAGCCCCATCACGGTACCGTCGTCGGTCCAGGCGGTGACCTCGAGGTCGTTCGGCAAGTTCTCGCGATCGACGACCAGGGAGTGATAGCGGGTGGCCGCAAATGGACTCGGAATGCCCCGGAACACCGATTGCTCCGCGTGCGTGACGCGGGAGACCTTGCCGTGCATCACCCGCGAGGCGCGTCGGACCGTTCCGCCGAAGGCCTCGCCCAGGCATTGATGCCCGAGACAGACCCCCAGCATGGGTAGCGTCGGGCCGAGCTCGAGCAGCAGATCCTTGCAAATGCCGGCCTCGGCCGGGGTGCCGGGGCCGGGCGAGAGGACGACCGCCACTGGATGCAGTGGCGCGATCTCCGGCAGGGTGATCTCATCGTTGCGGCGAACGAGCACCTTCTCGCCGAGCTCACCGAGGTACTGCACCAGGTTGTAGGTGAACGAGTCGTAGTTGTCGATGACCAGGACCACGTCCTTACGATTCACTCAGTCCCCTGCTCGAGCGTCGGTTGCGGGTGGGCCGGCGCCGGCCAGCGCCTGGAGCAGCGCGGACGCCTTGTTCTTGGTCTCGAGCAGTTCTTCCGCCGGAACCGAGTCGGCGACGATCCCGGCGGCGGCCTGCACGGTGGCCTGCCCGTCCTTGACCACCATGGTTCGGATCGCGATGCAGGTATCGAGATCACCGGTGAAGCTCAGATAGCCGATGGCGCCGGCGTAAACGCCTCGCCGTTCACGCTCGAGCTCGGCGATGATTTCCATGGCGCGAATCTTCGGTGCGCCGGTCACGGTGCCGGCGGGAAAGCAGGCACGCAGGGCATCCATCGGTGTGCAATCCGGTCGCAGGGTCCCGACGATGTTCGAGACCAGATGCATGACGTGGGAGTAGCGTTCGACCGTCATCAGTTCGGTGACCTTCACGCTGCCGATCTCGCACACCCGCCCGAGGTCGTTGCGGCCGAGGTCGACGAGCATCACGTGCTCGGCGCGTTCCTTTTCGCTGGAGCGAAGCTCCTCCTCCATTCGCCGGTCGGCCGCGTCGTCTCGGCCCCGGCGGCGGGTGCCGGCGATCGGCCGGTAACGGAGCTGACGCCCCTGCACGGTGACGAGGATTTCCGGCGATGTCCCCAAAATGGTGACGGACGGCAACTTGAGGAAATACATGTAGGGCGACGGATTCAACGCTCGCAGCAGCCGGTAGACGTCGAACGGTTCGGACTCGAGCGGCACCGTAAAGCGCTGCGCGAGCTGCACCTGGTAAATGTCTCCCGCCAGGATGTGCGCCTTCGCCTCCTCGACCGCCTTGAAAAAATCCGGCTGCGACACGTTGCCCTGCGGGCTCACCGCGGCAGGCCTATTGGCCGGTTCCATTGCGCGCAGCCGAACCGTGCGGTTCAAGCGACGGGCCAGGTCGTCGATCCGCGCGACGGCCTCCGCGTATCGGGCTTCGATCGGAGCGCGCTGCGTCCGAACGTGCGTCACGAGTTTCAGCTGGTGGCGCACATGATCGAAACAGGCGAGTGTGTCGGTGATGATGAAGACGCCATCGGGCACGCTCAGCGGATCCGACGACGGAAGCGGGAGGCGCTCGAGGTAGCGTGCGGCTTCGTAGCCGAGGTATCCGACGGCGCCACCGCAGAAGCCCTCGGGAAGGCCGTCCGCCGGCTCGGCGGCGAACGTCCGCAGGTAGGCTTCCAGCGCCCGCAGCGGATCCTCGCCCTCGAGCTCGTGCCGCCCGTTGGCGTCCTGCACCGTCGCAACGCCAGCCGCCATCGTGACGATCGCCATCGGATCCGCTGCGACGAAGGAATAGCGACCGAGGTGTTCGCCACGCTCGACACTTTCGAGCAGATAGGCGGGGCCGTCGCTGGCCAGCGCGGCGTAGGCCGTCACCGGGGTGAGCGCGTCCGACAGCATGTCTCGAAAGATTGGGACCATGGGCGCGCGCCGGGCTCGCTGCTTGACGTCGTCGAGCGTTAGCGAGACGGACACGTGACCCCGGCCATCATGAGGCTGCAGGATATGGGTTCTTGGGGCCAAGCGGCGCCACCGTCGCGGCCGGCTGGTCCGCCAGACTGGCCAGCAGCGACCCGGCCGACGCCGGCGCGTCCTTCGCCGCTCGTACCAGGTCCGCGAGCACCGCGCTGGCCGCCGCGTCCGGGCCCGCCCCCGGTCCCTGGAGCACCAGCGACCCAGCATATTGGGCATCGAGCGCAATCGCATTCATCGCCCCATCGACGCGCGCCATCACCGCGTCATCGGGAACCAATCGCGGCCGGACGTCGGCCTCGATGGTCGCGTCATCGTTCATCGTGGCCGCCGCGATCAACTTGATGACGAAGCCGCGCCGCCGTGCTGCCGCCAACTGGGCCGGCTCGAGGCTGCGAATTCCCACCCGCTCGATGTGGGAGGGGTCGATGCGACGGTAGAAAGCCAGCATCGTAAGGATCGCCAACTTGGCGGCCGGATCGTGCGCGTCGACATCGGCGCTCGGATCGGCCTCGGCAAGGCCGCGCCGCTGGGCGTCGGCAAGGGCCTCCGTGTAGCTCGCGCCGGCGGCGATCGCCCCGAGGATCGAATTGGTGGTGCCGTTGAGGATGCCGATGATCGAGCGGATGCGGTCCGTCGCCAGGGTCTCGGCCAGGGTTTCCACGATCGGGATGGCGCTGGCCACCGATGCTTCGAATCGAAGCCGACCGAGCCGGGCGAGCCCCGGACCATGCGCGGCGATCACCTGCTTGTTGGCCGTGATCACCTCGAGACCGGCCGACAGCGCGTTCTTTATATAGGTATGCGCCGGCTCGAGCCCACCGACGAGCTCGACCACGGCGTCGAGGCTGGGACGCGCGATCAGCTCCTCGGCGCTCATCAGGGGCGCGGGCGCCGTTCGGCCTTGCGGACGCGCGACCACGATCGCCTCCAATCGGATCGGCCGGTTGGCGGCGCGGGCGATCGCGTCGGCGTCCTCGACCAGGCGTCGCGCCAGCGCGCCGCCGACGTGGCCCAGGCCGAACATGCCGATCCGAAAGGGCGCGCGGAGCATTTTCCGGAACGGTAGCATGGCGGCCATGACGCCCGGCATCATCGAGCGCTACGCCGCCTCGCTGCCGGTGACCGCGACCACCCCGCGGATCACGCTGGGCGAGGGGTCGACGCCCCTCGTCCGTTCTTCGCGCATCGGCCCGTCGATCGGCCTGCACCAGCTCTATTTCAAGTACGAGGGCTTGAACCCGAGCGGATCCTTCAAGGATCGCGGGATGGCGCTGGCCACGGCAAAGGCCGTCGAAGCCGGGGCGAAGACACTTCTCTGCGCCTCCACCGGCAACACGAGCGCCTCGGCCTCGGCCTATGCTGCGCGCTGCGGCCTTCGCGCCGTCGTGGTCGTTCCCGCCGGGGGGATTGCCGCCGGCAAGCTGGCGCAGGCGCTCGCCTACGGGGCTACCGTGCTCACCGTCAAGGGGTCGTTCGATACCGCGCTCAAGCTCGTGCGGCAACTGGCCGACGAGCCTGGGGTGGTACTGGTCAACTCGGTGAACCCCGATCGGATCGAGGGGCAGAAGACGGCCGCCTTCGAGATCGTCGAGCAACTCCGCGAGGTCCCCTCTCAGCTCTTCATCCCGGTCGGCAACGGCGGCAACATCACGGCCTACTGGCGCGGATTTTCGGAGCTCGCCCGCACCCAGGGCATGTCCCGGCCGCAGATGCATGGTGCCCAGGCGGAGGGCGCGGCGCCGCTGGTGCGGGGCAAGCCGGTGGCCCGACCGCGGACGGTCGCCAGCGCGATTCGAATCGGCAATCCAGCCTCGTGGGAGAGCGCGATCGCGGCCCGCGATGAGTCCGGCGGCAGCATCGAGGCGGTCAGCGACGCGGAGATCATGGCGGCGCATCGCCGCTTGGCGCGCGAGGAAGGCTTGCTGGTCGAGCCGGCTTCGGCCGCCGGGGTGGCCCTGTTGCTGGCGCGCGCGCGGGTGGGAACCGTGCGTACGGACCAGCCCATCGTCTGTGTCCTGACCGGCCATGGCCTGAAGGACCCGGAGGCGCTGACCCGCGGGCTCACCATCCCGCGGCCGGTCGTGCCGACCTTAACCGCGGTTCGGCGCGCGATCGGCTAGGCGGCTGCCCTCGACCCGATCGCCTCGACAATTGCGTCTGTGATCGCGCCCGTGCTCACGGCCGCTTCGCCCGCCGGCGCGATATCGGCGGTCCGCAGGCCGGCTGCCAGCACACGGGAGACGGCCCGCTCGATGGCCTGTGCCGCATCTTCGCGGTTCAATGACCACCGCAGCAGGAGCGCCGCGCTGAGGATGGCGCCGATCGGGTTCGCGATCCCTTTGCCGGCGATGTCGGGGGCCGACCCATGAATCGGTTCGTATAAGCCGAGCGTCCCACCACCGAGGCTCGCTGAGGGCAGCATGCCGAGCGCACCCGCCAGCATCGACGCCTCATCCGTGAGGATGTCGCCGAAGAGGTTCTCGGTGACGACCACATCGAAGGCTTGCGGTCGGCGCAGCAGCTCCATGGCGAAGGCATCGACCAGCATATGGCTGCAGGCGACGTCCGGGTAGCGCTCCGCCACCCGGCTGACGACCACACGCCACAACCGCGAGGTTTCCAGCACGTTGGCCTTGTCCACCGAGAGCAGGCGACGGCGGCGCATCCGGGCGAGCTCGAAGGCACGGACCGCGACCCGCTCGATTTCGGGCGTGCTGTAGCGCATGGTGTCGACCGCCGCCTCACCGCGTGGTGTCTGGTAGCGCCGCTTGGGCTTGCTGAAGTAGAGCCCGCCGGTGAGCTCGCGGACCACCAGCAGGTCGACGTCGCGGACCCGCTCCGGGCGCAGCGCCGAGGTGGCGACCATCGCCGGGTCGACGCGCACCGGGCGCAGGTTGGCAAAGAGGCCGAGGCCCTTACGCAGGCCGAGCAACGCGGTACCGGGACGCAACGAGCTCGTCGGCGAGGCATCGTCCCATTTCGGACCCCCGACGGCGCCGAACAAAATGGCATCCGCGGTCTTGCAGAGCCGCAGCGTCTGCGGGCGAAGCGATACACCGTAGGCATCGACGGCGGCGCCGCCGATCAGGTCGTCGACATAATCGAGCCGCAGATCGGATTTGGCTGCGGCCGCGTCGAGGGCCCGGCGCGCCGCGCCGGTGACCTCGGGACCGATGCCATCGCCGGGCAGGACGACGATTCGGGCGGCGGCGGCCACGCTAAATCTTCACCCCTTCCATCGTGGGCACGATTTTAGGGGAGGCGGAGTGGGGACTCCGCCTCAGTCGGGTGGGAAGGAAATCAGACTTGCGTCGGTCCGGGTTGGCTCGTCGGCCCTTGCGGCGGAACCGTTCCGTGTGCCCGGTCGTGCCAGGCCTTCAGCGTCGCCTCGATGAACGGCGGCAGGGTGAACGCCTGCGGCGGTCCGCCGGGAACACCGTGACCGTAGCCGCCGAATCGCCCCCACGGAGCGCCGGCGTAGCCGCCGCCCATCATCTGGCTCATGGCGTACCGGCGCCAGCGGCGCTTGCGTCCCAGCATCGCCAGGCCGAGGCCAATCCCGCCCAGCATCATCAGCTTCCGCTTCCTGTCTTTCGTCGAAAAGTCCTTCATGTCTTTCTCCTTTGGGTGAATCCCCATGGACACATCCTGCGCGAGAGTTGTGAATCAGTTGTGAAGCTCCGACAGACAGCTGTCGCAGATCACGGGCAAACTGCGATCACGCGTTTGGAGCCGGCGGCGGTGGGACCCGGAGACCATCTGGCCGCCGGCACCGACGCGGCTCCTCAGGGAAGGCCGGCGGCGATCCGGAAGGCGTCGGCCTTGGAAAGGCTGGATTCGATCCGGTAGGTGACGCCGCCATGTTCCCAGATCAGCGTGTTCGCGGCCATGCGCAACGACACCTGGTAATCCATGTCACCGATCCGAGTGATCACGAGGTGCGGCTCGCCCGCAACCCACCAGCCGGGATCGCCGTTGACCGATGTCTCCTCCAATGTGGTCGACGGTCCGACCTCTTTAGTAAGAAAGCCGGGAACGAGGTCGCCACGAAATTCCGTGATCAGCAGGCCGAGCTCGGTCTGCTTGACCAGTGGAATTCCCGGACGCGGCGCATAGGCGAGCGCGACCTCGCCACCCGGAACCTCGGTGTCGACATAGACCGCGTCGGGCGTACCCAGCGACGACGGAGCGGCGATGCTGAAGCTGACGGCCGATTGCGCGTCGGCCATGGTGGTGCGGCGGCCGAGATTCAGCGGCGTCACTGGAGACAGTGAGGGCTGTGGCGACACCCGGCTGACGATCACGCCGGGCACGTGGAAGAAATGCGCGATCGCGTCGCGCGTCGTGGGATTGATCAGGGCGGCGGCGCCCGCCAGCACGAGCACCACGGCGGCGGCGAGCGCCAGCCGCCGGGGATCGCGCCACAGCGCCAGGCGGCGAACCGGCGCCACCGGCCGGGCGACGATGCGGCGACGGACGGCCGCCGCCAGGTTGGGCGTCGGCGGATAGGGATAGCGTGGGCCCAGCTCGCGCAGCGCCCCCTCCAGCTCGAGGTCCGTCAGCCTGCGCGGGTCAGCCATTGATGGTTCCTCCCGGTGCAAGCTGGAAGTCGGCAGGCAGGGCAGCACGGAGACGGGTCAGCGCCCGCGACAGCCGCGACTTGACCGTGCCTTTCGGGACCTTCAACGCCTCGGCCATGTCGGCCTCCGAGAAGTCGAAGAAGAGCCGGTAGGAAAGGATCAGGCGATCGTCGTCGCGCAGCCGCCCGAGGGTCTCGACCAGGGTGGCGCGAAACTCATCCGCCTCGGCCGCCGCCTCAGGGGAAGGGGCCGCTTCCCCCAAGGCTTGGGCCCGTTGGGCGCGCTCCTTAAGGGCCGTCCGGCGATACGCCGCCATCCGGCGGTTGCGCGCTTCGTTGGCGACGATCCGGCACAGCCACGGTTTGAACGGTGCGCCCGCGCGAAAACGGCCGAGCGCATAGTACGCGTTCACGAAAGCTTCCTGTGCGGCGTCCTCCGCGTCGGCGGCATCTCTGGTGACCTGGTAGGCGACCCGGTACGCCAGCTGCTGGTATTGCTGGACAAGTGCTTCATAGGCGTTGACATCGCCGGTTCGTGCGCGTTCGACGAGCGCTAGTTCGTCCAGTGGTCGGCCCTCCACGGATCGATTGCTAACCCTTCATACCAGCCGGAGGGGACAGTGGTTCCAGCGGCGGTAAACCACCCGTCGATTCCTGGTCTCTACTGTATGTGGCCATGGCTTCGGGGGCGGTCGTCAGCGACCTGGACGCGTTCGAACAAGTGGTGCGATCGGAGAGCCGGCCGCTCTACAGCCTGGCCCGCGCGATCCTTGGCGATCAGCAGGAGGCGGAGGACGCCGTGCAGGACACGATGGAGATTGCGTGGCGTTCCTGGCGTTCGCTGCGAGATCCGCAACGGCGCAACGCCTGGCTCAAACGGATCTGCGTCCGCCGCTGCCTGCGCGTCAAGCGCCGGCTCTTCGGCCTGCTGCCGCTCAGCGAGCAGGATCACGACCCGAGGCCAGCCCACACGAGCGACCCCGACCTCGATCGCGTCTATCGTCGATTGTCACGGCATCAGCGGGCGGTGATCCGGCTGCACTATCACGACGGCTACTCGCTCGACGAGTGTGCGGCGCTGATGGGTTGCCGGCCGGGCACCGTCCGCTCTCATCTCGCCCGAGCCCTCGCATTTTTCCGACAGGAGCTTTCCACATGAACAAAGATCCGTTCGAGCCTCGCCTTCGCCGCTATCTCGACCAGCAGGCCGATGATCGTCCAGCCGTCGGGTTCGAGGATCGAGTCCTCCGTCTGGTCACAAGCGACCCCAGCCGCTCACTGTCGGCGCCACGCCAACTGGTGGCCGCAACCGCCATTACCGTCCTGGCGGTGGGGCTCGCGGCGGGCGTGGCCTATGTGCGAGGACACGGCGCCGCGAACCAGGGCCCGGGTCCTGCGCCACCAACGACGGCGCTTTCCATCGGGACACAGGGCGGCGGCGATTGGGTTGTTGTTCGCGGCATCGACTACGGCACTGGCAGCCGACTACCTGCACAGGCGCAAAACGGGCTCTATCACACTTCCGACGGTGGCCAGACCTGGCAAGACCGGTTCCATTTCCAAGGCAACTACGATGGGATGAGCTGGAGCGCTGACGGGGTCAGCGGTGTGATTTGGACGCGGGACATGACAAGGCCCTGTGGCACGGCAAACGCGTGCTACCAGCCGGCGAATGAGGTCCTCACCGTCTACTCAACGAGCGACGCCGGCCTCCATTGGACGGTCCACGCTTCGCACAACTTCGGCATCATGAGCGTGCCCTACTTCAACGGGACCAACGGATGGGTCCTCACCCGCTTCGACACACCCGGGCAGGCCGTGGGCGCCCCAGAATTGTTTCGGACTACCGATGCCGGCAATACGTGGACGAAAGTTGGTGACCTACCCGATCTGAACGGCATGCAGCTGTCGAGCGGCATCTGGGGCTACACCTACGGGGTTGGCCAAACCAACCTCGAGTTTGCCGACGCGAAGCATGGCTGGTTGGCTACCGGCCTCGAGGGTAGTGCAGGCAACTCTGGACTACTCGAGACGACCGACGGTGGGAAGACATGGCACAGCGTCACCGTCGCTCCCCCAGCCGCCGTGGCTGGCGAGCAATCCGTGATCGGCTACCCAGCGCTATTGTCAAAGGGACACGCACTGCTTCCGGTGTATTTCGGCCATCGAGTCGATCCGAACAACTTTTCCATCGACCATCGGTTCGTCTATTCCAGCTTCGACGGTGGCGCGACCTGGACCAATCCGCTGCCGCTGAACGCGAACGGCGTGCAGCCAACTGGCTATCAATGGCAGAGCTTCTACCTGGACACGACCCATTGGTGGTTCACCGCCATCAATGCGCGTTCGGCCGGTGAACCGGTTCCCCAGGCTGGTCCAGCCGTGGCGCGGACGACCGACGGCGGCAAGACCTGGATGGTGTTTTCCGATAAAAACGCTCCGGCGATTCTCCAGATGACGTTTACCGACGCCGACCACGGCTGGGCCATGGCGATCACGGGCCCGAATAACACGAACAACCTGCTGCGGACAACGGATGGCGGCGCCCACTGGCAAGAGGTGCAGGTGCCCTGACCAGCTAGGTGACGGCTCGCAGGGGCGGTAGCCTAGACGCTTGGCATCCGCCCCCAGCCGTCAGTTCCTGCTCGTCGACGGCGACGACACCCTCTGGGAAAACAACGTCTACTTCGAGCAGGCGATCGAGGCCTTCATCGATTTCCTCGCCCACTCCTCGATGAGCCGCGAACAGGTTCGCGTCGCCCTTGACGAAGTCGAGCACATGAACGTCAAGGTCCATGGATACGGTTCGGCGAGCTTCACGAAGAACCTGCAGCAGACCTATGAACGCCTCGGGGAGCGCGACCTGCGGCCACAAGACATCGAGCATGTGCTGCAGCTCGGCCAGCGAATCGCGAGCCAGCCCGTCCGGCTGCTGCCCGACGTCGCGGAAACGGTCCGCGACCTTGCGAGCCGCCACGACCTGATGCTCCTCACCAAGGGACACCCCGAGGAGCAGCGACTGAAGATCGAGCGCTCGGGATTGGAGGCATTCTTCGACGCCACCGCGGTCGTCCACGAGAAGGACGAGGGGACCTACCGGGCGATCGTCCGAGAGCGGCAGCTCGACCCCGCCCGCACCTGGATGATCGGCAACTCACCCCGTTCCGACATCAACTCGGCGCTTGCCGCCGGTCTCAACGCCGTCTTCATCCCCCACGAGCACACCTGGCGCCTCGAAAAGGAAGAGATCGTCCACGCCAACGGACACCTGCTCACCTTGCGCGCGTTCGGCCAGCTACGGGCGCATTTCTAGGGCCCACCCTCGCCCGGAGAGCCCATTGATGCTGGCCATGTGAGTACTCTAGGTCGATGGCCGGGGAACTAACGGTGCTCGATGGGAACACCTTTTTTGTCTCCGATGCCGCAGGCGACGTCGAGCCGGGCCAGGACGCTAACGGCTTCTTCCATGCCGACATGCGCCAGCTCTCCACCTGGCGGCTGCTGGTCAACGGCCGGCCGGTGCACGTCCTGACCAGCCGAACCGTCGATTACTATTCGGCGTCGATCTTCGCGACGCTGGCCAGCGTTGGGGTCGGTAAGAACCCGCCGATCTCGATCAGGCGTGACCGCTTCGTCGCCCGCGGCGTCCACGAGGACGTGATCGTCCAGAACCACAGCGACCGGCCGCAGACCCTGACCATCGCGCTCGAGTACGGCAGCGATTTCGTGGACCTGTTCGAGGTGAAAGATCACATCCCGAAGCGAGGGAAGCAGCGCACCGAGCTTGGCGAGAGCCGGGTCACCTTGATCTACACGCACGATCAGTTTCGGCGAGACACGGTCATCGAATTCAGCGAGATCTTTGCGGTCGGGCCGGACCAGGCGCAGGTCGACGTGCAGCTGGACCCGCGCGGGTCGTGGCGGACCTGCATCGATGTCTTCCCGGTCATCGACGGAGAGCTCCACCGGCTCGAGCACGGCGACCGCACGTTCGGCAACCCCAAGCCGGACATGCCGACCACCTTCGAGCAATGGATGGCGCAGGCGCCAACGCTCGATACCGACAACGATGTCCTGCGCCACACCTACCGCCGGAGCTTGATCGACCTGGCAGCCCTACGGTTCCGCCCGCTGAAGTCGCTCTCCTATTCCCTACCCGCCGCCGGCCTCCCGTGGTTCATGGCCCTGTTCGGACGGGACAGCCTGATCACCGCGTACCAGGCACTCCCCTTCCAACCCCACCTGGCGCGAACCACCCTGGAGGCGCTCACCGCCTGGCAAGCGAAAGACTTCGATGACTTCCGCGACGCCGAGCCCGGGAAGATCCTGCACGAGCTACGGCTCGGTGAGCTGACCATGCTGGGCGAACGCCCGCACAGCCCCTACTACGGCACGCACGACGCCACACCGCTCTACCTGATTTTGCTCGACGAGTACCAGCGCTGGGCGGGCGACAACGCCTTCGTCCGCAGCCTGAAGCCGGCCGCGATGAAGGCACTCGAATGGATCGAACGACACGGCGATCGCGATGGTGACGGCTATCTCGAATACCAGACCCGCTCAAACGAAGGGTTGGTCAACCAGTGTTGGAAGGACTCGTGGAACTCCATCCTCTTTACCGATGGCACGGTCGCGAAAGGGCCGATCGCGACGTGTGAGATCCAGGGTTATGCCTACGACGCGCGGGTCCGCATGGCGCGGCTGGCACGGGACGTCTGGGAGGACCCGCAACTGGCGGATCGTCTCGAACGCGACGCGGCGGCGCTGCGGGACCGCTTCAACCGTGACTTCTGGATCGAGGCCCGCGGCCACTACGCGCTGGCGCTCGATGGCGAAAAGCGGCCGGTCGACGCCATGAGCTCCAACGTCGGGCACCTGCTCTGGTCGGGCATCGTGCCGACGGACCGCGCGGCGTTGATGGCGACGCGCCTCATGTCACCCGAAATGTTCACCGGCTGGGGCATCCGCACGATGTCGGCGAACGATGCCGGCTACAACCCGATCGAGTACCACGACGGCACGGTCTGGCCGCACGACACCGCCTTCGTGGCCGAGGGCATGCGTCGCTACGGCCACCGCGAGCAGGCGTCGCATCTGGCGCTGACGCTGATCCAGGCCGCCGAGGCCTTCGAGTACCGGCTGCCCGAGGTCTTCGCCGGCTTTGCCCGTGACGAGACCGGGGAGCCGGTCGAGTACCCCACCGCGTCGCGACCGCAAGCGTGGGCGGCGGGCGCGCCGCTACTGGCGCTTCGGACCGCGCTTGGCCTGGATGTGGTCGACGGGATCCTGCGGATCGATCCGCATCTCAGCCGGGGCTGGGGACGGGTTCGGCTCGAGAATATCCCGGTCGGAGCGAGAGAAACTGCCACATTAGAATCTGCCAAGACCTAAGGAGGGACAGATGACCGACCGGCGTCGATGGATCCTGGTCGCCGCGGTGCTCGGGTCCGGCATCGTGTTCCTCGATTCGACCGTGGTCAACGTGGCCCTTCCCCGCATCGGCCGCGATCTCCCGCGCCTCTGGTTCGGCGTGCTCGAGGGGCAATCCTATGTCTACAACGCGTATCTGCTGACACTGAGCGCCCTTCTGATCCTGGCGGGCGCGCTCAGCGATGTCTATGGCCGGCGACGGATGTTCCTCTGGGGGCTGGTCGGCTTCGGCGTCACCTCGGTCCTCTGCGGTGTCGCACCCAACCTGGAACTCCTTGTCCTCTTTCGGGTGCTGCAGGGTGTCGCCGGGGCGGTCCTCGTTCCAGGATCGCTGGCGCTCCTCACCGCCAACTTCGAGGGCGAGGCCCAGGGCCGGGCCTTCGGCTTGTGGGCCGGCGCCTCCGGCGCCACCACCATCCTCGGTCCCTTCGTAGGCGGCCTGCTGGTCGACACGATTTCCTGGCGCGCCGCCTTCCTGATCAACGTGCCGCTGATCCTGATCGCGCTTTGGGCGACCTACGTGCACGTGCCGGAGAGCCGCAACGAAACTGCCACGGCGCATTTCGATTGGCTTGGTTCGGCGATCGTTGCGCTGGCCGTGGGAGGGCTCGCCTTCGGCACCATCTACGGACAGCAACGTGATTGGCAGGATCCAATTGGTTACATTGCCCTGGCCGTCGGTGTCCTCTCCACCATCGCGCTGCCGTTTTATATGGCGCGCGTGCCGCATCCGCTCATCCCCCTGGGGCTCTTCCGCTCGCGCAATTTCACCGTCACGAACATCTCGACGCTTTTGATCTACGGGGCGCTCTACGTGACGTTCTACTACCTGACGCTCTTCGTGCAGGGAGTGGTCGGGTACACGGCCGCCGCGGCAGGGCTGGCCGGCATCCCGGGCTCGCTCTTCATCACCTTTCTTTCGGCTCGCTTCGGCGGGCTGGCCGGCCGGATTGGATCTCGTTGGTTCATGGCGGTCGGACCGGCGATCATGGCGCTCGGCGTCCTCTGGTACGCGCGCATGCCGGCGACCACCACCCCCTGGCACCTCGTACCGCAGAACCCCTCGACCTTCCTGCCGCCGCTGTCGTATCTGATCGACCTGCTGCCGGCCTCGATCATCTTCGGCCTGGGGCTCTCGTTGCTGGTGGCTCCACTGACGACGGCGCTCATGCGGTCGATCCCGGCGCGGAACGCGGGGCTCGGGTCCGCCATCAACAACGCCATCTCGCGGGTGGGCCCGCAACTGGCCGGCGCCCTCATTTTCGTGTTCATCACCGCCAGCTTCTACGGCTACATCGCCACCCAGCGCCCGGATCTCAACGTCAACGACCCTGCCTTCCGCAAAGCGGTGAGCCCGCTGAATCCTTCCGGCATCCTCGGGATGAGCAATCTCGTTCGTGACGCGTCGACCGCCTCCTTCCACCTGGCGATGATGGTGGGAGCCGCCCTCCTCATCCTCGGCGCCATCGTGAATGCGATCGGCATTCAGGATCCAGGCCGGGTGGTCCAGCGTGAGGTCCGCGCCGGCGGCCCACAGCCCGTCAAGGAGGGTTCGTAAATGGCAGTCCGAGACGACGTCGTCAACGCGATCGCAGCCTTCTCGCTCTTTGCAGACCTGACCGGGCCGCAGCTCGAGGAAGTCGCGCACCTTTTCGATGAGTCCTTTTTCGGCCAGGGTGAGCGGATCCTCCGCCAGGGCGTCAGCGGATCGGGCTTCTACATCATCCTCGAGGGAACCGCCGCGATCCGGGTCGACAATGTCGACCGCAGCGTGCTAAGAGCCGGCGATTATTTCGGCGAAATCTCGTCCTTGCTCGGCGAGGTCCCCGTTTCCGACATCGTGGCCGAAACACCCCTGCGCTGTCTGGTCCTGCCGGCCGCCCAGCTCGAGGGATTCCTGACGGCGCATCCGCGAATCATGTATCGCCTGCTACAGGGGGAGGCGCGCAAGCTCAAGAACACAACCAAGTGGCTGAGCTAGCGCAGCAGCCTTTTCCTCCCGGCCGCTATCGACTGATCGTGGTGGGCAGCGGACCCGGTGGATTGCAGCTGAGCTACTCGCTAAGCCGCCTGGGCATCGACCACGCTGTCCTCTCCGACGACCCCGCACCAGGCGGGATGTTCCGCCGCTGGCCCGTCTTCCAGCGGATGCTGAGCTGGACCAAGCCCTTCACGGGCATCGAGCGCCACGAGCGAGCCTACGAGCGTTTCGACTGGAATAGCTTGCTGGCGGACGAGGCGCCCAATCGGGCGGTGATGCCGGCACTGATGGACGGGACATCCTACTTTCCGTCGCGGCCGGAGATGCAGAAAGGCCTGGAGACCTTTGCGGAGCGCACCGGGATCCGGGTGCGGCATGGGACCGGCTGGGAATCGACTCGACGGGAGGGCGACGACTTCGTCCTCACGACAAGCGCTGGCGAATATCGCGCGCCGGTGATCGTCTTTGCCGTCGGGGTGGCGCAACCATTCCGACCCCCCATCCCCGGGCTGGAGCAGGTGCCGCACTACGGCGACTTCCGGCCGGTCGAAACCTATAAAGACAGGCGGATCTTCATCGTCGGCAAGCAGAATTCGGGCTTCGAGATCGCGACCGGGCTGCTCCCCTGGGCTCGGCAGCTGGTGCTGGCATCACCGAGTCCGACGAAGCTCTCCGTGAACACCCACACCCTGGTCGGGGTTCGCGCCCGCTACGTACAGCCCTACGAGGACGCCGCGCTCGCGGGCGGTGTCATCATTCTCGACGCCACCATCGAAGAGGTAATGAAGGCGGGCGCTGGTTACCGGGTTCGCACCCGCAATCCCGCAGGACACGAGCTGACGATGGCGGCCGATGACGTCATCGCCGCCACCGGCTTCGTCACGCCACTACGCGACCTCCCCGAGCTCGGTGTGGCGACCTTCGGACAGAGCCGGCTCCCGGCCCAGACGCCGTTCTGGGAAAGCGCGACCGTTTCCGGCATCTTCTTCGCCGGCACCATTACCCAGGGGTCGGCGGGGCTCAAGAAGCATGGCATCCCCAGCAACTCCGGCGCCGTCCAGGGTTACCGCTACAACGCCCGGGTACTGGCCCGGCACCTCGCCGAAACGAAGTTCGGGGTTGCCCCGACGCGCGAGCGCATCGATGCGGCGACCCTGGTGCCCTATCTGCTCGAACAGCTCAGCCGCGGTCCGGAGCTCTGGCACCAGCGCGCCTACCTGGCCCGCGTCATCAATTTCGGCCGCGACACCGGGATCGCAAACGAAGGCATCGTCCCCCTGCAAGCCTTCCTGGACGCTGGTGGTGACGACGCGGTCGCGGCCACCCTCGAGTCGAACGGCCAGGGGAATCCGTACCCGGTCGTCTACATCCGCAAGGACGGCTCCGTCGCGGAGCATGCCCTCGCGCCCGATCCGCTGCTCGACTTCACCGCGCCGGGTTACCAGGCCGAGCTGCGCGGGATCCTCGACCCTGTCCTGAGCGGCGCCGCCTCACCCGCATGAGCACGCTGCCAACCGGCACCGTCACCTTCTTCTTCAGCGATATCGAGGGGTCGACCCGGCTCATCCAACGACTCGGCGACCGCTATCCCGACGTTCTTCTCACGCATCACACGGTCTTGCGGGAAGCGCTGGCCGCCAACGGCGGTCACGAGTTGCGGACCGAAGGGGACTCCTTCTTCATCGTGTTCGACAGCGCGCTGCAGGCGTGCGCCGGCGCAGCGGCGGCCCAGAAGGCATTGCACGCGCACCAATGGCCGGAGGGCGGCATCGTGCGCGTTCGGATCGGCATCCACACCGGCGAGGCCGCCCTCGTCGGCAACGAATATGTCGGCCTGGACGTCCATCGTGCCGCCCGGGTGGCGAGCGCCGGACACGGCGGGCAGGTGCTCGTTTCGGAAACCACCCGGGCGCTTGTCGATCACGCGTTGCCACCCGGGTTGACGCTGAAAGACCTCGGCCTGCATCGCCTCAAAGACCTGGCCAAACCGGAACGCCTGTTCCAGCTCGTCGTCGACGGTCTCCCTGAGGATTTCCCACCGTTGAAGACGCTCGAGGCGACGCCGAACAACCTACCCACGCAGTTGACGAGCTTCATCGGCCGCGACGACCAGGTTCGCGAGGCCAGGCAGTTGCTGGAGAAGGCCCGGCTGCTCACACTGACCGGACCGGGTGGCACCGGCAAGACGCGCCTCAGCCTGCAAATCGCGGCCAGTGTCCTTGACCAGTTCCCCGACGGCGTCTACTTCGTGCCCCTCAGCGCGATCCATGATCCAGAGCTCGTGCCTTCCGCGATTGCGCAGGCGCTTTCCATCTCGACGACCGGCAGCCGCCGGCCAATCGACGGGCTGATCGATTACCTCAGTCAGAAGCGCACCCTGCTCGTCCTCGACAACTTCGAGCAGGTGATCGCCGCCGCACCCGTCGCCAGCCAGTTGCTCGAGGGAAGCGCGGGACTGCGCGTGCTGGTCAGCAGCCGCGCGGTGCTCCGCGTTTCGGGCGAGCAAGAGTTTCCGGTTCCTCCACTTGGGCTACCCGACCTCAAAGCGCTGCCCGGACTCGCGGCGCTCTCGCAGTTCGAGGCGGTGCGGCTCTTCATCGAGCGCGCGGTCGCAGTGAAGCCCGACTTCCGCGCGACCAATGAGAACGCGCCCGCCATCGCCGGCATCTGCGAACGCGTTGATGGGCTCCCGCTTGCCATCGAGCTGGCAGCGGCCCGCGTCAAGCTCTTTTCACCGCAAGCCCTCCTGAGCCGGTTGGAGAAGTCGCTCAGCGCCCTCGGCAGCGGAACACGAGACGCTCCCGTACGCCAGCAGACGCTGCGCGGCGCAATTCTTTGGAGTTACGACATGCTCGACGCGGGCGACGGCCGCCTGATGGCTCGCGTCTCGGTCTTCGCGCGGGGTGGCAGCCTCGAGCAACTCGAGACGGTCTGTGGCCCGACCGAAGATGGTGGCAGGGATGTCCTCGACGCGCTCGATCAACTGGCGGACCAGAGCTTGCTTCGGCGGCTTCCCGACTTCGAGGAGCCACGCTTCCTGATGCTGCAGACCATTCGCGACTTCGCCTCGGAGCGCCTCGAGGAAAGTGGCGAGGCTCACCTGGTTCGCGATCGACACCTGGAGGCCTTCATCGCGCTTGCCCAGGAGGCGCAGCCCTATCTCTTCGGTGCACGCCGAAAAGAATGGCTCGACCGGCTCGAAGAGGACCACGATAACTTTCGGGCGGCCCTGGACTGGGCGGTTAGCTCAGGAGATGGGCGCAGGGCGATGGATCTCTCGGCCGGCGTCTGGCGCTTCTGGCAGATGCGCGGCCACCTGCATGAGGGGCGGCGTCGCATGGATGAGGTGCTCGCGATGCCCAACAGTGGCGAGTTTCCAAAAGAACGACTGGCTGCGCTCGAGGCCGCCGGCGGACTCGCCTACTGGCAGGGCGACATGAACGTCGCCCAGCGTTTTTACGACGAATGTATCGAGCTCACGCGCCAGCTCGGAGACGACCGCGCGCTGGCCAACGCTCTGTACAACGCGGCCTTTCCCAGAGTGGTCAATCGTGAGGCGATCGCCGACGCCAAACCCATGCTCGAGGAAGCGCTTCCATTGTTTCGCAAGACCGGCGACGAGACGGGGGTGGCGCGGGTTCTCTGGGGGATCGGCAATGCGCTCTTTTTCGGCAAACAGTTCGCAGACGCTCGGCCGGTGCTAGAAGAGGCCGTGGCGCTGAATCGCAAGTTGGACGATCAGTTCGGACTCGGCTGGTCAATTCACACGCTCGGTCTGGTGACATTCAATCTGGGCGACTTCCAGCGGGCCCGCCAATCATGGACCGAAGCCATCCAGCTCTTCGCCGCTGCCGGGGATGTTCCCGGGATCGTACTCCAACTCGACAACCTCTCGGCGTTGGCGCGCCACGATGGCGATTTCGAGCGCGCGGCCCGGTTGTGGGGGGCGGCGAGTACGCTCCAGGAAAGCAGTGGCACGGGCCTGGGGCGCATGCTCCGTGAAGAGGAAGGCCGCACTGGCACGGAGGGGCTCGACGGCGACGAAGCCGCCCGGGTGTTGGCAGAGGGGCAGGCGATGAGCCTGGAGCAAGCCGTCGCCTATGCGCTGCAGAGCGGGCCGGTCCGTTCGGGAGGTCCTCATGGCTGAGCGCGTCGACGCCATTATCCTGGGCATGGGCGTTGGCGGTGAGGAAGTGGCCAATTCTCTTGCGGACAAGGGCCTGAACGTGGTCGGCATCGAGAGCAATCTGGTCGGCGGCGAGTGCCCTTACTTCGGTTGTATCCCGACCAAGATGATGATCCGCGCCGACGATATGCTCGCCGAGGGCCGTCGCATTCCGGGCTTCGCCGGCGACTCGCTCGTGAAGCCCGATTGGACACCCGTCGCTCGACGCATCCGTGACGTGGCCACGGACAACTGGGACGACCGGGTCGCGGTGGAGCGATTCGAGCGAAAAGGCGGGCACTTCGTGCGCGGCGCCGGGAAGCTCGCCGGTCCTGGCACGGTGACCGTCAACGGCGCCACCTACGAGGCCACGCGCGCGGTCGTGATCGCCACCGGGACATCGCCGGCGGTGCCGCCCATCCCCGGGCTCGACCGCGTGAAGTTCTGGACGAACCGCGAGGCGGTCAAGGTCGAGCAGCTTCCGGAGTCGCTGGTCATCCTTGGGGGTGGCGCCATCGGCGTCGAGCTGTCACAGGTCTTCGCGCGATTCGGGGTCAAGGTCTCGATCGTCGAGGGCATGAATCGGGTGCTGGCGATGGAGGAACCCGAGGCGGGCGCGGTGCTCGACGAGGTACTGCGGCGCGACGGTATCGAGCTGTACGTGAATGCGCGGGCGCAGTCGGTCGAACCCCATGGCGATGCTGTCACCGTGAACCTCGAAGACGGTCGCAAGGTAGCGGGTCAGCAATTGCTGGTCGCGACGGGTCGCCGCGCCAACCTCAGGGACATCGGGCTCGAAACGGTCGGCCTGGATCCATCCGCGCGTCTGCTCGAGCCGGATGATCATCTGCGTATGGGTGAGCGCCTCTGGGCAATCGGCGACGTGACCGTGAGCGGCGGCTTCACCCATATGGCGATCTATCACGGCGGCATCGTGATCGACGACATCCTGGGCAAACCCGGGCCGGGCGCCGACTACCGTGCCAAGCCGCGCGTGACGTTCACCGATCCGGAGGTGGGCGCAGCCGGGCTCACCGAGGAGCAAGCGCGCAAGCAGGGGATCAACGTGCGGACCGGGATCCAAAAAGCGTCCGTCACCTCCCGTGGCTGGATCCATGGGCCCGGAAACGACGGCTTCATCAAAGTGATTGAGGACGCCGACCGGGGCGTTCTGGTCGGCGCGACCACCGTGGGGCCGCGAGGCGGCGACCTGCTCGGCATCTTCGAGCTCGCCATCAAGCTGCAGATCCCAAGTGACGAGCTGCGCCACCTGATCTACGCCTACCCGACGTTCTACCGCGGTTCGGGCGAGGCAGTGCGCAAGCTAGGTCCCGACGTGCACACGCCGCTTCGCTGAGCGCCGCCGCCACAACAGAACCGTGCCAATCGCGGCGCCGAGAAGAATCAGCGCCGCCGCCTTGGGCAGCAGCTCGATCGGCGACCACGGGTCCGGGGCCATCGACCAGACGCCCACACTGATTGGCCTGATTGCGCATTGAACCTCGCCCTTGCCGCCATACCGCGTCGGCGGCAATCCATCGTCGGCACTGCGCGTCAGGCTGAACACAAAACCGCCTGCCCTGTCGTTGGTGAAGGTGACGTCCAGTGAGTTCAGGGCCAGACGTTCGTGTTGCTGATGGCGCGCGGCGAAATAGGCCATCAGGGTGCCCCTGTCCTCGGCTTCCGCGTTGAGGCGTTCTCCGGGAGCGTCCGTTGAGTACCAGGAAAACAGCTGGTCGGACACGAGTTGGTCCAGTTGAGCCAGGTCGCCCCGATTGAAGGCATCGATGAAACGCTCGACAACCTGTCGGACGTCGTTCGTGGAGCACGAATTTGACGTGCTGGGTGATCCCGAGGTCGTGCCCGGTACCGCTTGGCAGGCAGCAAGCAGGAGAAGCACCGAGCTGCTCGCCACAATCAGCCAGCGACGTCTGCTCATTTGCTAGAACGACGCGTATCGACACCGTCGGGTAAATCTCGCATCGATCATGAAGTTCGAGAATCTCATAACGCACACCGGCGCCACTTGCGGTAACCTTTCCGGCGTGTTTCTGACGTTATGGCCACGGAGCGAGCCACGGCGGTAGCCCGGTCACCCCTCCAGGGGCAGCCCCAGGAGGACGGCGGCGAGTTGGTCCAGATGGCGCTCGACGTCGCCGGATCCCTTGATCCACGGGAGGTCATCGCCCGCATCCTGGAGCGCGGGACGCATGTTGTGCAGGCCGATCGGGCGACGCTGTCCAGCCTGATCGGCGACCACATCGTGGTCGAGGCGACCTATGGCCGTGCCGGCGAGCTGACCTGGGTGGGGCAGCGTTATTCGCTCGATTATTTCGAAGGCCAACCACTGGTGAAGAAAGCGATCGAGAGCCTGCAGCCGGCCTTCGGCGGTCGTCTGGCACTCGATAAAGCCGCGCCCGAGTTCCGTCAGGCGCTGGCCGACGTCCGGCACGTTGCGGTGTTGCCCCTGGTCCATGGCGGTCACGCGATCGGCATGCTGGTCTTCAGCCGTTACGATGACCGGCCATTCACTGGCGACGACCGGGCGGCGCTGACGCTGCTCGGAACGATCTCCGGCCTGGCACTGCGGAACGCCAGGCTCTATGAGGAAGGCGAGGCGGCGCGCCAGCGCGCCGACGCGACCGCGGCTCGGCTTCGGGCGGCCGTGGACGCGGCGGAAGACGTGGCGAGCCAGGTGCAGCTCGACCAGGTGTTGGGCCGCTTGCTGGAGCGAGCGGCGGCCTCGGTGGGCGCCGATGGCACATCGCTGGCCCGCTTGGAAGGCGCCGAGATGGTGATCGAATCGACGCCGACCGGTGAGCTGGTCGGCTCGCGGTGGCCGCTGATGCCCAAGGTGCTGGCCGGGGTCGCCGCCGGCCGGGCGGTCGAACTGAGTGCGGCCGAATACACCGGCGCACCGCCGGGCATGGAGTCGGTCGTGCAGCCGTATCGACGCTTCCTCGTGGCACCCCTGGTCGTCGGTGGCGAGACGACGGGACTGCTGGCCATGGGTCGAAAGACGGACGAGCCGTTTGATCCCGCCGCGGTTCAGTCCCTTCAGCAGTTCTCCACGCTCGGCGCGCTGCTGCTCCGCAATGCGCGCCTGATCGAACAGGCCCGCGACGCCGAGCAGGCGAAAAGCGAGTTCATGAGCATCGCCGTCCACGAGTTGCGGGCTCCGCTCACCGTCACGGGCGGATACCTGTCGATGGCACTCGAGGGGGCCTTCGGCGAATTGCCGCAGCCGTTGCGCAACGTCCTGGAGACGGCGCAACGAAAGACCGAGGAAGCCAAGGCCCTCGCCGATGAACTGTTGACGGTGGCCCGGCTCGAGGGCAAGGTCTTGACCCCCAAGGCGGAGCGGGTTTCGGTCAGCGACGCGGTGAGCAAAGCCATCGCCCGCGCGCGTCCCCGCGCGGAGCTGGTCCGGGCGACCGTCCAGGTGGACGACGGCGGTGATCTCGCCGTCCTCGCCGACGAGACCCTGGTGGGCAAGGTGCTCGACAACCTGTTCAACAACGCGCTGACGTACGCCGATCATCCACCCAATGTCCGGGTGGTGGCGCGACAGGAGGGCCAGCAGGTTTCGGTGACGGTCGCCGACGATGGCATCGGGATTTCGGCCCAGGATCAGCGCCGGATTTTCGCTCGTTTTGCTCGGGGGACCGACCCGGTGGTCACAGAGAAACCCGGGACCGGGCTCGGCCTCTACCTGAGCCGCGGCCTCGCCGAGCAGATGGGCGGGTCCCTGCAACTGCAATCGAGTCAGACCGGCAAGGGCTCGACCTTTGTCTTGCGTCTGCCGGCCGCCGTCTGAGACTGAGTGCCAGCCCGGTGCGCCGTCGCCGCCGAATCTAATCAGGCGACGGCGTCAAGCAAACGCCGCGAGCTGGCGCTGACCTCTTTTACCGCGGATTCGAACGCCGTCGTGTTCGCGCGCGAGGGCACTCGGTAGCCGCTGATCTTCCGGACGAACTGCAGGGCGGCGTCGTGAATCTCCTGGTCAGTGGGCTTGCTTTCCTTACGACGGAGCGTCTTGATACTTCGGCACATGCCACAAGTCTGACAAAAAGACAAAGTCGGTAGAGACCCGCCCTCTTGGCCGGAGAGTTTGGGATACCCTAATGGCAGTTCACCGGTCGCTGCTGCAGGAGATTGCAAGGGGACAAGCCATGAAGTCACAAGACCTCAAGAATTTGCGCGCCAAGACGGGTGTGAGCCGGATGTGGCTCGGGGTCGCCGCGGTAGCGGGAGCCGTTGTCGCCTACCTGGGCGACCGAGAACGGGGCAACGCTCGACGCCAGGCGGCGCTTCGCCAACTTTCGGGCGCGACGCAGGCGGTGGCCGAGCGCACCAGCGGCTGGCGCAAATCGGTCAGTGCACGTCTGCTGGACCGGGGGCAGGGTCAGCTGCCGGCGCAGGTAACCGTTCCGAGCGAGCCCGCCGCTGGCGCGACAGCCGCGGAAACGAAAAAGCCCGAGTTCTAACCCCCAGAACCCATCGACACCGATGTCGCGGTGGTGGGCGCCGGTCCGGCCGGAGCCGCGACTGCACTCTTTGCCGCGCGCCGCGGCCTTCGGGTGGTCGTGGTCGATAAGCAGGATTTTCCGCGCGACAAACCGTGCGGTGAAGGGCTGATGCCGAGCGGCCGGCCCGCCCTGCGCGAGCTTGGCCTCGAGGACGCGGTCGTATCGGGCGGGGCACCGCCGCTCCACGGCATCCAGTTCGGCCGGGTCGGTGAGCCGCCGGTGGCGGTGCCCTTTCCCGCGCACGACGGCGAGCAGGCGGGGCTGGGGATCCGGCGGCTCAGCTTCGACGCGCAACTGGCCGACGCGCTCGCGCACCATTCGCAGATCCAGTTCTGCGCGCACACCGAAGCGCGCGATCTGAGACGGACCGACAGTGGGATGACGACGGTGATCACGGGGGCCGGCGAGATTCGGGCTCGTTTCGTTGCCGTGGCCGACGGCTTGCGCTCGCCACTCCGTCATCGCCTGGGCTGGACGGTTGGACCGCGACCGCCTCACCGCTACGCCGTCGTCGGCCACTGGACGCTGGACCGTCCCGTCGATCCCTGGGTGCGGATCACCTTCGATGCAGGCCTAGAGGTCTATGAAGGTCCGGTCGCGGGCAACCAGCGAATGGTCGCGCTGCTCTGCTACCAGGACCGAATGCATGAGTTCGCCGGCCAGCTCGACGCGCGCTACCGGGAGATTGCGCAGTCGGTACGGCCAGGGCTGCGCCAGGCCGACATGGTTGGGTCGGCGTCGGCGGTCGGTCCATTCTGGTACGAGGCGACGACCGTGGCCGACCGGGGTATCTTTCTGGTCGGCGATGCGGCGGGCTTCACCGACCCGATCACGGCCGAGGGGGTCGCCACGGGATTACGCCAGGCACGCGCCTTTGCGCAGGCGCTGGCCTCGCCGAATCCCGAGGGTGCCTACCGGCAGGCGCACCGGCGACTGACAAGAGACCCGCATCGCGTGGCATCGTTGTTCCTCCGCCTCAGTCGCACGCCCGCGCTGGTCGACCGAGCGATTCGCAATCACGAACGATCCCCGCAGACGCTGGGCAAGCTGCTCGGGATCGGCTTCGGCTACTGGGGCTTCAACCGCATTACGCCGCGCGAGTGGTTGCGGATGTTCAGCGGCCGCTAAGGCGCGGCAGAAAGCGCGGCTTGCCGCCCATGCGCTCGCGGTAGGCAGGGATTGCCATGAGCAGCGCGTCCTCTTCGGCGATGCGTTGCCGCAGAAGCGCCGCGTTGGCTAGGCCAAGGCCGAGTGCGCTCAGGTAGGCGCCACCGATCAGCGGCAGGCCGAGAAACTCCAGCCCTAGCGCGACGTAGTTGGGATGGCGGATGAAGCGGTAGGGGCCGCCGTCGACAACACGTAAGTTGTCAGGCACAACCGCGTGGACGTTCCACGACGCACGCAGGCTGAGGACGACGCTCAGCCTGAGCGCGACGCCGGACAGCGCCGCGACCCAGCCGAGCCCTGCGACGATCGGCGGCGCGGGACGGCGACGCCACCATCCTTCGATGGCGGGCAAGGTAAAGAGCGCGACGTTGACCAGGGCGATCCACTTGAAGATCGATCGCGCGGCCTGTGGCGCATCCGACTGCTCACGACGAATGATGCGCTCGTTCCTGGCCGAATAGACGAGCTCAAAACCACGCTGGGCGGCAAACGCCAGCAAGACTAACGCGTACGAAATCTCCCTCCCCCGCTTGCGGGAAGGCAGCAGGATTATCCCTCCCCCGCTCGCGGGGGAGGGCAGGGTGGGGGCCCTCATTCGAGCCGCATCAGCGCAAGCTCGATCGAGAGCCCCGGGCCAAGGGCGATCGCCAGCACCCGACCGGAGATCTTTGCGCGCTGCATCTCCTCGAGCACGAAGAAGATGCCGGCACTCGACGCGTTGCCGTTGTCGGCGAACACCGAGCGCGAGGTGGCAAGCGCGTCGGGTTGGAGGTTCAGCGCGCGTTCGATCGCGTCGACGATCCGCGGGCCTCCCGGGTGCGCGGCAACCGCGTCGATGTCGGTCAGGCCGAGGCCCGCGTCCGCGAGGAACGTTTCGACCG
Source organism: Chloroflexota bacterium (assembly GCA_034666565.1). Taxonomy (GTDB): domain Bacteria; phylum Chloroflexota; class Dormibacteria; order CF-121; family CF-121; genus CF-13. The sequence goes on from JAXDLN010000014.1 coordinate 47,062, forward strand.
CCCCGCGCAGGTGCGCCTCGACCACATTCGGCAGCTCGCGGCTCAGAATGACGCGGAGCCCACCGTCGCGCAACTCGTACCCGAGGTGACGGGCGCCTTCCGGCACCAAAACCGTGCCGCAGTTCTCCAGCGTCCAGCCCGGCCGGCCATCACCGCCTCGTAGCACGACCGCTCCGGCGCCATCCGCGAACACCATCGCCGCCACAAGATTGTCGAGCGAGTGATCGTCGGGTTGGAACGTCAGCGACGGGATCTCAACCGCGAACAGCAGCACGTTTCGCTGCGGATAGGCGCGCAGGTAGTCGAGCCCCCGCGCCAAACCCGCCACCCCTCCCCCGCATCCGAGCTCGGTGATCGGCAGCCGGGCGGTGTCCGGCCGCAGTCCGATCAAGGGGATCAGCTCGGCGTCGAGCGACGGGAGGACGACACCCGTACAGGACACGCCAATTACAAGGCCGATGTCCTCCGGCGCGAGGCCGCTTCGCTCCAGGGCCTCGCAGCACACCCGCCTGGCAAGCACCCGCGCGTGTTCGAGATAGGCATCCGTTTGCTGACTCTGAGTCCGACGCTCCATCAGCGAGGTCACAGGCTCCGCGAAGTAGCGGGTCCGCGCCCCGTCGTCATGGGGCAGCTTTGGCATCCGTCGCCCGCGTACCCGCCCAAGCGCGTCCCAGACCTCGTCGACCGTGGCCGTGATCGGCGGTACCGCCGTCGCCATCCCGGCAATCTGCGCGTGGCCGGACGGCATCTCACGCGCTCGCCTTTCCACACCGGGGCTCGCTGTAGACGTCATCAAACTGATGCTAGGCTGGCGCGGTGCTGGTTCGTCCGGCGGAACGGAAGGATCGCCCCCGGCTTCTTGCCTTGATCGAGGGCTACTTCGCCTTCTACCGCACCCCGTTTCCCAGGCAAAAGGTCGAGGCCCTGCTCGATCTGCTCGAACGGGATACCGATCTCGGGGTGCAACTGGTAGCCGAGGCGGCCGGGAAGCTTCAGGGTTTCGCCAGCTTGTATGCCTGTATCGACACCCTGGTCGCCGATCGCATCCTTGTCATGAACGACCTCTTCGTCGACCCTTCCCTCCGAAGTCACGGCGTGGGCGCCGCGCTCTTCGATGCCAGCCTGGCTTACGCTACGGCGTGCGGTTACGCTCGGCTCGACTGGGTGACCGCCGAGGACAACCTCGATGCCCAGCGCTTCTACGACCGCCACGGCGGCCGGCGCGGGCCCTGGATCTCCTACAGCGCCGAACCCAGCGCCGGCCGCCGCGGCTGAGCGTTGTCGAGGTTGGCGACAGACTCGACGCGGACGCCGTCCGCCGGTTCAAGGCGAACCTCGGTTGACAGGCCGCGAATTGTCGAGGTGATCGGTGCCGTGATCACCGAATTGAGCAACTGTCCAGCCGGGCGAGCCACACCTCACTGCGGCGGGGAGCGTTATTTGTTGTTTCCGACCTCGGGATAGAGGGCCTCCCAATCGGTGTCATCGGCCAAACCGCTTGTATCGGCCAGCAGGGCGATCGCCTCCTCCATGCCAGTCGGTGGAGCCTGACGGTACGCGGTGATGTCTCGGCGAAGCTGTTCGGCACTGATAAGGCGGTCGAGAGCCAGGTCGATGACCTCCGACGTTGAGCGGGCTGCCAGCAGCGCGCGGGCACGATCCGCCTTCGACCGGTCGAGCGTAATGGTGACCTTCTCCGTGGCCACGGCGACTCAGGCGGTCTTTCGTTTGCGGCGTGTTGACGGCCTCGCGCGGCCTTTCGACGCGCGACGGGCGTGTTCGACGCTCGCCCGCAGCGCCGCCATCAGATCGTCGACGCCGCCGCCGGTTGTGACGGCGGCCGTCGCCGGCCGCGTGGAGGCTACCCGGCCCTCGATCAGCGTTTTCAAGCGCTGCCGGTAGTCGTCCGGGTAGCGCTCTGGCTCGAACGGCCCGGATAGCGTGTTGATCAAAAGCGCTGCCATCTCCCGCTCCTTCTTACGCAGGTCGGCGGGAGCTGCAGGTTCGAGCGATGCGGCCGGCAGGATCTCGTCGGCGTGGAACATGAGCGCCAGGATCATCAGGCGGCCGTGCGGCCGGAGCGCGGCGAGGTAGCGCTTGCGCCGCAGCACGAACCAGCAGATGGCAATCCGCTTTGTCTCGCGCATGGCGTCGACCAGCAGCCCGTAGGCGCGCTCGTAATCACGGTCCGGCACCGCGTAGTAGCTGGTTTCGTAGTAGATCGGGTCGATGGCCGATGCGTCGACGAATTGCTCGACGTCGATCGCCCGGCTGCGCTCAGGCGCGAGCTGCTCCAGCTCCTCGCGGGCGACTGTGACGTACCGATCTTTCGCCACCTCGAACCCCTTCACCACATCGGCTGTGGCGACCGGCTGACGCGTCGCAGGAGGTGATTCAACTTCCCGCTGCGGTGATTCAACTTCCCGCTGCGGAAGCGTCGGGGTGGGGGCTACCTCCACCACTTTCTGGTGGCGAATACGCTGTCCGCTCGATCGATCGATCTCGTGGAAGCGGATGTCCTGTCGGCGCGTGGCCGGGTAGAGGCGTACAGGAACGCTCACCAGCCCGAAACTGATCGTCCCGGACCAAACGGCCCTCGCCATCTTCTGATTATGGCGTTCGGGCCGCCGTATCATGGCCGTGGATGGGTCTGGAGCGCGCGGTGGTGGAATCGACGATCCCTGCCCAGGACCTGCAGCGCGCGAGGAGCTTCTATGCCGAAAAGCTCGGCCTGACCCCCACCAGCGAGGACCGAATCGGCCTTCGTTACCGCCTCGCCGACGGGACGCGTTTCCGGCTCTTCCGCAGCGGCGGAAAGGCCTCCGGCGCACACACGCAGATGGCGCTCATGGTCGAGGATCTCGCGTCGACGGTCCAGGAGCTTCGCACCCGCGGCGTCAAGTTCGAGGAATACGACAGTCCGGGGGTCAAGACCAGGGACGGGATCGCCGACCTTGGGTATGCCACGGCCGCCTGGTTCAAGGACAGCGAAGGTAACCTGATCGGGATATCGCAACCGGCCGCCGCTTAGGCCGCGACGGCTTGATTCAACTCCATCGGGTAACCGGCTGCGCGCCAGGCGGGTAGGCCACCCTCGAGGAGCCACGCATCATAGCCCTGGCTTCGCAGCGCGCGGGTCAGTCGGGTGCTGGCCTCTTCGTCGGCGCAGGTGCAATAGGCAATGATGGTCTTGTCATGGGAAAGGTCGGGCAGGTCGTTGACGAGGTCGGCGGCGTGCCGATTGCGGTCCAGGATCGCCCGCGGCGATACACGGAGCGCCCCTGGGATCTTCCCGCGGACGGCGTTCTCGATGAAGGGGGAGGTCACGTCCAGGACGATCGCCTGGCCGGACTCGATGGTTTGCCTGGCTGCTGCGGGATCGATCCAGTAAGGAACAAACGCCATGTCTCTGCCTCCAATGCTTGTCTCGGTCATTGAACGATTCACATGAATAAACCATTGATCTGGCGGGTATATTCCATACGTGGCCATTAAGGTCGAAAACAAGCCGGCTGAGGCACTCTGGAAGCTGCTTCGGGACGATGCCTTTGCCAGCGTGCGCGACGACTTCACGACCCGGGTGGGCGAGTGCAGCCTTTCCCTCTCCCAGGGCAAGCTGGTGCGAGAGCTGGCCCAGCCGCAGTCACAGCGGGAGCTCGCCCGCCGGCTCCACTACGATCCTTCCAATATCAACGCGCTGGCCGACTCGCTCGAGGCGCGCGGCCTGATCGAACGCCGCTCGGACGCCTCAGATCGGCGCCTTCGCCTGCTCGCGCTGACGCCGGAGGGTGAGCGGCTACGCGCGAAGCTGGAAGCCCGACTCGCCCAGCCCCCGACCTTCCTCGACCGCCTGACGCCGGCGGAGCAGAAGCAGCTGCTGGCACTCCTGGCCAAGATCTTCGACAACGAGCGCCGCCGGCCCAGTTAGCGCGGCGCCTTCAGCGGTCCGGGCATCGCCCGGTCGGCTTCGCGCTGCAGCCGCGCCTCGTTGCGTCGCAGGAACACGATCACCGCAATGATCACCGCGACGCCGACGATCGCCAGGGCGAGATCCACCCAGCCGGACAGTTGCAGCAGCTGTTTCCCGAGCAGAAAGGCGGCAATGCCGTAGATCGTCGACCAGACAATGCCGCCCGCCGCGTTGAAGATCAGGAACCGGCGCCAGTGCATGCGGTTGACACCCGCCAGGAAGGCGGCGAAGATGCGCAGCACCGAGACGAATCGCCCAAAGAACACCACCTTCGAGCCGTGCTTATCGAAGAGATACTGACCGAGTCGCAGCCGGTTCTCCTCGAGGCGGATGTAGCGGCCGTAGCGTTTCACCAACCGATAGCCACCGGTGCGACCGATCACGTAGCCGATGTTGTCCCCAACGATCGCGCCCGCCGATGAGGCGACGATCACCCAGAAGATCGAGAGCCGGCCCGTCGTCCCCGCGTAGATGGCGGCGGTGACCAGCATCGTCTCCCCCGGCACCGGGACGCCGATGCTCTCGACGCCGACGAAGATGAAGACCGCCAGGTAGCCATAGGTGGCCAGCAGGCTGTCAAGGTTGCGCGCAAAAAAGTTCAGCACCCGCGCACGAGCCTACCGCAGGTTGCCCGGGGGAAGACAGCGCGCGTGAGCCCGGCGGTGCAGTGTTAGCGACGTGCGGCGACGGTGGCGGCCACCATCCGGTTACGCAAGACGCCCACGCGCTCCACCTCGGTCTCGAGCAGATCACCGGGCTTGAGAAACTCGGGTGGCGTCCGCGCGAAGCCGACCCCATCCGGCGTCCCCGTCGCGATCAAGGCGCCCGGCTGCAGCGTCATCCCAACCGAAAGCCACACGATCAATTGCTGAACCGAGTTGATCATGTCCCGTGTGTTGCCGTCCTGCTTCGTTTCGCCGTTGACGCGCAAGGAGACGCGCAAGTTCTGGACGTCCGTGATCTCGTCGGCGGTAACCACCCACGGTCCGACGGGCGACGAGGCATCCAGACTCTTCCCCTTGAAGAACTGGCCACCCCAACCGTTCTGGATATCGCGGGCGCTGATGTCGTTGACCACGGTATAGCCGAAGACGTATCCCATGGCATCCGCCATCGCGATATTGGCGCCGCGCTTGCCGATCACGACGCCGAGCTCGACCTCCCAGTCGATCTTGTCACTGATGGCCGCATCGATCGCAATATCGTCGAAGGGACCGGTGATCGAGGTCTGCGCCTTGGTGAAGACCGTCGGCGGCTTGATGTTCTCGCCCCAGGCACGCGCGCTCTCTGCGGCGTGCTTCTCGTAGTTGCGCCCGATTGCGAGCATGTTCCCAACCGGCGGGTCGAGGGGCGATCGGATGTTGAGCTCTTTCAGCTTGCGCACCACGGCCGTGTCGCTGGACCCCTTGACCGAGGACACCAGCTCGCGCAGCCGTCGCAAACCGTCTGGGCCACTCTCGATCAAGGCGAGAATGTCGGCCGGTGCGCCCGAGGATCCATTGCCTTTCGCCAGCCGGCTGACGTCCACCACCTGATCGGCCGATCCGTCTCGAACCACACCAAGGTGTCGCTCGTTGTCCTCATGGAACATCAACAGCTTCATGTGCTCGTTACCTCCTCCGAGTTGCTCCCCGGCGACTGCCGGGTAGCGGCTCCCAAAAACAATCCCTCGAAATCCTGGCGCCCGAGGAGTTCGCCCGGGCGACCTTCCAGCCTGGTGGATCCCGAGACCAGGACCATCGTCCAGGTCGCGACCTCCATGGCTGCGCGTGCCCGCTGCTCGACCAGTAAGACGGCTTTTCCGAGATTCGCCAATCGACGGACGTGGTCGCGTAAGAGGGTGTCGGCCAGCTTGGGTGAGAGGTTGGCGGTCGGCTCATCGAGGATCAACACGCTCGGATCCAGCATCAGGACCCTGGCGATCGCCAGCATCTTCCGCTCTCCCCCGCTCAGCTTGTCGGCGCGGCGCTTCAGCATCGGAGCCAGTTGCGGAAAGACCGCCGTCACCTCCTCGATCCGGCTCTTGATCTCATGGCGTTTCAAGAGGTAGCCACCCATCTCGAGGTTCTCCACGACGCTGAGGGGCTCGAAGATGTCGTTGACCTGGGGGACGTAGCCGACGCCCCGACGGGCCAGCTCTTCCGGGGCATGGTTGGTCACGTCGTCGGAGCCGAGCCGGACATGCCCTTCGGTGATGCGCAGGATGCCGACCAGGCTCTTGAGCAGTGTGCTTTTGCCCGCGCCGTTCGGCCCGATGATCGCGACGACCTCACCGCGGCCGACGTCGATCGACACGTCCCGCACCACCGGCACCCCACCGTACCCCGATGTGATGCCCTCGGCCCGCAGCGATGGCGCCGGTCTGGCCGCGATCGCTGGGCTGTCAGCCGACAAGGTACGCCTCCACGATCTCCGGCTGCCGGCGAAGCGCCGCCATCGAGCCCTCCCCGATGACTTTGCCCTGCGCCATCACGATCACCGGGTCGCAGAGCCGGTCGACGATGTGCAACTCGTGCTCCACCATGAGGATGGTCAGCCCGTCGTCGCGCAGCTGCTCCAGGTACCCGGCGATCTCGTTCACGATCGATGGGTGCACGCCCGACATCGGCTCGTCGAGGAGCAGCAGGCGCGGGCGCAGCATCAGCGCCCGCATGATCTCGACCAGTCGCTTCTGCCCGCCGCTCAGCATCCCGGCGTAATCGGATTCCTTGGGCAGCAGGCCGAAGCGCTCGAGCAGGCCGCGTGCCTGTGCCACGAGGCGGGTCTCGTCGGGCATCCAGTAGCGCTTGCCCAGCAGCGCGCCCAGCAACGATTCACCGCGGTTATCCGGCGCCGCCACCAGCAGGTTCTCGAGAACCGTCAGCTGCCCGAACTCTGACGGCAGTTGAAACGTTCGCACCAGGCCTCGTCGGGCCCGCTGATAGGCGGGCATCCGGGTGATGTCCTCGCCCTGAAAGACGATGCTGCCGGATGACGCCGGCAGGGTGCCGGCGAGCACCGCCATGAAGGTCGACTTGCCGGCGCCGTTCGGGCCGATCAGCCCGGTGATGCGGCCGGGCATGACCTCGATCGACACCCCATCGACGGCGTGCATGCCCTCGAAGTGGCGATGGATGTCCCGGGCGCTGAGCATCGGCTCGCTAACGGGCACCTTTTCCCACCACCCATCGCGTCTCTTCCTCGACGGCGGGCGCGCCGGGAAAGACGCGACGCTGCTCGGGCACCACACCCCTGGGGCGGAACCACAGGAAGCCGAGGATGAGGAGGCCGATGCAAACCCATTCCAGCGCCGGGATCAGGTTGGGCGGGCCGATGTTCATCCGCCCCAAGAGCCGCGTGACCTCCTCGAAGCCGACCGGCACCAGGAGGGCGCCCAGGATGGCGCCGACGTTGTTGCCTCGGCCTCCGACGATGACCGCGGCGAACAGAATGATGGTCTCAGGGTACAGCCACGTTGAGGGCGCCCAGACCTGGAGGAAGCCGACCAGGATCGCTCCCGAGAGCCCGGCGATGGCCCCGCCGACGACGAAGATGGTCATCTTTAAGGCGGTCGGATTCTTCCCCAGTGCGCTGGCCGCGACCTCGTTCTCCCGCATCGCGCGAAGCGTGCGACCGTATGGCGAGTTGACGATCCGCGCTGCGATGAACCAGACGAGGGCGACGCAGATCGCCGTCAGGCCGATGTAGAGGTACTGATAGCTATTGGTGCTGGTGTTGACCACACCGTCGAGCGGCTGCGGGACCAGCGCCAGGCCGGCCGCGCCGTTCAGCAGCGGTCGCGCATTGTTGATCACCGTGTTGGCGATGATCGACGTCACCAGCAGGGCGATGGCCTGGTAGTCGGCACGCAGCCGGCGCAGGACCACCAGGCCAATCGGGAGGGCCAGCAGCGCGCCCACGACCGCGCCGCCGATCCAGGGCAGGGGGAACGGAAGCTGGTAGCCACCGACGTAAATCTGGAAGCTGTAGTCGGGCGCCGTATCCGGCGGCATCGAGAGAACCGCCGCCGCGTAGGCCCCCGCGGCCTGGAAGACGATGAAGCTGAAGTTGACGACGCCGGAGACGCCGAACTGCAGGTTGAGCGCCAGGCAGGCGATGATATCGACGCCGGCGAAAATGAGCAGGTTGGCCGCGTAATAGGTGTTCATCCGGCCGCCGCCAGCGCTCCTCGTTTGGCGAGCAGGCCCTGCGGCCGCAGGACCATGACCAGCACCAGGATGACAAAAGCCACCACCTGCTTGTAGTCGGGCGACCATACGGCAGCGCTGAGCTCGGTGACCAGGCCGATGACCACCGCGCCAATCATTGCCCCGTACGGCTGGCCAGCACCGCCGAGGACGGCGGCGGCCAGCGCGGTGATGAGAAAGCCGGCGCCGCTGGCAATGGTGAACGAATCCGAGTCGAGCGCGGCGACCACGCCGGCCAGCCCGCACAGTGATCCGGTAATCAGCCACACCGCGTCGATCACGCGATTCGTCGCGATACCGCAGTTGCGAGCCAGCATGGGGTTGGCGGCGGTGGCGCGCATCGCCTTCCCCAACCGCGTGTAGCGGAGCAGGGCGTGGACCGCCAGCATCACCACCACCGCGAGCACGATGATCACGATCTGATTGACGGTTAAGGCAATGTCGCCGAAGCGCAGCAGGTGGCTGAACCGCTCGCGGTAGGACACGCTGAAGTAGCCGACGATGGGCAACAGCCCGTTGGCGATCATCAATGACACGGCGAGCGACACGATGACCATGCCCAGCAGCGCGGTGCCCTTGCGTTGAAACGGTGTGTACACGAACCGGTTGATCAGGAAGGAGAACACCGCCCCGAAGGCGGCGCCGCCGAGCATGGCGATCCAGACGCTGACGCGCGCCTGGTTGAGGTAGTAGGCGAGGAATGCTGACGCGATCATCACCTCGCCGTAGGCGAGGTTGATCATGTTGGTGATCCCGAACTGCATCGTGAACCCGACCGCAGCGAGCGCGATCACCGACATGCTGACCAGGCCGAAGCCGAACGCCGCGATCAGTAAGCTCACGGCATCCGGCCTCTGCCCCTACAAACGATTATTGCGACTCTAGATTCCGCCCGCGTCACTCAGCTGCTTGGTCTGCTGCGGCGTCAACGCCGAGACCTGGACCTCGCCGCCCTGGGCGTCGTACTTGACCAGGATGTATCCGGACTGGGAGTTGTTGTACTGGTCGAAGCTGTTCGCACCCCCGGCGCCGACGTACTGGATCGACTTGCCCGCTTTCAGCGCGTCGAGTCCTTCTTTGTACGTGTGCACGACCGTTGCGCCGGAGGAGCCATTGGCGATCTCCTTGACCTTCGGGTTGTAGACGGTCGGGTCCTTGCTGTTGGTCGCAACCATGGCCAGCGCGGTCATGATGATGCCGTCGTACAGGTGAAGGGTGGACCCACGTTGCTTGTACTTCGGCGCGTCGGCAAAGGTCGACGCCGCGGCCTGCAGGTTGGCCGTGAATTCATCGTAAGCGGTACCGGAGAAGGTGTAGCCGAGGTCGACGCCGCGGTAATACTGCACAACGTCGTTGACGCCCATGGCGTTGGTCACATCCTTGAACCATGCCGGGTCAATCGTCGCCGAGGTTCCGATAAAGGGGATCGTCTGTCCGCTATTGAGCACCTTCACCTCGCCGAGGTAGGTGCCGGCCGAGCCGAGCGCCTCTGTCAGGATCACGTCCGGCTTGAAATTCAGCATGCTCTGCACCTCGGTCCGGAACGACGACGCACCGAGGTGAATCGGAAAGTTCTGGACCGTCTTCCCAAAGTGTTTGAGCGCATTGGTTGCGGGCTGGACGAAGGCCTGCGAGCCGATGTCGTCGCCGAAGACGAGCGCGACCTTGTTCCAGGTGGGATGGTTAGGACCGTACATCACCCAGCCGACCATGCCGTAGGCGTCGTAGATATCCGCTGGCACCAAGCGGTGGAAATAGGGCAGTTTGGTCTTGTTGAACTCAGACTGCCCGGTCATGCAGAACATCGGGACGTGGGCCTTGTCGAGAATCGGGGCCACGGCCGAGGCTTCGTCCGACGTACAGCCGACGGCAGCCATCAAATTGGAGTTGCTGGCAACCATCTGATTGGCCGCGGGCGCCGCGTCCGCCGGCTCGCCGCGCGTATCGAACTTCTGGCAGGTGACATGGCGGCCGCCGACGCCGCCATTGTTGTTGATCGCAGGTGCCGCCGCCAGGCAGGCCGCGTAATAGGCGGGGCCGAGGTTTGCGTCCACGCCGCTAAAGGGCGCGAGCACGCCCACGAGAAGATCCCCTGAACCAAGCCCACTCCCGGTGGAGCCACCGCTGCTGCCGCATGCCGTCAGCGCCAGAACCAGGGCCGACGCAGGCAATGCGACGAGCCGACGCAACCGCCCTTCTCTCATGATGTTCCCCTCCCAAGAATTGGGATTGCACACCGGATTGTCGACAATATTAGGCATAATCGCACAAAGGGGTCGCGCAATGAAACCACCGGTCGCCCACCCATCGAGGCGCTCATCGCCGGCCGCCCATGGGGCGCCACTGGCGCCGGCCGCGGACCGTAGCGCCGAGGTCTACCAGCGCCTGCGGAGTGAGATCGTCAGCGGTGGCTTCCACCCCAACGAGCGCCTGGTCGAAGCTGATCTCGCGCTTCGGCTCGACGCCGGTCGGACGGCGATCCGTGCCGCACTCGTTCGGCTGGATCAGGAGGGACTGGTCAGCCGCGAACCGAACCGTGGCGCGCGCGTCCGGCTGGTATCCGATCGCGAGGCTCTGGAGATCGAGGAGGTGCGGGTGATCCTCGAACAGCTGATCGTCCGTCAAGCCGCCCAGCGGGTCACGGCCGCCGACCTTCGGGACCTTCGCCGCTCGATTGTCCGGATGCGCGAGCGGCTGGCGCAGAGCGATCCGATGGGATACTCCGGGCTCAACGCCGAGTTCCATCAGCGGATCTGGACGATCGCGGATCACGGGACGGCCGGGCGCCTGCTGGCCAACCTCAAATCGCAGAGCATCCGATTTCAGTACCGAACGATCCTGCGGCCGGGCCGGACCGCCAGCTCGCTGCGCGAGCACGAAGCCATCGTCGAGGCGCTGGCCAGCCGCGATTCGGATGCCAGCGAGGCCGCCATGCGCCAGCATCTCAGCCAGGTGGTCGAGACCCTCAAGTGGTCGATCGACGCCCAGCGCCGTCAGCCGATCTGGCTGCCGCGTGGGGCATCATCGATCGCGTCCGATCCCGGATAGCGCCAGCGCGCCACGCTGCCGATGATCAACACCGGAAGCGTGACGATGGCGGCGATGGTGAACAGACTCGTGTAGTGATGCGCGCCGGCGAGTCCAGCCACCCCCGAGGTCGCCAGCGCGGCGCCGGTAAAGATTGCGGTCGCAAACAACGATGTGGCAGTGGCACGAGCCTCGGGCACGACGTCGGTCGCCCAGGTCTGGAAGGTCGACTGCATGAACGCGTAGGCACCCCCCGCGAGAACACTGGCGAGCAGAATGGCGGGGACAGTCTGGGCCGCCGCGGCAACCACGTATCCGATCAACAATAGGGTGGCGCCGCCGGCGAGGATCAACGCGGCGGGCGTCCGCCGGGCGACATAACGAAAGGCGCGGATGCAGATCAGGACGGACAGGCCATAGCTGGCGACCACCACGCCTGCGATCGCCGGGCTTTGTCCGCTCGCCTCGAGGGCGGGCGCGAGGTAGGTGACAAAGCCGAACATCACGGCCCCGACGAGAATGGCCACCGCCAGCAAGAAGAGCGCCCAGCCGTGTCGCAGGACGCCGGCCACCTGCCGCAATGGATTCTGGCTCGATTGCGTGACCAGCGACTCCGGGGTTCGTCGAAGGGCGATCGCGACCGCAAGCGCGATGGCTCCGGGGATGAGGAAGAAGACACGCCACGTGAGCACGTGGGCGGTCAGGCCCGCCCCGAGCGTGCCGCCCGCGGTGCCGAGGGCCACGAAGACCAGCACATTGGTGATCGCTTGCTGCCTCGTCGTGAACGGGACGCGGTCGGCAAGATAGACCAGCGTCGTGGGCATGACGCCGCACGCAATGCCGCCAGTGATGAAACGAGCCACAAGGAGGGCCGTGAGATTCGGCGATAGCGCGGAGAGCACGTCGGCGACCGCGGTTCCCACCAGCGCTGCCCTGATGATCCGGACGCGTCCGAAGCGATCCGCGAGGAGTCCCCAGGCGGTCGGCAAGAGACCATAGGCGAGGTAGTAGAGGCTCGCGACTGCGGAGACCGCGACCAGCGAGACGTGGAAGCTGACCGCCATCGGGATGAGGAGGGGCGCCACCGCGAAGCGATCGGCCATGGTCGCGAAGGGGCCGAGGTACAGGAGTCGTGGGACGCCCCGCTCCGCCGTCGCCGCCAACGGTTCCCGGCTCAGCCCGCTGGTTCTCGCACGCCGACTTCGTCGAGGTGCAACAACAGGTCACGGGGGTCCTCGTAGACCCGATAGGCGCCGGCCTGCTGCAGCTCTTCGCGGCCATAGCCACCCGAAAGCAACCCGACACCGAGCGCACGCGCACGTCGCGCCGCCAGCAGGTCCCAGACGCTGTCACCGAAGACGATCGAGTTGGTGATGTCGACACCCAGCCGATCGGCGGCCGCCAGGAACAGGTCCGGGTCGGGTTTGGCGCGCGCCACGTCGTCCCGGGTGATGATCACCTTGGGCTCGACGCCGAGCAACTTGATCGATGGACCCGCCGTCTTCAGGCTGCCGCTGGTGGCGATCGCCCAGGGCACGCGCTGCTTCGTCAGCCGCGCGAGCAGGTCATGCGCGCCGGGAAGGGGACGGACCTCCCCCAATCGTCGGACGAAGGCGTCGGCGTGTTGGGCGAGGAGCCGCTTGGCCTCCTCGGGAGTGAGCCGCTTGCCGGTTTCGCGCAACAACGCGTTCACGAACAGTCCGCCACTCATTCCGATGCGCCGGTGGATTCGCCACACCGACAGCTCCATCCCGGCCGCTCCGAGGACCTCGTGCCAGGCGAGCACGTGCTGGTAGACGCTGTCGACCAGCGTCCCGTCGAGATCGAATAGGAGCGCCGGCGGCTGTTCTGGCATATGGCTAGTGTGGCACGCGGGCAGCGGCCTCGGAACGTGAACTCGTTTAACCTGCGTTTAATCTGCGACCTGTAGACTGCACCCCCATGTCACGAATCCCCCGACTTGCAATCATCGCCCACGACGGCAAAAAGGCCGACCTGGTCGCCTTTGCCACGTTCAATCGCGACCGGCTCGCCGAGTTCCAGCTGGTTGCGACGAGTTCGACCGGCAAACTGCTCAAGGACAAGGTTGGCCTCGAGGTCGAGTTTGTCGAATCCGGGCCGCTCGGCGGCGACGTCCAGATCGCGAGCCGCGTGGTCGAGGGCGAGATCGACGGCGTTATCTTCATGGTTGATCCGCTGTACCGGCACCCGCACGAACCCGACATCCAGACGCTGCTCCGAATCTGCAACGTATGCAATGTGCCGCTGGCGACCAATAGCGCGACCGCCGATGCCCTGATCGGGTCGCCGTTGCTCACCGAGCTCCGCGTTGCCAGCTAGCTCGGATCTAGCGGGCGGCAATCGCAGCGACTTTCAGATCTGATACGCCAAAATACGCGTTGACCCGCCGCGCGGTCGGCCCTAAGCCGGCGTACGCATAGTCGATGTTGACGCTGGCCTCGCGCAGCTTGTGGGCGATCCTGCCCAGGCTGCCAGGTTTGTCTGAAAGCGCGACCATGAGAATCTCCTCTTCGGTCGTTTCCCAACGATGCTCGGCAAAGACCCTCTTTGCCGCCGCAGGCTTGTCGACGACCATCCGGATCGTGCCGCGATTGTCAGTGACGGTGGCCATGAACGCCACGATGTTGACCTTCCTGGCACCCAGCGCGGAGCCAACTTCTCCCAGCATTCCGGGCCGATTTTCGACCCAGACGATCAGTTGCTTCGCCTTAGGCATATTTCCACCCCTCTCTACTTATAACGGTTTGCCCGGCGAAGCGGTGCTCGTGTTGACAATGCTTTTCCCTGGGCGTAGCGTCAGGCCACCCTGTCAGGCCGGGGGATCAGTAGGAGGGTTCCAGCTATGCGTCAGCTCATGTGATTTATGGCGATTGTCGGCGGCGCGGTCGTACTCAGCGCACTAGTCGCATCGTCGACCGTCGCCGCAAAGGGCAACTCGGACACATTCTTCGTCGGCCAGAAGACCTGTACACCGCATGCGACGCCGCCGTTCTTCACCTGTGTGATGTCTGCCTCGAATGTCCCGCTCCTTCAGGACGCCACCGTTAAGTACATCAGCGTGCCCGCGACTTTCCCTGACCCCGCTCCCGGGCGGATTGACAGTGACGTCGTTCTGACGACGGCCGACGCGGCGAGCACCGCGAATGGGCATTGCACGTTCTACATGAGCACCCACACCGGCTTCTGCACCTACCAAAAGGGGACGCATGCGCTGCACGGCTTCAAGGCGGTTTGGGTTGTTGGGCCGAACGCGCCATTCGTGCCGGGCCATTTCTCGGTGATCGGTAAGTACTCCATCGGCGAGCACGACGACTGACTAGCAACGGACTCAGCGACTCCGAAACCCTCCCCAGCACGGGGAGGGTTTGTTGTCTGGTCCATGCGTATCGCTACGGTCGCCGGCACTAATCTAGGGACCGTGGGTGGTGAATGCTTGGTCTGCCGCGAGCTCCGCGGCGATATCGTTGTCCCGGGCGGCTTTCTTTCGGAAGACGAGAAAGCCGTGGGCTTCCATGCTCCACCCGTAAACGAGGTGGGCAACCGGCGCCCCTACCTTGGCCATGTGATGGTAGTGACGCGACGGCATGTCGCCCGCCTTGGCGAGCTAACAGACACCGAGAGCGCTGCGGTCGGCCGCATGGCGGCGAGGCTCGCGCGCGCGCTAACCGAGGCTGGTGGCGCTGAGTGGGTGTACTCCGCGGTGATCGGCACCAGCGTCCCGCATTTCCACCTTCACCTGCTTCCGCGCTATCCCGGCACACCACGCGAGGTTGCCTGGCACGCTGTTGACGAATGGGAGGGCGCGCGGCACGGTGGGGCTGATGAAATAACCGAGCTCGTTGACCGGCTGAGGGCCTGGCTTGCGCCACCACGCGCTTGACCTACCCGTCGGCTCGTCGAATTCAAGAGGCTGTTGGCTTAATGTCCGGAAAAATAGCCAGTGGCAGACTCGAACATCGAACTTGAGTCCTGGGGTCGTTTAGCGGACCGGTACTTCCTCGCCGTCCTGGGCCCAGCGCGTATGGAACGAGCCCTCCCGGTCGACCCGCTTGTAGCTGTGGGCCCCAAAGTAGTCGCGTAAGCCCTGCACCAGGTTCGCCGGCAGGCGTTCGCGGCGATAGGCGTCGTAGTAGGCAAGGGACGAGCTGAAGGCCGGCACTGGAATGCCGCGGTCCACGGCGACCCCGACGACTCGGCGCCAGGCATTTTGCGCCGATGCCATGGCATCGCGGAAGTACGGCGCCAGCAACAGGTTCTTCAAGCCGGGCTCAGCCGCGTACGCATCCGTGATCCGATTGAGGAAGCGGGCGCGAATGATGCACCCGCCGCGCCAGATCCGGGCGATCGACCCCAGCTCCAGGTCCCACGAGTACTCGTTGGATGCTGCCTGCATCTGTTCGAAACCCTGGGCGTAGGCCACCATCTTCGAGGCGTAGAGCGCACTGCGGACGTCGTCCACCAGCGACTGCGGCGACGCCGCACGCATCGCACCGTTGGGGCCGGCGAGTGTCCGCGAGGCGAGCTGGCGGTCCGCTTTGAGCGCCGACAGGAATCGCGCAAAGACGGCCTCGGTGATCGCGGTCACCGGGATCCCGAGGTCGAGCGCGGATTGGGAGGCCCACTTGCCGGTGCCCTTCTGCGCAGCCTCGTCGAGGATGACGTCGACGAGCGGACGTCCCGTCGCGCGATCGCGCTTGCCCAGGACCTCAGACGTGATCTGGATCAGGTAGGACTCGAGGTCGCCCTTGTTCCACTCGGCAAAGATCCGTGACAGCTCATCGGCGCCGAGGTTGAGCGCGTGACCGAGAAGGTCGTAGGCCTCTGCGATCAGCTGGATGTCCGCGTACTCGATGCCGTTGTGGACCATCTTCACGTAGTGGCCTGCCCCACCAGGCCCGATGTAAGTGCAGCACGGTTCCCCATCGACGTGGGCGCTGATCCTGGTCAGCATGGGCTCGACTTGCGTGTAGGCGTCGCGGGCACCACCCGGCATGATGCTCGGCCCGTTCAAGGCGCCTTCCTCGCCACCGGAGACGCCGGTCCCGATGAAGCGCAAACCGCGAGCCTCGAGCGCTTTGCCGCGGCGCACGGTGTCGAGGAAGTAGGAGTTGCCACCGTCGATCAAGATGTCGCCGGCTTCCAGGTATGGCGCGAGGTGCTCGATGGTCTCGTCGACCGGCGCCCCGGCCTTGACCATGATCAGGATCCGCCGCGGCCTGTCCAGTTGCGCTACCAGATCCTGCGGCGTGTGGGCCGGCGTGAACGCGCCCTCCGTGCCGTATTGCTTCATGAAGTCATCGACCCGCGCCGTCGTCCGGTTGTAAATGGAGACAGCAAAGCCGTTTCGGGCGAGGTTGCGGGCCAGGTTCATGCCCATCGTCGCCAGCCCGACGACGGCGATGACGCTCACCGCAACCTTCGGCTCGCCCGCCGCAAACTGACGCCCAGCATCGCGATGACGATGACCGGAATCAGCCACCACGCGGCGATGTGGTTGACGTTCAGGATGGCCGACAGGATCAGCCCGATGAAGACCGCGGCCGCAACCGTCCAGTCATCGCCAACGATGAAGTCGTAGAGAAACTTCGCGACGGCGACGATCCACGAAAACGGCGGAGGCATCGGCTAGGCCGCCGGACGCAGGCCGAGAGCCCGGTTCCGCTCCAGCGTGATGTAGGTCAAGGCGGTCGCCACGTAGAGAACCAGCAACACGGGAATCGCGGCGTCACCGCCCGGCCAGTTGATCCCCAGACCTTCGATCGCCCAGAAGGTGCCGAAGGTGCTGAGCAGAACCCCGACGATCAACTGGAGCAGGCTGCGCGGAATCCGTCGAACCGTCTGGTGGAGCGCAAGTCCGATCCCACCGACGACGATGATCGCCCCGACGCCGCCGACGACCGCAATGCCGAGTTGGTTCGCGCCGGCGCCGAAGGTAACCACAATGAAGGCGACCTCGAGTCCCTCGAGCACCACGCCTTTGAAGGCCAGGAACCAGGCGGTCCAGTCCATGCCGGGGCCCGTCCACTCGGCGGCTTCGTGCGGGTCCTGGCCACCGATGCCGGCCAAGCCTCGCGCCGCGACTCGCATGATGCCCTTGCGAAACCACTGCAGGCCGAAGGTGAGCAAGAGCGCGCCGACAATCAAGCGCAACGGTGCGATGGGCACCTGACTGAGCGCGGCCCCCAGAACGACCACGACCACCGCCAGCACGCCAAACCCGGAAGCCGCACCAATCAGCGTCGAGCGCCAGCCACGGGTCGCGCCCACGCCGACCACGATGGTGACCATCTCAATCGCTTCCACCGCCGAAGCTAGGAAGGTCGTGATGAGGACAGCCCACACGCCCGTCATGTTTTGACTGTAGCGGTTTGCGGCGGATGAAGCATCCCCTGAGCGGCGGCCGGTGAGGCCGTACTTTCGAGTGAGTGCGGCGCCCACGCCGAGTGGTGTAGGAATAGACGATGGCCAGGGGTAGCGTGACGGCGCCTCGCGATCCCGGCCGGGCGGCTCTACGACGCGCGGCGCGAGCCGCGATTGTGATCCCACCCCTCTTCGCCTTTGGGCAGCTCGTTCTCCACGACACGCAGAACGTCATCTTCATCGTCTTTGGGGGCTTTGCCCTGCTGGTGATGTCGGATTTCGGCGGACTGCGCCGACCACGGGCGATCGCCTATCTGAGCGCGACGTTGGTCGGCGCCGTGCTGATCGCGCTGGGCACGGTGGTCTCGCAGAATGTCGCGCTGGCGGGTGCCATGATGCTGCTGGTTGGTTTCGCGATCTCGTTCGCGAGCCTGTTTGGGGGCTACATCGCCGCCGCGCAGACCGGCCTGCTGCTGGCATTCGTGATTTCGGTGTCGGTCCCGGCCCCAGCCGGCGCGGTGCCCGCGCGGGTTGCCGGCTGGACTTTCGCGGGCATCCTCGCGACGCTCGCGGCGACCTTCCTCTGGCCACGCTTCGAGCGCGTCAAGCTGCGGCAGCACGCAGCGAAAGCGTGTCTCGCGGTTGCCAACCTGGTGGAGGGGCTCCGGCCGGGCGCCGAGGATCGAGAGTTGCCAGAGCTGCTGGAGGCGGCGCGGCGCGCCGAGGCCTCCGCCCGGCAACAATATGCCGCGACTGCCAAACGCCCGGCCGGGCCGACGCGACGTGATCGCGCCTTCGTCCAGCTGCTGATCGAACTGCAGCGGATCGTCGACATCGTGGAACACCCCTTTGAGCAGACGCGGACCGCCACCCCACCAGGCATTGAGGAAACCGATCGCCTGGTCGCGGCGACGGTGGCGGCGTTGCGTTCGAGCGCTGACGTCTTGACCGGTGGTGCTGGCCCGGATCTGCGTGCCGTGGAGGAGGCCCGCGAACGTCACCGGGTCGCGCTGGATCGATGGGCCAACCAGGAACTGCGGGCCGGCCGCCCCGCCGATCAGGTGCTCGGCAGCCTCGACGTCGATCACACGCTTCGCGTCGTCTCCTACCTCTCGATTTCGCTCGGCAGCAATGCGGTCATCGCCGCGGGCGGCCGGCCGGAGGAAGAGATCGCTCTGCCGGTCTCGGC
Source organism: Chloroflexota bacterium (assembly GCA_034666565.1). GTDB lineage: Bacteria > Chloroflexota > Dormibacteria > CF-121 > CF-121 > CF-13. The sequence continues at coordinate 65,816 of JAXDLN010000014.1, forward strand.
ACCGCGCCTCGAAGGGATCAGCGGCACGACCACCAGGGTGTTCCGAGCCATTCAGACGCACCTCGCGCCCTCCTCAACGGTTCTGCAGCACAGCCTCCGTGTGGCGGTCGGCCTTGCCCTCGCCGTCTGGCTCGCCCGCAGCCTTGGACTGTCGCACGCGTTCTGGGTCGTGCTCGGGACGCTCCAGGTCCTGCGCTCCACCGCGCTCGGCACCGGCCGCACCACGCTCGAGGCCCTGGCGGGGAATGTGATCGGGGTGCTAATCGGCGGCATCTTCGCTGTACTGGCGGGCAATCACCCGGCTGTCATGTGGGTGGCGCTACCCTTCGCGATCTTCCTCGCGGCCTATGCCGCCACCACCGTCGGCTTCATTGCCAGCCAGGCGGCCTTCACCATCAACCTGATCATCATCTTCAACCTCATCTCGCCGGCGGGCTGGCAGGTGGGCCTGGTGCGCATCGAAGACGTCGCCGTCGGCGCCTCGATCAGCATCGTGGTCGGCTTGCTGCTCTGGCCGCGCGGCGCGCGGCGCGAGTTTGGCCGCGCCGTGGCGGAGTTCTACCGCGCGGTTGCCACGTACCTGAACGGAGCGTTCGACCGCGTGCTCGATTTCGAACCACCTGCGAGCCTCGAACCGGCCCGCCGCCTTGCGATCCAGGCGCGCGAGCGGGCCGGCGAGGCATTCGATGCCTTTCTCAACGAGCGGGTCGCGTCGCCACTCGATCCGCAAACCGCGGGCCTCCTCTTATCGGCGGGCAACCATGCCATGCTCGCCGCCGAATTGCTCGATGTCGTCGCCGGCCGCATGGGATACCGCGCGGGAGGCTGCCCGGATGGTGCGCGCGCCGTCCATGTCCAGGAGACCGTGATGCTTGAAAACCTGGTGACGCTGGCCGACCGGTTGGCACTCGAGAATGGGAAACCCAATCAGGATTCGGTCTCGCACGACGCCATACGGTCGGCCGCGCTCGATTGCCTGCGCCGCTGGCGCAACGACGACCGGGCGGGACGCGGCGCCATGGCCGTGGTGATCGCCGGGGAATGGGTGGAGAACGTCGCCCGCCTGGAGGACGACCTGCAGCGGCCGGTATCGGTTGCGGTCGAGGCGGCCCGCACGCCCTGGTGGCGTTAACGTCCGCGTGTCGCTGATCGGCCCGGATTGCCGCCGACCAGCAGGTCCGCGAAGGCATCGCTGTACTGCACCCGTCCCGAGGCGGTGACCGCGAACGGGGCATAGCCGGGACGGGCGGCGACCCATTCGACGCCGGCGCTGCCCATGGCGAAGCCCGCCGTCGCGTAGGCGTCGGCGCTCGTGAGGCTGGGGCCGGCGACCGTCAGGCTGAGCAGCGTGCGGGACGGCATCCCGGTTCGGGCGTCGACGATGTGGTCGCCCCGCTCATAGGCACCACTGGTGGCAACCGCAAGATCGTATCCGTGTACAACCGCGGCCACGGCGCCGGCCTCGCGCGGATGCCGGATCCCGATCCGCCAGGCGCGACCCGGTTCGGGCTCGCCCCGGCAGACGACGTCTCCGCCGGCATTGACGCAGAAGTTTCTGGCACCGCCGCGCCGGAGGATCCCAGCGGCGCGTTCGACCGCCCAGCCCTTAACCACGCCCGATGGATCGAGGCGGCCGTCAGGCCGGCAACGCCAGGCATTGAAGACGCCCTCGGTCTCTTCGCGTAAATCCTCGCAGAGCATCAGCACGTCGCCAACGTCGGGATGACATTCCTCGACCGTCACCTCGCCGCGACCCAGGCGGCTGATCTCACTCTGCGGCTGGTACGTGCTGAAGCGCGCATCGGCCTCGCGCAGCCAGTCGAATGCGGTCTCCATGACGACATCCTCGACCCCGGCGTCACGCAGGTCGATCGAGATGGCCGTTCCCATGATGTGTTCGACCTCGATGCGGCGAGTCGTCGTCTCAACCATGGGCCTGGTCGAGCGCGGACTGCACCGATTGGGCATAGGCGTCGCTCGTGTAGGTCGCCCCCGAGAGGCTGTCGATCTGAGCGCTCTGCGCCTGCAGCACCTCGTCATGCAGCTGCGGCGCCGCGTACTGGCTGATCTCCGCCGAGCGCTGCCGGTCGTAGGGGAGTTGCAGCGCCTGCACGTTCGTGATCCGTCCGCCCGAGATCGTGACCTTCACCTGGGTGTCACCGAACTGGTTTTGGAAGTCCTGCCCGGTGTACGTGCCGTCCTTATATGTCGGTCCGGGATTGGTGGGCGTTGGCGTCGGTGCGCTCGAGTCGGTGGGTGACGGCGATGCGCTCGGGGTCGGGCTCGCCTGGGACACGTCGGCGGCCGGCGTCCGCGGCCGAGCTTGCGCCGGTGTCTTGAAACTGAAGAGCAAGACGACGGCGATCGCGGTGGCGACGATGGCGACGGCGGCGCGGGTTGGCATGATCGGCCTCACAACAGCGCAAAGCGCTCGAAGTGGATTTGCTGCGCCGGGACGCCAACGACCGCGAGGACCGTTTGCATGCGCTTCATCATCGAGGCCGGCCCGCAGACGAAGATATCGCGCGACTCGACGTCCGGGACCAGGCGGCGAAGGGTCTGGGCGGATAGCGGATCATCGGGCATCGCGGGCGTGCCCCGCTGGCCGATCAGGTAATGAATCGTCCCCCGACGGTCACGGATCAGTTTCTCCAGCTCGTCGCGGAAGACGACATCCTCCCACGACCGGGCCCGGTAGATGAGGGTGATGGCGTCTTTCTTCGCCGGGATCTCCTCGATCAACGCCCGCAGGGGCGTGATCCCGATGCCGCCGGCAACCAGCAATACTTTTGACCGACTCTGACGCTGCGCCGTGAACAGCCCGTAGGGTCCCTCGACCGCGACCCGCGTCCCGGGATGGAGTCCCTGCAGCCCGCGGCTGTCGTCGCCAACGCCCTTGACGGTGAGACGGAGGAACCGGTTGTTGAGCGGCGCCGAGAGGGAGAAGGGGTGCGTCCGCCACCACCCATCGCGGGTGAGGAAACGCCAGCGGAAATATTGACCGGCGCGCGCCTGCAGTTGGTCGAGATCGCGCCCGGTCACGTACAGAGACACGACTCCGGGCGCCTCCGGCACGATTTGATGGACCCGGAGCTGGTGGCGAAGGCTCATCTGCCAGGGATGGCCGACGCGGAAGGCGAGCAGACAGAGCAGGACCGCGACGTATAGCCCGACCCAGTACCAGCGGGCAAGCGCGTCATCGGTGAAGTCGCTGCCGACCGCCAGCTCGTGTCCGAAGGCGAGCGCGATGGCGAGGTAGGCATAGAGGTGCAAAAACCGCCAGCGCTCCCAGGTGAGGCGGCGCCTGGCCATACGCAGCGAGGTCACGGCGACCATGATCAGCAGGGCCGTGGCCGCGGTCGCCATCAGCACGTAGGGATAGGTGGTGATCAAGGTCCAGGCCTCGGCAACGAATGATTTGCCATCGCCGATGGCGTAGCCCGCCGTGCTGAAGACCACGTGCGCGCCAATCAGGAAGGTGACGCTGAATCCCAACCACCGGTGCCATTGGGCAAGACCGTCCATCCCGAACCGCCGCTCCAGCCAGGGGCTGCGCGACATCAACAGAACCTGCACCAGGGCGCCGTAGGTTCCGACTAGCGCAGTGATCTGCCCCGCGGCGGTCAGCTTCGCCGATGGGCTGCCCAGCTGATTCAGAGCGCCGTGGCGAACCCACATCGCGACGATAAGGGCGGCGTTGATGACGATCAGCACGATCACATCGCTGGCGCTGAAGACCAGACGACGCGGGCGGGCGGATTGCCCGGCTCGGCTCCCTCGCCGCTCCGGGGTCTCCTGGCGGGCGGTGATGCTGC
>JAXDLN010000015.1:0-3251 GCA_034666565.1 Chloroflexota bacterium
CGAGGCCGAGCGCAACCCTGAGACTTACGAACAGGACATGGAGGTTCGTCGGTTGCCTTTTGCAGAAGCGTTTGAAGCCGCGCTCAGCGGGCAGGTCGTCCACTCGGGCTCCGTCACCGCGCTGAGCCGCGCGGCGCGCTCCCTCAAGCTGATCTAGCCGCCCGGAGTTGGTGCTGGGGTCGGCGTCACAGGCGCCGGCGATGCACCGGCCGCTCCGGATCCCCTGCGGTCGGTCTTGATCTTCACGACTGGGCCGAGCAGCTGCAGGTCGTACTCGGCGGCCACGTTGTGGCCGAGCACGTCGCGCACTGTTGTCAGGACCACAAGCTTGTACTGGGCGCCTGGCTTCAAGTCCAGGCCGCTGATCGTGACAGTCCGGTTCGCGTAGGTGGCCGTGGCGTCGACCACCTTGCCCTTGGAGTCCAGCACGCGCACGCCGTCGGCCACGGTGCCCGGGTCGAGGTCGCTGTCAAACGCGACCTGGATGCTATCCGCCCCCACGACGACTCCGACGACCTCGGCTCCCTTGCCGAGGTCGCGGTGCGCGCCGGCCGCAGCCTGGTCGATGACGAACTGCTTGGTCGCCGGGTCGCGAATGACGGTCAGCGTCTCTTCGAAGTCGGCGACATCGAGCTTCCCATGCGTCAGCACAAGCCGGACGACGAACGTCGCGGTGTCGGGCTGGGTGCCGGTGACTTCTTGCGTGAGGATGTAGAACCGCGAGAAACGGGGATCGCCGCTGATCACCAGCTTGAGCCTCTCGCCGGAATACGCACGCTTGCCGCTGTCGTCGAGAAAAGCCGACGCCCTCTCCGCCGAGCCTTGCTGGCGGGCCTGCATGAACGAGTTGACCACCGCGGTGGCCAAGTCCAACGTCGTGGGCACCGCCGGCAGCGCCGGAGCGGATGCCGCCCACAACGCGCCTCCACGGAAGAACGCAAAGTCCCTGCCGTTGGGCGCCCAGGCCGGCATGCGGTACGTCCCGGTGGCCAGCTTGGTCGGCGCCGAGGCATCGGGCCGAACCTGGAAGAGGTCGGTGTCGCTGCCGAGAAGGATTGCGTCCTGGCTCGACCAGCTTGCCTCACCACCGGGAAGCGTGCTCAGGCTCACGCCCTGAAGGTCGGCAACGATGAGAGCGTCAGGGGTCGAGTACATCAGCTGTGTGCCGCCGGGCGACCAACCCGAGAACACTGCACCGGCCTGCCCTAGCTGCGTGCTCTTCGCCGACGCGAGGTCGAGTACGAACAACTTCTGGTCCTGGCGGTACGCGGCGTGCGTGCCGTCCGGTGCGAAGGAAAGCACGGTGATGACGCCGGTCTTCGGCAACACTGCCAGTTGCGCGGGACCATTTGTCCGCTGGGTGTAAAAGCCATCGGCGGCAGCCCACACCAGCGTGTCCTTAGCCCAGCCAACCACTGTCGCGACTGGCGTAACCACGACCTCCGCCGTCGTTCCGGTGGCAAAGGTGAGGATTTCGATCTTGCCGCCGCGGATGTAGGCCAGGCGGTCGCCGGCAGGGGCGATGGCGGGAGAGGAGGCCCCGTCGCCGGCGACGACCTTCACATCCCCGCCCTTCGCCGGCACCACGGATAGCGCGCCCTTGGAATCGACGAAGTAGACGCTCGAGGAATCGGCTGACCACTGAACGGTCGAGCCGGCCAGACCCCCCACCTGCGACAGTTGGTGCTCGCCTGCAAGGAGCGACGTCGGGCTCGCGGTCGACCGCGGCGTAGGCGACGGCGAAGGAGCGGGAGGCGCCGGCGGCTGCGTGACGAAAGTAATGGTCTGCGCGGTGGTGAGGGGTTGCTTGGCCGCGGTCAGCGCGCCGGATCCGATTGTCACCTGGTACTGCGTATTCGGCGCCAGGTTGCCACTGGTCGGCTGGACCGCGAGCGTGTTTTGCTGCCACGAGAACGTCACGTTGGTCGCGGGCGCGATCTGCACGGCCGCTTCGGTTGAGGGATGGTCCATCGGCTGGTTGAAGTTGACCAGGATCGGCTGCTGCAGAGCGACCGCCTTGGAGCCATCCAGTGGGCTGTTGATGAAGATCTTGTCGAGCCCACCGGCGGGCTGTAATGCGTTAAACACGACCAGGCCGGCGATCAGGACCAGCCCGGTAGCAGCGCCGACCCAGGCCAGCCCGGCGGGGGCGAACAAGCGCCGCCAGAGCGACGGCCGCCCTTCACCCATCTCCCAGGCCGTCTGCATGAGCTGCCGCCGGAGACCGGACCGGAACGCCTCATCCAGCGGCGGTTCTGCCTGACGGGAAGAGGCCATGAGATCCGCGATGCGGCGCAGCTCCTGGTCCTGCAGAACGTCGTCGAGCTCCGGGTCGTGGCGCATGCTCATTCGACCGGCCTCAGCGCGTCGGCGTCTTCCCGGAGCCGGCTCACGCCGCGATGGATCAGGAGCTTCACCGCTCCAGCCGACTTGCCCATCACGACTGCGATGTCCTCGATTTTCATGTCTTCCTGGAACTTGAGCACCAGCGCGGTGCGCTGCTGGATCGGCAAGCCCTCGACCAATGTCCAGATCCGGCGGATCTCATCCCGGTGAGCCGCAAGGTCTTCGAGCGCAGGGCCGGCGACGGACAGGTCATGGAAATCCTCAAGCGGCTGCGACGGCCGGAGCGTCCGGTATCGGTCCGCGATGGCGTTGACTGCAATCTGGTAGAGCCAGGCAGCAAAAGGTCGCCCCGTGTCCTGGTATCGGGGCATAGCCTTCAGAGCCTTCATGAAGACTTCCGAAGTAACGTCCTCTGCCGCGGTTTGCTCCCTCACTCTTGAATACACGAATCGGTAGATTTGCTGGAAGTGCCGGTCGTAGAGCGCCCCGAACTGCCGGGGATCCCGCTTGGCGTGCTCGACGAGCTCTCGCTCATCTTCACGCGACGGGTCACTCACTGGCCCTTCAGCCTGTGCCGATTCAAACGGGCGCCTTCACGAGGTGGTTACGAGGCTCAGCCATAAAGCGTGTTGATTATCGAGGCGGGCGCCTGAGGCCAACTGGCGCAGGCCGATTCCCACAGCATCTTGGGCCCGGCGCAAGGGCGTCCACTAGATCTGCTCGAGGCCGCCACCCGTATAATCGAGCCGTCCCAGCGGTGATCATTGGGAGCAGGTGCATTTCTTGATCGAGCGATACTCTCCGCCTGCCATCCGGGCGATCTGGTCTGACCAGCACCGATTCGAGCTTTGGCTCCGCATCGAGATCCTGGCGTGCGAAGGCTGGGCCAGCCTCGGCCGCATTCC
>JAXDLN010000016.1:0-2921 GCA_034666565.1 Chloroflexota bacterium
CCGTGCGCTTCGACGATCCTCCGGTTGATGGCCAGCCCCAGGCCGGTGCCCTTGATGAGGCGGCGGTCACCGCTCTCGACCCGGTAGAACGTGGCGAAAACCTTCGGCAGAGCGTCCTCGGGAAGGCCAAGGCCATGGTCCTGGACGTCGACCTCGACCATGGAGCCGTTCAAGTGGGTGCTGACTCGAATGGCACCGCCATCGGGCGAGTATTTGCGAGCGTTCGACAGGAAGTTGGAAAGCACCTGGAGGATGGCGTCGGTGTCGACCATGACGAGCGGCAGCGACGCGCCGACGTTCACCTCGATCGGCCTCGCGACGTCTTCACCCGCGGCCACCACCGCACGCTGGATGAGTGCCTCCAGGTCCGCCGGCGCGAGGTTAAGGGTCTGGTGGCCGGCTTCGAGGCGCTGGATGTGAAGGACGTCGTTGATGAGGTCGGTCAGTCGGCGGCCTTCCCGCAACATCACGCCCAGGTACTGCCTTCGCTTTTCTTCGGAAAACTCTCGCGAGTACAGCAGCTCGGTGAAGCCCAGGAGGCTGGCGAGTGGAGTGCGCAGCTCGTGGCTGACCAGGGAGACCATCTCGTCCTTCGCGCGACTCACCGCCAGCACGCTGCGCAGCTCGGACGCTTTGAGGGCAGCCGCCATCACGTTGTGCTCGGTGGTGACCCGAGCGACTGACGAGGCCCCGATGATGGTGCCGTCGGAGTCCCGGATCGGAGAGACGGTGAGCGAGACGTCGATGCGGCGTCCGTCCTTGCGGATGCGCTGGGTCTCGAAATGCTTCGTCCGAGCGTCGGCGGCCAACATGCCGGCGATGATCTCTCTCACCTCGTCGGGTCGCTCCTTCGGGACGAGCAGGGAGATGCTCTTCCCGACCATCTCCGCCGCCGTGTACCCGTAGACGCCCTCGGCGCCTCGGTTCCAGGTGGTGATGATGCCTTCGAGCGTCTTGCCGATGATGGCGTCGTTCGAGGAGTCGACGATTGCGGCCATCTCGGCGATGATCGAATCGGTTTTCCTGCGCTCGGTGATGTCCCGCTGGATGGTCGAGGTACCGACGATGACATCCCCGTCATCGAGGTCGTGGATCGGCGACACGGTCATGGCGACGTCGATGACCGCACCGTCTTTAGTGAGCCGCTTCGTCTCGTAGCGCTGCGCGCCCGCCCCCTTCGCCACTCGGCCGAGGACCGCATCCAGCTCCTCGAGGCGGTCTGGCGGGAGCAGGAACTCGATATTCTTGCCGACCACCTCGTCAGACGTATACCCGTACAGGCGCTGCGCTGCGCGGTTCCAGGTGGTGATGACGCTCAGTGGAGTCATGCCAATGATCGCGTCGTCGGAGGACTCCACCAGCATCGCCGCGAGCAGCGCCTTCGCGTCGGCGGCCCGGCGGACGGAGCGAGCGCGCTCGGAAGTCGGGTTGGCGGCCAGCGGTGTCGGGCGGCTCACGGTACTACCCCGGTGGCCGTTCGGAACCGCAACCTGCAGCGTCCGAGCGGGAAAACCGCTGAGCCCATAGAGATGTTGTACCGCCGGGAGGCCGCAAAGTCGCCGTGAGGGGGCATGGCCCCGGGGCCCTCCATACGGTGGGTGTGACTGCCGCCGGGAGGCCGGTCGGCCGCGCCTGGGCTAAGGCGAGGTCCCGCCTCCCACCACTCGCGCGACGGCGGCTTCGAGGGTAGCGCTGGGTACGGCTCCGATGAGGATCTGAGACACCGTCGCGCTCCGATCCAGCAGCACGACCACCGGCAGGCCGATATCCACCCCGTACGCCGAGGCGATGGCGGCATCGGGGTCGATCACCGCAACCAGGTCGACATGGAGGCCGGCAAGGTAGGTGCGCATGCTGCCGATGTCGGTCTCGCGGTAGTTCACCGCCAGCACCCTCAGACCCCCAGATTGGTTGCCGTCGCGCAGCTGCTGTACCGCCGGCAGCTCCTCCCGGCAGGCCGTACACCAGGTGGCCCAGAACGTGAGAAGCACAGGGTGACCCCTGAGGTCCCCAAGGCTGACCTTGTTTCCATTGAGGTCCCACGTGCTGAAGAGCGGCGCCGGGCGCCCCACGGCGGCGATGCCGCCAGTGACGGTCACGGTCCTGGCGGACCGGGAGTAGATGACCAGAGCCGCGCCGGTGGCAACCGCTGCGATGACGACGATCAGAGGGAGCGCCAACGCCCACCTGGGCACCTCGCGTGTGGCCGGGGCCAAGACCGGGCTCGAGCTCAGAGCCTCACCACCGCCGCGACCGAGGCCGCGACGAAAATCAGCGCGAGGTAGGCGAGCGAATAATGGAACAGCGTGAAAGCGTCGTGGCCCGCCTCGGTCCGCGACGCCCTCCATGCCAGCACCAGAAATACGCCTCCGAAGACCGCGGCAGCGATCCCGTAGATGGGCCCGAGCCAGATCCAGGGGAGAAGGCTCACACCAAGCATTGGAATCGTGTAGCCCACTATCGCGCGGTGAGTCCGGCCGCCACCCACGACGACGGGGAGCATCGGCACGTTGGCCGCGGCGTACTGCCGCCTCAGCACGAGGGCGAGCGCCCAGAAGTGGGGCGGCGTCCACAAGAAGATGATCGCGAACAACACCCACGCCAGCGGGCTGAGGGAGCCAGTGACCGCTGCCCAGCCGACCAGCGGTGGAAACGCGCCCGCGGCGCCGCCGATCACTATGTTCTGGGGGGTCGTGCGCTTGAGCCAGACCGTGTACACGAACACGTAGACCAGCCCGCCCGCTGCGGTCAGGGCGGCAGCGAGCACGTTGCCGGACACGGCGACGAGCGCAACGCCGGTCAGGGCGACGATGATTCCGAAGGCGAGGCCCGCGGCGGGACTGATCCTGCCGGCGGCGATTGGACGGCGCCTGGTGCGTGGCATCACCGCGTCGATGTCGCGATCGAACCAGCAGTTGATG
>JAXDLN010000017.1:0-2963 GCA_034666565.1 Chloroflexota bacterium
CGGGCGAGGCAGACGCGCTGCTTGAGACCGCGGGAGAGGGTGTCGACGGCCTGGTCGCGGCGCTCGGCGAGGTCCACGAGCTCGAGCAGGTTGTCGACGACCGCCTTGCGACGAGGCTTCGGCTGCCGGTAGCAGGAGGCGTAGAAGTCGAGGTACTCGGCCACCGTGAGCTGGTCGTAGACGCCGAAGAAGTCGGGCATGTAGCCCAGGCGGCTGTGGACCAGATCCGGATCCTTGGCGACGTCGACGCCGCCGATCGAAGCGTGGCCGCCGGTCGGCTCGAGCAGGCCCGCCAGGATTCGCAGCGTGGTCGTCTTGCCCGCGCCGTTCGGCCCGACGAAGCCGAAGATCTCGCCCTCGGGCACCTCGAACGACACGTGGTCGAGCGCCGTGCGCTTCCCGTAGACCTTGGTCAGGTTCTCGGCGGTGATCACTTGACGGTCCCCGTCAGCGAGACCTGCCCGAACTGCGCCCCCGCGGAACCGCCGGCGTCCACCTGGAGCCTGACCTCGCTTGAGGATGGATTGATCGCTGCGATTGGGAGCACTGTGACGCCGCCGTTGATGTAGGGCAGTGGGCTCCAGGCTGAATGCTGCCAGTCCCAGAATCTGGCCTGGAGGTTTTGCGTCGTGCCCGGCGCAACCGGACCCTTCGGGCTCGAGAAGGTCGAGTCGATGGACGCGCTGTCGAGGTGCGACCCGGGAGCCAGCGCGGGCGTGAAGTCGTAACTGACGGTTCCGTTGGACAGGAGGAGTGCACCCGGCTGCCCGGCCTGGGCGTCGCCCTTGATATCGGTGAAGCGGCTCAAGACGATGCCCGCGGGCAACGTGCCCGGCCCGATCGAGGTCACGGGGAGAGGCAGGACCACGGCGGTCATGTTCGTCGTCCGCGGCTTGCCGCCGGCGACTGTGATGTCCTGCGCCGGCTGCCTGCTCCAGGCCACCACCATTGGTGCGATCGACGATATGTAGCCGTAGTTCGATCCCGCGACCATGCCCAGGACTGTCGTCTTCTCGAAGGCCTCGCGATCGGCATCGCTTGACTGCGAGGGAGGCGCGCCTCCTCCGAAGTTGTAAAAGCTGGAAGGGTAGATGTTGAAGAAAGCCGGCTGGCCGGTGAACAGGCTTGGCGCCTTGGGCGTGACGTCGTAAGTGGCCGTGGCGCCGGGCGCCAACGCCGGCAGCACCTGGTAGGCGTCGCCGGCAAGTACCGCCGCATCGGTGAAGGTCAAGCTAGACGTGTTTCTTATCGTCCCGTGGAGCTTGCCGTTGGAGAGGGTCGCGGTCGCCGTGAGCTGAGGAGCGGTGACGAGCCCTTCGGAGGCGAAGCCGCGCAGCGCGTATGCCGTCATCGAAGGCAGCGCAACCGAGTTGTTGCTGCCAACGCGGATGAGGTCGGTGCTGAGGCCGCCGGAGTACGAGCTGGTGGGCGATATCAACAGCGGGGCACCGGCCACTGTGACCTGGTAGTCGCCGCGGGTCGGTGTCAGGATGCCGAAATAAGACTCCTGGTAGGCGCGGTCCCAGCCGGGTTGGAGGTGGGTGATCGAGATCTGGTTGGTTTGCGTGGAGCGGCCTTTCGTGAGGACGCCGGTGCCGAACGCGCCGGCTGACGCGACGATGGCGATCAGCGGCACCGTGACCCACGCCAGGGCGCGACGGTGGAGAGCGCGCAGGGCGAGATAGTTGACAGGGCCGACCACCACGACGTACGCAACCACCAGCAGCCCGATCAAAACCAGGGATGGCAGGTCGAGCGCCGGAAGGTTGCCGAGAGCTTGCGAGAGGGCGCCGCTGCGCTCAGTGATCGAGCTGCCGGACGCGCTGAAAGGGCCGCCGAAATTGGCGAAGTTTTGAGCGGTGGCCGATGAGAACACTGTGCGCACCATGACCTGGCGGAGCAGAGTGTCGGTCCCGCTCCAGCTCGCGATTGGGTTCTGATTCCAGTCGAACGTCGCCATGATCACAGAGCCGCCGCCCACGAACCTGTCGACGAGCAGGGGGCGATTGGCTCCGGACAGCCAGGCAGAAGCCCCTCCGTTGAGGACCCCCGTGGCGACCTCCACGCGACCCAGCGTGTCGAGCGCCGGGCTGATGGTGGTGGTGCCGCTGACCTGCATCGGCAGGATGTCAGGGGACAGGGCCGCGAGCGTCTTGCGCCATGAGGCGCCAGTGCCGAGCAAGAGCTCGCCGCCGTTCTGCACGTAGTCGGTGATGGCGGTGCGCTGCGCAGCGGTGAGCGTGTCGGTGGCGAAGTCGTCGATGACGAGGAGGTCGAAGGCGCGGAGCAGAAGGGCCGAGTCGCCGATGTCCTCCAGGGTCAGGTGCACGACGTTGGCCGAGATGCTTCCTGGATGTTGAGCGGCGAAGCCGTCCAGCGCGGTGCCCTGGTCGGACAGGACGCCGATCAAGATGGTGGCCCCGTTGCTCGTCTGAGAGTCGGCCGAAACCAGCTCACGACCGTTGGCGACAAGGCGGACGGAGACGGGTGAAGGCACCTGGTCCTCGACCACGTAAGTCCGCAGATGCTTGGTGGCGCCCGCAGGCAGGCTGAGCGGCGTCTGATAGACCACCGCCTCGAAGGGCTGTCCGCCAGCCCCCGGCCCGAGGCCGGTCGTGACCTCGAGGGTGCCGTTGACGTCAGGGCCGTTGTTGGTCATGTCGATGATGACCGGCATCCACACCTGCGCCTTGACGAACGACGAATAGCCGACTTTGACGGTCATCGAGATCGGGTTCGTGGCCGCCGAGGCGGCGGTCGAGGCGGCGAGAAGGGACAACGCCGCCGCCACCAGGGCGAGGGCCGCGCGGGCGGAGGCGCGTCGGCGGCGAGCAGGCATCTATTCCTCTATATACGGGCGGTAGCCCGAATAGTAACGGTGCCGTTAAGCCTCAGCCAGCCCGCTTTGTGCCCAGACGGTCGCCGCCGTGACCGAGTCGAAGGTGCGCATCGAGAGCCCGTGG
>JAXDLN010000018.1:0-2835 GCA_034666565.1 Chloroflexota bacterium
GCGCTCGGGGGTGCCTGGCTGCAAGTGATTTCGCTTTCGCCTGGTCGCGCGACGCCACCCTGATCTCCTCAAAGTCGCGAAGCCGCGTGAAAGTCTCCAGGTGCGCACCGCCCTGCACACCGGCGCCGAGGATTGCCAGCACACGGGCGTCGCGCCTGGCCAGCGTGTTGGCCGCCACCGCGGCGGTCCCGCCGGTGCGGATGGCGGTGATGTAAGTGCCGTCCATCACGACGAGAGGCTGTCCTCCGTGCTCGTCGAAAAGGGCGATCAAACCCTGGTGGCTGGGCAGGCCGCGGGCGTGGTTGCCGGGGAACACTGACACGAGCTTGACCTCAAGCGCGACCCCCGGCACGTAGCCTGCCATGGCTCCCAACATGCCGACGTCGGGAACCCGCGTGGCGACTCGCGGCGGCACTGACGTGACGCCCGACGAGAAGATGATCAGCGCCTTGGCGAGAGCCGAAAGCATCGCGTCGATGTCAAGGAGACGCTCGACCTCCGGACGGGACAGGTAGAGAAGCTCGGCCACCTGTCGGCATGATATTGCCTTCAGTGAAGGACTTCCTCCGCAACGGCAAGCTGCTCACGCTGATGATCGGCCACCTCACTGTCGACAGCTACGTCGGCGTCCTCCCCGTGCTTTACCCCCTCTTGATCGGACGGTTCAGCCTGAGCCTGGCGACAGTCGGCCTGGTGAGCCTGGCCTACGGTGGCACCGCCGCAATCTCGCAGCCGCTGTTCGGCGTCATCGCCGACAGGTTCGGGACGCGGCTGACCGGCGTCGCGCTCGGATGGACTGCGCTCACCTTTGCGTTGATCGGCTTCATCCCCACGTTCCCCCTCCTCCTTGTGGTCGCCTGCCTCTCCGGTCTCGGGTCGGGCGCGTTTCACCCGTTTGGAGCGCTTGATGTCAGGGCCCTCCTGCCAGCGTGGAGGCGGAGCTTCGGCATGTCGGTCTACGTGACCGCGGGCACTGTTGGCGTAGCCATCGGCCCGTTGGTCGGCATCGTCCTTTTCGGAGCGCTCGGCATTCACGGCACAGGCCTCCTGGTCATCCCCGGCGTTGTTGCCGGCCTCTACTTGCTGTGGCGTATGAGGTCGCTGGTGCCGAAAGCCGCGAGGGCCTCGCGCGGGGCGGCTGCCCAAAAGGTGCCTGTGTTCGCGCTGGCCATGGTCATCGGCGTGATGATGTCGCGCAGCTGGACGGTCGGCGTATTTCAGGCGTTCACGCCGACGTGGTACGCGAAGCTCGGTTACGGTCCAGCCTTCTACGGCCCGCTGGTGACGACCTTCGTGCTTGCGAGCGCTGTCGGCACCGTCGGATGCGGATCTCTTGCCGACCGATTCGGCCGCCGCACGGTGATCCTCGGCACGCTGGTCCTGAGCGCGCCGGCGATCCTCCTTTTCACTCTGTTCCCAGGGCCGTGGGCATTCCTGAGCGCGATCCTCATCGGATTGCTTGCCGCCTCGACCGCGCCGCTCATGCTGCTCATGGCTCAGCAGCTGATGTCTGCACGTGCCGGCCTCGCGTCCGGGCTTGTCATGGGCCTCGGCTTTGTCACGGGTGCGATCGGCGTACCGATAAACGGGGCGATCGCCGACGCCATCGGGCTGCAGCTGTCGTTGATGACCCACGTGATTCTCGTCCTGGGAACGCTGGTGATTGCGTGGTTCCTGCCTCGCGAGGATGAGATGGAACGTCTGTCGGCAATTCCTCAAACAGCTCAAGCGGCGATCACTCCGTGAGAATGGAATCGTGCTGACGACAGGCGAGCGGATGGAGATCGTTGTTCACGATGACGCTCCGGCGCTGGCGAAACTTTTCAAGCTGCCGGTCGCCAAGCGGCTTGGTGCACTGGCTGAGATGCGCGGCGTCTCCGAGTTCGACGAGCCGGCGATGAAGCAGCTCAGGCAGATCCATGAGAAGGGCGACGGGTTCAGGGTCAGCGTGGACGACCCTCGATATGCGGCAGCGCTGGCGCGGCTCGTCGAAGCCGATGCGTGGGGCCAGCTCCGCCGCGAGCTCGCACGAGCCTGGGAGTACCAGCGTTCGGTGCTGCCCGGAATCCACCACACCGACAGCGTCGACGTGGTGCTCACTCTAGGCAACCCTGACGACCCCGTATTCGTCGAACGGACGCGCGGTTATTACGGGATGGGCGCGATACCGGGAAACATCTGGATGGTCGCTTGGCCCACCGATTACAACGTGACGCGAATCGGCGCCTGCGGCGTGCACGAGCTCGCCCATGGCCTGCGCACCCCGAATGTGCAGGGGCCGTTCGACCTTGCAGAGTGGGTGGTCCAAGAAGGGCTCGCCGAGGTCTTCACAGTCGAGGTCTGCGGCCCGGACTCGACAGGTGCCTGGTATGCGGATGTTGCGGGCGCGGACCTAGAGGCAGCCTGGGAAAAGGTCACTGGCGCCTTTGGCACGGGGCGTTCCTTCCCTGACTGGACGCCCTATGTCCTGGGCGATGAGGTGGCGGGGCGGATGGGGCTGCGGCAGGCCGGCGTCCCTCACATGGGGGGCTATGCGGTAGGGAGGGCGATCATCGAGCGCTATCTCGCCGCGACAGGGCTGCGAGCGGCGCAGGCGATAGTGCGGCCCAAGGCCGAGATCCTTGCAGGCGCCGGGCTGTCGCTGAAACACGACAGATGAGCACGCGACCTGAGCCGCCTGTCATCGGCAACGTGTACGAGGCAGCGGGCGGCAGCGAAACCTTTATCGCCCTGGTCGAGCGCTTCTATACGCGCGTGGCGGAAGACCCGGTGCTCATGCGCCTGTATCCCGAAGCGGACCTGGCGGACGCCGCAGAGCGGCTGACGATGTTCCTC
>JAXDLN010000019.1:0-3183 GCA_034666565.1 Chloroflexota bacterium
GACGGTAAGGAATGGGTGGTGGCCGGTAACCTCAACAGCGCGACCGGTGCGCGTAGTCACTCGATAGCAGGGCTTTACGCCGCTGTCGACCCAGTCATGAACCTCACTCGGCTGCACCGACCCATGCCATGCGAATCCGAACACCGTTGGCATTCGCTGCCTGATTGCCTCCTCGATGGTGAGGCGCTCCCCGGTCGCGGGATTGACAACGATACTATCATATTTTATGCACTTTCCCATGCTAGGTCTGCCCGCAACGATGATCAGGTCTGAGTCTTTGAAGCCTCCGGTCATCCGGTCCAGGTCGTGGAAACCCGACGGGACGCCGATGACGCCCTGCCCGCTCTCCATCTGGAGCGAGATGCGCTCCATCGCCGGCCCCAGCAGGTCGTAAAGGCGAGCGAGCTCGCGCTGATCGCGGTCGTCGGCGACGCCGAACACGAGGGACTGCGCCTGGTTGATCGCTGCCTCCGCCTCGACCGCATCGTCGTAGCCGTAGCCCGCGATGTTCGTGCCCGCTGAGATCAGGCGTCGCTTGTAGGCCTTCTCCTTGACGATCCGGCCGTAGTACTCGATGTTGGCGGCGGTGGGCACCGCGCTCTGCATCGATGCCAGCTGCGTGCGTCCCCCCACCCGATCGAGCATCCCCATCGTCTGAAGCTGGGCCGCGAGCGTGACGTTGTCGATGGGCTCACCCGCCGAGAACAGGTCAAGCGCCGCCCGATAGATCTGGCCGTTGTTCTCCCTGTAGAAGTCCTCAGGGTGCAGGAACTGCAGGACCTTGGCGACGGAGAGTGGGTCGAGAAGAATGGATCCGAGCACCGACAATTCGGCATCCTGGTCGTGGGGTGGCACCCTCCCGGGTGTGAGAGGGATCGTCTGCATCTAGTGGATCGCGGCGGCCGCACGGGCCGCAGGTCGGGGCAGGTGACCGTCAGGTCGCCGGTCAGGGCGTCGAGACGAAGGAAGGGGTGGCACTAGGAGGAGCGCATCCATTGATGCGTGAGGACGATGGGCCGGGCCCCCTGACGCACGTATCGGCGTCCTGAGCCCCGAGATGCGGTCTGGGTGGTCGCTGCGGTCCACAAACCCTGGGTCAGCGGTCCTGGGTGACGATCACATTGACGTGGGCGATCACGTCGCGGTGCAGCCGCAGCGGAACCTGGTGCTCACCGAGCGTCTTGATCGGCTCTTTCATGTCGATCTTGTGCCGATCGATCTCAACCCTGTGCTGGGCCTTGAGCGCGCCGGCGATGTCCTGGTTGGTGATGGACCCGAACGCCTTGTCCTCCGCCCCGACCTTCAGCCGGACGACCACCGTCTTGTTGTGGATCTCATCCGCCAGGGCCTGCGCCTCGACGCGGTCCTTGGTCTCCCTCTTGGTCGCCGCATCCTTCAGCCTCTTGGCCTCGGCCTCAAAGCCTCGGCTTGCCGGCACCGCCAGCTTTCGCGGAAACAGGAAGTTACGCCCGTATCCGTCGGTGACCTCCTTGACGTCACCCGCACGGCCGACGTTGTCGACGTCCTTGGTCAGCATCACGCGCAATTTCGCCTAGACCTCCGATACCGATTGATAAGGATCCCGGCGCCAGACGCGCCTTCGAATTCTGTTGAAAAGGCGGCCGCCGCCTTCGCGCGCCGCTCCGATCGTGTCGCGGAAGTCGCGGTCGAAAACGCTCTCCCCCGCCTTCAGCGCCGCCTCGTGCTCGCGGCGGACGTCCTCGGGGCACGCTTCGATGAACGTGCTCACGGCGAGCACACCGAGGGCCAGCATGTCGAGCTCGCCCATGAGCGGCACCCACGCGGGCAGGTCGATCGGGCTCACGATCAGGACCAGGGCGCCGAGCAGCACCGCCTTGGGGGCCGTCGGAACCCGATCGTCGCGCAGCAGGCAGTAGGCGAGCTTGCCATGCCTCGGCACGTCGACCAGCAGCTCTTTGGCACGCGAAAGGATTGGATGCATGGGGGCCGCAACAGCCTAACGCGTTTCGGCTGCCATATGGAAGCTACTTAACTTAGCCTACCGCCATGGCAACGGTGGTCGGGACTGCCCCAGCCCCTGGGCGATTCGGCAACCTCCGCCATGCAGCGCTCAGCGCCTTCTGGTTCGGCAACTTCTTCCTGTGGCAGCCGCTGACCACCGTCGTCGTCCAGAGCCAGATCGACGAGGTGGTTCCCAAAGCCAACCAGGGCACCGCCATCGGCCTGGCGGTAAGCGTCGGGGGCCTGTTCGCGATGACGGTGCCGCCGATCATCGGGGCGCTCTCGGATCGCCTTTCAACGCGATTCGGCCGCCGCCGTCCGATCATGGTCGTCGCCACCCTCCTTGCGCTGCCGGGCCTGCTGGTGCTGGCCACTGCGCACAGCTACGTGCAGATCATGGTCGGCTACGCGATAGTCCAGTTCTTCTTTAACGCGGCTGGAGCCGCCTTCGCGGGCATCATCCCTGACGTCGTCCCGGCACAGGACTTCGGCCGCGCCAGCGGATTCCTTGCCACCATGGTCCAGCTCGGCAGCGGCGCGGGCCTCGCGGTGAACACGGTCCTTGTCGGCGCGCACCTCGATCGGTGGATCTACCTGGCCTTCGCCCTGGTGATGGTGCTCACGCTGATCCCCACCTCGCTCGCCGCGCGGGGCGAGGGCTCAAAGCCCCTCCCGCCACGCCAGTCGAGGCGCCTGGGCGCGGCGGTCCACGAATTCTTCCGGCCGATGCTCGGTGGCGACTTCGCGTGGGTGATCTTCACTCGCTTCTTCGTCTCGGCCGGCATCACCGCCGTCGCCTACTACCTCCTCAACTTCTTCCGTGATGTGGTGGGCGTCGCGAACCCCGCCGAGTTCACATCGCTGTGGTTCCTCGTCGTTCTCGGAGCGGCGATTCCGTTCGGCCTCGCGGGCGGGTACTTCTCCGATCGCATGAAGCGCCGGAAGATATTCGTGTTCGCGAGCGGCGGCTTCCAGGCCTTCGTCGCGCTTGTCTTCATCGTCTTTTTCCCAAAGGCGATCCCCCTGGTCTTCGCCCTCGGCATCGCCTACGGGGTGGGCTATGGCCTCTACTACGCGGTCGACTGGGCGCTGGCCTGCGACACGCTGCCCGATCCCACCACCAGCGCCAAGGACATGGGGCTCTTCCATATCGCGCTCACGCTGCCACAGACCATCGTGCCCTTCATCGCCGGGCCCACC
>JAXDLN010000020.1:0-3190 GCA_034666565.1 Chloroflexota bacterium
CGACGGAGACCAAGGCCGTGATCCGCGAGGCGCTCGATGCCCTGGCCACCCGCCACGACATCGCGCCGAAGGATATCGAGTACGCCATGGCCCACGCTGACGACATGCTGGCCGACGCCATCTACAACGTGGAGCGGGGGCTCGAGCGCGAGATCGAAGGCGAGGAGCCCGTCTAGCGTCTTTCCGACGAAAACTAATTCACCTCACCCTGAGGAGCATCGCGTAGCGATGTGTCTCGATTGCGCGGGGTAACCCCCGCGCTGTGGTGGGCAACACGCACATACTCTGGCCCATGCTTCGAGATGCTCGCTTCAGGCGCATCAGAATGCGCCGACTCGCTCCTCAGCATGAGGTCTTTGTTGCAGGTCGAATCTCAGTGATTTCGCTCTCGTCGGAAAGACTCCTGCCTCGCCGATCAAGTCTATGAGGCGATCAAGAGCCTGACGGCCCATCGAACATCGCGCCCCTCCCACGCAATACACTGTCGCCGCCACCGAGTTCGCGACCGGCCGTTGGTAGCGGCTCACCTCTTCCCACCATTTCTGGCGCAGGTATCAGGCTTTGGGGCTGTAACACCAACGTAACTGAATCTTCACACCCGACAATCTGGATCTGCGCTGGAATGTACTCGTGGGGTGAGTAGCGTGGGGTAGTCGATGATCTTGGGGGATCTGGCGTGAGCGGCGCGGCCGCTTCGCCCAAAGCTGCCGACACAACTGCCAATGCAACCGCCAGCGTCAGCCGCATTGCCGGCTTTCAGCATCGGTTGGTGCGTGCGTCGATCGCGGCCGGCGTGGGCGGCCTGCTGTCGATCCTGTTCAGCCTGTCCTATGCCGCCCTGATTTTCTCCGGGCACCACCTTTCGTCCTGGCTCTCTTACGGTACCGCAGCCACCTTCATCACCGGCGCCGTGGGCGGCGCGATCATCGCCTGGCGAAGCTCGCTGCCCTTTGCCATCGGCGGTCCGGACGGCCCGACATGCGCCGTCATTGCTGCTCTCGTGGCGATGCTTGCCAAGCATTTCACCGGACCGCAGCAGGACCTCCTGCCGGCCATCCTGGTGGCGCTTGTCATGACCTCGGCGCTGAGCGGCGTCCTGCTGTGCACGCTGGGCATCGCCCGGGCCGGCCGCGCCATTCGCTTCGTGCCCTTCTCGGTGATCGGCGGGTTCCACGGATCGTCCGGGCCGCTGATGATTCTGGGTGCCTTGAAAATCCTCTCCAGCCAGCCCTTGTCGATCGCCAATCTGGACGAACTGGTGGCCCCGCATAACCTGGAGAGCATTGCCGCCGGCCTGGCCGTCGCGGCCTTCCTGCTGGGCGGAAGGCGCTTCTGGCCATCGCCGCTCGCGATGCCGGCGCAGCTCGTCGCCAGCATCGCGATCTTCTATGTCGTCCTGCTGCTGGCCGGAATACCTGTCAGCGAGGCGCAAGCCGGGGGCTGGATGTTCGACGTGCCGTCCGGCGAGTCCATCGCGCCGACCTGGACGCTCGACTTTTCCCTGTTCCCCTGGGCGTCGATGCCGACTCTCGCCGCCGATTTCATGGCCGTCCTGTTCGTGGGCACGGTCAGCGTGCTCCTGAACCTGACCGGCGTCGAACTCTCCACCCACCACGAGGCTGATCTCGACCACGAGCTGCGCGCCGTGGGCGCCGCCAACCTCGTTTGCGCCGCGCTGGGCGGCTACACGACCTGCATCACCAGCACCCGGACCAACCTCAACTACCTGCTGAGCCGCGGCGGCCGCCTGGCCGGCCTGATGATCTCGGCCATCTCGGGGGTGCTGCTGTTCGTCAATCCCGATTTCCTGGCCTACATGCCCAAGGCCGTGCTGGCCGGCCTGCTGATCACCATTGGCGCGGATTCAGTGAAGCGCTGGCTGATCGACGCCTTTGGCCAGCTCGCCTTGAGCGAATACCTGTCGCTGGTGGCGATCGTCGTCATCATCGTCGGCTGGGGCTTCGTGCCGGGCGTTTCGATCGGGCTGATCTTCGGCTGCCTCACCTTTGCGGTCAGCGCCGGCCGCGTGAACGTCGTCAAGTTCGCCTTTGACGGCTCGGAATACAGGAGCTCGCTCGACCGCGGCCCGCGGGAGCTGGCGCTTCTCGCCACGCACGGCCATGCCCTGCAGGGGCTCAGCCTGCAAAGCTACCTCTTCTTCGGTTCGGCCAACCGGCTTTATGAGCGGGTCAAGGCGCTTCTGGCTGCGACGCCCCAATGCCGCTTCCTGCTGTTCGACTGCCGCCTGGTCACGGGTATGGACTCCTCGGCGACCCACTCCTTTGCCCAGATCAAGCGCGCGACCGACGCCTTGGGAGCACGGCTCGTCCTCGTGCACCTTCCCCCTTCGCTGGTCAGCGCCTTCGCCGGTCTTCGGCTCCTGAAAGACGATATCCTGCTCTTTCCCGAACTCGACCGTGCTCTCGAGCACTGCGAGAACGAGGTCATCTCCGCCCACACAAAGGAAGGCGGTGACGTGCGGTCGCTGCGCGACTGGCTGCGCGAGGCGCTGGGCAGTGCGCCGCTGGCCGACAAGCTCGCCGCCGAATGCAAGCGCCTCGAGTTCGCCGAAGGCGCGGTGATCGCCGAGCAGGGTGCGCCGGCCGACTCGATGCACTTCGTGGTCGAAGGCCGGGTGGGCATCATCGTCGACATGGGGAATGGCCGCTCGGTGCGGGTCCGCAGCCTCGGGCGGCACACCACCATCGGCGAAATGGGCCTGATCACCGGACATCCCCGCAGCGCCACTGTCCGGGCCGAAACGCCGTCGGTCGCCTATGAGCTGAGCGCCGCGACTTTCGAACGGCTCAAGGCGGAGCATCCTGTGCTCGCGCAGGCTCTGCTCATGTATGTGATCGGCGTCATGGCGGAGCGGCTGAGCTTTGCCAGCCGGTTGATCGGCGTGCTGCAACGCTGAGTCTGGCCGGTCCGCTCCAGCATTAGCTTTGGTGGCGGTTAGCCCCTGATGCTGAACCGAGCCTCGGCGATTTGCTCGACGCTGTAGTCGTCGTCCCGCATGCGTGCCTTGGCCCGATCGACAAAATCCTGATCAAACAGAGGTGCGTTCAGGAGGTCCCAGGTGAATTCGTAGGATTCCACCAGCTCGTCCTTCAGGAATACATCGACGATCTTGGTGTCCAGCGTGGCCTCGGCAGCGAAAACGCCAGTCAGTTAGCATTCTTGGTTTGCA
>JAXDLN010000021.1:0-2662 GCA_034666565.1 Chloroflexota bacterium
CGAGGTCCCCCCAAGAACACCCAGGCTCACGTCGGTCCCCGCCCAAACCGTTTACATTGGCGCTGGGTGACTCTAGGAGTCCGCAGGAGAGGCCATACGTGAGGCAGCTACCGGGGTAGCCCGGGCACAACCGAGCGAGTCAGCGAGTCGCCTAGGAGTCCTGAGGGGCATAATGCGGTGGACCCCATCAGCCGGTGACTTCCGGTCTACTCAGAACAACGGACATTGCCAGACCATCCCGGCATGTCGCAAAAGTGCCGAACTCGGAAGTCGAGGCTGGCTCCAGGCATGTCCGATCTTCCACACAAGCAAACATCGCGCCTTGTTCGCTCAAGAGTGGCCCACATTGGATACACTTGGATGTGTCGTTGTGCTGGGGAGTTCAATCGGACCACGTTCGGTGGACTGCGGTTCGGCAAATTCGCCCGCCGCGTCGAGCACGGGATATGCAACCGAGCAGATATGCGAATGGATGCGTTTCAAGTCGCGCAGTATGTCCAGATGCAGCGAGCTGGATTCGATGCTCTCGGGCCGCCCGTTCCGCAACCGCGCCAGATGGCTTTCTGCAGCTGCAAACTCGGCCGACCGCAGGGTGGCTTTTTCTGTTACCAGCTGTCGCGCGATCTTGACATCAGCGGACATGAAGACGCTGAAAGCCAGCTTGAGGTTGTCGAAGACTTCCTGATGGAACGACTCCAACTCGGCAGCGCCTTCCTTCGAGAAGACGACCTTGCGCTTGATCTTCTTCGCCGCGAGCTCCATCAAATTCTTGTCGATGATATCCCCGACATGCTCCAGGTTGATTGAAAACGAGATGATTTCCATCGCCCGGTACGCATCTCGTTGGTTCAGGCTTTCGCGGGTAAGCTTGGTAACGTACAGCTTCACCGCCTCATCGAGTCGGTCCACGGCATCGTCCATGCGGCAGATTTCCGCCACCAACTTGCGGTCGTCGGTCATGAGCGCTGTCATCGTCCGGCGCAGCATGTTCTCTATGATGTCCCCGATATGAAGGGTTTCGCGTGCAGCGCAGACCAGGGCCACCGAAGGCGTCGCGAGCGCGGTCTCGTCCAGGTACAGCGGTGTTGACGGGTCGGTGGGTTTAACGCGCTGCGGCAGCAGACGTGTCAACAGCGATGCCAGGCCGCCTAACGGCAGAATAAACACAAGTGCCAAGACCACATTGAACACGGTATGAAAATCGGCGGCCATACGCGAGGGGTTGGGCTCGATCCGACCGAGTGCCCGGGCGATCGGATCCAGGAACGGCAGGACGAGCGCGCAGCCGATCAGGCGATTGAGCAGATTGCCCAGAGGCAGACGGCGGCTGGCGGGGTTGTCACTGTGGCTACCCTCCACCAGAGGATTGATTGCACTGCCGAGGTTGGCGCCGAGGATCAGGGCAAGCGCCGCGACCGGCGTGATGAACTGCGAGTACGCCAGGGACATCACCAGCAGAACCACCGTCACGCTGGAATGGGCGGCCCAGGTGAGTGCTGCCGCCATCAGGAGGCACAACAACGGTTCGCCGGTCATGGCGCCGAGCAGCGTGCGTACGGCTGGTGCATTCTCCGCGGGCGCCAGCGTGTCGAGCAGGATGTGCAGCGAGAGCACCATCAGGCCCACCCCGATGGCGACTCGCCCGAGATCGCGTGTGCGTGTTTGCCCGCCGCGCTTGAAGGCTGTCACGCCAATCAGAAACAGGACCGGCGCTACCGCCGAGACATTGAACGAGAGGATTTGGACGATGAGCGTGGTCCCGACATTCGCGCCGAGCATGATCGCGAGGGCGGGGACCAAATCGACCGTTCCACCGGTTACGAAGGAAGCGGTCATCAGCCCGGTCGCGGTACTGCTTTGCAGGAGCGCGGTCACGAAAATGCCGGCCAGGAATGCCAGGAAACGATTGCGCAGCGCCATTCCGAGGAAGCGCCGCAAGTCGGAACCGAAGGCGCGCACGATCCCGCTGTGGACCATGTGCAGGCCCCACAACAGCAGCGCGACGCCGCCTACGAGATCGAGAAGGATCATGCTCCCCACGCCGTCATTCCTCAAATGGGGCTGGAATACCGAAGGTACCGACGATGGCCATGCCGGTCTGCGACCCTGTTATCGTTAGCCATCAACGAACGACCCGGCCGACCTTCGATTGCGAGACGGAACGCCCTTTTCCAGCCGTGCCGGTTCGCTGCCGAACTCGCCACACGCGCTCTCGCGTCCCCACTACGCTTCGAAGTCCGGGCTGATAACTCCACCGGCGCGAGCTGGCCGCAGGGGATCGTCCCACGGCAGCTCACGGCCCCGCAATCGAATGCTCGAAGGGCTGCGGCGTCACGGCTATCGCACGCCGTGGCCGCGAGCACGAACCGGCAACGAAGAGCCTACTTGTCGTCTGAGTCGTGATCGCTCGTCGGAGTGGCGCTGAGCGATCCAAACAGCCCGTCTACCTCGCCGTTGGGACCGGCGGTGAAGTACAGTTTGTCGGGATCGGCAGCGAGTCCGTTGCCGAAGACGATCGACCAGAGCCCATCGATCCTGACGGCGTGGCCCTTAGGGTCATGTAGTTGGCCGCGGAAGTCGCCGCCCGAAGTAAAGCCGCTGATCCGACCGTCGCCGAAATTGCCGATCAAAATTCGGGTGCTGAACGGTCCGAAGTCCAAGG
>JAXDLN010000022.1:0-217013 GCA_034666565.1 Chloroflexota bacterium
AGACCGTCGTCAGCCACAACGCGCAAAAGAGCGCCAATCCGGCGATCGTGCTGAGACTGCTCAGCAGCGGCGCCAGGCCGCCGGCAGCGTAGAGGACGAGCACCAGCGCGACGATCAGCACCGCGGCGTGGAAGGTCCCGAGCGCAAAGACCACGAGTTGGCCCCCACCCTGCCCTCCGCCAGAGGGGGAGGGAAATTTCGTCTTCGGCTCAGCCATGGGCCAGCCAGACCGCAAGGCCTGCGATCCCGATAACGAAGATGGCCGTGCCGCCGTAGAGCGCCGATAACAAATCTGGCTGCGGCCGCTTCGTGCCGCCCATGGCGACGACCGCCAAAGTCCTGGGCACCGATAGGACCGCCAGCGCGAGAACGGCGACCAGCTTCACGATCAACTTCGTCCCCCAGCCGGACGCGGACGCCGGCAGGGCGTCACCGAACGCACCCAAATTGCCGACGCCGGTCATCGCCTGCAGACCGATCGCGGCCCAGAAGATCCACTCGTATCGCTCCGCGACATCGAGGACCACACCCGCGTTGGCACCCTTTCGCCGTACCCCCAGCCACCAGACGAGCAACGCCCCGCCCAGGATGGCCGCCATCCCGGCGACGTGAGCCCATCGGACGAACAAGCTCAAAGCGTGAAGCGCGGGCACCCTGCTGGCTACCATAGTTCCATGATCAGCGCCGGCGTGACGCGCCAGGTTGCCGAGTGGCCCGAGCTGCCTTTCAAGGCCTGGTCCCCGACGATGGAAACGCTGCACATGGAGTTGCAGATCATCGGCAAGATCCGGCTGGCGCTGACCCGCCGGGAGCCGCAGTGGGCCAACGTGCCCCTCTACCTCACGGGACGGGGCCTGACCACATCACCGATGTGGAGTGGCCGGACCGGCTTTGCGATCGACGTCGACCTGATCGACCACGATGTGATCATTGCCCTGAACGACGGGCGAGTGGAGCGGGTCGCCTTGCGCGCGCAGCCGGTCGCCGACTTCTATCACGAGCTGATCGGCCGCCTCCGCACCCTGGGCATTGAGCCGGCCATCACGACCCTGCCCTCGGAGGTTAACGACCCGATCCCGTTTCCGCAGGATACGGTGCACACGGCGTACGAGCCGGAGTGGGCGCACCGGTTCTGGCGGCTCCTGGCGCGCATCGACCTGGTGCTCAAGGAACATCGGGGACGGTTCATCGGCCGGGCGAGCCCGGTCTCCTTCTGGTGGGGAACCTTCGACCTTTCCGTCTCACGATTCTCGGGGCGCGCCCTGGTGCCTTCCCCGGAATGGGGGCTGATCCGCCGGGTGGGCGGCGATGCCGAGCAGATATGCGTGGGCTTCTGGCCGGGCAGCGCGTCGCTGGAGGAGCCGGCATTTTTCGCGTACGCCTACCCCAAGCCGGATGGCATCGAGGAGGCGGCCATCCACCCGGCTGCCGCGGCGTGGAACCCGGGCATTGCCGAGTTCATCCTTCCCTACGACGCGGTGCGTCGCAGGCACGATCCACGGCAGGCCATCCTCGACTTTGCGGAGTCGACCTTCCTCGCCGGCACCACCCGCCAGCGTTGGGATCCAGCCTTACTGGTTCCCTACGCTTAGACCGGGGTCAGTCGCAGCGTCGTCGGAAGAAGGGAGCGTCGCAACATCTGCTGGGTTTCGTCCGGCCAGCGCTCTCCATACTTCTTGCGATAGGCGGCATTCACCGCACGGATGACCAGCGGGTTGCGCTCCGGCTCGGCGCGGGCGGTCACCTTGCGACGTCCGAGCTGGACGGTCACCCGCGGGTTGGCCAGGGCTTCCTGGTACCAGCGGCCCTTCTTGCCTTTATAGGAACGGACATATACGCCGTACGCGGTTGGCACGATCCAGGTGGTGACGCGATGCAAGGGCGACTTGGCGTCACGGCGCGTTTCAATCTCCACCTCGTCGCTCTCCGCGATTTTCCAGAGCAGGTCTTCAGCAGGCTTCGTGGCGGTTTTCGCCATCGATTTCATCGTAGGCCTGTCCGCGGTTAGGCTGTCGGCATGAGCTGGCGAGCGTTCGCCGAGGCGTTCATCACGCTGGTCGTGATCATGGATCCCCTCGGCAGCGCGCCGATCTTCATCACCCTGACCGCCGGCCTGAGCGCTGGAGCGCGGCGACGGGCCGCCCTCGAGGCGGCCGCGGCCGCCGGGGGGCTGGTGGTCGTGTTTGCCCTTTTCGGCCGGCTCGTCCTCGATTACCTACACGTCTCGGTCGAAAGCCTGACCATCGCCGGTGGCTTACTGCTGCTGCTCGTCGCCCTCCAGATGCTCCGCGGGGAGGAGTTCGCGCAGGCCGGGACGGCGAACATCGCACTGGTCCCGCTCGCGACCCCGCTGCTCGCCGGCCCGGGCGCAATCGCGGCCGTGATGGTGCTGACGAAGCGGTACGAGGACCTGCCGGGGCGCTTCGGGGTGCTGCTCGGGATCGTCGCGGTGGTCGTTGTGGTCGCTGTCGGCCTCATGCTCGCCGGCCAGATCGCGCGCCTTATCGGACCCTCAGTGATTCAGCTCCTGACCCGGGTGCTGGGGTTACTGCTCGCGGCGATCGCGGTGCAGTTCATCATCGACGCGGTCAAGATCATCGCCGTCGGCTAGGCGCGCTGGGCGGCTATCGGAGCAAAAACCCGGCGCCGAGCGGGTCATCCGCCGCCAGCACGAACTGGTGATAACCGGTCAGATAAGCGCTACCTTCGATCTCCGTGATCACCGCCGGGTAATCGGCGACCCGGTCCTCACCGACCACGCGCGAGGCGAAACGGGTGCCGATCACACTTTCATGCATCAAGGTGGCACCGCGCGCCAGCTCGCCCTGCCGGTCGAGCAGCGCGAGCCGCGCCGACGTGCCGCTGCCACAGGGCGATCGGTCCACCTCTCCGTCCGCAAAGACGGTGACGTTGCGGTTTCCGGCGGTGAACATCACCCCGTAAATGCCTTCGAGCTCCGGTTCGAGCGGATGGACGATATCGCGTTCCGCCTCGATTGCGGCCTTGATCCCACGGCCCAGCTGGATGAAGCGCGGAACGAAGGCTGGCTCGAGGGGCAGCTCGAAGCGATCCGCGTCAACGATGGCGTAAAAAGCTCCGCCATAGGCGACTGCCACCTCGACTCGGCGGCCGTCTACGGACACCGACAACCCCTCGACCACCACGAAGCTCGGGACGTTTCGAAAGCGCACGGACCTGACCCGTCCGTTATGCATGCTCGCCACTGTCCGTAGGCGGCCCGACGGCACATCAACCACCACCTCCACCAACGGGCCGGTGGCGGGAACCATGGCCGCCTCGATCGCCCAGGTGACGAGTGCGATCGTCCCGTGGCCGCATGCCGTGCTATACCCCGCGTTGTGGAAGAAGACCACACCCAGCTGCGCGCCGGCGTCCTGCGGGTCGGTGACGAAGCCGCCGTACATGTCGGCGTGCCCGCGCGGCTCGAAGACCAGCAGCTGCCGAATGTGGTCGAGATGTTCGAGCGCGTAGCGACGCTTCTCCATGATGGTGGCGCCGCGCAGCGATGGCACGCCGCCGCTGACGATCCGAAACGGTTCGCCGGCAGTGTGGTAGTCGACGGTACTGACCATCAGAGTGCGGCCCGCCGCCGGTGTGCTCATCGGATCATCCTGCCAGAGCCCGGCGGTAGCCCCACCTCCGCCAGGCGCGCACCAGGGCCGCGGCGATCAGTAGGATGGCCGCGCCGAACACAACCAGGTAGATCCAGGGGTTGGCGGAGAGAACATGACCGATCGATTGGCCCAGGGTCGCGCCCAGCCAGAGGCCGACCGCCGCCCAGATCCCGGTCGAGATTGCGACCGCCGGCGCGAAGACGCGGTAGGGCACGCCCATGGTCGCGGCGATGACCGAGATGGCGATTCGAAACCCGGGGATGTGCCGGCCGAAGATGATGGCCCATACCCCCCATCGGCGAAACCAGGCGCGGGCCTTCTCCAGTTGACGCTCGTTAACGTGCAGCAGCCGGCCAGCGACTGGATGGTGCAGCATCGCAGGGCCCCATCGGCGCGAAAGCCAGTACAGGTTGGTCGATCCGGCCACCACCACGGCGATGATGCCAAGCCAGGCCAGCAGCAGGTGCGGTAAAGAGCCGGCGTTGAGCCGGCCCATGAACGCGACGTAGAAATCCCCCGGCACCGGAAGGGGGATGCCACTTTCCTCGAGATAGAGCAGGGCAAGACAGGCCGCCGCGCCGAACCGGTTGAGCAGCCCGAGGACCAGCGAGCCGATGTGGGTCAGGTCCTCAGGCACATCACCTTCGACGAGAGCGACGGCGACGAGGACGAGAGCGATGCCGGCGACGGCGGCGAGCGCCTTCCGGTTCCGGCGAAGCATGACGTCCCTAGTCTCGGCTACCCTCTCCTCGAGGCGCTACTGGTGCAATGAAGTCACGGACGTGGGCAGCCCTGATCGCCGGCTTCATCCTCCTCCTTTTCGGCACCGTGATGGTCTTCATGGCGTTTGATCGCAACTCGCATTCCAACAGCGATACCATCCGGCCGTTCGTGATCACGATGGCTCCGGTCTGGGCGGTGGCGATCGCCGGCGCGATGGTCCTCCTGCGCCGGCCTAAGGACTAGTGCTCAGCTTGGCGACGGCCGCGGCATCGACGGCACCGATTAGCTTCGTCTCCCCACTGGGGTCGTAACTCACGACCGAAAATCCACCGGCGACGTTATGCCATGGATCGAACACAATTGGTCCGGATGGCCCGACGTACTGGATGGGGTGTTTGGCGGCCAACGCCTTGAGCCCCTCGGCGTATGAGTGCACGACAACCGCGTTCGTTCCGGACTCCGTCACGGTCTTGATGAAGCGGTTGAAAAAGCGGGGATCGGTGGTTCCAGCCTCGACCATGGCGAGGGCGACGATGGTTACCGCGTCATAGTTCGCCATCGCGTAGGGATCGCTGCTCCACTGTCCTGGATTTGGCACTTCCGAGGTCGCGGCAAGCAAGGCGTCGTTGAATATCTCCCATGGCCGGCCCTGCGGCGCCGCGTAGGGTTGGACGCCGGCAAAGGCGGTGGCCAGCTTCTGGGCGCCAATCGCGCCTGATACCGCTTGGAGCCAATCCGGTTGGGCGGTGGCCTGCGTGCCAACGATTGGGATCGGCGGATGCAGCTTGACAAACTCCGACAGGAAAGTGGCCGCCGTCTGTGGATCGATCTCCGTGAAAATCACATCGGGGCGGGCCTGAATCATGGCGTCGACCTCGGCTGCATACGACGCCTTGCCTTCGACCACGGGTTCGTTGATCACGATGGTGCCGCCGAGCCGCGCGAACCCTTTCAGTAAGGTCGGCACATTGGCCTGGTCGGTGTCATTTCCAAAGAGCATGGCGCCGCGCCGATAACCTTGCTGGTACGCCCAGATCGCGATGGCGTAGCCGGCCGCATCGTCCGAGGCCGTGAGTCGCCAGAGATATTGGTAACTGGTCCGGTCGTAGATTCCCTGCCCAGCGTCGAGAAACATCGGAATGTGAGCCGCGTCGATCAATGGCACGGTGAGGACCGATTCATCGGAGCTGGGGCCGAGGATGGCGACCAGGTTCGGGGTCGAGGCGAGCAGGGTCCGGAGCGCGAGCTCGCCCCCGGCCGGGTCGCCCTTGGTGTCGACATTCAGGCAGTCGAGCTGATGACCCAGCACACCGCCGGCCCGGTTGATGAGCTGGACGGCCGGGTAGCAGCCGGCGTACTCCTCCGGACCGAAGCCGGCGTCCGGGCCCGAGAAGGGGTTGAAGTTGGCAATCACGAGGTTCCCGGTCATCGTCCGCGGCGTGCCCGCGCCGCTGCCACCGCAGGCACTTACGGCCAACGCCATCCCGATAAGGAGCGCGTTCAGCCGTCTCACTAATGGCTGCTCAGCGAACCAACGGCAGCGGCCGTGATCGAGTCGATCAGCGTCGTTTGGCCGCTCGGATCGTAGCTCGCGACTGAAAAACCGGCGGGTGAGTTCTGCCACTGGTCGAAGACAATCGGTCCTGAGGGCCCGGCGTATTGGATCTGGTGCCCGGTCCGCAGGGCGGACAGCCCTTCGGAATAGGTGTGGACCACGACCCGGCTCGCTCCTGCCGTCGTCACCGTCCGGATAAATGGATTGAACACGGCCGGGTCAGTCGTTCCGGCGGCGACCATGGCGAGCGCCACGATGGTAACGGCGTCGTAGTCCGAGATGGTATACGGATCAGTGCTCCACTGCCCGGGGTTTGGAACGTCCGTGCCGCTCGCGAGTAAGGCTTCATTGAAAATCTCCCACGGCCTTCCCTGCGGTGCCGCGTATGGCTGAACACCGACGAAGGAGTTGGCAAGCGTCTGCGCGCCAATCGAGGCAGATACGGCGGCCAACCATCCAGGTTCAAGCGTCGCCTGCGTGCCGACAATAGGGATGGGTGGGCGGCGCGCGAGAAGCTGGGAGAGAAAATCCGCGGCGCTCCTGGCGTCGACCTCGGTGAAAATCACGTCTGCCTGGGCCGCGATCACCGCGCCGACTTCAGCCGCATATGACGCCTTGGCGACCAACGACTGGTTAACCACGATCGTGCCCCCAAGCTGGCGGAATCCTTTCAACAGCGTCGGCACGTTCGCCTGCGAGGTGACGTCGCCTCCAAAGACGGCAGCGCCCCGAAGGTAACCCTGCTTGTGAGCCCAGATGGCCATCGCATAACCCGCTGCGTCGTCGGAGGGTACCAGGCGCCAGAGGTATTTATAGCCGGACTGGTCGAAGGCACCCTGACCGGCTGCGGGGAAGAACGGGATGCGCGCTCGATCGATGAGGGGAACCGTCGCCAACGCCTCGTCCGAACCGGGCCCCACCACCGCAACCAGGTTTGGGGTCGCGGCCAACATCGTCCGCGCCGCCAGGGCACCGACGGCCGGATCGCCCCGCGTGTCAACTTTGATGCAGTCCAGAGAATGGCCAAGCACGCCGCCCGCTCGGTTGATGAGCTGGACCGCTGCGTAACATCCGGCGTACTCTTCTGGCCCGAAATCGGCATTTGAGACTGAGAAGCTGTTGAAGCTGGCAATCACGAGGTTCCCGGTCATCGTCCGCGGGGTCCCGACGCCGCTGCCACCGCAGGCGGTCGCGGCGATCGCCGCCACCATCATCAACGCGGCCAGCCGCCTCATGACGCCATCCTCGTCGCCTCTTTCGCCCGGTACATGGCGTGATCGGCCGACGCCATCAACGCCTCGAGCGTCACGGGATGCGCCGCGTCGTATTGCACCACCCCGAGGCTGACCACCAGACGCCATGCGAAACGGGAATCCTGGCTGAGCGCCGCGAGGTTTCTCCGCACCCGGTCGAGAACGGTGCCCAAACCATCGCGGTTGACATCCGCCATTAAGACGATGAACTCGTCGCCGCCGAGGCGCGCGACCACGTCGGAGCGTCGGAAGGTGTGCAGGAGGACCGCCGACAGCTCGCGAAGGGCCCGGTCGCCCTCTTCATGGCCGAACTGGTCGTTAATGAGCTTGAAGCGGTCGATGTCCAGGAAGACCAGGGCAAGCGACGTCCCCTTTCGGTCGGCCAGGTTGCGCTGGTGCTCGGCCAGCATCATGAACCCTCGGCGGTTCATCAGTCCGGTGAGCTCGTCAATGATGGCCAGTTGGCGAACCTGTTCGAGGAGGCGGTTCCGCTCGATCGCGTAGTGGATGGCACGGGGTAGTAGCTCACTGTCGACCCTCGCTTTGCGGAGGAAGTCCTGGGCCCCCTCATTGACGGCCTTAAGGGCGATCGATTCGTCATTCAGTCCGGATAACACCAGGATCGGGACGCCTGGACACTGGGCATGGACGGCTCGGTACGTCTCGAGGCCCTGGCTGTCGGGCAGGGAGAGATCCAGTAAGACGACACCCACCTCGTCGACCGCGGTGCGCAACGCCTCGAGCGCTTGCTTCAACGATTCGGCGACTTCGACGATGAACTGCCCAGGGAGCCCATCGTTCAATGACTCGCGCACCAGGCGAGCATCACCAGGGTTGTCTTCGACCAGAAGGACGCGCGTGCGCTGGGCCTCCACTTCAGCTCACTGCGTGGGCAGCTTGACGATTTCCACCCAGAATTCCTCGATAGCCTTGACGACCTGCAGAAAATGGTCGATGTCGACGGGTTTCGTCACGTAGGCGTTGGCATGCAGCTCGTAGGCTCGGGCGATATCGGTCTCGGCCTCGGACGAACTGAGCACCACCACGGGAATGCGCCGGAGGTCCGCATCCTTCTTGATCGCGGCCAGCACTTCTCGACCGTCCATCCGGGGCAAATTGAGGTCCAGCATGATCAGATGGGGCCGCATCGCGCCGCTGTATTGGCCCTGCTGGTGGAGGTAAGCGAGAGCCTCGACCCCGTCACCAACGACCTGGACCGTGTTACGGAACTTCGCCTCCTTGAGCGCCTCGCGCGTCAGGCGGACATCACCCGGGTTGTCCTCGACGAGAAGAATCTGTACGAGTTCGTGAATGTCACTCATGCTGCGATTTGCTGACCTCCTGTGGCGGGCAGTGTGAAGAAGAAGGTCGTGCCCTTGCCCGGTTCGGACTCCAACCAGATGCGCCCGCCATTCCGCTCGACGATCCGCTTACATACCGCGAGGCCGATTCCCGTACCCGGATACTCCGATTGCTTGTGCAGTCGCTGAAAGATCAAGAAGATGCGGTCCTTGTACTGGGGCTCGATGCCGATCCCGTTGTCGGCCACCGAGAAGACCCAATCCCCGCCGCGCGCTTCGGCCTGGATGCGAACGATCGGCCGCTCCGCCTTACAGAACTTCAGGGCGTTGCTGATCAAATTCTGGAACAGGCGGACGAGCATGCCGTGATCGGCCCAAACCGTTGGGAGCTGACTGCTGGAGACCAACGCCGACCGTTCCTCGATCGCCGACTGGAGGTTGGCGAGCGCTTGATCAAGGGCGATTTGTGTGTTGACCGGCTTCGCCGCAAGCTCCTCGCGCCCGACACGAGAGAAGGAAAGGAGGTCGTTGATGAGTGACTGCATTCGGTTGGCGCCTCCAACCGCAAAGTCGATGTATTCGTCCGCATCGGCGTCAAGCTTGCCGCTGTAACGACGCTTGAGAAGGCCCGTGAACCCGCTGACCATCCGCAGCGGCTCCTGCAGGTCGTGCGACGCGACGTAGGCGAATTGCTCGAGATCGGCATTGGAGCGTTTTAGCTCGTCAGCCTGTTTGTTGAGCGACCGCACCATCGTCGTCATCGCACGTGAAAGGCTGCCGATTTCATCGCCTCGATCCGTAAACCCGGGCTCCACCATCTCTCCCGCGGCAATGCGATCGGCTGATGTCCGCAGGCGTCGTAACGGAGCGGAAATGCCGAGCGTCACCGCGATGGCCACGGCCAATGCGACGGCCAGGCCGATTAGGGAGGCTACGATGACCAGCCAGTTCGAGTCGGAAGTGGATTTCTGGGCGTCTGCCGCCGTAATCCGAATGTGCAAACCGACCTCGTCACCAATGCCGGCGGCCGTCTCCCGCACCGTGTCGACCAGGACAATCTCTGCGGCACTTTCGGCGCCCAGAGGGAGCCCTGACCGAATCGTGGCGATCTCCCGGCTTGATTCCGTTTCGACTGCTTGAATCTGAGTACGGAGGAGACCGATTGTCGGGGCCAGCGCCGCAATGCTGGCGTCGTTTTCGAACTGAGCCAGCGCGGCAAGGTCGCCAAAGATCTGGTCGTGGGCTCGGAAGTAGGGTTGAAGCAGATCTTCACTACCGCGAGGGTTGGTGTCCAGCGACCCCTCGAATCGAGTGAGGGCGATTTGCTCGTTGAGGATTTGCACCCTGAGATCGTCGATGAGTTGCAACTCGGGGACATCCTCCCGGCTGAGATGGTCCGCGACCGCAGCGGTATCGTGCAGACGCACAAGCGTCAGCGCGGCGATGCCGAGCATCACGACCAGAATCAACCCGTAGCCGGCGGCGATACGGACGAAGAGCGGCAGGTGGACCGGCCGGAGTTTCACACGTGCTTCCCGCATAGATCAGACGGGATCGCCTAGGCGATCATTGCGAAGCGGACGCTGGAGCCATCCATCTCTGCAAATGCAGGTGGCCGCGGTCTGGTAAGACAGTCATGAATCATGCTGGCTGAGCCGAGAACATGGCATCTCGACGTCGCGGCTGTGCAGGACCTGACGCCACGAATGCGTCGGGTGCAGCTGACGAGCCCCGACCTGGACCGGTTCGACTATCTCGCCGGCCAGGACATGGCCCTGACCTTTCGGCGAGATGACGCGCCGCCCGTCCGCCGCCGCTACACCATCCGCCATTACGACCGTGACCATCGCGTTCTCCACCTCGACTTCGTCTTGCACGGGAACGGTCCCGGCATGCGGTGGGCACAGGCGGCACGGCCGGGCGATTCGATCGAGGTCGTCGGGCCGCGGGGCAAGATCACGCTGGTGGGCGACGCCGCCTGGCACTTCTTTGCCGGTGACGCCACCGCCGTCCCGGGTACCCTGGCGATGATGGAGGCACTGCCTCCCGATGTTCCGGCGCTCGCTTTTCTCCAGGTCGATGGTCGCGACGAGCGGCAGACCGGGGACGGCGCTCGCGAGCAGCAGATCCGCTGGCACTACGAGGAGCAGGCCCCAAACGGTTCGGCCGGTCTCGTGGCAGCCGTGGCCGGCGCCGTGCTACCGCCGGGCCGCGGCCATGCCTATCTCGCCGGCGAAGTCGCGCTGGTCACCGCGCTAAAGGCGACGCTCCTGTCGCTTGGCTGGGCGGCGGACGACATCTCGGCGAAGGCGTACTGGAACCGCGGACGGGCGAATGCCGGTCACGGCGAACCAGAACTCAAGGCGTCCTGAGCTCGGCATCGTGATGATAGCGACCTACGATAAAATGACATTTGTACTATCCGGCTCACCGCAGCAGTAAGGAGGCGACAGATGGCCACCGTGAGCACCCGCCAGAAAAATCGCATGCCGGCCCAGACCTTCGCCTTTCCAAAGGAGCGCAAAGAGCCACTCAACGACGCCCGCCACGTCCGCAATGCCGTCGCCCGATTCGATCAGGTCGAGGGCGTGAGCGACCGCGAGCGCGAGTCGGCCTGGCGACGGATCAGGGCGGCCGCGCGGAAATACGGAGTCGAGATCAAGGTTCGCGGCTGGCGCCAGCTGATGAAAGGCGGGAAGACAGGCCGCCGCTCATAGCGGTGCGGCATGCGTCTGCTCTTCGCTCACCTGCCAGAGGCGGCGAGCCGCATCGAGATCCTGGGCCGCAGGCGACGGCGAAACCGAACGCCGATCGAAAACGTAGGCGCCATTGAGTTGACTCGCCTCCTCCGCGTCGACCAGCCAGACGAGCGAGTCGGCACCCTTTTGCGGACTGCGGGCGAACGGCCTCGAGATCGCCATGCCGAGCCGCATCAGGATGCCGTTGTTTCGGTTGAAGCCGGTCGCGACAAATCCTGGATGGAACGCGTTGGCGGTGACGCCCGTGCCCTCGAGCCGGCGCGCCAACTCCGCGGTGAACAGCACGTTGGCCAGCTTGGTCTCGCCATATCGGGTGAAGCCGGCGCCGCCCCAGGACTGCTCGGCGTTGAGATCGCCGAATGGGATGCGCGCGCCTTCGTGCGCGCCGGAGGAGGTGGTCACGATCCGTGCTGGTCGGCTGGCCTTCAGCCGCTCCAGCAGCAGGGTCGTCAGGAGGAAAGGAGCCAGGTGATTGACGGCCCAGGTCAGTTCGATGCCGTCGGTGCTCATCTGACGGCGGGCGTAAATGGCGCCCGCATTGTTCACCAGCACCTGAATGCGGGGATAACGTGTCAGCAACTCGGCGGCCAGCTGTCGAATCGACGATTGCGACGCCAGGTCGGCGAGCATGACGTCAGGAGCACTCCCCGTCGACACGGCGCTGATGCGACGGACGGCCTCCGCCGCCCTCGCCTGGTTGCGCGCCACCAGCGTCACGTCCGCGCCACGCCGGGCCAGCTCGATGGCGCCCGCCAGGCCGATGCCGTTCGTGCCTCCCGTCAGCACCACCCGCTTGCCGGCAACGCCACCCCACTCGGTCATCAGAAATCGCGCCGCCCCTCGAAGCTCGCGGCGGCGCCCGGTCGCGTCAGCTGATAGACCGCGATCCGTTGGCCTCCCGGCGCGCTGAAGGAACAGATGGGTCCATGGGGAATTTCGAATGTCGACTCTTCGCTCCAGCCACGCTTCTTCAATTCGGTAAGTGCCTTGCGAAGGTTGGCGACGCGGTAGACGAGAATCGGCGTGTCCCCCTCGACATGATCGGCGAGCAGGAGCATCGGTGGCGGAGGCGCCAGTTCGATGGCGGCGACCCTCGCCCCCATCCCCTCCACCGCAAAGTGGAGGCGTCCGCCGAGCACCTCCGTGAAATAAACCAGGTCCCGCTTGACGTCGTGGCTCGGGTGGTAGACGAAGTCCAGGGACTCGAAGGGCACGCGATCACGTCTCTGGAGTACTGCGGTCCTGGATTTCCCACGCGTGGTCCAACGCGTGCCAGGCGATGCGGCGCGCGGCATAGCGCTGCGGCCAGCCCCGCTCGACTAGCGCCTTCCCGTTGGAGGGCCTGGCGAGCACCTGGGCGATCGCGACCCGAAACTCGGCGATGCCACGACGATCATCTCGAGTTGGTGGCGTGAGGCGGAGCCCGAGCTTGCGCACGTAGGCCCCTTCGGCACCGAGCACGTGGTCCGCGATCTCGTCGCGATCACGGCCACCCCCGCGAGGGCCCTTGCGGAGCTCCGCCGGTGCGTTTGCAATGACCCCATCGAAGATCGCCCATGCCGCATCGAGCAGGGACGCGATCCGCTTGGCCTCCGTGGCCGCCAGCGGTGTGGTGTCGCGCTTCGCGACCGAGTCGGGCGCTCCGAAATCCGTGGTCGCGGTGCCCGCGAGATGCTCCACGACGCGAAACGAGGCGGCCGATTTCGGGTCGAACGAGATGCGCGCCTTTTTCGCAACCGGCGCGTAGCGCTGGGCGTAGGCAGCGAGCGCGGCGAGCGCTGAACCCTCGTCCTTCCCCGATCGGCACCAGCCTGGCCAGTCGAGGGCAAAGGCGAAGGCTCGCTTGCTGCCGGTCTCGATCGCAACGTCAGTCACGATCGGCCCGCTAGCTGAGACGCTCGACGATCATGGCCATCCCCTGCCCACCGCCGACGCACATGGTCTCCAGGCCGATGGCCTTGTTGTCCGTGGCCAGGCCGTTCAGCAGCGTGCACAGAATGCGGGCCCCCGTCATTCCGAATGGGTGGCCGAGGGCGATCGCGCCCCCGTGCGGATTGAGCTTGTCGCTGAAGGGATCGATGCCCAATTCCCGCGCAGAGGGGATGACCTGGGCGGCAAAGGCCTCGTTGATCTCGACGATCTCGACGTCGTCGATCGTCATCTTCGCCCGCTTCAGCGCCTGCCGCGAGGCCTCGATCGGGCCGAGGCCCATGATCTCCGGCTCGAGCGCCGAGACCCCGGTTGCGAGGATCCGTGCCAGCGGTCGGAGGCCGAGCTCCTTCGCCTTGCGGTCGGAGGTGATCACGACCGCGGCCGCCCCATCGTTCAGCGGACACGAATTGCCGGCCGTGACTCGCCCGTTTTCGCGGAAGACCGGCTTCAGCGTCCCCAGCACTTCCATGGTGGTATTCGGCCGCGGCCCGTCGTCGCGCTGCATCGTCGTTCCATTTTTGAGCGGCACCGGGATAATCTCTCGGTCGAAGAATCCGCCGTCGCGCGACTCGACGGCGCGCGTCTGGCTCTTGACGGCATAGCGATCCATTTCCTCGCGGCTGATGTGCTTTACGTCCGCCACATTCTCCGCCGTCTCCCCCATCGCGATATAGATGTCGGGGTACTCCTCGCTGTTGCCTCGCTGGAGTCGCGGGTTCTGGGCGTCGGGTTGGTCGGCGAATCCGTTCACGTACCTCGAGACGCACTCGACTCCGACCGAGAGAAACGCCTCGCCCTCACCCGCTTTGATGGCGTGAAAGGCCATCCGGCTGGTCTGCAGCGACGAGGCGCAGTAGCGATTTACGGTAGTGCCCGGCACATCGAAACGGGACAGGACGCTGACCGCGCGTCCCAGGTTGAAGCCCTGTTCGCCGGCGGGCAAACCGCAGCCGCAGATCAGGTCATCGAGCGTTAAGGCATCGAGCTGCGGAACCTTCTGCATCACCCTGGTCGCAACGTAGGCGGCCAGGTCGTCGGGCCGCATCTCCACCAGCGACCCCTTATTGGCGCGGCCAATCGGGGAGCGACCGTAGGCAACGATTACCGCATCAGGCATGGTGCGCGATCAGATTAGCGCGATCGGTCGCGGTTCTGAAGCGACAGCTGGAGGGCGAGCACCGGACAATCGTCGACGGCCCGTCGGGCGAGTTCCACCAGGTGGTCGGGCACCGGGCCTTTTTTGACGATCGGGTAGCCCCAGTCGTCCAGGCTGATCAGCTCGGGCAGCAGCTCCGCGCAGATTCCGTGTCCGTCACAACGGATCCGGTCGACCTCGAGGATCTCGCCCATCAGGCTACCGCCACCCGCCGCGGGCTGGAAACAGTCAGGCAGCGGCGTCGCTGGTGCTCGGTAAAGTCGTCGGCGAACTGCTGCATCGCGCTTCGAAGCAAAACCACCGCGCCGTCCGGGTGATGGCAGGCGCCGCGGCCGGCCAGCTGGCCGGTCCAGCGAACGATGCGGTCGAGGTCGCCCGCGTGCGGCGACCGTGTGGCGAGCCGTTGCGTGGCGGCGGCGATCGCCGAGAGCCCGAAGACACAGGGGCCGCACTGACGGGCGCTCTGCGATGCGAGGTAGGCCACGATCCGCGCCGTCGCCTCCACGCCGCAGCTGTCCGGCGCGAGAAAGTGGACGACGCCGCAACCGATCGCCAGCCCACGGGCTCGCATCGAGCCGGGATCCATCGGTAGCCCCCATTGCGCATCGACCTCAGCCCAACCACCGAAATAGCCTCCGAGAAGCACCGCCTGGCTGTCACCTCGGAGGCCGCCGGCGGCGGCGGCGAGGTCGCCAAGCGTCGAGCCGTACGCGATCTCGTGGACGCCCGGGTGGTTGACGGCGCCCGATACGGTCGTCAAGCCAACCCCGCCCCTCCGGCCACGGTCGACGTACCAATCGCGGCCGCGGCGAGCGATCAGGGCCGCCAGCGCCAGGCTCTCGACGTTCTGGACCAGGGTCGGCCGGCCGCCCACGCCGCGGTCGAAGGGTCGGGGCGGTGTCGTGGTCGGCCGGGCATCGCCCGCATTCACGAAATGAACCGCCGCCGACTCCTCTCCGGACACGTAGCCGGGGGGTGCCGTCAGGATGCGCGCTCGCCCGCGCACGTCCGCCGGGCGCTCGGCGAGCGCGTGGCGCATGGCTGCGTCCGCGGCCCGATGTTCCATACCTATATAAAAGATGATGTCGTCGGCGCCGACGGTGCGGGCGGCGAGCAGCGCCCCATCGATGACCAGGTGCGGCCGGGCCGCCATTAGCGATCGGTCCTTGTGGCTCAGCGGTTCGCCCTCGGCCCCGTTGGCCAGCACCACCGCGTGGCCGGACGAGCGCTGCGCAACGGTCCGCCATTTGCGGCCGACCGGAAAGCCTGCTCCGCCTCGTCCGAGCAATCCGCTCGACTCCAGTTCGGCGATCAGCTCCCCTGACGCCAGCGCGAGAAGGGGCCCCAGGCGCTGCCGATGGCTGGCCAGGCTTTCAGCGATTGGCCCGATCAGCTCCATTTCTTGACCTGCGGTGCGGTGGCTGGAACCTGCCGCCATGCCGTGGGTGCGCTCCGGCTGGCCCGCCAGGCGACGGCAATGGCGACACTGCCGACACAGACCGCCTCGATCGCCAGCATCCAGCCAAATCGCGGATCGGTGCCTGTTCCGATGCTGTGAATAAGGGCCACTGGCCACATCGCGTAGGCGAGCCAGTGGACCATCCGCCAGACGCGGGGACCGAACAGCGGGCGCAGCAGGCTGGTCAGGACGATGGCGA
The DNA here is from genome assembly GCA_034666565.1 of Chloroflexota bacterium. GTDB lineage: Bacteria > Chloroflexota > Dormibacteria > CF-121 > CF-121 > CF-13. The sequence goes on from JAXDLN010000022.1 coordinate 15,973, forward strand.
GCAGGAGATAGATGCCGACCACGCCAAGGCCGAGCCAGAAGCGGCGGTATGGCGAGGAAAAGGGAACGACTGCCGCTTCCCAGCCCAGGGCCGTGAACGGGTCGACGACCGCCGTCACGACGTGGATCGCGAGAAAGATCAGTGTCGTCAGTGCCAGGTTGCGATGAAAACCAGTGGTGAGGAAGCGCGGCCACGATGCGGTCTGCCAGCGCATCACGGAAACGATGCCCAGCACGACCACACCGGTGAGCAGGACCAGGCTCACGACCCCGGCGCCACGCGTCGCGTACCAGAGGAGCGTGTCGTTCACGCCGCCACGCTCGTTGGATCCGGCCAGGGACCGATGTAGTGGATGGTCCCATCGTTCTCGACCAGGCGGGCGGGCAGGCGGCAGCTGGTCAACCAATCGATCGCCGCCTCTCCGCGTACGATCGCCGCGGTCGACGCAATATTCGCGTCAAGACACGTGCCCGCGACCACCGTGACCGTTCGGAACGGCCCGGCGGTCGGCAGGCCGGTCTGCGGATCGATGATGTGATGCAGAATCACGCCACCGCGCGACCACCGGCGGACCGTCGTGCTTGACGTGGCGACGCCGCCCGCCGGCACGCAGATCACATCGCCATCACCGCTGGGTTTGACGCGGCTGTCCTCGGCCACCAGGATTCGCCAGCCGCCAGACGGTGACTCACCAGCCGTGCCGATATCACCCCCGAGGCTGACCAGCACACCGCCCTGGCCGACGGCCGCCATGGCGGCGGTGGCCGCGAGATCGGCGGCCATCGCCTTTCCGGTCGAGCCAAGGTCGAGCTCGACACCCTGCGGCAACCAGACGGTTCGCGATGCACGGTCGAGGCGAATCGCTTGCCATCCGGGCACGCGCCAGGCGCGCACCGGTACCTCCCTCCCCTGCTCGCGGGTGAGGGTAGGGTGGGGGCCGGAAATCCGGGAGAAATCATCGTCGTACCCGGCCACGCGAATGGCGCGACCGATGGTTGGATCGACCGCCCCATCCGTCAAGCGCGCCGCGCGCAGGGCCGCGTCGATCGCGGTCGCCAGGAGCGGGCTGATCTGGATCGTGCGTCCAGCATTCGCGTTCACGCGGGTCAGCTCGCTGTCCTCACGGAACCGGCTGTAGGCGGCATCAACGTCCTCGAGGACTCGGCGGACCGCCGTGGTCGCCGCCTCGAGCCCGTCATCCTGCGTGCTAAGGACGAGCACCGAGGTGCCCAACGCCTTCCAGCTCTTCAGCGCGAGGGCCATCACGACCCGCCGCTGGTCACCGTGCCGCTGCCGCTGCTACCGGTGGTGGGTGCCTGCGGGGCCGATTGCAGGCCGCTGCTGCTGCTGGTCGTCGACGAGCTCGAGCTGCTGGTCGTATCGGTCGTGGTCGTGGTGGTCTGCGACGTCCCGCTGGACGACGGCTTGCCCGCGTAGGAGGCGGCGGCCGTGTAACTGACGCCGACCACCGCAATCAGTCCTCCCACCGTGGCACCGAAGGTCAGTCGCCGCAGGCGCTGGAGCCCGCGGTCCCGTTGGGTCGGTGTTAATGAGTTCATAAGGACATGGTGGCGGAGGCCACCTTGCAAAACCGTGACGCCCCTCCCCTTCGGGGTGGGTAGGGTGACGACCCTAGGCGTCCAGGCGCGCCAGCGGCGGGGTCGTCTCGGACGATGCGCGGGTGGCCATCGGCCGCGTCAGCATTCGGGGCCAGATCACGGCCATACTCGCACCACCGGCCGCCGAGGTGCCTACCTCCCAGCGCCCGTTGGTCGCGCTGACCACCGCATCGGCGATCGCTAGCCCGAGCCCAGAGCCACCCGGCAGGTCCGACGCCCGACGAAACCGATCGAAGATCTGACCGCGCTGATCGACGGGAATACCCGGCCCCGAGTCGTCGACTGCCAGCTTGATGCTTTTACCTTCGGCGACGACGCGTACCTCGATGGTGCCCTGCTCCGGGGTGTATTTGCAGGCGTTATCGAGCAAGACCCCGACCAGGTGATCCAGCCATTCGGGCGAGGCGGCGATCACGTGCGACTCGCCGCTTAGCCGGACACTCAGCCGCTGCTGGCGGGCCTCGGCGACGGCGGCAAAGCGCTCCACCGCCTGCTGGGCCATGACGCCGACATCGACCGGCTCGGCGCGGCCCGCGCGCGGCATCGCCTCGAAGCGGGCCAGCCAGAGCAGGTCGTCGACCAGGTGCCGCATCCGCTGGCTTTCCTGGTTGACCCGCGTGAAGGCTCGCTGATACCAGTCCTGGTCACGGGGTTGCGCCAGGGCCAGCGAGGTCTGCGCCTGGATGACGGCCAGCGGCGTGCGCAACTCGTGTGAGGCGTTGGCGGTGAAGTCCATCTGTCGCCGTCGCGCTTGCTCGATCGGCGCGGCCACCCGACGGCCGATCGCCAGGGCGCCCAGAAAAACGACGAGTAAGAGCACAGGTCCAATCAGGAGTTCTGCCTGGATGAGGTTCGAGCGGGCCTGGTCGACGCTGCTAAGAGACTGTCCGACAACCGTCCAGTCGTCCGACGTCAATCCGCCCATGACACGCAGGTCGACACCGGATACGGTGATCGTCTGTGGAGCCTGGATGCGGTTGTAGGGAGTCGGCAGATTGATGTTGCCGGCCTCGACACTGCTGTCGGCGTAGTTGCCGTCCGGATGAAACGTCCACCAGAGGACCGGGGCATCGAAGCGCGGTCCTCCAGTTGGACCCTGGTAACCACGGGTGGGCCCGCCCCGCTGCGCGGCCATGGCGCTGAGCCATTTGGACAGGGTGCTATCGATGTTGGAGGTGAGGTTATGACTCACGATGAGCACCACGGCAACGGCGATCAGCAGGTAGAGGGCGGCCACGATGCCGGTCGCGGCCAGCGCCACCCGCTGCGCGCCTGAACGCACCAGGTCGACCCGAGCGATACTCAACGTCCTTTCACCCGTTCCCAAGTTTCGCAGCCCGTTCCTTTCGTTTTGATGACACCTTACAAGCCCGGGGCCGGGATGATCCCGGCCCCTTTTCCTTGGTCAAACGGCACTAGGGAACGGTCGGGACCTGGCCCGCGTTCTCCTGCGCCTCGCGCGCGGCGCTCTCGCCGGCTTCATGCGCCGCGGTCTCGTTCGGCACAAACGTGCCTGAACCTGCGGCCGGCGACGCGGCGGTGGCCGCGGCACTCGATGACGTGGCGGCACTGACGCCCAAGGGACCCGCAATCGTGGCGCCGATGACGCCGCCGGTCAACAGTGAGCCTGCAACGCCGGCACCGATGATCACCCTACTCATGAGATTCATTTTGTTCACCTCCTTTTGACTGGTACTGGAGGCAGCATGAAGGCGGGCGCCTTTCGAAACCATGACAAAAACGCGGCGTCTTCCGGGAAGGCTGGTAGGCTGAAATTTGGATGGCCGTCGAAGCGCCGCCTCGTCAGCTCACCGATTTCTTGCGGAGCCTTCGCGCCGTGCGGGAATTTCAGCGAAAGCCGATCCCTGACGACGTCGTCCAGGACATCCTCGAGGTCGGCCGCTGGTCGGGCAGCGCGAGCAACCGTCAGTTTGGAGAGATCATCGTCGTCCGCAAGCGCGATACGCTGCAGGCGCTCGCCGGCCTCGGCGGATACGTCGGCCACCTGCGCAACGCCCCGCTCGGCATGTTGCTGGTGATGCCGGGAGAGTGGCCGGAGGGCGAGGCCTTCGACGAGGGGCGGCTCGCCGAGCGCATCATGCTCGCGGCCTGGGCACACGGAGTCGGGTCATCGATTGGATGGTTCTCCCCCGAGGGTCGGAAAGCGGCGAAGCGACTCCTCGGCGTGCCGGCAAAGCCGCTCGTCCGTACGGCCATCTCGCTCGGCTATCCGGCCAGCCCGCCGCGGCGCGGCTCGCGAAAGCCGCTCAACGAGCTCGTCCACGAGGAGCAATACCCGGCGTAGTTCCCGCGATCGCCGCCGCGGCGCGCTTGACCAGCGGCCCAACCTCTTCCGGTGTGCGGTCTGGCCCAGCAAGCAGGTCGAAATTCTCGAAGCTCGTCAGCGCGAACAGGAGATCGACCGTCTCGGCCACCGGCGCCTTGCCCTTGGGCAGCCGCAAGACGATGACACGCAACCCATTTCGGAGCCCTTCGGCGCGTTCACGAAGGACCTGGTCGAGCTCAGGGTCGAGCGCAGCCATGGCACGCAGCCGGCGCATCACGACCCGGTCGGAGGACCAGAACCGGGCAAAGATGTCGATGAGGCGGTCGAGGGCGACCTTCGGGTCCGATTGCCGGAAGGCATCGGGAAGCTGGTGCAGCCCACCACGTGCCGCCAGTAGGTCGAAGAGCGCCTCGAGCAAACCGCGCTTCGAACCGAACTGGTAGTAGACCGTCATGCGGGCGACATCGGCCCGCCGGGCAACGGCGTCGATGCTGAAGCTCGTCTCGTTTGCGAGCTGATCGCGGGCCGCCGCCAGGACTCGTGCTCGCGTCTCGTCGGCTGCCACCTGCCGTTGCCCGAGTCGGTAAGGCCGCGGGCTCATCTCAAACTTGACATCAGATTATTTCAGCATGCAGTATATACAACGAAAGCCGGGTTCGTCAACCGGGATGCACAACAAGGAGGTTCAATTCGACATGGCTCATCAGATTGCGCTCTACCTACATATCCTTGGCGCGTTCGGACTGGTCGCAGCGATCACGGTGGAGGCGATCAGCCTCCGTGGCCTCAGGGCCTCGACCCGCAGCGACGACGCGCGGATGTGGCTCGCTATTTCAAGAGGGGTCGTGATGCGACTCGCCCCCGGATCGCTGGGGCTGATCCTTTTGAGCGGCCTCTACATGATGGCGACGAGCTGGGGGGCACGTGGATGGATCCTCGCTGCCCTGGCGAGCCTCGTGTTGCTGGCCATCGTCGGCGGCGTTGGCACCGGCATGCGGATGGCCCGAATCGGGCCGGCGATCGGCCGCGTACCGGGACCGCTGTCAGACGATCTGCGCAGCAGGCTTCGCGATCCCATCCTGCTGACGTCACTCCTGGTCCGGTCGGCAATCGTGCTGGCCATCGCGCTCCTCATGACGGTCAAGCCGTCGGGCCTGGCATCGCTGGTGATCATCGTCCTCGCCGTCGGCATCGGGCTACTGGCGGGCCAACTCGCCCGGAGGCGCCGTTATGAGTACGCGACAGCGGTTGGCTGAAGAAACCACGCAGCGGCCGGTTGATCGACGCTGGATGGCGCTCGCCGTCATCGCCCTCGCGCAACTGATGATCGCACTCGACGCGACGATCGTGAGCATCGCCCTACCCTGGGCGCAGCGCGACCTCGGCGCCTCGGACGCGGAGCGGCAGTGGGTGATCACCGCCTACACGCTCGCATTCGCCGGGCTTTTGCTGCTGGGCGGGCGGATCGCGGACACGATCGGACGCAAGCGGACATTCATCATCGGCCTGGCCGGCTTCGCGCTGGCGTCGGCCGTTGGAGGTTCCGCTGGAAGTTTTCTCCTCCTACTCGGTTCACGTGCCGCGCAGGGAGCTTTCGCGGCGCTGCTCGCGCCAACCGCGCTCTCCATGATCGCGGTCACGTTCACGCAGCCGCGTGAGCGGGCGAGGGCGTTCGCGGTGTACGGGGCCATTGCGGGCAGCGGCGCCGCTCTTGGGCTCCTACTCGGAGGCGTGCTGACGCAATATCTCGGCTGGCGCTGGTGCCTGTACGTCAACGTTCCCATTGCCGTCGCCGCGGCGATCGGCGGCTGGCGAATACTCAGCGGCGACGCTAGCGGGCACCGCCAGCGTCTTGATATCCCGGGAGTCGTGTTCGTCACCGGCGGGCTGGTCGCGCTGGTCTATGCGTGCACCCAGGCAGTTTCGTCTGGCTTGGGCTCGGCCACCGTCATCGGATTCCTGGTGAGCAGCGTGGTGCTGCTCTGCGCTTTTGTCGTGCGCGAGGCGCGGACGAGTGCTCCCCTCCTCCCCCTGCAGATCGTCCTCGACCGCAATCGAGGTGGCGCCTCGCTGGCGGCGGCCTTCGCCATCGCCGGTATGTTCGGCGCGTTCCTCTTCCTCACCTATTACCTGCAGGTCGTGCTGCGATACTCGCCACTTCAAGCCGGGCTCGCGTTCCTGCCGCTCACGCTAGCGTCACAGGCCGGCTCCTGGGGAATTGCCAGCGTCCTGATGCCGCGTGTTCCGGCGCGCTGGATCATGGCACCGGGTGCGCTGACCGCCGCGGCGGGAATGCTCATTCTCACCCAGATCCAGGTCGATAGCGGCTTCGTGACTCACGTCCTGCCGGCCGAGATCCTGCTCGGCATCGGCATCGCCTGCGTGATGGCGCCAGCGTTCAACGTCGGGACGCGCGGCGTGGATCCGCGCCAGGCGGGCGTCGCGGCGGCGACCGTCAATGCCGCCACGCAGATCGGCGCGTCGCTCGGGACCGCGATCCTCAACACCATCGCCGCCAGTGCCACGGCCGCCTATCTCCTCCGGCTCCGCCCGTCAACCGGGCTCATCAATCAGGCGCTCGTCCACGGGTATGCCGTCGCCGCGGCATGGGCAGCCGGCCTCCTGGTCCTGGGTGCTATTAGCACCGCCGTCCTGATCAATGCCGGTCGGCCGGCGCGACACGTCGGCTAACCGACAATTGAAGGATGCGCAAGTATGTCCTTCTCTACGAGTCGGCGGATGATGTCCGCTCGAAGGCCCCCATGCACTTCCCCGCCCATGTTGCCCGCTGGAAGGAGTTCCAGCAGAACGGAACGCTCCTCATGATCGGCACCTTCGGCAACCCTCAGGACGAGGGCTCGATGGCGATCTTCACTACCCGCCAGGCCGCAGAGACGTTCGCGAGGAGCGATCCCTTCGTCCTGAACGGCGTCGTGCGCCGCTGGTCCATCCGGGAATGGAATGAAGCGATCGCCAGCTCCTGACGGGGAGGACGAGACGCCGATAATGTCCGTGAGCCATGGCAGAAGAGACGCTGACTATCACAGACAACCGAACCGGTCGTCGTTACGAGGTCCCCATCCGGGACGGCGCGATCGCCGCCACCGAGCTTCAAAAGATCGTGAGCGACGGACCGGGTTCCGGTCTCTTGAGCTATGACCCGGCCTTCCTGAACACCGCGAGCTGTCGCAGCGCGATCACCTTCATCGACGGCGAGCGGAGCATCCTGCGTTACCGCGGCTATCCCGTCGAGGAGCTGGCCGAACGGAGTACGTTCCTCGAGGTTGCCTATCTCCTGATCCACGGCGAGCTGCCCGATCCCAGCCAGCGTCGCGCCTGGGTGGATGCGATCACTCACCACACCCTGCTCCACGAGAACATCAAGAAGCTGATCGACGGCTTCCACCACGACGCGCACCCGATGGGCATCCTCGTCGGCACCGTGGGCGCGCTTTCCACCTTCTACCCCGATGCGAAGGACATCTTCAACGCGGACAGCCGCCAGCTACAGATCCTTCGCTTGATCGCCAAGATGCCGACGTTGGCGGCGTTCGCAGCGCGCCACGCCATCGGGATGCCCTACGCGTATCCGGACAACGACCTCTCCTATGCGGGCAACTTCCTCAACATGATGTGGAAGGCGACCGAGCTGAAATACGAACCCAACCCCGTGCTGGAGCGCGCACTCGACGTGCTGCTCATCCTGCATGCCGACCACGAGCAGAATTGCTCGACCAACGTGATGCGCGAGGTCGGCAGCTCGCATGCCGATCCGTTCAGCGCCACAGCCGCGGCCGCGGCGGCGCTGTACGGCCCACTACATGGTGGCGCCAACGAGCAGGTGCTTCGGATGCTCAAGGAGATCGGGTCGGTCAGCCGCGTTCCCGAGTACGTCAAACGCGTCCGCGCCGGCGAGATGCGGCTGATGGGCTTCGGCCACCGGATCTACAAGAATTTCGACCCCAGAGCGCAGATCATCAAGAAGGTGGCCGACGATGTCCTCGAGGTCACCGGTCGCAGCACGCTGCTCGATATCGCGCTCGAGCTGGAACGCGTCGCGTTGGCGGATGACTACTTCATCAAACACCGCCTCTATCCCAACGTCGACTTCTACTCCGGCATCATCTATTCCGCGATCGGCTTCCCGGTCGAGATGTTCCCGGTGCTCTTTGCCATCGGGCGGACCCCGGGGTGGCTGGCGCAGTGGCAGGAAGGCCTGCTCGACCCGGAGCAGAAAATCGCGCGGCCGCGCCAGGTGTACACCGGACCGGCCGAGCGTCACCTACCGGGCGTTCGAGCCCCCACCCTGACCCTCCCCCAAAGGGGGAGGGAAGAATCACGGCAGTAGGCGGAACCAGCGGAGGCTGAACAGGCCGCCCGCCACGAGAATGATGGCGCCCAGTGCGACCAGGGGCACGGTGAGGTCGAGCTTGGTCGTGACCCAGCCGATCCGTGATCCCAGGTCGCTGTAGATCTTGCTGAGCTGGGCTTCGTCGGCCGCGTAATAGTAGTGACCGCCCGTGGTGCTGCTGATCTGTTGCAGCGCCTGCTCATCGACGCCGTCGACCACCCGGCCCTGGACCATGGTTGTCTGGTTGCGCTGGCCGATGCCCACCGTCTGGACCGGAATCCTCGCTTGCTTCGCGTTGGCGGCCGCAGTCATGGAATCCACGCCCGTGTTCGATGTGCCGTCGGTCAGCAGGATGACCATCGCGTAGTTCTGAGACTTGGCCCCATTCGGGTCGGTGATATTGGCCAGTTGGGCAACGGCGACCTGGATCGCCTCACCGATGGCCGTTCCCCCGCCCGGGGCGAGGGTGCCCAATGCATCTTTGACCGAGCCCTTGTCGCTGGTCAACGGCGCGATCACCTCGGCCTGCGAGTTGAAGATGACGAGGCCAATCTGCGCGTTGCTGGGCAGCTTGTCGATGAGGGTACGGCCGGCCGCGATCGCCGCCTCGATGCGCGTCGGCTGGACGTCGGTCGCCGCCATCGAGCCGGAAACGTCGACGGCCAGCATCACGCTGGTCTGTCCCTTCGGCACGCGGATGGTCGCCTGCGGCCGGGCGATCGACAGCAGCAGCCCAGCGACACCGGCGATGAAGAGGATCGCCGGAAGGTGGCGCCGGAATCCGGGTCCCTTGCCCATCACCTGGTTAAGCAAGGCGAGGTTCGTAAAGCGCACCGCATAGGCGCGGCGGCGCTGCTGGCTCGAGACGTAGAGACCGACCAGCAGCGGAATCGCGAGCAAGCCGACGAGCAGCCAGGGTGCCTGGAAACTCATGCGGTCACCGGGGCGAGCCGCCGGCCACGCTGCGCCTCCCGTTGTTTGATGAACGCAACCAGCTGCGGGACGACCTCGGCGGCGGTGCTCAGCTCGGCGACGGCGGTGCGGGCCCGCACGAGATCGTCTCGGATGGTCTCGCGCTGGTCATTCGCCGCGTCCTGAAACCGAGCGCGCAACGCCGCGCTCCCGGTATCGACCAGGATCTGCCGCCCGGATTCCGGATCCTCGAAGGTGACGACGCCGACATCCGGGATGTCACGCTCTCTGGGGTCGGTGATCAAGGCCGCGATGACCTCGTGGCGGAGCGCCAGTGCGCTGAGCGGTTGCTGCCAGCCGCCCGGGGTCATGAAATCGCTGAGAATCACGATCAGCGAGGGACGGCGGATCAGCCGGCCCGCCTCGGTCAGGGCCCGGCCGAGGTCGGTGGACCCCTCGGCCGGATGCTCGGCCGCCCGTTCCATCCGGGCGATCAATTGCAACAGGGCGGTGCGGCCCGCCGATGGCGGGATGATGGCTCGCACGCGCTCGTCGAAGAGCAACGCGCCGACCCGATTACCGCGCCCGATCAGGAGCTGGCCGACGACCGCCGAGAACTCGAGTGCGAGCTGTCGCTTGAGGCAGCGCGCTGTGCCCCAGTCGAGCGATCGTGAGATGTCAACGAGCAGCCAGGCGTCGAGGCCACGATCGGGCAAGGACTCTCGGACGTATGGACGGTCGGATCGAGCCGTGATGTTCCATTCGATGGTGCGCGGGTCGTCACCTGCCTGGTACTCGCGCACGTCGCTGTATTCCAGGCCGGTGCCCCGAAACGACGACCGTTCGTCACCGCCGGGATGAAACCCGAGACGGCGCAAGACCGGCCAGCGGGCGCGACGCAGCAGGTCGTCGACGGCGATACCGCTCGCGATGTCAGGAGGCAACCCGATCTCCGAGATCGATTCGGGGTGGTGGGAAGCGCTCGAGCACGCGGCGCACGACGGTTTCCGCCGTGACCCCGGCCGCGATCCCCTCGTAGGTGAGGACGAGCCGGTGGCGGATGACTTCGGGGGCGACTTCGCTGATGTCGTGAGGCAGGACGTAGGAGCGCCCACGCATGAAGGCCAGCGCCCGGCCGGCGGTGACCAGGTTGATCGAAGCGCGCGGACTGGCTCCGTAGGCGATCGCCGACGTGAGGTCCTCGAGACCCTTCACCTTTCCAGGGCGGCTGGCATAGGCGAGCGTGGCGGCGTAGGTCCGCACCGCCGGGTCGACGTAGACCTCGCCGACGGCTTTCTGCATCTCCTTGAGCTGATCGAGCGTCACAACCTGGTGGAGCTCAATCTCGGGTCCGGTGATGCGTTCGACCACGACCACCTCTTCCTGGAAGGTCGGATAGTCGACGAGCACTTTCAGCATGAAGCGGTCGAGCTGCGCCTCCGGCAGCGGATAGGTGCCGTCGGTCTCGATCGGGTTCTCCGTGGCCAGTACGACAAAGGGATCAGGGAGGGGATGCGTCTCCTTACCGATCGTCACCTGGCGTTCCTGCATCGCCTCGAGCAGTGCGGACTGCACCTTCGCGGGAGCGCGGTTGATTTCGTCGGCGAGGAGCAGGTTGCAAAAGACGGGGCCGAGCTCGGTCGAGAACTGGCCGCGCCCTGGGTTGTAAATCCGGGTTCCGATCAGGTCGGCCGGCACGAGGTCGGGAGTGAACTGAATCCGGCCGGCGGCGCCACCGATCACCTGCGCGAACGCCTTCACGGTGACGGTCTTGGCCAGCCCCGGAACGCCTTCCAGCAGAACGTGCCCACCGGAGAGAAGCGCGATCAAGAGACGCTCGAGGAGGCGGTCCTGGCCGACGATCAGCCGTTTGACTTCGAACAGAATCTGCTCGATGGGCGCCGGTACCCGGGCCGCAAGCTCCCGCGCGGCTTGGGTCGGGCTCGCGGCTTCTTCGCGAGCGACGAGCGGTCGATTGATCATGAGATCCTCCCTGGCATGACAGTCCTCCGATTGAACCGCGTCGAGATGAGCCGTTTCTGAGCGACCAATAAGGAAGACCTAAGATTGTTTGATGGGACTGGAGCGGCTCACACCGGCGGGTCTGTTCAAACCCGCAGCCTATACCCAGGTGGTCGTGGCACGCGGACGCCGAATGGTCTTCCTCGCCGGCCAGGTTTCGATCGACGCGCAGGGCAAGCTGGTCGCGGCGGGCGATTTTTCGGGCCAGGTGCGGCAGGTGTTTGCGAACGTGCGTATCGCGCTCGAGGGCGCGGGCGCGACACCTGCGGACGTCACCAAGATCACCATCTATATCGTCGGCTACCGGCCGGAGATGAGACCCCTGCTGGGCGAAGCGCGGTCCGCGGTTTTCGGGCCCTCGACGTTGCCGGCGTCGACGCTGGTCGGCGTGCAGGCCCTGGCCGAGCCTGGCTTCCTGATCGAAATCGAAGCCATTGCCGTGCTGGACGAGGCCTGAGCTCGCTCGATTCGAAAACCAATCGCCGCGCCGTCGTGCGGTAGGGTAGCGCCGTGGGAATGATGCCGCCGGGGCATGGCGGCCCATCGATGGGTTGGATGTGGGGCCGCGGTCGCTCCAAGCCTACCGATACCGGCCCCGCGAATAGCGGCCTCACCGGCAACCCTGTGATCGAGGAGCCGCAAGAGCCGCAGGGACCGAAGGACCTGCGGAGTCGCTGGCGCAATCTCAAGCAGTCGGTCCGCGGCACAGCGGCCGCCCTGCCCAGGGTGCTTCGGTTGGTCTGGGACGCCAGCCCCGCCGTCACGACTGGACTGTTCGCCGTGACCGTGGTCGCCGGCGTGATTCCGGCGTTATCCGCCTACACCTCGAAGCTGCTCGTGAACGCGGTCGTGCTGGGCATCGACGTCCATAACCATCCAACCACCATCGATTCAATCCGATTCGCCTTCGGACCATGGCAGACGCCGGCTTTCACGACCGTCAACGGGATCATCTTCCTTGCCATCTTGCAGCTGGCGATCTTCGCACTGATCGCTTTCCTGAGCACGGCACGCAACATCAGCCAGCAGCTGCTCCAGAACGCGGTATCGATGCGCATCCAGCTGATGGTGATGGAGAAGGCCGCCTCACTCGACCTCGCGTTCTATGAAGACCCGGCGTCATACGACCTCTTGCGGCGGGCCCAGACGGACTCGATCAACCGCCCGGTCCTGATGATTTCGACGGCCTTCGGGCTGGTCCAGACGGCCCTGACCTTTGCGACCATGATCGCACTGCTCGTGATCGTGAGCCCGCTGCTCGCCTTGCTGGCGCTCCTCTCCCCGGTTCCGGCGTTCATCGCCGACACCCGCTACGGGTGGCGCGGGTACAACATTGCCCGCTGGGGCTCACGGCTGCTTCGCCGTATGAATTACCTCGTGACCCTGCTGACCACCGACAGCTATGCCAAGGAGGTCAAGCTGTTCGGTCTGGGCCACTACTTCATCGACCGCTACCGCCTGATCGGCGAAGCCTATTACGGCAGCCAGCGCCGCCAGGTGGTGCGGCGTTACGTGACCGGCTTTCTCTGGGGCAACCTGAGCACGATCGCGACCTCGGTGACCTATCTATATGTGGCGCTGCAGGCGATCGTGGGCAAGCTGACCCTTGGCGACCTGACCCTGTACACGACCGCGGCCCAATCGGTGCAGAACTCGATCCAGGGCATCCTCGGCGGGTTCTCCGGTATGTACGAACACAACCTCTACCTCAGCAACCTCTTCGAGCTGATGGAGACGACGAGTGCGCTTTCGACGCCAGCCAACCCGGTGCCGGTTCCCAACCCGGTCAGGGGCGAGATCACCTTCGACCATGTGAGCTTTGCCTATCCAGGGGCCGCCGAGAGCGCCCTGAACGATTTGAGCTTCACTGTGTCGCCCGGCGAAACGATCGCGATCGTCGGCCGCAACGGTGCCGGCAAAACCACCCTGTTCAAGCTGATCTGCCGGCTCTACGATCCGAGCGGGGGCCGGATCCTCATCGATGGGGTCGATATCCGCGACTACGACCCACCCGAACTGCGCGCGCAGATCGGCGGGATGTTCCAGGACTACGTGACCTACCAGGCGACCGCCGCGGAGAACATCGGCCTGGGAAGCCTGGGCGCGCTGAGCGACCGCGAGGCCATTCGAAGCGCCAGCCGGCAAGCCGGCTCGGATCAGCTGATCGCGGGGCTTCCCCACGGCTACGACACCGCGCTCGGGAAGTGGTTCGATGCCGGCGTGAACCTCTCCGGCGGCGAGTGGCAGAAGGTTGCGCTGGCACGCGCCTTCATGCGCGATGCGCGAATCCTGCTGCTGGATGAGCCGACCTCTGCGCTCGATGCCCAGGCCGAGTACGAGCTGTTCGAACGAATCCACTCGCTGACACGCGGCCGGACTGCCGTCTATATTTCGCACCGCTTCTCGACCGTGCGGCGCGCCGATCGGATCCTCTTCCTCGAACACGGCCGCCTGGTCGAGCAGGGAACCCACGAGCAACTGATACGTCTCAACGGCCGCTACGCGCGCCTGTTCCGTCTGCAGGCCTCGGCCTACACAGGCGAAGACATCCTCCCCGAGGACGTCGAGCTGGACATCGCGCCGACCGCGTGAGCCGTCGCGGTTGGGCCCTGTTTGCGGCGATGGCCGTCATCTGGGGCATCCCCTACCTGTTGATCAAGATCGCGGTCGGCGAGCTGACGCCGGCCGGCCTGGTCCTGCTCCGAACGGTGGTGGGCGCGGCCCTGTTGCTGCCGGTCGCCGCCGCGCGTGGTTGGCTCACCCCGCTCCTCCCCTACTGGCGATGGGTGATCGCCTACACCGTGGTGGAGGTCTCGCTGCCGTGGTTCCTGCTGTCCGACGCGGAGCGGCGCCTCTCCAGTTCGCTGACCGGCCTGCTGATCGCCGCCGTCCCCCTGATCGGCGCCATCCTACAACGCCTGACGCGTGGCGACGACCGGATGGATCGGGAACGCGTGGCAGGACTGATGGTCGGCCTGGCTGGGGTCGCGGTGCTGGTCGGCCTCAACGTGTCGTTCAGGGACCTCGGCGCGGTCGGCGAGGTCGGGCTGGTCGCGATCGGCTACGCGGCGGGACCGATCATCATCGCTCGCCGGCTGCCGCGACTGCCGGCGGTTGGCGTCGTCGCGGCGTCCCTCGCGCTCACGGCCCTTGCTTATGCGCCGCTGGCGCTGCCGCAACTGCCACGGATGCTGCCATCCGGGCGCGTCCTGCTGGCGGTGGGAATCCTGGGCGTTGTCTGCACGGCAGTCGCCTTCCTGCTCTTCTTCGCGCTCATCGGCGAAGTCGGCCCGGTGCGAGCGACCGTCATCACCTATTTCAACCCGGCGGTCGCGCTCCTGCTGGGCGTCGTCCTGTTACAAGAGCCGCTGACCGTCGGAGCGGTCCTCGGCTTCGGCCTGATTCTCGTCGGATCGGTGCTGGCGACGCGGCGGTCTAGCGCGCTTGCTGGCGCCGGGGCATCCCCATCATCGAATCCTTGGGCAGTTGCAGCACGCTATACACGCGAGCAGCTGCGCCGATGGCAAGGATGAGGAAGATGGCGGCCATCGTGAAGAGCGCAACGAACGCCAACCGGTCGCCGGTGTAGACCGTCAGGTAGAGGACCGACGCCACCGCCCAGAAGGCAGCAATCGCGGCCGCGAGCCGCCCCCATACCGGGACCGCGCTCTGGTAGCGCTTGTCGGTGCCAAGCCCAAGCGGGAGACGCGCCGCCCACGCAGGCTTAACCGCCCAGGTCCACGCGAGCAGCGCCCAAAAAACGACGTTGAGGATCGCGAAGACGCTCAAGGCAATACGAAGGGTGGTCATGCCAGTGAAACGTTACGATCCAGCTAAATCCTGCGGCGTGAAGATCACCGAGGAGGCAGCGATGAAGGGTCGAGCCAGCACCGCGGTTCGAATTCGTTTCGAGGGATGGCCCAAACCGGCGTTACAGTTCTTTCACGGCCTGAAACGTAACAACAGCAAGGCCTACTTCGAGGCTCACCGATCGGTCTACGAGGAACAGGTGCGACAGCCGATGGAAGCGCTCGTTTCCGAGCTCGAGCAAGACCTGGGGCCGGGCAACGAGGTCAAGATCTTCCGCCTCAACCGCGACCTTCGATTCTCTCCCGATAAGCGCCCCTACAAGGAGCATCTGGGCGCCTACCTGTCCGGGACGGCGGCCACTGGCTTTTACCTCCAGATCTCGGACGATGGGTTGTACGCCGCGATCGGCTCGCACGAGCTGGCGCCCGATCAGCTCACGCGCTTCCGCGATGCGGTTGCGGGCAAGGACGGTGAGAAGCTGACCCGGATCGTCGCCGCGCTTCGCAAGGACGGCTACCAGGTCACGGAGCCGAGCTTCAAGCGCGTGCCGGCCGGATACGCGGCCGATCACCCCCGCCGTGAGCTCCTGCGATGCAAAGGACTGATGGCCGGCCGGAGCTGGAAGCCCGGCGCCTGGCTGCAGACGGTCGAATCGAAGCAACGCATCCGGGAGGCGATCAAGGCCAGCAAGCCACTGACCAGCTGGCTCGACGCGCAGGTCGGGCCGAGCCGGCTGCGGGCGCGACCCGGACGCTGACCACCGCGCGTCTCCTTCAACACGGCGGCAGGACGCGCTGAATGGAGTCGACCGCGCCCGCCATCTTCGAAATTGGTTTTGTGCTCCTGGTCGCCGCCATCGCCGGCTGGCTGGCGCGGCGCGCCGGCCTACCGGCGGTCCTGGGCTACCTGGCGGTCGGGCTCGTCTTCTCACCGTTTACCCCCGGCTATGTCGCCGACCGTCATCAACTCCAGATCTTCGCCGACGTCGGCGTGGTCCTGCTCCTCTTCGAGGTTGGCATCGAGCTCGATCTCGCCGAGCTGCAGCGGGAGCGCGGCCGCCTGTTCTGGGCGGCGCCGCTGCAGACGATCCTTACCACCCTGGTCTCGACCGGTGTCGGTCTTCTCCTCAAGCTCCCGCTGGCGGGGGCCGTCCTCCTCGGCCTGTGCCTGGCACTCTCGTCCAGCGTGGTGGTGGTCAACATCACCCGCAGCCGGCGGCGGACGACCGACGCCGCGACGGACCATGTGCTGCTTGGCTGGAGCGTCCTCCAGGATGTCATGGGCGTGACCCTGGCGATCGTCGCCTTGATCGGCCTGCGCCTGCAGGCGACCTCGGGTTTCGCTGCGGTCGAGCTGGCCCTGGTCTATGTGATCCTGGTGGTGATCGCAACCGGGCTGCTACCCCGGCTCCTGCGGCAGCTCCACCAGGAACACGACCTCTTTCTCATCGTTTCCGTGGCGAGTGCCCTGGCGCTGGCGGGGCTTGGCGCCCGTTTCTTCGGCATCCCACTCGCGCTGGCCGCCTTCGTGTCCGGCCTTGCCATCGGTGAAAGCCGTGAGGCCAGCGAGGCGCGCGAGCGGCTGCTGCCGTTTCGTGATGTCTTCGCGGTGCTGTTCTTCGTCGCCATCGGAGCGCTGATCGATCCCGGGGCTCTGCTCAGAGGGCTTTGGTGGCTGCCGATCCTGATCGCGCTCGTTGTCGCGGTCAAGGTCGTTCCCATTTACCTGCTCGCTCGGTTCGGACATCTCCCGGGGCGGCCGCGACAGGTCGCCATCGGCCTCGGTCAGATTGGCGAGTTCAGCTTCGTGCTGGCCACCATCGGCGTGACCCGCGACGTCATTCCGGCCAACCTCTATGCCGCGATCCTGGCCGCGGTCGTCCTCACGATCGCGGCCTCCACCCTGTTGGTACGCGTCGGCTATGCGAGGCCAGTCGAGCGCCCGAGCTGATTAGAACTTCGCGAAGTACTCGACGGCGCGATTCTCGTCGGCGGGAACGTCGATCTCGGTGCGCTGCGGCCGATGCGATACCCGGCCGGTCAGCGCCTGCTGATCGGAGGCGAGCCAATCGGGGACTCGAAAACCGAGGCTGATCGCGTCACGCACCAACGGCTCGACCGAGCTGCCCGGCTTGATCGAGATGACATCACCAGGCCGGACCTCGTAGGAGGGACGGTCGGTGCGCCGTCCGTTGACCTGGATGTGGCCGTGGGTAACGAACTGGCGGGCCTGGGCGCGGGTGCCGCTGAAGCCCAGGCGGTAGACGACGTTGTCAAGGCGCTCCTCGAGCTGTCGCAACAGCTCCTCGCCGGTCGCTTCCGGCCGGCGCCGGCTGGCGTCGAAATAGCGCTGGAGCTGGCCGGCGGCGATGCCGTAGAACCATTGGATCTTTTGCTTCTCTCTGAGTTGGGTGAGGTAGTCGGAATCGCGCTTGCGGCGGCGACCCTGTTGCCCGGCGCGGCCCTGTTGCCCAGGCGGATACGGCCGACGGGTGTGACCGCTTTTGCCGGCGACCTGGCGAGCCCCCTTGAGCCCGAGTTCGACGCCGGCTCGCCGGGAGAGTTTTTCGAGAGATCGGCGCGGAGCCATGCAGCACCTATACCTCTATCTATCGGCCTCCTAAACCTCTTTATTAACCCGCAGACGTCCTTTTCATAACGTCGAGCGCATAGGTTGTCAGGTCAGAGCCGACTATGACACGCCGCCCTCTCCACACCGGGGGCGGCTATTCGCCAAGGAGGAAGCATGCCTGGTTTGTCTACACGCGCCTTGATGTTGCTCGGTGCTGCCGGGCTCGTCGTCAGCAGCCTGGCCGCTGCCGGACCGTTGGCTGCCAGCGCCCACGAGTCGAATGCGAAGCACGTGTTGCTGCTCTCGGTCGACGGACTCCATCAGAGCGACCTCACCTGGTACGTCCACACACATCCCGCCTCGGCCCTCGCCAGGCTGGTGCAGCAAGGCGTCGACTTCTCCAACGCTCACACGCCGTTTCCCTCGGATTCGTTCCCGGGGATGACGGCGCCCATGACCGGTGGCAACCCCAGGAGCACCGGAATTTATTACGACGACAGCTATAACCGGGCCCTTTTCCCGGCCGCGGCGACCGCCGGCACCGCGCTGCACGATTGCTCCGGATTGACCCCGGGAGCCGAGGTCACCTACTTCGAGCAAGCGGCGCTTGATCCGAGCCGCATCGATTCCGGTCAAGGGCTGACGGGCCTGCCCGGCAGCATCCTGCAACTTACGGCGGACGCGACGTCCCTGGTCGACCCGATGCAGCTCCCGCGCGATGCCAGTTGCAATCCCGTGTACCCGCACAGCTACATCAAGGTCAACACCATCATGGAGGTGGCGCGGGCCGCCGGTCTGCGCACCGCCTGGTCGGACAAGCACGCGGCCTACGAGGTCTTCAACGGCAACTCCGGGACCGGTGTTGAGGACTACTTCACGCCCGAGATCAACAGCAACGCGCCGCTGACGACGTCGACGACGGGCGACTGGACCACCGACAACGCGCTGACGATGCAGTACGACAGCTACAAGGTCCAAGCAGTCATCAACTGGATTAACGACTTCGACCACAGTGGCGCAACCCGCCCTGGAACGCCGGCACTCTTCGGTATGAACTTCCAGACCGTGTCGACGGCGGAGAAGCTGCCGACGTCCAACGGGCTGACCGGCGGCTATCTCGCCGATGGCAAGACGCCTGGTCCATTGCTTCAGCGGGCGCTCGACTACATCAACGCCAAGGTCGGCAGCATGGTCGAGGCGATCAAGATCCGGAAACTCGAGCGCAGCACCGTGATCGTCCTCACCGCGAAGCACGGTCAGTCGCCGCAAACCCCATCGGCGCTGACCCGGATCGCCGATAGCAAGGTCATGGGTGACCTCAATGCAGCGTGGGTGTCCGCGGGCCACACCGGCGACCTGGTCGCCTTCTCGATCAATGACGACGGCATGCTGGTCTGGCTCAACGATCGCTCGGGCGCCAGTTTCGCGAGGAACTTCCTGCTCGGCTACGCCGGCAACGGCTCCGGCACCGACGGCAGAGCGAAATCGACCGACATCAATGGCAACCCCAAGCCATACACGAGCGCCGGGCTGGCCACCATCTATGCCGGCCCGCAGGCGGCCGACTTCATGGGCGTGAATGTCAACGATGAGCGAGTGCCGGACCTGATCGGCATCGCGCAGTACGGCACCGTCTTTACTGGAAAGAAGGGGAAGATCGCTGAGCATGGCGGGAACAATCCCCAGGACCGCGATGTGCCGATCCTCGTGGCGGGTGGACCGGTTGAGGGCGGTGACGTCGTCAACACCTGGGTCGAAACCACCCAGATCGCACCGACCATCATCCGCCTGCTCGGGCTCAATCCCAACGACTTGAAGGCTGTCCAGATCGAGCACACGAGGGCGCTCCCGCTCGGGGACTGATGTCAGGCAACCATGCGGTCAATCAAGCGGGCGTTGGCCACGGACAGAGACATCTGGTTCGCGAGAATCTTGAGCACCCGGAGGTGGCTTCGAGAGTACTGGTTCGAACCGAGCTTGACCACCTCGATCACACCGACGATATCATCGTGCAGGAGAACGGGCACCGCCACCGCCGAGATGCTCATGGCGGGGGCTTCGAAGCCGGCCAGGCCCGGATCGGCGTCGCCGATCAGGATACCGCGCCGGCTCTGGAACACCTGTCCGGCGATGCCTTCGCCTGGCAGGAGGATGCGATGCTCGAGAGCCGTGCGCCAAGCGTCCTGCCGATCTGGTGGACTCACATAACTCGGCACCAGGCGCCGCTTATCGTCCGCCACCAGGTAGACGCGCGCCTGGTCGTGAGGCAGGAGACTGGCGGCGACCTCGGCAGTGAGCCGGCAAATCTGCTGCACCCCGGTCTCCCGGCCGAGACGCACCCCCAACTGGTCGATGGTCTCCAGCTGCTTCTGCCACAGGCGCGACGGACTCGAGGGCGACGGTGGCGGCTCCGACTCGAGCCGCATGTTGGCCAGATCGATTTCGCCTTGCTCGACCACGGAGATCACCGCCTCAACGACCCGCGGATCGAACTGCGAGCCAGCCTGCCGGCGCAGCTCGTTGATGATCTGGTCGAGCCGAATCGCGGGACGATAGGTCCGACCCGAGGCCATGGCATGAAAGGCGGCACAGGCATGGATGATGCGCCCACCGAGAGGAATCCGCTCGCCGGCCAGCCCATCCGGGTAGCCACTGCCGTTCCAGCGTTCGTATTGCGCCCTGATGACGGGACTGATCGAACGCAAGGCGGGCACCCTCGACAGAATCCGTTCGGCGACCACCGGGTGCTCATGCACCCTGGCGAGCTCCTCGCTGGTCAGCGGTCCGGGTTTGTTCAACAGCTCGCTCGGAAGACCGGCTTTGCCGACGTCGTGCAAGAGCGCGGCGAGCTCGAGTTGCCGCAGAGGCGTGCCCTCGAGGCCCAGGTGGTGCGCCACCGCAACGGCAAGCGAGGCCGTGCCGCGAGAATGGGCTTCGATGGGCCGGTCGTCGCCAAAGCCCGATGACGCGAGTGCACCCAGGGTCGCCATGAAACTCTCTTCGATTTGCCGGCTTCGATCCTCAGCCTCTTGTTGCTTGCGGCCGATGTTGCCCAGCATGCGCGCCTGCGTGTAGGTGAGCAGCCCGATCACGGATACGAGGACGAGCAGCGCGCGGTCGTAGACGGCTGACCAACCCAAAAGGAGCGGGACGGCGGCGGCGATGGCACCAAGCAGCGCGACCGCCATGGCGATCCGCAGCGGCAGGAGGGCTGCAGTGAAAACCGCGGCGGCGAGATAGACCGGCAGCAAATCGCCCTGCAGGTTGCCGGCAAAGCTCAAGTAGAGCAATGGCAGCGCAATCCCCACAACGATGGCTGCCAGCAGATGGTCCACCGGGACTCGCAACCACGGCAGCCCCCAACAGAGGACGCCGAGCACGAAGCCGGCCACCGGAATGGCCCACGCCGAAACGAAGCTGACATGAAGTTGGCCGCCCGAATGGATACTGATGAGCCTGACGGTCGTGATCGCCCAGAACGCGACCGCAAGCACGCGGAACGCCGGGCGTTGCCGCGTACCGCCAAGACGATGCACACGCTCCGCGAACCACGGCCCGACCGCGGCCAGCAGCGGAAGCTTGAACCGGACCGTCTCCCGCCCCCACGTGACAAGTCGTCCGGCATCGAACCGCCGCGACGACGCCCGATACACGACTCGCCCTTCCCGAGCAACCGGCGGGCGCCTGGGCAACGGCCGCTTCTCCGTTCGGCGGCTCATGACTATTCCAAGCCCACGCTCCGTGTAATCCTTCGAAGCTACAGAGTCCCCGCGGCGATGGTAAAGACCAGCCCCGATGACACCAACATATGCGGGTGGCCGCACTCAGCCACATGGGGCTCGAGCGCTAGGGAGCGACTTCGATGCTCACCCGAACGCTGGTCGCGACCGCGACCGCTTTATAGAGTGGTCAATGCGTTTTGTAGTGCTCGACGAGATCGTTCGCCTCCGTTTCGCTGGGGCCGGCAAGCCGGAAGAGCATGTCGATCCGCTGAAAGACGGAGGTATCGCTGCGATGCCGGACCCCTTCGATGTTGACCTCGACCTGTTCGAGGCGAACGCCCGCGTCCCTCGCGCGGCCCTGCACCAGGAGCACGCCGCAGGCGGAGACGCCGGCGAGAAACGCCTCGGCCGGTGTGATTTGCTCGCCCGGGCCGCCGAGATGGGTCGGCTCGTCGATGACGAGCTCGTGATTGCGCACCTTATTGATGGCACGGCCAGGGGTTGCGGTGCTGGCGGAGTGCACGCGGTTGATGACGAGTTCGTCAGCAGCCATCGCATCCAACTTTAGCGGGCATCCCGTATCGACGGGGATTCAGTCAGAATTCGACCATGCGGGAGGAGCGCCCCTCAGGGCGCGCTGCTTCGGACGGCGCGCACTGCGTCATCTTCGTGAACCGATGGAACCCCGAACACCGCCATGATGGCGTCGCCGATGAATTTCTGAACCGTTCCGCCGTGCCGTTGGAGAACGCCTTGCATCTCCTCGAAGTACCGCGACATGAGGTGCCGGATCGATTCGGGATCGAGGCGCTCGCCGAGTTCGGTGGAGCCGACCAGGTCCGAGAAAACGACAGTCACCGTTTTGCGCACTTCCCGCTCGCGGGCCACGGCCAGCGTGGCCCCGCAGGCGAGGCAGAACCTCGCTCGACTGGGATTTTCTTCGCCACACCGCGGGCAAGCAGCCATTCGGCGTATATGTTGGCTGATTGGCCCTCTCCAAAGGGCAGTCAGGGCAAGTGGCGGCCGGGCGAGGTTCGGGTAGCGCCTGGCCGTGGTGCTGGCCGACCAGTGCCTGTCCGACATGACTGGGATCGAGATGCCGGCGAAGGTACGTGACATCGATCTGGCGGGTTAATTGCGTCCTGATGGTCGAGGTCGCGGATCGCCAGGTCCAGCCGCACCTCTTACAGGCCATTGCTGGTGGCCAGATCGACACCTATCTCGGCCGGCCGTGGGTACTTCTTCCACCACAGCCGCACCGCCGACTTGGACCGGCTGGATACCGGCCAAGGCGACATTCGTGACCGAGCCGGCGTTCGTTAGTCGTGGACGGTAATGTTCCCGTTGTCCAGGGTGAAAGGGGGGTTTAGATCGGTACCAGCGACACAGATCGCGTCAGCCGGTTGAGGGGTGTCAATGGTATCGGGGACTCCACTGGACGGGTTGCCGTTATCGACAACGTCGGTCTCGATGAGGGTGCCCACGGGAAGTGCGGTGGCGTAGTAACCAGTTGACTGCGTAACTGTTCCTTTGATTTGAGCAACGTGCCCGCTGACATCAAGGCAGATGACGTTCGCTTTGATATGCCCGTTGAACTCGAAGGTTTCACAGCCATCGGCATTGTTTACGGTGAAAGACTGTGAACCGAAGTAACCAGTGGCGTCCTGGTGGGCGCTGATGCCGAAGCTCACCCCGCAACCTTGCATTGGTCCGGGACCGAACCCGCGAGAATACCGTCCCCCACCGACCACGTATGGAGATCCGCTAGCGCTCGAGCCGAGCGTCAACGTCGGGGTCGCCAGGGCGTCCTGGCTCAAGCTGCAGTTCGTGCCCGACGGGTTGTCGATCATCCCCTGGATCGAGGCCTGGATCGAAGAAAGCATTGTGACGTCGGCAGAGGTCCTTAGTGGTGAGCCGTCGCCGCAGTCAACGGTAACGAGGCCGTCGGCGAACGCGGCGAGTGGTAGAACCACGGCAAAAACAACGCCGATGATCGTTGCCAACATCAGGCGGCCGAGGCGTGCAGACATGAGGCCTCCTCGAAACGTGGTGTTCTAGTCGCTCCGGCCGTGGCCGTTGCTAGACCACCGTTTGTAGATAACAGCCATGTCATACACCCAGCTTATGTGTGTGGTCAATATGTCGAGATCATGCACCGCCGACCGACCGGTCCTGGTCGTGATTGCGGGACCTCGCGGGCTCGGGCGGCTACCGGATGTGGCGGAGCGGGCGAGATTCGAACTCGCGAACCGGGTACGCCGGTTACGGCATTTCCAGGCCGGACTCCCGAAACTGCCTCATTTCGGAGTTTGTGTGCCCGTTAACGTCAATTCGACTTGAACTCGACTTCCGCTTCTCTTCAAACCTTGGGAACCCTGTCTCGGGAAATGCCGTAGCCTCCCGCCCAGAAATGCCGCGACCTCGGTGTCATCCTCCTTTTGGAGTCGTCCCGAGGCGGTTGGCCGACTACCGCTCGCGCCTCCTCAGGAAGGCAGCAGTCTCGTGACCCAAGAAGAAGATCACAAAAGTGCCTACCAGAAATGCGATGAGCGCGGCGAGCACCCAGACCCAGAGGCCGGTAAGGTACACGGCTGCCTCGGCGCCAAGAGCCACGCCGACCACAAGCCCGCCAAAGCACAGCTGCCCCACGGTGGAAAGCCGAAGCACTTTCGTCGAAAGCCACGCGCCAAGCAGGCCCGAAACGAGAAAGACTGCGACAGTTAGGACGTACCACAGCCAGAGATGGAAGATGATGATGATCGGGGTAACCACTAACGTAAAAATTATCGAGGCGATCTGGACTAACCCATCGGAATCGCTCGAGCTGCTGCTAAGGCGTTCCTGCGCGTCCTGTGCACGCAAATCCTGTTCGATTCGTCGGTGTAACGCGATAGCAGTCACCGGCAGACCCGCGGCACGCTGGAGGTCGGCAATCCGTAGCTCGATTGGTGGATGCGTGTCGAATAACCCGTTGAGCCAGTGCTGGTAATGCTCGAGTGGATTGTCGATAAACATGCCGGCAGTCGCATGGTTGAAGCCGGCAGGGGCCCGACTGCTGCCCTCCAGCTTCGTCAGGGCACTGATCAGCCCCGTTGGATCTCCGGCAAGCTCGGCGCCCCCTGCATCCGCGAGGTATTCCCTAGAGCGCGAAACGGCTAGTTGAATAATTGGACCGATCAACAGCCCAATGGCGTACAGGATAGCCCCGAGGACGGTCAAGGCAATGACTCCGCGCTGGCCGTCTTCCCGCTCTGGGTTGCGCGCGGCTATCTGCCATGCCCATCCGGCAAGCAACAGCGCCGTGCCGACGACCGTACTGACGATCAGCAGGAGCAAGATGTCGCGATGCTTGATATGGCTGAGCTCGTGGGCGACGACACCATCGAGCTCATCGTCACTCATGACGTCGAGCAGGCCGGTAGTGACGGTAAGAGCGGCATGCCTTGCATCGCGCCCGGTGGCGAATGCGTTAGGCGCCGGATCTTTCATAACGAAGACGTAGGGCTTCGGCAGTCCGGCCCGGCTCGCCAGCCGGTCGACCGCGCGGTGCAGCTGCGCAAAGGCCACGGGATCAGCTGGCTCGGCTCCGGAAATTCGGAGTACCGCGGCGCCCCCACGGAAGTAGCCGTAGGCGGAAGCCGTTAGGCCGATGATGCCGAGGGCGATGGCGCCTGGCCAGGCACCGCTGGATCCGGACACGAAGTAGCCAAGTAGCCCGCCAGCGCTAAGCCAAACCCCAAGAAATACGAGGATGAGGACGGCGCTCTTAACACGATTGCCGAGAGCCAGGCGCGGCAGGCCACCTTTCATGAACCTTTAACGCGGGCAAGGCGCAAACGGTCCGGTCGAGTAGGCCTAAGCACCGGAGCGGAGGCGCTCTCCTTTCATCGCATTATCGTGCTTCGCGAGGCTCGAAAGTCGCCGTCTGGACACATCGCTGCCCGTAAAAGCCGACCGATTCGGAAAGCATCCCCCAAGACAGGTAGCAGCGGCTCGATGTGACCATTTCCGGCGGATGAGCCGCGGACGACTAAACTGGCTGGCTGACTCGGCATGATGGCGGCATTCTCACGAGCGACTTTAAACTCAACTTCGCCTCGAGTTGAACTCGTCCTGAACTCGTTCTCCTCTTTAACTCTTCCACCAGTCGCTCACTACAGTATTTCCATTGCGGATTCCCGAAACCGCCCGTGACTTTAAGCTCGACTGGCACTGCTCTTCAATTCTTCTTTAGCGCAAACCCTGTTTTAGAAATGCCGTAGCCGCCGGCTAGGAAGTGCCGCGACCTCCGAACAGCCTATTAGTTAGCGAGGCCAGAATCGTACGCACACCAGCGCAAGACGTGGCAGCCACGGCCTCAGCGGCTATCAGACGTGGTGGCGGAGCGGGCGAGATTCGAACTCGCGAACCGGGTACGCCGGTTACGGCATTTCCAGTGCGGACTCCCTCCGCGCCCTTAATTTGACCGTTCTTTGATCCTCAATTTCAATTCGACTTGAACGGGACTTCCGCTCCTCTTCAACTCCTCTTGAACCGGACCCTGTTTTTGGAAATGCCGTAACCCCCGGCCAGGAAATGCCGTCGCCCCTAATCGGAGGAGTCAAGCACAAAGACTCAGGTCCAGTCGAAGTGTCGGACCTCACCGCCAGCGTCCATCTTGTACTTCTTTGGTGGGCCAGGCACTGCCTTCGGCTTAGGCCTGCCTTCAAATCCTTGCTCCGATCGGCGGTTCGGGCCGCTCGGCCGCCGCCAGATGATGATGTAGATACTGTAATAACTTATTAGTGTATTCGTACCGATCGCAACCGCCCCCTCGGGCGGCGCGACCGATTACACCTAGGCCGCAGACAAATCATTCGTGGGCATCTCATGGAGTCGGCCAGGCGCCAGTTCGTCGGATTGGAATGGTATGCCAGCGAGTGGAAGAACGCAGCAGGCAAGTGCGACCAACGTAGCCACATAGTTGTGCGCGAAGAAACGCGCCAGGAAGGCGAAGGCAAAAAAAGCCGCGGTGTAGAAACCAACGAACCGCCCGAGGGTCGGCCGGATTGGCAGTACGCGCAAAGCGATCCAAAATAGTGGCGCCAGAGCAGCCAATTGCAAGACTCCGAAGGGAAAGTAGTCGCTGGGACGAAAGATGCCGAGAGCGACGAGGAGCGCACTGAGACCGAAGCCCGATATGGGATAGGCGTCCGCGATGCCGCCATTGGTAAAGAGGACCACATCACGCCAGAAGGCTCCCGCATTCCAGAAAAGAAAGGGGACGATGCTCAGCACGCATGGGGCCGCAAGCGTGACGAGGCAAAGAATGGCCTGGCGGCGTGGGAAGACGGCGGTCTGCTTCCACTGACGATACAAAATGATCAAGGCAAGCGGCACGGCGAGCGCGCCGAAAGGTTTGAGCGCCGCGCTGAAGCCGAACGCCAGGCACGCCAGCACGTTCTGGCGCCGGGAGAGCAGCGCGAGGCCGGCAAAGACCGCGACGATGTACATGATGTCGTCGTGGCCCGTGACGCCGATCGTGGCCAGTGCCGGATTTAGCATCAGGGCGCAGGTCACCATGAATCGCGCTTGGTGCGTCGCCGGCAGCCAGGTGATAGCCGCGATGCCACCAACGATGAAAAATATCAACACCATTCGATAGTCGAACGGGATGCCAGCCGCGGCAGTCAACAGGCGAATCGGAACCCCGGCAAGGACCGTGAGCGGCAGGTGGTTGAAATGGCGGGTCTCGAGGCCGCCAAAGACGTACGAGTACCCGTCGACCTGCGTACCCTGCCAGCTGATTCCATAGATTTGTTGACCATGGAGAAGGCGGTCGATCGCCACCTCGTCCTTCGCGAGTCCGTCGTACTCGAACGTCAGCCCCAGGTGCGTGCGCATGATCACGGCTCCCACCATCGGACCGATCGTCATGATGCCGGTCAGGACGAGTAGCAGCCCGTACTTCTGTTTCCAGCGGCCCCCAAGCCGCAGCCCGACCAGCAGGACGAAGAAGCAAATGGTCGCGCTGGCCGGCACCCATGTGCCAAAGTGAAGCCGCTGCGACCAGAGCCACGCGAGTTGTCCACCGCCGAACAGCACGAGATACGCCGCCGGTGTTGTGAAACGTCGCAGAGCGAGCTCAAAGTTTCGGAGCGATGTCCGAAACCGCCCCACGATAGATGTCGTTGCCAACCCGGTGTGCATGACGAGGATGTAACGAACACGGCCGCGAGCACCTTCGCGGTGACCCCATGTGCACGCTGCCGTAGTGGACCGTCAACGTAATAGCTCCCGGCACCGCCGGCCCGGCCTGAACGATTCCCAAAACTATCGTCGCAGTTACCAGCGTTCCGTGCTTTTGCCGCCACGTCCGCCAGCGCCAGAGGCCACCAACGAAAGCGGCTCCCAGGGCGGCGCCCACGCCGAGCACCGTGGCATATGCCGCGAGGGTTTACGGGTTCACGTTTTAGTGATCATCGGCGACCAAGCTCGTCAGCATCGCGGCAGGTTCTCTAGATTGTTTGCGGCCGAATGGTCCGGCGCGGTTGTGATGTAAGGCTTATGGATGCACGCGCTTTCCGGGCAGTAGGTCATCGGCTTGATTGCGCTGAACTGCCGTCCGAAGCTCTAGTTCTCCACTCTTCACCGCTGGCCATCGAGTCAACCACTTGCTGGTTGGTTTTGAAGCCGCCAAGCTCCGGACAAACACCGACGATATGCTCGTGCTCATGCCCGCCCGTTCCCGACCGTTCTTTGCGTACGCGGGTTACATAGGTCATAACGCTTGCTCCCCCAAAACGCCGGACTTAGAGCCGGCCGGCTGATGTTCAGGAAAGCATAATGCGGCGCTGCGGCAACTGTCTCTCGCAATAAGTTAAGAGCCGGACCAGCCGGGCCAGTGTATTCAGATCGCTCACCAGGCGCGGGCAATACTTCACTCATCGGAAGGCTTCGGCGCGAGTGAACCCGCTAGGCAATCGGCGACTGAGTGCCTACGTAATTTTGACAATCGCACTTTTGCGATCTTCCCTTAAGCAACGGTTAGCCCGTAGACTCCGGATGGTCTGAGTTTCGGCAGCGTCACAATATCACGTGACCTCCTGCGCAGGTTTACGACAAGCCTAAATCTCGATCTTCTGGGCAGGGAGGTTCAGCATGCGATACAAGGCCGCCGCGTTCCTAGCTACGGCGTTGGCGATCGTCATTCCGTGCATGCAGCTAGGGTCGCTGCAGTCGGCTGCAGCAGCGTCCAACCCGGCCGCTTCAAGCAAGCCGACGCCCGACATTTTTCAGGCCGCTACAGCCAGCCACGGAGGTCGCTTATTGGCAGCAGGTGTAAAGCCCAACGCCGCCGCCAAGAAGGAGGTGGTCGCCTATCGATCGCGCAATTCGCGCACCTTCGTCGCTGGCGGCAACTATGACATCCAGTGGCATTTTGGCAATGGGTGGAACCTGAACGCCGGCTGCGACCTGCGCATCGACCTTGATGATCACGACGGTGTTGCCTACTGGGCACCCGACGGATACGAGGTGCTTTTCCGGAGTAACGGGTCAGGTGGTTACATCACGCCGCCGGGAATCAACGCCGACCTGGTGAAGAACGGTGACGGCACATTCACTCTGACCTTCCACGGTTCAAATCTGAAGTACAACTTCCAAACTGGTGGCTGTCTCCAAAACGAAGTCGACCGCAACGGCAATACCATTTCGATGAGCTACAACGGCTCTCTTCAGACAATCACGGATACAGAGCACCGGGCCACCACGTTCACGTACAACAGCTCGTTCAGCTCCGATTTCATCACGAAGATCACCAACTCTGCCAGTCGAACCTACCAGTATGCCTACGACACAAATCGTCACTGCTGTAGCCACCTCTGTAGTGCCGGACCATAGCTAAACTTCGCCTCGAGTTCAACGGAACTCGTCCTGAACTCGTTCGCTCCTTTAACTCTTCCTCTTCTCCGCCACTACAGTATTTCCCAGTGCGGACTCCGTCAGAGGCCTCATTTTGAGGGTTGTCCGCCTTTCAACTTCAATTCGACTTGAACTCGCCTTTGCATGTCTTCAACCCCCCTTCAACGGAACCCTGTTTTTGGAAATGCCCTAACCTTCCGGCCAGGGAATGGCGTCGACAGTAACCGGAGGAAGTCAAGCACACAGACTCGCGTCTACTCGAGTTGTCAGACCTCAATTGTATGGCGTTTACCGAATTACCCCTGGCTGTGCAGGACGCGGTAAACGGCAAGGACGATCAATCCCGTTCCGAGTGCCGCGAAAAGCGCGGCGATGATTGGAAACATCAGTCGGTCGCCTCCCGACATCGCTTTACTAAGAAATCCACCTAGAATTGGCCGGCGCATGTCGTAGTTCTGGCTAACGATTGCGTGGCGGAACCGAAACAATAAACCACCAGCAACGATTAGGCATGTGCCTACCACCAAAGACCCTACGAGTTCTCTCACGCGCGTCGTTGTTGCCTCCGAAGTTGATTCGCACTCATCACCATGAGGGTCCTCGGATCCATGGTAGTTGAAAACCCTGGCTAACGCTGGCCTGTGCCTGCGGCGTACCGAATCCCGTTTCGTACCCTGTTGTCGCTCCCGGCATGGCACGAGGACTATACGTAACCGTGCCTCCGACGCCGGCGTAAGCACCTGCACTAAACACAGTTCCGCCAATGAATGAATCGGTCTCAGCTCCTGTCGCACGACATTTGGTATTCACATGTCCTGCCGCAAGGAAACCACTCAATCCAGGCGTTCCTACATTCACGCCAGGGCTGACAAATATGTGGCCGGACTTTGAGAACGTAATCGATCCTTGGCCACCAAGGACAGGGCCAAAGCCTACCCCCACAGTCACGAAGTCCGTCTGCACCCAAGGTCGGAGTGCTATTACGGCAGCATCTTGGACATTGCTTCGAAACTGGTCTTGAGCTTGGTTGACACTGGTTGGAACCCGAACGCACTTCCAAAACTCCCAGCCGCAGTCGTACAAACCGGAGGGATCGGTCTTGTTCGCCGGGTTATCTGCAGCGTATGCGTACGGTAGTCGAGTATCGCTTGTTGCAGGGTCGCGCGAGACGAACTCTGATGCACCTGGGTCGTAGTACCGGGCGCGCATGTAAACAAGGCCTGATTCCGAGTCGAAGTACTGTCCCGCAAACTGAAATGGGTTCGCGAACGCGGGCGGCGTCGAGGTAAGATTTCCATAGGCGTCGTAACTGTAAGCAGCTGCACTTGCCCCAGTTGGGCCAGTGAGCACTCGGCTACTTCCAAGTTGGTCCTGGTGATAGTACGTCGTCGTTGTTCCACTTACCTGCTCAATCGCGAGTCCGCCAGGGCCTGTGACGTATCTCGTATTTCCGTCCCTGATGATGGCGGGAAGGCCCTGCACAACATCAAAGACAAAGGGCTCCGGTGTCCCGGACACCGTCTTGCTCATCCGCAAGCCGTCGCCGTTATAAACATATGTGCTAGTGGCGCCGTAGCTAGTTAGACGATTGGCTTGGTCCCAGCCGTAGTTGACAACGACATTGTTCTTGTCAGTGCGGGTTATCCTGTCTCCATTGAGATTGTAGCCGTATGTGTACTTTTGGACCTGGGTCGGCCCGTTCATGGTCGTGGCAGTCTGTAGCTGGTTGGCTGCGTCATAGACATTTGTTGTGGTGTTTGAGCCGCTGATCTGTCTGGCGAGGTTATCGCCAGCGTCATAGTTGTAAGTTACCGTCGCAGAGCCCGTCGCGGCGGTCACCCTATTGTTGAGGTCATAACCGTAGGCTATGGCGTTCTCAGCCGTAAGCAGGTTGCTGGCATCACGATCGTATGCGAGATTTAGTAACTGACTGCCGTTCCCGATGTCGACCCTCTGCATCAGTCTGTTAGTGGCATCGTAAGTGAAAGTAGCCGCAACGCCGTTGGGATAAGTCTGAGTCGTCAGATTCCCGTTGACGTCATAGCCAAACCTTGTAGTGTTATTCAGCCAGTCGGTCACTGACGCAGTCCGGCCAGCGTCGTCGTAGGTCCTGGTAACGATGTCTGTCCCCCCGGGGTAGAGCAGCTTCGTAACGTTGCCTTGGAGATCATAGCCATAAGCAACTTGAGCCCCGGCGCCGTTAGTGGTCTCAGTGAGCCGATGCAACGAGTCGTACGTGTACGTTGTTGTGCCGGTGCCGTCACCCATCTGGGTCCGTTGGCCATCGGGATCGTACTGGACGCTGACGTTAGGAGTAACGCCGTCTGAGTATGTAATGGTCTTGAGTTGGTTGGCGACGTCGTAAGCCAGCGTGTAAGAGACGGAGCTGTCTTTGGGATTCTGGACGGTCAACTGATTGCCGGCTCCGTCATAGGTGTATTGGGTGGAACGAATAAGAGGGTCCGTCATCTTCGTGCGCTGGTTAAGAGCGTCATATTGATACGTTGTGGCATTGCCCAAGCCATCAATTTGCTGGGTCGGATTACCGTCGCCGTCGTAGACCGTTCTAAAGGTTGACCCATCGGATCGGACCACTTGAACGGGTTCGCCATCCGCGTCATAGACCGTCGTCGTCTGGTGAAGGTCACCGTCGATGACCACAGTTCGGTTGCGATTACCATCGTATTTAAAGCTCGTTACATGGCCTAAAGGATCGGTCTCCGAGAGGCGATCTCCGTATGCATTGAACGTGTCCGTCGTCGTGTAAGCAGTCGGATTGCCACCTGGAACGTTTCCCTTGGGCGACACCATGGATTGAAGACGGCCGACGTTATCGTATGAGTATGTAGTCGTACCGCCAAGAGGATCTATGGTTTTGTTGCGTACGCCATAAGCGTCGTAGAAGTACTGCCAAACCTTCCCATTGGCATCGATCTTTTGCGTCAGATCGCCCGGGCGGGCCGGGTCATAGCCAAAGGCGGTGATACTGTACTGCGTAGTCCCAACAAGCGGAGTGGACGTCTTCATCAGGTTGCCGCTCGTGTCGTACGAGTTGGTCGTTGTCACGCCAAGTGGGTCGGTGCTGGTCAGCACCTTATTAAACGCGTTATACGTGTAGCTGGTGGTCGCCGGAAGCGCGTTACTCGTGCTCAACAGGTTCCCGTTCGCATCCCAGTTACTGGTCATCACGTTCCCGTTGGGATCTTTGACGGTGGCGACGCCAAGTGATACCTGGTCATAGCTATAAAGCCACTTGGCCGCCTGGAGCGTGCCAAATGCCCTAGTCTCCTGGATCAGCTCGCCGTTTTCGTAGATGTCCTGCGTCTGATTACCGTTGGGATCGGTGATGGTAGTCTGCCCCGGCGTGTAGGCGAACTGCGTGACCCGGTTCATTGCATCGGTCTGCCTGGTCACTCGTCCGGAGGTGTCATAGACGTTCGTGACCGTACCGCCGTTCGGGTCGGTCATCGTCAGCATCAGGTGGCTCTGGTCGTACGTGAAGGTCGTGGAGGCGCCGCCAACATCGGTGGCTTTCGTCAGGTTGCCGACGGCGTCATACACGAACGTGACGTTGCGGCTGCCGGCGGTGTCGTTAATGCGCGTGATATGTGTGCCGGTGTAGCTCAGGGTCAGCGTCCTGCCGGCGGGCTCGGTGACGGTCGTCAACTGGTCGGTCGTATAACTAAACGTCGTCGCATAGCCGTTGCGATCAGTCTCGGACAAAAGCTCGCCCCGTGCGTTGAAGACGTACTTCGCGAGGTCAGCCCGTTGGAAGGTAAAGGTTCCGTCAGCATTGCGAATGAGCGACGCTAGTACGCCGGTACTCGGTGTATAGGTGCTGCCATTTGGCGTGAAGATGACGCTACTGCCCGCCTCCTGGTGGACCAGGATCGTCCCACTGCTCGTGTCATAGGACAGGAACATGTTGTACGGGTCGCTCCAACCGTATCCGAGGGGTCCGTCATACGGCCCCATCTGCGAGTTGTAGGTGCGGTCGAAGTGGAGGTTGAAGCCGCGCCCGGGGATGTCGAAATCTGTAAACGAGTGCCAGAAGTCACCGGAAGCGGTGTTGACCGGAAGGCCCATGCAGGTCCAGCAGATCTTCATGCTGCCGTTCGGGCCCATGATTTCGGATGGCAGCGGCCCATTGTGGATGATCGACCAATCGTGCCCCTCGCCGATGCCGCAGCCGCCACTCCCCGTGTCGATGCCACCGGTGTTGAGGACCTGGCCGGAGTCCTTCCAATCGATATCGACGCCGTTGATGGTCACATGGATGACCGGGATAATGCCGTTCGCCACGCAGTTGCCGGCGGGGGTGTCCGAGGTGTCGAAGTCGCCCTGTGCTCCCGTCATCGCAGTAAGAATCAGGTCGCCGCCGGCGGGCACCGCCAGATTGGTCCCCCAAATATTGGCGAAGTGCGTAGCGCCGATATCGACTTGGATGTCGTTGAGGGTAATGCCGGACCCAGTCAGATCGTGAATTCGGAGCGCTCCGCTATCGATAGAACCGGTGGTGCCCATAAAGGTGGTGTTCGGTGAACCTTGCCACGGGCTTGGGGTGAAATTCTGGAAGGGATGGGGAGGATAAACGTCCGCATAGCCGACTTCCAGGACGTAGGCGCTATTTGCAGGTACGGGGACAAGTGCGAGCGCCGTGGTGATCGCTGCCGCGTTGGCAACAGGCGGATCGTAGACGCTGTTCGCCTTGACCTGGAAGCTGTAGGACGTCTGGGCGCTCAGGCCGGACATGGTGACATTCGTGAGATTGGGACCGACGCTCACAGGAGTCCCTGCTGTCGACCCCGCGTAGGGGGTGATCGTGTAGCCGGTCAGCGGGGGGTTGCCGAGATCGCTTGGCACGGTCCAGGAGACGATTGCCCCTTGCGGACCAGCGGACGCCACTGGATTGATCGGCGCGCTGGGCCGGCGGTAGCCCGCGGCCGCCCAGTGATTGGCGATCTGGCTCGAGGTAAGAGTCTTCGCGTAGACGGAGACGTCGTCAACATTGCCGGTTAGCCAATCCGCCGAGGCCCAAGAGTCGCGACCGATCACCAGACCGCTGCCGTTGGACTGCGTCCCTAAGCTGCCCGCGAAGGTCGTTTGGCCAATACTCTGGCCATCGACATAGACGATCAGCGTCGTGCCATCGTAGGTGGCAGCCACTTGGTGCCAGACGCCGTTCGTGATTGAATAGCCCGCTGTGAAGTAATGGTCGTCACTGCCGCTGACGACCCCAACTTGATTTGTGGCACTAAGCCGCAAGTCGAATAAGGCGCGGGTCGAGTTCGCCCCGTAGCCCGCTACACCCTGCGTACTGGTGCTGGTCGTTTTGACCCAGGCCTCAATGGTTCGGGCATTGTTACCCGTCGGCATGAAGGCGTCCGGCGCAGTCACCAGGCCATTGCTGTTGCTGAGCGCCACAGCCTTGTCGCCGTCGTTCAGCAGGCCGCCGGCTTGTGCCAGCGTATAGGTGCCGGAATAGCCACCGGTCTGGCCTCCACCCGAGGAATCGGCGGCCGCCGTTCCAGAAGAATCATCCAGTCGGTAATAGGCAACGGGTCCATCAGCGAGGACCGTGGCGGCATAGGCAGGGTTGCTGCCGGCGGTAATCGTGGTTAACGGTGACGTTCCCGCGGGTCCACTGCCGAAATTATTCAGCGCCTGAACCTGGAAGGTGTACGCGCTGCCAACGTTGAGCCCGCTGACCGTGGCGGTCGTCACGGCGCCGACCATCATGGAGTTTTCCGCGACATTCCCCAAAATGGCGGTGACCTGATAACCGGTCACCGAACCCACTGGCGCCGTCCAACTCACGATCGCCTGATTGGCGCCGGCGATGGCGGTCACGCTGGTGGGTGCGGCCGGGCGGGCGTTCCCGCTGGCGGTGAAGTGGGCCAGCACTCGCGCCGGCGACAAGGCGCTGCCGTAGACCGAGACGTCATCCATCGTGCCGTTGAACGAGTCGCATACGCACCACGAGTCGCGGCCGATCACCAAACCGCTTCCGTTGGACTGCGTCCCCAGCGCCCCGGCGAAGGTCGTGGTCTGTCCGACTTGCTGCCCATCGACGTACATGATCAGGGTGGTCCCGTCATAAGTCGCCACCATCTGGTGCCACTGGCCGTTGGTCACCGAGTACGGGACGTTGAAGTAGTGGTCGTCGGAGCCGCCGACTACGCCGACCTGGTTGCTGCCGTTGAGCCGGAGGGCGAACAACCCCCGTGCGGCGTTCGTCCCGTAGCCGGCCACACCCTGGACCCCGGACACCGTGGTGTTCACCCAGGCCTCGATCGTACGGGCACTGTTGCCCATCGGTAAGGAGCCGTCCAGCGCTGTCACCAGGCCAGTGTTGTTGCTAAGCGTCACCGCCTTGTCGCCGTCGTTGGTCAACCCGCCGGTGACGCCCTGGGTGTAGCTGCCGCTGTACGTTCCGAGTTGACTGTTCCCGGATGAGTCCCCCGCCACCGTCCCGCCGGAATCGCCCAGCCGGTAGTACTCGAGCGGACTATCGGCAAGCACTGTTCCGGCATACGGGGTCCCACTGCCCGTGGGCACGATCGCAGCCGACGACGCCGATGCCGGACCCGAGCCGAAGTTGTTGGTCGCCGTGACGGCGAAGGTATAGCTCAGTCCCGGCGTCAGCCCGCTAATCACCGTGCTGTTGGTCGCGCCGCCCGCCACCGCCTGCTGGTTCTTCCGCGTGCCTTGCGTGGCCGTCACCAGGTTCCAGCCGATGGTTCCCGACGGCACCGTCCAACTCACCGTCGCCTGGCTCGGGCCCGCGGTGGCGGCAACGCTAGTGGGTGCGGCCGGCCGGGCGTTCCCGCTGGCGGAAAAGTGCGCCAGTACCCGACTGGACGAGAGCGCGCTCCCATATGCCGACACGTCATCGAGCGTGCCGACGAACGATTCGCAGCAGGCCCAGGAGTCTCTGCCCACTACGAAGCCAAGGCCATTGGATTGGGTGCCGAGCCCGCTGCTGAACGTCGATTGGCCGATGCTCTGCCCGTCCACGTAGACGACCACCGTGGTTCCGTCGTAGGTGGCCGCGATCTGATGCCATTGCCCGTTGGTCAGCGAATAGGGAGCCGTGAAGTACTTGTCGTCACCCCAGGTGACGACTCCCACCTGGTTGCTCCCGTTGAGCCGCAGGTCGAACAGACTGCGTGTTGCTGTGGTGCCATAGCCGGCAATCGCCTGGACTCCGGCCCCGGTCGTGTTGACCCAGGCCTCGATCGTCCGAGCCCCATTCGCCATTGGCAACGCCGTATCCGACGCGGTCACGGTGGCGCTGTTGACGTACAGGGCCTTGTCCGGGTCGTTTGGTAATGCGCCTGTCGAGGCCTGTGTGTACGTACCGGCATACGTTGCCGATCGGCTGTTCCCCGACGAGTCGGCCCCAATGGTGCCCGAGGGGTCATCTAGGCGGTAGTACTCGAGCGGCGTATCGGCCAAAACGGTGGGCGCATACATCGGATTGGTTCCCGTCGGCGTGACTGGAGATGACGTCCCTGGTGGACTTGCCCCATAGGCGTTGTAGGCAAGGACGTTAAACGTGTAGGGCAGGCCGGCCTGCAGCCCACTGACGATGACGCTTGTCGTCGTCCCGTTCAGACCGATCGAGTTTTGGGCTTGCGACCCCTGATACGCCGTGACCAGATACTTGGTGATCGTTCCGGCGGGCGCTGTCCAGCTAAGACTCGCCTGGTTAGCGCCCGCTACCGCGGTCACCGCCGTTGGTGCAGTCGGCGGGCTTGGCGGCACCGTCCCACTGGCGGTGGCGTGGGTGGACACCTGGGCCGTGGAAAGAGCGTACGGATAGATCGCAACCTCATCCAGGTTGCCAACGAATTGGTCGGAGCAATTGCACCATGAGTCCTGGCCGACCATAAGGCCGTTGGCGTCGGCGGTCGTGATCAAGGCCCCTGAGAACTGTGCGGTTCCCGCTATCCGGCCATCGACATAAACGGTCGCCGTCGTATTCCCGTCGTAGGTGACAACGAGGTGATGCCAGTTCCCATCCGCCAGGGAGTAAGGGCCGGTAATCACCGGGTCATCAGACGACGTAACGATCTGAATGTTGCTTCCGCTAACCCGGACTTCAAAGTAGTGGTGCACGTTGTTTGCGGTTCCATACCCGGCGACGACCTGATAGTTGGTGTTGGTGGTCTTGATCCAGGCCTCGATGGTCCGGGGGCTGCCTCCGGACGGTAACCCCGTCCCTCCTGCTAGTTGCACATTGCCATTGGTCAGCGACAGGGAAGTGTCCGCGTCATTGGTAAGGGCGCTGGTGCCGCCCAGCGCGTAGCTGCCGTTGTAGACGCCATTGGACCCGTTGCCCGACGAGTCGGCCGCTGAATTTCCGGACGGATCGCCAAGGCGGTAGTAGACTGCCGGTCCATCGGCCGCGATGGTCGATGCGTACGTGCTCGTCGGCCCGGTTGGCGTCACCAGGGCGGACGTGCCGGCCGGCCCATTTCCGGCGCTCGTCGTGGCCACGACTTTGAAGGTGTAGCCGGTTCCGCCCTTGAGTCCGGTGATGGTGGCGGCCGTCGCGGTGCTGCCGAGTGCCATGGCGCCAACCGCTTGCACGCCGTTGTAGCCCGTGACGAGATAGCCGGTTATGCTCAGCCCGTTTGCGGTCGCGGCCGTCCAGCTGACCTGAGCCTGGTTGTTCACCATTGGAATGGTCGCTATGACGCCACCCGGCGCGGATGGAAGACCGAGAGTTGCGACTCCAGACGTTCCGGGTAGGCTCGTGCCCTGCGTATTGGTGGCCGTGACCTGGAAGGTGTAGGTTGTTCCGTTCACCAGGCCGGTGACGGTGGTTGAGGTCGCCGGCGGGGCACCCGTCACGGTCGTTGGTGTTCCTGCCGTCGCTCCCACAAAGGGCGTGACCGTGTAGCTCGTGATGCCAGAGGCATTGGACGCCGGGGCGGTCCAGCTGACGGCGGCCTGCGCGTTGCCCCCGGCCGCGGTAATACCGGTCGGCGCTCCCGGTGCCCCAACGGTCACCGCATTCGACGTGCCTGGCTGGCCCGTGCCAATATTGCTGGTCGCCGTGACCTGGAAGGTGTAGGTCGTGCCATCGGTCAGCCCGGTGACTGGCGTGCTATTTGCGGAGACTGGAACCTGAACCGGGGTGCCGGCCGTCGTTCCGACATAAGGCGTGACCGTGTAACCGGTAATGGTGCCGCCGTTGCCCGAGGGGGTGTTCCAACTGACGGTCGCCTGTCCAGTCCCGCCCGTGGCAGCTATCCCGCCCGGGGAGGCCGGAAGGGCTGCGTTGCCGCTGGCGGTGTAATGCGCGCCGATCTGGGTATCGGTCAGGGCGACCGGGTAGATGGCAACGTCATCGATGACGGCGTTGTTGTAGTACCCATCCGATCGGCGGCCGATATAGAGCGGGTCGTTTGTAATCGCCGGGGTAGCCGTGATCGAGTAGGAGCTATCGAGAGACCCGTTGATGTAGAGTTTGGCCGTCTTCCCGTCGTAGGTTGCGACGAGGTAGTACCACGTGTTTACCGCCAGGACGGCGCTCGAATCCATCGAGGTGCCACAGTCACCCGTAACCCGGAACTCGATGTGCCCCCCGTTGTTCATCAACTGGTACCAGCCGCTGCCCGCACCGCCACATCCTGCGAAGTTCTTGGTCACGTACATGCCGAACTGGGTGTCAGTGACTTTTTTGAGCCACAGCTCGATGGTCACCTGCTTGGTGTTCTGCAGCGCCGATGAACTGGGTACGTACACATATCCAGAGCCACCGTCAAACCTCGTCGCCGAATCAACGTCTGACGGAAGCGCGCCGGATTGGCCGAGGGTGTACCCACCAGCGTAGGTTCCGTTGCTGCTGTTTCCCGAGGTTTCGCCGGCCACACTACCGCCCGCATCGTCGAGCCGGTAATAGGCCGCCGGTCCATCGGCCAAAACGGTCGATGCGTAGGTCGAGCCGCCGGCAGGGATCACCTGGCCTGACAGTCCCGAGATCGGGCCGGCGCCAAAGTTATTGAAGGCCTGTACCTGGAAGGTGTACGGCGAGCCTCCATTCAAGCCGGTCAGGGTCACGCTGGTGGCGGCACCGCCAAGTCCGATTGTGTTCTGACGAATATTGTTGTTGAAGCTGGTGACGACGTAGCTGGTCGGTAAGCCACTGGCGGCAACCCAGCTGACGGTTGCCTGGTTGGTGCCACTAGAGGTGGCTGATACGCTCGCTGGGGCCGACGGCCGGCTGTTGCCACTGGCCGCAAAGTGCGCCGCCACCTGGCTTGCGGTCAGCGCCTTCGGATAGACCGCCACCTCATCGAGCGTCGCTTGCAACACGTTCCAGTAGTCGTTGCCCAGCAACAGCCCATTGGCGTCCGGGACGGTGCTCAGCACGCCACCAAAGGTAGCCGTGCCCAGTGTCTGGCCATCCAGGTAGAGGGTCAGCGTCGTCGAATCGTAGGTGACCACGGCGTAATGCCAGGTGCCTCCCGTGATGCCGTATGGCGTCGTGAAAGTCTTGTCGTTGTTGTACGTGACCAGCTGCAACTGGTTGCCGCTGACCACCTTCAGGTCGAAGAGCTGCACCGTCTGGCCATTGCCGTACCACATGATCGGGCCGGTGCTCGTCGTCTTGAACCACGCCTCCATCGAGCGCGGCGCATTCCCTGTCGGCAACCCCGCTCCGGCCAGGCTCTGCGTGACCGCCCCGCCAGTCAGGTTGATGGCGCCGTCCGTGTCATTCGGCAGTGCCCCCGTGGCGCCGAGCGCATAGCTTCCATACGCCACGCCGGGCCGCGCATTGCCTGATGAGTCCGCCACCATCGTCCCCGCCGTCTCGCTGAATCGGTAGTACACCGACGGCCCGTCCGCCTGCACCGTCGAGGCATACGTCGATGCGCCGCTCACGGTGACGCTGCCCGAGGTTCCCACGGAACTCGCGCCAAAGTTGTTGAAGGCCTGCACCTGGAAGGTGTAGCTGCCGCCTGCCAAACCGCTGAGCGCGGCGCTGGTCAGGGTCCCGCCCACCGCCACCGCATTCGCCGCCTTTCCCGCCGAGATGGCGGTCACAATGTAGCTCGTCACCGTTCCGCTTGACGCCGTCCAGCTGACACTCGCTTGGTTTGCGGTTGATGAGCTCGCGGTCACCGCGCTCGGCGCCGACGGCCGGCTGTTGCCACTGGCCGCAAAGTGCGCCGCCACCTGGCTTGCGGTCAGCGCCTTCGGATACACCGCCACCTCGTCGAGCGTTGCTTGCAAGACGCTCGGGTTCCAGTAGTCGTTGCCCAGCAACAGCCCATTGGCGTCCGGGATGGTGCTCAGCGCGCCACCAAAGGTGGTCGTGCCCAGCACCTGGCCGTCCAGGTAGAGGATCAGCGTCGTCGAATCGTAGGTGACCACCGCGTAATGCCACATCCCATTGCCGATGGAATAGGGCGTCGTGAAAGTCTTTTCGTTGTTGTAGGTGGCCAGCCGCAGCTGGTTGCCGCTCATTACCTTGAGGTCGAAGAGCTGCACCGTCTGGCCATTGCCGTACCACATGATCGGGCCGGTGCTCGTCGTCTTGAACCACGCCTCCATCGAGCGCGGCGCATTCCCTGTCGGCAACCCCGCCCCGGCCACGGCCTGGTTAACGGCACCACCAGTCAGGTTGATCGCCCCATCAGTGTCATTCGGTAACGAACCAACGGCCCCTAAGGTGTAGCTCCCATACACACCCCCGGGCCGCGCATTGCCCGACGAGTCGGCCATCACGGTCCCCGACGTCTCGCTGAACCGGTAGTACACCGACGGCCCATCCGCCTGCACCGTCGACGCGTAGGTCGATGCTGCGCCGGCGACAACAACCGAGGCGGACGCGGCCGAGGCGAGACCGATCCCCGAGGCATTGAGCGCGGTTACCTGGAAGGTGTAGGTTCCTGACGCGAAACCCGTGATCGTTACGCTGGTTGTCAGGCCGGTCGCGACCGAGTTCTCAGCCTGTAGGCCAAGGTAAGCCGTCACCAGGTAACCAGTTGGACTCGGTCCGCCTGCAGCAGTCCACGTCACCGTCGCCTGATTTCCTGCCGACGAGGAAGCGGACACACTCGTTGGTGGCGTTGGGGTACCCACCGTGACGGCGTTGGAAATCCCCGCTTGCCCCGTGCCCACCGCGTTCGTTGCGGTGACCTGGAAGGTATAGGTCGTCCCGTTGATGAGGCCGGCGATGGTCGTCCCGTTTGCGGGCGCCGTTACAGGGGTCGGTGTGCCCGCGGTTGACCCCACATACGGAGTAACGGTGTAAGTGGTGATCGTCGACCCGTTTGGGGCAGCGGTGTTCCAAGTCAGGTTCGCGGTTGCATTCCCGCTCGTGGCCGTGATCGCCCCTGGTGGATCGGGGACCGTCGCCGGCGTTACGACGCCCGAGGTTCCCACCGGACTCGACCCAGCGGCGTTGTTGGCACTGACCGCGAACGTGTACTGCGTTCCGTTCGTCAACCCGGTAATGAGGGCGCTGGTCACCCCACCGCTGACTGTGATAGCCGAGCCAATGGACGGCGTGACGGTATAGCTCTGAATCGTTCCGCCATTCGAGGCGGGGGCGGTCCAGCTTACGGTCGCTTGGGCGTTACCGGCAACGGCCGTGACGCCAGTTGGCATTCCAGGAACATCTGCCGGAGTCACCGGATTCGAGGTGCCGGCTGGTCCGGTGCCCTGGCTGTTTGCGGCTGCGACGTAGATCACATAGGTTGTTCCATTCGTTAGCCCGGTCAACGTAGTGTTTGTCGGTGGCGGCGACCCCGGGATCGTGATAGGCGTTCCCGCGGTTGTGCCAACGTAGGGCGTCACCGTGTAGGTCGTAATCGTTGCTCCGCCGTTGCTCGGCGCCTGCCATGTGACTAACGCGCCGCCATTCGTAGCCGTAGCCGCCACACTGGTCGGCGGACCAGGAACGCTTGGTCCGGGACCGGTCGGCGTGACTGCTGCGCCGGATAAGCCGGCGGCACTCGTGCCAACGGCGTTTGTTGCCGTGACCTGGAACGTGTAGGCTGTCAGATTGGCCAGGTTCGTAATGGTCGTCGCCGTCGTCGAGCCGCTGACGCCGGTCGCCGTTTGCGCCGTACCGCCAACGTATGGCGTCACGGTATAGCCCGTAATCGCTGACCCGCCGTTCGACGGCGCGGACCAACTTACCCGAGCTTGCGCGTTTCCGGCGGTCGCACTGACGCCCGTCGGTGCGCCTGGCACCGAGGCAGGGGTGGTCGCGGTCGTGCTCGCCGCTGGTCCCGGCCCTACCGCATTACTGGCGTACACGGTGAATGTGTACTGGGTCCCATTCAGGAGGCCCGTCATAGTGGCGGTGGTTGGTGGCGGGCTGCCAGTCACGGTCCTCGGTGTCCCGGGTACCGTGCCGACGTACGGCGTGACCGTGTAACTCGTGATTGCAGAGCCGCCGTTCGACGTGGGAACGCCCCAGTTGACGACAGCCTGCGTATTGCCCGGCGTGGCCGTCACGCTGGTTGGCACGGT
The DNA here is from genome assembly GCA_034666565.1 of Chloroflexota bacterium. Classification (GTDB taxonomy): domain Bacteria; phylum Chloroflexota; class Dormibacteria; order CF-121; family CF-121; genus CF-13. The sequence continues at coordinate 58,666 of JAXDLN010000022.1, forward strand.
CGGCACCGCGTTGCCCGAGGGGGTCTTCGCCGCCGAAGGGCTGGAGGCCGGGCCGTTGCCGTAGCTGTTGGTGGCTACTACGGTGAACGTGTAGGCGGACCCGCCGCTGAGCCCAGTGATCGTGACAGGTGAGGCAGTTGCAGTCACTGGGGCCCTCTGTACCGGGCCGCCTTGCGGCATGACAGTGTATCCCGTAATTGCTGATGCGCCAGTCGACGAGGGTGCCGTCCAAGACACCGAGGCCTGGTTCGTTGTGTTGTGGGGGAGCGACGCACTGACCCCGGTCGGCGCTCCCGGCACGTAGCCGGCGGCCAGCCAGTGGGTCGTGACCTTAGCGGCCGTCAGCACCGTCGGGTAGATGGCAACCTCGTCGATCACCGCGTTGGTGTAGTTGCCATCTGACCGGCGTCCGATGTAGATGGGGTCGCTGGTGATGGATGGAGTGGCGACCAGCGCCATCGAGCTGTCGAGCGAGCCATTGACATAGAGCTTGGCCGTCGTTCCGTCGTAAGTGGCCACGACGTCGTACCAGGTGTTGAGCGCCAGAACCCGGTTCGAGGTAAGGCTTACGTCTGCGGTGTCTCCCGTAACACGGAACTGCAGATGGCCGGTTGTATTCTGATTCAGCAGTTCGAACCAGCCCGTCCCGGCGCCACCGCCGGCGGTGAAATTCTTGCTCACGTAGGTCCCCGAGGCACTTTCCGTCAGCTTCTTTAGCCATACCTCGATCGACACGCTGTTTGCCTGAAGTGTCGAGGTGCTCGGAGCAATCATGTAAGCGGTCGAGCCATCGAAGCTCACTGCATGGTCCGGATCTCCGAAAATCCCCCCTGATTGGTTCTGGGTTCGCGTCCCAAAATACGTACCGGTTACCCCATGGCCGGTCGTATCGGCCGCGACCGTCCCGCTCGCTTCGCCGAGCCTCCAATAGGCCGCCGGGTTATCACCGAGTACCGTCGCGCTGTACCCGTACGTTGTGCCGGTGACAGTGGCTGCTGCCGACGCCGCCGATGACACGCTCGAACCGTTGGCATTGTTGGCCGCCACCGTGAAGGTGTACGAGCCCGCGCTCAGCCCGGTGAGGGTCGTCGTGGTCGTGGTTGCGCCAGCCACGATGACTGGCGTGCGAACGGCCGAGCCCAGGTGCGGCGTGACGCTATAGCCCGTGATCGCCGACGCCCCTTGGCTCGTCGGATCCACCCACGTTACCTTGGCCTGATTGCTCGCCGGAATCGATACGGTGACGCTGGTGGGCGCTCCGGGAGGATTCACCGACGCCGTCCAGTGGCTTCCAACTTGCGTCGCGCTCAGCGCCGTCGAGTAGATCGCCACCTCATCGAGGACGGCGTTGTTGTAGTACCCGTCGGGACGTCGGCCGATATTGAGAGGAGCCGTCGTTTGGGTCGGCGTCGCCGTTATCGACAGCGAGCTGTCGAGTGACCCATTTACGTACAGCTTCGCGATGGTGCCGTCGTAGGTCGCGACCACGTGGTACCACGCATTGAGGCCCAGGGTGGTTGCGGACTGCAAGCTGCTCGGGCCATCATCACCGGTGACGCGGAACTGAAGCCGGCCCGTCGTGCCGTAGTTGAGCAGCTGGAACCAGCTACTTCCGGCGTTTCCGCCGTAGGCGATATTCTTGGTGACGTAGGCGCCCCAGGGCGTCTCCGTCAACTTCTTGATCCAGAGCTCGATCGATACCTGGTTCGACTGGAGGCCGGCCGAGTTCGGCACCGTCACATATCCCGAGGTGCCATCGAGCTTTACGGCGGTATCGCCGTCCCCAAACAAGGCGCCGGGCTGCGCTAACGTGAATCCACCGCTATAGGTTCCGGTGTTACCGTGGCTCGTTGCATCGGCGGCGGACGTCCCGCTGGACTCTCCGAGGCGCCAATAGGCGGTGGGAGAATCGGCGAGAATCGTCGAGCTGTATCCAGCCGCGAGCGCCGGAATCACGCTTCGGATGGGAAGCGTAGTCACGACGATCGACAACGCCCCGAGGAACACCAGGGCGCGGCGACCCGCGGATTTAGCTAGCGGTTTGCCCCCGTTCACGACGGATCAGGGATCCAGTTCGACCGACATTGCCCCGTTCCCCCCTTTTGGTCGAAGGACCCAAAGGTTTCGCGCACCACACGCGACTGCCCGCAACGCTAGGCGCGTCCTAAGAAAATGTCAAGCCTTTTGTTGACGACATAGTTGCGATCGTCTAGGGTGCAACTCAAATGTCGCAGCATGATGATCAGACGATGATGCAGACGGCTGCATCCCTCGCAAATCTCGCGGTGCTTGTTTACGACAAACTTCTCGTGCTTCCCGCCGCGGTCGCTGATCCCGGATTCGCGCGGGCCAAATCATTCTTAGGCCGGGCCAAAGCCCAAAACGCCGATGAAGCACGGCGCTTCAACGCTGCTGCCCTCCACCTTGGAGGCAAAGCTCAAGACAAACCTGATCTCGTCCTGGAGCCGGCAACAATGCGCTCCCTGGAATACGTGGCCGATCTCGCTGGAGCGCTCGCCGTCGCTGCATTGGTCGAGATGGCATCGGCGGCCAGTTGCGCCGCGTTTTGCAGCACACTGACCGATACCAATGCGCTTCGATCCGCTGCCACCATTGCTCCGGTCCAAGCCTCGCGGGTCGCGGTGTTGACCATGCTTCGAGGACTCGCCCCCGATATCACCATCGCCGTAGGAACTCCTCCGGAATTAGCCCAAATTCCTGGGGCCGTCGCCGTGCAAGCTTCGCCGGTCCCATTCTTTACTACGACGGCCAAGCGGTCGCCGACCGATGGTGCGGTTGCATGACATCGAACATGACCCGGCGCGAATTTCTCCAGGTGACGGTCGCCGGGGTCATGGTTGGCGGCCTTATCACGGCATGCGGAAAGCCGCAGAACGATTCGGGCAGGATCCTTAAAGCTGAACGACTCCTGGCTGGTGTCGAAGTTGCGGCCCTGTCCGCCTATCAAGCCGTCCTCAACGGGCTGCAGTCGGGCCGTCTCGGCAAAGTGCCGCCGGTGGTCGTAGACTTCGCTTCCATGGCTCAATCGCATCACCAAGCACATCTCGATCACTGGAATGAGTCACTGCTGAACGCTCGGCAAGCAAAGCAGAGCATTCCCGATGCGACGTTGGCTGGCCGTATACGAACAAGCCTGCTTGGCATCAAGACAATCGCTGATGCCCTCGATCTACTGTCAAACGTCGAAGAAATCTCTGCCGAGACTTGCGCAGCGAATCTTCAAGCCGTGCCCGACTCGAATCTCAGGCGTTGGTGTGGATTAATTGCCCCAGTCGAATCACAACACGCCGCCATTCTCCGAGTCCTTCTGGGCCAAGAACCGACACCCGCCTCGACCCTAAGCCTCTCATTTGCGCGAACCTAAAACGCACCACCCAACTCGGTTCCGCCGGTCCCGAAATCCACGTGCGTATTTGGCGCCGCCTGCGCCATCAACCTAATCTGGTGCGACCCCGACTGTAACACGCTCCGCAGGAGCCACCTGCTCACCCCGAGTACGAAAAGGGAGGCAACGATGCAGGTCCGTTGACTTCTGCGGCGTTGCCCTCTACCGTTGCACTCGGGGACTCGTGGGGTGGCTATTCCGTACCGGTGTACTGTTTGCCAGGGGTTGCTGGTCGAAGATCAGCGGCAGCCTCCGGAGACGCGAGTGTTCTGCAGCGATTGCTTGCTACCGTACTGCGAGTTATGCGGTCGAAACCATAAGGGGGCTAACAATCCAAAAGAACCTCATCCGGAATGAACGATCGCGCCCAGAATTAGTCCTGTCTGATCTTCAGGCGGCGAACCTCCCATAGGGCAGATGGATCATTTTCGTCATTGACCCTTCAAAAAGGGCCAAGCCTTTTTGAGTAGTTAACAGGAGGTCGAAGGTCGGTGGCAAAAGGAAGCCGTCTGCATTCAGCTACGTTGGTACATGCAGGCGATCAGAGCGCTGCACCGCCCTGATCGGCGGGAATGGATGCACGTCAATCTCGGGCGTCTTCGTCGAGTGTTCGTCTGGATCTCTACACGTCGACGAGACCTATTGGGCTCAGAAGGAGGAACCGTTCCATAGCGCTCGCCAACTTTTGCCGTCCAGGTCTCATTTCCTTAGATGTTACGGGTTCGGACCCAACTCGAGCCCTCTGCCGCAGGACCCGGCATCAATGGCACGGCCGACGCAGTCGCCCTCTTGCTCACGATTGACCGATAGAGACACGATCATGGTCGAGGCGCACAGGTCACCCAATCACCATGTCGTATCCGTACGTGACCACCTGAACCTTTGCGTAGTTCCCATTGGTCGTCCGGACTGGCAAAGACATCGCCGTTGACGAGGAGGTTACTGGCGTCGTCATTTCCGATGATGGGGGCAGGCCCGTTGGCAAGTGCCTGGAGGTTGGGGCAATGATGAGGACGAAATTGACCGCGCCGAGATTGCGTCGAAAGATTACGGCTCTCTCAATCGACTAAGGAGACGTAACGTCCAACCCCGCTTCGCTTTCTAAGAAAGCCTCGATGGCGGCGTCATCAAGGACGATCTGACTTTTCGGTACCTTTCGTCGCTCCGACTCGGCTTCCATCTCTCCCTCAAGTTTCTGGAAGTCCTCCCACAAGGTCTTGTCGTCATTCTGGTCGGCATCGATGAATGGCTTGTATGCGTACCAAGTGGCGACGGCGTCGTCCGAGAGGTTGACCCATACGCCGTTGAGACTTATCGCGTTCTCGTCTAAGAGATATCCCACGAATTCAAAGAAACCGAGCACATCATTGGTGTAGTCAACCTCCGCTTGACGGGTCTGGACAACGCCCGTCTTGGCTAAGCGCCATTTTGCAGCGGCGGCTCGCTTCTTAGCCATTGCATCAGACCCCCACTGATCAATCAGACGGAACAAGGCATCAACACCGAGGGAGGCGCTGGATGACTTGGCTGCCGACTGCAACGCCCAAATGGCGATTCCGCTGGTGATCAGGGCCAAAATTACGCCTACGGCGGTGGCGATAGCGGAGAACGTATTTACATCGATTCCAAAAATCGTGTCCACCCTTACCATGCTGATCTCGGCGACCTGCGTCAACGTGAGTAGAGCAGCCTTCAGTCGCCACCATGCTGTGAGCAAGAGCCACGTCTACTACCTGACGTAGGGAACATCGCGTCAGCCCAACGGCCGAAGCTGCCCCCTTGCGTGCAAGGCCACGGCTGCCCGAAGCATTTACTGACGCAACCATACAACCGCTAGGCGGCTTGTCAAGGCCCGCTCACGGGCTTGTTGTACCCCGGCATCGGCACCGGCGCGACCGATATCCACGGGCGGGCATGCTGCTCCAGATTGATGGCAGCCGCCACGATGGCTGGAAAGGGGCGGTCCCTATCTGAGCTTGATAGGCGGAATCGATGACGCCACCGGTCCGGTTCCCTGGGCCATCCACGAGCAGGAGGACGCCCAGGGCTACTTTGAGTTGTTGCGCGCCGTGGTCCGCTGCCACGGCGTCCCGCCGGCCGTCTACTCCGTTCATCGGGCCGGAGAACGCATGTTCGATCCGGAAGCGCGCCGGTCCAGACTACGAGAAGCGACGCCGTGCTGTCGCCTGTGGCCACCTACAGTGGGCTGCCGTTGCCATCGGTCCCTTTAGGCGCACATATATATAGGATGCGCACGCCCGCCAGAAACTGGACCAGGGAACACCTGTTCGGCCAAGCTTTGGTCACCGGTCGAGCGCCGTGCCGCCTTACGCTGGGCCTAGCCCGTTGAGCGTCGATCGATGTCCGGCTACTACGAGCCGCCAGTGGGGGACCCAGCCCTGAGCGCGATCATGCACCGTCCGGGCCGATCAATGCCGCGGTCTGTCCTTTACCTTCTTAGTTCTTCTTGCCGCCGCCCCTTTTCTGACCGCCTCCTGGCTTCCTCTGTGCGAGGTCGCTTCCGGCAACCTCTTTCTCTGCCTTTGTGCTCTTCTTGCTTCCTAGTTCTTTCCCGGCCTTACTTGCGGCATCCTTCCCTGTAGCCATTGCGAACTCCCTCCCTACCCGAGTCTGATACACGCATCGCAGCGCAGACGTCCCCCGGTCCCTGACTCTCGATGCTGAGGCTTAATCCGGCGACCATCCGGGCAGTCGTCGTGGTTGTGGTAGACGTTCCGTTCCTTAGGCGGATATTCCAGCGAGCTTGTGTGATACGGCGCAACATTTGCCATAGCAGCCACCCCTTACAATTCAGGGCAATCTCATGCCCCATTGGGGCCAGCGTAGCACGCTGATTTACCCACGACAATCACGGATTTGCCGGCGATGGCGAGTCCCCGATTCGTGCTCTGGGAGAGCTTCGTTCGCAGCATCGTCACTGCTGTAGCCACCTCTGTAGTGCCGGACCATAGCTAAACGTCGCCTCGAGTTCAACGGAACTTGTCCTGAACTCGTTCTCTCCTTAACTCTTCCTCTTCTCCCCCACTACAGTATTTCCAGTGCGGACTCCCGAAATCGCCTGATTGTGAAGCTCGCGCGCCTCTCAACTTCAATTCGACTTGAACTCGCCTACCACTCCTCTTCAACTCTTCTTTAACGGAACCCTATTTTTGGAAATTTCGTAGCCTCGGGCCCGGAAATGCCGTCGCCATTAAGCGCGGCGGGACACCCCGGAGCCAACTCCTGTCGAGGCGTTGGACTGAGTAGCCAGCGCCCGGTGTACTTCGCCAGGTTGAACGGTTCGATTCTCAACCCGTGACTCGATCCCAGCGTGTGACAACTAGCTTGACGAGCTCCAGCCGATACCGTGAATGGAGCTTCTGATGGCAGATGTAGCGCCGCATCGAACTAGTAGCGCGAAGCGCCCGCGCGGTACTGCTTTTGCTTCGGCCCGCATCATTTTCCTGAGCATCGGCTTGAACTCTGTTCCCCGCGGATGCTGATGAAGGATGCCTTGCACATCGGAGTCTCGGATCTCCCATAGCCTTATCCCACTTACGTCCGCGATTGCTCCCGCTTGCAGGTAGAAGCCGAGAGCTCCGTCGCGACGAATCGAAAGGCCCGGCGTAGGATGGACACAAATCGCGTCTCCTATCGCCCGGGCGCTTGGCCTTGTAAGGCCGGCAGCAGTCGCGCAGGCCATCGCACGTTCAGCGCCAGCCAGTGTAAAGTCGGTTCCTTGGGTCGGCCGGAGGAGGCCAAGATCGTGCAACATCGCCGCACAATACAAGAGGTCGGGATCAAGGCCCGACCCGTCTCGAACGGCGAGTACTAGCCCGAATAACCAGGTACGATAGGAGTGTTCGACCATCTCGGAAGGCTGCTCCGCAGCGGCCTGCTCCACATGGTGTGCAAGGGCAGAGTCAGGTGGGTCGAATGCTGGCAAGTCAACTGGCGTTGTGGGCGAGGAAAGCCAGCCCTCAAGCCTTAGGAATCCAACAGCAATTTCAGGGGCACGTACCGCCATGGCTACTAGCAGTTGGGCACATTCCAATGCAGTTAGGTGACCACCGGTACGTTCGACCCAGCGAAGACCTCTGAAACGATGTGTATCCAACTGATTCATACGGTCAAGCCCGGCCTAAACATACCAGCCTTTGTCTTCAAATTGAGCCGTTGCTGGAGTGACCGTCGGCGTCAACTTTAAGGACGTTTCCAACCAGTGATTTCGCATTCGGTCGGGGCTGGGGTTGATCTACCACTGAGAGAAGTTGATCTACCGCTGAGAGAAGAGGTGGGCAAGAAGGATGCCGTAGAAGCCAATAAGACCGATGGCGAACCAAAGATGACGACTTGACCACCACGCTGCGAACTGTGCCACGGAGCGATGGCTGGCTTCAAGCAGGACGTCGACAATTGCCACCGCCACAAATAAGATTGGCACGAACAATATAAGGATGATGATTGCGGCGTTGACTGGGTTCATGGTCTAACGTTGACCTTGGGCCAGTAGCCAAGCCATTGGCCGAGGAGTGCGGACGTAACTGCAGCACCTAAAAGCGTCCACACTGGCGCGACATCGTCCGCGCAGCGGACATACCATGTGATGGGCCAGAACTCGGGATGACCATGAGCACCGGCAGCGGCAAAAGCCTCGTAAGCGAGTGCGACTGCAATAAACAGGAGAAGTATTGCGAGGGCTGCTTGAAGTGCCCAGGGAGACGTTTCCAAGGGATCGAGGGTGTTGCTCGTGGCAAGAGCCCGATGTCGCTGTTGATGATGGGCTAAACCTCGGAACCGGCCGAGTAGCGAACCGACGAGGAACGAAGCGCCGCAGACAGCCAATACCAGTCCGCCCCAGCCAATAACGGGCACCTGGTACTGGGAACCTGCCGGTTGGCCGGGTGGCCCAGAGGTGCCTTGAAACTGACATTTGGCAAATTGGAGAGTCCCAACCGGCGTGTGGGTCGTATGCAGCCAGAAGACGGATACGAATTGGATCAAGTAATAGAGCAATACCAGGGCGCCGAGAAGGCTCAGCAAGGCGGAGGCCGTCATGCTGATGGTCCGCTCGCGATCTTCGCTTATCGCCACAAGTAGTGACCGAGGAACATGCCAATTCCAACAAGAATGAGCGGCGCTACCCAAAAGCGCAGCGGCCCCGGGCCATTTTGAGGAGGCAGGATCCAATACTCTTCATCAATCCGAAATACTTTGACGACTAGATCCCAGATCGCGACTGACGAGAGCGCAATCGCAAGACAGGACCCCGCGACCGCGATGGCCGCCCCGCCATCTAAATCCGCGAACTTCCAGGCGCCAGCCAGTGCCAGCCACCCCCCAGCGAGGAATCCCAGAAGCGGCCCGTCAACTCGGTACGGGCGCTCACGCGTTTCACGAACCGCCCGTTGAAGCTGACCTACAAGCCCCGGACTTTCAGGCGACATCCCCATGTCGTGCCCCCAAGCGCCTGGCCGTTAGCGTCCCCCTAAGGTTAACCCTCAGATAAGAAGCGTGTCAATGCGCGCCCCTTTGTCTGTAGGTGCGCGAGCCCCTTTGTCTCAGCATGCGCGGTGCTGCTTTACGAGGTTGAATGAAGAGTTCCTGCCGATGAGGGCCGACGCAGCTTGGATCCTTATGTGTCAAGGGTAATTAACGTACGCACTATCGATTTCGACGATGCATTTGCCGTGGCGGCTACCGACACGCGGGGAGAGGAGCGACCGTTGATCTGGTTCAACTGCTGCAAAGCTGGTGGCGCAGTTGGCCAAGAGCTGTTCAGCATCAGCGTCGATTTGGCCGAACGCGGATGTGCGGTCATCGCCCCGCGGACCGAGATTTCGGAGGGCTTTGCCACTGCCTTCGCCCAGGACTTCTACCGGTACTTGGGTCGGAATGCCAGCCCGCGAAAGGCTTTGCTGGCAGCGCGCCTCGAAAGCATCACGAAGAGAAATAACCCGCTTGGCATCGTCTTCACTGGGCTAGGGAATCCAATGTGATCAGAGGCGGCGCGAGGTGAACCCAGCGCCAACCATAGCGGGGCTTGCGGTCATTGGCGTTGGCCTGCTCTTGATGCTCGTCGGTCTTGTCGCTGCATGGAGGGAAGCTCAGAAGCGCGGCACACTGGGGTCGGCGGCCGACTTCGTCGGCAATCTGGCAAAGCTGGTGGAGGCACTCGGCGGTCAAGCAACAAGCGTGGTCCTTTTCGCATTCGGAACACTGCTAGTGTTTCTTGGAGGCGTGATCCTTGGGGTTTCCGCGCTGCTTAGTTGAGTCCGGATTTAACGCGCTTCATCACCTATTGTTCCTCAGGCGGGAGCGTGACGCGACACTCGCCAGGAATCATCGGCTCAACGAACGGGCGTGCCGTTTGTTCGAGACGAGACATCACGCTCGGTCGCCGGTCTCACCACACAGGTCGGCCGGTGTGAACCTTCTACCCTTCCTTCGGTACAAGCAGCCACGTAGCGACCGCGGCCGCCCTCGTGTGAAGGCCCAGCTCTCGATAGAGCCGGTCGAGGTGAGCTCCGACGGTGCGCCTCGAGAGGCCAAGCTGTTGAGCTACTTGCTTGTCCGAGCACCCGGTTGAGATCAGCGCGAGAATCTGCTCCTGACGTGCAGTGAAATGCGGTGACTTTCGGTCTAAGGCCGCGCTATACCGGCTACCCCTACGGCCGAGGTTTTCCTGCGCCCAAGCCCGAGAAGGTAACGTGCTGCTGCCTGCGCCAGCATCACCAGCAGAGTGAACTAGACCCAAAACTAACCCCCACTTAGGCGCCCTTCCGGAACTTTCTCTGCCTGAACTATCCGGCGATTTTCTCGACTTGTCAATAGCTCGCCCAAGAGCAACTGAATCAGGTTGATGCATCCGCACGATCAAATGACTTAAGCGCTCTGCTCTAGGTCGTCTGCCGGATTGAGTCAGCTATTGGCTCGCTGTACGCTTACTTCGCCCGAGCGAAGGCTTGGTCCATGACTCTGGACACGATGTAGGGAGGTAGGACGGACATGCCAAAGACGCTATCCGAGAGCAGGTCGAGAATATCCGCGATCGTCGAGCCATCAACTCGCTCGAGGCAAACGGTTACGAAAGCCGACCTTGCGTTCGTCGATTCGGCCATTCAGCTGTACCGTGCTGGTACTGCATCACTCGGCAAGGAGGAGCTGGCAGTAGGCATCGCAGCCAATTCCCCTACTGCATGCGATCCCGTAGACGTTGCTGCAGCTGTCGTCGCCCTCGCGGTACTTGCGTACCACGTCTATAACAGCTGCCTGATCGGAGGAGATTCCGAAGTGTACCGGCTCGCTCAACGACTTGATGTTGCCCCGACGATCTCCCTCGAGAGACTCATCGAGTCCCGCAATAACCTCGCGCAGGCTCTGGACCAGGAAGCTATCTGAGCGAACCGACATTAGGCGAATGGGGGCGCCCATTCCACTTTTGACCCGGTCGAATAGGTGGGTAAGCCGGTACTAAGGTACATGGACTTTGGAGCACTGATCGTCGCAACGATCCTGGGCCTATGGTTGTTGATTTCCATTCCGTACCAGATGGCCGATAAATATTGGCGGCGTCTGAAGAGTGCCAATACGTTCGGGATACTTCCCGGCTGGACGTTCTTCGCTCCGAATCCGGGTACCTCCGATTATCGCCTGGTCTTTCGCGACCTTACCCCGCGAGGCATGACGGAATGGACGGAAGTCGAATGGTGCCGATCTCGCAAGGGTTTGGACGCTCTTTGGCATCCCGGACGTCAGCGCACAAAACTTGTCGTGGACTGCGTCAATGCCCTAATCATCACAGTTAAGGAACTTCGAAGGCACGACGTCGACGTCGAGGCCAATCCACAGGGATGGCTCCTCTCCGTCCCATACATGGCGCTGCTGAACATAGTGAACACGATGCCACGTATTTCGCCGAATGCTCGAGCGCGCCAGTTTGCGATCATCGAACAGAATCCTCTGGAAGATTCATATGCAGGTTCGAAACTTATCTTGTGCTCTCCCCCACACGACTTCTGACCGTTCCCGGAAACCGCCGAGGTGGCCGGCTAGGGACAGCTTATGAATTTGCTCGCGAGCTTTGCTGATCCAGCAGCCGCCTGCAAAGCAGTCGCTGTCCTTTACGGAATCAGCGTGGCAATTTCGTTTGCTGAAAAGTGGTCGACTGTTGCTGACTATGGGCCACAAGGTTGGTTCCCTTGGCGAATATTTCAGTTCGACCGAGCCCATCTTTTCCCCTTTCGACAGTACCCAAGGCCATTCGCCGCGTTGTTCGGGACCATGGGAATGTCCGCAACTCTTGCTTCTGGGGTGGCGTCGGTCGCCTTGATGCTCGTCTCGCCACCTCGCAGTTGGGCATTTACGGTGGCGCTTGGTTTAATAGTAACAACTTGCATGGCGCTCAACAGCCGCAGTATCTACGGAGGAGATGGCTCTCAACAGATGAATCTGCTGATTGGCGTCGCTCTTCTACTCGGGTTCAATCCCTTCGTTGGTCGTCTCGCAGGTGAGGCGGGTTTGATCTTCATCGCCGCCCAATCCTGTCTTGCATACTTGGTGTCGGGTGTCGCCAAGCTCGTTTCACCAGTTTGGATGCGAGGTGATCCGCTGCTTGGAATCCTATCGACGAAGGCCTACGGAAGCCCGTTCAGCGTCCAGATGCTATTGATGGCGCCCAGACTTCGTAGAGTCGGCGGCTTAGCGATGGTTTGCTTCGAGACTTGTTTTCCGCTTTGTCTCGCGCTACCACTGCCTGCGCTCGCAATCATCCTTGTGTGGGGCTTGCTGTTTCACATGTCAAACGCAGTGATTATGGGACTAAATACATTTGTTTGGGCCTTTGTTGCTACATATCCCGCCATTTGCTTCGCGTGGTATCTACTTCACTAGTTGCAGCTCGCTCTGAGAACCCATGTCGCCGGCCTTCATGTAGATTCGTCGAGCTCCCGCAGCGGGCCGCCCGGTCACGTCGACAGCCCTCATAGGCAGGTCTGTTAAGCACACGGAGGCCTGACAGCTTCCCCAGACGATCAGTCGCCTCGATGGCGCATAAGAGGTTGTCCCGTAGGTCGTAGAATTGAAGGCAACATGATGTCCGGCCCCCGCTATCCCAGCGAGGCTGTTGGGCTAGGAGCGGGCGGGTCACGGCGGCCAGTTGCGCGGCGCGCGTCACGGCAGGGAGCTGGGCGTCGCGTGGAAGCACACCGTTCAGTGCCGGCAAACGGTGCGGCGGCATCCCTCTGAAGCCTCTGAACCTAGCGCAGCACTCAGGATCAATCACAAATCACGTCACCGCACAGTGCACTTTCTGCCCACCGCCTAAAGGAGAGTACTCGAAGCTGTCCGGCCATGAGCTAACCACCAACCGTTGAACAGGAAGATTCCAGTCCGCAGACAATTCCGTTGGAGTGGATAGCGAGTTGGAGCGTCCGGCTGAGGCGGCTTCTAAAAGGGAGATCGGTCCCGCCCTGCCGCTCTCTGAAATCTGCTGATTCGCCCGCGCGACCACCGAACGGCGACGACCCGGACGACCGCGCGCCCTGGCTTCGGCCTAGGAAGCTGACCAGAAGTCGCTAATGTCCAAGGCCGCTGGGAGTCACATATCAGCTTTTTCTACGACGTCAGCCACTGCCTCATCCGCGACTCGCTCGCGGCGCACATTCGCCTGGGCCCATGCGCACCCGAACAGCGCCTGGTTGTAATTAGGCCATCGCCGGCTAAAGCCTTCCTACTTCACGCCGTTGCCAGTGGTCTCCGAACCGCACATTGTTTCGTCGGGATAATTTGGATCGGACAAGGGCGCGATTCCATTCGGGCACTGCTTACCCGGCGATGACCAGTGCCACCCCACGACAGTCTCGGCGCTCGGGCCCGGCTCGGCGCTTACGCCGCTACTCATCGAGTAATCGATTTGCGCCCCTGGGGGCAGGTCTCCTAGGGCCTTTTGGGTATGGCCGATCGTGACGCCGTTGTCGACGACGGACAGCTCAACCCGTACTGCGTAGGCGATCGCGCATCCGCTATTGACGACAGTTCCAGAAGCGATAACGAGTGTGCCATCAAAGACTTCATGATTGCCTGTCACACCCGGATCGGCCATTGGCTGACCGGTCCAACTGGGCTTCTGCGACTCGACTTGGCCGAGCACCGCGAGAAGCGTGAACATGGCTATCACGGTGCCAATGCCCAATACGATGACGCGCCGCCAACGACGGCGCGGGGAAGGCGGCGTGAACGCCGGCCAGGCAGCAGGCCCATAGGGATTGGACTCGGGAACAGTTGGGGGAGGTGTGCGCCAGGTCGATGGGTCGTTCGGGCTGGGCTGGCTCACTATTGTCTGTGACGCAGCCGAGGGACTTGAACTATCGTGCTCAGGGGTCACAGGCCAAACGCGACTTCGAAGGTAGACAGGGCGCTTCTGGAGCAGTTCTCGCATGGCACGTCCCGGCGTGCAAGCGCCACGCGCCGCTTTTCACCTTCCTTGGCGGGTGGCGACTACCCCCATTAGAAACGGATGAGCAGGCGTCTCGCCGTGCTGGGCGCCGTTCGTAGCGCTTCCGGGTGACGTAGCCTACGACAAGCTAAGAGGCCGATGAAGAAGCGAGCAGAAGACTACGCGAGATAGCTGGCGGTCAGTTGGGCCGAATTTGCAGCGACCAATTAACTCGGAGAGACTGTTTCTTACCCTTGAGGTTGACCGGATACGCTCTGTCTTGGATGAGATGCCCGACTGTTGGCGGAGCGTCGCCTTCCAGCAAATCCGGTTGAAATGTACCTCCAGCCACTAGGCCCATTGCAGTGAAGTTGGTTTCACCTTCAAGAAAGATGCAAGGGATATGGCTCGCTCCTGCTTTACCGAAGCCATACGCTCGGTGATAGCCGTTTTTCAGGTACGTCCGGCCCCGATGAAGCACAACGTGTACCAAAGGTGACGATGGGAGGAAATTGATACCTACAGTTCTAACTCGCCGTGGAACGGGGATAGTGATCTCGCGCATTTCTGGAAATCCCCGTCCGTCTACGGGGCTGAATTTTAGATTTTGGCTTTCCGCTTCCACGGTCAGGCTGGAGCCGCTTACCACAACAGACGCTGGAATGTCTTCAACGTCGAATGGCAGACAAGGCCCTAGCATGTCCTCGATCAGAGGCTCGGCGTCAGACACGTTGCGACAGAGATTGGCCGACCGCTCCAACTGCACATGAAACTGAAATGCGATTAGTGGGTCAATTTCAACGAGCTTGAAAGACCAGTTCATGCCCCTAACGGTTTCTTCAAAAGCCGGATTTGCTTGTACCTGAGCCAAGTGGGTTTCATAACCGGACGGGAACTCCAAGACCTCCGGTTGTCCGGCCTTCATCATTGGCACTCTCACCCTTGCCCGCGCCGACCGCCATTCTTCACGGACGGCATTGGTGGCCGTGTTTGGCAAGACACAATTTTGTCTCAGGTAAGCCATTCCAGTTCCCTCCGGCAGAAACCCCAACAGCGAAAGCGCTCTGACGGGTGGCATGAGGTGCTGTCCCTTGCTGGAAGGCCCCGGCTATGAATGCCGGATTACCGTTCTCAGACTGACCAGTTGTACCAGAGCAAACGTTAGCGCGCAATCCGAAACTACGTACGAACAGCGCCGCTCCAGGGTCTTCATTCCCACGCGGTTGGCAACCACCGTGACCGACTTTTGTGACAGGCTGCTCGACAAGCGTCCTACAAGCTGCTTAGATTGCCTTGGGAGGGGCTAGGGGTGGTATCAGTGCGTCCGCAGGGGAGGTTTCTTTGCACAGGTTCATGGCTTCAGGTCGGGCCCTCGGTGGAAGCCATTTAGGTGAGCTTGGTGAGACTCGACACGATTTTTGGAATCGATGTAAACACGTTCTCCGCTGTGGCCACCGCAGTAGGCGTAATCGTGGCCCTGATCACCAGCGGAATCGCCATTTGGGCGTTGCAGTCGGCAGCCAAGTCATCCAGCGCCTCCCTAGGCGTTGATGCCCTGTTCCGTCTGGTTGATCAGTGGGGGTCTCCTGAAATGGCTCAGAAGCGAGCAGCCGCTGCAAAATGGCGCTTAGCCAAAACGGGCGTTGTCCAGACCCGTAACGCGGAGGTTGACTACACCAATGATGTGCTCGGTTTCTTTGAATTCGTTGGATATCTCTTAGACGAGAACGCGATAAGTCTCAACGGCGTCTGGGTAAACCTCTCGGACGACGCCGTCGCCACTTGGTACGCATACAAGCCATTCATTGATGCCGATCAGACAGACGACAAGACCTTATGGGAGGATTTCCAGAAGCTTGAAGGAGAGATGGAAGCCGAGTCGGTGCGACGAAAAGTACCGAAAGGCCAGATCGTCCCTGATGACGCTGAGATCATGGCTTTCTTGGAGAGCGAAGCAGGCTTGGACGTTACGTCTCCTTAGTCCATGAAAGTTGAAGTCGAGCTGCAACGATCAGACCGCGGATTTGAAAGCGTGCCATCTTGCCACTCTCGGCTTCGCAGACGGGGTGTTGGCGGAGCTGCCTTGTAAAGCTCCCTCTCCTATCCTTTTAATCGTCACCATGCCGGACCCAATTGCCATCGGCCTCAGCGCGGTCAGCCTCGCGGCGTCGGTCTGGCTGACTTTCGAGACGCAGCTGCGGCGCGCCCGAATGAGAATCACGATCTTGCGGGCACCAGTCAATTGGTCGGTCAATCTCCAGCGGCGAGGGAACGTTCCAGGCGTACCGTTCCTTGCCAACCTCGAAGACGCCGAGCAGATCAAGCTTTCCGGTTCCTGCCCATCGCTGATCGGCAACGACGGGCCGAAGGGGGGTGCCGTATGGGATGCCCATGCTGTGGTCACCGGCCTCGGGGATCCGTGGGAACTGCAGGGCGAGATTCTCAAGCCACAGCCATACACCCTTGGAGGCAAAACCTATGCAGGGTTGGACCTCTGGTTCGCGCTCACCTGCCCGATCGCAGCTCTGCGCGACGCCATTCCTGGTCTCGACGGCTCAGGACCCGATGACGTGCGCCTTCAAATCGTCTACAAGCGCCACGGATGGTTTGGTCGCGTACTGACCGACCAGTCGGAGGTGAGCGTGGGTCGCGCCGCGCTGCTCGAAGCATTCAAGCGGAGCGCGGCCGAGAAGGGCGTCGATTTAGCAAGGGTGAAGTTGGACCCATGGATAAGGGAGCGGATCGAGGACGGGTTCCGCGAATTCGGGCTGAGCTTCGATGAACGAAACAACCTCCGCAAAGCTGTCTGGATGGCGACGGGCCCTCAGCAAATGGTGCTCACGTATCCGATCGATGGGGATGATGGGAAGGCGGTGCTCTATTTCGCTCAGGGCTGGACCGGTATCAGCATTGCGGCCGATGGCAAACGCTCAACTCTTGGCGAAATCGCGAAGCTCCACGACGGTTTAGTGGTCGCCGTTCGGGAACGACTCTACGCGCACGCCGCGGCCCTTACGCCGGCACCGTAAGGGTATGCGTTCGCCAGGAGGGACCGCCACTCGTCCAGGAGGTTTCGCCGCGCCGCCGGCTTCCAATTCGGCGAGAAATGCGCAATCCGGAACGGCACCGGAGGCTGGTCAGACTGCGGCTGCTGCTTGCTCCGAATCCTGACTACGATGGTCACCGCGCGCTCATGTCATGGTGATCCACGCTGCTCAACTTCCAGGTCCTCCCGGATGCCTAGCCCCTCGTAGTTGGTTGCAAAATCTCGAGCCAGGCGCGCCACGCGCGGCCAACGATTCGCTAGCGACGCAGCGTGACGCTGATACGCGAAGGCGATAGCATTCTCCTGCAAGCCACCCTCTTTGGGATCCTTGCTCACGACGCCCCGACTGTTGAACGCACCCTGCATTAGCCCCTTCTCGATCTTGGCGTTCCTCACTTCCTCTAGAAGGTCCCGAACGACCTCGTGGGGCCACACCCCGTCGCTGCCGACCGGGAGGTATGCGAGGACCTGGCCAATGTGGATGTCACCTACGTCGCCCCGCCCGGCCGCGTGCGCCAAATCGTGCACCTCAGACACCCATCGCTTAACTTCTGCGGCATCAATTGAGCCGTCATTTCGTCGGCCGGGAGCCGCTCTCGACTCAAATAGCAGTCCGAAAGCGCGTTGCGCCACCGCCTTCTGCTCCTCGCTGGCGGGCTGGCGCTGGGGCTGCGTTTCGCCGCCGCCCGATGCGCGGCTTACATAGATCAGGCTAAGCACTTCTACGAAGAAACCTGGGTCGCGAACCAATGCGCGGGGAAGTACGCGAGGTTCATAGACCGTCGTATGCAAAAGAGGCAGCAGGGTCCATTCCAGTCGGGCCAGCCTACTTTCTTCCACCGCATTAGATTTCTCCAGGCGGTCGAGCAATCCCGCAATGTCGTGTGTAAGCGCACTCCACACGGGCGTATCCGTGATTGATCTTGTGGCCGCCTCGACAGTACCAGCCAAAAGCGAGGGCGTTACTTGCTCGTCGTACATCGAGGCGAAGCGGACGGCCTCGGCATGGCGCCCCGCCTTCATGAGCTCGACGACTACGCGCTCGGCGGCCTCATCGGAAATCTTGCCTCGACCGTAGATGGGCGTGCGAAGCCAATAGTGCTGCTTCACGCCCTCATCCTCATGATCTAACGCGGACCAGGTCGCATCGGTGAACTCGAGGGTCGTCAGCATCATCGCCCTCAGCTCTGCATGCCACTGCATGGCGCGCTCATCGGAGAGCAGTTTTTCGACCCAGGCAGGGCCGCTGCGGCTAGCTTTAGACCTTACGTATGCCAATCCCATTTGGATTAAGGCTTCGGAATCGGACCCGACGGTGTCAGTCACGGTGTTCAGTGCATCCAAGCTGGCATCAGAACCCCCGAGAGCGACCCCAACCATCCATGGCTCTTTAACCTGCTGAGCAAGGCTCAGCACAGACTCGATGCCACCTTCCGTTAGCAGGCTCTTTACCGCCGCCTCGCGGGCATCGTCCAGGGCACGCTGGACTTCATGCCCATCCCCAGGACTGGGATCAGGAAGCTGGGCGGTATGTGAAAACAGCCAGGCGCGCTGCAGGAGGGGATCATCTGGGCTCAGGCGGTCCTGCACCTGCCGCAAAGCCGCGACCTTGGCTGGAGTGAGCGCCCACTGCGCGCTGGCAAACTGGGTATGGTTGGCCACCATAGAGCGAACCGAGTCCCAAAGGCCGCTTCGAACGTCCGGCGGAAGTTGTGTAGGGTCCAGGCCTCTTAGCGCACGCATCGCGAGGTCGAAGTCAGCGTCCGGAAGCTGCTCGACACCATCGATAACGTCCTTCCATCTTTCGGGCTTGCCCTCGACGTCATCAAGGAGCCGAACGACGACCTGATGCACGCCGCCCGCACGGTCGGCCATGGTTACCTTGACCTCACCATCGCCTGCCCAGTCGCGAAACTTCGGTCGGGCAGTCGGCATCGCCACTGCCCCCCACTGCGGCAAAAGACTGCACAGCAAACGCCAACCCACGTCGGGCTCGCGCTGGCGGATGGTATCGATGACGGCCAGCCGATTCTCAAGGGGAGCGTTGGTACTGGGGTACCACAATCGAAACAGCCCCTCGAGAGAGGCAAAAGGGCGATTCGCCAGCCGTCCGTCGGTCGCCATTCCCGCCAGACGGGCCAGAATGACCGCAACGGCGGAAAAGTAGTGGGGCGACCATGACAGTGTTTCGAGCGCCCACAATAGCGAGGTGTGCTCTGAGCTCGGGAATGGGCTTTGGCCCTTGTCGGTGAAGAGCTTCAGCACCAACGGCTCCTCGCCCTCCAGCGTTCGCTCGACTGCCTCAAGTGTTCGATCTGGACAAGCCTCCCCGAGGAGGGGCAGATAGGACGACACGGAGGCCCAGGCCTGCCAACTCGCCGCACGATCCAGCAACTGTTGCACGATCCAACAGGCCCGCGGCCCTCCACCCTCGGGTGCAGCGACTCCGGGCACAGAACCGAGTAAAGCTAAGGTCTCGGCGAGGCCTTCGCGGAGTGCTGACGAATGCATGGGGACCCTATGGCGAACCGCGGCCAGCCACCGCTCGTCAGCCGGAAGATCAAACCTTGGGTCCGCTTCCCCGAGAACTCGGAGAGCAGTCGCCTGAAATCGATCGAGGTCGTCAGGCCCAATGTAACCGCGCAATTGCTCCCAGGCGTCACGATGCCACGCTAAGGTCCAATGCGTGCCAAGCTTAAGAATCGCTGCATCAGATTCATGGCTCCAGCGCGTTACGGTCTCCGAGATTTCGGAATAAGGCTGAACTCCAAGGGCCTGCACCGCGTCGCGATCTGCCTGGTTGTCTTCGTTCCACCCTCCGGCGAGCAGTGCTGGGACCAGCTGACGAGCAACATCCGGGTTGGCCCATTTTGCGCCGAGGGAACCGGGGATCAGACCGACCTGGCGCCGCACTGCCGGGAGGCTACGGTGTGCTACTGCTCCAAGCAGCTCAGCCCGACTTCGACTGATCCCCATGCTGACCAGGGCAGTCGCCGCCGCCTCCGCATCGACTTGCGGCAATTCCATGGCGGTGGAGTCTCGTGCGGCTCGGTCGATCGGAAGCAGGACATGGTGGCCACGCGCCACAGCGCCCGCCACCAAGCCACGGGCTAGAAATGTCGGTATCAAGATCATGGGCGAGCTCGCGAATGAGAGCTGTTGCCATGCTTCGGGCGATTCCACCACTACCGTCCGGGCCAGCGCCGCCTCCCTCGAGCCTTTCCCGATCTCGTTTATCAGGGCGGCAGCGACGAACGCCACGGCTTCCTCCTGGGTATCGGAGCGAATAGACAGAACGCTGGGCATTGAGGCGAGCCACTCATCCAGGTGTTGCCGGGCTTCCGTTCGCCCCGCGAGGAGTAACTCGCAGCTAAGCGATGGCATGGTGGCGGCGGACCAGTCCTCCCACCAATGCCCCAGGTGGTGAATTCCGGGCGGCCTGTTACCGAGGGCCGTTGCCAGCCAAACATCCACCGCGGTAGCCTGCTCGAGCCATGTAGCGAGATCGTTGGCGTCGTAAGCACGAACGTCGCGCCAGAATCCCTCAGCCCTTCGCTGGTTTCGCCAGGCCTTCTTGCCAGCCCATCGGCGGGCAGTTACAAAAATGAAGCTCGTATCCTTCGGCGCCAGCTCGAGCGGCTTCTTTTTCCTTTTCTCGTAATCGCGGTCGGCCTTCCCGGGCGAGTTGGAATCGACCCCGAGCTCCCAGCCCGACGCTCCCTGCGGCACATGGGCGTTGCTCGAAGGCGTCTGCACGACGCCATCCCAACCAGCGAACTGCGACGACTCCTCGGCGGGAAAGTCGATCTCGTCGACTACGGGCAAGGTCGCCAAGACCAAGCGCCGAACCAGAATTGGCAATTGGCTGCGCGCGCTCATGCCGCCAGCCCACAAGTGGATTTGATTTGCAGTCGTAAACATCAGTTCTTCATGCTAGGCGGGTTGTAACCGTCCGGAATCTTAGCGATAGTGTTCGCGACGCAGTCGAAGAAGCCCTGCAGTGGATTAGCCCGTTAACTCCGCCGATTAGCGACCCAAGGTGGATGTGGATCGGGGCCGCCCGGACTCTACTTCTTCTTGGGCGGATTCGCAGGAAGCGTCTTGGCCTGAGAGGTGCGGATTCACTTGACAACCAGGCGCGGAAGGTTACTCTCTGCCTATGGACCGTAGGATCCACTCGCTGTTGGAGTAGGTAGCGTGGACCTAGCGGAGTAGTGGCGACCGGAGAGCCGTTGGCGCCGAAGCCTTCGGCAGGGGGAGGGGGCCGCGGGTACAACGAGGCAGTGCCTGCAGCAGTCGTACCCGAGTTCTATAAGGGCGTTGTCGGCTGGGCTGATGCCGCCCGTGCACAAGCGCTCGGCGCCAATGGCATTGCCAGTGCAGTTGCCGTGGCTCTTATCGGCACGGCTGTACTCGGAAAGCTCGAGTTACAACCAACCTGGGTACGGGCGCTCGGACTGGCAGCTGTGATCTGCTGGGTCGTAGCCGCAGGTCTATTTGTCTATGCGGTTGCCGTCCCTGCCGATTTGCCACCAGCCGGTCAGGTCAAAGGGGCCGACGCCTTCGTCGACGCCGTTTTGAAACGAGTGAAAACCGAGCGAGATCAGGTTCGACGCAGAGCACGGGTGGCAATCCTGGCGTCGGCCGTGGCGGCTGTTCTTACAGTTGCCTCACTTGGTGCGATTGTGTTCCGTCCTCCAGAGATCGTGCGCGGCGTGATCGTCGTCACCGACGCTGAGGCCTCTGCCGCTCGAGTGGTCTGTCCTGCGGTCACGTCCCACATCACGGGACAAATTGAGGCGAGTTCTTTGGACGGCGAGTTCCTCACGATCCGTCCGGATACGGCCTCGTGCGGCGATCCGCACGTCCTTCGGATTCCGCGGACGACGATCCTAGCCGAGGATGTCCAACCGACGGAGGACGACTGGTTCCCAATCCCATGATGAACTAGAGGACTTATCTTCATGGGCGAAGCTCAGCGACTGGCTATCCTCCTCTTGTCGATTGAAAACGAAAAGCTGATTCTGGATGTGCTGCGCATGCAGCCGCATCAAGGAGTCATTCCGTTAGCGGAGAAGCTGCGGGTCTTTTGGCAGTCTGAGCCGCTAAATAAGGAGTTCTATTGGCGAGTCACTGACACCAATCCGGCCGGTGACGTGGTAACGCTGGCCTGGGTTCGGAAGAACGATTTGTATGAACAGCCGGAAGCGTTCCGGTCCATGCATCAGTCTGTTCGTGGACTGGTTCACTGGGCTGAGTACGTCGATGCGATCCTAGCGTTTCTACCGAATCAATACACCGCCACGAGTCTTGACCCGGCGCCAATGGCGGCTATCGTTCAGGGTCGCGTCGCATTATGGTGGCCTCCGCCGCCAGCGAAGCCCTACGACAACCAGCGCAGGGTTCAGTGGAGGCTCACGCCTTTCAACGGCGACGTGGAAGCCGAGGTCGAAGCGATCAACGCCGGCAGCGGCGCGGACGACCTTCCGTTTCCGGAGATTGGACTAAATTAGCGATGCTAGCCGAGCGCCGAAGACACGAAAAGAGAGCCCGCATCGTGGCGGGGCTCATTCGTTTTTGGGCGCCGCCCGATGTGTGATCAGCCTATCGCGGGCGGCTTAGAATTTACTCCCTATGTCGTCGCAGATGCCGCAGCTACCGGCCCAAATCTATTGGCTCCCGCTCGTCCATTCGTGCGGATGCTGCATCGACTGGGGCGTGGAGCCAAACGAGCGAGAGCGGTTACTGGACTTCTTGGCCAGCGCCGCACCGTATCCCTGCCCCTGGCATGGCTCGGCGGGAGGAATTCCGTCCCCGGCGTCGCCGGACGCCGCTGTCTACCTCGCTGGGAACGACGTCTGGTATAGGAAGGCTCCCCCCGAGCAGGCTGAGAACGGGCGGCGCAATCGGCAAGCCGCCTTGGCTGCGGGTCCTCAGCTGCCGGTAACGAAAGCGGAGGAAATCCACGAAGTAAAGCTCGCGATGGCGCGACACGCGCCGGTACTGGAGCTACCTGCGATTTCGACCCCTGGCGAAACCGGGCGCGTGCTCAATGTTCAGCGCGTGGCGACTCGGCTTCCCATTGAGCAACTCGCGTGGCTTGAGACCACTGATGGCGAGTTGTATCGCCTGCCTCCGCAGCTCTTTGCTTGGGCATTTGATGTCGTCGCGATGGTGCTGGCGCGCGGAGGCAATCAGCAGGCACGTCTCTTTCCTACGCGCATCGATTTCGGCCGCATTGACGGCCACGCCTACGCCGACATCCTCTAACCGATGGTAGGCCTCACCCTTAAATTCGATGTCTGGGCGCGCCAGGGCGATTCAGAGGTGGGTGCCTTCAGGATCTATCTCGGCTCGGAGCGATTCGCCAGGGGCGTCGTGACACTCCCATGGGAAATGAGCACCAGTGTCCTCAACTCAGCCTGGGCATACCCGGGCCAGGAAAAGGCCAGGGCCGCCCTTCGAGAGGCAGTGCTTCGCCTGGCCGTACAACGCCTCGATGCTGCCCTCGCTCAGAAAGAAATCAGCAAGAACGAAATTGTGGACGTGCGGATGACGTGGGACGACGTCCCGGCGCTCGAGAAACTGGCGACGGAGAAAACCTGCAGCTACCAGTCCTGGCAGGCTCGCGACCTATATTGCACCGCCGCGTCGGAGCGCGATGAGACGGCAGTTGGCAGTATCGGTGCCCGGCGGATCGCGCCGACTTCCCGGCCAGTATGCAAAGCGTGCAACTTGCCCGACACCGACTACATCTGTTCTCACTTGTTGCATCCACAGATAGGAGGTTTGCGCGCCGGACCAATGTACGAGCGTCAAATTACCGTGCTTCCTCTCTGCGATCTCGGACGCCCAGAGATCGAGAGTCCCACAGCTTGCCGTGCTGGGGGCAATCCTTGCTGGGAGCATGTCATCGAGGCTGAATCGCCGGGGGCGATCGCCGTGGCACCCCGTGCGCTGCCAGATGCCATTGACCATCTTGATGCCGTGTGGCGACTCGCTCTCAGCAAGGGTCCGCTCCTCCGGTTGAAGCGAGCGACAGATGTGGCCGGACTGGCGCAGTCGTGCTCGACCGCAGACGAGTTTGAGGGTCGTTTAAGCGACCTAGCCGAAGTCCTCAAGGCCCTCCAGGTGGACGACGCCTTGCTACCGGGCACGAAGATACCGAAGGAGCAGAGTTTCAATCGCCTCACTGCCGTTATCGAAGAACGGCTCTCCGGCACCGAGAAGGACAAAGCGCTCCAAGCCATAAAGACGCTCAGAGCAGTTGCTGACCTTCGCGACGCCGCGCAACACGCGCACGCCGCCGACAGACTTCCGACGGGCTTGAGCAAGCTCGGCCTCCGATTCCCAATTACGGATTACGGCGAGACCTGGGACCAGGTACGGGCTAAGACCATCGATGCTTTTGCGGCAATTCGTGAGGCCGTCGATACACTGACGTAAACGGTGAGCACCTAGGCTTTCGGCCCGAGCACCGCATATACTCCCTGCCGTGAGCGATGGCCCGGGAGACGCGACGGCTCACGGCTACTGGTTAGTCCCGGCCGGGAACCGCAGGGGAATCACCGCCGAGCAAACGCTGGAGTATTGGCTGGCAAGGGTATCTGGGGCTTCTATGGCGGCACACCTAAGTGAACGGAAATCATGAAGGACGATTGGATAGCCTTCTGTGCGGCTGGCGCCGGCATTGTCGCCTATGCTCAGGTGGCGGGCGAGGCGAACTCATTGCTCATACCGGAAGAGTGGCCTGAGCCGACCAGACAGGAAAGAGACGTATACAGGCTGCCCGTTGAGAGTGTGAGCTGGCTTGCGGATGTGATTCCTCTGACCCTCTTGCTCTCAGGCTTGGACGCCTCCAAAGGGCGCAGCGTTAGTCGCAACCGAGGCTCAAATTGGGCATGGTTCGTTCACTCCGCTCGGAGAATCAGCGCCGACGATCTCTCGAGGCTCACTGGCAAATCGACCAGTCGCTAAGCCTCTGATGCCGGTGCGCCTGGAGGGTTTCAACCATCGATGGCCACGACTTGATCGTCGTTGACAAACATACAGCGTCGTCTACGATAAGGGCCGTGAAAGTGGAGGTTCGAGCGGTCGGTCTCAAAGCCATGCGGGAAAAGGGAGGGCTAACCCAACGCAAGCTGGCGCACGACCTTGGGATCAGCCAAAACTACATCCCGGCCATCGAAGCCAACACTCGGCAGGCCGGGCCCAAGCTTCAGCAGCAGATGGTGAAGTACTTCGGCTGTGACTTCGGCGACTTGTTCGAGGTGATACTAGTCGATTCCGAGACCAAGCGCGAACAGGTGTTGCAGCCCAAGAGGTAAGCTCGACCATTCCCATGGCCGCCCAGCCCACGGCCACATCAACCGCTGGCCATCCGCACGATGAAGCCTGAGACGTGGGAGGACCAGCGCCTCCACCCGAAGCGATGACGACATTGCGGGGCAAGCGGATTTATCTTGGGCGGCCTCTCGATTTGCGAAAGCGGCTGAGCTAGCACATCGCCTGGCTCGGGCGATCGGGCACGGCCCACACGCGCGCGACTCAGGGGCGCTCGCCGGGGAGGCGCCGATCACCGTGGTCCTCGTCCATGATTGGCCGCAGGTGTGCTCAGATTGTGTGCCTTAGCCGGCGTCGGCGGGCCGTGACTGCCAGCAGCTGGCCATTGACAGTCGGAACTGCGCTCATAATGCGTGTTTCGTTTTGGCCATCTGGGCTTCTTACTGCTCATTCAGCCACGTCTTCAGGGTGCCCAGTTTGTATCCGATCCCGCGGGGATCGGCCCTTACCTTTTCCTTCTGTCTCTTCAGCTCGCTTGAAGCAGACAGTGCGAGCCAATAGTCCTTCCCGGCGTGGACCAGAATCTGAGCGTAATCCACGACGTTGAGTCGTCGGTCGAGAGCCTTTCCAACTTCCGAGGCCATGGCGTGTGCCGTGTCGCGAGTAAATCGCCGATCGTAATACTCGATTGGTGTGTTGCCATCGATCAACCCGTATTTGGCCGAAAGGATGACGATGTCGGGCCAATTACGACGGTCCACTCGATGCAAGACCTTGTAGGCGACTCCCGTGTAGCGCTCGACCGCGGGCAGCTTGCCGGGGTCAGGGCTTTTGCCACTCGAACAAGCGAGGATCAGCAGCCGCCGGCCTGAACTCACTGGTGTGCTCGGCTCATAACGGGAAGCGATCGTGCCCGCGCGGCGGCTTCTGCCCTGGTCCGGGAAACAGTGGCGAAGTACGCATGCCGGTGGTTACCCGCCAGGTTCAGCGGGAGGTCGAGCTCTCCGAGAAGAGTCCGTTCCAAGACCCAGGGCTTATCGCACTCCAGCCATCCGACAAAAGCATTCAGCGCCATCCACTCGGACAACTTCCCTTCTCCATCGCCAAACGTCAAGCTCGCGCCACTCCCCGTTCGTCGCAATTCAATACCAAGATCCCGAGCGAGCAGACAGCCCAGGGTTCGCCGTAGCGTAGACCCCTCCGCATTGCCGGCATAGTGTGTCCGGATGCGCGAACGGAGGGTCTGCCGACTGGCCTTGGTGCTGCTAGACGGGGATTTTGGTGCGATGCCCACATACAGAAGTCTTAGGTTTTCAAAGGCCACGCACGCCGAAACATCAGTCCGACACGGAAGCTCTCGAAAGTACCACGCGTACATACCCGGGCGAGCTGGCACCGGCGACGGATGATCAAGCGTCTGCGCTCTCGACCGGAGGTGCGGCGACCGAACGAATTCTAGGGCTCGTCCCAGCTCCAATTGGTTTTGGACGTCGGCATCAAAAATCGGTACCCGAGGTGCAGAACTCAAGGCCGCCGTCCGCAGATGCCTCGGCTGTAACCTTGGCTGTGGGCTACGATCAAACGAATGTTCGATCGAGCCCAGGCGCTCAACAGAATCGAGTCCGGGGCTTGCGCGTGCGGCGAATGTCCAGGTCGGCTCACCGAGGCTGCCCTGAGTCGCGGCGGCTGGGGCTTCTGCCAAGTCTGCCGTTGCGCCTGGAAGAGATCCAACATCGATGGCAAGGAGTACGCCACTACCATCCCCTCACCGAGCCACGTTACTCGCCAATGACCGGCCAGACCGAGTTACTTGCCGACCGCGAGCGATACATGGCCCAGATGGTCTCGAGTACCAGCCCGAAGAAACTCGTCATCGCCGGCCCTGGAACAGGGAAGACCAGTAGCTTCGGACGCGTCCTCGGCGGAGATCCAGATCGCAACCTCGTGCTGTCATTCATTAACAATCTGGTTCGCGACTTGGACCGGGACCTCGGGGAACGGGCGACGGTGAGGACGCTTCACCGGTACGCGGTTGGCGTCTTGCATAGCCTGGCGGTCCCAGGCATCGACACCGCTTTCGAGATGTATCCGCCGCTCATACGGCTGCTGCCTGCCGAAGTCGGGCTAATCCAGAATGCCGCTCAGATCAGCCATGGACAGTTGGAGCGCTCGTTCCATCGTCTCGACGATGCCCAGGGACTAATTAGCGCTTACCTCACTGCGGCGAACTACTACAACGCCGTAAGCCATGTCGACTCCGTCTACCGGCTGGTGCACTTCTGGCAGACGCACCCTGACCGCATCCGCAGATACAACCAGATTGTCGTTGATGAGATCCAAGATTTCAGCCAGCTCGAGCTCCAGTTGATCGACCTACTCGGTCAGAAAAGCCCTGTCCTTGCCGCTGGTGACGACGATCAGAGCCTGTACCGATTCAAACATGCATCTCCAAACCTAATAAGGGATCTAGCCGCCCGAGGGGATTTTCAGCGCTTTGAACTCCCCTACTGCTCTCGATGTCCAGAAGTGATGGTCCTGGCCTTCCATGACGTCGTACGAGCTGCCCTGGCGGCCGGCAATCTTAAAGGGCGACTCGACAAGCAGTTCATTTGCTTCCTGCCCGACAAGGTGAACGATAGCCAACGGTTCACGAAAATCGCAAGCGTGTGGTGTTCGGTTGAAAAGCATGGGTTGCGATACGCCGGGCGATACATCGCGAGCGAGATTGAGAAGATCGATGCCGCCGACGTGGAGGAGTCGTATGGGCGCAAGTATCCGACCGCGCTCGTGATCGGGCCAAAACAGTTCACCGCCGGAGTCCGGGAAGTGTTGGAAGCTCGCGGCCATCAGCTAATTTCGCCACCTCCCGGGGAGAGCGAGGAACCGCTCCTGGTTCACGGCTATAAACTTCTCTTCGCCAATGGGCGGTCTCGGCTCGGTTGGCGAATCGTGTTGGCTGCCGAAAGAAACCCCGCCACTATAAACTTCGTCAAGCGCGTAATCAGCGAGGGAGCCGAGCTCAGGGATTTGTTGGATGCCGATTATGTGTCTCGGCATCTCCGGTTCGCACAGCTCGTCGGTCGCCTGCTGGCCGGCGAAGAGTTGGGGGCCGATGCCGTCACCGCCCTATCGGACCAGACGGGCCAAACCATCGAGGAAATTCGGCGCGCCCTTCGCCTCGTGGCCGAGCCCGTTCCGGCGCTAGACCAGACGAGGCCGTCGGTTCAAATGACCTCACTGGTCGGCGCCAAGGGGCTATCCGGCGGTCACGTTTTCGTTGTTGGCTTCAACGCCGGCCACTTCCCTCGCCGACCCCAGAGCCCCACTGACGACGAAGTGTCTCAGTTCCTCGTGGCGCTTACGCGAACACGCAAACGCAGCCACCTAATCTCGTACGGTCGCCTGGGAGCCGAAGGGCTAAAAGCATCTCCATTCCTGACAATGATCGAGCCGGGCCGGTACGAATGGATCAGAGTCGATAAGAAGTACATTTCAAAACTTCCTTCATGACTAGGCCAGCGAGCGCCACTGAGGAGAACGGCCGAATTGACGCCGTGCTCAAAAGCTTGTCGGAGTTGTGCGGCCCGCTAATTCAATGAGCTCGACCGGACTCCTCCTTCACAGTCCGCCCGAGAGAACCGACCTTGTTTGAAGCTGCCGTCGCGTCGCGGGCAACCCCCCACTATCGACACCTTGTCATGGATGCGGCGATTGCCTACCGTCAGCATCTCAACGACGTGGCCGCAGAGCGCGAAGCCGATCGCACCCCAAGAGCCGCGCAAGCTCTCGCCCGCTCGCTGGACGCAGCGATTACGCGCGGCTCAGACATCCAAGCAAGCGAAGTCCCGTTCGATCGCTCATTACTCGACGGCGCATCCTACGCCCGCCTGGTCGACCAGCATTTGCTCGGCCTCGGTAATGACTCGGCACCGGTCATCGCGGTCGGTACTGAGCAGGGCTGGAGTCCGGATGACTCGCTCAACTTCGCACTCCTGCATTGCGCCGTAAGCTTGCTCTGGCTCACGGGGTCTCCCTCTTGGCTAGTGGCAAAGCTTGCCAGGAACGAAGGCTGGGCCGACGGCCAACGTCGTCCATTCGTGGTCCTTCCGAAGGACTATTACGGTTCGAGCAGGGGCCGCGACACGTCGACCGTCCTTGCCTCCATCGTCGGCTCAGCCCTCGATTGGCAGCCTCCCGGCGGGCTCCTCAACTCCGATCCGACCCAGGTATGCCTGGGCGACGTCTGCTACATGCTGGACCTACTTCCCGAGCCGAGTCGATACCACGTTTTTGGCGCGAAGCTTGAACCAGAACGTGGCCGCTTCTTAAAGGACGTCTTCGCCACGCTCCGCTCTACCGCGAGAGCGGTCATCTTGTATGGCAAACGCGATCCGGAGCTCGACGCCCTACGGGAAGAGCTGGCAGTCATCATCCTTCGACACCCGATCGCGGAACGACTCGTCCGGATTGAGTCGGGCAGGGCGCGCCGGACTGAGCGGACGCTTCGAACACTGGAGGACGCGGAAGGTCGCCGGGTCCTTTTTGCGAGCCCCCTCAATGGATCTGTTCCGCCTACTTACCTCGACTCAATCGCGGCCGAAATTCGTGATGCGCTGCGAGGTTGGCGGCCGCCAATGGCCTGACGTACGGCGGTGTCCTCGGTGCCAGTCGAGCAGCCGGTTGTAGGCGCGCGCCCGGGTCTTTTCTAGGCAGAATCAATCCAGAAGCGCTAACCTTGTTCACCTAAGGAAGGTGATCGAATGCCAGTGAAAATCAAGTCGATGGAGACGGCGCCCAACGGGACAGTCAGCGTCAGACTATCGTTTCCCGACTCAGAGCTAGACCACTTTTTGCAATGGTATGCCAGCGGCAACGGCAAGAAACGCCGCAGCCCTGCAGCCAGCCGCAAAGCGGTTCGCACCCGAAGGAAAAACGCAGCGGCCAAGTAAAGACGCGTTCGACCTTGCGAAGCTCGGTAGCAAAGCCCACCGCTACCGGGCTTCTCTTTTCAAAGGTACAAGGAAAGCAATGCAGGTGCGCGTGGAAGGTCTCGACGATCGATGGACACGACTACATACCGACGGTACCGTCGGCGACGCACGCTAGGAGTGAGCAGAGCGTCTTCGACCCTCTAATGCTTCTTTAACAGCCGATACCGTTCGCAACTCTGTCTCGCTTCTGCCCTCGACACTTATGCTCTGAATTCTTCTTGCAAGCTCGTCCCTCGAGATGAACGGTTCGAGGTCTTTGAGATCGGTCAGCTGCGGTCGAACCCGCGGAACATAGTCTTCGAGTCCCCTAATGTGAACTTCCCGAATAAAGGGCTCGAGGAAAAGGAGCAGGCCATCATCCGTGGCGATTAACCCTTCAACCCACCGCTTCGGCTCATCATTGCCCGACCACTGCAACCATCTATAAAGAATGAAGGCGCGGTCTGAGTGAGA
This sequence comes from Chloroflexota bacterium, assembly GCA_034666565.1. Classification (GTDB taxonomy): domain Bacteria; phylum Chloroflexota; class Dormibacteria; order CF-121; family CF-121; genus CF-13. Next base: position 89,280 of record JAXDLN010000022.1, read on the forward strand.
TCGCAGCATACTGCTCGCGGCCGCCGCCGAAATCCTTGCCAAACAGAGCTTCTTGAGTTCTTCCAATCCTTCAGGTGAAACGCACGAGACATCGGGCGCTCCGATCCGCTCTTCAAGATAGGTCAGCCTGACTGGCAACAACAGTCCGGCCGTGTCCCTGAAGGCCTGCTTTAGGATCTCCTCTCGTCTTTTCGCCTCGGCTTCTTGCATGAGATACCAGTGAATGATCCTCGCAGCATGAGTGTCGGCGTCCATCTCGAACGGACGTCCCGACCCTGGAGGCAGTTCGTCTCCGACATCGAGCAAGCCGGTAATGAAGGCTTGGGCGTGCCCGATCGCAATTTTTTCCTTGTATGCCTCCAGGCGATCAAGAGCCACGCCCAGCAGGCTTCGCTCATTCAATGAACGCAAATATGCAGCAAGCCGCTCGCGGTTCGGTGTCGCAGACAGGATGCCATCGAGATCGGCCTGCGAGATGTCCCCACTAGGAATCGCGAACTGGAAATATCGATCAAATATCGGCGCCGCGCAGATCCGTAGATCCCTGATCCAGTCCTCCACGATGCCAGCCGCATGAACGGGCCCGCCCCATACCCAACTGACAGGAGGAAAGAGCTGCTTCAATATCTCCTGTACGTAGCTACGGCGCTCGCTCGCGCCGTGGTCGACTATTGAGTTAATTGCGCGCCGCGTTTCTTCGTCGTCCCGGCCCAGCTGACCACGTCGAGTCGTAAACAACGATTTGGCGCTTGCCAGGTCTTCGTAGATCTTCGGTTCGAAGAGTCGGAGAACCTCTAACGCGGTAAGGTCGACCGGGTTAACCTCAAGGCTCTCTTTTGTCCGGAGTAGACCGACGTGGAATGACAGGGTGGCAAGAAATCTATGCACATTGCGGAGGTTCTCAAAGTAAGGCCTCAAACCAGCAACGAAGACGTTTCCCCAGCGCTGCTGATCAAACCGCTCAGCGACTCGTCCCTCTCCCAGGATGTCGTCGAGTCCAGCGAACAGAACCGCTTCAAGCCGACTCCGATCGGCAGTTGGTATGTCGAAACCGACCTGGATGATCTTCTCCAGGAACTCGTGGCCGCTGCCTGGGGGATCAATGCCTTCTTCCACCAGGCTGCGCTGGAACATGAGCAGGTAAACCAGGTTAGGGAAATCAGCGTTAGCCTTGACCAGTTGAAAGACTGACTTGATCTGTTCCGGTGGTAGGCGGTCTATGTCATCGATAACAACCAGAACTGGCTCCGACAACGCTGAAAGGAGTTTGGCAAGTTCTTCCTTTCGTTCCGAAAGGGTAAGCTGATGCGCCTCAACGCGAGCCGCCGCCGCAGATGCGATGGCATCAGCCACGTTACCTGCCCAGAGGAGGACCGCCACAAGCACCGTCAGGGCAACGACCACAATCTTCAGCGCCGGCGATTGGGTGGCAAGGAAGGTGGCAGAGCCTCCAATGGCCACGATGAAGGCTAAGGCGTAAGTGACACCACTCCGCCATGGGCCGAGTGCCATCGAGCCCACTCTCAGGTATGCGGCATATGCTCGCCACTTGGCAGCACGCTTGCGCCCGTCTGCGCTGTGATCGATGCGTCCGAGCACAATGCCAATCTGCTCGAAGAACGCACCGGCGAGTTCCTCATGGCCTGTCCACTGCCACGGATTGAAGTCACCTATCAAGGGTGGCGACTGCTTCCGAAGCTTGCCAACAGCTTCGACGACGAGGTTTTTGACCGACGTCTTTCCTTCACCCCAAGGCCCAAAAAGCCCAATGACAAGACTGTCCTTCTGTCTCCAGCCGTGGATCGCCGTCGCCAAAGACTCGGCAAAGCTCCCTCTATTGAGGAGGTCTTCGGTGCGCGAGCTGATCGGGCGATCTGACGAGAAAGGGTGTTCTACCTCAGGAGCAGATTCAGAATGTGTGCTCATTTCGGAGGGACGATCGCCCGGAACCCGTCATACTTTGGTTCGTAGAACCGTCCGGGGCCTACCGGCAGGCTCGTAGCCGGCCGAGACAGCACCGGAGCAACCGGACGCAAGATCGGGAAACCCACAGCAAACAAGTGTGCCACCCGCCGTGGCATCATCGCATGGGATGGATGGCGAAGCAACGCGAGGGGATTTGACGCGGCATGGCGAGACTAGCTGAATCCAGCCCTGTTTATGAAGCTGCAGCTCTCTTTCGGCAGCGCTGCCTCTCTGATCGCACCTCCTTCCTCTGGCCGAACAGCAGGGCGTGGACTGGTCAAAACCTTGACGCACTCCGCGCCGCTTTCGTAGGTCACCCCGATACGGGCGACCGCGGGTTCGTCGATAAGTGGCATGACCAGCTGGCTGACCAACCAGCAGATGTACACCGGGTTGCGGCGGACATCCTGGCCTTCTACTACTTGTTCCCGGCGGCGGATACGGCGTCCCAGCAAAACAAGATCAAGAAGGTCATGACCGTGGTCAGCTGGAAGCTCAAAGAGGATCCCCCTGATCAAGCCTTCCTGGAGCGCATTTTTAAGAACGGCATCGGTGGAACGGGAACCCATTACCTGGCGACTCAGAACAGACAGGTCGAGTTCTATCTTGAGGTTGGCCGGCGCATGCTCGCCGAATCCGTGGATTCCTCCGACCCCGTCGCCTGCAAGCGAATCGCCGACGAAGTTCGCAGTGCGGTCCCCGGCAGTGGTGAAGCCAGGCACATTCTTCTCCACCTGCTGTTTCCCGACCGCTTCGAACCCATCGCCAGCGAGGCTCACAAGCGGTTGATCGTCGAGACCTTTAAGGAGGAGACCCGAGGCGTCGCTGACCGGGATGATGCACTCGCGAACATTCGTGAAGCCCTCAAGGAGAGCCACGGAGGCGACGATTTCGACTTCTACGGGGCGGAGGTCTGGCCCCTTTGGGATCCGAAGAAGGCGCCTGCCGCAGCACAAACTGCCGTGGCCCCTACCGCCGGGTCCGCTCGCTTCTGGATTGAAAAAACAACGGTGAAAGGCCGGCCGGATCGAGAGAGCGGCGAGTATGCGCTTGGGAAGGCTTTGTGGTCACCGCAACGAGGGAAGACCGGATCGGACATTTACCGCTTCATGCGCGAAGTCCGCCCGAGTGATGTGGTGCTTCACCTCACCGACAGCGAGGGCTTTACAGGCGTGTCCCGCGTTGCGGCAAGCGTAGACGAATCGTTTGGCGGCATTGCTGGAACCGAATGGGGTGAAGGCCCGTCGTATCTCGTGCGTTTGCGTGACTTCACCGCTCTCGATCCACCGCTCGCCCGTACGGTGTTCTTTTCGCCGCCGTACCGAGAGCGACTGCTCGAGCTGCTTCGGTCTGGGCAGAAGAACTTGTTCTACAACTCGGAGCCAAACCTTGGCCAGGGCGGTTTTCTGACGCCAGCTCCCCCAGCGCTGCTCGACATTCTCGACCATGCCTATCGCGGAGTGTCTGGAAAGACGATCAGCGAGTTGGTCGGGGTGGACCGCCCACTACCGCCACCGCCGCCTCCACCGCCGACGCAGCTGGCACAACTCGTCGAGCTGACCAATTTCTTCCCGGAGGACCTCGTTGAATTGGAAGAGCTCGTCCGGGACAAAAAACATGTGATCTTCGAGGGACCGCCAGGTTGCGGTAAGACCTATGTCGCGGAACTACTGGCCAGATACCTCACCGAGAACCCTTTGAGCGGGCCGCACGATGAGCGAATGGAGATCGTGCAGTTCCATCAGTCCTATGGGTACGAAGATTTCGTGCAGGGCATTCGCCCTCTCACCGACAACGAGGGTCACCTCAGGTACCAGGTTCAGGATGGAATCTTCAAACGCTTCTGCGCCGTTGCCGAGCGGAATCGACAGAAGCCGTTCGTCATGGTCATCGACGAAATCAACCGCGGCAATATCTCGAGGATTTTGGGTGAGCTCTTGCTCCTGCTCGAGTATCGCGACTGGCAAGTTCCTCTTCCCTATGCGCTTCCATCTGATCCGCCGTTCTCAATTCCAAAGAACATCTATCTGCTCGGGACGATGAATACCACGGATCGCTCGCTGGCCCAGGTCGACTACGCGCTGCGCCGGCGCTTCTATTTCTACCGGCTATTTCCTGTTGTGAATGGCCACGCATCGGTGCTCGAGAAGTGGCTCAGCCGCAACGGGTTCCCCGCGGATTCCCAACAAGCGGTGCTCGAACTCTTTCTTGCCCTGAATCAACGGGTGCAGCAGGAGCTGGGCGAACATTTTCAGATTGGCCACAGCTACTTCATGGATCGACAAATCGACAGCGAGCGGATTCAACGCCGGATCTGGACCCGGTCGATCGTTCCACTCTTGGAGGAGTACTTCTATGGCCGCCGCGACCGAGCGGCGATCCTATCCGAGTTCGATCCTGCCCGGCTGCTGACCACGACGCGCCCCGAGCTCAACACTCCGAACGAAAATGCTTGAACCGCTGCGGCTCACGGAGTACGAGCCGTGGAGTGGGTCGCTGACGACGGAGGACGCCGACTTCATTGCCCACGGCTTGGCAGGCAAAGTCTCGATTCGACGAGATGTTAGTGGGACTAATTACATCCTGAACCCGAATCAGTTTGTCGGGCTGGTAACCCTTCCGAGTGCACGGCTTCTCGAAAGCCGGCCCAAGGTCTCGGTCAAGGCACTGTTCTTCATGCTTGCCCAAGCATTCGACTTACCTTCACCCTTCAGGACCGAGCCGGCCAGCTTGGAGCGGTTGGACCAGATCCTCGATTTTCTAGCCGGCTTTTTTGCCGATATGGTGGATGAATTCATCAATGCTGGGCTGTATCGTGCCTACGTCGAGGAGGAGGAGAACCTCAACGTGCTCCGAGGACGGATCGTCTTCACTGAAGACCTGCGCCGCAACTTCGCGCTCCGCCAGCGAGTGTTTTGTCGCTACGCGGACCTGACCTGGGACGTGCCGGAGAATCAGGTCCTTGCCCAGGTTGCTCACATGCTGGCGGGGTGGAACTTTGGGAGGCACACACGCCAGCGGCTTACGCAGATCGATCGCATGTTGTCAGCCCTAACCCGAACAACGTTTCTCGCCGACGATGTCAGACGCTTTAGCTATCACCGACTGAATGATCGCTACCGGCCATTGCATCAACTCTGCAGTCTCTTCCTAGAGGGCGCATCGCTTTCGGAGTCCGTCGGTGCTTTCGAGGCCCGGTCGTTTCTCATTGACATGAATAAGCTGTTCGAGAAATTTGTCGGCCAGATCCTGATCAACCGTTTGCCGCGCTCGGTCAGGATCGCTGAGCAGGAGCCGACGTACCTCGGGCTCGGCCAACGCTTACTCATGAGGCCAGACATTCTGCTCTCTACCGCCGGTCGAGTCCGTCTAGTCGCGGATTGCAAATATAAACGGCTCGAGACCGATGAATTCAAGAACCACGATTGGTACCAGGTCCTCGCCTATTGCACCTCACTTCGCGTGACGCGCGGCCTCCTCGTGTATCCGAGGCACTCGGTGGCTATCGAATACGAGCTCCCCGTTCTCGGATCAAACGTAATAATTCGTCAGGCAACCATTGATCTTGGCAAGAGTTGGCAAGACCTCATAGTCGAGAGCGATCGGTTCGCAACGATGGCTCTCGAATGGATGGAACCGGCAAGCCCTGCGCCGGAGCTTAGTTTGTCTGCCTAACGGCATCAGCATTGGGCCCCCCTACCAAGTTCCGCAGAGGGGTGTTGGAATCGGGACTGCCGAAGCAGTCGCCTAGCCTTGTCGGGCGCGCAAATACCTTTCCCTACTCGACGTCGACGTACTTCATCGTGATCTGAAGCAGATGGTCGTAGTCGCCCGACATGGCCTCGTCCATGTACGGCTTCACCAGCTCTGGCCGGCCAGCCTGACGAAGCGCGCGCGCCACCTTGCCCATGATTGCGAAGGCGTTGCCGTCGGTGCCGACGAGCTGGACCACCGGCTTCTCGGTTGTCATGTGCGATGTTCCTCCTCACGAACCCGCCGATTCCGTTTGCGTTGCCGGGCGGCCTCCCGAGCCACGTCGTGCCGGTTGGCGGCCGGTGCCGGAATGTCCCCAAGCGCATTGGCCGGGCTCACGGCATCGAAGTCGCGGACGACGCTCACCTTGCCCGTGTACCGCTTCACCATTCGCAGCGTTCGGTGTCCAAGGTATTGGGCGATCCGTACCTCATTGAGTCCCATCTCAGCGGCGAAGTTCCCGGCCGTGTGGCGGAGGACATGTGGCGAGCACTTCCCGGTCCAGCCTGTCTTCGCTTTCAGCTGGACGAAGTGCTTCTCGACGGTTCGCCGGTTCAGCGGTTGTCCCCACCGTTGAGTCGAGAAGAAGATGTATCCGTCGTCGGGCTGACGCCGCGTTCCCCACGCTTGCTTCCAAAGCGCTGGAGCCTCGCGCTCGAGGTAGCGGCGCAGCACCTTCTCGGTGGTCGCCGAGATCGGCGAGTGCCCACCGCTGTGGGTCTTGCTGATCGTGACCTCGAAGTAGGGCTGCCCATCCTGCATGTGACGCAGGTCGGTCCGCCGTAAGCGAAGAGCATCGCCCACCCGCAAGCCGGTGTCGAGCAAGACCAGCAATAGGGTCTGGTATTTGAGGCTCACCCGGGCAAGCATCGCGCGGAGTTGCTCCGGCGGCAGGGGAGCTGGCGTCGTCACTGGAACTGGCGGGGGCTTCAGATTCTGACCGAGGGGCGTAACCAGGTCACCTTCCCGCCAAGCCCAGTTAAGCCACGCGCGCACGCGCCCGATTCGACCGCCCTTGGTTGCCAGACTCAGCGGCCCATGACTGCGGGTCGGACTGTCCAGCGCATCCAGATATTGGTCGATATCGTCCACGGTCAGCGAGTCCGTGAAGCGATCGGACCCAAGGACCGCGAGGAACTCATCGCTTGTCTCCCGGTAGCTCTCCCGCGTCTCGGCGCTCAACTGCCCTCGGCGCCGATCGCGAAGCCAGGCGTCGCGGCTTTCCCGAAGGGTCAGGGTCCCAGGTCCTGCAACAGGTCGGATGGCGAACAGTTGAGCACCTCCGCGAGTCGGCGCAGGGTCTTCGGCGTGGTCGCGCTGCCGCGCTCCAGGGCGCTCCAGTGGGTCGCGCTTAGCCCGGCCGCCTGGGCGCAGTCCGCCTGCGTCAGGCCCTGCCGCCAGCGGGCCTGGCGGAGTTGAGCCCCGTCCAGCGGGACGGTTCTGCATTTCAGCCATTCGCTCCGGTCACTCCTTCCAGAAGGCGGGCGTCCTGGCGCCGGATCGCCCTCGGACCCGACACTGTAACTCGATCTCAGCTGGACGTGGGAAGTCGGTTCCCCTGGACCCCCGGACGTCCCGCCCTGCGGGCCAGCCGTGGTACCGGGCGGGCCTTTGTGCGGCGTTGCGGGCGCCGCCTCGTGGTTCCCTCGGCTCAGAGGCCGCGAACCGGGCTGAACCGCCACACGAGGCCGCGTGTGGCGGACGTGGCGGGTCGGGTCGGGCGAGGAATCGCCTTCCTGGGGACTCATCCGCGCACTGCGGCCTCAGCCGCTCCTGCCGAGAATCCGCGCCCGGCACGCCAGGAGGTCAGTGGCCTCGTGGAGCCGCCCGACCGCCGGCTCGCCGCGACCGAGTGGCTTGCCGTCCTTGGTCTGCAGGTCCACCACCGGCCCGGCAATCCAACCGACCCCGCGGCCTTCGGGATGCCAGCGGTGCTCCACCCGCATCGTGTAGTGAAACTCGCGGAAGTCCTGGGCGTAAAGAGGACCGATGCGCACGAGGTCGCCGCGCTGAACCGAGCGGAAGTCTTGCAAGCAAATGCCCTCCTGTGAATTGCTGAATCCGGCTGATCACCCGTCGCTTGACTAGCGTGCAGAGGACTTGAGCCAGTTTCGAGAGCAGGCGAGGTTGAAACACACGTGGTCGGCTGTTCCGGACCAGCATTCCGCGCCGCCGCAGGCCGGACAGCGGTGTTCCCCCTCCCCCATCAGGTCGGCGCCGAGTTCGACGAGCTCTCGGTTATACGCTCGGACATCGTCGGTTTCGAACGTCGTGCCATCGTCGGCCCCGAGCCGGTAGCGGTTGTCCACCTAATGCGCTCTCGGCTCCTGCCATCCAGATGGCGGCTGCTCGTCTCGCGGTTCGTATTGCGTGTGTCCGGTCTTGATGTAGTGGGCTACCGCCGGTAAGCGAGCAGCTTCGATATTCGGCGCATCCAGCTTGACGTCGCAGTCGCGGCACTTCCAGCGAATCGGCGACCCTTTATCTGGCATCTTTTTTCCTCCCCGTGTTCAGGCGCCATCGGCTACGCGGCCTCGGCTTCGACATCCGCCACAACATCAGCAGGGAGCGCGACCGACGGCGGCGGTTGCCCATGCCGTCCTATCTCCTCCAATCCGACGCGGGCAGTCCATCTCCCAGGGACCCGCGCCCAAACATCGCCGAGGGGACCGTCCAGGCGAAGACCCTCCTGAGTGGCGGTCCAAAAGCCCGGTTGCGGGGAGACGGCGCCCCGGAGGGCGGCTTGCCCCACCTTGTGAATCAGACGTTCCCGCCGGCCGTCGGGAACGACGAACAGGACGTGGAGCGCCTCCGCGCCCACGCGGCCGGCGAGGTGCAGCAGGTACCGCCGATACTTTTGCCGCAACCATCCCTGCCGCTCCGTCCCCCGATCGAGCTCGAGGAAGAACCGGGTCTCGATCGGGCCCAGGCGTAGCGTGCCGGCACCGTCTGGGGTGAGTTGCGGTAGACGGGCGTGCACGTTGGCGTAGTACGCGCGGCAGGCATCTTCGCCGAGCCACTCGAGGTGGCCGCCCTGATGGTGCGCCGCGGTCAGGAGCTGCGTGAAGAAATCGTTCACCGCGACGGTGTGCCGTAGATGGAGATCGCTTCCCACGAGGTTCCGGTACGTGCGCATGAGGAGCGACCGTCCATCGCGGTCGACGACTCTTGCCCCCGCCGCGGTGAGGGCGTAGACCGGTGGCGCCGAACCGCGCTGCGGACGTGGGAGACCGGTCGTTTCCTTGATCAGGCCGAGCCGCTTCAGATATGCCACGTGAACCTGACACCTCCGAACCGATCCGAAGAACAAGTCCGTCAGATGTTTGCGCGTCAGCGCCTTGTGGTCAGCGAGAGCCTGGAGCATGAGGACATGGCGTTCCGTCAGGCGGTAGCGACGTGCAGAAATGACAGAGCACTTGCGAGAATCCTCCACGCTTGGCGCCGGCTTCAACGGGGCGTCGCTTCTCAGGACGACGCTCCAGGCGACGACCTAAGCGACGAGCTTTCCGATTCCAGATTCAAGTCCTCCACCGCCCAGTCAGCCGCCTCGCCTAGGTGCAGCCGCTGCCGGATTTCGGCTTCGACCTTATGCCGGGGCTGGGCATAGAGAGCGCGCGAGGAGCGCCGGATCTGCTCCGCCACGTCGGCGTCTCCAAGCGGAGGCGGCGGCAGCGTGAGACCGACAAACGCCGGCCGGGTGGAGCCGTCGACGCAGAGCCGGATCGCAGCCCGGTGTCGGTCCAGGCTGCGCAGGTCAATGGCGGTCACGACCGGCCCGAATTCGCGACCCAAAACGGTCGCGTCGTCTTGCGAACACTGGAAGACGACGCGGGTCCGGGCGTTGGCGAGCACGGCCTGCCGGACGGACGCCGGCAGCTGGCGCAGGTGCTGGTGAGCGAGGACCAGGCCAAGCCGGAAGCTGCGGGCCTCGGCCAGCACGTCCTCCAGGCTTTGCGGCAGGCTCAGGTAGTTCGGAAACTCGTCCAGGATCAGGTGGAAGTCTGGCCGCGCCTCTTCAGGAACGCTGGCCCGCGTCTGCGCCGCCTGCCACACCGCCGAGAGCACCAGCGCTCCGAGCAGCCGGCTCGTATCTTCGCCCAGGAGTCCCTTGGCCAGGTTGACCAGCAGGATCTTTTGGCCGTCGAGGATGGCACGGAAGTTGATGCGGGTCTGGCTCTGGCCCAGGATATTCCGCAGGCTCCGCCGAAGCAGGAAGTCCCGCACCTTGTTGAGGAGTGGGGCGATCGCCTGCATCCGCTGGGTATCGGAGAGCTGCTCGTAGTTTCGCCAGAAGGGTCCCAGCACCACGGGCTCATCCACGGGGAACCGCCCGCGGAACTCTGTACTCGAGAGCAGAAGCGGGACCTCCGCCAGGGTGGCGCCCGGTTGGTCGAGGAGGGTGAGGATGGCGGCCTTGAGGATGTCATCCGACCGTGGTCCCCAGTAGCGGTCATACAGCTTGCGGAACAAGGTGACGACGTAGTCGCAGACGATTTCGCGGTCAACCTCTTTGCCGATCTCGCCCCAGCAGTTGAGCGCATTCAGGCCGACCGGGAAGAGTGTGTCGGAGGGGTCGATGAGGACCACGTCCGCCACCCGGTTCGCCGGGATCCGCGGCAGGACGGCGTCGACGAGGTCGCCTTTGGGATCGAGGATGCCGAAACCCCGCCCATTGATCGCGTCCTGATAAGCAAGATTGGCCAGAAGTGTCGTCTTGCCGGTTCCCGTGCCCCCGATGATGTGCAGGTGTTGCCGTTCGTCTTCCGGCTTGATCGCAACTGGTCGCACCCCGTCGTGACTTTCGACGAGGGCAATGACCTTTCCTTCGGTGGCCGCCTCTTTGGGCACGAGGCTTGCGGCGTGCGTTTGCGGCATGAGCCGCTTTACCGCCGGCAGCGGCAGGTGGAACATATCGGCGAGCTCGGTGGCGCGCGCGGCGAACGTCGAGCGCCCAAGCGCCCGATCCCGAAAGGCGCTGTCGAAGGCCGCGGGCCGGAGGGGCTTGCTCGAGATCAAGCTCCGGCCCCAGGGCAAGTGGTCGAGCGTTGCTCGCAGCGACATCAAGCGGGCGCTCGCCTGGCGTACGTCGGCTGCCTCGGTGAAGATTCGCAGGCAGGCCACGAAGTCGGCAGGCAGGCCTCGCTCTGGTGCGGCGGCGCCCGAGCCCAGACCGAGGGCTGACGCCATGGCGTCCAGGACGAGCGCTCCTGCGGAGCTGGCGCGATTCGTGCCTGGCTGCTTGGCGCACGGCCGAACCACGAGCTGCACCCCGGCGCGTTCCTGCGACGCAAGTCCCGATAGCACGAGCAGCAGCGGCAGCAACGGGTCGCCCGGCCCGGCCGGTGTCCCCGGCACTGTCACTCGTCGGCGGACGGTCAAGCGGGCGCGGCTATACGTTCCCGGCTCGCGATATGGGTCGCCCGCCGCGCTCAGGTGAAGCGCCGGATACATGGCCTCCAGGTGGTCGCGGACGAGCCGGGTCGCCCCCGCTTCCGACCACACGAAGCAACGAATCCGGCGGCAGTCGGCGTGCCACTCGACGGCCACGCCCGGCCGGTGCCGGAACGGTCCCAGTTTGGGCAGGTAGCGCAAGGCGCCGAAGAAGGCAATCGCCAACTCCGGCTTCCACTCCCCCACCGCTGGCTCCAGCTCGAAAAGGTGACCGGTCGCCGTCATCCCGGATACCCATAGGCTCGTGCCTGACGGAGCACGAGGTCGACGTACCACCAGGCGTGGTTGTAGGCGTAGATCGCCCGCGGGATATTGCCCGGCGCACCGGCGACTCGAAGATAGGCGGCCGCGGCGAAGATGGCATCCCTCGGGTTATTCACATCCGGCTGTGGATTCCCGCTCGCCCATCGGTAGCGAGCCCAGCTGGAAGGGATGAACTGCATCGGCCCCTGCGCCCCGGCCTCGTTGGGATGGTAGGCCGCGGGATTGCGGCCGTGGTCGCTCTCCACTTTGCCGATCCCTGCCAGGATCTGCCAGGGCACGCCATAGGCTGCGCCGGCGGCCTGGTAGAGCGCCAGGTAGTCCGTCGGAATATCTCCCAGTACCCCGACACTTGGTGGCCCCGCAGACGCAACCACCACCCCAGCCGCGGCTCCGCCCACGACTCCAGATCCCAGCGTGATCCCAAGAAAGAGCAGGATCAGGTTGCGCCCCACGCGCTCAAGTCCGCGCAAGCCGGTCCTCCTCAGCCGAGCCCACGACGCGCAGCGCGGTCCGCGAGCCGCGGGCGATCAGGATCCCCTCCCCCACCGGAGCGTTAATCAGCAGCAGCCGCTCCGGTTTCGTGAGGCCGAACGTCTGAGCCAGTTCCGGGATCGCCTGCGGCGCCTGTTTCAACAGAAGCTGCACCGCTGAATTCGTAATCACCGTCTTGCCTGCGTCGCTAGAAAGGAGGTCGAGCACGTCTTGGCTGATGACCGTGAGCCCGACCATGAGCTTGCGAGCGGTCTTTGCCAGACGGAACACAAAACGCGCTGTGTCGGGATGCCGAATCAGCCACCAGGCTTCATCGATGACGAGGATCGTCTTGCGACGCGGCTCGCGTCGGCGAAGATGCTGCCAGACCCGGTCCAGCACGACGAACATCGCCGCGCTCCGCGTTTCCTCCGGCAGGCCTGCCAGCGAGATCACGCCCAGACCCTGGGATGGCAGCGGCGTCTGATCGGACCCTCGCAGCAGCCATCCAGTCGGGCCCTCGAGGAGCCGTTGGACCTTCCGTTGGAGCGTCGCGATCGCCGATGCGTCGACGGTCCGTTGCTCCCGATACTCCAACGTCTTCAGCAGGTCGGCGACCGAGGGTGGCTCCGGGTCCTCGATCGAGGCCTCATCGGTCATGCCCTTGAAGGCGTAAATCCGTCCTAGCCCGTCCTCCAACTCCATCAGCTCCGCCGACGAGAGGTCAGGAATCAGGAGGCGGAACAGGGTCAGCAGCGAGAGCTGGCGTTCGGTGGTGCTGGCGTTCCCCAGTGCAAACGCGTTGGGGAGCGAAGCAGCCGACGGGCCAATCGATTCGCATTTCCCGCCGGCCGCCTCACCTAGCTGCAGATACTCGCCTTCCGGGTCGATGACCAGGACGTCGGTCCCGTTGAGCAAGGCCCTGAGGATCTCGACCTTGACGGCGTAGGACTTGCCGGCCCCACTTTGCGCTAGGACGACCGCATTGGCGTTGGGGAGTGCGAATCGGTCGAGGAAGACCGGGGCGCCGGAGGCAGGCTCCAGTCCGTACAGAATGCCCTTCGGCTGGCTGAAATTCGAAGCTGAAAAGGGAAAGGTCACTCGCAGCCCCGCCGTGGTCAGGCTCCGGCGGATGCCGAGACGGTCGCTGGCGATCGGCGACGTTGACCAGTAGCCCTGGTCCATTTGAAAGTGAACCCGACGGCTCTTCAGCATGAGCCCGCCCAATGCCGTCTCGAGCCGCGCCACCTCCGCTTCCAGGGGTTGGCGATTTTCCGCCTCGAGGGTGGCGTACACGGCAACGTGGAAGAAACGCTCCTGTGACCGCACGAGCCGGGATTGCAGCGCCCGCGCATCGTCCAGCGCCGCCTGCCGCTCGGCATCGAGGCGACCCCGCTCCGCGCTCAGCCGGAGGCTGGAGGCGAGCTCGGCGATCTTCTTTTCCAGGAAGGGCAAAGCGAGCTCGGTCGGAACGGGTGAGATGAAGAGCCCAATTCGAGCCGCAGATCGAAGCCGAAAGAAGACCTGGAGCCAGTCCATGTGCAGGAAGCGCGGATAGCCAACGATCGCCAGCGTCTGGGTGGCGCGCTGGTCCACGGTGAAGGCATCGCGCGTCCGCTCAAAGGCCGAGGGCGCGATCAAGTCACGGACACGATTTGCCACAAGATCCTTCGGGTCCAGCGGCTGGCGACGAGCCAGCTCCGAATTGAGTTGCGAGTAGAGGGCCTCCACCAGTTCGCCCGTTGAGAGGACCCGCGACTTGACACCCGCTCGATCGAGTTGCTGGGCCACGGTCTGGGTCCGTTCCTGAAGTCGCACCACCTCGGCTGACTGCTCGGTCGCGTTCCTCCGGCGCATCACCGTGGACGCGTCGAGCGGTACGACTGCATAGAAGGTGCGCCGAACCACGTCAGAGCTCGCGGTCAGGTCCGCGAGGAGCCGGTCGTAGCTGGCTGCGATCCCCGCCAGCGCCGCGCTGACCTCGCCGGATCGAAGGCTGACCAGGTCACCCTCATGCGCCGGCCGGCTGTCGATGACGATCTGAAGCGGGTGCGTGATGGAGTGAAGCAGTTCCGCCCACGCCTCCTGGACGGCGGCCTGCTCCTCGTCGTCTCTGAGAGAGACCGGGGTCGGCTGGCAATCCAGGACCTGCCGCAGCCCGCCGTCTGCCAGCACGATGGTGTCGTCGCGGATATCCACGATCGGCAGGCTTTGCTGGGCGGTGACGACTTTACGCAGCCGAAGGGCCATAGACCGCCACCTTGGGTGAAATCAGAAAGCGACCGACCGCCAGGCACCAGGCCGTCAGGTCCTGGCCCGCGATGCGTCCGAACGCGAGAGCCGTCCCGACCGCGACCAGCAGCAGGGCCAGCGAGCCTCGCAGGATAACCGGCCCTGGGGATTGGAACACGGTCCATCCCGCCGCGCCACTTATTAATAGGTATGTCAGCTCGAGCGGACTCCGCCCGGCCACGATGCTGTCCTGAATCCGGAGCTCGACGGTGAGCTCGGCCCGGAGGCTGGCCGACACCTAGGCCACCATTGCGATGAGCTTGGCTGCTGTGACGGCCGTGCCGACCACGCTCCGGACACGGTGGTAGGTTTCGGGCGCGATCATGTGGGTGTAGATCCAGCGCGGCGTCTGGATAAGCAGGTAGAGCAGCACGATCGCCACCAGGACTTCAATCAGCGCGGACGCGACGTTGGCTCCCCAGCTGATGGCCCCGCTGAAGAACACCTTCGTGGCGATCCCCAGCAGGAGCGCATTCACTGGCTGAATCAGCAGGGCCGCCGCCGTCAAGCGCCACCAGGCCCAGCTGACCCCCTCGGTGCCCGGCAGCGCGTAGCAGATCGCGGCGATCGGGCTGGCGACCAGCGCCAAAATCAGGATGGCCAAGCGGCCGACGTAGACGAGCAGCAGAGCGACGACGAGCAGCGCCGCCAAGAGGGACAGCAAGACGAAGACTGGCCCCTGCAGCAGGTTGCTGCTCGCCTGACCCTGTATGGAGCTCGCTAACTGGGTGCCGTTGAGACCGGTCGCAAGAAAAGCGGAACTGAGCGCATTGTTGAGGTCGATCACGGTCCCGAACACAGGCTGTCCGAGGTTGGCCAGGAGCGCGGCCATGAGCAGCCGGGAAACCACAAGCTTGACCGTGTAGCGGGTTTGGACCGTCGAGGAAACCATCAGGAGGATTCCGCCGGCGAGGGCGATCAGGATGAGAAAGCCATCCGCGATGTTCCGGGTGAGGTTCCAGAGCTGTTGGACCTCAGGAACCCGCTCGAAATGCGGGGTAAGCGTCAGCATGCCCTGGATGGCGTTAAGGGCCGCGTCAAGGGCACTCCGCGCCACGGACAGCAACCACTCATTGATCGCCTGGGCAACCTGGCCGGGAAGGTCCCAGGGGGCGGCGGCCAGTTGCGTCATACCCCGGTGATCTTCTGAACGATTTCGACGATCAACGGCGCCAGACCGGCGAAGATGTAGCCGATGATCGCCGACCGAATCGCATCCTTGGCCTGTTCAATGCGGCGCGTGTTTCCCGCGGCGGTGAGATACAGGAGACCGCCGATGCTAAGAAACAGGGTGGCGAGAGTCGCGAGCAGGCCGGCGATCCAGAGCCGCAGGTTGTCCAGCACATTCTGCAACTCAGGCGTCGCGGCGTATGCCGGAAGGGCCGTTAGCGTCAGGACGACCATCACCACGAACAGTGCCTTGGCCGGGATCGACAAGCGGACGCGAGCCACAAGACGCATTCAGGCAGCCCTCCTTTCAACCTCACGCCTCATTTCCGTCAATCGGTTTAGGGCGACGGCCCAGTGGGTTGGGTGGATTTCGTACCCGATAGCGCGCCGTCCGAGCTGCGCGGCGGCGATCAACGTCGTCCCAACTCCAGCGAACGGGTCTAAAACGAGGTCGCCCGGGTAGGAGTACATCCGGATGAGCCTCCGCACCAGCTCCGGTGGGAAGACGGAGGGGTGGCCATGGAAGTTCGACCGCGGATTCTCGATATACCAGACCGTCTCCGCCCATTGCTTCCAGTCCTGGCGGGTGAAGTCCGGCGTGCGGCGATCGGTAGCCGCCGTGGGGTCGTACTTCCGGAAGACGAAGACATACGCATAGACGGACGGAATCCGCGCATTGGTCCCGCGGAGATTTCCGTAACAGGTGTACGGCACCTTCCGCATCCCGCCACCTGCCCTAGCCTTTTGCCAGATGAGCCGCGAGTAGAGTTCCGGACCGGCCGCCTCAACCGAAGCCACCATGTCGCCCACCAAGCAGATCTCTCGCGGGTGGCCGTACATCCGGCTGCCGTTGGCGATATCCTCGAACTCGACAACGAGTTTGCCGCCCGGCCGTAGGACCCGAAAGCATTCCCGCCAGACCGAGTTGAGCTCGGCGAAGAACGCAACCTTGTCGCGGATCGCAGAGAGATCCGCCGGTCCGGCTTTGAAGTCGACGAGGTTCCAGTAGGGGGGCGAGGTGAGGACCAGCTGCACAGTCTGGTCCTCGACCTCGCGCATGTGCCGGCAGTCTCGGCGGATCACCTGGGCAGCCGTAACTTCCTCTTTCTGCATCACCCCTTAAAAGGCCGGTTTTGGAGGTCGTTTTCGGACATCGAGTTTTCCCAACCGTTCGCGTCAACCGCTAGGCGTACTTGCAAACGAGTCGCGACTCTTTGGGCTCTCTTCCCGCACGGCGCCCTCGCTTGTTTAAGCGCGCTAATGCGTTCTTGGCTTGGCGACACGGAACCGAAGGGCATGTCCCATCCGATTGCATGGCATCCCTAGAAAGGCCATGGCATGAGTGTCGCGAGTTTTCTGTTGCCTCTTGCTTAAAAAGAAGCCCGGTAGCGGGGGGCTTTGCTACCGAGCTTCGAACGTCGAGCGCATCTTACTTCGTCGCTGCGTTTTTCCTTCGGGTGCGTACCGCTTTGCGGCTGGCCGCAGGGCTACGGCGCTTCTTGCCGTTGCCGCCGTACCACGCTAGAAACCGATCTAGCTCTGCGTCAGGAAAAGACAGGGACACGACTACGGTTCCGTTCGGATTAGTTGACATAGACCGGATTTTCACGGGCATCTGTTCTTGCCTCCTACTAAGCCGCGTGCCCCACCGCTGGGCTATTCTATCTGCCAAGGCTGGCGGACAGATACGAACTGCGCTGCGCTTAACAAAGAACCCCTCTCGCCGTGATTGGCTTGATACGCTGCTCCATCAAGTTATCCAGAGCGGTGGATCGAATCGGTTGCCCATGAAGTCGCGCCGCTTCGGAACCGGGATTTCCAGTCCGGTCTCTGTGGTTTGCCTTGGCTGGCCCTTGCGGAGCTTCGGCTTGCGACCCATGTGACGAGGGAATTATGCGTCTTCTGTGGACGAGAGGGAAAGCTGACCAAGGAACACGCATGGCCGAAGTGGTTGCGTACGGTGGTGCCAGGTGCGTTGGAGGTCGCCCCGCATGTCCACGAGGATGCCTTCGGGCACGTCAGGCGTTGGTTGGGAATAGCGTTTTCGGATGAGGTTAGACGAACGTGTGGAAACTGCAACAACGGATGGATGAGCCGCTTGGAGCGGGACGCCCAGCCCTTGATAACCGCGCTGATTCTCGGCCAGTCACTGTCGTTGGAGTCAGGCCGCCTACTCGTCATTGCCAGATGGATCACCAAGACCGCTCTGATGCTTCGCTACACGCACCAGGCCATGTTCATACCACCGTCGCACTATCGCGAACTCTATTCGCGCCAGCAGCCGCCAAAAGATTGCCGGGTCTGGGTCACTTGCGCCACTGACTGGCGGGATGAAGTAGCTGATAACCACTTCCCCTTTCGGCTTGTAGATCCGCCCAAACCCAAGCCCGACTCTCTGAACGCCTACGGGATTACCATGCGCGTCGGAAAATTCGTGGCGCAGGTGTTCGGGCACGAGGTCGGAATGGCCCTCAACATCTCGGGCGTCCCCGCCTACATGGCTGAGATCTGGCCCCGCCAGACCCTGACCGCGTGGCCTCCCGCTAGGACCCTGAGCGAGGGAGAGGCCGACGCCGCCATGCTGGTCTTTGCGGGCACCTCGTTCTCGCAATAGCTTGCGGAGCGTGGCGATCTGCTTGCGAAACCAGTCGAGCGCCTCACGAAGGGCCATTCTTGGGCAACCTCTCCAGTGAGGGGATAGTTACCGTTCTTTGAAGTGGCAGCTATTCCACCAACGGAAGCCGAAACGCAGGGCCCGTTGCCGCGCATTTGGCATTCCTATTCTCACTTTCACGAGGTTCCTGAAGTTGCCGATTGGGTCACGGCGAGAAAACGCGGTGTAGAACTATCCAGCCCGCTACGAGATGAGCCTCGCTCTCCACTGGCTGGCGACCTTGCAAGGGGCGGCTCTTCATCGCTCACGCCCCACCTCTATGGAGCGGGATCGGCTGTTATCCGATTCCCTCAAAACCGGCCCACCATCCGCGAACAACGGACGTGGGCCGGTCACTTCGATTTTTCCTTGTCGTGATGTTCGAACACTTTTAGGCAGTGCGTTTCGAAGCCGAGCATTCTCCCGCACAACTCGCGCAAGTGCGCTCGGTCGTGCTCGTCCTCAGGGACTCGGTAACCCCAAGTCTCGCGGCAACTTACGTGTACGTCGCGGATGAACTGGGTCCATTCGTCCGCAACTCTCGTCGTATACAGCTCGACTGCCCGTATGCGCGATGGAACATACTCGCCCTTCAGCGCAACAAACGCAGTCGCACTCTTCGATACAACTGCGGCTAGTTCCTTTGTGCCTCTTGGCGTCATTGGCGGGTACCATCGCGGCCTTCGAATCCGCACGTAGCCGTAAAAGTCTTCGTGGGGACTCGGATACGAAAGCGGGAGCGAAATTGTGTCGGCGTCACGTAGCATCGCTATTCCTCTCCGGCATTCGTCCATCGTTTGTCGTTGGTACTCCCCGATGGGAGGGAGCGTGATTTGATCCATGATTGAGTCGCCGCATAGCAGTTTCCCGGTCCCCTTGAGGTGAACAAGTATCTGCCCGAATAGGGGATCGGTTAGCTGATACGTCGATATGACCGTCTTTTCGAATACTGGCCAACTAGGCGCGCTGAGGAGTATCACGCGCTGAATGCCAGGGGAGTCTGTCAGGTTCTTGGCAACCACGACTAGGTCCACGTCGCTGAATTCGACCGCCGTGCCGTCCGCATAACTGCCGGTTAGGTAGTAGCTCCTTATCCCCTCCCCAAAGCGCTCCTTCAACCGCTGCACAACCCGAAGTAAGGACGCGTCCACTATGTCATGGCCCGTCTTATGGAGCAGGTCGGCCGGTCGGTTAGTCGCCATTCCCGCATGTCCTCTCTTTCATCCAAGCGTAGGTCCTCGGGTTCCGATTCTGCCTAGACTGTTGCGGTGAGGATTCCAGATTCCATCGGCAAGGCTCCGGTCCTCTTCTTGACCGGAGCCGGCGCATCTGTCGCGCTCGGCCGGCACACCTCCGCGCAGTTCGTAAAGGAGTTCTTTGATTCGGCAAGGGTCCGGAAACTCGATAACCGGGATAGCGCGATTCTTCAATTCACCAACGCTCTGCGGTTCAAGCCGGAAACCGATATAGAGAAGATCCTTGCTTTGTTAGAGGAGAACGTTGCCGATGGGAACCGGTTCCGTGACGACCCGGAATTTGTCCGGCGGGTTTTGTTTGGGACAACGACCTCATTGGACCCGTTTATCGGAATGAACAGCGAGTTACGGGATTCCCTCTACGCGGAGATCATCGACCACTTCAGCGCCGTTGACTCCGACAAAGCCGGAGAGCTATACGGCCCTATCTTGGCTGACTTCTTTGATTGGTTCCGCGAAGTACCGGGAGTTGGGCCAACCATACCGTTTTTCACGCTCAACTACGACACCGCCATCGAAGGTGCAGCATCAGCGCTCGGCCTCCGACTGATTGACGGCCTAATGCCGATGCGTGCAGCCCTAGGGAGGCGCTGGAGCAGGGCACCGTTTGAAACATTCGAGCCGCAACCAGACACCATCTCGATTGTTCTGTTCAAACTCCACGGCTCCGTCTTATGGGGGCGGTCTGAGCAGGATGGCAAAGAGGTCATTTCGGAGCTTCCGCTTTTGGTCGGCCTCAACCCCGGCCCCTATAAGCAGGCGGTCATATACCCGACGCTGGGGCCAAAACCTGTGCGAGAGGAGCCCTTCCGGACTGGCTACCGCTTTCTGAGAACCTGCCTTGGCAACGCCAAGGTGCTGTTTGTTATTGGTTGCTCTCTACGCGACGGCGAGATTCAAGACTCGATATCAGACGCAATGGACGACAATCCAGAGCTTCACATTGTCTCGATTGCTCCCGACGCGGATCACGCGAGAGTGGCAGAGTTAACCCATTGCGATCCGTCACGGATCGCAGCCGTCCAAAGGGAATTTACGTTTCCTGCGGTCGGGCTAAAAGGGGATAACGATGTCATGGGAAGCTTGCGAGGATACGCCACTAGCGCGGCTGGGGACTCCAACGCCCGCCGATCTTATCCATTCGGTGTTACTCATCCCGACTGGCCCGCCGCATTGCACAAGGCAGCGATCTTGCATGCTGTGAGGCCCGGTACTCGGCTGCGACCGGACGACCCCTACGACGGAACTAACTAAATCGAGGGGGAATTCTGCTGATTGCTTGCAATTCTATGACCCACCCAGATGAAGGGGCGGCGAAGATAGCTGCGAACGCGGGCCATGTCAACCCGGAGCGTCCAGAAAGTCGTGGTGCCGAGGGCCAGAAATCGAACTGGCGACACTATGATTTTCAGTTTGGCGGGTCCCTGCGCTCTGCTTCTATATATAGGATGCGCCCCAGTTTTTGGGACAATTATCTGCTGCCGATCGAGCGACAATCGGCCTGCTCAGACACTCGTTCGTCGCCAAAGCTCCGCGTCGGCCGGGCACGAAGGCCCTGGTGTTGGCCCGGATCGTCGGGCTCAGCGACATGACACAGGTCGAGCTCATCAAGGTTCTAGGTGAACAACCTCGACCTCGGGCGCTTGCCCTCGGGTTGAGCGACGTTGAAGCCAGTGCGCTTACCTCCGTTTTTCCGACTGTTCGCGTAATCAACCAGCTCGGAGAGGTTGCACAGGTGGATTGGGACGTTCTGGTGACCAGGGAGGATGTCCCGAGCACCGCTTCCCAGCGCCTTTTCGTACTTGCCGCGCCGGAGCAGGCCTACCGGTCAATGGAGTTCGGCGCCGCTCATGTGCCAAATGGAGCTGCGCAGGTTGGCTGGCGCCGTGTGACCAGCGCTGTTCGGTTTGCCATTCCAAGCGGGCTGCCCGCGGCGGTGTTGCGCCTTGTCGAAAGTGACCTGGCGCCAGTCGCTCTCAACCGTGCGACGAACGGGCACTCCCATTGGTCGCTAGCGGCCGATCCCTTCGCGCTCACACCTGAGGCCGTTAAGCCCTTCCTAGTGGCCAGCGACGGCGCATTCATCGCAGGCAGTTTCCGCCGAGCGGGCGACAAGGCGGATTGCTGGTGCCTCCCGAACTACGTGGAGAATCTTGTGCCCTGGGCAAAGGCTGCCTACCAAGTGTGGCAGGAGATGGCACCTCATGCATTCCCCAGCCGCGACCTATGGACGCGTCAATCTCGATGGCGCGTTGCCGCTGAGCGGTCGCTACTCGAGCAAATTACTGATCTGGAGCGAGAGCGCAACGAAGCGCTCGCGTCTCTCGACAACCACATGCTCAGCCTGCAGGCAGACCTGGCGGCCGCAGAAGCCGCCGTTGATGCGCGCGAGCGCGTATTGCTTACTGGCCAGGGCGACGCCCTGAAAGCTGCGGTCAGTCAGGCATTAGGTGATCTCGGCTTCGGCGTCGAGGACATGGACGAGAAGTGGCCTGTCGGCCGGAAACGAGAGGACCTCCGGTTAACGCTTCCGGACAAAACGGGTTGGACAGCCCTGGTTGAGGTACGCGGATACAAGAAGGGAGCGGCAGTGAATGACCTCTTGCGAATCGGGAGGTTCATGCGGCTCTTCGCTCAGGAGGAGGGACGTCCACCTGACGCATCCTGGTATGTAGTCAACCACTTCATCGACCAGAACCCTGATGAGCGGGAAGCGGTTCTAGCGAGCAACTCGGCCGAGGTGAAGACCTTTGCCGAAGATGGTGGCTTGGTCATCGACACGGTAGTCCTCTTCCAGGCGTGGGTCGTAGGGCTCACTGGCACCGCTAAGTCAGACGACCTCCGCTTGGCTTTAGCGTCGAGTACCGGGAGACTTGCGCTCGGACCGCAGTAACGAAAGGGCGCTATTTGCCTGACGTCGTCGACCGCACCACGCCGGCGACGATGACGAGACCGAGGAGCAGCACCACGAGCCCGAGGGGCTGCAGCTACAGCGACCGCATGCGCACGTGCGCTACCCGGCGCAGCGCGATGAACATTTCGTTCAGTTCCTCCCGGTGTTCGGCGATGACTTTCGGATCGTTCTCGTTGCGGCGCGAGGCGTCACACATGTAGTAACTCTCCATCATGTCCTGCCAGGCATCCAGCACAGGGTTATCCGGGCCGGCTTCGAGGACGATTGCGGCGTCCGCTTCAGCATAGAGGCGCTCAATCTCCGCCCCGATCGCCTCCGCCGTCGCGAATGGATTGTGCCTGAGGTATTCATCGCTCAACTGGCTGGAGATGGTTCCAACATAGTGATGACCCTTCGGGTTTGCCTGTTGCTCTCGGTCGAGCGCCATCACCCTATCCGCTGCCCTCAACAGCAGGGAGTACGCGCCGCGAAGCACGTCCCGCCGCCGTTCAGCACGCGACCGGCCTGACTGCAGAACAAAAACCAACAGCCCGAAGAGGCCTGAGGCTAGCAAGGCGAGCGCCGAGGAGCGCAGCGTCTTCGTCGTCTCGCTCGCTAAAGCAGGAACCGGTACGAAGATATCGGCGAGCAGTGCCGCTAGGAGCACTACGACCAGGAGCCAGAGCCAAGGAATACGCCTTGGGCGGTTCTTCATGTGACAGTCTCGCGCTCTTCTCGATCGCGCGCTATATACGGCAGCAGAAGCACGTGCAGCTTCTCACGGAACTCTTTAGCGTTGCGGTAGAGACCCGGATCTGGCCATGCCGGTGACTCATGCTCGAAGCGCATCCCGCGAAACACTGGCCCATGATCTGCGCCGAATACGAAGCTTTGGTCGAGAACCCGAAAGTCCTGTCCTTCGGGATGCTCAATCAACTTGTTTCTTACGTTGCGCACGCCGATGGGGTCGAAGCTCTCGAGCCCAGGCAGTGCCTGGAGCACCGAGCGAGCACGGAACGCGAGATAGTAGAACGCCTCGGTGAGCAGCTCGATCTCTTCGACGACGGCAGCGGCTCGCGCAGGATCGGACGGCATTACTTGCGCATGTTCGACCTCGCGCTGCTGTACCTGAAGCAATAGCCAGTCAAGCTGCTTGAGTCGTTTCCGCGCCTCAATGCCGAGCCGCGCATCCCAGTTTTTGGGCGCTGCGTTGTCGGTCACGCGATAGTAGGCATCGAGTAGCTCGACGCCGTGGATGCTAACGACGCGCATACGGCTCTAAGCCTGAGCAGGCCCGCGCCGTCTTCATGAATTGGATTCGCCCGCCTCGAGCTGCGGCTGGTGCGTGACGGTCAGATGTATGAAAGGAATGGCCTCATCATCCACCGCGACCTGGAAGCGAAAATTCCCCGCGCGTGGGAATGGCGCGATGACGTCGGTGACGATATTGAGGTAATGGCGCGGCGCCGTGCCCTGACGTAGGATCACCGGGACCGTCATAGCCGGCATCACATCGCTGTCCCCCTCATCGAGTAGGCGCAACCTCAGATGATGAAGCCGATTCGCCTCGTCCGGATCGAGCTGAGCGCGAAGTACAAGTGTGAGCCTAATAGCCGCCGGCAGAGTCGGCACGCCGACCGCGAAGATGCCGGCGCCGAGTACATCGAATGTGCCGTCAGGATTGTATCTGGCTTCTCGAGCGAGCAGCGCCGCAAAGACATTCATCGTGACGCCTCCGCATCCTTGGGGTCGATGCCAGCCTGTCGCCAGATGGCGCGGACCGTGCCGATGGGAAGGTTTCGCTCATCGCGTGGCACACTCACCAGGTATCGGTGTCCGGACCGCTTGAAGGTGTCGTGCTTCCCGCGACGCACGAGAACGAAGCCGTGCGCCTCAAGCACCTTCACGACCTCACGGCTCGACCAGGTCACCCGAGCGTTCCGGGTGTGGGCTTACAGGATGAAAGCTTCGCTGACGGCCGGTTGCGTGCCCTGGTGGCCGCGGCCGAAGGCGAGGATCTCGTCGGTCGGCGTCTCGCGCCCGGGTTCCAACCCCTCGGCCTGTGCAACTTCCACGGCCTCGCGGACCGCCGCGATGAGGTTGGCGATCGCCTCTTGGCCGGTGTCCCCGACCGATGCGATGTCGAGATCCGGACAGAGGGACGCCCAGCGTTCGCCGTCGAAGACGGCCAAGGCTGTGTACTGACGACCGTGACCCGGTACCGGTTCCGGGGCAGCGACGCGCACAACGTCTTCGGCTTCAGCTCGGTAGGCGAGAGCCATCCGGACCTCCTGAGGTGGTGATGGCTCCGATTCTAGGTCAACCCGCGCGCGCGCGGTGACGGCTCGGGCACGGGTTGGTCAAGCCCTGCACCCGGCCCGCCGCCCTCCCGGGCGTCCTGAGGCTTCCTGGCGGCTCGCCATTCCGCACAAACGTTCGGCTTCGAGTTCAGGACGGCCAGGCAGCCCGAAAACGCGACCTGCGGCCGGTCGGGACCGTCGGCGGCTCACAACGCCCTCCCTGTAGAGGCGTGTCGGGCTCTCAGCCGAGCCGTCGAGCTGCGATGCCCTTCAAAAAAAGAAGGAAGAAATTCCGAGGGCCGGAATCGAACCGGCGACACCATGATTTTCGGTCACGGATTCTTTCGTCGGAGCCACAACCTCAACCGTCGCTCCGCGCGATCCCGCCGCCGCAGCCAGCGGTTGTAGGGCCGCGTACGAGCTGGCGCCACTTGGCTCAGCGGAATCCCACCAATCCGAGTGGCGAAAATCAGGTCTCGGTCTCTCGAGGTGACACCGGCTCGGCGGCACCATTCGGCAAGAAGAACCTCGCCTTCCATGCCGTCCAGCGCTTCGTCGAAATTCACGTCATATGACTGATCGAGCAAGGGCGCCTCACCCTCGGCCTTGGCAAACTCGCGGCGTAGCCATATGCAGAGGTACTTGTAGGTGTCTTTGACTAGCCCGGCGAGCACTTGGCGCCGCTCGGGAAGCCTTGGGTTCGCAAGCGCCTGGAGTGCGCAAGCGATGATTTCTTGCCAGAGATCGTCTGGCTCCAGCTCAACTTCGCCAAAGTTGTCCATGAGGTGACCGAGCACCGGCTCGAGGAGCCCAAGAACGAACAGTCTGGCTCCCTCCGCTTGGTGAAGCTGCAAACTTCTTACGAGCGCCCGCCATATCTCAGGCTTCCGGCAGTCAGCTTCCTCGGAGTGAAGGAATCTCCGTAGCGACTCGGGGTCGATGAAGGCCTGCAGGCCAGCCTCATGACTGCGCGCTAACTCGAACCACTGCCTAAGCGGGTACGAGTTGAGCTGCCGTTCGAATTCTTGAGCGAAAGCCAAGCGGCTGGGAGACATGGGAAGACCTCCTTGGTCTCTCCGGGCATCCCAGTTGCCTGGCTCAGTCAGCCCACAGTTCTGCTGAAGTCGGGTGTCGGGAAAGGCTCCCCGCTTCGCGGGTCCCGCCGTGCAGTTAGCGCATCTTGGGCCTCCTCTCCACGTCCGGCCTCCACTCCTGCTCGATGGCGAAGAGCACAAGCTTGCCGTCCTTCACGACCCCCCGAAACGAGCCGTAGCGGAGCCTCTCTAGGGCCTGCTCATGCGCCGCGAGCGCGGCAAGGATGGATTCGCGGCGGAGTCGCGCAGTCTCTTCTAGAGTCATCGCGACGGATGCTAGCCCGCCGCCGTCGTCTAGGCGTCCCCTAAAGGGGCGGGCGGCGAATTTGCTGACTCGGCCGCACCGTCCTTTCTTGAGAATCGAGCGTCACGTCCCGCCTCGCCAGGAGACGGCAGCCTGCCGCGGGCGAGGCGACGTTCGCCGAGAATGACCGCCGCTTCAGGCCGCCCAGGCGGTGGCCGGCACTGCTCGACCAACGTCACCGAAGACCCAGAAACGACGCCGTCCACCAAAAAAGGACGCTGACGCGGCTCTGGCGATCAAATTCCGTATTCGGGCGCCTGCCATCAGGTGACGCGAGGGGACGGTCAGGTGACGGACGGCGCGTACCGTGAGCGCGAGAAACGGTTGACCTTCTGTTAAGAGGGACCTAGAATTTGCGCAAATCGGCAGAGCCGCCTGATAGAGGGGAAGGCGAGCGTATGGAGGGGGCGCATAGCTTGCGCCAACGCGTCGTCGGCAGCCGTACGCGGTTTCTGCTTACCGCGTCCGTCCTGGTCCTCTTGTGGCTCGTATTCGTCTGGCTTGCAGCAACAGGCCGCCTGGCTGAGCTGCGGTACCTGAACGTCCCCCTTCTCCACCCATACCCGCCGGCTGGCTACGTCCAGAATCCCTTCAATCCCGGCGGCAGGAGCGACCTGATCAGCGTCAGCGAGGCCGGCCGAGTTAAGGCCGATCTCCTTAAGGACGGCCAAACCGAGCTTCGAGCGCTGGAGATTGGTGATCCAGCCCTGCTGTCCAATGCGGCCATCGGACGTGCTGAGGAAAGACTCGCCACGTTGATCTCTCAGAACAATTCGGCGGGCCTCTTCGAGCGAGAGCAGGTGAAGCTGGAATCCGTCGTTGTAGGCCGACTTTCGGACCCGAACGATCCTTCGATCGTCTGGATGGTCGAGGAGCATGGCACGGGCACTATCAGCTACGTCTCGAAGAGCACCCAGGCGGTTGTTAGGTCGCAGTCCGTCAGTTTTACTTCGCGGTTTTGGCTGACCAAGGTGGGTGATCGCTATCTGATCGCCGACGCACTGGTCCAGTCAGGGCTGGCGGCAGGCCGATGAGACGGCTCAGTCAGTTCCTCGCCGCTGGATTCATAACAGCGCTCGCTACTACAGCCACGGCCCACGCAGAGCCAGTCGACACCGGCCAGACATCGGTCAACGTGGGTCCCGTTACCGCAGGCCCTGTCTTATCCCAAGGAAATGCCGGATTCGGCAACTCGGGAATCGCTGCCGCAGCGAGCGCCAGCACTCCTCAGACGGGCTCGCAGCAGAGCCTGAGCACGGGCCTTACGTTCACCTACACGCCGATACCGGATAACACTCTCGTCGCCGTCGGAGGCCCACCGCAGGCCAATAACGGGGTGATAGCCAAACCGGGCACCGGCTTCCAGCCCGCCTGCCCGCCAGGACAGACCGGCTACTACGTCTACGACTCGGCCGGCCAGTTCGCTGGAGTCGTCTGCGTACCCAACTCGACGGCGACCCCTACACCAGGCTCGGCCGCGGAGATCGCAATGGCCGAGGAGGCGAGCTCTCGGCAGCCCTGGCCGAATCTGAGCGTCGGCGTCAATCCGGACAGGGGCCTAACTGGCCTTCAATCCTGGTTCTGGCTCCGACCAGCCAATGCCGCTATGCGACCGGCAAGCGCCACCGCGGGTCCGCTGACGGTGACGGTGAGAGCGGCACTCATCGACGTGCTCTGGGATTTTGGCGACGGGAGTCAGACGGATGCTGGTCTGGATCTGGGCCAGGCGTACCCACGCGAGAGCGCCATCCGCCACGTCTATCAGACGGACACCTTCCAACTGGCCGGCGGTTATCAGGTGCTGGCGACCCTCCGTTTCGGCATTTGGTACTCGGTCAACTCAGGGCCCTGGCGATTCCTGGGCACCAAAGCGAAGAGCTTCAGCGTCTCGTACTCGGTCAATCAGATTCAACCGGAAGGAGTGCCGGCCAACCCATGAAACTCTTATCTCCCGAACGTGCAATCGACCGGCCGGTGGCGTCCACAGTCCAGCGTCGCTGGCGCTGGGCTGCGCTCGCAGGCCTCATCGTCTTTCTCGCACTCGCCGGTTATGCCGTCGCGGTCGTCGGAGCGGGCAAGGCTTCCAGCACCCAGCCGGCCTCGGTCCTCGTCGCAGCCTCCGATATCCACGTAGGCGACACCATCGGCGCTGGCGCGCTACGGGCGACCGGTATCACCCCTCAGGATCCTGGGCTCCTGCTGACCCTGGTCCAAGCCCAGGACCGCTCGAGACTCATCGGCCAGGTCGCGTCGATCAGCGTCCCGGCCGGCCAGCTCATCCCGGCGAACATTATCGGAGCGCCCGGCTCCAATACCCTATGGACGGCTGACGTCCCGATCAAGCGCATGCCCGCCGGGCTTGCGGCTGGGGATCACGTGGCGTTGCTGACCGAAGGTCTAAACAAGGCAGGGCAGCCGTTGGGCTTTGTGTTCATGCAGGACGTCGAGGTCGTGCACGTCGGCAGCAATCAGGTCGACCTATCGCTGCCGGCGAAAGAGGTGCCCCAAGTCGAGTGGTACGCAGACCACGGCGGCCTGGTCTTGGTCAAGATGCATGCCGGGGTCATTCAGCAGGACCTCCCGGCCGCGACGGGGCCCTGACCCATGGGCGAGGGGATGGAGCCGATCACCTTCGTCGCCGCGCGAGCAGACGGCGTGACCACGTTGACCGTGGGCCTGGCCGCCGTCCTCGGGGCCAGGCGCCGGACGGCCGTGATCGATCTGAACCTGGAGAGCAGCGATGTGGCGCCCTTCCTTGATCTCGAGGAGCAGCGGACCATTTACCACCTCGCGTATGGCGCGCAGCTCGCTCCGATCAGCGATGAGGACCTGCGACAGCACCTCCAGTGGCACGACGGGTTTGCCATCGTGGCCGGCATCAGCCACCCGGAGCACCGTGAACAGATTCATCCGCACTTCGTGGGCAGCCTGATCCAGGCATTACGTGCGCAATTCGAAACCGTGCTGATCGACGGTGGTCGCCTTCACGGGACGTTCCCGCCGGAGCTCACATCGGGGAGGACGCTCTGGGTCCTGACGCCGCGACCACTTGGCCTGGCCGCTTTTGACCGAACCTATCGAGCGGTCGACGCTGCGGACACGCCTTGGCTCCAAAAGACGCAGGTCGTCTTGAACCGGGTCTCACCACAGACCTTGGCTGAAGTGGCGAGCTTCATTCACGCCGAGTACGGCCTGACCGTTGTCGGCGAAGTGTCGGACTGCCCGTCCTTTTGGTCCGCTGCGGAACTAAGTCATTCGCTGCGCGCGCTATCCAGCCCGTTAACGGACCGGCGCGAGTATGTCCGGGCTTACGGGGAGGAGGCGCTTCGGATGCGCACCGACCTCGAGGCGCTGGCCGAGCGTCTTGCCGCCCTGGCTCCGGTCGTTGCGGCGAGGGGCTGATCGCATGGAGGAGCGCGAGGCATCCGACAGCGAGGTTGCGACCGCCGAGCGGTTGATGCTGACTGCCTTCCGCAAGAACCTGGACGAACTCCTTGCCGGCCGCGCGGACCCTCGACCCCGCGCTGACGATGACAAGTCCATCTTCGCGCTCGCCGATCAGGCGGTAAAGCAGTACCACGCGGCGACTGCTAGGAATCCTGATCTCCCGAGGCTCTCGGCCGTTCAATGTTGGGAAATTCGCCAACGGCTATACGTGAGCCACAGCGCACTCGGACCGCTTGGGCAACTCCTCGCGGTCGACGGGGTGGAGGACATCCACATCAACGGCACTCGTTCCGGCTACCTCGAGTATGGGGATCGTCGCGAGCCGCTTCCTGTCACCTACTCCTCGGAAGATGACCTGATCGACATCGTCAAGTATTACGCCGAGCAGGGTGGCAAGCACTTCGACCCAGCAAACCCGATGGTCACAGTCACGCTGCGGGACGGAAGCCGACTCAACGCCATCCTGCCGCCGGTAGCCAAGCCTCTCGTGATCACCATCCGCAAGCAGCAGTTGCGCCGCTTTCTCTCCCTCAAGGATCTTGAGCGAGAGGACGCGATTCCGGCCCAAGCGATACCCATCCTCGACGCCGCCGTTCGGGCTCGCCTGAACGCCGTGATTTGCGGTCCCACAGGCTCGGGGAAGACCACGATGGCTCGTATCCTGGCGCTGCTTGTTCCTCCCGGCGAGCGAACCTGTGTGCTCGAGACGGAGACCGAGCTCTGGCTGCACGAGCTCCGAGAGGAGGATTTCTTCAGCCTCGAGGAGCGCGACGCGAACGTGGAAGGGGCGGGCCGGGTGTCGCTCCAGGATCTCTTCCAGCGCGGCGCCCTCCGGCAGCGTCCGCGCCGAATCATCGTCGGCGAGGTCCGGGGTAAGGAGGCGCTGGACATGCTCCACGCCATGACCAGCGGCCACGACGGCAGCTTTACAACCTTGCATGCGAGCGGACCACGCGCGGCTCTCAACCGGCTCGAGGTGCTGGCGATGTCCGCCGATCCCCATCTGGCTCCCACCGTCGTGCGCCAGATGGTCGCCGGTGCCGTCGACCTGATCGTCCATCTCGGCACGTATCAGCGTGGTGATACCGCCTGCCGGCGGTTAGGAAGCCTGGCCTTCGTGGCGGAGAACCCGGAAGACCCATTTGGCGGAGCGCTCCTGCAGGAGTTCTGCCGCTACGTCCCGCAGTCCGACGACTGGCAATGGGAAAGCGCAGCCCTGCTCCACATCCCCACGAAGGTCCGAGACAAGCTCGAACTTGTCGGCGTCGAACCGGCTGGCCTCCTTTTCCAGACGATCGGCCATGCCTGAGACTCGGACCATCCTTCTGGCGGTCGGTCTCGTGGGCGCCGCTTTCTGCTGGCTCCTGCTAGTTATGCCGGAAGGCACCAAGCTGACCCGACTGCAGTCACCCCTGCGACGCCAGGTGTGGCGACTCTTGGGCGTTGATGGCGCACGAGTCGCTCTCGTCCAGACTGACCTGGACTGGCTGCCGCTGCGAGTGTGGATCGGCGGCCGAATCGGCGCCGCCGTCGTGGTCGCGCTCGTAACGTATTGGCTCTTTCAGCTGTGGGTCCTAGCTGGGTTGGCCCTGCTGGGCTCCTATCAGCTGACCGGCTGGGCGCTGGAGCTTCAGCGACGCCGCGTGCAGCTCGCTCGGCACCGGGCGCTGCTCGACGCGATCCGATATGGCGCAGCGGTCATGAGCCGGGCCGGCAACGTCTTACAGATGCTGAGCGCCCTCGCCGACCATGGCCCGTGGCAGGCACGGCGACCGTTCATTCGCATCCTCGAGGCCGTGCAGCAGGCTCGGGGATCGGTGGGTCTGGCGGACGCGATCGAACAGGTGCGACGACAGCTCAGCGATCCCATGTTCGACGATATCGCCCTGGCTCTCGCGCTTCATGAGCGGCGCGGCAGCCGGCTCGTCCCAGCCCTGGAAACGCTGGCGACCGACTGGGACCAGACCCTGGGGCTGCAACGCGAGGCGAAGGCGCTCCGTGCAGGCGTCGAGGCCTCGGTGTTGATCCTGACCCTTCTACCGTTCCTGTTCCTGCTCTTCCTGCAGTCGCTCGCTCCTGCCCTCCTGGCACCCTTCCATTCGCCGCTGGGTGAGATCCTCTTCGCGCTCGCGATCGCCTGGATGGTGCTCGGATATCGCGTACTCCAGCAGATGTCCGCGCCTCCGCTCGAGGAGCGCGTCTCCTTCGCCCAGGACGTGGAGCCGTGAGCGTACTGTTCGCCGTCAGCGTTGGGTTGGCACTCCTGGTAGGTGCCGCGACCGCTGCGGCGGTTGCTACATGGCCGAGGCGACTCAGCGCCGAGGAGTGGGTCCTTCACCGCAGGGCTGCCGCCGCCGTGCCAAAGACGCGGCCGCGCCTGGGGTCGACCTGGCAGTTGCCGATGGTGCCACAGCGCTGGCTCCAGCAGCGCGCATACCACGAGGCGGCGAAGGCCATCGAATCCGACCTGCAGTTCGCAAAGCTGGCCGGCTTCGCGTCGCTTCCGTCGACGCCTCAGCAGTTCATGGAGCTGATGGCCAAAGCCGCAATGACTGGTGCGGTTGCTGGAGTCCTGCTCGCGGTCCTCTTCTGGCGCGTCGGGCTGCAGGACAACGTCTGGGCCACCGCGGTCCTGCTCGCCCTGCTCGGAGGCGTGGTGGGCAGCGCCATTCAATACCGCCGCGTCCGTCGGCTCGCCGACCGTCTGCGTCGCTCGGTGGTCCGCCGCCTTCCCCGCGTCATCACCGGGGCTCGGATGGTAATGGAGAGTGGAGCGGCGACTCCGGAGAGTGCCCTGGCCATGGCCGTCAGCCTCTACGCCGATCCTGCCAGCGAGCTCTTACGGGAGGCGATCCGGATCAAGGAAGTCCACAAGCTCAGCCTCGAAGACGCGCTGGATCAGGTTGGGCACCGGTACGGGCTCGAACCGTTCGGGCGGCTGGCCGATGCCTTCCGCATCGGTCGGCGGTACGGAACGCGTCTCGGAGATATCCTGGCCAGCTTCGCCACGGAACTTCGGCGGGAGTGGCATGCGGCCTATCGGGAGCGGATCACGAGAGCCCCGGTTCTGATGACCATCCCCGCTCTGATCTTCTTTGTGGCGCCACTCCTCTTTTTGATCCTCTTCCTCGTGTTCTCGCCGCTCTTCACGGTGCTAAAGCAGCTATGAGCTCGACACTCATCAGGCGGCGGGGACAGAGTTTGGTGGAGTTCGCCCTCACGATCGGCCTGCTCATGCTCCTCGTCGTGGCCACCGCGCAGGTTGCTATCTATCTTCATTACCAGAACAGTCTCGCCCTCGCCTGTCGGGAGGGCGCGTTCCAGGCGGCCCTCGCCGGTCACAACCTGAACGACGGGACCCGGGCCGCGGTAGACCTGTGGCAGAAGCTCGAGCCCTCGGCCGCGCCGATTAGCGTCACCACCCGTGAGTCGTCGCTGGTAACGATCTCCATTCATGGAACCGCGCCGACGATTCTCCCCGTTCCCGTCCCACCGTTTACGAAGTTGCCAATCGCCGCTCAGTGTGTGCACACGATCGAGCGCTTCCAGCCGGGATCATCACCGTGAAGCGCAGGCAGTCGGGACAAGCCGTGGTCGAATGGGCCGTCGTCGCGTTCGTCCTCCTGCTCTTCGCCCTGAGCCTGCTGGCCCTTGGCCAGATCGTCGGCCAGTACATGGCGGTGCGCAGCGCGGCAAGCCAGGCCGCCTTTGCAGCAGCCCGGGCCCCGAGCGAACCAGCCGCAATTCTGGCCGGCGAGGATTCCGCTTATCAGGCGATGCGCGGCAGCCAGGTGGAGGCATTCGCCGTCAGGATCGAGGCAGGGACGTTCGAGCGCGGCGCCACGCTGACGGCCACCGCCGAAGGCTACGTCAGTCTGGCGCCCTTTCCCATCGTCAGGCAAATCCTGGGTCAGCGGTTCCACCTTCAATGGCAGGCCTCTGCACTCATCGAGCCATACCGGAGTCGATCGCCATGAGTGGACGTGCCTGCAACCCACAGCAGGGCCAGATCCTCGTCTTAGCGGCCATCCTCATGACCTTCTTCTTCATCCCGCTCGCAATCCTGATCGTTGACACCGGCCTGGTGGAGTCGAACTATGCCCAGCTCAACGAGACCGTCCAGGCAGCGGCCGAAGACGGGGCCTCGATGCTCAACGAAGGTCTCTACCGTTCGAGCAATGGCCGCATCGTCCAGCTTGACCCAGTACTGGCTCGCCAAGTGACCGACCAGGCGCTTCGAGTCAGTCGGCTACCGGGCCTTGGCCCATGGCAAGTCGACATCCGCGGAACCACCGTGTCGGTAACCGCCAAGGTAACGGTCCGGCTTTTCGTGCTAGGCAACGCCACGCTCGCCACGTCCAAGTCGGCGAGGCTCGCCTATGGCCAGTAAGGTGTCAGCACTCCGAGCGCACCGACAGGCGGTGGTCACTCCACTCGCCGCGCTGGGCCTCGCCGTGTCGGTGGGGGTCGGTGTGTCGGCCTTCGGACCCGGGGCGACGCCAGCTTGGCACGCCGTCGCAGCCGCGAGTCTCCCGCTGTTGTTGCTGACGACCTTGGCCATGATCGTCGCAGCCGTGACCGTTGCCTTGTCCGCATCGTTGGCGTCGGCGCCGGCCCTGGCTCGAGTGGAAGAGCCACTTCTCTTGCCGCCGCGCTTGCCAATGATCCGGCGCGACGCTCCCTTCATCGTCGTCCTTGGCACGGCTCCGAAGTCCGGCACGACCACGTTGGCGCGCAACCTGGCGGCGATCGTCGCCACCGAGGGCCGTTCCGTGCGGGTACCGGGGCACCGTCCGAGGCCCCTGTGCCTCCTGGATTGGCCGGACGCCCTGGATGCTGACGGCATCGGGTTGGCTCACTACCTCACCGCCCACCCCACCGGACTACCGGATGATGTGGTTGATCTCGCGGTTCCCCAATCCAATGGGGTTGAGGTCCTTCCGATTGCCGACGGAGGACCAAACGCGTACCAGCTTCGTCAGCTGCTCCCGGTGCTTCGCCGCTACTACGACCTCATCGTCCTCGACTTGAAGAAGGAAGACCACTGGCTCATTGACACGGCCCTGGAACTGGCTGATGTGATCCTCGTGACCTCGCTGCCGACGCCAGGCTTGCAGGCGGCGATTGCCCAGTGGTCGAACCGAATCTGGGCGCTCGGGTTCGAGGGCAAATCGGTGTTGACCCTCAACCGTCGCTCCGCCAGCGACACCCCGATCCCACGCTATCGCTTCCAATTCGTGCTGGAATTGCCGGATGATCCAGCGATCGCGCCGCCTGACGGGTTACGCGCGGCACCGATGGGATCGGGCTCGCCAGCTGCCCGGCGGTTGCAGGCGGCTGTCCACCTGCTTCTTCCCGATCTGTTTGCTGCGGGAGATCGTTGATGGCGCTCTGGCTCACGCTCCTGTCACTCTGGCTGCTCTTTGTCCTGTTAGTGCCGAAGCGCGGATTCGGGACTATTTCCGAACGGCTCCGTCAGACCGCTCGTGGTGACCGGATGTATCTGTTCGGGCCACCTCCACGGCTCGGGTCGGGGCATCTCGCCGCCGTTGGCGGCGAAACGGTGCGACTCATCGAAACCGGTCTCCCCCTCTACATCCTGGGGCTCCGAGCCGAAGCGCAAGGTCAACGCCAGCGCGCAACAGCGGTTGTTGTAAGCGAGCCTCCGCCACCGGGGCCCAAGGCCCATCCGAGCCGGCCACGTCAATACGTGATGCCGCCGATGGCCTGGCGTCGCGAGTGGGAGGCAGTGCTACAACGCGAGGAGCACGAGACCAGCCTCGCGGAAGTTTCGACGATTCCCCTCCCGGTCGGCCCGCCGTCTACGTCGTCTTCGGTCCTGACGATCCGCACGCTGGGGACCTTCCAACTTCTCTACCAGCATGAGGACCTCGCACCGAAACTGCTGACCCGCCCGACGCTGTGCTTTATCTGGCTCTACCTCCTCTCACATTCGGCGCTGGAGCCGACCGCACCCGTCCATCGGCAGCTTCTTGCCGAGGAACTCTCTCCTGGACTCAACGGCGAACAGCAGCGGATTCGCCTCCGCCATCGCCTCTATGCCTACCACCGGATCCTCCCACCTGCGATCGCCCAACGGATCCGGCTCGAGGGCGACACGGTGCGCCTTGAGCCGGCTGGGACATCCTTCGACGTGGCGTCGCTTCGGAGGACAGCCGATGAATGGGCAAGCGGCACCGGACTGCTCCCCCAGGATGTCGTCGCCGAGGTCGAGTCAGCGATCGCAATGTGCGACGGCGAGTACCTGCCCGTGTGGGATGAGCTCGAAGAGAAGTTGACGGAAAGCCGTGGGGCCGCCGGCGGGCTCGTCCAGAGCGTGCGGCAGCTTGTCCAGGACATCCACGTCAGGCTCCTGCTTCGACTCTCTCACCACCATCAGGCGAGGCGCGAGTTGCCACGCATCATTCCGCTCCTGGAAGAAGTCCTTCGCCGGCGGCCGGACCGGCAGGATGTGGTCAGTCGCCTGGTCGCCGCCTACCGCCAAACCGGTCAGGTGAGTCGAGCGGAGCAGCTCGAAACCACCCACAGACCAGAGTTCACCCGAACGCGTGGAACGCAAGACAAGTAGCGGCGAAATCCGCGGCCAGTTGATAGGAGGAAGGAGGTAAGACGTTGGATAAGCGAAGAGATGGCCAGGCGATGGTGGAGTATGCGTTGATCTTGGTGCTGATCGCCGTGGTGGTGATCGCTGTTCTACTGGTCCTGGGAGGGGAAATGAAGGCCATCTTCAACAGCATCGCTGGGGCACTTCACTCGAGTTAGCCGTACCGTTGTGACATCGTGACGCGGGCCGGTAGGCCTTGCCGCGCTACGAGAGCGACGTGGGCTAACCCAGCAACAGCCATGTCGATTGTGCCCGCGCTCGTGCTCAACTAAAGCAGACCGATTGCGACGTTAGGCGAGCCCGCGCTCCAGGGCGCGACAATACCCCAAAACCGAACAGGAGCGATGGGTCCACCCGCGTAGTCCTCAGCCCCCTGAACGGCCAGCCTGAGCACTTTGACACCTTGATCCTCTAATTTCGCTTTCCCGGTTGAACACTTTGAAGCCGGGGAGGGGCTGGTCCGCGAATGGTGCCTAGCTGCCGAATTTTTTACGACAAGAGGCCAGCGCGGGCCGGACTGTCAGGAGCGGCGGAGTTCGGCGAATCGCGAGGAGCCAGGCGGCGTTGCCGATGCCCTGCACTCCGATCAAAGCATTCTTCGAGTAATGCACCATACAGGTGTTCGGCCAGACGACTGCCTTCTCGTTGCAGCGCGGCCAAGCGCACGTGTAGCTTGACGAACGACGAGAAATATTGCTGCAGCTCGAGCGGGGGAACCGGACACGGCAAATCGCGCAGGATCTCCAGGTTGATGTTCTTCTGGGCCACTTCGCGGGCCGTCTGTTCAATGCTCCGCTGCTGCGATCCTAGCCAGAATTCGATGAACTCCGTGGTCACCCGGCCGCCCGGCACGAACCCGACGACGCTGTCCGGGAAACAAGCCGGATAGGTGAGGATGGCGGTTGCCGCAATGTTCGCGGCTATCGTGATGCATAGGGTGCCAGCCGGCCAGAGCTTGCTCTGGCTCAGGCCCTCCATGGAGTAGGTCTGGGTATGGCTGTATATGAACCGGTCCGCTTTCGCAACATCCCCTGTCTGGATAAACGGATATGGTCCTCCATAGAGATGGGGCGCGTTGCGTGGGCGGTGACGAGATCGCCCACGGTCGAGGGTACCAAGGTCACCTAGTGGCCTCACTGTCCATTCGCCGGCATATGGTTCTGGGCGAAGGAACATTTGCACAAACAGCTCCTGAAGGAGGGCGGTACTCATCGACACGGCATAGAGCCGTACCTTGCGGAGCCGATCAGCCCTGTCCAGCAAGGTCACGATTCGACCCTGCTCTGAAATAGTCGGTAATGGGATAATGCACTCGTTGAGAATTGAGGTGTTGAGACCATCCATGATCGCCCCATGCGCCAGACGCTCCAGTTGCCTGGCAACAAGCTGACTGTTTAGGGCATAGCACACATAGGCAGGTAAAACCCTCCGGGTATCTAGTCGCATCCTGAATAGGTGCGAATCAATGATTGCCTGGCCCACATCAGGAGGCGCGACCGCAGATCGACCGATAGTTCCCATTGTGGTTACGAGCACATCGCCGGAATGGATCGCGTAGTCGGATAACTCTTGGAATTTCTCGGGTGTTATGTACCTGAGTCCGCCCTTAACGAACTCGTTGGTACGAACGTTTTCAATTCCGACAACAGGAATACCGGCACTCACGAGTTCGGACCTTCTTAGGGAACTCCCAAACGGTCCAATCTTGAATGCCCCCTTTTCGTCGGAGGCCAAGGAGCCGATCGACACGTCTTCGACTGCGTAGGTCACTCCTTTGGGAGCGCCCCTTCAATCGATCGCAGCTGCTGTGCGGCTACCGTCTCCAAAAGCCGTAACCGCTCGACGGTGAGGTTGGGCCTCTCGAAATAGACCTGATCCTGCTCGACATGTCGGTAGGTGCTGGCCGATAGATCGTATTTCTTCCTGGTGATCTGCTCTCGAGTGACCCAAAAGCTGCGACTGAGCTGGTTGATCTCCCTCGCCAATGGCTCAATACGACCATGCAATGCCGCACGTTCTCCTTGAGCCAGCGCCAGCGCGGATTGGGCCTTGTCCGGATCGCTTGCTATGGCTTCTTCAAACTGAAGTTCGTGAATCCTGGCTTCCTGAAGGAGGAAGTCGCTCTTAAGCGGCGCGACTGCTTTCTGCAGCTCGGCAAATCTTTGCTTTCGAGTTTGCGCGAATTTCTCATCGTGACGATTGGCCCAGCACGCGAGCAAGTCAGGTATATCGTTCTCTGCAACGGGTTGGCGCTTGTCATCAAGAGAAAAGCCGTCGTGCTCCAAGTCGTAGAACCAGACGCGTTCAGTCGAAGCGCCACGAGTAAATAGCAGGATCGCCGTCGAAACACCCGCGTAGGGCCGGAAGACACCGGACGGCATGGAGATAACCGCATCCAGGCGGTTTTCTTCAATGATCTTTCTACGGACACCGACGTAAGCGTTTGTTCCCCCAAAAAGTACCCCTTGTGGGACGATGACCGCGGCACGCCCCCCGTTTTCCAAGAGTCGGAGAAATAGGTAGAGGAAGAGGATCTCAGTTCTAATCACCCTGGTCGGCAACGAGGGGTTGACATCGGCAGAATCGATGGCGCCCTTAAAGGGTGGGTTAGCCAGCACAATGTCGTACTTCCGTTCCTCGTTGAATGCTTTAGAAAGAGTGTCGGCATAGCGGAAACGAGGCGAGACAATACCGTGAAGCATCAGATTCATGCTTCCGAGGCGAAGCATCGTCATGCCCGAATCGCTGTCGTAACCGGTGAAGCCTCTCTGTTGCGCGAAGTCCCATTCATCGGTAGTCAAGCCGGTCCCTGTCAGGCCGTGCGGCCATCCCTCAGCGTCGTACGTCAGATCAAAGGGATCGGTATGCGTCTCCAAGAGGTGTTGCCAGGCGTTCACTAGGAAGCCGCACGTACCCGCTGCAGGGTCACATATGCGTTCGCCCGGCTGAGGATCGATCATCTTCACCATCATTCGGATGATGTGACGCGGTGTACGAAACTGGCCGTTGGTGCCAGCCGTGTTCAGCTTGCTGAGCAAGTATTCATATAGGTCGCCCTGAACATCCTGATTCTGTCCGGAGATGTCCATCGCCTCAATGGCCCGGCACACCTCGATTAACAGTGCAGCCTTGTTGATCTTGAATTCCGCGTTGGCCATGTGTTCACCAAAAGAACCGGCCTTGCCGCCGAGACTCTTGAGGAATGGGAAGACCCTGCCTTTCACCTGGCGCATGGCCTCCTCAGCCGGCAGGTGGCTCCAGTACTTCCATCGAAGTTGGTCACCTTCCTCGGTTGGGGGAAATAGCGGGGTAAAAACCTGGCCCCTGAGTTTTGCTCCTCGAGCTGCGTCCTCTTCGCGCTCGTCGAGCTGCTTCAAGAAGAGCAGGAACGAGAGCTGCTCGATCGCATCCATCGGATTCGAAAGGCCGCCCGACCAAAGCTTGTCCCAGAGGGCATCAACCTTATTGCGGAGATCAGCATTGGTAAGCATTACGCCGCGAGATGCTCCGTGAGGGCGACGATTTGTTTGATCTGTTCCGGATCGAAGTACCGATCAACTGCGTTCCGCCCGAACGTGGTCAGAGGTGGCTCGTACAGATCAGCCTGGGCGATCCGCTTCTTGCTGAGGAATACTTCCTGCACGGATCGAAGAAAGCGGATTTGGTCGGCGCTGTAATTGTTACGCAGGATATGCTCTTCGAACGCGTGCTTGACCACGGTTTCGTAGTCGGGGATCGCATCAAGCCCAAGTACGTGGCGGGCGAGCCCTAGAAATCCTAGTCGGTTGTCCAGCCGCAGCCCGTACGCTTGCCATGCGGTCTTGTCGCTGAGCTGAATCTGGCCGCCTGTGAGGCCGTTATGCAACTGGCGTTCAAGGTCGACCAACTGGTCTTCCGTTGGCTGGTGACCATCGCGAATCGCGACCAAGGCCTGATGGCCGTCGGCGATGGCGACAATTCGATCCTCGACGCGTTTCCGATATTGCTCTACATGGACCGATTCGCCGGCCGGCCCAATGAGGATGAAGCCCTTACCGGCAACGAAATCCGGAAGGTCAAGCTTCAGGACGGAGTTGTCGGCCTCTCGCTTGTTCTTCATCTCTCCGGCGAGATCCTTTATCAGTAGCGAAACGGCCTCAGGTGTTGCCTGGGCAAGGTCGTTGGATAAGGCCAGGCGAACCGACCCCTGTCGGCTCGGATCGTTCAGCACAAATCCGGGCAAGCGACTGACGTCCTCCGCAATCGACTGCAGCAGGTCGACCGACGGGGATCCGCCCTGAACGAGTTGCAACTTCAGCCGCTCGGCCTTGTGGGCGAACGTTTCGGCGAATACGTCAACGTCGGGGACGTAGCGCAGCAGCGGCGCGACCTTCAGGCGCAAGAACGAGAGCTTGGCGTCGGTAATGAGAAGCCAAAAGGGATCGGTCCAGGCGGCCTCGATGTCGTTCCAGACCTTGCGGACCGGATATGACTCGGTTGGAATGCGTGCCAGCATTGCACGGCAATCCACGAGCGCCTGAGTGTACGCCGCTCCTTTTGAGTCCTGGCGGGCGGCCGCCAAGATGTCGAGGCGAGTATTGAACAGCCGAACCAGCAGCGGCATGTCCGCCGGCACGTTCTCATCGGTCTGCTTGCCGAAATCGTTCTGCCAGAAATCGATAATGAGAAATTCCGTCTTTTGGCCATTTGGTAGTCGATCCAAGAATTTGCAGGCTTCTTGATTGCGGGTGCCCCGGCCGATCATCTGCCACAGCTTGATCCGTGATTGGACCGGCTTCATGAAAACCAAGTTGACGACCTCAGGAATGTCAATGCCCGTATCCAGCATGTCTACCGAAATCGCGATCCGGGGAAGATCCTGCTTCTTGAACTTATTGATGAGGCCGTCGCCGTAGGGGCCATCGTGGACCCGCTCCACTCCGTCATAAATGACCTGAAGCACGCCCACATGCTCGGGAAACATTTCCTCGAAGACTTCACGGATCCGCTCGGCGTGCGCCTTGGTGATGGCGAAGATGATGGTCTTGCCCGGAAGGTTGCCGGCGCGATCCTTGATAGACACGTTCATGATCTCTTCCCATTGTTTACGGAGGGTGTCCTTATTCGAGACAAGTACCTCCAAGTCCGTACCGGAATAGTCAATGGAGTCAGGATCGAGACCAAGCTCGATGAGCCGATTGCGATCCTCCTCGTTGAGGTCGGCGCCCTTAATTCCCTTGCGCTGGAAGCCGGTCTGCGCCTGGTAGAGACGAAAGTCGACTAAACGCTTCTCCGCGACCGCCTGTTGATAGGTATAGAGAAACGTCGGCACCTGGTTCTCGCAATCGAACGTTCGAAACGTATCGCGGTCGATGAAGGCAGCCGGCGTGGCGGTCAGTCCGACCATTCGCGCGTCGAAGTATTCGATCACCTCTGTAAAGCGGTTGAAGATCGATCGATGCGCCTCGTCGAAGATGATGAGATCGAAAAACGCTGGGGAGAACTGATCGAAGCATCTGCCCATCGTCTGCAGGGTCGCGACGTAAAGGCGCTTGTCGGAGTCGATACTCGCTGAGTGGATTCGGATCCGAGGCTCAGAAGGAAGATGTGCCTTGAAGCCATCTGATAGCGCCTGCTCAACCAGGGCATCGCGATCAGCAAGGAAGAGGATCTTCTGAGCCCAGTAGCCGCGCATCATCAAGGCGATGAGGCCCATCGCGGTCCGGGTCTTACCGGTGCCGGTAGCCATGACCAAAAGCGCCCGGCGCTTTCCGCTCGCGAACGCCTCAACAACACGCCGAATGGCTTCATGGTGGTAAGGGCGGTCGACAATGGCGTTTGAGATCGAGATGTCGGCCAGCGGGCGGCGATTCTGCCGGATGAAGTTAAGGCGCTCAAGATCGCTTGGCGTAAAGAACCCAGCGACCATTCGAGGATGCTCGAGGCCGACCTCCCAGAAATAGGTGTGCAGGCCATTCGACATGAAGCCGAAGGGAGCGAACGGCTGGTTGTGGCTGATCTCGGCCACATATTGCCGGAGCTGTTCCTCGCCCTGTCGAGGGTGTCGCGCGGTTCGTTTGGCTTCGACCACGGCGATCACGTTCCCCGACGGCTCGTACAAGGAGTAGTCGGTGAAGCCATTCCAGGGGGTTGGGTCGTAGCCAGCCACCGGCACCTCGAATCGCACTCGCGTCCGATCAGCGACATCCCAGCCGGCTGCGATGAGCTGCGGGTTGATCCGCTCGGCGCGCGTCTGGGCCTCGTTTAAAGCCATCCGGCCACCCCCCGATACCAAAGAGTCAAGCGCGCCCCCTCATTTGCCTTGTGCGACGATGATCCGGCCGTTCGTCACGGGCTGCTGCTCCCGGATCTGCTCGTCCGTCCATCCCGCGGCGTAGATCGCGGGCAGGACGTAGATGCGACAGGTATCGGCTTCGGTCAGGGCAACCTTGGCCACTCCCCTATCCCTTCGCCACCCGGATTGCCGTCTCGCGGCGGCGGGAAGTCCTGGCCTCGGCAGGACTCGATCTCCGGTCCGAGGGATCGACTCACGAGCAGAGCCTACCCCCTGAGGGTCGCATCGCCTAACAAGCCGGCCTCCCCCTCGCCGACTAGCGCGGCGTATTGAGCACTCGCTCCCGGCTCTTAAGGCGCGCCCGCACCGTGGCCTTGTTCCCGGCGAGCATCGCCCCCATTGCTGGTGGCGGAGTTGTGAGGGCTGCCAGACCAGCGCCGGGTCCCTTCAGGTAGACGGGTTGGTCCCGGTCGATGGTCGACGCCATGTGGCGAAGCGCCATCGCGACGGTGCCGGGGCGCGCCGCGTGAAGCCGAGATGCGAGCGTGTCGAGGAGCTTTAGGTCGGCCTGAGCCAGACGGATGACGACCGGGACGGTTGCGCCAAGTGCCATGTTGCTAACAAACCTCCGTATTCAAGGTTATATCAGCATGATAGCACGGTGACTACCGTGGCTGCAGCGCCTGTTCTGGTCCCGGTTGGGGGTCGATCAGCACCACCTCCAACAAGTCCTCGAAACGACAGCCGAAGAATTTGACGAGTTGCTCCTGAAGGTTCGGTCCGGCCTGTCGGCTATTGGCTTCGATGGCCGGGATGTAGTTCTGGCTGATGCCAAGGTCGCGCGCCAGTTTTGCGTTGCGTCAGGCCCTTCCTCTCGCGCATCGCCTTGAGGCCTACGGCGCGAACCTCCACCTTCATTCCATGACCTTCAGCTGCGGCCGTCCAGGCGTCTTCGATGGCGGACGGCCGTGGCCGTTACCGTCGACTGGCGTAAGCACCAGACCGAAGATGATCTTGTTCAGATCGCGAACGCTGATGTGAAGTTCTCGAGCAACGTCCGACTTCGAAATGCCCTCGGTTCGCAGCGCTTCAAAAACCTTGGCGAGCACCTGCGAGGTCTCTCGCCGGATGCTCTCCGGTTCGCTCACGCGGTAGCCATGAGAGCTGATCTGTACAAAGAGGGTTCGATATTGCCAATCGGTCAATAGCCCCACTTCATGCATTCGATAAGCGAGGTTGGCGACGGCTACGTTCCAGTGATGCTTCGCCCGAATGATTTGCGCCAGAGTTGCGCCACGCGGCGCCATCGCGAGCAGACTTCTCTGTGGCATCAAGAATGCTGCTCCAAACCTTTGTGCTTCTTGTTCTGCATCGCGACCGCCGGACACGGAATGTCCGCGATGCAGGACTAGATGACCCAATTCGTGTGCGGCATCCATCCGGCTTCTCTCGGCTGACTTCGTCGTGTTGAGGAAGACGTAAGGCAGATGACCCTGCCATAAGGAAAAGGCGTCGACCTCACGGCACTCTTCAATCAAGGCAAACACACGCACTCCATGTGCCTCAAGAAGATGCACCATGTTGGGCGCCGGACGTTCGCCAAGTCCCCACTCCTTACGCACCGCCTCCGCAGCTGCTTCCGGTTTGGCTCCTGGATAGCGAGGGATTTTCGGTTCGGGCAGGCGAAACCTCTCGTCAATCCACCTGACAAGCAACTGCGCGAGCGCAGCCGATGCATTCGCTTGATCGACACTCCGGGCTGGAAGCCGACTAAATGCCCGGAAGTTCGTGCCGTTGATCGCTGGTGACTCTACATCAGAACCAAAGAAAAACTCGGGTGGAAAATCCAAGGCCGTTGCCAGCCGGCTCAAGTTGTCCTCGGATGGCTCGTGTGCCCCGCTTTCGTAATGGTCCAAGCTTCGGATCGCGACTTCCGCGCGAGAGGCAAGGACGCGTTTTGTCATGCCCCGGGTTTTGCGCGCCAGGACCAACCGTGATGGATTGATCGTCTTCATCCCAGTCTTAGCGACGTTCGACTGGGATGTCGGGCTCCTCGGGTTGA
This sequence comes from Chloroflexota bacterium, assembly GCA_034666565.1. Taxonomy (GTDB): domain Bacteria; phylum Chloroflexota; class Dormibacteria; order CF-121; family CF-121; genus CF-13. The sequence goes on from JAXDLN010000022.1 coordinate 133,554, forward strand.
TCGCCATCGTCCAGCAGATCTGCGGCACCCGGGCCACTCCAGCTCATCGGCTCGAGGATCAAGCGTTCGCCCCACACCGCCACCTGACCATCTTGCGCAACGCCGGTCGGCAGCGAGAGCTCAACGCGGATTTCCTGCTTCACGGTGTCGGCGAAGAAGAGAAGAATCCAGGTCTTTGCCTGCGGCAGGGGCTCCGCCGTCGGGAAGGAGTCGACGAGTTCGGACATCTCACGCGTGCTCATGCCGGTGTTTGCCAGAACGGCCTTGAACGTCGCCGGTCCCTTCGGCGTGCGCGTCCTGACCGGGAACTTTGGCAAGCCGGTGCCTTCATCGCCCGCAGCCACGGCTACTGCTACCTTCCCGTCCTGACTAACGGTGGTCTCATACCCGGCCCGTCGCACCCTCTGCCAGCCCTGCGGCACCAGCTGGTCGCGGAGAAAGCCGACCGTCTTTCCCCAGTTGATGAAGCTCTGCAAGATGACCGGATCGTTCGCCGTGCACTGGGCTCCTTCGGAGAGACCCAGGCTGACCGCCCGGCGCAGGAGATCGGCTTCGAATCCGAGGTTGGCTAGGCGGCTGTCGATGTCGGCTTGCTCGTGGTGGATGCTGCTCGCAGTTTCCAATTGCTTCCTCCGATTCCAGAACGGCTACCAGGACGCTTTTGCGCGTTATGGTACATCATATGAGGTCTGAAAACACGCAACCCTGAATTGACCCGGGGGCGAACGGGCGGTCAAAAGCTCTAGCTCATCCGTTTCCCCTGGCGCCAACGACTGGGGGCAATCGTCACCGGGGCGACGCCGTGGGAGAATCTCCAGGCGGGCTGGTGTGAGGGACCGAGGCGGCGGTTCGGTTCCAGGCTGCCAGACCCAAACCCATGCGCGTCCTTCGAGATCACGAACCGACACCCGAGCAGCTCCAAGTCATCACGGACGCATTACCTGGCGTGACGCTGATACGGGGAGCGGCCGGAAGTGGCAAGACCTCCACGGCCCTGTGGCGGCTCAGGTTCGTCGTCAATTTCTGGAAGGCCCGTGTCAGAGATGGCTTCGTCCAGGGACCGATTCGCGTCCTGGTCCTCACGTTCAACCGGACTCTCAGGGGCTACATCAACGCCTTAGCGGAAGGCCAGGTTGCCGGTCCCGACGTCGCGCTTGAGGTCACCACCTTCGGCCGGTGGTCCTACCACTTGTTGGGCCAGCCGCCTATGTTCGATGAAGCCGCACGTCGGCGCATCATCGGTGACCGGCTCGGCGCCGGCTTCTCCTGGCCTGCGGCCTTTACCGTCGACGAGGTCGACTACGTGCTGGGACGGTATCTTCCAGAGGAGCGCGAACGCTACCTAACCGGAGTCCGCTATGGACGGGGGGCGCCGAGCTTGACCGCCGAGTTAAAAAGAAGGATCTATGAGGAGGTCATCATCCCCTACGAAGACCTCAAGCGGCGCCAGGGAATCGTCGACTGGCAGGACCAGGCCGTGGAACTGGCCCGTCGCCGCCTGACTGAGCCGTATCATGTCGCCGTTGTCGATGAGACTCAAGACTTTTCAGCAAACCAGGTACGGGCCATCCTCAACCACGTGACCCCCGAGAGCACCGTAACCTTTGTCCTTGACGCCGCCCAGCGGATATACCCGCATTCCTTCCTTTGGACAGATGTCGGAGTCGCGATCCCCGCTGGCCGGCGTTTCAGCCTTCATCAGAACCACCGCAACACGCGGGCCGTTGCGGCATTCGCCCGACCATTGCTGGATGGCCTAAATTTGACCGACGACGGCGCGCTTCCGGACTTTAACAGCTGCACCCGTCCGGGTCCCAAGCCCGTGCTGGTTCCGGGGCGTTTCACGAGGCAGATGGACTACATCGTTGACGACATCCTCCGTAAGCTCCAAGACGGCGAGTCCTGCGCGATTCTGCATGCTCGGGGCGGCGGCTGGTTTGATGAGGTCCGTCGTCGTTTAGACGCCTCAAATATCGCGTATGTCGACATCTCCGGACAACCTGATTGGCCAACGGGAAACGAAAACGTGGCGCTGAGTACGATGGCGTCAGCAAAGGGTTTGGAATTTGACAACGTCTACATCGTCGGCCTCAACGCCCAGGTAACGCCCCATGGGGCCGATGAGGGGGACGACCTCCTGGAGAAATACCGGCGTCTACTGGCTATGGCCGCCGGCCGGACAAAGAACTCGCTAACTGTGGGATACAAACCGGAGCAGGCATCGGACTTGATCGAATTCCTGGACCCAGACACCTACGAGGTGCAGCCTGACGGCTGAGGAGGAAGTCGCGGCAATGGTCGTCCAGAAGGGGATCGTAGAGATTCTTCACTTCACGACGAACCTCGGCCTTCTCGGCATTCTCGCGAGCGACGCAGTCAAATCGCGCGACCTCCTCGAGAAGGACAAGTACCTCGAATTCATCTTCAAGCCGAACGCCAATTTCAGGCGGGATCTGGCCTGGACAAACCACGTTAACCTTTCTATTACGCGTGTGAATCCGGCCTTTTTTGAGATTTCCCGCCGATGGCACAAATGGGAGGAGGTATGGTGGTGCATCTTGTCCTTCAACCCGGAAATTCTGACCCATCGAGATGTCGTATTCACGACAACGAACAACATCTACACGGGTTGCCACCGTGGCAAGGGCGCCGGCGGGCTTAACGCATTGTTCGCAGACCCCGTCGAAAGGTACTCGTCCATTGAGCCGGCACGGCGCACCGCTCAACATCGAGACAATTGGACGACGTGCGAACAAGCTGAAGTTCTGTATCCGCTGAGCCTCAGCACCGAATTTGTAGAGAGGGTGTATTTCGCTAAGCAGGAGCAGCTCTACACGGCGGCCGCCCAAATTGAAACGTTAGGTCACGACTCGATCGAACTGGTCTTGGCGCCGGAGATGTTCGGCCTATGACCCGGCAGGAGCGAGTACGCTCGTCGGCAAGCTGGGCTGCGTGGGGCGATGCGATCGGGTTCATCAGTGAGCTAGCACCTGACGCTAAGGTCCTTCGCCAAAGGGTCGGCGAAAGCAAGGTTTCCGGCGCCAAGCCGTGGACCCGAAGGATCGGCGGCCAATACGGAATCGACGCAGAACTGCCCGCGGGGACCTATTCGGACGACACGCAGCTTCGGTTGGCGACAGCGAGAGCAATACGGGCTGACGGCAGTTTCGACGTTCGTAGCTTCGCCAAAGTGGAGTTAGTGGTCTGGCAGGCCTACGCCCTTGGCGGCGGCCGCAGTACCCGAGCGGCGGCGGCTAGTCTGGCGCAGAAGTCTCGTGACTGGTTCTCGAATTTCTTTGACGGCGGTGCCCGCCCAACCTACGAGGACTCGGGAGGAAACGGTAGCGCCATTCGCATCCAGCCGCACGTTTGGGCGGCTCGCGATCTCTCGTCCTGGCCCTCATTTCTGCGCGATGTCGCGCGAAATACGGTGGTAACGCATGGGCATCCGCGCGGGTTAGTGGGGGCCGCGGTACATGCCGGCTCATTGGCCGTTGTCCTGGAGACTGGAAGAATCCCGGGACCTGACGAATGGATGTCGCTCCTCGATCGGCTGGAGGATCTGCCTTCGATCGTTAGAGAGGATGAAGATCTGGCCGCCTTCTGGCTTCCTGCCTGGGAACGACTCGCGAAGCGGCCATTTGAGCGTGCGGTATCGACCACAATCGAGGAATCTCGCCGAGAGTTGGAACTGCTTAGACGAATCGCGGGCACTGATGTTCGCACAGCTTACGAGGAGATGATCATCGCAACCCAAGCGACGAATCCAGCAAGTCGAGGGACTGCAACTAAGACTGCCCTACTAGCGCTCGCGCTCGCCTGGCTTCGACGCGACCGACCGAACGAGGGCCTGTTAGAAGCCGCCAATGTTTTGGGCAGCGACACTGACAGCATCGCTTCAATGGCTGGAGCACTGCTGGGGGCCGCACACAGCGAACCACCGCCCGGACCAATCCTCGACAGCGAATACATCCTTAGAGAAGCGGACAGACTCAACTCCATCGCCGAGGGTCGATCAAGCGAGACCTTCGGCTACCCAGATCCGGGACGATGGTTGCTACCGACAGCAGCGCTCGATCTCGTTGGAGTTTTCGACGGCCATTTAGGTTTGGCTGGCCTAGGCCCACTTGAGCCGAAAGGACGCGAATGGCAGGATCACGGAAGGTCAGCCGCAGTTTGGCATTGGGCAAGGGCCGACTTTGGCCAATCGCTGCTGATTCGACGACGGGCGAAACCCGGCCGACTGCCCCCGTCACTGGTGGGGCGCCGCTGGCACATCGGCGATGGCCCCACCTCTCGCTCGGAAGTCCAGCGACCACCCGAGCAACGTCCCCTTTTCCCCGTCAAATCAGGGCCTACTGACGCAGCCGTCCAACGCGGCACACCAGCCGACGTCAACGTCACTGATGCATGGCGACAAGAACCCACGGTCGACGAGGCCTACGAGGATGTACGCGTTCGCCAATTTGATGCTGCAACCGTCGGCCGCTATCTCTTGGAGCTATCGGCGCGTGAAGTCGACGGGCATGCGCAAGCGATGGCATTCTCCGCAATGGTTGCAAAGGGCTGGCGGACTCGCCACACGAGGTCGAACGGTACCGCCACAAATGCCTCAGCCATCAAGGCGCAGATCCTGAAGTGGATTACGCCGTACTTGCAAAATATCCCGCTTCGCAAACTCGAGTATGAGGGCCTGGTTGAGGCCCTCTACTGGGCTGGGTTGTATCTAACCGCAAAGTTTCCGCTTGAAATAGTGGAGGACGCTGGCGCGAAGGGTCACGGCGCCAGTTATCGGATGTCTCTCAACCCCGTTGCCGCTTACACGATTGTGAGCGATCATGAGAACCTCTCACAAATCAAGCGACTTCTAGAAGACGAGCTTATTCCCACCGTAAGACACTGGAAAGTTTTCGACGACGTGCGCCCGGGCCCCCCTGGATAAGGTGTGACGGGCGTTGCTGGCGTTCTAGTAACTGTCGGATCCCTGCCCCGAATCTTCGCCTTGCACCCGGCATTGAGGCAGCGGCCATACCCCGTATTTTCGTCTTGCATTTCAACCGTCATACGGTGCTTGGTCTCACCGTTGACGCGTCGTGCGTGCGTTTCTAGCAGGAACTTAATGGGATTCGTTGGCATCGGTGCTAAGGATTTGCCTTCAACTTGCGGTCATGCTCCTCAAGCAAGGCCGCGATTTCCTCGATGGCTCGTAGCTGTGTCGCTAGTGCCTGTCGGCTCGGGTCTTGGCGGCTTTGCGGAACCTGATTTAGCGCTGTCTTCGCGTTTGCGATGTGCTGCTTAACGGTTTCGGTAGTTGCCATCACGCCTCCCTTGCTTGGGTTAATGGGGTTGGCCACGGTTCAAAGCATCGTAGCGTCATGACGCTCGGGGTAGCGATAGAAGCAGTCGAAACAGTGCCACTCTTGACCCCGCTGCAGGGTCACGGAGAAGACGTAGCCATGCGTGTACTTCAAACCGCAGACAACACAACGTACGGGGTTCCGCTGGGTTGCACGATGACGCTGAGCCCCTTTCTGCAACGGCTTCCGCTTACGTATTCTCAGGGCGCGTTCTTCTGGCGTTATTCCGTAGGGAAGGACGACAACTCTAGTCATGGGCTGAGCCTAGCACCGGATCGAAGAGCCGCCTCCAGATACTTAGGGATCGCCGAACAGGCTAGATGCCGACACGTCTAACGTTGGTCTCGTTCAAGTGCCGGTCAACCTTGAGCCAACCCAAGCGAGAGACAAAGTAGGCCGAGATGTCAGCGGTGATTGCAACCGGATTCCCCGGCGTCCCGCTGTCAAGATAGCGCTTGATCTGCGCCACTTGCTGAGCGTCTAAGGGAGTCCAAAAGTAAACAGCTTCCTTTGTGGTGCTTCGAGGCTGAATCTCAATCCGGTTGAGGACGGCTCCGCGAAACGTTGGCTGTCCAAACCACACCTCTAGCAAGAGCCGGTCAAGGGTAATGACTATCTGGCTCCGGTTGGTTATCTCAAACCATAGGTTGACGCTTGGCACTTCGCCCCCACTGACGTTGACCGGGCTTAGGCGTCGTAGGTCTACGTCGATTTCCTGCTGAACCCTTGCCGGAGGTAACATGCGCCGTTCTAACCAGCGCGGCAGGAAATGGTAAAGCCGCTCGACAAGAAATAAGCCGATGGTTTCGAAGAGCACCGATCAGACACCTAACGTGCCGGAGCCAAAAATCTTATCGAGCTTGCGGAGGACTCGCAGGTCTGATTCCTGCTTGCTCTTCTCCCATCGGCTAACCGTCTTCAGGCTCACCTCTAGGCGTCGAGCTTCCCGCAGCATATCAGCGAATGCGGTCTTGTCCAAACCTCAACCATTATCGCTGGACACAAACGGTCGGGAAAATTGGTGCTACCTTTTACTGAGGAAAACACGGGATTTAGGGAGGGCAAGCCGTGGCGCGGATTCAAATCACCCAAGTACACATGACAGCGGGCGGCACTAGGCATGAGCACATCGCATCGGTTAAGTGGGTCAACATTGACAACAACAGCGATAGCGGGGACAACACTCGCGAGCAAATCATTGCTTGGATTCAGCAGGCGGTCGCTCCCAAGAACGAGGCATGGGTTTATGGGGGTGGGACTTGGATCGAGGTACGCGTGGTCAACGCCAACCCACCCTACATCCAGACTTACGCTGACGGCAAACTGACCGACAACCTCCTGTACCTGCCTCGCTATTGACTCAGCGCTAGAGGCTCCGTGGCCCGCTGACAACGGGCTGTGGGGGAGTACAGTTCAAATAGAGCTAGGAAGGGGTTTCTAGCCGCGAGGGAGGCAGCACTGGCGGTTGGCGAGAGCAACGGGAAAAGGGGCCGGTTGGGCATTCCCGAAGAGGTTCGCCGCGTGGTGTATCGGCGCGACGGAGGCTGCTGCGTTGAGTGCGGAAGCACGGAGCTTCTTCAGTTTGACCACATCATTCCACTTGCCCTTGGTGGCAGCAATGTCCCCGAGAATCTGCAAGTGCTGTGCACAAGCTGTAACCGCGAGAAAGCAGACTCAATCTAGAGGCTGTCCGGAACTCATGCCATGACGGTGCACCATACGACGGGTACTCTCGACGTTGTAGATGGCAACGTGGTCGCTCAGATGAGCGGGTTTCGCGACGGTCTGTTCAGAAAGGGACCGTGGGAAAAGACGGAACTCTTACCGATCAAACGGCTTGCCAGCCTAAAGAAGTCGACAGACAACAACGGGAGGGTGTAACCCTTGCGTTTCAGCGGAGGTACGGCGATCTGCCTATTGCCTACGACAATTGCAAGGAACCGGATGATATCGAAGTACTGCTTGAGACTCTTTCACAAGAAATCGTGGTCGAGGCTGACGGGGTAGTCTGGCAGGCATTCCGCGCAGATATCCGCGCTGGAGCGTCAGGTAGTCGATTTGCTTAAGGCGTGGGATAGCGCCGGTGAGTCCCAGCGGGGGCGATACTGGCGCAAGTCTATGCGCGCATCGAAGCCGAAAAGCAGCCGGACGGCACCATTAACCTTACGTGCGTTCCTCATCCCGATTGGCAACCGTTCTTTGCTCGGGCCGTGTACGGCACAAGTGACGGCCTGCGCAAGGTTGCCGCTGCTTCGGGACAGTCGGTTCCTCAACGCTGGTCGGACGATTGACCCCATCGCCTGGGTTGGAGCGTGCTCGGCGATGCTGGGGGTCGCGGCATTTCCGAGCCGAGTGCGGCCATTTTCCGGAAATGCCGCGACCCTCAGGCAGTCTGTTCGTTTGCGGCCGCCACTATCGTGCTCACATAAGCACGAGACCTAGGGGCTGGCGGCTCGGCGGCTACCGGATATGGTGGCGGAGCGGGCGAGATTCGAACTCGCGAACCGGGTACGCCGGTTACGGCATTTCCAGTGCCGCGCCCTCGACCAGACTAGGCGACCGCTCCGCAGCGAGTCGATTCTATCCGCCGTCCCTTTTGCCCGAACGTCGCCCCTTGCCGGACGGCCGGCCCTCGAGGTTTAAGGCCGCGTTGATCACCGAGAGGTGCGTCAGCGCCTGGGGAAAGTTGCCGAGCATCTCCCCCGTCGCAGGATCGAATTCCTCGGCAAAGAGCCCGAGGTCGTTCGCGGTTTCGGTGACGCGGCTGAAGAGCGCCTCCGCCTCATCGATCCGGCCCATCTGGGCCAGCACGTTGACCAGCCACAGGGTGCAGATGATGAACACGCCCTCTGGCTGATGAAACTCCGACTGTTCCGGGACGTAGCGGTAAAGGAAGCCCTTATTGCTCAGCTTCTCCTGGAGCACCTTCACCGTCGACACCACTCGCGGATCGGTGGCCGGGAGCATCTCATACATCGCCACCGCCAGCGCCGTGGCATCGAGGTCCTTGGAACCGAGCGCCTGGGTGAAGGCGCCAATCTCGGCGTCGTATCCGAGCTTAAGGACCTGGCGCTTGATGAGATCTCGAGTTCGTCGAACGGCGGCTTTGCGGACTTTGCCCATCCGCAAGGGGCGGTCGAGCTTCAGCGCGCGGTCGAGCCCAACCCAGAGCATCACCTGGGAATAGAGGTAGCGCCGCGGGCGACGTCGCGATTCCCAAATGCCGGAGTCTTCCAGCTGCCAGTGCTCGAGGATGTAATCGACGACCTGGAGCAGGATCGCCCGTCGCGGCTTGGGCAGCTGCTTTCTGGATTGCCAGGCCGTGTAGGCCGTCTGAATCAGTTCGCCGTAGATGTCGAGCTGCACCTGCTCGGCGGCGGCGTTGCCGATGCGTACCGGCTTTGATCCGCGGTATCCATCCAGGTCGTCGAGCACGAACTCGGGGACGCGGTCCTCGCCGTCGACCGTGTACATGATCTGGAAGTGTCGGGGGTGGCGATCGTGCGCCAGGCGGACCCAGCGCAGGAAGCCATCAACCTCATCTTCGAATCCCAGCTGGTGCAGCGCGTTGACAAGGTCGGCCGTGTCGCGGATCCACGTATAGCGATAGTCCCAGTTGAGCGGGCCGCCCAGGCTCTCGGGCAATGATGTGGTGGGCGCCGCGACGAAGGCGCCGGTTGGCAGGTACTGCATCAGCTTCAGCGCCAGAGCCGATCGATGTAACGGCTCGTCGAACCGCCCGCGATAGGTCGACGCCCGAAGCCAGGCGACCCAGTAGTCGTCGGTCTGGTGCAGGTAGGCGTGCGCCTCCTCAATCGAGATCGGCCTCGGCGGCTTGTGACCTCGGTCCATGTAATGGAGCAGGACGGCGGCACGGTGCCCCGGCATCACCCGTCCGGTCACTACGGCTGCGCCATCGGACAGCGCGAGCGGCGCGTCGTCCGGGTACTGGAGGAAGACCGTGCCACCAGCCCCCTCAGCCATGAGCATCCCAGGGCGGATCGGCGTCAGCACTGGCAGCTGGCGACCGTAATCGAAGCGGGGCTTGAAGGTGAGTCGCCACTCGGTTGAGCCGGCGATCGGTTGCATCATGCGGATCAAGCGCAGCGACTCCGGTGGTGCGACGCGTTTGTTTTTGACCGCGATCGGCATCCAGTCGACGACCCGCATCCGCGCATGGTCGCTGCTCCAGACGGTCTGGATCACGTTGGAGTCGCGACGATACTGCCGGTACGCGAGCGCTTCGCCGGGCGGGCACAGCGCGAGGTAACCACCCTTATCCCAATCCAGCAAGCGCCCGAAGATCCACGGACTATCGAAGCGAGGCAGGCACATCCAGTCGATCGAGCCCTGTTTGCTGAGCAGCGCGGCGGAGCGAAGGTCGCCGATCATCCCGTAATCGCCGATCGGTGGATACCGGGTATCGCGATTGCTCACTTGCGCCGGCTGCGCACCTGGCGCGGACCGCGGACTTCGGGTGGCTGGCTGCGCACCCAAACATTGAGCAACACGAGCGCCCACATCCGGTAGGGTCGCCACGATTCGGCGCGCTCCAACACCGCGGCGGGATCGGGGCGTTCAGGCAAGCCGTAGAGAAGTTGGATCGCTCGAGGGGTGATGTCATCACCGGTGATCGCATCGACCAGGCCCGCACCCCGCATCAAGATGCCCTGCGCGAAGAACTCGCCGATACCGGGCAGCGTGCGTAGTTGTTGGAGCGCTTCCGACTCGGGAAGCGATCGCAGCCGCGCACGGTCGAGCATTCCTACTAACGCCGCTCGTGCCACCTGGTGAAGACGCTCGATCTTGATTGGGGCGACGCTCGGAAAGCGCTCGAGCCGCAGCAGCGCATGCGGATCAGGAAAGGCCTTGAACGGAACGCCATCGACATCGATGGTTGCGCCCGCTTCCTCCGCCATGCGCTGGCGGATGCGGCGCGTCTGGAGGATCGTGATGCGGTGGCCGATGACGAAGGCACACGCGGCTTCATACGGCGAATGAAAGAGAACCGGCCGGAGGTTGTGGTATTCCGCCTGCAGGCGGCCGATAACCGGGTCGCGGCGCCCGACGTTGGCAAACCCCGCGCCATCGACATCGAGAGAGACGGTGGCCAGCGCCTGCTGCCAGGCTCGTTTGGCATCCGCCTCACCGGTGCCGTAGACATCGCCGGTGATGGTGTCGCCGCGCTGGCGCATGACAACCGCGGCCACGCTGTTCCAGCCCTCGACGGGAAATGCCATCACGATCCCGTCCCCCAGCCTCGGCCACCCCCCGAAGTGCGCGGCCTGTGTTTCCAGGTCGAACGGTCCCTCTGGGATGATTTCGAATCGCCGCACGCTGCTCCATCCTAAGTCAGCGATCGACTGCCCGCCAAATTGGGAGCGGGCGGACAGTCAGGACAACCGCCGCTGCAGCAGGGCGCGCTCGGCCGGATTGGCCGTCAGCTCCAGCGCGCGGCTGAGCGCGGCCCGCGCCTCAGCCTCACGGCCCAGATCGCGCAGCAGTTCGGCACGCGTCGCATGAAACAGGTAGTAGCCATCGAGCGCCTCGGCCAGGTGGTCCACGTCGGGCAGCGCGGCAGCGGCGCCGTCCCGATAGCGGCGGGCGATGCCGCGGTTGAGTTCCACCACCGGCGACGGCATCTGCTCGAGCAGCGCATCGTAGAGCGCGACGATCTGCCGCCAGTCCGTCTCTGCCCACGTTCGCGCTTCGGCGTGGCAGGCTGCGATCGCGGCCTGGAGCTGGTATGGCCCCGACCGGTGCAGCATTGCCGCCCGCTGCAGAAGAACGGTCGCCGAGGCGATGCGTTCCTGATCCCAGCGGCTGCGATCTTGGTCCTGCAAGAGGACGAGGTTGCCGGCGTCATCGAACCGACCTCGGGCGCGGGCCAGGTGCAGTCGCATCAGGGCCAGCAGGCCGATGGCTTCGGGTTCGTCCGGCATCAGCCGCACCATCAACCCCGCCAGCCAGGCCGCGTCCTCCGCGAGGTCCCGCCGTGTCGCCTGCTCCCCGGCCGTGGCCAGGTATCCCTCATTGAACATGAGATAGAGCACCGCGAGCACCTCGCCCAGGCGCTCGGCCATGTCCCGCTCCGCAGGGACGCGATACGGAATATTCGCGTCCACGATCTTGCGCTTGGCGCGAACGATGCGCTGCGCGATGGTGGCTTCACTGGTGATGAAGGCCCGTGCAATCTCGATGGTGGTGAGGCCGGCCACCGCCCGAAGTGTCAATGCAACCTGCGCTTCCCTGGACAGTGCTGGGTGGCAGCAGGTGAAGATCAACCGCAATCGATCGTCGCCCTCCGCCGTGTCATCTCTCATGAGGTCTCCTTCCAGTTGAGCGAGCTTGTCCCGGAAGCGAGCCTGACGCCGCAACTGATCGACGGCCTTCCGCCGGGCGGTCGTCAACAACCAGGCACCTGGTTTCTCGGGAATCCCCTCTTTGGGCCAGTGCTGGATGGCTTCGAGCAATGCCTCCTGCACCAGCTCTTCGGCGAGGTCGAAGTCGCCGAGGATCCGGACCAACGCCGCGGTCAACCGGCCGGTCTCCGCTCGGAAGACCGCGGTCAGCGCGGCGTCGGTCGCTAAACGGTTCTGGTCTAGCGCTGCGGCTCGCCTCGATCGACCACCGGTCGGACTTCGACCGGACCGCCGGTGGGCCAGCCCTTGGCCATCTCGAGCGCCTCATCGAGATCCGCGACGGTGACTTCGGCGTAGCCACCGATCGTTTCTTTGCCTTCGATGAAGGGCCCATCTGTGACCACCGGCTTGCCGTTGTTGAACTTGACCGTGGTCGCCGTGCGCTCCGGCTGGAGCTCATGTCCACCGGTGATTTTGCTCGAGTACTTTTCGAACCACTGGTTGATCGGGGCATAGGCCGCCATCCGCTGCGCCTCGGGCATCGCCTCCCACTGCTTCGCCCGATCCTTCGTTTCGCCGAACAGCAATACGTATTTCATCGTGTCTGCTCCTCCTTGAAGTTCGCGGACTTTGCCCGCTTTGTACAGTACGACGAACAAGGAAGCCCTTGAATCGACAGGCCTTGTTAGGCTGTAGCCCGTGGCTGAGTCGGCTCGCTACGGGGATCGGGTCGGGATCCCCGAGCCTTATTCCATCGAGCACATTCCGTTTGCCGACCGCCACGGTCACAGCCGCCAGCTGCTCTGGCTCTGGCTGGCCGCCAACCTGACGATTGCCGACTACGCGATCGGGTTTCTTCCCGTCCGAATTCTGGGGCTCGATTTGTGGCCCACCATCATCGCGCTGGCTGTCGGCAACATCCTCGGCGGACTGGTGCTCGCCTGGTCGGCAGCCATGGGCCCCGCCGCCGGCTACCCGCAGATGTTTATCGGTCGCCGCGCCTTCGGGCGCGTGGGCGGCTACATTCCCGCGGCCCTGAACTGGCTGAGCACCGCCGGCTGGTTCACGGTCAATACCATCCTCGGCAGCTTTGCGATCCAGTTACTGATCCCCGGAGTCCCGTTCGCCGTCGCGGCGGCCGTCCTCGTCGTGGTACAGACGCTCTTCGTCATCTATGGCCACAACCTGATCCAGGCCTTCGAGCGCTACATGGCCCTCATCCTCGGCGTCCTCTTCGCCATCGCAACCGTGATCGCGCTGACCCATGGGTCGGCAATCGCCGCGTGGCATCCGAAACCGGTCGGCAGCACCCTCGCCCTGTTCGCGATCGTGCTGGCCGTCTCCTTCTCTTACATCATGAGCTGGTCGCCGTACGCGTCGGACTACTCGCGCTACCTGCCGGAGATCACGTCGCGCTCGTACCTCGCCATCTATGTCTTCATTGGCGCGGTCGTAGCCTCGTTCCTGACGGAGGTGGTCGGGGTGCTGGTCGCGATCCTCGCCCCGGGAGCGTCGACGCCGATCGGCGCCCTCAAGACGGCGTTGGGCGGCTTCGGCGCCTTCGCCGTGGTGGCGGTGATCCTCGGGGCGACCACCGCGAATGTACTCAACCTCTACTCCAACACCATTTCGGCGAAAGTCCTCGATATCCGGCTGCCGCGCTGGCAGCTCGCCGTTTTGGGCGGCGCGCTCGCGTTCATCGTCGCCTTGATCGGCTACCAGAACTTCACCCAGAACTACCAGAACTTTCTGATCGTGCTGGACTACTGGATCATGCCCTGGTTGGCGATCGTCTTGATTGACTTTTACTTCCTCAGGCATCGTGAGCCGATGGGTTTCAGCAGCGCCCCTGACTGGAATGGGGCTGGCCTGATCGCGTTCGTCATCGGGCTTCTTGTTTCGCTGCTCTTCATATCGGAGACCTTTGCCAAGGGACCCTTCGCGTCGCTCTTTGGCGGCGCTGATTTCGGATACTTCATTGGCTTCATCGTGGCCGGCGTGGTATACGTTGTCCTGAATCGCAGTCGCGCGCCGCAACAGTAACGAGTCGAGGAGGATGGGGATGGCGGATGACCAGCGCTCGGTCGAGACCAGTGCGAGTCCTGCGGCCGTATGGAAGGTGTGGTCGGACACAACCACCTGGCCGCAGTGGAATCCAGACGTGCAGTCGATGACCCTCACTGGACCCTTCGCCGCCGGTACAACGGGGACGATGAAGACCAAGCAAGGGACGCGCCAGGTTCAACTGGCCGACGTCGTGCCCGGGCGTTCCTTTCGGTTAGAGACGACTGTCATCCCGCTGACGCGGTTCGCCTTCGAGTGCCAGGTCGTAGCCGGGCCGGGCGGCAAGACGACCATCAGCCAGGCCATCCGCGTCGGCGGCCCGCTGGGTGGAGTGGTGGGTGGAATGATGGGCTCCCAGATCGCCAATACGTTCCCGGCATTGTTGCAGGGGCTCGCGCGCCAGGCCGAAGCGAGCGAGGGCCGAACCTAGCTTTTCGCTGCGGGCGGCTTCGGCACGGGAGGCCGAAAGAAGCTTTGAACCGGCTCCGGGAACCGCTTGAGCAGGTCGTCTGGCACTTCGAGTGTGACTTCGGTCGCGAAGTGCGTGTCGACGAATCGAGCAACGGCAGCCCGAACCAATTGCATGGTGGCATCGGCCGGCATCTCGATGACGGCCAATTCCTGGGAATGTCCTTTCACGAAGCTCGAGAGCTCCTCCGTCATCTGGCCGCCCAACCGGCGGAGCTCGCCGGTCGCCGGGTCGGGGTCCTTGCCATCGCGAAGGGCCCGTAACTGTTGGCCTTTGAGCTCCCACAAGCGCGTGATGTAGGGGGCGATGGCGGCGCCAAGCGCGCGCTGCACCGCCCCGATCCGTTCCAGGCGTGCCGCCCCGACCTCGTGAACCCACCGCCGGCGGGCCTCCGCGTCACCGAGAGCACAAGCGGCGTACCATCGGTGCCGCTCCGTCATCGCTCGCGTTTCCAGGTGACGGCAGGTGAGGACCGGGTCGAGCGGCTGGTACATCGTGTCCAACGGAATGAACTGTCGGGCCTGGTAGGCGGGGCAGCTGTCGAAGTCCACCGGAAACGGCCTGGGGTATGGACACTCGTCGTCGGGCCGGGTCATTGCGGGCTACGTCCGATGATATAGATGATGGTGGGTTCCCTCTATCTCGAGCAACTGTCAGATTCCGATCTCGCGCTGCTCGCGTCGGCGGCCGATGCCCAGGTTGACGTCCGGCGCGATCCCACGCGCCTCGAGGCGCTCATCGACAACCCCGCGACCTTCCGGCAGCTCTTCACCGTGCCTGGTCGAGACCCGCTGCTGCAAGGGACACCGTTTCTGATCTTCGCGGTGTTGATTCATCGCGTCGTGCGTGACCTTGGCCAGGCTTCCTTTGTCGAAGAATGGGTCGGGCCCCGACAACGCGTACCCGTCTTCGACACGGGCGGCCTTCGAGACTTCTGCGCCGACCCGCTACGACGCTTCTTCCTGGTCCAGCTATTGGCTTCCTATACGAACGTGGCCAGTGGCAGCATGCTGGTCAAGACCAGACGCGGCTGGCGGCGCCGGCGCTTCAGTGAGCTCGACCCGATGCGGCTGATCGAGCTGGCGGAACTGGTCCCGGAGCCCGAACGGCCCTCGGTGTACCGCCGGCTGGGCGACCTCTCACTGTTCTTGACGGGTATCTTCCCGGATTACGCCGCCGAGCGACTGATCGCAGAGCGCGACCGCCGCGGGTTGGTGCGCGCGCTGCGGTCGGCCGATCGGGAACAGGCTGAGAGCCGTGATGGGATCTGGCTCCTCGAGCAGGTCGGACGGCGCGCCTACCGGATCGCCCAGCAGGGCGCCGATCGCGGCGCGCCGCTGGCGGCCGTACTCGCCGAGGTCAGCGAGAATTTTGCCGCCGCCCGTCGGGTCCTGAACTTTCTGACCGACCGCTACCTCTACCCGATGCGGCGCCAGTGGTTCGGAGCGGATTGATGGCGAGCTGGATCGAGTTCGCCACCGCCGAGCCGGCGCTCGCCCGACAGGTCGAGGAGCGATTCGGGGTCCGCAAACACAAGACGCTGGCGACCCTGCGCAAGGACGGCTCGCCGCGAATCAGCGGCATCGAAGTCGAGTTCGCCGACGGCGGACTGTTCCTGGGCATGATGCCGGGCTCGCTCAAGCTGCACGACCTGGAGCGCGATCCCCGCCTGGCGCTCCACAGTCCCACCGAGGACCCTCCGGACGGTCATCCGCAAGGCTGGGCCGGCGAGGCGAAGATCGCCGGATCCGCGGTGGAGGTCGACGCCCCGAACTCACCCGTCGCGGGCGGGCGGCGGTTCAGGGTCGATATCAACGAGGTGGTCTTCACCCATCTGAACGAGGCGGGTGACCAGCTGGTCGTGAAGTCATGGCATCCGGGAAGAGGGACCAGCAAACTCGAGCGGAGCTGATCGGCCGACCCGGCGAGTGCGGGCGAACGCGCCAGCATCCCCGGTGACGGCCTGGCTACCCCCTGGCAGGTATGGCCGAGCCGAAGATCCCAGTATTCCTAGCCGATGACAAGGGGATCATCCGGAGGGCGGGCGCGCCCCGCCACGGTCAAATGCTGGGCTTCGGCGGCGCCGCGGCCATCCGGATCAGTTCCCGGCGCGAGCGGATCATCAGCTTGCCGTAGACACTGGCCAGATGCGTCTCAACGGTTCGATGGCCGATATGTAGCCGTTCACCGATCTCAGCGGCGGTGAACCCCCGGGCCGCGAGGTAGGCCACCTCCTGCTCCCGCCTGGTCAGTGCCCTGGGGCAAGCCTCGAAGGTAACAGGCGCGCCCCGGACGACCACACCTGCCGATGGCTGGGCGGTCGTTCTGGTCTGAAGGTTGGCAACCACGCCAGCCACACTTCTCGCGTAGACGCGGGTGAGGACGGCGAGCGCCACAGCGGCCAGCCCGACCAAGACCAGCGTCAGTCGACTGGCCGGCTCCAGCACGAGTGATCCGCTGAGCTCGACGAGGGCGGCGGCGAAGACGATGCCAGCGAACGTGCCGGACATGGTCCAGGCGGCCAGGATCACTGGGAGCGTCCCCAGCACGCTGACGACGGCCGTTGGGGTCAGGAGCTCGGCGGTAAAGATGCTGGCCAAAAATGCGACGCAGAGCACAGCCAGATAAGGCTCAAGCTGGGTGCCGGCGAGCCCACATGGCTGCATCCCTGGGCGGCTGTCGCCGACAGCCCTGCCCGCCCCAGCCACGCTCGGTTGTGCCCTCATCTACCCCTCCGCGCGCCTTCCGCATAATACGCCCCCCGGCGGCGCAGCCAAAGATCCGTAGCCATTACGGAAGACGGCGGCAGAAGCAGCACCCATAGTGCGAGTGGCGTCGCGACTTAGTAAGGAGGAGGGGACATGAAACGAAGCTTTCTCTCGTCGGCCGTCGTTGTGGTCAGCCTGAGCCTGATGGCGACGATGGCGTCGCCAGGCTCGATGAATGGGCACGCCCGGGTTGTGCCGCGTCCGCTGATTGCGAACCCGATGCTGTTCGCCCACCAGAACCAGCCGTTGCCCACGCTGGCCCAATGCCTGCAGATCAAGCTACAGAATGGCTGGCCGCTCACCTGCATGGGTCCGGCAGAGTTCCGCGCCGCCTACAACCTTGGGCCGCTCTTCGCGCGAGGGCTCGACGGTCGCGGCCGCACGATCGTGATCGTGGACGCGTTTGGATCCCCGACCATCCGGAAAGACCTGGCCACGTTTGACGAACAATTCGGCCTCCCGGCTCCGCCCTCCTTTCAGATCATCAGTCCGGCCGGTCCGGTGAAATTTGACTCCCATAACCCGGAGGAGGTCAGCTGGGCCTACGAGACGACGCTCGACGTCGAGGTGGCGCACGAGATGGCGCCCGGCGCCAACATCCTGCTGGTCACCACGCCGGTTTCCGAGACGGAAGGAGTTCAAGGATTTCCGGAAATCGTTCAGGCAGAGAACTATGTCATCGACAACAACCTTGGCGACGTGATCTCGCAGAGCTTCGCTGCCACCGAGGAAACCTTCCCTTCGCAACAGTCTCTGCTCGACCTGAGGTCCGCGTTTAAGAATGCATACCGGCACGGCGTCACGGTGCTTGCGGGATCCGGAGACAATGGCGCGACCGGCGGAACGGTCGACCTGACCTGTTGTTACCCCACGCAGGTAGTCGGCTGGCCGGCATCGGATCCCCTCGTGACGTCGGTGGGCGGAACCCGGATTCAGCTGGATGCCAATGCGAACCGGACGGCTCCCGATATCGTGTGGTACGACTACGGAGCCACTGGCGGCGGCCCCTCGCACGTCTTTGCACGACCCGGCTACCAGGATTCAGTGGCGGGCGTGGTTGGACAGCGCCGAGGTGTGCCCGACGTCAGCCTGGCCGCCTTCTGTTTCGGCCCCTGGTTGGTCGCGACGTTCGATCCCAATCCTCGTTACCGGGGCTGGCTGTTGACCTGCGGAACGAGCGAGTCCTCTCCGCTGTTTGCCGGGATTGTCGCCATTGCCGATCAGGCAGCCGGCAAGCGGCTCGGCCTGCTGAACGATCGTCTTTATCGGCTCGCCGGGCATGCCGACAGCGGACTCGTCGACGTCACCTCTGGCGACAACAGTTACACCTTCTGTGCCAGCGCTTGCGGGACGGCGGCTGAAGTGGATACCACGGTTTCGGGCTTCAGCGCCGGCCCCGGCTACGACATGGCGAGCGGTTTGGGGACGATCGACGCGACCCGGCTGGTCGCGGCCCTCACGGCTGACCACGACTAGGTTCTGGTTCCTTCGATTCAGCGGGCTCAGCCTTACGGCTGGGCCCGCTGATCCGGCTGAGCGCAATCAAGAGCGTCGCTAGCACCAGCAGATAGACGGCGCTACACCATTCGCAGATCTGATGGAGCACCACGGGACGCGCCGGCTCGAGCGAGACTGACAGGTTAGGTGCGCGCGCTGGCGCTCAATTGCACTGGTATGCCGACGGCGATCAAATTGCCTTCCGAGTCCTTGAACCAGGCGCCCTTCGTTCCGCCCATGTCGGCGACGCCGTTGACGGTCTTGAGGTTCGGGGTGTCGTACTCTTCGAACTTGACGCCTTTGGCCTGCAGGTCCTTGACGGACTGCTCGACATCCTCAACCTCGATCGCCATCTGAGTGTGGGTCCCGGACGGTTTCCCGCTGCTGGGAAATAACCCGAAACCCGTGCCCGCCTCCAGCATGTAGAGCAAGCCCGCCGGATTCTCCTGCGTTGGCGTCAACCCGAGCTTGTCGCGGTAAAAGGCTTTCGCCCGCACCATATCCTGTGCCGGTAGCGTCGTCCCCACGCGCAATGCTTTGAACATTTCCCACCTCCTGGTAGTCGGCAGCTTACACCGAAACAGACACGCTCGCTATTAACTCCATCAAGTGTTTAATTGAACCGAATGAGACCCGTTGTTGCCGCTACGCATCGTGCGGGCTCGCACAAGCAAGACCGTGAACAGGCGCTCGTCCAGGCAGCTTTCAACCAGATCGCCGAGCGGGGTTTCGAAGGCTTACGGACGCGGGAGGTCGCGGCGGGCGTCGGTCTGAATATCGCGACCCTCCACTATTATTTCCCGACCAAGGAGGCCTTGATCCGGGGCGTCGTCGCGTATGCGATGGATCGCTTTCGCTCGACGCTCGAACCGCACGGCTCGCCGGCGGATCAGCTTCGCAATCATCTGCGGGCGGTTCGCAAACTGCTCCGCGACGAACCCGAGGTCGGAGCGGTGATGGGCGAACTCGCTCTTCGCTCGGCACGGGATGCCTCCCTGGCTCGGATCATGGGCGAGGCGTTCCAGGCCTGGCACCGGACCCTGCTCGGGTTGCTCAAGCGAGCTGCGAAGGACGGCTACCTGGCGCGCGAGCTCGACTACGACGACGTGGCCGCGCTGATCATGGCAACGCTTACCAGCATGACGCTGCCAAGCACCGCGTCCGCCGATCGCACTGATCGCGCCTTCCGTCAGCTGGAACGCTGGCTTGGACTAGCCGCGCCGAAAAGGCACCGGAGCGTGTCAAGCAACTGATTGAGGGATCTGCTATGCTGATGTCAATCATCTGATTGACACCACTCGGAGGTTTCCCATGGCCATGCCGGCACAGCACATCAATCATCCGTCACCGCGGGGCGAGAACGGTCCCGCCCGCCCGCCCTTCCTTGT
This sequence comes from Chloroflexota bacterium, assembly GCA_034666565.1. Lineage (GTDB taxonomy): Bacteria > Chloroflexota > Dormibacteria > CF-121 > CF-121 > CF-13. Next base: position 153,459 of record JAXDLN010000022.1, read on the forward strand.
GGGCCTCTTCAACCCCATTGCCCGCCGGCTGCTCCGCGGTGGGATGCCGATGGGCCCCAACGCGCTCCTCACCGTTCGCGGTCGCACCAGCGGCCTGGATCGAACCACACCAGTCGCCGTCGTCTCGATTGAGGGTCACCGCTGGGTGATTGCGACCTTTGGGGACACGAACTGGGCTCGGAATCTGCGAGCCGCCGGACAGGCGACGGTCACGGTCAATCGTCGGGCCGAGGTGGTTGGCGCCCGGGAGCTGTCAGCAACGGAGGCAGAGGCGTTTTACCGCGATACCCTGATGCCCTATGTGAGCAGCATTCCACTGGGCCTGGGCCGCTTCATGCTGGGCTCAATCCTCGGCGCGAAAGAGATGCTGACGGATCCGCACGCCGCTGCCCTCCACCACCCCGTGTTCGAACTGCGCCCGGCGAACTAGTAGCGGTTATCCGGCTGACGTGGCGCCTCCGGCGGGATCACGGGCACCACGAATTGCGGGCGGCCGAGCTCGTACTGCCAGACCCGCGCGGAGATGTGGGCGATCACTGACCAGGCGGCGCCTTCATCGAGCCCGTCAACCGAAACGGACAGGACGTACGAGATCCGTCCGTTGACGACATAGCCCGAGTCGTTCTCAGTACCGTACATCGTCCCTACCTTGTGGACCGCTGTGGTCGTTCCGGGAAGGCCAGCCGGGATACCCAACTCGTTCGTGGTGTGGGTCAGCAGCGGATAGAGCCAGCGTTGGGCAGTCGCGTCGCCCAGTCGACCGAGCGATTCATTGACCCAGGCGGCTGTCAGATCATCGGTCGTGGTGGTATTCGGGCTCCACAGAGCCGACGCCGTCATTCCGATCGATTTCGCGTAACGGTTGAGCGCGTCGGGCCCGCCCAGGTAACGCACCAGGATGTGGGCCGCGGTGTTGTCCGAGTAACGACCGGTCCGTAGCGTCAGCTCATCGCGGGTAAAACAGGACCCGTCATCGTAGTCGTCGAACCAGCCGTCTTCAGCATCGTCAGGAACGAAGCAGAGGACGTCGGACCCCTTCGCCTGACCGGACGCGATCTGCTGTGCCTCGGCCATCAAGAGCGGGACCTTGTACGCGCTCGCCGCGTAGAAGCTTTGGTTGCCATTGAGCGAGAAACTATTCCGCCGCGGCCCGCTCAATTCCTGCAAGCTGATCCGTACCTGTGCCCCGCTTTGTGCGGAGATCGTTTGCAGGTCGGCTTGTAGCTGGTCGAACGCCGATGGCGTGATGACGGTGGTCATCGGCAGGTCTGCCACCGCCTCCGGCGCCGGAGGAACCAGATGCGGACGGCTCGGCAGGGTCCTGGGTAAGAGGGAAACCGTCGGGCTGGCGATGGCGCCGCTGCCCGGCACCATCAGCAGACCGATGAGCAGCGCATTGACAAGCAGTCTCAAGAACCTGCCCGCCGCCCCCCGCTTCATGGTTCTGGTTCAGCCTAGGGCGCGTACCTATCGATCTCGTGTGAGGTGGATGAGAAACGGTTGAGGCTTGGCGACCGGCCGGTGTCAGCCGATCAACAGTTCGGTAAAGGTCGGCGGGCGGGTACCCATCGGTCTCGGGTCATTCAGCACACCTAGAGCGCGCCCACTCGCCAGGCCCTCACCGACCGGAAAACCCGGCCGTCGCGCCACACCGTCAGGCCCGAGAGCGCTTCCGCCACCATTGGGCACCCCATCGACGGCCGGCGTGGAAGGGGGGTCAGGGGACGGTGCTGGTGTGATTACCGGCGCGGGCGTTGGCGTTGGCGTTGGTGTCGGCGTCGGCGTCGGGGTTGGCGTGGGTGTTGGCGTCGGCGTCACCGACGGCGTGGGTGTCGGCGTCGGCGTTGGCGTTGGCGTCGGCGTCGGCGTCGGTGTCGGCGTGGGTGTCGGGGTCGGGGTCGGCGTGGGTGTCGGCGTGGGTGTCGGCGTGGGTGTTGGCGTCGGCGTCGGCGTCACCGACGGCGTGGGTGTTGGCGTCGGCGTCGGCGTTGGCGTCGGCGTCGGCGTGGGTGTCGGGGTCGGGGTCGGGGTGGGTGTCGGCGTCGGGGTGGGTGTCGGCGTCGGGGTGGGTGTTGGTGTCGGCGTCGGTGTTGGCGTGGGGGTAGGCGTCGGGGTCGGCGTCGGCGTGGGGGTCGGCGTGGGCGTGGGCGTCGGTGTTGGCGTTGGCGTTGGCGTTGGCGTGGGTGTCGGTGTCGGCGTCGGCGTCGGCGTTGGTGTTGGTGTCGGCGTCGGCGTTGGTGTCGGTGTTGGCGTGGGCGTTGGTGTCGGCGTCGGTGTTGGCGTGGGTGTCGGGGTGGGTGTCGGCGTCGGTGTTGGCGTCGGTGTTGGCGTGGGTGTTGGCGTTGGCGTTGGCGTTGGCGTGGGTGTCGGTGTCGGGGTCGGCGTCGGCGCAGGCAAACATGTCGGCACCGTGATTCGATTGTTGATCATGGTCACCGCGGCGTTCTGCGCCAGCGCTCGGCCATCGATGCTCGCGCTGTCATTCATGGTGATGCTGGCAACGGCCATGATCGTTCCCACGAAGGCGGTCCCCGTGTCAAGCGTGGCCGAGCTCCCGACCGCCCAGAAAACGTTGCAGGCCTGGGCGCCGTTGATGAGAACGACGCTTGCGTTCGGCGCGGTGATGATCGTGCTCCCAGCCTGGAAGATGTACACCCCGTCGCCGCTCAGTGTGAGGATCCCGGTCAGAAACCCCGAGGAGCTAAAGCAATACGTGCCTGGGGTGAGGATTTGGCCGCCAAGGTCCTGGCCGGTCTTGTCGATATCGCAGGGTGACGACACAGCGTTGTTGTATGCGGTGGTCAGGTCAGTCTGGGCCGTTCCCGCCGGCCCGGCCGCACCGGTGTACTGCGTCCCGACGAGGACCCCGGGGGGGAACCCGGTGACGGAGCTGCCCGGGCTCAACCCGAGATCGCCGTTGATGACCGTCAGGCCGGTGCTCGTAACGGTGCTGCTCGCCACAATCGCGAACGTGGTGAGCGTACCCAGTGGCGGCGCCGTAGAAGGCAGGACCCCGATCGTGTTCGCCGCCACGATCAAAACGGCGAGCGAAAGAGCGAGAACGAACCTCCGCGCGCCACGTCTCACTGCCTACGTGTAACCGGCGGATGTAGCAAAGCCACACGCCCGCAGATGCAGGCCGAGGGCTAACCCAAATGGGTTAGTGAGCCTGGTCAGGCACCTCGACCACGACGTGGACGCCGAATGGCGAGCGGTTGTAGGAGACCGCCACCAGGCCGCCGATCAACGCCCCGACCAGCGCAGCGAACGCTCCGACGAGGAGACCGACGACGGGAATGACGAGGAACCAATCGGCCTGCAGCCGTTCGAGGACCGGAATCTGGTTGCCGAACGGCAGCAGCTGTTCGGTCACGCCCACGGTGAACGTGAGATCACGCTGCCAACTCAAGATGGCACCCGAGAACCACGAGAGGATAGCTCCGAGCACACAGCCGCTGACCAGGCCCAGGGCAAAGCCGATCCAGCCGCCGGCGATCAGCGCCGCCCGCACCGAGACGGCCACCACCCGCCCGCTTACCTGGTGGATCAGGAGAGCACCCTTCGTCGCGGTCGGGGCCGCATCAGCAGGAGCACCAGGAGGATCGCCGCGGGGATCGCAAGCGCGACCACGAGCGCATAGGCAAAGTAACCAAGAAATCGCAGCGCCGGGGCCGCTTTTCGCGCCTGGCCGTTCGCCGACGAGACGATCTTTTGCTTCGCCCCCTGCCCGGCACCGCCGGCGAAGAGCTCGGCGGCCTGGAGCCCGGCTGGTCGCGGATCCCCGTTTGGCGCGTACAGACCGAAGTGCTCGATCTTCACGCCCGGCCGTTGCGTCCAGTAATCGTCGAGGGTCCACCACACCGCGGCCCCCACGAACCCATTTGGATTGGTACCGAGATCCGCTGCGACCGCCTGGTAGGTGTCGGCGAGGATGCGGCGCTGCTCCTCCTGATCGGCGAGCGTGTCGGACCAGCGGCCGTACTCGAGGATCATGATCGGTTTTCGCGGAAAGGTGGCATGCGCGATCTGCAGCGCGTGACTCGTGCCCGGCCCGGCATCCGGCCCATAGAACACGCCGTAATACGCGGTCAGGCCGGCGACATCGAGCGGCTGGCTCGTCCGGTCGTCGGGCTGACTGCCATACGCCGCCTGCCCGGTCAGACGGGTTCCGTCGATGGCGCGATCGAGGTTGTGCAGGGTGGCCAGCGCCTGCTCCCGTTCGATCCCGCCGGTCGATTCGTTGGCGAGGCCGTGGAAGAGCACCGACGGGTGGTTCATGTCGCGGAGGTCCATTTCGCTCAACATCTGTTGCGGGATGCCGCGATCCATCGCGATCGTGAAGGTTGCCGGCGTGTAGTGGTAGAGCGGGATCTCTTCCCAGATCGCGTAGCCCAGCCGGTCGGCCAGCAGCAGCAGCAGCGGGTTGGCCGGATGGTGGTCGGCACGGATGAGCTGGACATTGATGGCGTTCGCCTTGTCGAGCAAGATCATGATGTCGTCCGGCGTCACGACCGGACCACCGCGAGGCTGCCCGTTCACCGCGGGATAGACGCGCTCATCGTGGAGCGCGACTCCCGCGAAGGCGACCGGGTTGCCGTTGAGCAGCAAGCGCGGCGACCTGGCGTCGACGCCGATGTGACGCAGACCGAAGGTTTCGTAGAGCTGATCCGATCGTCGCTCCTGCCAGAACACCTGGACCTGGAGAACGTAGAGGGCGGGGGATTGCGGCGACCAGAGTGCCGCATTGGTCAGCGAGAAGCTGGCGTGCACCTGGCTGGTCCCATCGCGGCCGAGCTGACCGGCATCGACCCGTTGGGACGTGATCGGTACCGCACCCTGCGGGATCAGGCTCAGCGGATCGGGGTTGGTCAAGTTCGTCGGGTCCACCGCCGCGGGCAGGATGTCGATCCCGACCGCCACCGGGGTCGGATCTCCGCCACGCTGATGAAGCGTGACCGCAATGTCGGCGCCGTCGAGATGGGGAACCACATCGGCGCGAACGGCATAGACCGGCGCAGTGGCCTCGATCCAGACCGGCTGGGTGAGACCGCCATAGTTCCACCAGTCGGTGAGACCCCAGGGAACGATGTCCTGGCGCGTGCCCCACGGTGGGTTATCGATACGGACCGCGATCGTATTGACCTCGTTGGGCACCACCGCGTCCGTGGCATCGAAGGCGAATGGGGTCGAGCCGCCCTCGTGATAGCCGAGCCAGTGACCGTTCAGCCAGACGTCCGCGATGTAGTTGGCGGCGCCGAACTTCAGGGTGAGGGTCTGGTTCTGCCATTCGGTGGGCACGTCGAAGTCCTTGCGATACCAGGCACCGTCAGCCGACGGCGCGGGCGGTGGGTCGAAGGATCCCGGCACCTCGACGGTGGACCACCGCGTGTCGTCGAACGCGGCTGACTCGCGCCCGGCGGCAACGGCCACGATCTCCTTCAGTGACTGGGATCGCACGGCGAGCGAGAGATCGTGGTTCATCGCCGTCGATTGAACTCGCCAGAGGCCATTGAGGTCGAGGCGTCGCCGTGGCTGATAGGAAAAGGTCGGGACGGGGATGCCGTTCTGAAACGCGATCCGGTTGCCACCGATCGTCTTCAGGCTCAACGTGGGAGCCAGTTCCGAGGCGGCCTCCGGGCTGGCGCACGCTGAGAGCGAGAGCCCGAGGACGACGTTAGCCAGGACGAGGCCGGCGAACCGGCGGGCACGGCGCAACGAGGTGCATTATCGGCCAGTCCGCGGACGGAGGCTGCTGGGCTCGAGATGGCGTTGCTCGAGCAGATGCCGGACGGCTGCTCCGCCCTCGAGCTTGAGGGCGGCGGCGGCAACCTTGGCGCACTCGGCCGCGTTTAGCTGCCGGACCGCGGCTTTGATGCGCGCGACCATCGGCGGGTGGACACTCAGTTCATCGACCCCCAGGCCGACCAGCACGGGAACCGCCCAGAGATCTGACGCCATCTCGCCGCACACCCCGACCCAGCGCCGGTGCCGATGGGCAGCCTTCACCACCTGATCGATCATCCGGAGCACGGCAGGGTGCAGGCTGTCGGCGAGCGGCCCCAGGTCCGGGTTGGTGCGATCGGCCGCAAAGAGGTACTGGGTGAGGTCGTTGGTGCCAATACTGAAGAAGTCGACCTCGCGGGCGAGCAAATCAGCGCCGATGGCGGCGGCCGGCACCTCGACCATGATGCCGACCGGCATGCGCGGCCCGTTCACCGTTGCCGCGTTGACATCCCTGGCGGCCTCGGCGAGGATCGCCTTCGCCTGGCGAACCTCATCGAGCGTCGACACCATGGGGAACATCAGCCGTAGCGGATGTTTCGCGGCGACGCGAAGCGCCGCCCGCAACTGGTCGGCCAGCAGGTCCGGCCGGCGCAGGAGTTGGAGACGAAGGCCACGTACGCCAAGCGCCGGGTTCGCCTCGGGAGGCTGGGGCAGGGCTGGCAGCGGTTTGTCCGCCCCGACATCGAGGGTCCGCAGAATGACCGGCCGAGACCCCATCGCCGCCGTGACCGCTTCCAGCATCGCCACCTGCTCATCCTCGGTGGGCAGCTGATCGGCGCCGAGAAAGAGGAACTCACTGCGCAGCAGACCGATGCCATCCGCGCCGGCGGCCGCGGCGCGGAGCGCATCCTCGAGGTTGGCCGCGTTGCTGCCGACCTCGACCCGACGGCCGTCGCGGGTGAGGGCGGGTTCCGCATCGACCGCTAAGGCGGCCGGACCGCCCAGGCGCGGAATCGCGTCCGCCGGTGGATCGACCAGCAGCGTCCCCTCGTCGCCGTCGAGCAGCAGGGGCTGGCCATCGACGACGGCGTCCACCAGGCCGGGGATCCCAACGACCGCCGGCAGGCCGAGCGCGCGGGCGAGGATCGCGGTATGCGCGGTCGCCGTTCCCTGCTCGGTGGCGAAGCCGACCACGAGCGCGCGGTCGAGCCCGGCCGTTTGCGAAGGTGCGAGGTCGCGCGCTACCACGATCGAGGGCCGGGTGGGCATCGGCGGCGCGTCGCTCAACCCCAGCAGGGCCCGACGCACCTGTCCAACCACATCGTCGACATCAGCGGCGCGTGCTTGAAAGACCGGGTCCGGTGATGCCCGCAACATGGCGGCAAAGGGCGCCATGGTCTCCGCGACCGCCGCGTCCGCCGCGGTCCCCTGCATGACAAGCTCGCGGGCGCCGTCGAGCAGAGCCGGATCCTCCAGCATCAGGGCCTGGGCCTCGAGGATGCCCGCTTCGGCCGACGCACCGACGCCGTGGAGTCGCGTGGTGGTGACGGCGAGGCGGGCCTTGACTTGCTCGATGGCGCGCTCGAGTTCGTCCGCCCCCGCCTGGCCGGTCGGTCCAGCACCTGGGCTCTCGAGCCGCGCCTCCTTCCATCGCCAGGCCGGTGCAAACGCTTGTCCCGGCGCCGCGGCGATCCCTTTGAGGGGCGGCCGCGCGGACTTATTCGCCGAAGTCACGATCGACGAGATCGGTGAGCGCGGCAACCGCGGCGTCCGCCTGCGGGCCATCAGCGCGAACCGTGATCGTCGTTCCCTGGCTGACGCCCAGCGTCAGGACATTGAGGATGCTTTTGGCGTCGCGCACCAGGCCATCTTTCACGACCTCGACACGCGTGTCTTTGAAGCGAGCGGCCGTCTGCACGAAAAGCGCGGCCGGCCGAGCATGAAGTCCAACCTTGTTTGTAATGGTCAAACGGCGTTCGGTTATGACGGTATCGCCTCCCTCTCAGGCGTAGTCTGCAGCCAAGACCGCGTTCGGTCAAGGTCACGCACGGGGTTCACGGATGCGAACCCGGCCGCCGGCCCCTAAAATCGAAGCCTTACAAGGAGGTGGCGATGGCCACTCGGACGACCGTCACGCCGGGCCGCCCGCGCGCCGTCGATGGATCGTTGAGCCGCCTTCTCGAGGCCTTTGGCCGCGTGCCGGTCGCCGCCGTCATCCGCCGTGGTGAAGAGTTGCCGCGGGCGCTCGCCTCGCAGGTTCCTGTGGTGTTCTTCTTGCGAGCACCGGCATTCCACCTCGGTCCACTCGTGTGGGCGGTGCAGGCGCGCGGCAAGTTGGCATTCGTCCACATCGACCTGATCGCCGGCCTGGGCAAGGACCGGGCGGGCATCGCCTTCCTGGCCAGGGAAATCGGCGTCAACGGGATCATCACCTCGCACAGTGGCCTGGTGGCGGCGGCCCGGGCGGAAAAGGTGATCGCGGTCCAGCGATTGCTGCTCTACGACGACCTGGCCCTACCGTCGGCGCTGTCGGCCCTGGACCACGCGCGCCCCGACATCGTGGAAGTCCTGCCTGGGGTGATCTTTCCCCTCGTCGTCAACGAGATCCGGTCCCGGCTCCCGCTCCCCATCATCGTCGGCGGCTTCGTGACCGAGCCGGCCCATCGCGATGCCGCCCTGCAGCGCGGCGCCCTGGCGGTCAGCACGAGTACCGCAGCGCTGTGGCCGTGAGAACGCCCGGTGTGATGGGCGTGATGCTGCCCGCCGTTCGCGACGGCGCGTCGTTGAACCAGGCACTCGACCTCGGGTACCGCCAGGTCCTGCTCGAGCGCGGCAGCTTACTGTCCATCGTCGGACCCCTCGCCGGAGCCGCCCGCCGGGGCGTCGCCATCTTCGTCAACCTCGACGGCGTGGAAGGACTCGCGCCCGACCGTGCGGCCCTGGCCTTCCTGGCCACCGACCTGGGTTTTTCAGGGGTGTTGTCGGTGAAGCCCCATCTGCTCCAGGACGCGAGCCGGTTTCGGTTGCGGACGATCCAGCGGATCCACGCGCTCGACTCGACGGGGCTGGAGACCGGACTCCACTCGCTCGTCTCACCCGCGCCCTACGCCATCGCGATTGCCCCAGCCGTCGCCATCCCGCAGGTGATGCCGATCATACGTTCGATCACCAACACGCCGGTCTGGGGCACCGGGTTCATCAGTTCCGCCGAGCAGGCCGGCGAGGCCCTCCGGGCGGGTGCCGCCGTCGTCTCCAGCGCCCGCCTCGAGGTCTGGCGCGACTTCAGCCACACGCCGGTGTCCTGAACGTCCGTTTGCCCCGATGGGCGATTGACACGACCGTATTCGTGTGTTATGAACACCGTGCAAGCGACTGGCGGGACACTGAAGGGAAAAGTCCTGACCTATGCGCTCCAACTGGAGCGTGCAGGTTAGGACTTTTTTCTTGTATACGCCCGTCAAAGGAGGTGGCAAGAAGGGGCGCAACCATCACGCAGGCGTCATCGCGCGACATTTAAGTCAAACAGAGGGAGGAGGAAGTAATGGCGGTAGCCGAAAGCTGGACTAAAAAGTACCTGGCCGAAGTGCTGGGAACATTCGTTCTGGTTTTTCTCGGTGATAGCTTCGTCGCCTTCGCTGTGGCGGGGGCAGGCGGCAATGGCTTCAAGGCTGGCCTGCTGGCAGCGGGATTTTTCTGGGGGTTCGCGGTCACCCTCGCCATCTACACAGCCGGCGCCGTATCGGGCGCACATCTGAACCCTGCCGTTACCCTGGCCCTGGCCTGGCGGCGTGGTTTTCCCTGGTCGAAGGTGCCAGGGTACATCGGTTCGCAGGTGGTCGGCGCGTTCATCGCGGCGATTGGCGTTTCGTTTGTCTGGAACGGGATCATCGTCCATTACGAGACCGCCAGCAAGATCGTGCGCGGCGACCCGAACGGGGTCACGAGCGGGTTGATCTTCTGGGCGAACTGGCCTCACCCGGGGCTGGTCGGCTACACCGGCGATTACCTCACCCAGGATCCCTGGTGGCGGGGTGCCGGAACCGAGATCATCATCACGGCGATCCTGGTGATCTGCATCCTCGGCATCGTCGAGGACCGTATCCCCTCGGCCGCCAACCTGGCGCCGATCGCGATCGGCTTCGTCGTCGCCGCCCTGGTCGGCCTCTTTGCTCCGATCGAGATGGCGTCGTTGAACCCCGCGCGTGACCTCGGTCCGCGTATCTGGGGGCTGATCATCGGGTACGGCTCGAACGCCATCCCGGGCCAGAACTTCAACATCTGGGTGACGACCGGGATGCCGCTCATTGGCGGGCCGCTCGGCGCCTGGATCTACGACACCTTCATCCACCAGCACCTGCCGGCTCCTGTTGGTCCGGACACCGTCCCGGTAACGGAAGCGGCGCGGGCGCGGGCGTAGGAGGATCGTGTCTCGACGCCTCAATCGACAACTCGGTAAAGCCCCGGGCGGGCGAGGGATCGAACCCTCGCCCCGCCCTCGGGCGGCTCGCACACCCCTCCAGCGGCTGAATCGCATCCTGCTGATCGGCGGCGGCGGCCTGGCCGCCGGCGCCGTGCTGCTTGCTCTGTTGACGAAGCCCTTCAGCCCGACGACGCTGGGGATCAACCTGGCAGCGATAGCTCTCGGGCTACTGATGGGGAAGGGAATCGGGATGTTCATGTTCCGACGCGTCTTGCCGACAGCAACCAACAAGTAAGAGGAGGCAGCGATGGCAGAAGCAGCAGTAACGACACGACTCAAGAAGCTGATCAACACGCCGGAGACCGAGGTCAAGGACGCCATGGCCGGGATGGCCGCGGCGCACTCGGATCTGATCCGGGTGGAGTACGACCCGAACGTGATCATTCGCAAGGACGCGCCCAGGAAGGGCAAGGTCGGGCTGGTCTCGGGCGGCGGCAGCGGCCACGAGCCCCTGCACGGCGGGTTCGTCGGGCTGGGCATGCTCGATGCAGCCTGTCCGGGCGCGGTTTTCACCTCGCCGACGCCCGATCAGATGGCGCGGGCGACGGCGGCGGTCGACGGTGGCGCCGGTGTGCTTCACATCGTCAAGAACTACACGGGCGACATCCTGAACTTCGAAATGGCGGCGGAGCTGGCCCGAGGGGAGGGCGCCAAAGTCAACGCCGTCATCACCAATGACGACGTCGCCGTCCAGGACAGCCTCTATACGGCAGGCCGACGCGGCGTTGGTGTCACGGTGCTGCTAGAGAAGATCGCCGGCGGCGCCGCCGAAGCCGGTGCCGACCTGGAAACCGTCACCGAACTCGCGAAGAAGGTCAATGCCAACGGGCGGAGCATGGGGATGGCGCTCACCTCGGCCATCGTCCCGGCGGCCGGGAAACCGACCTTCGAGATCTCCGACGACGAGATGGAGCTGGGCATCGGCATCCATGGCGAGCCCGGAAGGGAACGGACCAAGCTGAAGTCCGCGGATGAGATCGCGGAGATTCTGACGATCGCGGTCGTCAACGATATCCCCTTCAAGCGCGGCGATGAAGTCCTGGCCTTCGTCAATGGCATGGGCGGCACGCCCCTGATCGAGCTGTATGTCGTGTACAACGCGGTCTACCGGTATCTGGCCGGGCAGGGCATCAAGGTGACGCGGTCGTTGGTCGGCCCCTACATCACCTCGCTGGAGATGGCGGGTTGCTCGGTGACGATCTTGAAGCTCGACGCGGAGACGACCAAGTTCTGGGATGCGCCCGTGCACACGCCGGCGCTTCGCTGGAAGGTCTAAGAGAACACATGGCGGCGACCAGCGCACAGCTCTATGACTGGGTGGAACGCTATGCCGGCATCGTCGCCGAGCAGAAGCAGTACCTGACCGGCCTGGACGCCGCTATCGGCGACGGCGATCACGGCATCAACATGGACCGGGGCTTCCAGGCCGTGTTGGTCAAGATCGCCCCGGTTCGCGACAAGGACGCCGGCACCCTCCTCAAGACGACCGGCATGGCGCTGGTCGGCTCCGTGGGGGGCGCCGGCGGACCGCTCTACGGCACCTTCTTTCTGCGAGCCGGCGCGGCGCTCGATGGGAAGTCGGAGATCTCCGATCGGGACCTCGTCGGCGCGCTCGAGGCGGGGCTGAAGGGTGTGGTGGAGCGGGGCAAAGCGAACCCCAACGACAAAACGATGGTCGACGCACTGACGCCCGCGGTTGCGCGGGCGAAGCAATCCCTTGATGGCGGAGCCTCGCTCCAAGAGGCCCTCGCCGCGGCGGCAGACGCGGCCGAGGAAGGGATGAAGGCGACGATTCCACTCAAGGCGCTGAAGGGACGCGCCAGCTATCTCGGCGATCGCAGCATCGGCCACCAGGACCCGGGCGCGACCTCTTCCTACCTGATGCTGCGTGCGTTGAGCGATAGCCTGGCGGCGCTACCCCAGCAAGCAAAAACGACGACGTAAGGAGGATGCGAATGGCGGACAAGAAGTACGCGGCGGCTGTTGACCAGGGCACCACCGGCACGCGGTTCATGGTGTTCAGCCACGATGGCAAGGTGGTATCGACCGACTACCTCGAGCACGAGCAGATCTATCCCAAGCCGGGATGGGTCGAGCACAATCCGATGGAGATCTGGGAGAAGACCCAGCGCGTAATCAAGGGCTCGATGCAGAAGGGCGGGATCAAGGCCGATGAGATCTCGGGCATCGGCGTCACCAACCAGCGCGAGACCACGGTGGTCTGGGAGAAGAAGACCGGCAAGCCGGTCCACAACGCCATCGTCTGGCAGGACACCCGTACCATCGACATCTGTCAGAAGCTGATCAACGACGGCGTCGAGCCACTGGTCAAGAGTAAGACCGGTCTCGTCGTCGCCACCTATTTCTCGGGGCCGAAGATCCAGTGGATCCTCGACAACGTGTCAGGCGCGCGCGCGGCCGGCGAGCGCGGGGACCTGCTGTTTGGCAACATCGATACCTGGGTCATCTGGTGGCTGACGGGCGGGCCCGAGGGTGGGGCGCACGTCACCGACTACAGCAATGCATCGCGGACCATGTTGATGGACCTCAAGACGTTGGATTGGGATGCGGAGCTGCTGAGCAAGATCAAGGTCCCGCGGGCCATGCTGCCGCAGATCCGGCCCTCGAGCGACAAGAAGTTCTACGGACAGACCAAGGCGAACGGTCCGGTGGGCGGCGTCGTCCCGGTGTGCGCGGATCTCGGCGATCAGCAGGCGGCCCTCTTCGGGCAGACCTGTTACTCACCGGGTGAGGCGAAGAACACCTACGGCACCGGCAACTTCATGCTGCTCAACACCGGCAACTCGCCGGTTCCGTCGAAGAGCGGCCTGCTGACCACCGCTGCCTACGGCCTCGAGCAGGGCAAGTCCATCTACGCGCTGGAAGGCTCGATCGCCATCACCGGCGCGGCCATCCAGTGGCTGCGGGACAACCTCGGGCTGATCAAGGACGCATCGGAGACCGAGGCGATCGCGAAGTCGGTGGACGACGCGGGTGGCATCTACTTCGTGCCCGCGTTCTCGGGCCTATTCGCGCCGCACTGGGACATGTACGCTCGCGGCGCGATCGTCGGCCTGACCCGCTATGTGACCAAGGCGCACATTGTCCGGGCAACGCTCGAGGCCATCTGCTACCAGACCAAGGAGGTCGCCGATGCCATGGAGGCGGACTCGGGCGTCAAGCTGACCACCCTCAAGGTGGACGGCGGGGCGGTCAAGAACGACTTCCTGATGCAGTTGCAGGCGGACATCCTGGGCGTGAAGGTCGTCCGGCCACAGGTGCAGGAGACGACGTCGCTGGGTGCCGCGTACGGCGCCGGGCTGGCGACCGGATTCTGGAGCACGCTGGACGAGCTGCGCAAGAACTGGCAGGTTGACAAGGTCTTCGAGCCGAAGTCGACCGCAGAGCAGCGCGCGGCGGGGCTCGCCGGTTGGAAGAAGGCCGTCGAGCGGACGCTCGGCTGGGTCGAGAAAGAACCGGCAAAAGAAGCGGTAGGGGCTGGCGCGAAGTCGTAGAAAAGCGCGCTAGGATGAGGGGAAAGGGCCAGTGGTCCTTTCCCCTTTCTCTTAATGCCTGACACCAGCACGGGCGTTGTCGTCATCGGGGGTGGGTCGACGGGCTCCGGGGTGCTCCGCGACCTGGCCCTGCGTGGCATCGACGCGATCCTGATCGAAAAAGGCGACCTCGCATCCGGCACCACCGGGCGCTCCCACGGTCTCCTCCACTCCGGCGGACGCTACTGCGTCAACGACCTGGCCGCCGCCATCGAGTGCGTCGAGGAGGGACGCATCCTCCGCCGCATCGCGCGCACGACCGTCGAGGACACCGGCGGCTACTTCGTGTCGGTGTCCGAAGAGGACGAAGCCTGGGAGCCGCGATTCGTCGAGGGATGTCGGAAAGCCGGGATCACCTGCGAGCGCATTTCGCTCGAGGAGGCGCGTCGCCGCGAGCCGGCGTTGTCGACGCAGGTCCGGACCGTCTTCTGGGTTCCGGAGGATGGCCACCTGGACCCCTTTTACCTCGTGGTCGGCAACGTCGAGTCCGCGCGCCGCCGGGGGGCGCAGGTCCGAACCTACACCGAGGTCATCGGCTTTACCCGCAATGGCAATCGGATCTCAGGGGTGTTGACTCGGGACGCCATGACCGGCGAAGAGACATCCATCGGCTGCCAGGCGGTGATCAATGCCACCGGCGCGTGGTCCGGCTTCGTCGCTCGCCTGCTCGATGTCGAAGTCAAGGTCGTCCCGGTCAAGGGCGTCATGGTCATCCTCTCGCGGCGCATGGCGCATGCGGCGATCAACCGCTGCCACAAGCCAGGCGACGGGGACATCGTCGTCCCTGGCCTGAGCGTCTCCATCCTGGGGACCACCGCAGTCAAGGTCCCGCACCCCGAGGTGCTGCCCATCGAATGGGATGAGGTGCAGATGCTGATCGACGAAGGGGCGAAGATGCTGGATGGCGTGACCACGGCACGCGCCATGCGCGCCTACGCCGGCGTGCGGCCGCTCTATGACCTCGGCGCGGAGGCCGAGGGGCGCGAGATGAGCCGGAACTTCGCCGTCATCGACCACGAAGAGCGCGACGGCATCGCGGGCTTTACCAGCATCGTCGGCGGCAAGGTCACCACCTATCGCCTGATGGCCGAGCGCGTGACGGACCTGGTTGCCCGGCGGCTCGGCGTCAGCACCAGGTCGACCACTGCCGAGGTGCCGCTCAATGACCGCGAAGACGAGTTGGATCAGCTCCGCCACCGTCCAGCCCAGCTCGGGGTGCCCAAGCCACACGGCGACGAGACGGCGCTCCAGCCGCTCCTGTGTGAGTGCGAGCTGGTTCGCCCCCAGGAGGTCGAGGCCTGGATGAAGGACCCGGCCGTTCGCACGCTGGAAGACGTGCGGCGGCGCACCCGGTCCGGGATGGGGCCGTGCCAGGCGGCCATTTGCTCCTACCGGCTCGCTGGACGCATGGTGACCGATCGGCATGTCGATGGACCGACCGCGACCCGCGCGATGGCGGACTTTCTCGAGACACGATGGCGCGGCGTCCGGCACGTGTTCTGGGGCAGCCAGCTGCGCCAGGCGCAGGTCACGGCCGGGCTGCACCTCGAGCTCTTCAACGTCGACCGGCAGCTGGACGCCGACGCCGTGGGCCAGCCGTGAAGTGCGATATCGCGGTCGTCGGTTCGGGGCTGACCGCCCTGGTCGCCACCCGCACCCTCCAGAAAGCTGGCCGCAATCCCGTCCTGATCTGGCCGGGACTTTCCTCCCTCTACTTTCTCTACGCTACGATCGATGTGCTGGGGTACGCGAGTGCCACCGCCTCCCAGCCGGTTGAGGAGCCGGTCACTGGCGTGCGCCAGCTGATCGCCGATAACCCGGATCATCCCTACGCGCGCGCCGGGTTGGCGGCGCTCGAGGACGGAAGCACCCTATTGCTCGAGTGGTTGCGTGAGGCCGGGTTCAACTGGCAGGGGACGCTGGCTCGCAACCTCCTCCTCCCCACCGCGTTAGGGACCCCCAAGCCAAGCTGCCTGGTTCCGACCTCGATGGTTGCGGGTGACTTGCACCGCGACGAGCCGATCGCGTTCTGCGGCTTCGATGGCTACCAGGATTTCATCCCGGAGTTGGCCGCGTCCAACCTCTCGCGGACCTGGAACGGCGGACGCCGGACGGTCACCTCCGCTCGCATCGCGCTGCCCGGCATCAAACCCGACCGCCTCTTCACGTCGGTCGACCTGGCAAGACGCTTCGAGGACGCGACCTTCCGGCGCGATGTCGCCGACCGGTTGCGCCGTGCGGTGAAGGACGACGCCGCGCGGCTTGGTCTGCCGGCCGTCCTCGGGCTGACGCACGACACCGACGTGCACGCCGAGTTCGAGAAGGAGACCGGGCACCCGGTGTTCGAAATTCCCACCGTGCCGCCGTCGGTGCTTGGCCTCCGCCTCTTCGATCGCCTGCGCCGGCACCTCCAGGAGACTGGCGTCGAGATGATCTGGACGGCCCCGGCGCACGATGCGGAGGTCGTCAACGGACGGTGCCTGCGCATCCACCTGAAGTCCGCCGGCCGCGAACAGCCGGTCGAAGCGAAGGCCTTCGTCCTCGCGCTCGAGGACGCGGTCGACGGCGCGTGGCGGGCCGGGGCGCACGCGGTCCGCGATCCGTTCTTTCACCAGGTGCTGGCGCAGCATGCCACGCCTGCGGAACGCACCGACGAATCGCTGTTTCAACCCCAGCCGTTCGCCGCTATCGGCTATCCCGTGAGCGAGCGACTGCAGCCGGTGGACAAGGACGGCCACCCGCTTGCCACCAACGTCTTTTTGGCCGGAGGCGGCATCGCCGGTTACGACCCGACCGGCATCAAGGCTCGCGGTGGCATGGCGATCGCGACCGGGTATCGCGCCGCACAGGAGGCGATGGCTGCATGATCACCGAAGACCGGGAGACATTCTCCGACACGGTCGAAGAGGAGCACTCCGTCGAGGCCTGCACCAAGTGCACTGCCTGCAACACCGTGTGTCCGGTGGCCCGCTCTACGGAGATTTTCCGTGGCCCCAAGTTCCTTGGGCCCGAATCGGAACGTTACCGAGACCAGCACGAGGCAACGGTCACGGCTGGCCTCGACCTCTGCTCCGGTTGCAAGCTTTGCGAAGTCACCTGTCCATCGCAGGTCAGCATCCAGGAGTACATCCGGCGCGCGCAGAACAAGGGCGCCCGGGAGAAGGGCCGTACCCTGCGCGATTGGCTGCTGGGACACACGCGGCTGCTCAGCCGGTTCGGCAGTCTCACCGCGCCGCTCGCGAATTTCGGGAACCGCAATCCGCTGTTCCGGGTGCTGATGGAGCGAGTCGCCGGTATCCATCGGAAACGGCCGCTGCCGAAGTACCAATGGTTGACCTTCGAGAGCTGGTTCAAACGCCATGCGAGGGAGCGAAGCCCCCTCCCTGCCCTCCCCCGCGAGCGGGGGAGGGAAAAAAGGAGCGTCGCGTACTTCTACGGCTGCTGGGTGGACTTCAACGAGCGACGCCTGGGTCAGCAAGTGGTCGCGGTGCTGGAGCGCAATGGGATCGAGGTCATCGTCCCTCGTCAGCAGTGCTGCGGCATCCCGGCCGTGGTCAACTCGAACACCGACCTGGCGCGCAAGTATGGCGTCGAGAACGTGCGACGGTTGAGCGCGCTCCCGGCCGGCGTCGACATCATCGCCAGCTCGACGTCTTGCGGCCTGATGCTCAAGCACGACTACGCGCATCTTCTCGAGATCCCCGGTGCGGAGCAGGTTGGATCGCGTGTCTATGACATCTGCGAATACCTCTGGATGCTGCACGAAGCCGGTGAGCTGGACGTCGGTTTTCAGCCGGTCGACACCCGTGTCCTCTACCACGCACCGTGTCACCTGAAGTCGCACGGCATCGGCTATCCGGCGATGCGTCTGCTCCGTCTGATCCCGGGGGTCCGCGTCGAAGAGGTCGATGAAGGCTGCTGCGGCATCTCGGGGACCTACGGCGTCAAGGTCGAGAAGTACGACCTCTCGATGAAGATCGGGAGCCGACTGTTCGAAGCGGTCAAAGCCGCGGGGAGCGACTCGGTGCTGGCCGACTGCGAGACCTGCCGCATGCAAGTCGAGCATGGTGCGGGGTCGCGGTCGGCGCATCCGATCGACATCCTGGCGAGGGCCTATGGCTACCGTTAGCCTGGTGCTGGTGTCGCACAGCCGCCAGCTCGCCGAAGGCGTACGCGAACTGGCGGCCCAGATGACGCAGGGCAAGGTGCAGATCGCCGTGGCCGGTGGGACCGCGGATGGGCGCCTGGGCACGGACGCCACCGCCATCCTTAACGCGATCGAAGGGGTTCGCGGACCGGATGGCGTACTGATCCTGGTCGACCTCGGCAGCGCGGTGCTCAGCACCCAGATGGCGATCGAGCAGCTCACCGATGGCCCTGGGCGGGTCCTCCTCAGCAACGCCCCCTTCGTCGAAGGCGCGGTGATCGCTGCCGTCGAGGCATCGATCGATAGTGACCTGGACGCCGTGGCCGCCGCCGCGCTGGGAGCCCGGGAGATGGAAAAGGTGTCGCCCTAGTGGCCAGCAGCAAGGTCGAACTGCCGGACGGCTCACGGCTCGAAGACGGCGAGGTCGTGGTCAAGACGGCGAAGGACTGGGGACTGTCGATCAAGGCGCTGGTGCTGACGAACCGTCGGCTGTTCTGCCCGAGCGATCTGACCGGACGCACCACCCTCAGCCTGCGGCTCACCGATGTGCTTGATGTGACCCTGCAGAAGCACGCGATCGGCTTCTCCACCATCATTGTGGATACGCGCGATCAGCTCCAGGCTGCCTCCTTTCCGGCCCACATCAACGGAAAACTGATCAGGTCGGACATCGCCGCCGCGGTCGACAACGCGAAACGGTCCGCCGGATTGGATCCGTCGACGACCGCACCATCCTTGCCCGCAGAAAACCGTTATGACCAGTTGCGCAAGATCAGCGAGTTGAAGCAGTCCGGTGTCCTCACGGAGGCCGAATTCGAGGAGGAGAAGGCGCGGATCCTCAAGCAGCCGTAGCCGGCACGACGGGGATGGCGCTTCGCCCCCTCGGCGCCACCGGGCTCACGGTCACGCCGATCGGGTTCGGGCTGGCCGCCGTCGGACGTCCGGGCTACATCACGCTCGGTCGCGACCATGACATCGGCGCTGATCGCAGCGTCGAGGCGCTGGAGCGTCGGTCGCACGAGGTCCTCAGCGCCGCCTACGACGCGGGCATTCGCTACTTCGATGCCGCGCGCTCGTACGGCTACGCCGAACGCTTCCTCGCCTCGTGGCTCCGCCAGCGCGGGCTGCAGCCCGAGGCAGTGACCGTCGGATCGAAATGGGGCTACACCTACGTCGGTGATTGGCGGGTCGACGCCCGGGTGCACGAGGTGAAAGATCACTCGCTTGCGGCGCTGCGGCGGCAGATCGAGGAGAGCCGGGCATTGCTGGGCGAGTATCTCGACCTCTACCAGATTCATTCGGCAACGTTGGAGAGCGGCGTCCTCGACGACCATGCCGTCTTATCTGAGCTAACCGCCTTGCGCGCGGGCGGGCTGACGATCGGCCTCTCCGTCAGCGGGCCACGGCAGGCCGAGGTGATCCGACGGGCGCTTACGGTGCGCGTCGACGGGGTCAATCCCTTCCGATCGGTGCAGGCGACCTGGAACCTCCTCGAACCGTCCGCCGGTCCGGCGCTTGCCGAGGCGCACGCCGCCGGCTGGGGCGTGATCGTCAAAGAGGCGTTGGCGAACGGCCGTCTCGCCGACCGTGATCAAGAAGCGATTGCAGCCGCGCTCGCTAATCCGTGGGTCGACGTCGTGCTCTCCGGCGCGGTCAACGCCGAGCAAGTTCGGAGCAACATCATGGCCACGACGGTGGAGCTTGCTGCGGATCGGCGCACCGAGCTGGCAACGATGGCCGAGCCGGCCGACCAGTACTGGAAAGAGCGCAGCCGGCTCGCCTGGAGCTAGCTGGCTTTTGCGGCGTTAATTGCGCCATGTGTTGAACAATTGACAGGAGGGCTGTCGCAAGCTAACGTGCTCGCGCCGCCGCCTTTTGCGGCAGGGGGAGGACCGAGTGATCGGACCATTAGGAGCGGCAAACCACGAGATCCGCGAAGCCGAGCGACGCGACCAGCTACGCCGTCGCGCCCGGCTGATCGAGCCGCGACGCCTGACTGACGAGCTGCTCGGGCAGCTCGAGGAACTGAATCTCGACGGCGTGGGGATCGTCCCCGGCAGCTATGACCCCGGGCTGGCCGAGATCCGGAGTCAACTCGGTGGGTGGCCCGGGATCGCGACCCGGCTGCTCGAGCGACTTCAGTCCGGGACCCGCACCGCCGAACTGATCGAGACGGTCTTTACGATCCAGGAAGTCATCGCCCCGCCCATCCTGCCGCCCGCGGCCGTGATCTTCGAGGAGCCAGACCTGGTCTAGCCCGCGGTCGGGCTGAACACGTCCATCAACTAGGATGGGCGACGTGAAAACGAGCGCAAGGGCAACGCTTGCCATCGTCGTATTGATCCAAGCGGCATGCGGGCCGGCGAATGCGGCGGCCAAGCCTCCTACGGCCTCCGAGATCCTCAACAAGCCGGACCAGGCCAACGTCAAGGATGCCCACTTCACGCTCGTCGCCCATATCGTCAGCGCGGGGGTTGCCTTCGACGCCACGGGCGAGGGGGTGGTCGTCACCAAGCCGGCGCAGGCGTCGAAGTTCACGATGGCGGCCACCATCGCCGGTCAATCGCTCAAGTTCGAGGAGATCATCATCGGCGGCAAGGAATACGATCTTGCCCCCGACAATCCACGCTGGACGGTGAAGGCGAGCACGAGTGCGAACCCCGGCTCATTCAAGGGCACGGAGGCCGCTTACCTGGGCGAGGACCCGCTCCCTCTTGGCAAGGCCTGGCACGTCAAGGCGAAGGATGCGAGCGGGAGCCCGTTCGAGGCCTGGGTCCGCGAGAGCGACGGTTATCCCCTGAAGTACGCGAGTACGACACAGGGCTCGACGTTTACGGCCACCTTCGATCACTTCAATACCGGGCAGACCGTCACGGCGCCGCCCGCTTCGGATGTCCAGCCATCATGACGACGGCTCTCCGGATTGCCGCAACGGCGGCGACAGCGGCCCTGCTCGCCGGCTGTGGCGGGCCGGGCTCGCCGTTGGGCCCGCCGAAACCGCAGGACATCCTGGCCAAGCCGGTGCACGCCAGCAACCTTAAGGATGCGCACTTCGCCGTGACCGGCAAATTCACCAACAACGGGGCGACGGTCGGCCTCACCGGCGACGGCGCGCTGGTCTACAAATCACCCGGAGCAGGCCGCTTCAAGTTTCAAACGACGGTCGCCGGACAGCAGGTGAGCTTCGAGGATATCTCGGTCAATGGGACCGACTACACCCTGACCGTTCCCGGCGACGGCAAGTGGGTCGCCAAGGCGAGCACCTCCGGACTCGGGCCAAACAGCTTCACCGGCGCGGCCGCCTTCAAGTACGTCGGCGAGGAGAGCCTATCCAGCGGGAAGGCCTGGCACGCGTCGGCCAACGACAAAGATGGCAATCCGTTTGACGCCTGGATCCGCGAGAGCGACGGCTATCCGCTCAAGTACGTGATCACCCAGCAGGGCAACACGCTCACCCTGACCTTCGATAAATACAACACCGGGGTAGCGATCGCGGCGCCGCCGGCCTCCCAGGTGGTGAAAGGGTAGTGCAGCTGCGTCGAGTTCTTCTGGTCCTCGCTGTCGCCGTGATCGCCGCGGGCTGCGGCGTCCCCACGCCAGCCACGCCGCCATCCGCCAAAGAGGTCCTGGCCAAACCCCAGCAATCAAACCTCAGGGACGCCCATTTCCTGGTGACGGGCAAGATCACGAACAACACCGAGACGGTGCAGCTCGTCGGAGACGGCGCCCTGGTCTACAAGCCCAAGCCGGCAGGACGATTCAAATTCCAGACGACCGTCGGCGGCCAGGCGCTCACGGTCGAGGAGATCTCCCTCGATGGCACCAACTATGGCCTCACCCCGGCCTCCACCAAGTGGGTGGCGATCAAGAGCAGCTCCGGCATCGACCCGAACGCGTTCGCGGGCGCGACCAACCAGAAGTACATCGGGGAGGAGACGCTGCCCCAAGGAAAAGTCTGGCACGCCTCGGCCAAGGACAAGGACGGCAATGCGTTCGACGCCTACATCCGCGAGAGTGACGGTTACCCGATCAAGTACGTCGAGACCCAGACCGGCGGCCAGAACATCACGCTGAGCTTCGACAAATACAACAGGGGCGAGACCATCACGCCGCCCCCGCCAGACCAGATCCAGGCTGGATAGGCCCACCTAAGCTAGGGCCATGGAGGCACTGGCCCGGACGGGCGAGGCGATCCGCGCCACCAGCAGCAAGCTGGAGAAGACACGGCTGCTCGGCGAGTATTTCGCCGGCCTCGACGATGAGAGCCTGCCGCTGGCAGCCGTGTTTTTCACAGCCCGACCGTTCGCCGACCGCGACCAGCGCAAGCTGAATCTCGGGTACGCCGTGATCCGCAACGCCGTGTGCGAGCTGGCCGGAGTCGACGAGGACGCGCTCGGCGAGTCGTATATGCGCCATAGCGATGTCGGCGATGTCATCGAGGAAGTCTTGGAAGGACACACGCACCCGCGGCCCACGTCACTGCGCGAGGTGCACGAGACCTTCGTCCGGATCTTCGAGCAGCGCACCGTCAAGAAGAAGACGGAGGCGCTGCGCGACCTGCTCGACCGGCTGACCCCGCGCGAGGCGAAGTACGTTGGCAAGATCCTGACCGGGGACCTGCGCATCGGGCTCCGCGCCGGCCTGGTCGAAGAGGGCATCGCCAGGGCTTTCGGAGCGCCGCTGGCAGAGATCTCCTGGGCGGGGATGCTCACCGGCGACCTCGGCGAGGTCGCGCTACGCGCGAGGCGCGGCACGCTACGCTCGGCCGAGCTGCGCTTGATGCACCCGTTGCAGTTCATGCTCGCCTCGCCGGAAGAGGACGCGGCGGCCATCATGCGCCGCGTTGGCGGCGAGGCCTGGGTCGAGGACAAGTACGACGGGATCCGCGGACAGCTGCACAAAGAGGGTGACCGCGTCGTGCTCTACTCGCGCGACCTCAACGACGTCACTGCCGCCTTTCCCGAAGTGGTGGCCGCCGCCGGTGCCGTGCCGCACGACGTGCTGCTCGACGGCGAGCTGCTCGCCTTCAGGGACGGCGTGGTTCGTCCCTTCTTCGAGCTGCAGCATCGGCTTGGACGCAAGGTCGTCAGCGCGCAATTGCTCGCCGAGGTGCCCGTCATCTTCGTCGCTTTCGACCTGCTGTCACTCGATGGCCACTCCCTGCTGACCGAGCCGTTGCGCGAACGGCGGCGTCTGCTCGAGGAGCTCAGCCTTCCCTCCCCCTTTATGCTCGCCTACCTGATCCGCGCCCTCGATGCCGCCGAGCTGGACCGTATCTTCGACGGCGCGCGCGCCCGCAACAACGAAGGGTTGATGGTGAAAGACCCGGAAAGCCGCTACACGCCGGGACGCCGCGGGCTTGGCTGGCTGAAATTGAAGAAGGCACTCGCCACCCTGGACGTGGTGGTCACCGGCGTCGAGTGGGGGCACGGCAAGCGCAAGGACGTCCTTTCCGACTACACCTTCGCCGTCTACGACGAGGGATCCGACCGGCTGGTGAACATCGGCAAGGCCTACTCCGGGTTAACCGATGTCGAGATCGCGGAGATGACGGAATACTTCAAGTCGATCACCGTAAAGGACTACGGCCGGTTCCGCGCGGTCCAGCCGGAGATCGTGCTCGAGGTTGCCTTTGACGCCATCATGGAATCCGGTCGCCACAATTCCGGCTACGCGCTTCGATTCCCGCGCATCAAGGCGATCCGGCGCGACAAGACGATTCGCGACATCGACACCCTGGCCAATGTGGCGAAGATGCATCGCACCTTTACCGGCGATCGGGTGCAGCTGGTCGAACCGGCCCAGGCTTAAGCCGGGGCGGCGGCACGAGCGGTCGCCGCGGCCGCGCGGTTGCGGGCGACCACGATCAGCGCAACGGCGGCCAGGATGATGCTGCCGGCGATCAGGATGCGCGGCGTCAGGACTTCGCCGGCGATGATCGCTCCCAGGATCACCGCGACGATCGGGTTGACGTAGGCGTAGGTCGAGACCAATGAAAGCGGCGCGGACCGCAGCAGCCACACATAGGCGCTGAAGCCAATAAGGCTGCCGAACACGATGAGATAGAGCAACGCCAGCCAGGACGTCCGCGAGATGCCTTGCCAGTGCACCCGGCCAAGCTCTCCGGTCGCGACGCTCAAGAAGCCGAAGAGGACGCCGGCCCACAACATCTCCATCGAAGCGGCGACCAGCGGGCGAACCGGCAGCTTGACGTGCCGGGTGAAGACCGAGCCGCTGGCCCAGCACAGCGGTGCGGCCAGCGCCAGGGCGGCGCCGAACAGGCTGATGTGGCCTGATCCGGGCGAGCCGATCATGAATGCCACCCCGCCGAACCCGATGACCAGCCCGACGATGACGAGCGCGGGGAGCCGGCGTCGGAAGATCACCCGGTCGATAATCGCCATCCACAGCGGCGCGGTCGCCACGAACACGGCCACGACGCCGCTCGGGACGTATTGTTCGGCCAGGATCACACCGCCATTCCCTCCGACCAGCAGCGCCCCGCCGATCGCCAGCGCCGCGAGCCATTGCCTGGTCCCAGGCCGGTCGCCCGCGGTGTCGCCCTGCCGGATGGCCAGAAGATACAAGACGCCCCCGGCCGCGAGGAAGCGGAGCGATCCCATCAGGAGGGGCGGCATGGTCTCGATGGCGTACTTGATCCCGAGATACGTCGAGCCCCAGAGAAGGTAGACGGTGCCGAGGGCGAGCCAGATCCGGGCTGCCGGCGTCCCGGCACCGGATCGGACCTGGCGAAAGGCGGTGGCTACGTCAGCCGCCGCCACCCTGAGGGTGGCCGTCGTCACGCGACAGCGTCGCGCTCTTCCTGGCGGACGTCAATCGGATCGTCCCGGCGAATTTCCACCGGCCAGCGCAGGCGCAGGGTGACAGGCTTGGACTGCCGAAGCAGCCGCCGCTGCTCTGCCTCGCGCTCGGTTGCGGCTTGCTTGTCCATCGCCCATGTGTAGATCGAGTAGTAGTCGTTCATTTATTGTCACCTCGCTGTAACCGCTTCATAGCCTCTAACTAGTTACAGCGCAATTTTACTAGGGTAGGCTTAACCAGTCAAGTGGTATAAAGGGGTTACATGTGAACGATTCGGAAACGATCTCCGCCCCGCCAATGCCGGTCACGCAGGGTCACCTGGCATCGGTTCAGACCGGCCTCAATTTCGTCAACACGCTCGACCTCTGGCCAACCCCCCACGACCACCTCGACACCCCCGAGGCGGCCCTCGATTGGCTGGTCGACAACGACCTCCTGCACAAGGAGGCGCGCGCTGAGCTGCTTCACCGCTACCAGGATTCCCCGGGCGCCGGCCGAGCCATGCTCGCCCGCCTGCGTCGGGTGCGCGAGGCGATGCGCAGCGTGCTGGAAGCGACGGCCGGCCACCGTCCTCCGGATCCGACCGATCTGGCCGAGATCAACCGGGCCCTTCGCACGCACTATGTGTATGAGCTGGTCGAGGGGCCGGACGGCGTTTCGCTCGACCACCGCCACCAGGGCGACCCGGTCGACGGCGCCGCCGCGCGCCTGTCGGAATCGATCGCGCGCCAGCTGATCCAGGGAGCGGCCGCCCGCTTGAAGGTGTGCGAGAACCCGCAGTGCCGCTGGGTGTTCAAGGACACCTCGCCCACCGGCCAGCGGAAGTGGTGCAGTATGCGCAGCTGCGGTAACCGGGCGAAAGTCGCGCGCCATCGCGCCCGACGCAAGGCGGTCGGCACATAGTTCAATTTCCCTCCACCGGGCGCGGGGGAGGGTCAGGGTGGGGGTTACAATGCACCCCCGGAGGGGTGTCCGAGCGGTTTAAGGTGCGGCTCTCGAAAAGCCGTGTGGCGGCAACGCCACCGCGAGTTCGAATCTCGCCCCCTCCGCCATCTCCCGGGCACCGCCCCGACCAACGATCCATGAGGCAAGGCATCGCGTCGCGTATCACCATCGTCGCCGTGTACGCGCTCGCTATGGGATATCTGGAAGCCGTTGTCGTGTACTACATCCGCTACGCGCTCGGAGATGTGCACGCCACCGCGTCAGTGGCGTCAGCGATCGCCCTGAGATTCCCGTGGGGGATCGAAATGACCCGAGAGATCGCCACGCTCGTGATGCTGGGTACGGTGGCCCTGCTGGCCGGGCGCGACTGGCGCGAGCGCGCGGCTGCCCTGCTTTGGGCCTTTGCCCTCTGGGACGCCACCTACTATCTGGGACTCGAGATCCTGGCCCAGTGGCCCTCGTCGATCGTTACCCAGGACGTCTACTTCCTGCTGCCCGTGCCCTGGGGCGGCCCGGTCTGGGTCCCTCTGCTGGCCGACGCGCTGATGGCCGTCCTCGCCGGCTGGCTCGTCATTGGCCGGCGGCGACTCGCAGGCGCGGCGGGCCGGTGATGGAAAATCTGGTTCGGGACGACGCCCACTACATGGAGCGCGCCCTGGCGCAGGCCCGCAAAGCCGCGTCGTTTGCCGAAGTCCCGGTCGGAGCCGTGCTCGTCAAGGACGGATCCGTGTTCGCCGAGGCGCATAACCTGATCGAGACCACGCCTGATGCGACCGCTCACGCCGAGATGCTGGTCCTGAGGGAAGCGGCCCGGCTGACGCAATCCTGGCGCCTCGACGGGATCACGCTTTATGTCACCCTCGAGCCCTGCCCGATGTGCGCCGGGGCGATGGTGCTGGCCCGCATCACGCGGCTGGTCTATGGCGCGCCCGATCCCAAGAAGGGCGCGGTCGATTCCGTCTACGACGTTCTGCGCCACCCGGCCAACAACCACCGCGTCGAGATCACCTCCGGCGTGCTGGCCGAGCCGGCCGGACGCCTGCTGCGCGAGTTCTTCGCCGAGCGGCGCGGCAAACCCAGCTAGCGTGTTAGTCGGCTGAGGGCTTTGGCTGCTGGCTCGCAGGCGGGTGGGCCTGGGAGTGATCGGCCGGCGGGTTGGCGCTGCGGGCCTGGAGGTCGCGCTCACTCCCCTTCCAGGTCTGATCCGCGTGCGAGCGGGTCCGCGTGACGGCGGCCGCCGCCTGCGCGTCACCACCCGCTGCCAGCGAGCCGGCCAGCGATTGAAGGCTGGCATCGGCGGAGGCTTCGTGAGCCTTCATGAAACGGCGGAGCTCGGCGACGGCGCTGTCGTCGAAGGTGCCGCCGGCGAGGGCATGGTTGAACTGCGCGACCGCGGTGTCGTACTGACCGACCTGCCGGACTCCGTCCTGCACCCGGCCGGCGGCGATCAGCCGCTGGGCTTCGCTGAGCCGCACGTCGGCGAACTGCGCATGCAGCCGGGCACGTGCACCAGGGTCGAAGGCGACCGCAAGCTGAGCGCGCTCGACCGCCAGCTTGACCGGGTAAAGCGGATCGCCCGGCAGGCTGTTTCCCGACGCCGCCGCGGAGGTCAGGCCCCCTACCAGCAGCGTCACGGCAAGCACGCCGGCGAACGCCAGTCGTGCGGCAGGCCGTGGCAGCGCGCCGAACGGGTTCCAGCGCTGCGCCCGACGTCGGTGCGTCGCCGCGGCCAGCATCCGGTTGCGGGCGCGCAGCCGGAACGCCGGGTCGGCCGCCGGCATGCTCGGTGCCAGGCCGCCGAGATCGACCGAGAGCCGGAGCAGCTCGATCAACTGGTCGCGGTCGGCGGGGTAACGGCGGAGCACGTCCTGCAGGTTGCGCTTCTCCCCCATCGCCTGCAGGCATTCCTCGAGGGGTTGCGTCAGGTCACGCACGGCGGACCTCCACCTGCTCGCGCTCCAGTAGAAAGCGATAGAGGCTGGCGAGCGCGCGGTGCTGCATCGAATGAATGGCGCCCGGCTGGCGGCGCATCTGACGCGCGATCTCGCCCGCGTCCAGGTTATCGATGAAGCGCATGGTGATGACCTGCTGTTGCTCGGGGGTCAGGCGCTGGACGGCCTCGATCAGGGCGCGCCGCTGCTCGGAGTTCTGCAACAAATCGGCCGGATCGGCTTGCGGCCGGAGGTCGCGGACATCGTCACTGAGCTCGACCGGGTCACGTCCGGCCCGCCGGTAGCGGTCGACGAGGAGGTTGTGCGCGATCCGGTAGAGCCAGGAGGAAAAGGCCACCCCTTGCGGCCGGTAGCGCTTGATGGAATCGACCATCTTCAAGAAGACCTGCTCCGTGAGGTCTTCAGCGTCGGCCTGGTGGCGCACCCGCGTATACAAATATCGATATATCCCATCGAAGTTCCGGTCGTAGAGCTCGGCCAGTGCCCCCGCGTCGAGGGCCTGGGCGCGGCGGATGAGGGCGTCGTCAGACGTCGTCAAGGCGCCTAGATCATATAACGGGTTCGTCGCCAAATTTGAACGGGAGGGATCTCCGAACCTCTTATAATCGTGCACCTGCGGTGGCTTTAGCTCAGCTGGTTAGAGCATCAGATTGTGGATCTGAGGGTCATGGGTTCAAATCCCATAAGCCACCCGTCAGACCACGTCAAATCGAGTTCGACTTACCATTGGCCCGTGAGTGTTCTCGGGCTGCGTTTGTCCCCCAGGAGCTTCCTTGTCGTGGCGCTGATGGTGATGGTGGTCGTAGCCGTGATGTTTGGCATCGACCTGATCAACGGCCGCTGGGACCAGCCACCTATTCAGCCTCAGCTGTAGGCAAAAGGCAAAGCATTGGAGGAGTTCAAGAAGCGCCGCCAGGACCTGTCGGGCGGGTAAGGCGCCGACCGCCCTGGAAAGCCACCTGAGTGGCTCCGATAGAATCTGGGCGCCATGCCGGGCATCCTTGAGGGGAAGAAGATCCTGGTCACCGGCGTCCTTACCCCAGCCAGCATCGCCTTTGCGATCGCCGAGCTGGCGCAGCGGGAAGGCGCCGACATCGTGCTGACCAGCTTCGGCCGTGCCATGAGTCTGACGGAGAAGAGCGCCCGCCGCATGCATCCGACGCCCGACATCCTGGAGATGGACGTCAACAACCCGGCGCAGGTGGACGCGCTGGCCGAGAGCATCAAGCAGCGGTGGGGCCGGCTCGATGGGTTCGTCCACGCGATCGCGTTCGCGCCCGCCGACGCGCTCGGCGGCAACTTCATGACCGCGCCGTGGGAAAGTGTCCAGACCGCCTTCCAGACCAGCGCCTATTCGCTGAAGGCGATGGCGCAGGCGCTCAATCCCTTGATGGTCGACGGCGGCAGCATCGTGACGCTCGATTTCGACAATTCGACCCAGGCCTGGCCCTTCTACGACTGGATGGGCGTCTGTAAGGCTGCGCTCGAATCGGTCACGCGCTACCTGGCCCGTGACCTCGGCAAGCAGCGCATCCGCGTCAACGCGCTGGCGGCCGGGCCACTGAAGACGATGGCCGCTAAAGGCATCCCGGGATTCGAACGGTTCGAGACCACCTGGGGACAGCGCGCGCCGCTCGGCTGGGACAGTACGGATCGCACACCGGTCGCGAAGATGGCGTGCGTGCTGCTCTCCGACTACAGCATTGCGACCACCGGGGAGATCGTCCACGTGGACGGCGGCTACCACGCAATGGGGGCCGAGGTCGCGACCGAACCGCCCGACTAAGGCATGTAGCGCAGGCCGAGGCTCAGTAGCTTCTGTACGGAAGTGTCGAGCTGAGCTCGGGGGTACATGCCGCTGAGGATCGCGGCATGGATCGCATCGTAGGTGGCATCGGCGACCGCGATATCATGCGAGACCATCACCATGTCGCCGCCGTTGACGAGAAACCGTACCGCGGCGCTTGGAGGTGGGAAGTCCGGGGTGAGCGCTCCCATCTGCAGGTCGTCCGAGATGATGACGCCCTGGTAGCCCAGCTCAGTCCGCAGCGCAGGCAGCTGGCTTGACGACGGCATCATCACGAATTCCACGTGAGACGCAATCGCCGCCTGAAAGGGAATCCAGTCCCGGGTCTGCGGCGTTTGGACTGACAAGCGCTTTGCTACGGCATAGATACCGGCGGCATGGATGCCGGCGATGGCGGCCGTCACGTCCTGCGCGACCCGTTGCGGACTCTGACCGTAGCTCCGTTCGCTCATGACTGGATGCACGCCATCCCAGACATCGGCGACCGGTGCGAAGTTGATGTCGAAGCCGAGGGCTTTCAGGCCCTGCGACATGTTGGACATCTCCGACTGGACCACGGCGGGGCCTTGCGCACCGACCTGGCGCGCACCCGCCAGGCATGGCACGCGCGTCTCCGGGAAGCAGACGGTGCCACCCTCCTGGTTGGTGGCGGTCAGCAACGGATGGGCCATGACGCCGCGGACCGACTGGATCAGCTGGCGAATGGCCGCGGGGTCCTGCGCATTCTGGTTGCTCGATACGACGACCAGTCCGCCGAACTGGTGCTGGCGCCAGTCGTCCAGGACGCCTGGGGTCAGCGGGCCCGTGAAGCCGACCATCATCACCGCGCCAATCTCCTGTTGGAGCGTCATCGCGCCCGGGCCCAGGAGGGCCTCCTCGGCGCCATTTGTTGAGGACCGCGGCGAGGCCGGCCCCGTCTCGGTCGGATGGGCGGCCGCCTGGGCAGTAGCCGACGGTCCGACCGCAGCGGCCGGCGGGCCGCAACTCGCCAGGGACAGGGCGACGCCCAGACAGAGGAGTCGGCGCATGGCAGGCGGCAGTGTACTACGAGGTCGCCCGCTTCGCTCGCATCAGCCTGAGTCGCCGCAGCCGTTCGTAGGCTTCCTCTCGCGCCGCGTCCAGCCGTGCCGCGTATTCCTTGTCGCTCTCCCCTTTCCGCTGTGGCAAGCGGGGCGGGGACTTCGGTTTATTCAGCGCCTCCGAGGTGCGGATATAGCCGGTCCTGGGCAGCGAGAAGACCGACCGTGGCTGGCGCCGGCGCTTCGCTCTCACGGAAATAGGCTACCGAAGCAGGGCGTAACCCCTCGACGAATTAACTACCAATCGCGTGAGGGGACAAGAGGAGGACATCCGATGATTCGCAAGCTCGTTCTCGGCGTCACCGTGTCGACCACCATCATCCTGGCGGGTGCCAGCACGGCGTTTGCCAATAGCACTGGCAGCACTGGTCAACCAGGCCAGTCATGCCAGGCGCAGCCGGCGGGGTCGACGCCGGGGAATTCCGCGTCCGCGCCCGGCTCGGCCTTCAATCCCAGCGGGGTAGCGGGCACCCACTACGCGGGGAACGCCCCCCAGAACTCAAATAACCCGAAGAGCGTCTCGCAGTACGACGTGGCCTGCTTCCAGCAGGCGAGCCACTAACCCGCCGACGACCTTCAGGAGCGCTGGTTACGTCCCCTTTCCAGCGCTCCTTCTTGAAACCCGGCGCGCCGGCTACTGGCCCTTTGTCGTAACCACCCTGGCGCCCCCGCCGAGCACGCACGGCACCCCGCCGACCAGGGTGTCGGCGTAGGTCAGGTTGTAGGGGTTGTAGCTTCCGAACCGGCAGGTCGGCCAGGCGAGCACCGTCGAGCGGACGTTTTCGGTACCGGGCAGGAAGTAGTTGGCGCCGACCTGGTGGACGCCCGCCGGCTTCGCATACCACTGGTTCGGCGTACCGGCCAGCGCCTGTTGCATGAACTTATGCCAGATCGGGGCGGCGCCGACGATACCGGTTGAGTTGTGACTGAGCGGCGTGTTGTCGGGGTTGCCAATCCAGACCGCCGTCGCCAGGGTCGGCGTAAAGCCAAGCGTCCAGTTGTCCTTGAAGAGCTGGGTGGTGCCGGTTTTGGCGGCCACCTGGCGGCCGGGTAGGGTGAGATCGCCGTGACAACCGAACTCAAGGCAGCGGTTCTTGTCGTCGGACATGATGGCGGCGATGATGAAGGCGACCTCCGGGCTGACCGCCTGGTAGGCGTTCTTCGACGGGTCGTAGCTGAAGACATCGCGGCCGCTCGCGTCTTTGATCGACACGATCGGCGCCGGCATGTGGCGTGTTCCCATGTCCGCGAGCGTCGAGGCGCCGGTCGCCATGTCGACGGGGGTCACCTCATAACCTCCAAGCGTCAGGCTCAGCGAGTAGTTCTCGTCCGGCATGGTGAGATGGGTCACGCCCATGCGCCGGGCCATGTCGAGCACGTTCGGGATCCCGACTCGGAGCTCGGTCTTGATCGCCGGGATGTTCATGGAGTTGCCCATCGCCATCTTCAGCGGCAGCACCCCGTGGTATTTGAGGTCGTAGTTCAGGGGAATGTAGGGTTCGAAGCCGCTGACGCCGCCCCAGGTTGGAAACACCAGCGGCGCATCGAGGATCGGGGTGATCATGTTGAACTTGCCGCTCGCGATCGCGGCCGTGTAGGTGTAGATCTTGAACGTCGACCCCGGTTGGCGCGGCGTGTTCGCCATGTTGATCCAGCCGCCGGGCCGGTTGTAATTGTCGCCGCCGACCATGGCCAGGATCTCACCGGTCTTCGGATCCATGCTGACCAGGGCCGCGTCGTGAAAGTTGTAATAGTTGCCCTTCTGCGCGATCTGGTCGTGGATCACCTGCTCGGCGATGTGCTGGAGATTCAGGTCGAGCGAGGTGTAGACGCGGTAGCCGCGCCGGTCACTCGGCAGGATGTGGTACTGCTGGCGCAGCGTCTGCAGCACATAGTCGACGAAGTAGGGCGCCTGATACTGGTTGATCGGCGGGTAGATCGCGAGCTTCGTGGCGTAGGCGGCGTCGGCTTCCTTCTGACTGACGAAGTGGTACTGCACCATCGCGTTCAGGACCTCTAGCTGACGTTTCTTTGCCGCGGCGAGATTGATCAGGGGGTTGTACTGCGTCGGCGCCTGCGGCAAGCCGGCGAGCAGGCTCGCTTGCGCCAGGTTGAGATCGTGAGCATCCGTCTGGAAGTACGTGCGCGCGGCCGCCTCGATGCCGTATGTCTGACTGCCATAGAAGATCGTGTTGAGATACATCTCCAGGATCTGGCTCTTGGTGTAGCGCCGATTCATCTCGAGGGCGAGCGCCGCCTCTTTCGCCTTGCGCTGGAGCGAGTTGTCCGGGTGTGGCCCGATGAAGAGTTGCTTGACGAGCTGCTGACTGATGGTGCTCCCGCCCTGCTTGATGCCGCGCTGCGAGTAGTCGGCCAGTGCGGCGCGGAGCACCGCCCCAGGGTCAACGCCATTATTGGAGTAGAAGCTGTGATCCTCGATGGCGATCGTCGCGTTGATCACGTTCGGCGAGATGTAGGTGAGCGGGACGACGATACGATGGTCGCCCTGGTCGCCGATGTCGGCGAGTAGGTTGCCGTTCCGGTCGTAGATCAGCATGTCCTGGGGCAGCTGGCTCGACGAGAGCCCGGTGATGGCGGGCAGGTCCCCGACCGTCTGCGCCGCCAGCGCCGGGACGGTCAACAGCGGCAGCGTGATGGCGACGATGAAACCGACGAGGACGTTGCGCTGCATCGCGACGCGGCGGCGGCGCCGCCACTCGTGCAGGTGGTAATTGGCGTGCCGGTAGCGGCGGCGGCGCCCGTAGTGGCCGGTCATGGGTTCGCCAGCAGACCGTAGAAACCGGCCGCGACCAGCCAGCCCAGTCCGAGGAAGAGCCCGCTCCAGGCGGCCAGGCCCCCCAACCAGAGGGCGGTCGACCGTACGGTCCGGCCCCGCCTACGGCGCTCGATCCGATGGCCGTGGCCGACGGCTGTCCGATGTGCCCCCGCGATCGCCATGCTGCCTTCCCTGCCCTGACGTAGTCCTTTATTAGTCTCTGCGTTACAAGAATGTCACTCAGGGTTGGGCGTGTCAAGTCACAAGTTAAGTGATAGTCACGGACTAAGTCGAGGCTAAGAAAGGGCGGCGCGGTCGACGAGGAAATGGAGCTCGCCGTCGACCGGTTGGACGTGGCTGGCGGGGAGCGCCGGATCGCGCCGGAGGACGCGTGCCAGGGCGTTTTTTTTGGAGGCTCCCTGCACCATGAAGAGCACCCCGCGCGCCGCGTTGATCACCGGCAAGGTCAGGGTCAACCGTTCGGGCGGTGGCTTGGGCGCGTTGTGGACCTGGGCGACGAGCGCCTGCGCCTCCTGAAGGGCGGGGCTGCCCGGGAAGAGCGAGGCCGTGTGCCCGTCCTCCCCCAACCCAAGATGGATGATGTCGAAGCGCGGCCGTCCGTGGCCGTCGGCGGGGATCCGGCGGAGCGCCGGTGTCGGATCCCCGACCAGGGGAAACACCTGCTCGGGTGGGATCGCCACGTGATCGAGCAGCGCCGCCTTCGCCATGGCGTAGTTGCTCGTCGGGTCATCCAGGGGCACCTGCCGCTCGTCCGACCAGTACACGAAGACCGACGGCCAGGGCAGTGCGTCGCGATATGGCGGCTGGGCCAACCGCTGGTAGCAGCCGCGCGGTGTCTCGCCGCCGGCCAGCGCCCAGTAGCAGGCGCGCCGCTCCGCCACGGCGGCTCGGATCCGATCGGCGGTCCAGGCCGCCGCCGCCTCGGCCAGCTCGGCTGGTCCCGAAACGACGACCGGAGTAATCGCCTCGACCACCGCGGTTATCGCAGGGCGGCGTCGAGCGCCTGCTCGAACAGGACGTCGTGACCCGGGAGGGTTAGCTCGATGCTGAGCAGCTCCTCGGTTGCGCGGGACTCCAACCGGACGGTTCGCTCGGAAACGTCTTGATCGCCAAGCCGGATATGCGTCGAGAGCCTGCCTCCTCGATGCCGGATCATGCTGAAACGAGCCGGACCCTCATCGCCACCCGTATAGATAAGGAAGCGCCGAACGCCGTGCTCGAGCGAATCATCCGGTCGAAATTCAATCGGGACCTCGATGCCGACCGTCGCCATCCGGCTGCGGATCCAGCCGCCCAGCAATCGCGCCTGGGCCGTTGACCCGTCACTGCCGTGAAAGATCGAGACACCGTGAATCTGTGCCAGGCGCCCGAGCATGCCCGGCATATCGAAAAACTGCGCCGCCACGTGTCGCCACGCGATCAGCCGTGCCCAGTTGAGGTCGCCGATGGACGCCCGCGCCTTCGGCCGGCGGGCCACCCCGAGAAGTCGCTTCAGGTCTGCATCATCGAAGCCCTCGTCGGTATCGACGACCAGGCGATCGGCCAGCTCGCAGAGGTCGTCGAACAGCGGGTTGTCGAACTGAGGGCGCCCGGGCCACCAGAGGATCACGGGAAGATCGGGGATCAGCAGCGGCGCCGCCAGGCTGGCGAGGTGCCGGGCCGGCTCGCCGTGCGCATGCAGGATGACCCGCTCCGTCGTGACGCGGTGGCCGCTTTCGGTCCGCTCCTGAGCTGAGACCTGGGCCTCGAGCTTGTCCGCCGCCCGCGTGTGCTGCGCCAGGAGGATCAGCGTACGCGAGGGGTTCGTCACGGAGAGGCGGTCGAGCACGCTCGTGATTGCGCCCAACTCGGGCTCATTGCCGATAACCGCGATGAGGTTGCAGACACTGGCGCGGGCTTCGGCCGCGGCGTGCTGGGCCGCCTCGCTCCCGGCGCCGTCGTGCAGGCCCCAGCGGACCTGGTCGAGCTCTTCCTGGATCGCATGCACGTCCACAAAGGTGCGCGCGCTGAGCTCGCTGTGGTTCTGAATCATGGCCGCCGCCAGCGCCGGCCATCGTGCTCGATCATCGCATCCGCCTCGGGTGGTCCCCAGGTGCCAGCGGCATAGTTGGGGAACGGCGGCGGCGGTTGTGACGCCCAGCCTGCCTCGATGCGGTCGACCAGGCCCCAGGCACGCTCCACCTCGTCCTCGCGGGCAAAGAGGGTCGCGTCGCCCAGCATGCAGTCGAGCACGAGGCGTTCGTAGGCGTCGGGCGACTCGACCATGAAGGACGAGCCGTAGAAAAAGTCCATGTTGACGGTGCGTAATCGCATCACCGGGCCGGGAATTTTAGCCGCGATCTTCAATGAGGCCCCCTCGTGTGGCTGGATGCGCATGACCAGCCAGTTGGGCGTCAGCTCCTCCACGGCGGTCTTGGCAAACGGGAGGTGCGGCGGATTCTTGAACTGAATGGCGATCTCGGACGCACGGCTCGGCAATCGCTTGCCGGTGCGCAGGTAGAAGGGGGTGTCGGCCCAACGCCAGTTGTCGATCTTGAGGCGGACCGCCACGAAGGCCTCGGTGTTCGACGTCGGCGAGACATTGAGCTCCTGCCGGTAGCCGGGCACCTGCTGGCCGCCCACCCAGCCGGGCCCGTACTGGCCGCGGACAACGTCCTTCGCGACGTCGATCGGGTGGATCGACTTGAGGACTTTCACTTTCTCGTCGCGCACCGAGTCCGCATCGAAGTTCGGTGGCGCCTCCATGGCGGCGATGCTGAGCAGCTGCAGCAAGTGGTTCTGGAAGATGTCGCGCAGGGCGCCGGCCGTTTCGTAGTACTTGCCACGGCGTTCGATGCCGATGTCCTCCGCCACCGTGATCTGCACGTGGTCGACATAGCGACGGTTCCAGATGGGCTCGAAGATCCCGTTGGCAAAGCGAAACACCAACACGTTCTGCACGGTCTCTTTGCCGAGGTAGTGATCGATGCGGAAGATCTGCTGCTCGGTGAAGACGGAGTGGATCGCCTGGTTTAGCGCCTGGGCGCTCTTCAGGTCGTTGCCGAACGGCTTCTCAATGACCACGCGTTTCCAGCCGTCGCCGGCCTTGGCGATGCCCGACGTGCCGAGCCGGTCGATGATGACGGAGAAGAACTGGGGCGCGGTCGCGAGGTAGAAGACGCGATTGCCGTTGGTGCCACGCTCGCGGTCCAGCCGGTCGAGCTCGGCGGCGAGCCGGCCGTAGCCGTCCTCGTCGTCGAACGGCATCCGGACGTAGGAAATCCCTTCGGCGAGGCTTTGCCAGACGGCCCGGTCGACCGGTTGGGTCCGCGAAAACTTCTGCACGGCATCCGCCACGCGACTGCGGAACTCGTCCTCAGATATCGCGGTGTCCGCGACGCCGATGACGCTGAAGCCGGACGGCAGGTAGCGGTTGAGGGCGAGGTTATAGAGCGCGGGCATCAGCTTGCGCGCGGTCAGGTCGCCGGAGGCGCCGAAGATCACCATCGCCGCCGGGTCCGGCGTGCGGGGCAGGATCAACCCGTCGCGCAGCACGTTCTGGGTCACCGGCGTGGTAACTGCCTGCACCATGGACTTACTCGGCTTTGACCGGATGCCCGCCGAATTCGTTGCGCAGCGCCGCGATCACTTTGTCGCTGAACGAGTCGTCCTGGCGGGAACGGAACCGCATGAACAAGCTCATCGCCAGCGCCGGGGCCGGCACCGCATGATCGATCGCGTCCTGTAGCGTCCAGCGCCCTTCGCCGGAGTCTTCGACATAGCCCCGGATGTGCGAGAGGTCGGAATCGCGTTCGAAGGCAGCCTGGGCGAGCTCGAGCAGCCAGGAGCGAATTACACTGCCGTGGTTCCACAGCCGCGCCAGCTGCAGCAGGTCGAACCCGAAGGGCGCGGCTTTGAGAATCTCGAACCCCTCCGCGTAGCCCTGCAGCATCGAATACTCGATGCCGTTGTGCACCATCTTGGAGTAGTGCCCGGCACCGGACGGGCCGACGTAGGCGTAACCATCGGGTGGCGCGAGCGTCTGGAAAATCGGCTCGACCTGTTTGAAGACCGCGTGGTTGCCGCCGGCCATCAGGTTGAAGCCAACCTTGAGGCCCCAGATGCCGCCGCTGACGCCGACGTCGAGAAACTCGATCTGCTGCGAGCGCAGCGTTTCCGCGCGGCGGATCGAGTCTTTGTAATTTGAGTTGCCGCCGTCGATGATGACGTCGCCGGGCGAGAGCGTGCCCGACAACCGCTGGATGGCGTCGTCCACCGGCGGACCGGCAGGGATCATCAACCAGACGGCGCGGGGCGCCTTGAGCTTTTGTCCGAGGTCTTCCAGGCTGCCGCTCACGGTCGCGCCTTTCCCGGCGAGCGCGGCGCCCGCCTCGGGGAGCCGGTCGTACACGATCACCTGATGGCCACCCTGCAGCAACCGCAGGGTCATCCCCGAGCCCATGCGGCCCAATCCGATCAGACCAAGTTGCATCTAGGCGACTCCAGCCGTGGCGCCTACCGCCTGACCGATCTTGACCAGGCCCTGCGCGACGTCTTGCACCTGGACGCGCAGGACGCGGCGGCCGTGGTTGCGTAACGCCTGGAAATCGCCGAGCGCCTGGGCCTGCTTGAGCACCCCGAACGAGAGCCGCTCGCCCGGAATCGGGATGTCCTTCGGGTCATCGCCGACGATCTGCAGGAAGACCCCGGTATTGGGGCCGCCCTTGTGGAGCTGGCCGGTGGAGTGCAGGTAGCGCGGCCCGTAGCCGACGGTCGTTGCCACGCGATACTTGTCACGAATCGCCAGCCGGATCGCGTTCAGGGCGCTGTCGTGCCTGGCGTCCGGCGCGATGAAGGCGAGCAGCGCAACATAGTCGCCCGGGCGCACCTGGCCGAGAAGGGCCTGGATGGCCGCCTCGAGCGTCGCGCCTTGCTGGCCGGCCCAGCGGATGCCCTCGCCCGTGGTCGGCGGATTACCTTCGCTGAGGACCTTCTTGGTGAGGTCCTTGGCCTCCTGGACGTTGGGCTGGTCGAAGACGTTGATGCCGAGGATCGCACCGGCGACCGCAATCGCATATTCCCACCGGAAGAATTCGGCGCCGAGGCCGAGCGGGTCGCTGAGCTTCAGCGTGACCACCGGGTGCCCGGCCTTGCTGACGGCCTCGAGCCGTGCGGCGTTCGGATCATCGGC
Organism: Chloroflexota bacterium; assembly: GCA_034666565.1. Taxonomy (GTDB): domain Bacteria; phylum Chloroflexota; class Dormibacteria; order CF-121; family CF-121; genus CF-13. Next base: position 191,936 of record JAXDLN010000022.1, read on the forward strand.
GCCCGACAACGCGAGCCGGACGAACAGCCGATCGCTGCCGTAGACCGCGGGAGCGCCCAGCGCCTCGTCGGCGACCGGCACCAACCCCTTCCCCGCTTTGCCCGTACTCTCCGCGATCAACTGCTCCGCCCATAGGCCGAAGCTTTGCAGCGCCGGCGGGGCAAGGATGGTGACCTTGTCGCGCCCGGCCTTCGCCGACTCGGCGAAGACCGCCCCCAGCCACACGCCCGGGTTGTCGGCGACCGGTCCCGAGCCCGAGCAGGCCTGCACCATGGTCGAGGCTCGGTCGAGCAAACCGCCCAGGTCGACGCCGCCGAGCGCCGCCGGCACCAGGCCGAAGTAGGAGAGGGCCGAGTAGCGACCCCCGATGTCGGCCGGGTTCAGGAAGGCGCGCCGGAAACCGCGCCGCGACGCCTCGTCGGCCAGCGTTGTTCCAGGATCCGTAATCGCCAGGAACTGCCGCCCCTGCTGCCCGCTCTGCTGCCAGAAATAGCGGTAATGCGACAGCGTTTCCAGCGTCGTCCCCGACTTGGAGGCGACGATGAACACCGTGCGCTTGAGGTCGATTGTCGCCTGCAACGCCGTGATGGCGGCGGGATCGGTCGTATCGAGGACATGGACGTTGAGCGCGCCCTTGGGTGCGCCGAACGTCTGCCGGAACACCTCGGGCGCCAGGCTGCTCCCTCCCATCCCCATCACGACGCAATCGGTGAAACCTTCGGCGACCAGCTCCTTCCGAAGGCCCTCCAGCTCGGCGACCCTCTCCTCCATCAGGTCGGCGACCTGCAGCCAACCCAGGCGGTTGCGGATCTCTTCCTTTTCGCCGGAACCATTGGAGGCCCACAGCCCCGCATCCTTCTCCGCGATGCGCCGCACCACCGCAGCCTGCTCGAGCTGGGCCAGGCGATTCTTGACCGCGCCCTCGATGGCGCCGAGCTGCGCCTCGTGGCCGCCGACGTCGCCGCCCTTCAGCCGCTGCTTCTTGTTCGCGATCTCCTCGAGGAGTTTGGTAATCGAGTCGGCGAAGAGCTTGACGCCGTCGACCTGAAGGTCGTAGGTGACCTTGTCCATGTCGATGCCGGCGGCGGCGAGGTCACGTAGCACCTGGCGGGCGCCGTCGACGTTTTCGAGCAGGCTCACACGGACCTCGCCATGCTCTTTGAAGGCCATCATGGTCGGCTGCGGCATGGTGTTCACGGTCTCCGGCCCGATCAGCTCCTCGACGTACATGACGTCGCTGTAATTTGGATTCTTGGTGCCGGTGCTCGCCCACAGGCAGCGCTGGACGCTGGCGCCGGTGCGCCGTAGCGCGGCGAACTCCGGCTCGTTGAAGATCCGCTGGAACGACTGGTAGGCCATCTTGGCATTCGCGATCGCCGCTTTCCCCAGCAGCTTCTGCAGCCGCTCGCGCTCGGCCGGATCCTTGGCCGCGGCAATTTTCTGTTCGAGCAGTTTGTCGACGGCGGTGTCGACCCGGCTGACGAAGAAGCTCGCCACCGAGGCGATGTCGATCGGCTTGCCCTCCTTCATCCGGCGCTGCAGCCCCCGGATAAAGGCGCGGGCGACGTCCTCGTAGACCTTCACCGAGAACATCAGCGTGATGTTGATGTTGATCCCGTCGGCGATGCATTGCTCGATCGCCGGCAATCCTTCCTGGGTCGCGGGGATCTTGATGAAGATGTTGGGCCGGCCCACGCGATCGAACAGATCGTGGGCCATCGCGACCGTTCCCTTCGTGTCGTGCGCCACGCGCGGCAGAACCTCGATGCTGACATACCCGTCCTTGTGCTTGGTCTGCTCGTAGACGGGCTTCAGCACGTCGGCCGCCATCTGGATGTCCTCGACGATGAGGCTCAACATGATCTCTTCGTCGGACTTACCGGCGTTCATCACTTGCTTCAACGCCGCGTCATAGTCGCTGCTGCCGCCGATCGCCTTTTCGAAGATGGTGGGGTTCGAGGTCATGCCGACGACGGCATCCTCCTCGATCATTCGCTTGAGCTCGCCAGAGGTCATCAAGCTCCGGCTGATGTAGTCGAGCCAGACGCTGGTGCCTGCCTCGTAGAGCTCAAACAAGGGGTTCTTGGCCATCGTTCCTCCTATGGGCTGAGCATCGCCCGACCTTTATTAGACTCTCACACCACGGCCGCCGCCCGCGCCACACAAACTTTCCTCTCCCCTCTGGGGAAGGCAGGCTGGGGGCCTGTTACGTGCCGACGCCGCTCAGGGTGACCCGCTGGGTCCCGGCATTATCGGTGATGGTGACGACACCCGAGCGCGCGCCGGTGCCTTGCGGAATGAAGGTGACGGTGATCGTGCAGCTGGCTCCCGATGCGAGGGTGCTGCCGCAGCCACTGCTCATGAGGTAGTCGCTGCCGGTCAGGGTGATGCTGGCAATGGAGAGCAGCCCGTTGCCGGCGTTGAAGAGCACGACGCTCTCCGGGGCGGTTTGATCGCCCACACTGTCGCCGCCAAAGTTGACGAATCCGCTACTGAGCAACGGCCGGGCCGCGGTCCCCGTCCCCCGCAGGGCGACGGACTGGCTGCCACCGGGGCCGTCGTCGACCAGCGTCAGGCTGGCCGCGCGGAGGCCGTATCCGTGCGGTGTGAAATTGACGGTGACGGCGCACGACGTCCCCGGTGGCAGCGTGCGCAGGCAGTCGCTCGACTGTCGGTAGTCGCCGGCCGCCGCCCCATTGATCGAGATAGCCCGGACCGTGAGTGCCCCGTCGCCCGTATTGGTGACCGTCACCGTCTGCGGCCCGGCCGCCCCGCCGAGATTCGCACCGGGCGTCAGGATTGCCGTGCTCAAGGTCGCGACCGGCTGATAGGCAAAGCCGTCGAGCCGCACCGCGTCAGATGAACCAGGCGCGGCGTTGGCATCATCGGTGATCACCAGGCTGCCGTGCCGGGCGCCGGCGGTTTGCGGCGTGAAGGTGATGCCGATCGGGCAGGTGATGCCCGGGAGCAGCACCGACGGACAGTGCGACAACGCCTTGAAATCGCCGATCGCCGCGATCCCGCCAATCGTGAGCGGACCATCGCCCGTGTTGGTCAGCGTGACGGTTTGCTGCGCCGATGTGGCGCCGACGTTCTGACTGAAGTTGAGCCGGCTGGGCGCGAGGCGGGCCAGCGCCATGGTGGAGATGCCCATGACGGGGATCCGCTGCGGGCTGTCAACCGAGTCATCCGCCACCACGATGTATCCATCGCGCTCCCCCAGGTTGGACGGGATGAAGGTGACGCTGATGGCACAGCTGGCCGCCGGCGCCAACACCAGCGAGCAATTGTTGGTTTGCGAGAAGTCGCCTTCATCCTGGATGGCGCTCAGGTGCAACGGCGCCTGACCGGTGTTCACCAGCATGATGGTTTCGGTCACACCCCTCGTCCCCAGATTCTGCGTAAAGGTCATCGACTGTCGGCTGAAGCTCGCGATTGACTGCGCCAGGCTTCCGGTCAGCGGCACCGATTGCGAGGTGCCGCCGGCGGTCTGGTCGCCCCCGGCGTTCCCCGCGGCATCGTCGACGACGGTGAGCATGCCGGTGCGCGTTGTCTTGTCATCGGAAGCGATCTGGCTGACTGTGACCGTGATCTGGCAGCTGCTGTGCGCCGTCATCACGCTTGGGCAGTTGTTGCTCTGCGAGAAACTGGGGCTGGTTCCCTTGTCGAGCCCAATCGACGTGATGTGCAGCAGCCCATCACCGTTGTTGGTTAGGGTCACGATCCCCGGGGCCGGCGGCGCGTTGGCCGGTTGGTGAATGACGACGGCGGGCGGGCTGAGGCTGACCAACGACGCGGTGCCCCGTCCTGTCAGCGTCACCAGCTGGGCGCCGCCGACGGCATCGTTGGGGATCACGACACTGCCGGTGTGCCCGCCGGGCGCGCGCGGCTGGAAGGCGACCTCGAAGGAGCAACTGCTCCCCGGCTCGAGCCGGGCCTGGGCGCAGGCGTTCTTGGCTGGATTGAGGTAGAAATTGTCCCGGTCGGCGCCGAGGTCGACCGCGCCCATGACCAGCAACCCGCTCCCCGTACTGGATACGGTCACGCTCTGTGGCTGGCTGAGCCCGGCGAGATTGGTGGGATCGAAATTGATCTGGGTCCGCTGGATGCCGGCCTGCGTGACGCCGAGCCAGCGAATCCGGCTGTTGAAGGTGTCCGCCACCAGCATCGCCCCGGAAGCACCGAGCATGCTGAGGCCGTGCGGACCATTGACCTCCGCCGCGTCGGCCGGCCCGACGTCCCCGAGCAGGCCGCCGCTGGGCGACCCGGCGACGGATTGCCCGGCCACGGTCGTCACTGTGCCTGCGGTTAGATCGATGCGCCGGATGCGCTGGTTCAGGTAGTCGGCGACGTAGAGGTTGGTCTTGTCCAGCGCGGCGCTCCACGGGCGGTTGAACTGAGCCTGGACGGTCGCGTTCCCGTCCGCCATCGCCTGGTCGCCTGTCCCGGCCAGCGTCGTGATGACGTTGGCCGCCCTCGAGTCGAATGGCTTGTTCGTCCTCGGGTTGGTCGGGCTGACCGCGGCCGCCTTGCGGATCCGGTGGTTGAAGCTGTCGGTGATGATCAGGTTGGGCGGGGTCGAGGCATCGACACTGACCCCGTAGGGGAAGTACAGATCGGCGGCGGTTGCCGGACCGCCCTCGCCACTGAAGCCAAGCCGACCGGTGCCGGCGACCGTGTAGATCGTGCCGCCGATGACCTCACGAATCCGACCGTTGTAGGTATCGGCGATGAACAGATCGCCCGCCTGGTCGACGGCGAGGCCGGTTGGATAGCTCAGCAGCGCACTGGTGGCGGCCTGGCCGTCGCCGCCATAGCCGGCCTGTCCGGGACTGCCGGCGACGGTCGTCACCGTGTGCTGGGTGAGATCGACCGCGCGGACGACATTATTAAATGTATCGGCGACATAAAGGCGATTTCCGTCAGGACTCAGCGCCGACCCCATCGGATAGGCAAAGTGCGATCCGCTGAGCTTCGTCGATGACGCGTCCGGCATCCCTCGCAGGCCACCCGTTCCGGCGAGCGTACTCACGTCGTCGGCATCGTTGTCGCCGCTCGAGTGATTGTCCGGGTCGGTATCGCTGCTGAGGAATGTGCGGACGGTCTGGTTGAAGGTGTCGACAACATAGCGCTGGCCGTTGACCGCCGGAACGGCGGCGTTGGGCTCGCCCGCCACCCCGAGCTGCGACACCACGGCGGCGGGCGCCGAAAATTGGGCGTGGGCCGGAGGCTGCCCATCCCCGGCAAAGCTTGCCGTGCCGTTACCGGCCTCGACATGAATGTTGTGCGCGGGGGTAGCGGAGAGCGTACCTTCGAGCACGCGGATCAGGTTGTTGCCCGAGTCGGCGATGACGACATCGCCGTTCGACCGCACCGCGACGCTGGTCGGCGACGACAGTTGCGCCAGGATCGCCGGCCCGCCGTCACCGAACGCGCCGGCCTTGCCGGTGCCGGCGACGGTGCGGAGCACCTTGTCGGTCACGGATAGTTCGCGGACGGCGTTGTTGCCCGTATCGGCGATGTAGAGGTTCGCCCGGTCGTCGAAGGCCAGGCCGGCGGGCATCCGGAGCAGCGCCGATGTCGCGGCGACGCCGTCGACGTAGCCCCCAACGCCCGTGCCCGCCACGGTGGTGAGCGCGTGGCTCACGAGGTCGAAGCGCCGGACGACATTGTTATAGGTATCGGCGATGTAAAGGCCGTCGCCATTGACCGTGAGCCCGCGCGGCTGCAGCAAGGGGGCGCCCACCAGGGTGCTGATCGTGCCTGTGCGGTCGACGACGCGCACCCGGTTGTTGAGGGTGTCCGCGATGTAGAGCTGGGTGCGTTTCGAGTCCCATGCCACGCCGTACGGGGAATTCAGCTTGGCGGCCGTCGCCTTGCCACCATCGCCGGAAAAGCCGAAGCCGCCGGCGCCGGCGATCGTGCTGATGACCGCCGTTGGCGACCCACTCGGGCTGTCGATTGGCGGAATCGTGACGCTCGCCTTGCGGACCTGGTGTCCGAAGGTGTCGGCGATGTAGACGTCGAAGCCGGTCACCTGGTAGCCGACCTGACTCACCTGGCCGATCGCTACCGCATACGGCCCGGCGAGCTGCGCCTTCGCGGGATCGCCTCCATCACCTTCGACCGCCATGCTGCCGGCGCCGGCAAAGGCGAACTCGCTGTTGTCGATCAACAGGCGAACCACATGGTTGACCGGGTCGGCGACGAACGTGTAGCGCCCGAACACCGCCAGTCCAAACGGCTGCTGCGCCACATCGGTCGGCTTACCGGCGGCGGGCGCTCCGGCATAGGTCGCCAGCTCGGGACGGCCGGCCACCGGGGCGGCCGCCTGGACGGCGAGCGGAGGATTGAGGCCGATCTGCGGGATCGCAACGGTCACGAGGAGGACGGCCGGACCCACGGCGCGCCAGCACCGGACCCCCCAATGGCCCCGTCTCTTCATGCGGTTCCCCTTACGTGTTGACCCGGTGTGATCATACGCTCCGTCCAGACCCTTCAACGGCGGAGGACAAAGTCCGAGGGTTGAGCCCGACCGGGCGTGACGAGGAACGGCGCATCGGCCTCGATCGCGGCGCCGGCGCGGTCACCAAACGGGTTGGCCACGATCGCCTGCATCAGACGCGGGCCGAGCAGGTCGTGATACAGGACAAGGAGCGGGAACTGGAAGGCGCCGTTCGAGTCGGTCTTGATGACCGCGGGTAAGGGTGACAGCAACGCCGGCGGCTGCCAATTCAGCACGACGATGGTGCTGTTCGCGGGGAAACCGCTGCCGACGACGATCGTGACGAAACCCGGCGGCCCGATCGGCGGATCGAGCGCCACCGACGGCTGGAAGCAAGGGATCGCGAAAGTCGCGTCGGCCTCTCGTTGGCGGAAGTCGTCGACCCGCACCAGGTGGAGCCCTTCGGCCGGCATGATCAGCGGGATGTCGCGACTGAAATGGCCGAATACGTCCGTCTGCGCTTCAAAGCTTTGCGGGCTGCCACCCGGCCCCGCGTCGAACGTTATCAGGACCGCGCTGAACGGATTGAAGTTATCGCCGGTGACATTGGCGGTCGTCTTCTCCGGCTGCGGCCCCCTGCTCGCGCCAGCGCTCGGCTTCGGCGTGGTGCGTGGTGCAACCTTCTTGAACGTGTTCGAGGCGGCGACCACCGCAGCCGCCGGTTGAAAGCAAGTCGGCGTGACCCTGATCGTCGCCGGGGACCGGATCGCGGTCGCCGGCGGTCCGCTGAGCCACAGGACGAAGTGCCGGTTACTCTTGTGGACCTCGAGGCCGTCGGTGAAGCTGGCCTGGATCGCGTCGATGCCGGGCTCACCACTGTTCGAATACGTTAGGGTCGCCCGGCCGTCCTTGTTGGTGGTCGCCGCCGAAAGAGGCTTTCCCTTATTCGGCCCGCTGAGAATGGCGAAGCTGACCGGGACTTTCGGAATGGTCGCGCCGTGCCAGTCCTCCACGATCGCGGTGACGGTGGTTGGCCCCGGCATCTTGAGCGTGGTGGGCGCCGTATCAACCTGGATGCGCGACGCGGGAAAGGTCGCGCTCAAGCCGATCTGCCCTGCCAGCGCGTGACCGCCGAAGAGGGTGGCGATCAGAGTCCCGGTTCCAACGGCGGCCGCGGCCAGCGGGACGCGTCGCATCTGCCTAGCTACTCGGCGGGTTCTTGAAGTATCCGCTGTAGTAGACGGACGCATTGCACAGGCTCCCGCTTGGATCGGGGCTGCAACTCAACGTCATCGTCTGGCCTTCTTTGAAGACGAGCGGCGTGACGAAATGGAAGTCGAGGTCCCGGAAATTCTCCAGCCGCAGCACGAGCAGGACCTGATCGGGTTTGTTGGTCTCGCGGCGGACGAGATAGATGGTGCCACTGTTGCCACTTGGGTTCTCGAAGACCAGGTCGGTGACGGCCAGACCTCCGCCCTGCGGCACGGTGATCGAACTCTCCAGCTGCGCTGGCGTCGCCTGCGAGTTCACGGCCAGGCGGGATGACCAGACATCACCCTTGACCGGGTTGGGACCCGTTGCTCCTCCCCCGCCAGCCGCGGCACCAGGGTTGGCCGCCTTCAGCGTGTTGACCTGCTGCTGAAGCGACGACGTCTGCGGCGCCACGGCATCCTTCGCCGCGCTCGAAATGCTAGGTTTCAAAACGACGAACCACAGAATCGCGAGCACCAGCAGCAACGCGGCCAGGCCGATGAGCGCCGGCAGCAGCCAGGGTGGAATCAGTCCTTCCTGCTGCATCGAGCCGTCGACGATGATGGTCGGCAGCCCGTCCTGATGGACATTGACCTTGTACGGTGCGAGCTTTGGCGGACCGGTGAGGAAGCGCGTGCGGGGGTTGATCCGAATCGATGCAAAGCTCGCCGTCCCTGGTTCGGCGGTGAGCGCCGGTGGCGTGATCGTGAAGTTGAGCTTTCGATCGGGATCCGCGGCGGTCAGCCGGGCATTGATGCGGATGTTGCCCCGGTTGTCGAGGGCGAGCTGGGCTCGGGCGTGCGAGCGCCCCTTCGCGGTCCGAGGGATCAGCTCGGCGGTCGTGTCGTTGAACGGCCCGACTTCGACGACCCCCTCCTCCACCAGCGAGGCACGGGCGTCTTCTCGGGACTTGACCCGGACGGCAAAGGGGATGGCCTTGGCCAGAACGCTCGATGACTTCGGGGGCTTGAACCGAACGCGCGCCACCGCTTCGGCCCCGGGGAAGAGCGGCACCACCGCCGGCTCGATGATGGCCCAGGCCGACGCGTCGCCCAGGACCTCGAGCGTGAACTGATCGACGACCGTCCCCGAGTTACGAATGCGAACTTCGGTGACCGCCTCGCCACCGGGTGTGACGGTGACAGCCTTGCTGGCAAGCGTGGCGGTAGCAGCCATGGCGTTCGCATCATAGGTAGCGCTCGGTGACCGGGCCATAGCCCGAGAGGCACACCTGCAGGCATCACGCGCTGCCCGTTAAGTCCCCGTTAAGTGCCCGGAAAGTGCAGGAGATCAGACTCAGCGGCGGCGCAGTTAGAAACAGGCAGGGGCGCCGTCATCGAGGAGGAAGAGGCCGTGATCGCAACTCGTCCGAGTGTTTTAACCGACCGCACACGTGTGTTCGTCGCCGCATCCGACCCCGTTTCGCGGGCCGGTATCGCCAGCCAGCTTCGTTCGAATCACGGCCTGGAAACCGTCGAGGAGCGCCAGGTCGACGCGGACGTCGTTGCACTCGTCGTCGCCGACCAGATGGACGAGGAGACCGCGCAAACGATTCGGGCACTAAAGCGCCGGGGCGTCGAACGCGTGGTGCTCATCGTCACCCGCGTCGACGACACCGGCTTGCTGAGTGCGCTGGAGGCCGGAGCGCGCGGTGTGCTCCGACGCAACCAGACCACACCCGAGAATCTGTTCGAAGCTATCCGCGCCGCGGCCGGAGGCGAGGGCGCCCTGTCGCCGGATTTGCTCGGGCGACTGCTCGACCAGGTCGGCCGCTTGCAGCGGCAGGTCTTGAATCCCCGCGGGCTGAGTTTCGCCGTGCTCACCGATCGCGAAATCAAGGTACTGAAACTGCTCGCCGAGGGCCTCGACACAGCCGAGGTCGGGCGCCGTCTGTTCTATTCGGAGCGCACCGTCAAGAACATCGTCCATGACGTGACGAGCCGGCTCAACCTGCGCAACCGGACGCAGGCGGTCGCCTATGCGCTGAGACAGGGCTTGATCTAGGACCCGGCGGGGTTCTAGGGGCATCGTGCCAACGACAGTCGTCGAGCACGAGGCAGAGGAGAAGGCCCCCGCGCATGGGGCTGAACCCCAGCGCCAGGATGGCGCGCTCGCGGATGCCGACCGTGCCGGCCCGATGGCCGCCGCCGAGGTGGCCACCGCGCGACCGGCGCTGCTCCATCCCCGGTTGCTGCTGGGCTTGCAGGCGCGCGCCGGCAATGCCGCCGTCGCCGACCTGATCGCCCGATCGCACCAGCCCGAACCAGCACAAGCGCCGGAACGGCCGACACCTGCGCCGGCGGCCGTCGAGACACAGACAAGCGAGCCCGAGCCGCCTGAACCGCCAACCGCCGTTCCTCGCGCCGGCGAAAGCGACGACGAACTGGCGGAACTCGACGTGGCCGCCGATGCCCCGCAAGCGGCGGACCAGGCGGAGCCCACCGACGAGCGCGAACTCGTCGCGCAGGATGCCCAGGCTATGCTCGCCGAGCAGGCCAGCCAGGTTGAGGATCAGCCCGAGACCACGGGCGGCACTGCCGAGCCAGGTTCGCCGATCGAGGTGCGGCCACCACCGACGATCCCCGATGTCAGCGGGGCTGAGCCCGCTGCCGGACTGGCTCGGATTGGCAGCCTTCCGCCTGCGCAACTGCTGAGCTCGCTGACCTCGGTCTCCAGCGCGGCCGAGCGCCAGGCGACCCATGAGCATGAACGGATCGCCGCGAGCCCACCGCAGCGACCGCGTCACCCGGGAGCGCCCTCTACGGTCGAGTCGCCCGCGTCAACCCGCATCGTGCCCGCAGAGCGAGCACCCACGCGCATTCCCGTGCCTGCAGAAGTGGCGCTGAAGCCAGGGCCTCTCCCCCAACTTCCGCTCGAGGGATCCGCGGACCCCGCAGCCGTCCAACAGCACCGCAGCCAGCTTCGTACAGGACTCGAGCGAGAGCACACCGGCGGTCAGCAGGAAGCGGCGCAACCGCTCGGCGAAGACGAGTTGTTCCCAACGGTCCCGGCGGAAACGCTCCGAGCGACGGTCGCACAGTCACCGGGCGCAAACGGTCATGCGGCCGGGGCGCCGGGGGCCGCTGAGGACGATCAAGCGGCGTCGATCATCGCCGAGCAAGAAAAGGGCGGCGAAATCCAGGGAGCGGTCAGCGCAGGCCTGTCGTCGCTTGCGAGCCGCCGACTGGACTACACGCAACGGACCGCAGACGAGCGCGCCAAAGCCAACGCCGAGATGACGCAGCTCGAACAAACGAATAGTCAGGAGCAGAGCGGTGAACGGGCCGCGGCCAAGCGCGAAGTCCTCGGAATGCGTCGCCAGTGGAGCGATGCTCAGCGAGAGCTCGTGTCCGGCGCGCAAAGCGAGGCGGACGCGAAAACCAGCGAGACGGTCCAGACAGTTGCCCAGGAGCGCGCCGCGGCCGAGCAACAGGCCGCCACCCACTATCAGGAGGGCCAGGAAGCGGCCGACCGTGCGCGGCGCGAAGGCGAACAACAAGCCGCCGCCGAGCGCCAGAAAGCGCAGAGTCAGAGTCCCGGCGGCCTTCTTGGCGCGATCGGGTCAGCGGCTCAATCCCTCTTTGACAAGGCCAAGCAGGCCGTCCAGTCGGTCTTCGACCGGGCAAGACAACTGGTCCGTAGCGCGATCGAGAAAGCCCAGCAGCTGGCGACGGCTGTTATGGAACGTGCGCGCCAGACGATCGTCAACGCGATTCGCGTCGCCGGCAGCGTCCTGGTGGCGATCGGGGACCGCGTCCTGGTCGCCTTCCCTGCGCTGCGCAGTCGATTCCGAAAGGCAATCCAGGACCGCATTGCCGCCGCCGAGGCCGTCGTCAACAAGCTGGCGAATGCGCTGAAGCACGCGGTTCAGGGCGCTCTCAATCTCCTGGGGACCGCTCTCTCGGTCGCCATCGGACTTTTCCGTCAGGGTATGCAGGCTGCGATCGATGGCGTACGGGCAGTGGTGCAGGGTGCACTTGCGTTCGCAAAGGGAGCGCTCGCCGCCTTTGGAACATTCGCGGTCCTCGTCAAGGACATCGCGGCTGGTCCTGGCCGCTGGGTCGCCAACCTCGCGGCCGCCGCACGCGACGGAATTCGAAATCATTTGTGGCCAGACCTGAAGACGGCTGTTCAGGGATGGTTCACGGACAAAGTCGACGGGGTTCTTGGCCTCGGGTCTGCAGTTTGGAACCTGCTGCGGCGGGGCGGCATCACCGTGGCACACGTCGCGACCTTTGCCTGGGAAGGGATCAAAGCCATGATCCCCCAAACGGTCATTTGGGTCCTCATCGAAAAGCTGGTTGCCCTGATCGTGCCAGCAGCTGCCGCTGTGCTGCTGATCATTCAGGCGCTGCAAGCGGCCTGGGGCAGTCTCAGTCGGATCCTGCAGGCCATCGATGCCTTCGTCGCCTTCCTCAAAGGCGTTCGTTGGGGCAACGCGGGCGCGCTCTTTGGCAAAGCCATCGCGGCTGGAGCGGTCGCCGTGATCGAGTTCATTTCGCAGTTCTTGCTCCAACGGCTGATGGGCGCCGCCGGCGCTGTCGCCGGCAAGCTTCGAGCCCTAGCCAAACGTATCGGCTCACGCCTGGCCGCAGTTGGACGCGGCGTCGTTCGCGGGGCCAAGTGGATAGCTTCGGGCGCGACCCGCATGGTCAAGGCCACTGGGAAGCTTGCACGGAGAGCGTCCACGAAGGTCGGGGACAAGTGGTTCCTCGTGAAGAACCGGCGCCTTGCGCACAAGGGCATGGCCTGGATCGACGCCACCGGCGATCGCTGTATACGGCACGGCCCGATAAATCCGGGACCGTTAAAGGGGCATTTCGAATCCTCCTTCAGGTCTTCGAGCTACACGACGCGAAAATTAGGCCAACCACGGGATCTGTATCGCGTGTACAGCGACCCAACTCGGAGACTCGGCGCTTTCTGGACAGATGTGGCGCCAAGCGGGCCCCTGCAGGCTACGATTGATGCCGCCTTGCTACCTTCCTATGGAAACGCCGCGACGAAGGTTGTCCACATCCGCGTGCCGGCGGGAGAGATCGCATATGAAGGGACCGCAGCTCGCCAGGCTGGCTGGCTGGGAGGGGGAACGCAGTACGTCCTGCCAAAGGCGCTTAAAGAGTGGGAGGTACCCTGATGGCTGGTACATGCGGCTGGGTAGTGGTCGATGGATTTAAGTCGTTGGCAGACTACGAAAGACTACGCGATTCGGTCAGAGAACAGGTCAGGTTGGGGCAAGCTGATGAGCGTCGCGTAGCAAAGCCCTACAGCGGACTGAAGACGATCGATGAACACTGGTACAAATGCAAGGCGACCGGGGAAATTTGGCGAATGATCGCACCGGATCAACCTTTTCCCGGAATCTTCGAAAAGGTGTAAGCGCCAGGCACTTGCGTCTGTTCTCTGCCCGTTAGGGCAAGTGGCCCTGCCCCGAGACCTGCGCCGTTGAACATTGACCGTCACGATCGTTTGGAGTCTGATGCAGAAAAGGACCTTTCGCGCCTTTCGGCAGCCAGGTGAGCTCGACGGAGGCAGGAATATGCAATCGCACGAAAACGACCTTCTAGTCAATCCCGAAAGCCGCCAGACACCGGCTGTGCGGAAGGATGAGGCGGACTCAGCGGGCGCCGAGGCGCTGATGCACGGGCGAACCGATGCCCTGACGCCGGCTACCGTGATGCACCTCCAAAAGACCGCCGGTAACGCGACGGTAAGCGCGGCCCTGGAGGAGCAGGAACCATCCCTCGTCAAAGACGTGGTCGGCTCGGGCGGTGGCGCGCCGCTCGACAAGGACACTCGTGGCTTCATGGAGTCGCGCCTTGGCGCCGACTTCAGCGACGTCCGCGTGCACACCGATGCGAAGGCCGGCGAATCGGCACGATCGGTCCAGGCGTACGCGTACACCGTCGGCAGCGATGTCGTCTTTCAGTCAGGTAAATACGAGCCGGAGAGTGAATCGGGGAAGCGCATGCTCGCCCATGAGCTCACGCACGTAGTGCAGCAGCGTTCTGGTCCTGTTGCAGGAACGCCGGCGCCGGGCGGCATCCAGATCAGCCATCCGTCGGATCGCTTCGAGCAGGCAGCCGAGGGCAGCGCAGATCGCGTGATGTCGTCTTCTCCAGGAGCCCCGGCAGCGGCCGCGGCGGCTCCGGCCTCGGTGCAGCGCGAGGGCGAGGACGAGGAAGAGGTCCAAGGGATGTTCGTCCAGCGCGAGGGCGAGGAAGAAGAGGAGGCATTGCAAGGGACCTTCGTGCAGCGCGAAGCCTCGGCCGAAGAAGACACCGAAGAGGCCTAATCACCGACCACCGTGAGAGCGGCCCATACACGCGATAGCCATGTCAATGGATCCTTGCCTCTCAAATCCGCCAACCGGACAACGACTGGATCACACCAACCAAAGAAAGCCTTAACTGCCCAGCGTGTCGTCGACCTTCAAAGATTGGCGGGAAACGCGGCCGTGACCAACCTCCTCGCGTCCCAACACGATGCGGGGGTTAGATCTGACCGCCTGACCGTACAGCGGCATGACTCCTTCGAACATCGCCTCCTGGGAGATGCCACGCCGTCGGAGATGAAGGCCATCGCCGGCGGTCTCAGGCCGGAGGACCGCATCCACGCCCTGAAGACGGAACTGCACCGGCTCGAGCTCTGGATGCGCGACCCTGAAAAGGTCACGGCGGCTGACGTCGAGACGCGTTGGGCTGAAGGCCAGCAGGGTGGCGAGGAGAAGAAGTATCACGTTCGCGTCGTCACGCTTCCCAACAAACTGGTGCTCACGTACGGAGAGCTGAACACGCTGCCTGACTATCTCGCCAATCCGCAGGCCATTCGCAACGCACCCAAGGAGGTGCTACTACCGATCCTCCAATCGGTTCGCCAGGAGGGTTACAACCGGTTCACCGATCTCTTGAACCACACCCTTCCGTCATTTTCCCGAGAGGGTCGCGCGCACGCGGCGTTTGACAAGGCCGTTCCGGCGGCCGGCAAAACAGGTCTCCTGGCTGGCAAGGATGAGCTCAACCAGCTCAACGAGGTAACAGCGGGTCTCGGAAAGAACAAGTACCAGGCGCTCGTCGCGCGCAACGCCTGCCACTTCGCGCCTTTCAACTGGAACCGGTGGCGCGATTTCCACGAGACGGCGGCCGTCGCGGCCGCGAGCGCTCACGCCTTGACGCGCCGTCCCAAAACCAGAGTCGAGGGCGAGCAGAAGGCGCAGGACGCCTGGATCGACAATGGCTACGCGGATCACTTTCTGCAGGATGCTTTTGCCTCCGGACACCTGATCGACAAGACCCTGGTCATGCAGTGGTTCGTCGAGTGGGTCGAGGATTACAACCGAGATCCGTCCCACATGGATGATCCATTGCTCCTCGAGAACTGGGACAAGCTTCAGACCATGACCGTCACGCAGCAGCCTGGGCTGGCCGCCGCCGGCTTGTACCACGGGGTCAAATCGTCAGTCGATCCGCAAACGGCCGAAGAAAAGGCGACGAAACGAGAGCGGATCGAAGCCTCGGGCGTGCAGGCCTCGCCCGGGTTGTCGAAAGAACGCGCATACGAAAACTACCTCGCGTTCTTAAATAGTGCGGCAGTCCAGAAGGCCTCGGGAAGCGTCCACGACGAATTCAACGAGAAGGGCCTCGAAGTTGTGTCGGGCACCGGCAAGAAATTCAAGCTGTATGGCGATGCCCACATGCTCGAGAGCAGCGAGGGTGCGGAGCACGCCGCGGACGCGGCCCGAGCGTCGCAGGCACACATCGGCGAGCTGATCGCAAAGGGCAGCAGCAGCCACACCACGGAGGCAATCATGGCCGCGTTTCCCAACAAGGTCCGCTGGCAGGGAAGGGACCTGTCCCTCGAGGATTGGCAACCCGCCCTCCGGCAGTACTGCTTCGACCATATCTTCGGGCCTTTCGTCATCTCGTTGATCGACACCTTCGGCCCACGCATGGGAACGGTTTCCTCCGATATGCCCGCGGCTGCCCCGGGCACATTCGAATGGGGCGACACGGTGATCCGCGAGTGGGTGCGCGATCAAACGCCCGAAGCCATTGGCGGCCAGCCCGTCGGCGAAAAGGTCCGCATGATCAAGCGCCTACTTAAAGGTTGGGTCTCGGACGATGACGTGACCGCCGTGCAGAAAATCTGTGCCAGCGTTTATGTCGAGGACCACGACCCCACCACCCTCCACGTGGAGATGGATCAAATTCGGTCCGCGACCCGGGACGATGTAAGCGACGTCCATAACAGCGGCCAGCGACACCAGCTCACGATCGCGATGTCCTGGAATCCGTGGCGCGTGCGCACTCCGGCCGGCAGCCGGCGCTAACTCCCTGGCCCGCTAACGTCTAGCGGTCGGTCAGAAGCTGGTAGTAGGCACCGAACTCAGACTCGACGGTGAGCAGACCCATCTTCAGGTACTCGCGCTGGGTGGCTCGAATCAGGTCGGCCATCGACATTGGCCGTTGTTCTTCCGCCGCCGCATAGGCGGCAGCGACAACGATATTCCGAATCGCCCCGCCCGAGAGTTTGAAGGCCCGGGCGAGGAAGTCCAGATCGAGGTTGGCCTCGCGCGGCATCGTCGTCCCCAGGCTCCGCTCCCAGAGTCGCCGACGGTATTCGTCTTCCGGCTCGGGAAAGTCGACCAGCGCATCCAGCCGGCGGGTGAACGCCTCGTCCAGGTTGGCCCGCAAGTTGGTGGCCAGGATGGCGATGCCCTCGAAGAGCTCCATCCGCTGCAACAGATAGGCGACCTCGACGTTGGCGTAACGGTCGTGCGCATCACTGACTTCTGATCGCTTGCCGAAGAGGGCGTCCGCTTCATCGAAGAGGATGACCCCGTTGACGCGCTCTGCTTCGGCGAAGATGCGATCGAGGTTCTTTTCCGTTTCACCGACATATTTGTCGACGACGGTTGCGAGGTCGACCGTATAGAGATCGAGGCCAAGCTCGCTGGCCAGGACTTCGGCGGCCATCGTTTTGCCGGTGCCGGACGGACCGGCGAAGAGCGCGGTGAGTCCTCGCCGGCGGGTCGAGGGACCGCCCATCTTCCAGACATCCAGCACCTGCTCGCGGTAGCGGGCCCGGGTAAGCAGCTCCTTCAGTTGCGCCATCGTGTCCGGTGGCAGCACGAGATCGGTGAATCCGACCGCGGGCTGGATCCGCCTTGCCAGTCGCTCCAGCCCCGCTGCATTCTGCGCGCGCGCACCGGCCTTCAGTTCCTCCTCATCGAGTGGAACGTCCCGAGCGTGGGCTTCCATTCGGGCGGCTCGCGCTGCGCGGTGCACCTGCTCGGCCGTCAGCCGGAACTGGGCCATGGTGCCGGCCAGGTCGAGGCCGGACGGAGTATCGCCATTGAGATTCCGCCGCCAGAGCTCGGCCCGTTGCAGCGCATCCGGCACCGGCGCCTCGCAGATGAACGGAACGTCTCGCGCCCAGCCCGGATCCCAACTGCGGGAACCGACGAGGACAATCAGCGCCGGCATCTCCGAGAAGGCGCGAACCGCCGGCAATCCTTTCGCGAACAGCACCTCCACCGGCCCAGCGACCACCCCCGCGCTGGTCAGGCCCGCCTCACGCGCGGTCAGCGCCGCGACCATCGCCGGGTCATCATCGGAGCGCAGCCGCTCGAGGTCCAGTGCCAGCGTTGGACGGCCGATCTGGCGGAAGGCGCTCGAGGCGAGCGCCGCGCCCGAGGCACCAGGTCGCTCGCGAACATAGGCAAGCCTCGATGGGGAGCTGTCGCGCATCCATCGGACCAGCACCGCGGCTTGCTCGGGCGTCGCCGGTTCGCCCTGGTAGGCCAGAGCCGCCACTACAGGGTCGGGGATATCGCTGCCGAGCAGGTGCGCCGTCACGCGGTCGGGCACCCGCAGCGAGCGCGTCAGCACGGGCCGTTCGCTTTCTTCGACCAGCACCAGGTACTCGTCGACCAGCGGCGCGCCGGCGGCGAGCCGGCTGCGCGCATAGGCGCCGCTCGATGGGAGCCCGCACAACTCGAGCCCGAGGCCAACGCTGGCGCGACGCCGTGAGACATCGTCCTGCAAATAGCCGTAGAGCCGCTCGAAGCGGGCGTCGACATCGGGCGCCATCGCAATCAGCACCAGCTCGATGTCGATCTCATCGAGACCAAAGTTGCGAGCCAGGCGTCGCAACCGCAGATCGGCTCCCTCTTTCTCGGCGGCATCGGCCGCCGCTTCGATTTCATCCCGGACTTTCGCGGCCGCCGGGTCGGGCGCGGCAGGCGCTGCCCGGTCGGCGAGCAAGCGATCGACGTGCGTCTGCGAAATGTAGAGACCACGAAACCGGTCATCGGTTTCCGGATCGGTCGTGCGGCGTCGGGCGACCGCCGCCCGGACGCGCGACTCGACCAACTCGAGCCGCCGCATCACATGGATCAGCGAAGGGTCACTGCCCCCACCCTGACCCTCCCCCGCACGCGGCGGAGGGAGAGTGCTGGAGTGTACAGCCATTCTTTTATGAGCGGTTGACGCCGCGGATGCGCAGGATCCGGCCGGGCTGTTTCTCTTTGCCGGACCGGACCATTTCCTCTTGATCAGGCGCCACGCCCGGCTTGTTGGCCGGCTCGCCGGGCTTGAGTCGTCCCGATGCCTTCGGCCCGGCTGGCCCCGGCGCGCCCACGGGCTTCGCATCGTCGGCCGCGGCAATGCCGCGGCGGCCTCGTGCTGCGCGCGCCGCCGACCCGGCCGCCTGATCGGTCTCGCCATCCGATCCGGCAAAACTGAACTTCGGCTCCTCCAGCACGGGCGGCCCGGCCGGCATCGCCACCTTGATGTCGAAGGGGGCGTTGACGACCAGGTCGAGCGAGGGCTTGAGCTCGCCCCCCAGGGCCGACCACACGTCAGAAATCGACCGATCCTGCGGCGGGGGCAGGGCAATGTTGAGCGTGATGGGTTGTCGCGACTCGACCAGGGTGCCACTCAAGGCGTCCGCCGGCATCGTCGGGTGACGCAGGAAGCAGCCCAGCAATGCCGAGAGCAGGCGGTGCTCATCCTCGGGTCGCTGGGTCCATGCGGTCACGAGATACGAGAGCTTGAAGCGGCGTGGCGGTGGGCGGCGCTCGGTGATCAGCCGCGGATCTCGCGCATCCCCGCGAATGTCCTGCCACATCACCTCGCGCTGCTCGAGGTCCTCCCGGATGTCGTAGAGGTATAGATCGACCGTGGGCGTATTACGACGGGACGACCACTCTTTGGTGGGTGCATCGAAGGCGACATCGGCCTTTGATCCGTTGAGGGCATCCCGTTTCACGAGGGCGCGCAGGGACTCATCCACGTCTTGGATCATCGCCATCTAGGGTCGGCGCCGACGAGGATCCGAACAAGTTGCTCGGGGGCAGTCATTGGGGTGAAGTTCCTGCCTGAACGGGCAACCTCGGGCTCGACCTCGCGTCCCTTTGGGCATCCCGGCTTACCCGTTCACTGGCCCGCTCGCCCCTTGTGGCGAACCTGCCCCGATGCGACGCTCGCAGCGTTCCTGACGGCACTCAATCCAGGAGGAGATTGCCCATGCCCAATTACCTGTCGCCCGGCGTATACGTCGAGGAGGTCGAGGCAGGCTCACGCCCCATTGAGGGCGTCGGCACCGCGACCGCCGCTTTCGTCGGCCTCGCCGAGAAAGGCCCGGTGAACACGCCCACGCTGGTCACCAACTGGAGCCAGTATGCGCAAACGTTCGGCGGCTTCCTCGAAGGCTCGTATCTCGCGCACTCGGTGTACGGCTACTTTCTCAACGGCGGGGGATCGGCCTACATCGTTCGCATCGGCGCCAACGGCCACGCGCCGGCCGCCCAAGCCGAGCTGGCAAGCGCCAAGGACAAGTCGCTCGCCGGCTATCGCGTCCTGGCGTTAGAGGGCGGCCAGCCCGGCAACGACATCCAGGTCGAGGTGGCCGAAGCGTCGCAACCCGCGGAAGACACGTTCAAGCTGATCATCACGCGGGGCAAGGATCGCGAAGAGTACGACAACGTCACGACACGCAAAGGCAAGAGCAACGTTGTCACGGCTGTTAAGACCGCGTCGAAGCTAATCCAGCTCGAGGAGATCGGGACCGCCGGCGCACTGGAGAAGGTCCCCGCCCCGGGCAAGGTTACGCTTCAGGGCGGCGGCGCGACGATGCCTGCCCGGGTCACCCCGGACGAGTACGTAGGCAACTCCGCCGACCGGACCGGATTCGCTGGTCTCGAGGCAGTCGACACCGTCACCATGCTCTGCGTCCCCGATCTGATGGCCGCGTACCAGCGCGGCATGATCGACTCCGAGCAGGTCAAGGCCGTTCAGCTGGCGATGATCGCGCACTGCGAATTGATGGGCGACCGTGTCGCGATTCTCGATGCGCCGCCCGGCCTCAACGCGCAGCAAGTCCGCGAATGGCGCGTCGACAAGGCCGGCTACGACTCCAAGTACGCCACGCTGTACTGGCCCTGGGTGAAGGTCTTCGACCCGCTCGCGGGCCAGGCCAATTTTGTTCCGCCGGGCGGCCACATGGCAGGCATCTGGGCCCGCAGCGACGACACGCGCGGCGTGCACAAGGCGCCAGCCAATGAAGTCGTTCGCGGCGCCATCTCCCTCGAGTTGCAGGTGACCAAAAGCGAGCACGACCTGCTCAACCCGCAGGGGATCAACGTCATCCGGGCCTTCCCGGGTCGCGGGATCAGGGTCTGGGGCGCTCGCACGCTTTCGAGCGATCCGGCCTGGCGCTACATCAACGTACGGCGACTGTTCAACTACATCGAAGGCTCCATCTTGCTGGGCACCCAGTGGGTGGTCTTCGAGCCCAACGACATGGCGCTCTGGGAACGGGTGAAGCGCACCATCAGCGCCTTCCTGGTTCGCGTTTGGCGGGATGGCGCCCTGTTTGGCGCGACCCCGGGCGAGGCGTTCTACGTCAAGTGCGACGGTGAGAACAACACGGCCGAGTCGATCGACGCCGGCCAGCTCATCGTCGAGATCGGCATCGCGCCGGTGAAGCCGGCCGAGTTCGTCGTGTTCAAGATCGCCCAGTTCTCGGGCGGCACGTCACTTAGCGAGTAAAGGAGGGATAAATGCCAGCTGGTATTCCGAATGTTTCGTCTAACGACGCAATCGCTGCACGTAACTTCGCCATCGAGATCGATGGCACGACCATCGCGCAGTTCACCGAGCTCAGCGGCCTGACGTCCGAGATGGACGTCACCGAGTTGAAGGAGAACGGCGTCGACGGCAAGATGATCATCAAGAAGATCCCGGGCGCCCACAAGACGCCGACGCTTACCCTGAAGCGGGCGAAGAACGTCTCCATGGACCTCTACAAATGGCACAAGGCCGCGCTCGATGGCAAGATCAAGGAGGCCCGCAAGAACGGGTCGGTGATCCTTTATGACTTCGAGAACGGCGAGATCGCTCGCTGGAACTTCGTAAACGCCTGGCCGTCCAAGTTGTCGACCGGGGCCCTCAAGGCGGGTTCCAACGAGGTCGTGACCGAGGAAGCCACCATCGTCATGGAATCGTTCGAGCGGGTGAAGTGAGTCCGGTATCCAGCATGGCGGAGGTCGGGCGTCCGACCTCCGCTCAAACCCTCTCGACGGAATTTGCCTTCGTCCTGCCGCGCGGCTACGTCGACGAGACCGGCGCGATCCATCGCGAAGGGGTGATGCGGCTCGCCACGGCCCGGGACGAGATCCTGCCGCAGCGCGACCCGCGCGTGCGCGAAAACGAGGCCTATCTGACGGTCCTGTTGCTGTCGCGGGTGGTGACCAGGATCGGCTCGGTTCCACAGGTGACTTCCGGCACCATCGAAGGGCTCTTCGCCTCGGACCTCGCCTTTCTGCAAGATCTCTATCGGCGGATCAACCAGGAGGGGCACACGCAGGCGGCCGTCACCTGTCCGGACTGCAAGCATCAGTTCACGGTGGACATGGCAGGTGGTCGCCTGGGGGGGTCGTGACGTACGCGACCGACCGTCTCTTCGAGGAGATCGCGTACGTGGCATATCACCTGCACTGGTCGTTCGAAGAGATCCTCGATTTAGAGCACCCGGTGCGGCAACGGGTCGTCGAGGAAGTCGCCAGCATCAATCGGCGCCTGGCCGAGGAGCAAGAGAGCTGACCCATGTGGCCCTTTCAACGCAAGACTGAGGCGCCGGCCGATTCGGGATCGCGCCCGGCACCGGCGCCGGTGATCCGGCGCGACTGGACCGAGCTGCCGCCGATCCAGCGGGTGGTCGGTGAGCATCCGCTCACCGCGCCCAGCGATCGATTCAGCGATGACCTGGCGACCCATCACAATCCGTCGGTGAGCACGGAGCCGATGGGCCACCAGGTCAGCGCCGAAGCCCCAGCAGGTATCGTGCTGGCACTCGCCAGGCCGACCACGCGCCACGACGGCCCGGCGATGATTTCGCGCCCACGCGTGCAACGCCGTGTGCAGAGCGCGATCGCGGAGTCGGGGGAGTGGGATGGGGACGAGGCCGCGTCTCCTGCGATGCGGCCCTCCCCTCTTCCCGCCGGCACGCCGTCGGCCGCCGTCAGGGAACTGCCGGTCGTCGCTCCGGCGCCGGTCGTGCACAGGCTAACCGCGCTGTCGCCCGACGTGGAGCCGAGGCCCGTTGAGAGCACACCACGCCGCCCCAGAATCGAGCTACCCCTCGATCTTTCGGCCGCGAGCCACGCGGAGCCGGCCGATGCGCCGGTGCTGGCGCCGCGGCTAACGCTTGGTCAGGCGCGCCGGCTTGGATTGGGCGCCCCCATCACCCGGGTGCCCGGTCGTGCCGTGCAACGTGCGATCACCCACGCGACGGAGATGCCGCTCGCACCGTATTCGGTGCCGCAGCCCTCCTCTTCAAATGAGAACGCAGAACCACCGCGCGCCGACCGTACGTCTGGGTCATCCGAGGAGACGAGCAGCTCGGCCCCTCTTGATCTGCCGCTCGCACCTCACGAGGCCACGCGAATCCCTCAATCCGACCCTGCCCCGCTCGAGGCAAGAGAGACCTCCCCTGACCCACCCGTCCAACGGGCCATGGATGCTTCTGCCGAGCCTCCGACGCACTTCGCGACGGAAACGTTCACCGACGCCGCGACGCGACGGCGGACGGAGATTCCCGTGAATCCGATATTGCCGCTGCCGCTGGTTCAACGAAGCGTGAGTCAGCGTGCCCCCAACCTGCTCTCCCCCGCACGCGGGGGAGGGGAATCGTCGGCCCCTCACGTAGATCAGGGAGGGGAATCATGGGCCGCCCCCTCGAGCGGGGATCAGGAATTCTTGGCCCGCACCCTGCCCTCCGCCGCACGCGGGGGTGGGGAATTGAGAGGAGAGCTTGCTCCGCTGGTCAGCGCGCGGCCGCTCCGGCCGACCGCCCTGCAACGGTCGACTGAACCCTTACCAGTTGACTTCTCCCCCGCAGAACCGTTGGCCGACGGGACAACGACCGAGAGCCATGAGATCGTTTTGCCGTCGCCGCGTGGCGCATCGCGGAATGCACCGACCCGATCGCTGTTCTCACCCGAGCTCAGCCCGGTCACGATGCAACAGCGGTACGGCCCGATCCTGCCGAACCAGCGATTAGCGGACGGCCGGCGCCTTCAACTCCAGCCGCAGTCGGAACCATCCCTCAGCCGGGCTGCCGAGCTGCCACTGGCGCCTCTGCAGCGCGCCGCCGCCGAGGGGGCACCCGAACCGTCGGAGCCAGCTGCCGAGTCGACATCCGAGGTCGTGCAACGCGGAATGTTCGATTCGCTGTCCTCCGAGGTCAGCGGTCTTTCATCGCGGGTTCCGTCCCCGGCCGAAGCGGGCTCGGCCGTCAGCACCGCGGGCTCGGCCATCGGGTCCCTGTTCGGCGGGCACAAGGCGGCCGAAACCGACATGGACGAGCTTGCCGGCAAGCTCTACGACAAGATCCGCACCCGGCTCAAGTCCGAACTGCTGGTCGATCGGGAGCGCGCGGGCTTCCTGACCGACCTGCGCTGAGGAGGAAACGATGCCTGATCATCCGACCGGCCAGAGCCTGCGCTTCCGGGTCAAACTCGATGGCGGCGCGGACCTGGGCAACTGGTCCAAATGCGACGGCCTCTCCGTCGAGTACGAGATCTTCGAGTACAAGGAGGGCGGCGAGAACGCCTACGTCCATCGGATACCCGGCCGGGCCAAGTACCAGAACATCAAGCTCACCCGTCCGCTCAACAAGGATTCGAAGAAGGTCACCGATTGGATTGCCAGCCTGAAACTCGAGGTCAAGCGCCAGACGGCGGAGATCTCGGCGCTCGACACCGAGGGCACGCCGATTGCCACCTGGAACCTCGAGGGTGTCTATCCGGTGAAGTGGAACGGACCGTCCCTCGACGTCGGCAACAACCAGATCGCAACCGAGACGCTGGAACTCTCACATAACGGGTTCCTGGCATGAGGAGCAGCGAGCATGCCTGACGCCAAGATGGTCAAGGCCCGCCTCGAAGAAGTCGGGGGAGGCGGCAGCCTCGAATTCAAGTTCAATCCGAGCGAGATCTCGGTTTCCAAGTCCGCCGGCTGGAACGCCGCGCCCCGAAGCATGAACACCAAGGCCGGCGGGAAGCCCGAGTACACGGGAAGCCAACCGCGCACGGTCAGTCTCCAGATCTTTTTCGACGATTGGGAAAGTATTGTCGGCGACGTCACCAAACAGGTCGAGCTGCTGTTTGAGTGGTGCACGCCCAGCCGCCTGTCCTTCAGCAGCCAGAAGCATCAACCACCCGCGCTCCGGTTCATCTGGGGAAGCAACTTGCCGATGGCGACGCGGACCTTCTACCTCGAAAAGGTCGATGCGAAGTACACGATGTTCGGCCGGACCGGCAATCCCCTGCGCGCAACCGTCAGCATCAGCCTCAAGGAGTTTCCGGACGATTTGCCCGGCCAGAATCCCACCTCTGGATCGGTGAGCGCTCGGAGTACACATCTGATCTCGGATGGCGACACCCTGCAGTCGATTGCCACCAAGGAATATGGCAGTCCCAACCTGTGGCGCGGTCTCGCCATCTTCAATGAGATCGATGATCCGCTGCGCCTGACGATGGGCGACCGGATCCTTCTGCCAACCGCCGACGAAGCCGCGGAGCTCACCAAGAAGAACTAGCATGCCCCAGCCGCACCACCTTTGGCCCGACGTTGACATCGACGGGTCTCAGCTATCCACCCAGACGGAGGCGCTCCTCGAGCAGGTCGTGGTCGATCACCATCAACACCTGCCGGACATGTTCGCCATCACCTTCCACGACCCGGCTCGCGACGTGATCTCACAACTGCACGTCAATATCGGCTCGACAATCACGATCAAGATGACCCCGCCCGGCGGGACCGCGGTCACGCTCATCAAGGGCGAGGTCACCGGATTAGAGGCCGAGTACGACGCGAC
>JAXDLN010000023.1:0-5394 GCA_034666565.1 Chloroflexota bacterium
GCCGAAGTACTGCAGCCCGAAGGCGTAGGGCAGAAAGAGCAGAGACAGCCCGCGCAGCCCGTAGTACCAGAACAGCAGCCAGCGCGAATCCACCCGGTCGGTCAGCCACCCAGAGATCATCGTGCCGGCGACGTCGAATATGCCGATCACGGCGAGCAGGCCGGCCGCGGTCACCTCCGCGAGCCCGTGGTCCATCGAGGCGGGGATCAGGTGCGTCCCGATCAGCCCGTTGGTGCTCGCACCGCAGATGAAGAAGCTGACCGACAGCAGCCAGAAGTTGCGGTTGCGCACTCCCATCGCAAGGCCGCCGAGCGCGGCTCGCACCGGGTTACGAAGAGGCGGTGCGGGCTCATCGGCTTCGGTGGCTCCGTAAGCGCGCAGGCCGACGTCCGCAGGGCGATCGCGCATGAGGACGACGACCAGGGGCACACCGATCAAAGCAGCGCCGGCCACGAGCAGGGCCGAGGCCCGCCAACCCACGTTGACCGCGAACCAGGCCAGCGCGGGGAGGAAGATCAGCTGCCCGGTGGCGCCGGCCGCGGTCAGCGCCCCGAGGACGAGGCCGCGGCGTTTTACGAACCAACGGCTGGCGATCGTAGCGGCGAGGACGCTGGCCATCGAGCCGGTGCCGATGCCGACGACAACTCCCCACAAGAGATCGAGCTGCCACGGCTGGGTCATGAAAATCGTGAGGGCGGAGCCGGCCGAAACCGACATCAGAGCGCCCACCACCACGCGGCGCACGCCGAAGCGCTCCATCAACCCGCCGGCGAAGGGGGCGAACAGGCCGAAGAGCACCAGGTTGATCGAGACGGCGATCGAGATCGTGGCCCGCGACCAGCCGAACTCCTGCTGCAGGGGGACGATGAGCGTCGACGGAGTCGACCGGAAGCCGGCCGCTGCCAGCAGCGTGATCCACGTGACCACGCCCACGACCCAGGCGTAGTGGACTCGCCTCACCAGATCCGAAACGCTACATGCCGCGGCCCCTATTCCGTACTCGAGAACGTCGGTCAACCCTGCCAAAAAAGAGAAAGCCGCCCGGGGAGGGGCGGCTACTCTTTCGGAAAACCGAGGGGGTCTACTGGAAGCCTCCGAATCGGCCGTGCAGGCCGGCGCCCGCGCCCGACGGCTGGGTGACTGACGTGCTGTTGATCGGCGAGCTGCCGGGCCGGCTGAAGGCGGCGTAGCCACCGAGCATGGCCACGACCAGGGCGGCACCGATGACGACAACGATCAGCAAGGCTCGGAAGGAATTCGGTCGGGTCGTGACAACAGCCTGCATATTGGTTGACCTCCGTTGGAATCCCCTCGGCCGCTGGTCTTGGGGTGCTCTGAAGGTAGTCCGCATGCCGGCAGGCTTCGATCAGCCACGCGACACTCGCTGTGTCGGGTTGGTGACATATCGGCAGCAGCGCTTAGACTCAACGCGCTCGTGAGGAGCTTGCTCGATGGGCTACCCGAGGAGCAGAGACGCAGTCTGCTCGCGACGGCGCGGCGGCACCGCTATGCGCCAGGCGAGGTCGTATTTCATGAAGGCGACCCGGCTGACTCGCTCCACATCATCGAGAGTGGGCGGGTGTCGGTCGGCCTGACCACGAGCTACGGCAATCAAGTCACATTCGCAATCCAGAGCAAGGGCGAGATGTTCGGCGAGCTCGCTCTCCTCACCCCTGACTCGCGCCGCACGGCCACCGTCAGGGCCCTCGAGCGGACCGAGACGATGGTCATCCATCGGAACGATTTCGACCGGATGCGCGCAGACCAACCACAGGTGACCGAGGCGCTGCTGCGGATCCTGGCAGCGCGCGTCCAAATGCTTTCAGACCGCCTGACCGAGGCCCTCTACGTGCCGGCCGAGGTGCGCGTTCTCCGGCGCTTGCTGGAGGTGGCCGGGACCTACTCCGCGGCGGCCGAAAGCGGCGAGGTGCCGCTCACCCAGGACCAGCTCGGTGACCTGGCCGGTACCGCACGGGCGACTGTGAACCGAGTCCTTCGGCGCGAGGCGGTACGAGGCGTGCTCAAGCTGGAGCGAGGCAGGATCACCATTCTCATCCGCGCCGCCCTCGCCACCAGGGCGCGTTAGCGGCTACTCGGCTGTCGCGGGCTCGCGCGCGGGGTCGCTTTCCGGAAGCACGTCACAAGCCCAATCCGATCGCTTCCAATCGGGCACCGGCGGCCGCGCGGTTTTCTTGGGCACGAACTTCGAGCGCTCGACCAGCTGGTAGTGGTGGATGTAGCGCGGGCAGTTCGGGAACACCTCGCGCACGTCGACGCGAACAATGAACTGCGCGTACGGATACGAGCTCATCAGCTCATCGTCCTCATCGATCCGGGCGGTGCCGTTGACGCGCCTCCGGTTGCGCCGCCCGAAATCGACGAACAGCATGCCCACCTCACCGGTGGCCAGCGCATTGCCCATCGAGAGGTACATCCCGTTGCCGTCGTAGTTCGGAAAGGCCAGGGTGCGCTCGTCGAGCACCTTTACGAACCCGGGGTCCCCTCCTTTATATGAGCAGTTCGGCCGGCCCTCAGGATCCACGGTGGCCAGGAAGAACATGTCCCTGGCGGCGATGAACTCCGCATCGCCTTCGTCGATGAGGTCGTGAACGATCCGCTCCTCGATCCGGTCCGCCAGGCGGCGGGTGTCAAAACGATCCTGCAGGCGGCGCTGCGCGTCGTGGTAGAGCTGCGTCATGGACGAAAGTCTAGGTGGGCAGGCAGCCGAAATCGCGCCTGATTACAGGTGCGACTTCCCGTTGGTGCCGGGTTCGACTGCGGCGCCGTCCTCGGGTTCGAGCAGGACGTCGATGCCTGGCACCACCGGCGCGCTCAGGAGGGCGTCGGCGATCTTGCGAAGGGTGTCATTGGTCACCTGGCGCCCGCGGCGCGCGCCTGAGATGGTCGAGGCGCTGCAGCCCGACGCGCGTGCGAGATCCGTGGCGCTCCAACCGCGGCGCGCGAGCTCGCGGTCGATTCGGGTCGGGCTGATTCTTGCTCCCATCGGATTCGAATCGTTTTACCGCTCCGGGTTACACGACCAGGGCAAACGGGAGCGCGGGGAGCGTATGTTCCGACCGACGTGCGGACCATGCGGCTGTCACAACGTCAGTGGCGCATCTACCTGGCAGTCTGGTTGGTCGCCCTCGCCGCTGTGATCGGCGTGGCCGCGGGCCTCGTCGCCCCGAAGCTCCTTGAGCGGCCGGCGCCCGCCACTCTCATCGGCGACATCGTCATGACCCCGCCGGTCGCGGCGCCGGCATTCACACTACAGGATCAGAACGGGGCAGCGATTTCGCTTTCCCAGCTGAAGGGCAGGGTTGTCGCGCTGACCTTCCTCGATACCCAGTGCCTCTCACTCTGCCGGTTGCAGGCGAGCCTCATCGGCAGCGTCCAGGCCGACCTCGGCTCGAGCGTCCCGCTCACATTGGTGGTGGTCAGCGTCCGTCCGGAGGTGGACACGCCCGCAGCCATCAGCACGTTTGCGGAAGCCCACGGACTGAGACAGCCGTACGCGTGGCTCAACGGCTCGAAAACGCAGCTGGCCGGCGTTTGGGGCGATTACGGGATCACCGTCCAACCAGGCGTGGGCGACCTCGCCCACAGCTCGGTGATCTACCTGCTCGACAAGCGAGGAAACGAACGCGTCGAGTTCGCGGATGTGCCCGACCCGACCTGGATGGAGAACGACATCCGCCTGCTGGCCCGGAGCTGAGCGTTGACCTCGGAAACCGATGGGTCTTCGGGAAACTTCGGGAACGTGCGCAAAAATTTGTCCATTTACAAGTATTCGCCAGACTGATATGTTCGGCCCGTAGTGGTAGTCCAGCAAACTCCACGAGTGGGCGGCCGCCTGGCCATCGTGGTGTTGGCGTTGGCGGTGATTCTGGCGTTGTTGACAGGTTTTCTCGTCAGCTTCGTCTTCCACTTCCCGCCGACGCTGACGGCCGAGCCGACCACTGTCGGCAACGGAGTGACTATCCACCTCGAGACGGTCGCGGCCGTGCAGGATGCCATCGCATTCCCCCGACCCGACGATCCGCACCCCGATTGGGTCAGCTACCTGCCCACGACGGTGTTCAAGGTGCCCGCGAACTCGGTGGTGACGATTTCGATCGACCAGGAGGACGGCGCCTCCGGTCTCCGCAACCCTTACTGGGCCAAGGCTCAGGGGATCATCGGCGGCAAGTTCCATATGAGCTATTTCGACGACCAGGGCGCTCCGCAGGTGGGCGACTTCAGCGAGCTGCCTGACCCGACCTCGCTCGGCCACAGTTTCGGGATTCCAGATCTTGGCGTCTTCGTGCCGCTCCTCGGCATCAGCGACGCAGCGCCGGCCGGCAGTCACAACGAGATCACCTTCTCATTCAAGACCGGGAAGGCCGGCATCTTCCGGTGGCAGTGCTTCGTTCCCTGCGGGGCGGGAAGCATCTACGGCAACGGCAACGCCATGTCGGCGTTCGGCTACATGCAGGGCATGCTCGTTGTCCAGTAGCCGATGAGCGGCCCCGACCGCCCGCACGCGCTCCGGCTCCTCATCGCCTGGGCAGTCTTGAGCGTGGTCGGCGTCTTCATCTCCATGCAGGTCCACCTCCCGCCTGGCGATCAGTCCACGCAGGCCACGGACGAGACCTCGCTCCTGCAGCTGATGCTCATCATCTCGACCCCGGTCTTCATTGGAGTCGTCCTCTTCATCCTCTACTCCGTGTTCGCATTTCGCCAGCCACGCGGCGCGGCGCTCGAGGACGGCCCGCCCAGCCATGGCAACTTCCGCCTACAGGTCGCATGGGTTGCGATCACCGCTGTGATCGTGCTGATCCTGGCGGTCATCGGCATCAACGGGCTCACCAGCTCGGCGGCCACGACGACCTTCGCCTCGGGCCAGGCGGCGCTCGGCACGTCGAGCTCAGCCTCGGCTTCAGGCAACCGGCTGCAGGTGCAGGTCATCGGCCAGCAGTGGTGGTTCACGTACCGCTACCCCGATTTCGGCGGGGTCGAGTCGGCGCACCTGATGCTGCCGGTTGACACCAACATCGAGTTTCACGTGACCTCGACCGACGTCCTCCACTCGTTCTGGGCATACCAGCTCGGAATCAAGGCAGACGCCAACCCTGGCGCCGACAACATCACGTATGTCAGCACCGTTCGCACGGGTTCGTTCACTGTGAGGTGCGCAGAGCTCTGCGGCATCTGGCACGGCCATATGGCCGATACCAATGGCGCAGTCGTGTCGCAAGCCGACTTCACGGCGTGGGTCACGCAGCAGCAGAAGGACGACTCCGACATAAAGCTGCCGCCTTACTCCCCGATCTACTTCCCGCACCCTCCGGTCAAGGGGTCCTGACGATGGCCGTGGCTCCTGTCGTCGACGAAGGTCCAGCGATCATCCAGAGC
>JAXDLN010000024.1:0-97111 GCA_034666565.1 Chloroflexota bacterium
GCGCTGAACGCGAAGAGGACGGATGCGAGGACCGCCAGCGCGGCGCCTACCAGCATGGGCAGCTTCCTGCCAACCGAGTCTGAAAACGCTGCGGCTGGAACTTCGGTTAAAAGGGCAACCGCCGAAGGCAGCGCAACAAGTAGACCGATGAACGTCCCGCCAAGCGCCATATCTGACGCTGTGATGGGGACGAGAACCGAGACGATCGTTTGCGTCGCAAAGAGCAAGAAGATCGCGGTGAAAATGAAGTAGAGGTTACGAGTCATTTGACGGTCCAAACACGGCTGGGGAAAATGGCACTCGGAATCGTCTGAGCGGACCTATGATTACCACACTAGAATGTCTGGTGATATATCATAGGCGGAGCTTTACGAGGCGCTAGAAAGGGGCGTAGGGTGAGGAAGAAGGATCGTCACGGGTCGTCCGGTGCGCAGCCAGGCGGCTACGGCGCCCCTGCAGAACGTCACAATCTCCCATCACTCGCCGGTGGTTCGCCATAGATCTCTGCCACGTTGTTGTCGATGGGACGGAAGTGCGTGCACTTGCCGGGCAGACAGTGGCCGCCGTTCTGGTAAGCCGGGGCATTTGGCGCTTCCGCAGCAATCCAGTGAGTGGAGATGCTCGTGGGCCATTTTGCGGGATGGGAATCTGCTTTGAGTGCGAGCTGGAAGTGGATGGCGTCGCCAACGTGCGAGCGTGCATGACTCCGGTTCGGGAGGGAATGTCGATCCGAACTGAGGGCGTCGGGGGTACGCATGCCGGCTGATAACTACGACGCCGTGATCGTCGGTGCCGGTCCGGCGGGACTTGCAGCGGCACTAGAGCTGGGACGCGCTGGAGCGACCGTCGCGCTCGTTGACGAAGCGCCGGAACTCGGAGGTCAATTTTTCCGGCGTCGGAGCGCCGCCGTCGCCGCGCAGCACGGCGATTACCGACCTGCAGGCTCGCGGCTCATTGCCGATGTTCGGGCTGCGGGTGTCCATTGCTTGACCGATACGCTGGTTTGGGGGGTCGAAGACGGAACGCTGTGGACCAGTCGGACCGATACGGGAACCGTTGCCTCAATTCAAGGGCGGGCTACACTTCTCGCCCCAGGCGCTTTCGAGAGGTCCGTCCCATTCCCGGGCTGGACACTTCCCGGCGTGTGCACGCCCGGTTGCGCCCTGCACTTCGCGACGCTTGACAGGATCAAAGTTGGCGATCGCGTGGTCATTGCGGGATCCGGTCCTTTCTTACTTCCAGTGGCGGTTGCGCTCCTGGAACTCGGCACGAGTGTAGTCGGTCTGTTCGAGTTGGGGACTCCTTATCGACCCTCCATCAGAGCGCTGCGCAGCACGGCTCATCCGGCTCGGGTACGCGAACTGGCCAGCTACCTTCTGGTCCTGCGGCGCCACGGCGTGAAAATTCGCCAGGGCTCGAGAGTCGTAGCCGCGCACGGTAGGGAGCGGGTTGAAACGGTAACGGTTGCGTCCATAAATAGACCGAATCCGCCGGTGTTGGAGGAGCTTGCGGTCGATGCTCTTTGCGTTGGCTATGGGTTTCGTCCGAGCGTCGAATTGGCGAGGTTGATGGGCTGTGAGTGTTCGGCTGACGCCGCCACTGGTGACCTGCTACCAGTGACAGACGGCTTTGGCCGGACCTCAAAATCGGACGTGTTCGTGGCCGGTGAGGTGATGGGCATTGCCGGGGTTCAGGCGGCACTCAACCGAGGGCGTCTTGCTGCCTACGGGATGTTGGTGCAGCTTGGACAAACGCCACCCGCGACCCGAGTAGCGCTCGCGCGGTGGCGCGCCCGGCGACTTGACGCTTTCGCTCGACTGACCGCCGAGCTATTTCCGATTCCCGCGTGGCTGTACAAAGCGATTCCTGATGACACGCTCGTCTGCCGTTGCGAGAGCGTAGCGGCCGGCGAGCTACGCTCGGCGGCAGGCCTGGGCTGGAATGATCTGCAGGCCACGAAAGGGTTCACTCGCGCAGGGATGGGGCCGTGCCAGGGGCGGGAGTGCGGCAACACGGTAGCGTCCCTGGTCGCCGATGCGTCAGGAAGCCCCGGTGGCCCGGGCGCCTTTCCGGCGAGGATGCCCTTGAAGCCGATTCCTTATCCACGGCTATCCGGCAACGAGCCGCCCGAACCTTCATCCGTCGGCCGAGCCGAGTAGCGATTGACCGAGCACCTTGACGCGATCGTGATAGGGGGTGGGATCCTTGGAGCGGCCACCGCCTACGAGCTTTCAAAAGCCGGGAAGAAGACGGTTGTTTTGGAAAAAGGGCCTCCGAACCGCGAGGGCTCGGGAACCACGGCGGGCAATCTGCACATTCAGGCAATCCACCCGCGTCGTCCTGGGCAGCTGGTGGCGGCGGACAATGCCCGCTTCCTTCCACTTCAGCTTCAGGCGTCAAAACGCTGGAGCTTCATTGAGGACGTGCTGGAGACCTCCGTTGAACTCCGCCGCAGTGGCGGATTCATGGTGGCGGAGAGCGAGATTCAGGTAAACGAGCTCAGAGCCAAGCACGAGCTCGAAAGGCGGAATGGACTAACGTCTGATCTCCTCAGTGGCGATGAAGCTCGAGTGGCCTTACCGCTTCTCTCTCCCGCCGTGAATGCCGCCGTCTTCTGCCCCGAGGACGGGTATGCCAATCCCCTCAAGGTCGTACCCGCGTACCTCCAGGCAGCACAACGGCTCGGTAGCCGTGTCCATGCCTTCACAAGGGTCGACCGGATATCAGCGAAGGATGGAGTCTACCGCGTGTCCGCGGCGAACGCGGAGTGGCTCGCTCCGACCGTGGTCAACGTGACTGGGCCCTGGATCGGCGACGTCGCTGGCCTCCTCGGAATTGATCTGGACATGTCGCCGGTGGCGATCCAGATGCAAGCCACCGTTCGGGTGCCACCCCTGCTGCACCATCTGGTTGAACATATTGGCGAGGGGCTCTCGGTCAAGCAGGTAAGCGCCGGGAACATCCTGATTGGAGGTGGCTGGCCGGCGGCCAAGCTTGACCTGAGCGAAAGAACCGCCATAAGTCTGAAGAGCATGTTCGGGAACCTTGAGCTCGCCCAGCGGATTCTGCCGTTCCTGACGTCGATGCGCATCTTGCGAGCCTGGGCCGGCCCACTCGCTGCAACCCCCGACGAGCTTCCGGTAATCGGAGAGGTGCCCGGTTTTCCACGCTTTTTCGTTGCAGGCGGAACCTACGCATTCACGCTCGCCCCTCTTTGGGCGGAGGTCCTTCGGGACCTTGCCATCGGTGTGCCCCCTGCGGTTGATCTATCGGGGCTCGGCCCGGAGCGCTTGATGAGAGGGACGCGTAAGACTGGCTAAACTGTCTGGTATATTACGAACGCGGGCGCTGATGTTCCTGAAGTGGGGAATTCGCAGGACTGTGTCTCTTTGAGGTGGCTTGTTGTGGGTGATCAGGGGTGACAGACTCCCGCGTGCGAATCGCGGTCGACATTGGCGGGACGTTCGTCGATGCGATCGGGTTTGTGGAGAGTACCGGTGAGATTAGGGTGCACAAGTCTCAGACCACTCCGCGACGTCTCTCGGAGGGGGTGGTTGAGGCGATGATGGGCCTGGGGCTGCCACTCCCCGAAGTCGAGAGCTTTGTCCATGGGACGACGCTGGGCCTTAACGCAATTCTGACCCGGAAGGGTGCCAGGACTGGAATTATCACGAACGACGGCTTTCGCGACATCCTCGAAATCGCGAGGGGCGTGGTGCCATTTGCCGAGATGTATAACTATCAGTACCTACCTCCGCCTCGTCTGGTGCCGCGCAGTCGCATCGTGGGTGTGCCAGGCCGCATCGACGCCCAGGGCAAGGTCGTTGAAGATCTCGACGAAGAGGCTGTGCGGCGCGCGGGCCGTCTCCTTGTTCAAGAGCACGGAGTACGGGCAATCGCCGTCGTATTCCTCAATTCCTATCTCAACACCGACCACGAGGATCGCGCCGGAGCGATCCTTCGAGAAAGCTTCCCCGACTGCGCCATCTCAATTTCGACGGAGATCACTCGCGAGTATCGAGAGTACGAGCGCACGTCGACCGTCATGCTCGAGGCGTACATCCGGCCGATCTTCGGCGAGTACATCGACGGACTCGAAACCGAGCTGGGAGGTCGCGGCTTTCGGGGGAGCTTCCACGTCATGCGTTCGGGCGGCGGAGCGATGACGGCCGACCTGGCAAAGCGGGCGCCGCTGTATACCGTGCTGTCGGGACCCGCAGGCGGCATCGTCGGCTCCTCACGCCTGGCCAAGCGGCTGGATCGTGCCAACATCATCTCGTTCGACGTCGGCGGCACGACGATCGATGCCTGCGTCTTACAGGGTGGTGTCCCAACGGAAATCCACGAGGCGGACATCGACACAAATCCAATTCTCATCCCGATTTATGACATTCGCTCGATCGGTGCCGGGGGAGGATCCATCGCATGGGTCGACGAGGGACTCCTTCGCGTAGGGCCGAGAAGTGCGGGCGCAGATCCTGGGCCTGTCTGCTACCAGAAGGGAGGCACTGAGCCCACGGTCACGGACGCGGCGGTCTGTCTAGGCTATATCAGCTCGCACGAGTTCCTTGGCGGCGAGATGACAATTGACGAGTCTGCGGCTCGGGACGCCGTAATGGAGCAGATTGCACGACCGCTTGGCCTGGACCTGGTCGAGGCGGCAGCGGCGATCTTCAAGGTCATGCTCGCTCGGACCGTTGGAGCAATTCGTGAGATCACAGTCGAACGCGGGTTGGACCCACGAGACTTCACCTTGCTCGCGTTCGGAGGGGCGGGGCCCATGATTGCGCCGATGTTGATGCGCGAAATGGAGATTCGCGAGGTCGTCGTGCCGCATGCGCCTTCAGCGTTCTCAGCACTAGGCATGCTCGAAGCAGATCTGGAAACAGAATTTGCCAAAACGGTTGGGCAAACACTTGACGAAGATTTGCTCAGCGCCCTGGAGAAGGACTTCGGCGAGCTCGAAAGCAGGGGCCACACCGTGCTCAGCGAGCAGCATGTAGAGCCCGATCGCCGACATCTCAAGCGAGGACTCGACCTTCGCTACCTCGGTCAAGAGCATGCGATACCGGTCGGCATTGTCAGCGGTGAGGGCCCCGGACCGATTCGCCAACGCTTTAACGACGCCCACCTCAGCAGGTACGGACACAATATGGCTGAGCCGGTTCAGGTGGCGACCCTTCGGCTTCGGGCAATCGGAAGCGTCGACAAGCCCAAGCTGGAGTTCTCCGTCCCGACTGGTGAGGACAAGTTGATATCACCCGGTGTTCGTCGTGCATACGACGTGGCCAGCGCCTCCCTTGTTGACTTCGCGCTTTACGATCGGCAACGGCTCGGCGTTGGGCAAAGGGTCAAGGGTCCCGCTATCGTCCGTGATGGATCGAGCACGGTAGTTCTCCACGGAGATCAATGTCTCGAGGTCGATTCCCTGGGCCACCTGGTCATCGCGGCTAGAGGTGGCGAATGATAGCTGTTGACGGTGCCACCGTCGAGGTGATTCGCAACTACCTGGTGTCCGTGGCGGAGCAGATGCGACGCTCCCTCGTCCGCACGGCATTTAGTCCCGTCATCTATGACATTTTGGACTTCGGTATCTCGATTTATGACGGTCAACTCCGACTCATGGCCGAGACCGCCGGAGGAGCCACCTTTCTGGGTGCGAACGACTACAGCATCCGTAAGATCGTCGACTATATCGGCGTTGAGCGATTCGAGCCGGGCGATGTCGTCCTCCTCAACTATCCCTACTGGAGTGCAGCACACGCTTATGACGCGGTTCTTACTGCACCCGTCTTCGAGACAGGCACGCGACTCCCAGTCGCATACCTATGCGTGCGCGGACATTGGATGGATCTCGGTGCCAAGGATCCTGGTTACGTGCTTGATTCGACGTCCGTGCACCAGGAAGGACTGATGTTTCCCGGCACCAGGCTCGTAAAGGGAGGCGTGATCGACGAGGAACTGCTCGAGCTGATCCGGTACAACTCGCGAATGCCCGAATCGGTCATTGGCGATTTTCACGCTCAGCTCACGGCAATCAAAACCGGGGAACGTCGTCTCCATCAGATTTACGAAAAGTTCGGGCGTCCGATGGTTGAGGCTGCCGTGACGAGGATCCTTGACCATGGCGAACTGCAGGCGCTACGCGCACTTCGAGGCCTTCCCCACGGTTCCTGGACGGCGGTCGACTGGCTCGATGACGACGGCGTGACCGACCGGATGATCAGGATGGAGGTCACCATCACCATCGATGACGAGACCTTTACGGCCGACTTTTCGGGCTCTGAACGAGCCGTCCCAGGCCCAGTGAACATGCCCTATGGAGCGACGCATGGGATGGTAAAGGCCGTATTCAAGGCGCTTACGACTCCGCACGAGCCTCGGAACGGCGGTCATCTTCGGCCAGTGCGGACCGTCGCCCCGCCAGGCACCTTATTTCACGCCATTTACCCCGCCGCCACCTTCACGCTCTGGACACAGATGGTCGCCTTAGAGCTCCTCCACAAAGCCTTGGCCCAAGGAGTCCCAACCATCGCGGCGTCCTCCGGTGGCGACGAACCAGGTTTCATGGCGGTCGGCGCCTATCCCAACGGCCGAACGTGGGTTATCAGCAATAACGAGGGGATCGGCTGGGGCGGCGCCCCTGACCACGACGGGGCGAACGCCCAGCAGCATTTGATCGTGAACGTCATACGGAATACGCCGATTGAAATCCTGGAGTCGAAGACTCCTCTTTTTCACCATCGTCTGGAGTTGACCACCGATTCGGGAGGGCCGGGCCAGTACCGGGGTGGCCTTGGGGTTCGACGCGATGTGAGTTTTGTGGCGGAGGGGGAGGTTCTGTCGATGAAGAAGAAGACGAAAACGCGACCCTGGGCATTGCACGGAGGGTTCGAGCCGGAGCCTAGTGCCATCGTGCTTTGGCCAGGAACACCACGGGAGCGGGTCGTTGGCCGCGGTGGCAGCTACATCAGCATGTTTCGCCAGCACATGGCCGCAAAAGAGGGGTTCACCAACTTCTCAGCGGGTGGTGCCGGCTACGGTGATCCGCTCCACCGTGACCCAAAGGCTGTGGTTAATGACGTTCTGGAGGGCTACGTGTCTCGAGAGGCGGCTCAGCGGGACTACGGCGTGATTGTCGACAGCACCGGGACATGGCGCCTCGCCGAAAGTCGTGCGGCGGCAACAACACCGGAGGACAGCGCGGCGAAGGTCGCACCGGACAACGCGCATACTAAGGTCGAATGAAAACCCTAACCGGGACACCGAAGAGGGTTGCGACCAGGCTGCCCAAATCCAGGAATGGATACGCCATTCCTGACCTCCTTGAGTCGCAGTCGAATACAACCGATGCGAGTTTTGCCTACAGGAAGCTCCGCGACCTGATCCTCCGAACCGAACTCCGGCCGGGCGAGGCTCTCAATGAAGCGGACTTGATGCGGCGCATTGAAATCGGGCGCACACCACTGCGGGATGCGCTCCATCTGTTGGCCCACGAAGGTCTTGTCGAAATCCTGCCACGGCGGGGCACATTCGTAACTCAGGTCACCGTCAGCGACTTACAGCAGATCTTCGAGCTGCGAACGGGAATCGAAGACATCGTGGCACATGCAGCGACCGCCCGCTTGACCGATGCGGACCTCCTTCAGCTGCGCACGCTGATATCTCGCGCCAAGCGAGCCGCGC
Source organism: Chloroflexota bacterium (assembly GCA_034666565.1). Classification (GTDB taxonomy): domain Bacteria; phylum Chloroflexota; class Dormibacteria; order CF-121; family CF-121; genus CF-13. The sequence continues at coordinate 7,687 of JAXDLN010000024.1, forward strand.
AAGCTGAGTCCGATGTAGAGCTGGACGCGGAGTTTCACTCACTTCTCCTTCGCGTCGCTGCGAATCGGTACCTCACTGAAGTCTATCGACGCCTGGAGGATGCCTCCTTGCGCCTTCTCTACCTTACAAACTGCGGCATGGAACCGCCGATCGACCAGAGACGGTTCTTTGAAGCCGCGGATCGAGCGTTGCGGAGTAGAAACGCGCAGGCCCTGTCTGATGTGCTTCGTGACCACGTCAGGTCATTTCGCGACCGAGTGAGCGGCTCCCTTTTCGATACGAACGTACGATCCCGCTCCGGGCCTGTCCCGGTTTCTCGGCTCTAGAGGCCGCTGGGCAAAGGCGGCGGGAGAAGTCCCTTAGTGGCAGCCGCCGCCTCCGAAAGGACTATTTGGATAGGACTCCTGTGCCGGCTTCGCAGCCGGCGATCAGGGCGAGCGGAAGCAGGGCGATCGCCGCGATAGACCAGAACGGCGGGCCGCTCCAGTCTGGATCAGGCGCCGGAATGAGCGCCGCCACGATGGCGCTGCCGAGCAGCCAACCGTAGAGCACGAAGCCGAAAAACAGCGACGCGGCCGCTCCGGCATCGCGGGATTTTGGCCCAAACACAATAATCGAGAGCAGGCTGGCCGCCGTCAGCGCAAGGCCAATCAGGGCGCTGCCAATCCCGAGCAGCAACCAGCGTGGATGACCGCGCATGCGCAGGATGGTGCCGGTCTAGCCTCCGGCCACGACGGAAGGGCCGAGGCCGTGGCTGAGCTCGCTACGGAATCGTGCGTAGTGGCCCTCGGTCCAATGGACGAGAGTCCGGTCGCAGCCGCAACCCGACTCATTAGCTCCGCGACGCAAACTGGGCTTCATGGCCGCGCTGGTTCGGCTCTTCAGGGTGCGCAACAAGGATGGTCAGGCGCTCGTCGAGTACGGGTTGATCCTGACCCTGATCGTGGTCGTGGTTCTGATCGTACTCATCGTGATGGGCAACCAGGTGCACAACATGTATTGCAATATCGGCGGCAGCTTCCCAGGCTAGGGGAGCGAGACGGGGGGCGACGGAATTGGGACGATGGGTGCGGCGCTGGGGATCGCTGCAAGTATCCCGGGTTGAGGACTTGCCGAGGCGCTACTGGCTGGCTGGGCCTCATCCTCAACGTCGCCCTCTCGAAGGTCTTCCGCATCGATCGCGGCTGTCGTGGCATTGCTGCTGCCGCCGGCCGGCGCGGGGCGTCCGGCCTGGCCCGGCCCGGGCCCGGCGGACGGCACCGGCGATACGAACGGGGTCGCCGTGGGAGCCGGAGATCCAAGAAACGGCAGTTGAGGCCGGCTCGCTTGACCCTGGGGGCCGCGCCAAATGACGGACACCCAGATCGCCGCGACGATTAGAAAAGACGCCACGATGACGGCGCGCGGCGCGTTCATGCCGGGATCAAGCCGCCTATGTCGGTAGGACGCCGGCGCCGGCTTCGCAGCCGGCGATCAACGTGATCGGAAGCAAAAGCATCGCGGCGATGGACCAGAAGGGCGGGCCGCGGCGATCTGGATCCGGGGCCCGAACCAGCGCCGCGACGATGGCACTGCCCAGCAACCAGCCGTAGAGCACGAAGCCGAAGAAGAGCGACGCCGCGAGCCCGGCATCGCGGGACCGAGGGCCGAACACAACAAGGACGAGCAGGCTGGCGGCTGCCAGGGCTAGACCGATCAACGCGCTGCCAATCCCCAGCAACAACCAGCGGGGATGCCCGCGCATCCGCAGGATGATGCCCGCCCAGCCACCGGCGACCAGGGCCGGACCGATGCCGAATGGGACGATCAGCGCGCCGTTGCCGGAAAGGGACCAGCCATCTCCGGAGAGACCACCGCGGCTGACCGCGATCGTCAGGACCCAGAGACCGAGACCCGCGACCACTCCAACCAGTGCGATCAGGCCGACGAACCAGGGATCCCTGATGCGGGTGGGCATGCGTTACGGGCATGGTAGCCTCCACCCTGCCGTTCGTTGCGGCTGCATCCTTTCTATATGTGGAGGGCTAGGAATTGGTTGTGGCCGGATTCGACCTTGCGGGGGAGGGCTCGGTGGCACCACCCGTGGCCTGGCGCGGCCGGAAATAGGCTCGGACATCGTCCGGAAAGAGGGTGAGGACCTCGTCGGGCACCTCCCATTGCTCCTCGGTCATCCCCTGTTTCACAAAGCGGTCGATGGCGATGCCAAGGAGCCGCACACAGGCCTCCAATGGGAGATGGAGCTCGTCCAGCACCGGTTTGCGCTCGCGGAGCAGCGCCGTCATCCTGGTCATGAACTCATCGACGACGCCCTGGATCTGGCGTGTGTGCGCCAGCGGATTGTCCCCGGGCGGCCCGTTCTTGAGCTCGAGCAATTGCTGCACGTACGGCATGCTGAGCGACGACACTTCCTGCCGCAACGTGCTGATGTCGTGAAGGCGATCGACGCCCACGGCGTTGCTCCAGCGGCGGCGCGCCTCCGCGTCCCCCAGAACGCAGGCGCCGTACCACCGGTAGTTCGTGTTCGGCATTAACCGGCTCTCCAGATGGCGGCACGTCATGATCGATCCGAGCGGCCGGTGCGAGAGATCAAGCGTGACCATTTGGGTCGCCTGGTAGGCGGGACAGTCAATAAAATCGGGCGGAAAGGGCTTGGGGTATGGGCACTCGTCAGCCGGCCTCTGATGGCGACCTACCGTGTCCCGCGCCGCCCACAGCGCGATCGCCTGTGACCGGTTACGGATTCCCCGATCACGATAGAGTTTCTCGAAATGTGTCCGCACCGTCCGAAAGGCCACGCCCAGGCGTTTCGCGATCTCCTTGTCGGAGAGGCCGTTAGCGGCGAGGGCAAGGATCTGAGCCTGGCGACGGGTTAGCTGGCCGGCTAACCGGTCCGTCCCACCGTTTCCGCTGGCCGGGCCGCCGTCACCGAGATCATGCACCGTTTCATCACCCGTTGTGTCGAAATTATCAGGGCAACCTTGAGTTGCGCCTATCAGGAACAGTAGCAGCGCCCATCACATAGAGCATCAATCCCACTCGGCGTGGTACAAATGTCCCCCCCAGGGGGGAGCACAGTGCGCCAAGAGCCTTCCGCAATTCACCGGCAACCTGCATGCTTTCGCGCTGCACCGTTCTAAATTCGTCGAATCGATAGGCCGGCCTCATTTGACGCCTCCTTCCCTGAGGATCGTGCGATCGTGTTATTAATACCGACGTCCGAGGTGCCGATTATTTGACAATGGGTTTGTCCCAAACTAACCTTGTTGCAGGGTTCGGCACCGATTAGCTCGAGGGGAAGCCGTGCAAAACGCAAGCCGAGATGGCGTGATCGACGATCTTTATCACGCCAATCACGCCGCTGTCGCGAGGGTGTGCTCGAGCATCCTGCGCAATACGGACGATGCGGCCGACGCCGCCCAGGAAGTGTTTCTGATCGCGCTCGAGTCCATCGACTTGAACGCCCCGAGTCACGTCGCCCGGGCGTGGCTACTGAGGGTCGCCCGCAACCACTGCCTCGATCTGCTGCGGCGCCGGAAGCGCCTGGGAAAGGCACTGGTCACGCTGGGTCACGATGCCGGCCGAGCGGCGGACATGGAGAATGCCGTGGCCGATCGAGATTTCGTCGATATCGTATTCAGGCAGCTCTCAAATCGCGAACGCCAGGCGCTCTGGCAGTCAGCCGTGGAGAGCCGTCCGCTGGCGGACATCGCCGGCCGGCTTCGACTCAGCTATATGGCGGCCGCGCAGGTCCTTCATCGAGCGCGCCGGCACGCCGTCCAGGTGGCAGCACGGGTCGCTGTGGTCTTTGGCGTCTTCAACCTCGGCCGGCAGCGACCTGGTGGCGGGGCAGTCCTCTCGGCCGCTCGACTCGCCGCGGTGGCGGCGGTGCCCTTGATCCTGATCTCGGTTCAGAGCTCGAGCCCGGCACGACCAGCAACAGATCGCGGTCCAGCCACGGTGTCCCTCACCGCACCAACCGTCATCGGGGCGTCGCCGGCCGCCTCGGGAGGTTCGGGTGGCGTGGGCGCGGTAACCGGCGTCCCTCACGGTCAGTTGCCTGGCGAGGTACCCAATCTGGCCGGATCCACGGCTACGCTGAACTCGGCCACGAACGGGGTCCGCCAGCTGCTGAGGTCGGTGCCAGCCGTCCCGCCCGTGCTCGGTGGGCCCGTAATCCTCCCGTCGGTCTCGGCGCTACCTTCGCCGCCCGGTATTCCGTAACCCCCAGCGAACTCAGCAATTTTTGCTGGATCGTTAATGGTGAATTTCCACCATCGGTAACTTTACCGCTTGACGCCAGTATGGGACTCAATTTATCGTACAGTGTGAAGGGCCCTGATTCGTTGGGGCATATGTCACGGGTTCGGCACCGACAGGGAAGGAGCGATCGTTGCGGCGAGGGAGAGCTGAGGGGGGCCTCGGCTGAATATGGCGCTAGCGCCATACGCGGTGCGGCCGCAGGTTGAAGAATCATCTGTCGACAGTGCGGAGACGGATCTCCGCGACGGCGAGGCCACGCGCGACTATTCGCCGGACGAACTCCTGGTAAGGGCGATCCTCGAGCGATCCGCCGCCGACGTGGGATGGCTGGCCTGGGGAGATGGAAAGGACGCCGTGGTCATTCCGGGGGTGGCGAACTCCTTCCTCAACCCATCCGCCATCGGGGAATTTCCAGATCCGCCACGAGAGTCGCTGGTGATCGGTCGCGGGACGGGCGATGGGCCCTGGGCCCTCTGGTGCCGGGCGCGCGGCATCCTGTCCTGCGCGGTCAGCCCGATCTACGCCCACGGCAAGCTGGTCGGCGTGGTTGGCCTCGCCGGCTGCCACGCCGGGGGCCTTGCGGACTACGACGTCGACCGGCTGCAGTTGGCCGCGACCCTGGCGGTCCACGCCCGAACCTACGAAGCCCGGCTCGCGGGCGTGCGCCGAATGTTCGACGAGGTCAGCCGCACCCTCGAAAATGCGCTGGCCCTCGATAAGGCGCTCCGCTTGCCACCAACGTACCGTGCGATTGCCCGGTCGATCGGCGAATCCCTTGATGTCACCTACTGCCGGATCGCGATTCGCGACGCTCGGGCCGGCGTGACGATCCGGGCCGCCGGCGGACATCGCCCACCGGGGAAATCGGTCCCGGTAACCTGGCCACTCGCCGGGCTGGAGCACTGCGCCCAGGCGCTCCACGAGCGGCGCGCGGTGGTGCTGTCCTTCAGCCCCTATGACTCGGCGCTGGAGCCGGAGCGGTTGGCGCTGTTCTCGCCCACCACGAGGGCGGGCGTGATCCTGCCATTTTTCGTCGGTCCTCGGACGCAGGGCGTGTTGATCATTGGCGAGGAGCGGCAGTCCCGCCGTCAGCCGATGTCGCCCGAGCGCGTCGCCATCCTAGAACTGGTTGCCAGTCGGGTTGCGCACATCCTGCGCATGTCCCGCCGGCTCGAGCATGAACGAATGGCCGAGCGCCGTCGTGAACGAAAACTCACGATCGAGCGCCAGCACCTGGCGCGAGAAGTCCACGACGAAGTCGGCCAGGCGCTCAGTGGCTTACTGGTCCAAATCCGGTTGGCCAGGACCCGTGGCTTCGCCGGGGAAGCGGAACTGCAAGTCCTGGAACGCGCGACGCGCAGCGCCGTTGATGGCGCCAGGGCGCTGGCGTACGGCTTTCGCAATCTCGATCGGGGCGTGGGCGCGCTCGAGCGCGCCCGAGGCTTTTCCGAGACCCTCTTGCGAGCGTCCGGGTGCGCCCTCTCCTGGACCGAGGAGCGATCCGACGAGCGGGTGGCCGGCAAGACCCTCCGTGAGGTCGGACGGGTCGTCAAGGAATCGATCACCAATGTCGTTCGCCACGCGAACGCAAAATCGGTCCGAGTCCGCCTCGAATATCCTGACGGCCTGATCCGGGTCACCATTCATGACGACGGAATCGGGTTCACGCCCCACCGTGTGCAACCGAGCCGCGATGGCCGCGGCCTCGGATTGGTCGGCAATGCCGAGCGCATGGCGAGGCTTGGCGGCCTGTTCGATATTCGAAGTGCTCCCAAGGGCGGAACGCGGGTCCTGATCGAAGCGCCGAGAAAAGGGAGTTCGTGAGCAGCACCGAGCCCAGAGGCGACGTCATCACGTACTCGGGCGTCATGCAGCCGGTCCAGGTGCTCGCGGTCGTGGCGGATCGCCGGCTGTCGGGGGCCGCATTGTCCGCACTGCTGGTCAAGGACCCGTCCTACCGCATCACGCGCCAGGAGCACGGCGTGGGCGACGTTCGAGCCATGCTTGCCGCCGAAAGACCGCAGGTGATGGTCCTCGACATCAGTGGGCCGGCGTTCTTCTCGTTGATCGATGCCTCAGACTGGGGCGTGCGAACGCTCCTCCTACTCGACCCCGACGACGACGCGACGGTATACGCCGACGCCGTCAGGGCCGGGGTCCGGGGATACCTATCGCGCAGCGTGTCGCGGGATACGCTGGAGGGCGCGATCGCCGGACTCTTTCATTCCGGCTTCTATCTGGACCCGCTTTTGATGGAATCGGTGCTGCTGGCGATGCAGGCGCAAGGGGCTGGTTCCATCGCGTCCACCGGGCTCAGCCTTCGCGAGCGTGAGATCCTGGTCTGGATTGCGAGTGGCCTGAGCACCAAGCAGGTCGCTCGTGAATGCGCCATCACGCCCAAAACGGTCGGAAACCACGTGAACAACATCTATCAAAAGCTCAACCTCAGGCATCGCGGACAACTCGTCCTCTACGCGGCGCAACAGGGTCTGACGACGATCTGACGCACCAGTCCCATGTGGCCGGGACGACTTTCCCATTCCGCAAACTTCGGTGCACGCTATAGATTCCGAGTGTGCTCGTCGTTCCGCGCCTGCTAGACGGATCGCTCCTGGATAGACCGCGGGCGCTCCTGGTCGGCGAGTACCAGCTGGTCCTTGCCTCCCTTGCCAACCTTGTCTCCGGGCCTCCACTGAACGTCCCGGTTGAGCTGTTGACTCGGACCGACGAAGCCCTCAGCCGTATCGAGGAGGGGAATCATGAACTGCTCTTCTGCGATCTTCGCTCACCACCGATCCCCGGAACCGAGCTTCCCGCTCAGCTCGCCCTGAGGAATCAGCACACCCGGGTGATCCTGCTAGGAGATGAGGAGGACGCCGCGGACCTCGTGGCATCACTGGATTGTGGGGCGGCCGGGTTCTTCACCCGGGATGCCTCGGCCGAGGAGTTCATCGCCGGCGTGCAGGCCGTGGTCTCCGGCCACGTCGCCATCGGCGGCAACCTGGCGCGCTTGGCTCTGGCCCGGCTTTCCGGGCACCAGCCCACCGCCGGTGGAGCCTACGACCGACTCTCTCCAGCCGAACGGACGATTCTGGCGTTGCTGGGGCAGGCGCAATCGACTCGATCGATCGCGGCGGCACGTGGCATCAGCGACAGGACGGCGCGAAACCACATCGCCAGCATCTACCGCAAGCTCGAAGTGCGCAACCGCTCCGAGGCCATCATGTGGTCACTCCGTATGCGACGCGACCAGGGTCGCGCCGGATCAGCGCGCCTCTGCCGATGATGGGACTGCAGTCCCGGGGCATGGGACCTTTCCCTATATCGCATCCGACGGCACGAGGATAGGCTGGTTTGTAGCGTGATTCGTACCGGCACCGTCTTGCCCGCGAGCCTCGATCAAGCGCTGCACCGATGCATTGCGCTTGCCAGCCGCTTTGGCGCCATCCGCCTGGGGAAGCCGGACAGCCCCAATGTCCGGGAGTTCCTGCTCGACCTGGATGATACCTTCGGCGCGCGGCTTCGATGGACCCTGAAAAGGGTGCCGGCCGGCACCGAGCTCAGCATCAGCCGCCCGCCAGGGATCGCCCGATTGACGAGCCTGGCTCGACGTGGGTCGACGGTCGACAGGCAGCTAGACCGGCGGCTTCAGTTACTCCCGCACCTCGCCAGCTTGAAGATCGCGGTGATCGGTGGCGGCACGGGCCTATACACGACGCTGCTGGGTTTACGTGACCGAAGCTGGAACCTGACCGCGGTCATCAGCGGGCTCAAGCGGGGCGCGCCGCGTCACGAGCCGAAGGACCAGCTGGGTTTGCTGCCACATGACGATGCGAGCCTCTGCCTGGTGGCGCTCACCCCGACGGTCGAGGAGAACGTGGTGTTGCGCAGCCTGCTCAGCCACCGGATGGAGAGTCGCGATTGGCGGGGAGGGCATTTCGGCACCGAGCTGCTTCGGGCGCTGGAGGAGATCAGCGGCTTGCGGCGGGCGGCGCTGGATGCGGCGGTGCAACTGCTTGGGGTTCGCGGTCGGATCCTGATCGCCCTCGACCCATCAGGCCAGGACGGGACACCGGACGCGACGGGTAGTGCGCTCGCCGCCGTGTCGCAGGCTGACCTGATCGTGATAGCGCCTGGTCACCTCGAGGACCTGATTCCAGTCCTGTGCTGTCCCGGGTTGATCGATGCCATCAGGGACAGCCGCGGGCTCAAGGTGATGGTGACGAAGATCATGACCGCCGAGGGCTCGGACGAAGTGGCGCTGAGCTCTCATCAAGTGAGACCGCTTGCCAGGTTGCTCGACAACAGGTTCGACGTCGTCGTGGCGAATGCCGGGCCGTTCGGCCAGCGACAGCTGCACGCGTATGCAGCGGCTGCGTCGTACCCGATCCAGCCGGACGTCCCGGACACCATGCGCTACGCCCGCCGGGTCATGACCGAGCAGCTTGCCGCGGCCGGCGACCTGGCCCGGCACGACCCTGAGCAACTCGGCCAATGCCTGGTGGAGATCGGCGCCGAAAACTTGTTGGAGGCCAGCGAGGCTCTTCCCGCCGGAGCATGACCGTGCGGATCACGGAGCGCTGACGACATGCCCGTGCTCTGCTACCACGCGGTAGACCCGGCCTGGCGCTCGCCGCTCGCGATTTCACCGGCACTCTTTGCCAGGCAGTGCGCCTGGATCAGCCGGCACCGCCGCGTGGTCGGCCTCGCCGAGGTGGTTGAGCGAATGAACGGGAGCGCCCGATTGCCGCAGGGCGTCACCGCGCTCACGTTCGATGATGGGTTCGCGACGCTGCACACGCATGCCATGCCGATTCTGCGAAAGCATGGCCTCGCCGCCACCGTCTTCCTGGTGGCCGCGACCCTGGGCTCGGCCCGCCGGCCGATCGATTGGGTCGATGACCCGCCGCCTCAACCGCTTAAAACCCTGAGCCCGAGCCAGGTGCTCGAAATGCGCGAGGCCGGCGTCACGTTCGGCTCGCACAGTTTCGCCCATCACGATCTCACTGTCCTCGGGGACGACGAGTGCGTGCGCGACCTGCGAGCCAGCCGGGAGCTGCTGGAAGACCTGCTCGGAGAGCCGATTCGATGGCTCGCGTATCCGAGGGGCCGGCACAACGATCGGGTGCGCCAGGCGGCGGCGCGCGCGGGCTTTACCCATGCCTTCACACTGCCCGATGCGCCCGAAGCAGTCGAGCCGCATGCCGTGCCGCGCGTCGGCATCTGGCCGAAGGACGGCATCAACCGCCTGCGGATAAAGACGTCCGATTGGTACCTCGCCGTCCGTACCCGGCTGGGCTTCCTATGACAAACGCGCTGTCGGCCCGGGCAGGAAACGCCACGGCGCCCTGGATGCCGTTGTTTCCGACGCTCTGGCCGTCGATGATCCGGCCGGCGGCCGGCGTTGCCTTGCCGTTCCCGTTGAGCCATCCCGGCCGGCGAGATTTCGTCTTCGCCCGATACGCGATCTTCGCCATCGCTCGATCACTTGGGCTGGCGGGCCGTGAGGTCTTGTTTCCCGCTTTCTTTCACTGTGTGGAACTGGAGGCGATCATCGCGGCCGGCGCCCGAGTCACCTTCTTTCCGCTCGGTCCGCAGCTGCAGGTCGATCCCGACGACCTGGCGCGCCGAATCGGAGCGAAAACGGCGGCCGTCTATGTCATCCATTACGCCGGTTTTCCGGCGCCGATTCGCGACCTGCGGGACCTCTGCCGCCAGCGCGGGGTGGCGTTGATCGAGGATTGCGCGCACGCCTTGCTATCGCGCTCGGCTGATGAGCCGCTGGGGTCGTTTGGCGATGCGGCGGCCTTTAGCCTCCCCAAGTCGTTGCCCACCCCGGACGGCGGCGTCGGCGTGCTCAACGGCGCCTGGATCAGCGACGCCAGCCAACGAACGGCGCCGTCTCGCAGCTGGGTCGCCGCCCATACCCTGTCCTTGCTGCTGTCCAACCTCGAGATGCGGAAGCTACCGGCGGCGGCGTGGGCTCGCGCGACCGGATTGCGGATGGGCAAGGCGGCGTTTTCGGCGGCTGGTGCCGACTACGTCCCGATGGGGACGCCAACCTTCGACCCGGCGCAGGCAGACCGAACCATCAGCGCACTTTCGCGCCGAATCGTCGCGCGCCAGGACTTCGACGCCATCGTGCACCGGCGCCGGCGAAATTACGCCTACCTGCTCGAACAACTGCGCGACGTTGCGCCGCCCCTCTTTCCCGACTTACCGGCCGGCGTCTGTCCGCTCTTCTATCCGTTCCGGACCAACAACCGACACGAGGTGTTTTCGTGGGTCCGGGCCCAGGGTGTGGAGATCGGCGAGTTCTGGCCCGAGCGGCACCCGGCGGGCCCCAACGGCGAGTTCCGCGACGTCGATGAGGTGCGCCGGACGGCGCTGTGGCTTCCCTGTCACCAGGATCTCACGCTGGACGCGCTCGACTGGCTGGTTGACGCGGTCCGCCGAGCGGTCGTGGGGAGTTCCGGATGAGCCGCTGGCAGGTCGACCTCGTCGACGGTGTGGACGGACTTGCGTCGCTGGCCGAGGAATGGGATGCGCTCTTCGAGGTCGTCCCGGGCGCGTCGCCGTTCCTCTCACACGCCTGGATGATGAGCTGGCAGCAGGCGCTCGGTGCGGGGACGGAGCCGCGCGTGCTCTGCGCCCGCAACGACGGACGGCTGGTCGGGCTGCTCGCCTTGAGTCAGCGATCGATCGCGACCGGCATGGGAACGGCGCGGCGCGTCTCGCTGCTGGGCGAGCCGGTCGTGGCCGCCGACGGCCTGGATGTGCTGGCTCACCCGGCGTGCGCGCGGCTCGCGGCCGGCGCGATTCTGGCCAGGCTGGCGAGCGAGCCATTCGACCTGCTGGCGCTCGACGGACTACCGGCTGATTCTCCGACAGTTCAGCTGATCGCGTGGCACCTCGGCCACGAGAGCCGGCGCGCCTACACGGTATCGCCGCACCAGCTGTGTCCGTACCTCGACCTCAGTGACGGCTGGGACGCGGCCCTGGCACGGAGCCGGCGACCGAACCAGTTGGGGCGCCTCCACCGGGACCTGGCCAGCCTGCCGGGCTTCGCGCTTCGCACCGTGACCGAGCCCGAGCGGGTGGGCGCGGCGCTGGACCGGCTGCTGCACTTGCACGATCAGCGGTGGGCGATCCAGGGCGGGTCCGACGCCATGAGCCAACCCGCGGTGCGCGACTTCCACCGACGTCTCGCTCCGGCGCTGGCCACGCGCGGCATGGTGCGTTTCGAGGAGCTGTGGGTTGAGGGCGCCTGCCGTGCGACCTACTACGGCTTCGGGCGCGGGCAGCGCTATCTGCTCTATCAGACCGGCTACGACCCGAGCTGGGGGAGAAAGAGCGTCGCCTTCGTCCGGATGGCGATGTCCATCCGCGAGGCGGCGGAGCGGGGCGTGACGTATTACGACTTGCTGCGAGGAACGGAGACCTACAAATTCGATTGGGCCGCCGCGGCCCGGGTGACGCTGAGCATCCAGGCGGTCGGGCCGCGCCCCGCCGCGCAGCTACTGGCTCGAGCGCGCCAGCTTCGCCTGGCCACCGAGGTCGCGGCGGAAGCGGTCTTCCCTCGGCGGTCAATGGATCTGCTGCGCCGCTGGAGGCGCGCGCGTCAGCGTCGGACGGCAACACCGGTCCCCACGCTGACCCTTCCGCGCACGCGGGGGAGGGAATTGGCAGGCGAGCGGGAGATTGTTGAGGTCGGTCGCCCGTGATGGAGGAGCGCAAGTCGCGCGAGAAGGCCTTCCACGACCAGGAGTACGCCGAGGATGCCCGCTGGCAGGCGGTCGACAAGTACTACTCGATCATCGAGGGGCGGGCGCATTTCTGGGAGGACTTCCTGCGTGCGCGCTGCTCCGGCAAGCGGGTCCTCGAGTACGGCTGCGGCCAGGGGAAGTACACGCCGCGCCTGGTCGAGTTCGGAGGCGTGGTCACCGGGATCGATCTTTCCGAGACCGGCATGCTGCATGCGCAGGCGGCCGCGCGCGAGGCCGGGGTGCAGATCGAGTTCAAGGCCATGGACGCCGAGGCGCTCGATTTTCCCGATCAGACCTTTGATGTGATTTGCGGCAACGCCATCCTGCATCACCTCGACCTGGACCGATCGTTCGCGGAGGTCGCCCGCACGCTGAAAGCCAACGGTCAGGCGATCTTCATGGAGCCGCTGGGCCACAACCCATTGATCAATCTCAAGCGGCGGATGACGCCCACGCTACGGACGCCGGACGAGCATCCCCTGAAGATGAGCGATTTCAAGCTGGCTCGAAAATATTTCGGCTCGGTCGAGGTTCGCGCCTACCACCTGCTGTCGCTCGCGGCGGTGCCCTTCCGTCGATTGCCGAGCTTTCCCCGATTGGTGTCGATGCTCGACCGGCTCGACTTCGCGCTCTTTCGAGGGCTGCCCTTCACGATGCGGTACGCGTGGTATGCGGTCGCCGTGCTGAGCGAACCTCGCCAAGCCGCTGCAGTTGCACCTGGGCAAACCGGAGCGGGTGACTGATCAGATGCGCGAGCCGGTAGCGGCTGGTGGCGGAGGCGAAACCGGCGGCCTCGATCAGGGGCAGCAACAGCTTCTGCCGCAGCGGGGCGCTGGAGCGGCCCCGATTCAACCCGCGCGCGGCGAACAGCTCGCGATGCCGTTCGCGCAGCACCACCAGCGCTCGATCGTGGCGCGAGAAATCCTGCGACCAGCGACGGCCGCCGTGCTCCCGGTGCCGCTCGACAACGGTGGGCACGCGCATGCCGCGGACGCCTCGTTCGGCGAGCGCCATCCAGAGGTCCCAATCTTCGTAGCCCTCGCGGAGCTGATATCCGCCGGACCCGACAAGGAGTTCGCGACGAAAGAGCGCCGACAGCGGCAGCTCGTTGAGGTAGGTAATCAGCCAGGGGTCAAGCGCCTGCGGGCCACGGGCCGTCAGTCGCGCGCCGCTCGGTCGAAACAGCTCCAGGTCGCCCCAGGCAACGCCGGCGGTCGGCTCCGCATCGAGCGCATTGGCGAGCGCCGCCACGGACCCCGGTCCGAGCAGGTCGTCCGCATCCAGCGGCAACACGTAGGGCGCCCGGCTCACGGCCACGCCGGCCATCCGGGCGGCCGCCGGGCCCGCATTGCGCTGGTGCACGACCTGGACGCCATCGGCGGACAGCGAATCGAGCAGGCGGAGCATCGCCGGATCCGTGGAGCCGTCATCGACCACGACCAGCTCGCATGGCTCCTGGCTCCTGACCGAGGCGATCGCCTGCGGAAGGAACTCCTGATCGTTGTAGCAGGGGATGACGATGGCCGCCCGCATGTCCCCAGTGTACGGAGCGTGATGTGATCGCCACAATCCGGCGAGATCCGCGCGAAATGCTCGGCACGCTCGTCGCCGCCGGGGCGATGCTGGTGGCGGCCGGGACCGGGCTGCTCGCCGCCTACAGTTTGAAGCTGGCGGCGGCGGCGGTCGTCGGCTTGATCGCCGTGCTCGCGGCGATCTTCCGGCCGGTGCTGGTGGTGCTGATCCTCTTCCTGACGGTCTATCCCAGTACCCTCACGCTCGCCGGCGTCAGCATCCAGCGCCTCGGTGGTCCGCTGGCGCTGCTGCTGGCCGTGACGCAGCTGGCGCGGGGCGGCGTCCACTTCCGGCGACCGACCCTCACCCTCGCCCTGGTCCTGGCCTACGCGGGGCTGGCCGCCGCCAGTCTTTCCTGGACCAGCAGCACCAGCGGGACGCTCGACGCCCTGGCATCGCTGGGGATTTCGCTCGCGTACATGGCCGCCGTCGCGCTGGTCTTGAAGGACTCCCGGGAGCTGCGCCCCATCCTGTGGGCGATGACGCTCTGGTCGGCGGCCCTGGGGGCCTGGTGGATCTTCAGCTACGCTCGCGGAGAGAGCCGCGAATTCAATGCGCTGGGCGACCCCAACTTCTTTGCCGCGCTGCAGGTGATCGCTGCGCCGCTGGCGATCGCGCTGATCGCGAACACCAGGGGCACGGCGGCACGGGTCATCCTCTACGGGGCGCTCGCCATGATCGCGGGATCGATCCCCGCCAGCCTTTCTCGCGGGGGCATGGTGGCCATCGTCGTGGTCGGCATCCTGATTGCCATCGTCCCGGCCGCGTACCTGTTCTCATCCCGCGCCCACAAAATGAGATTCTTCCTCGCGGCCGGCGCCATGTCGGTCGCCCTGCTGGCGATCGCCGGGCCGACCCTGAGCCAGCGCTTCGAGCAGGCGCTCACCGATCCCAGCGGAGCCGCCGGGCGTGGCGACCTGGCGCTCGCCGCCCTGCACGGGTTTCACGATCATCCCGTGACCGGCATGGGATTCGGCGCCTTCGCGCCGAACAGCTTTCAACTCCTGCGGACCAGCCCCGGTGTCTTCCTCGACCTGCACCTGCGCTGCCTGGCGCAGGGATCGGCGGTGCGGGCCGCGGGCTCCTTCTGCCAGGGGCAGCCCGTCCACAACACCTACCTCGAGTCGTTGGTGGAGCTTGGACTTCCAGGGGTGCTGCTCTTTTCGGCCATCCTCGCCGTCACCGGGTGGTCCTTGATCCAGACGGCCCGTATGGCGAGGGTCGCCAACGACCCGTTCACGGGATCGATCGCGACCGCGCTCGTCATTGGTCTCCTGGGCTTTGCGCTCGTCTCGACAACGCTCTCCACCGAAACCAACCGGACACCCTGGATGATCGTCGCCCTTAGCCTGGCGCTCCCCACCATGGTGGGGCCGGCCCGACTCTGGCGAACCGGGGAGGGAAAAGGATGACCGCTCGAGCCCTGCTTCGCCAGGCGTGGCTGGTGGTGCTGGTCACCCTGATCTGCGCCGGCGCAGCCGGCGCGTACACCAAGCTGGAACATCCGGTCTATCGATCCTCGATGAAGGTCGTCATCGGTCAGGCCGACTCCTTTTTCCAACCCGACGTCGCCAACGCGACCGAGATCTACACCCAGACGATGAGCGACCTGGTCAAGAGCCAGGTGGTCGCCTCCACCGTCGTCGACCGGCTGCAGATCGACGTCAGTCCCACCGTGATCATCAACAACCTGCAGGTGAGCACCCAGCCGTCGGCGGCCGTGCTGGACATCTCGTACGACGACACCGACCCGACCCGCGGCCTGCGCACGCTCGAGGAAGTGGGCAGCGTGTTCGTCGAGCAGGTGCACGATCGGCTGGCGCCGACCTTCGCGGAGCAGGGCAAGCCGGCCATCTCGGTCACCGTGTTCGACCCGGCGCACCTCCTGCCGGGGATCGTGCGTCCGAAACCCCTCCTCAACCTGGCAGGCGCGGCCGCCATCGGCCTCATCCTCGGAATCCTGGCGGCGCTGGTGCGCATCAGGCTGGCCCGGCCGGCGGCGCCCAAGCTGATGCCGCTGGAGCGCCAGACGATCTAGCCATGCGGCGCCTCCTGGCTCTCGCGTCGATTCTCGGTGCGACCTCGGTGCTGCTCGGTGGCGCCCCGCCTCCGGTCCTGCCCGCGGCCGCGGCACCGGCCTTCGATCACATCTTCGTGATCGTTGAGGAGAACATGGACGAGAGCCAGGTCATCGGGAATCCGCAGGCGCCCTTCTTCAACAACGTGCTCGTCAACGGCAATTTCCGGCAGGCGAACTACTTTGGCCTGGCGCACGGGAGTCTGCCCGACTACCTCGCCCTCGTCAGCGGCAGCGAGCAGCGTCAGGTGATCGGCGATCCTCCCAGTGATTGCACCCCCACCTGGGATCAGCCGTCGCCCGGATGCGCGATTACCGCAGCATGGCCGTCGAATATCGCCGACAGCATCGAGACGTCAGGCCGCACCTGGCGTGGTTATTTCCAGAGCATGGGATCGCCCTGCCGCTGGCAATCCAACAACCCGGTCTACGACGTGACCCACAACCCCTTCGTCTACTTCAAGACGGTCGAGGGCGGTGGGTCGGTCAGCAGCTCGCGTTGCCAGGACCACGACGTCGACCTCTACGGCGACAACCGCTATTCCCTGGCCGCCGATCTACGCAGCCAAACGACCACGCCGAACTTCGTCTTTATCGCCCCGGATAACAGCCATAACATGCACGACGGCAATGTCGGGCAGGCGGACCGGTTCTTGCAGGACCTCTTTACCGGCAGCAACCTGAGCGGGGCGAACGGCACCGAGCCCGTGAACATCTTCGGCGCACCGGCGTGGACCGAAGGCCGCTCGATTGCCTACGTCTTCTTCGACGAGGATTCGGGCAGCTTCTACAACCAGGTCGCCGCGGTCGCCGTCGGCAACTGGGTCAACGGCCCTGCCGAACGAGACGGCGGGCATTTCACCCACTACTCGATGCTCCGCACCTGGGAGGCGGCCTGGCAGCTCCCACCACTGGGCCCTGGCGACCGGGCGGCCGCGCCGATGCTGGGCGCCTTCAACCTGCTCGACCCCGGGGCCGCGTCGAGTGGCCGCCTCGCTCGCGGTCACCCGGAGGTGTATGCGCGGGTGTCCGTCAAGCTGGGATCAACCGGAAGTCCCACCACGCTGCTATCGCTGGCTAGCGCGGATGGAACGCGCTTCCGGCTCCTCGTCGACGCGCAGGGCCGACTCGTGTTTGAAAATGGCGCGCGGGCGCCCGACGGCGTCACGACCAGCGGGCTGCGGGCGGGGGAGGGGTGGCACACGGTCGAGCTGCATCTCTTTGTCAGAGGGACGACCGGCACCTGTGAAGCCTGGTACGACGGCCGCGCGGTGACCGCGCTTTCCCAGGTGCGAAGCTGTCCGACGGGTTCGAGCCTGATCGATGCCTACGCCATCGGCGAGAACGGCGCGGCCGGCGCGGCGCAATTCCGAGATCCGGCGCTGGCGACGAGCCCGCTATGAGACGGGCGATCGCGACCCTGATCGCGGTGACGGCGCTGTTCTGCGCCTCGTGTGCTTCCCAATCCGACCCTGGCTCGCTGACCGCGACCGCCCTGAACTCGTGGTCGGCGCTGCTGGAACTGACGCCCGGCGAACAAACATCGCGGCTGCAGATCCTCCGCGACGGCCGGCCCATCGATGCCTTCGACGTCTCGGACCGCCGAACGATCACCTACACCGACTACCTCCTCTGGCCCTCGACCACCTTCGTGTACGACTTGAGCAACTACGACCGGATGGGCCAGCTGACCAGCACCCAGCGGGTCTCGATTCACACGCCGGCGCAGGCGGGAGCTTTTCCGCGCTTCTATGCCGCGACCAGCTTCTGGAACCAGCCGATTGCCGCCGCGGCCACGATCGACCCCGGGTCCAAAGGGATGGTCGACCAGGCCCTGGTGCCCTACAAGTCAGCGGCGAACTTCTGGGCCGGGTCCAACAGTTGGGCGAAGCCTCTCACCTACGCGAACCCCAGCAGCAGCCTCTACAACGTGGCCTGTACGAAGTACGACTGCCAGACGGACGTCTCGTTTCATATTCCGGCCTACGCCGTGCCGAGCACCGGCTCGGATCACCATCTGGTGGTGATCGATGCGCAGACCGGGAAGGAGCTCGACATGTGGCTGGCGTCGTACGACCAGCGATCCGACAGCTGGTTGGCGGGTGCCCGCTACATCACCGACCCCACCGGTTGGGGGGCGGTCTGCCCGCAGAAGCAGCATTGCGACGGTGCGGTCGCGGCGGGCTTTGCCGCCCTGGGAGGGATCGTCCGTCCCGAAGAGATCGCCCAGGGCCACATCGACCACGCCCTGTTCTTCACCACGCCCCATACCCGGCGCGATTTCATCGCCTGTCCCGCCACCCACACGGACGGCGTCCACGATGACCCGACGGCGATTCCTGAAGGGGCGCGCATCCAGCTCGATCCCGCGTTCCCGGTCGACAAGCAGCCGTGGCCTCGCTGGGAGAAGATCGTGGCCCACGCCTTGCAAACCTATGGCGCCTACCTCGGCGACACCGGGGACTCGCTTTCGGTCGCGGCGGAAGCGACCCTCGATCGCGGCTACGATGCCTGGTCGATGGTCGGCGTTCCGGCCTTTGCCTCCATCGGCAACCTACCGTGGAGCCAGTTCCGGGTTCTCACCCTCAAACGCTGCTAGGCGGCCCCAGCCTGGCCCTCCCCCACGAGCGGGGGAGGGAAGTGAGGTTGCGGAAATCTCAGCAGGGCTGGATGAGTAGAACGCGCATCTGGCCCCACGGAAGGTTGTTCAGCGACGGGCCGTCGGGCACGCCAACCGAGCTCCACAGCAGTCCACCGTTCTGGTTGCCCTGGCCGGCAAACGCCAGCGATCCGCCGGTGTCGTAGACGTATGCCCCGTAGGTTTGCAGGGCGTGCGCCATGACCTTCTCCCACTGGGGCCACGACTGGGCGTCGACGTTGAAGGCGGGGTCGAGCTGGACCCGGGCCGCCTCCGGGATGGCGTTGGGGTCCGACGACGGGCCGTCGGTATGGGTCGCGGGGCAGGCGACGAGCCCACTGCGGGTCAGCGAGGCCGTCAGCGCCAGGGCATGGTCGATGTGTCCCTGCTGAATTTCCTCGGGTCGCACGACGCCCCCGAACGCGGCGAAGCCGGCGGCGACTGCGGCGCCGCAGCGCTGGCCCAGTGCGCACAGCGCACCCCAGCCGTTGGACGCGGTCACGTACCGGCTGCCGGCGGACCAGGCGCCGCCACTGAAGCTGGCGAGCCACATGTCCAGCTCCTGGTTCGTATCCAGGTTGATCACGACGAGGTGGTGATCGGAGCCGGTTTCGGGCGTGGCGCCGACCGGAATATGGAATGTGATCGCGACGCCGCAGTCATACATGGTGCAGGCCACGGTGTAGAGCGGATCGCTGTTGTGCGAGAAGACCATCGCGCGCCCCCAGGCCGCCGTGTTGGCGAAGTTCGCGCTGGCCGCGGAGCCGGCCAGGGCCGCCTGGACCATCGGCCCAGAGTTCGGATCGAGGACGGGTGCCGGGCCGATTGGAAGATTCCAGAAGCT
The DNA here is from genome assembly GCA_034666565.1 of Chloroflexota bacterium. Classification (GTDB taxonomy): domain Bacteria; phylum Chloroflexota; class Dormibacteria; order CF-121; family CF-121; genus CF-13. The sequence continues at coordinate 26,844 of JAXDLN010000024.1, forward strand.
GGTGGCCGCGTAGAGTAGGGTGATGCCACCTGGCACCGGCGTTGGTGTCGGGGCGGGCGTTGGTGTTGGCGTTGGCGTTGGCGTTGGCGTCGGCGTCGCTGTTGGCGTCGGCGTCGGTGACGGGGTGGCGGCGGTCTGCACGAACGCACCGGAGCAGGTGCCGTTGGACGAGAGACCGTTGCTCGTAATCGTGCATGGGGCGCCATTGAGCAGGACGGAGTCAGGCGTTAGCGTCGAGGCAGCGTGACCGATCACGCCACCCAGGAGAATGCTGAGCGCCGCTGCGGCAATGAAGAGGCGCTTCATTTGAAGTACTCCGGCATCGCCGCGGTGCAGCTGCACGCGGCAGCGCCCAGCCTGGGCAGATTCCACGCATCCTCGACGGTCCGCAGCAGGCTGTAGAGCGTCTCCTGCGTGCTGGACTGGAAACCTGTCTTTCCGAGTGGCGACATCACGATCGTTGCAACGCGGCCGCCGGTCGCATCCGTGCAGCAGGCCGCGTAGGTGTTGCCCTCGTCCCAGGTGATGACGAGCGCCCCGCCGTTCTTGTAGGCGGCGGAGTTCAAGATGGCGGGCACCTGCTGGCTGAGCCAGGCATCACCAGCCGCGATCGAGCAGTCATGCATGTCATTGCACATATTGGGGGTGATCCAGACGAAATTGGGCACCGTGTTGTTGGTCAGGTCGGTGCTGAGCTGGCTGTACGGTACCACGTCCGCCGCGCAACGTGTGGCGTTGTTGCGAATGTCATCGAAGTAGATCCAGGGGTTGTGCTTTTGCATATATGGATACGAATCACCGACAAAGCACGCGGAGGGCATCCCTTCCAGGTACGCCTTCCATGTCTTGCCGCCCGCTTCGATCTGATCGGCAAGGTTGCTGGCCGAGACGAAGCATGTGGTGCAGTCGCTGGTAATGCCGAAGGTGCTGCCCCCGGCGAGCGCCAGGTAGTTGGGCAGGCTCGGATGAGTGACGGCATAGACCTGGGTGCCGAGCGCGTTGGCGGTTGCCAGGCCGTTCAGATAGGGGGCGGTGCTGTTGCCGATGACGTCGGTGATCTCCTGGTTCTCCATCACGATTACGAAGACGTGGCTGAAGTTGGGGATCGCGGCTGACGGCGTCGGGCTCGGCGTCGGCGTCGGCGTCGGCGTTGGCGATGGCGTTGGCGTCGGTGTCGGTGTCGGTGTTACGGATGGCGCCGGTGTCGGGGTCGGCGTAGGTGTGGGTGAAGGCGTGGGCGTTGGTGTCGGCGTCGGCGCCGGGCTCGGCGTCGGGGCGGCCGCCGCCTTGAAGGTGGCGATGATGCCCTTGGCCCAGGCTGACGGATTCAATGACTGGGTCGCGGTGTAGGTGCCGGTCGCGCTGGCCACGACGTCACTGAGGCTCGACTCGTTGCTGCGATTGGTGTCGTCCTTGTTGATCAGCGTGAAGCCGATGGGGGCTCCCCAGCTCTGGGTGGCGGAACCCTGGCTCACGCCGAAGCCGGCGAGGACGAGCTCGCTGCTGTCGGACGTGGCCGCACTGGTGCTCACTGACAGGCTGGTCACGGGAGTGGTCGCGCTGCTTCCCGATCCGGTCTTATCGAGGGTAAGCGTCGCCCCGACTTCGGCCATGGTGTAGGAGACGTTGGTGGCGGCCGATAGCGTGAAGGCGCCGAAGCTCGTACCAGCCGGCGCATTCGGGTAGTAGAAGAGATGTAATCCAGGCAGACCGCTGTCGGTCACATCGGCCACTCGAAGCCAGCCAGCCGGCAGCGTGTAGCCCGTGTTGCCGTCCCCGGCCGAGGCGACCAGGAGCACGATCGTGCTTCCGGCACGGCTCGCGTTGGGCAAGGACGGCGTAAAGCTCGCCGGCATCGTGAAGAACTGCTTGTTGCTCTGCACGACCGGGAAGGTTGGGGCGGGCGTGGGCGACGGTGTCGGGGTTGGTGTAGCGGTCGGCGCCGGTGTCGGCGTCGGTGTTGGCGTTGGTGTTGGGGTTGGTGTCGGCGTCGGTGTTGGCGTTGGTGTTGGCGTCGGTGTTGGCGTTGGTGTCGGTGTTGGCGTCGGTGTTGGTGTTGGCGTCGGATTGGGTGCGGGAGTCGGGGTCGGGGTCGGCGTCGGCGACGGCGCGGGCGCGGAGGCCAGCTGGAAGCTGGCGATGATCCCCTTGCTCCAGGCCGACGGTGCCACGGTCTGGGTCACCGAGTAGATCGCGGGCAGGCTGACGACCTGATCGCTGAGGATCGACTCCGTGCTGGTGTTGCTGTCTTCCTTGTTGACGAGGCTGAAACCAACCGGCGCGCTCCAGGTTTGCGGCGAGGCTCCCTGGCTGGCGCCGAAAGCGGCGAAGATGATCTCACTCGAGACCGCCGTGGTGGCGCCGGTGCTGACGCTCAGGTTGCCCACTGCAGTTGTCGCGCTGCTGCCGTAGCCAACCTGGTCCGAGCTGAGGATGGCGCCAACTTCGGTCATGGTGTACGAGACGTTGGTGGCCGTCGAGAGCGTAAAGACGCCGAACGTCGTCCCCGATGGGGCGTTCGGGTAGTAGAAGAGATGCAATCCAGGCAGACCGCTGTCGGTCACATCGGCGACGCTTTGCCAGCCCGGTGGCAACGTGAACGCGGTGTTACCATCGCCGGCCGTTGCGACCAGGAGCACGATGCTGCTTCCGGCGCGACTGGCGCCGGTTAAGAATGGGGCGAAGACCGCCGGCATCGTCAGGAATCCCTTATTGCTCTGGATGATCGGGAAGCTCGCGCCCGGCGTGGGCGTGGGCGTCGGGGTTGGCGTCGGCGTCGGGGTTGGCGTCGGCGTCGGGGTTGCTGTCGGCGTGGGGGTTGGCGTCGGCGTCGGGGTTGGCGTAGGCGTCGGGGTTGGAGTGGGCGTCGGGGTCGGCGACGCGAGCGCCTCGACGAAGCCACCGGAGCAGGTTCCCGTGTACGAGAGACCGCCCAGGGTCACGGTGCAGGTCACGTTGTTCAGCAGCACCGCGTTATTAGTCAGCGGGCTCGCGATCGCGGCCTGCCCGACGATGCCGCCCAGCAGAAAGCAGGGGACGAGCAGCAGAATGATCCATCGCTTTGAGAACTTCAACGACTAACCTCCCCGCTGGGCTCAGCAGGCCTGAACTTGCAGCACGCGAAATGAACTCCACGGAAGACTGGCGAGTGATTGCGACGATGCCGACACGCCGGCGAGTGACCAGGCGTCGTAACCCCGGTTGATGTTCGCCTCGCCGGGGAATGAAATCGATCCGCCGGTATCGCCCAGGTAGGCACCGTAGGTCTGCAGCGCGTGGGCGATGACTTTTTCGTAACGCGGCCAGGGCTGCGCATCGACGTTGAACGCGGGATCGAGCTGGATGCGCGCACCCTCCGGGATGGCATTGACGTCGTTCGCCGTCCCGTCGGTGTGCGTCGCCGGGCAGGCGATGAAGCCGCTGCGCGTGTAGGGCGTGGTGAAGAAGAGGGCGTGGTCGATGTGGCCCTGCGCGATCTCTTCCGGTCGGACCACGCCACCGAAGGCGGCGTAGCCGGCGGCGACCGCGCCGCCGCAATGCTGTCCTTGCGGGCAGATCGCGCCCCAACCGGTCGGGTTGGTCAGGTAGCGGCTGCCGGCCGACCAGCTGGCGCTCGCGAGCCACATGTCGACCTCGCTGTTGGCGCTGGGATTGACAACGATCAGGTGATGGTCTGAGCCGACCGTCGGCTGGGCGTAGCTTGGGATGTGGAAGCTGATGGCGGTGCCGCAGTCGTAGAGCGTGCAGCCGACGTTGTACAGCCGGCTGACCGCGTTGGCATAGGCGATCGCCTTGCCCCAGTCGTTGGTCGGGGCGAAGTTCGCGCTGCCACCGTAGTTGGTCAGCGAGCTGGTCACCATCGCCGCCGAGTTCGGATCAATCGCCGGGCTGGCTGGAATCGGCGTGTTCCAGAAACTCGTCGATGCGTACAGGCGGGGGAACGAGCCCGACTGCGCCGGTGTGGTTACGCTCGAGGTCTGGTCGGCGACGAGCGCGCCAACGGCGTTGAGCAGCTTGACCTCGTAGGAGTAGGTGGTCGACTTCCAGAGGAGGTAGTCGGTGTAGACGAGACCGGCACCACCAGTGAATGGGAAGTCGTCGATGAGGCGTCCATTGCGGAAGATCTGGACGCGGGTCGCTGTGCTTGGGAGCGTCCACAGCACCTGCGCCGATGAAGAGTTGACGGGCTGCGTCGACAGGTTGCCCGCCGGTATCGGTGTCGGCGTCGGGGCCGGCGTCGGGGCCGGCGTTGGGGTCGGCGTCGGCGCCGGCGTTGGCGTTGGTGTCGGGGCCGGCGTCGGTGTCGGCGTCGGGCCAGGCGTCGACGTTGGTCCCGGCGTTGGGGTAGGGAAGATCGGGGGCGGCGTCGGCAAGACAATCGGGGATGGCGATGGGGTCGGCGCCGGCGTTGTGGTGGGTGCCGGCGTGGGGAAGATCGGTGGGGGCGTGGGCAGGATAATCGGCGGTCCCGACGGAGCCGGGGTTGCGGTCGGCTTCGGTGTCGCTTTTGGCTTCTTGGTCGGGGACGGCTTACTGGTCGACGGATTGGCAAGCGCGGTTGCCGTCGAGGGCTTCGCGGGTGTAGCCGTTGCCGACGCGCCTCGGCTCAGTGCCATGGTGCCGGCCGAGGGATTGTTGGTAAGGCTGAGCACCATGAACACGGCGCCCAGGGCGAGGAGAATCAAGATGAATGATGTCAGGGCACGGCCCGCTCGATGCTCCACCGCTCGCTCCTCCAGTGAGGGGGCCGTGTGTTATAGGTCGGTTGTCCCCTCAGGAGCCAATCTGATGGTCGAACCCTACGAAGCCGGTGGCAAAGCCTCTACGGCGACGACAGTAGGCCGTAACAATTCTCGTAAGGTGAACTCGAGGCCAACAGCGCGGGGATACCTTATCCTCGCTTCGGCTAACACATTTCCACCGCCCCTGGTGGCGAGGGGCGGGGATGGTCCCGCCCCTCTACATCGGCTTACGGGCAGCCGTAGGTGCCTGCCTGCGCCGTCGCGGTCGTCGCGATGTCGCCGGCATCGCCGCCGCGATTACAGGAGGCGTTCTTCCATTCGTTGAGGGCCAGCTGCTGGCCGCCTGCCGCGACGTAATGGAAGAAGAAGGCGTCGTCGCTTCGGATGGGAGCGTCAAACGCATTGGCGAGCCACTCGCCGGTTGCGAAGCAACCTCCCGCGGAGGGCGGTGGGCAGCCGTTGTCAGCGGCGGCGGGATTGAACGACGTGGCGGTGATGGTCATGTCGAGGTAGCCATGAAAACTTCCGGTCACGGGTCCGACGATCATCCCGCCATCGCCGCTGATACAGCCCGGACTTGGCTCGGTTCCCGCCCCGCCGATCGGGGCGAGGAAGCTGCCGTCCTTGAATTGCTGCACGACGTCCCAGGTCGTCGGCGTCAGCTGTCGAACCATGAAAAATCGAGTCACGTGGTCCTGGGCCCAGTCGGGCCCGCAGAAGCTGGAGTCGGTCGTGTCGCTGGGAAACCCGGGCGAATGGTAGGTGCCCGGATCGGTGGCGACGGTCGAGAGGTCCTGGGTCGCGAACAGGTCGTCGTTGACGATCAGGGCGAGGGTGAACGGGTCGAGCAAGCCGGTAGGCTGACCGCCGTCACCGGACGTGGCAGCCAGGGCACGCCCCGGCATCAATGACGTCGCCAGCGCCACGACCAGCCCCAGCACCTTTAGCGCGCGCATGTTCATGGTGAGGTCCTCCAGATAGCTTCTCCCTGCGGGAGAAGGAAATTCGACGTCGTCGACCGGAAAGACGCGACCGTTTGACGCAAGCCCTGTTGCAGGGCGAATTCCGGATGCCATCCGAGTTCTCGCGCGATCAGACGGCAATCCAGGGCCGATCGGCGCAGGTCGCCGGCGCGCGGCGGCCCGTAGTCGGGTTCGAGTTGGCTGCCGGTCAGTAGCGCAATGGCGGCGTAGAGTTCCTGCACGCTGGTCTGCTGCCCGGTGCCGACATTGAAGTGGCCGCATCGGGTCGAGTCCAGCGCGGCCAGGTTCGCCCGCACGACGTCGGCCACATAAATCAGGTCGCGGGTTTGGAGCCCGTCGCCGTAAATCGTTGGCACCGCTCCATCGAGAAGCGAACTGGAGAAGACCGCCACCACGCCGGCCTCGCCTGCGGCGTTCTGGCGTGGGCCGTAGACGTTGGCATAGCGCAGGGCGGCGAAGCTCAGGCCGTACTGCTGGTGGTAGGCGTGCAGGTAATGCTCCGAGGCCAGCTTGCCGACGCCGTAGGGTGAGATCGGCCAGGTGGGCGTGCTCTCCGGGGTCGGGAGTACGTCGGCCTCGCCGTAGAGCGCGCCACCGGTCGAGGCGAAGACGAAGCGGGCCCGCACCCGTGTCGCCGCCTCGAGCAGGTTGAGCGTCCCGAGCACGTTGACCTCGGCGTCAAAGACCGGTCGGGCGACCGATCGGCTGACGCTCATTTGGGCCGCATGGTGCACGATGGCATCCGGCGCCTCCGACCGAATCAGATCGGCGGTGGCGCTGTGACGAATGTCGAGGCGGTGCAGCGGGATGCCTGGGCCAAGATTCGCGGGGTTGCCAGTTGAGAGGTTGTCGATCACGATCACCTGATCACCGCGCGCCATCAGGGCATCGACGATGTGCGATCCGATGAAGCCCGCGCCGCCGGTGACGAGGACCTTCATGGAGATATGTCCCGGTAGATCGCGTCGATGGCGGCGCAGGTCCCGTGGATGTTGAAGAGCTGCTCGACGCGACGACGCCCGGCTAGTCCCATCCTGGTCCGCAGTGCCGGATCGCGCAGCAACGGATCGAGGGCATTGGCGAGCGCCGCGGGCTGTTGGGGCGAGACGAGCCGCCCGGTTACCCCTTCCTCGACGGCGCGCGGGATGTCGCCAACGGTGGAGGCGACAACCGGCAAACCGCTCGCCATCGCCTCCAATATCGTCAACGGCATCGCCTCCCACCAGGACGGAAGGCAGAAGACGTCGGCGCCCCGGTAGAGACGCGCCATCTCTTCGTGCGGTTGGGTGCCGATGAATCGAGCTGGGGCTCCGTGCGAGGCGGCCTCGCGAGTTTCGGCTTCGGCCTGCGGCCCTTCTTCGGGCGCCCCGCCGGCCACCACCAGCTGGTGAGCGAGACCGCGGCGCTGCAGCTCGGTTGACGCGTGGATCAGATCGACGAGTCCCTTACGGGGGCTGAGCACGCCGGCGAAGAGGATGGTCGGCGGCTCGTGTGCCGGCGCCGCAGTGGGAGCGTAGGCCGCCGGATCGACACCGTTGTCGACGAGGATCACCCGCGCGGAGCCGAGGGAGCGGGCAAGAAATTTTCGGCTGCTCTCCGACACGGTCAGCACGCGGGCCGCCGGGCCGAGCGCAAGCCGGACCAGGATGCGCCGCAGCCGCGTCGTGAGCCAGAGGTCGATGCGGCCGCTGTGCGCGTGCACGATCACGCGCGCGCCCGCGACCCGCGCCACGCGCGCCAGGAGACCCGCGCGGAGAAGGGTCGCCAGCGGAACCAGCGCGGTATTGATGTGGACGACGTCGACCTGGCGGGCCGCCCGCCACAGTCTTGCGGCGTCGACCAGGGTTCGGGTGATGTTGGCCCGAGTGAACCGACCGCCACCGAGGACCTCACGCCGATAGAGGTTCAACAGCGCGAGCTGATGATCGTTCGCGAGCTCGCTGCTGAGCAACGTCTGCATGAAGGCCGAGATGCCGCCCCGGTCAGGCGGGCCTTTGCCGACGAGGAGCACGCGGCTCACAGCACAGTCCGCTTCAACGAGGCGAGGACGTCGTCCACGTTGAGCCTGCTCCAGCGGTCGTCCGCGACCCGCGTCGGGTCACGGGCAATGCTGTGACCAACAAAGCCGGCCCACCATGCAATCCCGACCGCCTGGAGGGTGGCGGCATCCGGCCAGACATCGAGCGCGGGCCAGTAGGCGGCGGCGATCCGCTGAAAGGTCGGCGACCGCCAGGGCGCCCCGAGCCAGACCGATCCGAGCTCGCGTCCGCTACGAAGCGACTCCTCCATGGCAAACGCATGGAGCAGGTCGGTGCCGGGCATGGCTGACCGATGCCAGTTGTCCCAATCAACGATCCCGGCCAGCGTCCCTCGCTCGACCAGCAGGTTCCCCGACCACAGGTCGCCGTGTCGGGCGACCGCCGGCACCGAACGGAGCACCGGGCGAAGAAAGCTCGAGACCGTCGCCAGCAGACTCGCGTGGCGCGGAAATGCCGCCCCGATCCGTGCGATGTCCTCCGTCGGCGCGGTGGGAGGTCCCGCGCGGGCCGGCAGGCGGGCGCAGAAGCGGGCGACGTCGTGCAGCATCGCATCGCCGAGGCGACCGACGCGGGCACCCGGCAGGCGCGACTCGAGGGTCCAGCGGGCGCGACCGCTGCGGCCGGATCCGATCGCGCGCGGCACTGTGGGAATGCCGGCGGACGCCAGCCACTCGAGTGCCGCACCGCCTCGGGACGGGTCGGACGCGCCGTCCTGACCGACGCGCAGCACCGCCTCCGACCCATCCCGCATGGGCAGCCATGTCAGGATCGATCCACCCGAGCCCGCGTTGAAGCGACCAACGGGAATGACGCCGCCGGCCGCGTCGGCTGCCAGGTCGAGGAGTCGCAACACCGGATTGGCCGTCGTCAGCTGGACCACCGCCCCGCCCAGCATGGCGGCGCGAGCCCACTCTCGCTGGCGCTGCTGCAGCGTCGACGGCGGCAAGCGGTGCAGCCACGACACCCGCCAGGGATGCGGAGGGTGGCGACGCAGTCGCCGCACCGCTCGTTCGCGAGCCAGCGCCGCGCGCGTCAACGTGGAGAGCGGTATCCCTGACGGCGAGGGGGCGCGGCCCCACACCACGACGTCGGCCTCAATCCCGCGAAGATCGAAGGACCAATGGTCGTCGGCCTCGAGCACGACGCCGGTGCGTTCCGGCACGGCGGGCAGCAAGAGCGAGGCGAGGGCGTGGAAGTTCACCAGCGCCGGCGCTCCCTCAGCGCCGCCCAAACCAGTGCCGATGCGTCGGTAATGGCCGACTCGACCCCGTCGATCGTGGAAATCAGCCGCGCGCCGCGTGTAAGAAACGTTTCCCGGTATCGCTGCCGTTGATGCTCGAGCACGTCTGGCGAGTGCTCGCCTTTTCGCGCGTACAGCACCTCGCCCGGCGCATCGAGCAGCGCGACCGCATCGGGCCAGGGCATCAGCCGTCCGAAGAGGAATCGCTCGAGCCACGCGGCGCTGCGCGAAATTCGCGGACGGATTGCCAGCGCCTCGATCGGATGCCGATCGCACAGAACGATGTGGCCGCTCCAGGCCCACAGATAGCCACGCAACAGAATCGACCAGAAACGAAAAGCCCGATAGGCGACGAAGGCGCATTCGCGAAGGGCGCTCACCTTCCGGTCCTTAGCTCGCTCGCGGCCTGGGTCAGGCTGGGGGTGGCGGCGCTCGCCCAGGTAGATGACGGTGACGCCCGCGGGAATGCGCGCCTGGAGCGCCTCGATGACCGTGCCCTTCCCCGCCCCATCCGGACCGAGCAGGGCGACCACCGGCCCCGCACGGCGGAAGCCAAGCGGCAGGCGCTGGGCGAGGGCGGTTAGCAGGTGTTCCGCTGCTCCCCAGTGCCTGCCGGACGTGGTCGCCGCTGCGGATCCGCGGGCGAGCTTGGCATCGATCTTCAGCCAGTGGCCGCGATCGAAGGCGAGAAAAAAGCGATGGCGCGGAGAACCCGGGGCATCGAGCTGCTGAAAGCCGTGCTCGCGCACCACGCCTTCGGCGGCCCGCAGTTCGCGGGGCTCGATCAAGATATCGACCTCGGAGCCGGGGGCATACGGGTTGATACGTTCGGAGCCTTTGCGGAAGGCATAGCGAATGCGCCGGTGGTCCATCGCCTCGAAGGCTGCGGCGAGAAGGCCCCCACCCTGACCCTCCCCCGCCGTCGGGGGAGGGAAGGAGGGGGAAGGAGGTCGCGGCCTACTGGCCGATTCGGCTGGTTGAAACCGCAACATCATCTAGGGCCACGTCGTAGATCTGCAGCGCACCCTGGTTGCCGAGCTGGATCTGGCCGACCGGCATCACGCCCAGGGTTGCCATGGTGCTGGAGAATGCCGGGACGAGCGCCCCGTCGAGCCAGACCTCCGTGGTGCTGAGGGCCCCGTTGATGACGACGTGCAGCTCGACGGAGTGCCAGGTCCCGAGACTGAGGGTTGGACCGGTCGTGGTCAGTTGCGTGACGTCGTTCCAGAGGACCAGCTGGCTCTGCGGACTGACGTAGAGGCGGATGATCCCGCCGCCCGAGGCGGTCTGGTCACCCATCAGCGTGAACCCGGTGGTCTGCGACTTCAGGTCGACGTAGGTGCGGTAGTACAGGTCCGAATAGGTGCTGCTCATGTGCTTGATGGCGTAGGTGGTGCCATTGACGGTCGAGCCTTCCGCCGCGTAGGTGCCGCTGTGGACCGTTGCGGATTGCACCGTCAGACCGGCGCTACTCGTCCAGCTGCTCAGGTTCCCGCTTTCAAAGCCGTCGCCGAACAATGGGGCCAGCCGCAGGCCGAAGTTGGCGGTGGCCGTCTGACCCGAGCCGACGGTGACCGATTGGGTCATGCTCGAATAGCCCGAGGCGCTTGCCGTCACTGAGTAGGTGCCGGGCGACACGCTCGACAGCGTGTACTGACCACTGCCGTTGGTCGTCGTGCTTCCACCGCTGTAGGCGACGGTGGCACCGCTGATCGGAGTACCGGTCGTGGCATTCGTGACCGTGCCCGTGATGGCGCCGTTCGGTGGTGTCAGGGCGAAGTTCTGGGTCGCGGTCGCCCCCGGACCAACCGTGACGGTGCGGCTCTGGCCCGCATAGCCGGTCGCGCTGGCGGTCACGGTGTAGCTGCCCTCAGCCACGTTGGCGAGCGTGTAGCTGCCGCTACCGTCGGTGGTCGTCGACCCGCCGCCGTAGGAGACCGTCGCCCCGGCGATCGGCGCGGTGCTACCCGAGTCGGTCACGGTCCCGGTGATCGTCCCGGGATTGGGCGCGAGCGCGAAGTTCTGCGTGGTGGTGGCGCCGGCCGTCATCGTGACGCTTGCGCTCTGGCTCGCGTAGCCGGTCGCGGTGGTGGTCGCCGTGTACGCGCCGGGCGCCAGCCCGGAGATGCTGTAGACGCCGCTGCCGTTGGTGGTCGCATTCGAGGTGCCGGCGGAGACGGTCGCGCCGGGAATCGGTCGGGCGGTGCTCGCATCGGTGACGGTGCCGGTCAGGGTGGTGGCCTGCGAGGTGAGGGCGAAGTTCTGGGTGGTGGTCGAGCCACCGCCCACCGTTGCCGTGGCCGACTGGCTCTGGTAGCCCCCGGTCTGGGCCGTCATCGAGTAGGAGGTGACGGCGATGCCCCCGATGCTGTAGTGGCCGGCGCCGTCGGTCGTGGCGCTCCCGCTGACCGGACCGGCCGGGCCGGTCCCGCTGTAGGAAACGGATGCGCCAGCGATCGGCGCGCCGCTACCCGCATCGGTCACCGTGCCGGCGAGCGTCCCGTTGCCCTGGCACGGGATGTTGCCCGAATCGCCTACCGTGCCGTCGGTCCCGATGAACTGGAAGCCGGCGGTGGTGGCGGTCAGCGACAGCTTGACCGCGCCCGGCGTGTTGACGATGGCTTTGACGACACGCGAATCGGAGCCACTGATCGGCTCCCAATTGTGATTTCCGGTGCCAACCACGAACTCCGCCATCCCGGTCGCCGATGCGGTGCCGTTCGCGTCCATGGCGGTCCAGCGCTCGTAGTTGTGCCGGTCGGCATTGATGGCCATGGTGGCGTGACTGTTCGCGAGCGGCGACCAGAGGGGCTGCTCGGTGGTGCTGCCGCCGGTGCCGTCAAGTGCGAAACGTGGCTCGTGCCAGTACGCGATGGTGCAGGCGCCGGGGTGCGCCGCCAGGTCGCTGTTGAGCCAGCTCAGCTCGGCGCTGGTCCCACCGCACAGTCCGTTGGGTGGAAACGAGTTCGATGACCAGGCGCACTGCGTCAGGGCGATGAAATGCCAGCCGGCGACGTCGTATGAGTAATAGGCGGGCAGGTTATTCCAATACCAGCCGTAGCCCACCATTCCGTAATACGTCTCCTGGTCGCCGGGGACCGGGTTGGTGATGCCTCGCATCGCTCCCCAGCTCGGGTCGTACCAGTTGTCGAACTCTTCGTAGCTGCCTCGCTCATAGACGTCGCCGAGGTAGAGGAAGAGATTGGGGGACCAGCCGGCGATCTCGCCCGCCACCAGGTTGGCGCCGCGACCGTCCGCTCCACTGCCCACGGTCCCCACGATTTCGGGCTGGCCGGCTGGCGGCGAGCTTCCCGTCGCGACGGTGAAGCTATTGCCGTTCGTCGGCGTGGTGGTGACCCCGTTGGAGAGCACCACGCTTTCCGTCGCCGGACCACCAGGGGCGGGGTTGTTCTCGGTCGTGCTCCCGTCGGACATGACGGCGTAGACCCCGAGCGTGTGCGACCCGTCGGTCCAGTGTCGCGCCGAGTGCCAGGTGAAGCTGTAGGGTGACGTGAAGGCGGAAAGGAGATACTGGCCGTCGACGGTGAACGCCAGTCGGCTGACGCTCTGGCTCCCGTGGACCATGGTTTGCGTGGCCGTGACGGTTGTGTCGCCGGTCAGCGTCGCCCCGGCTGCGGGCGCCGAGAGGCAGACCTGGACGGAATAGTTCGCGGTCGCCGTCGTGGTGCAGGTCGCCGCGGCCATCGCAGCCGGGCTTCGTAGCGCCGAAATGCCCAGGGTGAGGGTGAGAACCGACACCAACGCGATGAGTCGTGAAACGGGCCTGCGCATCTTCTTGACTCCTTACTCCGCCCCCATCGCGAGTCGCACCTGCGAGCCGGGGATGATCAGTTTTTTGATTTCGAGAACGAACCGGCGGTCGGCAAGCGCCACGGCCAACACCGCTCCGGCGACGCCGGCCATGATGGCGAAGGCCAGGCGGATCGGTTCGGGGCCTACCATCAGGAATCGCACCGGCGCCATCGCCAGCGCGACGCCGAGCGCGACCGCCACCGCCGGCAGCAGGGCGCGGCCGATCTGGCCCATTCCGATGCCGAGCACCCTGGATGCCACCACTTGCATGGCGAGGGCGAGCGGAAGGGCCGCCGCCGCCTGCGCCCAGGAGACGCCGTCGATGCCGAACCGCACGCCGATCAGCAACGCGGGGGCGACGACGGCCAGCCGTAGCAGCGATAGCCGCACGAGAAGGTCGGGGCGGCCGATGCCGCGGAACGCCTCATGCGGCCCGAGGCCGAGCGATCGAAACGCGGCGTAGAGGGCCAGGGCTTCGAGCGGCACGATCGCCGGTCCCCAGTGGGGACCGAAGACCACGTGCACGATCATGGGTGCCGCCATCGCCAGGCCGACGCCCGCGGCGACGCCGTAGATCGCCTGCACCCGCAGCCCGAAGAGGTAGCCGCCGTGCAAGCGTTGTTGGTCCTGACGTAAGCGGCTGAAGAGCGGGAAGGCGACGACGGAAACAACATTAAAGACGCTGATGATGACGAGCTCGGGGATCCGGAAGGCGAGCGTGTAATAGGCAAGCGCCGTGGCGCCGAGCATCCGGCCGACGATGAGGTAGTCGATGTTGAAGACGAGGCAGAGGAGCAACGCGGTGCCGGCGGCCGGAGCCCCGAAACGGAGGAGTGGGCCGAGGCCGGCGCCCCGCAGGTGCCAGATGGACCGGCCCGGCCGGTAGGCGACGGCTCGCCAGAGCAAGGCGCTCCAGACCAGGCAGCCGACCAGGTAGCCATCGATGATGGCCCAGGGTCCGTAGCCCGATACGGCGAGCACCACCGAGGCGGTTCCCTGCACCAGGGCTCGGGCGAGCTCGGCGATGGTGCGCGGGCGGAAATGCAGGCTCTTGCGCAGGAGGGCATCCGGGACCTGGCCGGTCGCCCGCACCAGCAGGGAGAGGGAAAGCACGCGGAACATCCCGGTAATCTCCGGATGACCGAAGAACGAGGCCACCAGTGGAGCGACCAGCATCGCCACCCCAACGAAGGCGCCGGACACGGCCAGGCAGGCGGCCAGGGCGGCATCGTTGCGGCGCCCGTCGGCAGGAAAAAACACGAGTGCCTGCGCCAAGCCGAGGTCGGTCACCACATCGGCATAGGTAATGAAGACCAGCGCCAGCGCCACGACGCCAAACGCGGTTGGGGCAAGCAGCCGGGCGAGGATCGCCGTCGATACCAGGACCAGCGCCTTGCCGGCAAAGAACGAGGCGGCTTGCCAGAGGACCCCGCCCACAGCGGCGCGGGCGAGGGGATGGTGGTATGGCGATTGGCTCCCCGCCCTGGCCGGAGGGGGAGGGGAAAAACGCCGATGGATCAGGCCTTCCCAGAAGCCGAGGCCCCAGCCGACATGCATGGCGACGAAGGCCGCCGGTAGGTACGGCTGCGCCCCCCGGTCGAGCCCGCGGGCGGTCCGCGCGCTGGCGACGGTGAGGCCGAGCAGATAGACGATGAACGGCAGCGCGGCGATCAGCGGGTAGAAGGGAAGAAGAAGAAGGGCGCCCAGCCAGGAAACCAGCAGGCCGGGCGCCGCGAGATGGCGGGGTTGCAGTGAATCGGGATGCAGGCGAGCGACGTCGGCCTTACCTCGGCCGTAGCGGCGATATTGCCTGAACAGGTCGGGTACCGATTGCCGGCATTGCCAGGCGATCTTCAGGCCGGGGTCGAAGAGCAGCGTGCCGCCGTGACGTCGGACGCGATAGTCGAACTCGAAGTCTTCGTTCGCCAGTAGCTCCTCGTCCCAACCGCCGAGCTCCCGGACCAGCGTCGTCGGGTAGGCGCCGAAGGGAATGTGATCGACCGCACGAGCCGCGCGGCCATGGTGATACGTAGAGTTGCCCACCCCGAATGGGGAGGCCATCGCGGCGGCAATCGCGCGGCCGGCGGCCGTAACGCCCTGCCCATCTTTCCGACCACCGACGCCGCCGTAGTCGCCGGTCTGGAGGTGGTGGACCAGGCGACGAACGTAATCCGGCGGCACCAGGGAGTGGGCATCGACGCGTACGAACCAGCGGCCGCGCGCCGCCCGAAGCGCGAGATTGAGCGAGCGGGGAATCGTCCGCGCCTGGTTGATCAGCAGCTCGATCCGACGGTCGCGACGGGCCAGGCGCTTGATGATCGAAGCGGTGTCATCGGATGACGCGCCGTCGACCACCAGCACCTGAAGATTCGGCCAGTCCTGATTCAGAACCGACTGCAGGCAGGGCCCGATGTGGGTCTCCTCATTGCGGGCCGGGACCACAACCGTGACGAGTTCCATCACGGACTGCCCGCCCGCAGGATCTCGCCGACCGTCCGCAGCGCGATGACCAGGTCGAGCCAGGGAGACCAGTGCTCGACGTAGTAGTTGTCCAGCCGGACGCGCTCCTGGATCGACGTGTCGCCGCGCAGCCGGTTGACCTGGGCCCAGCCAGTGATCCCGACCGGGCCTCGATGGCGGTCGTTGTAGTGGGGGACTTCGGCGCTGAACTGCTCCACGAAGTGTGGGCGTTCCGGCCGCGGGCCGATCAGCGACATGTCGCCGCGCAGGACGTTGTAGAGCTGGGGCAGCTCGTCGATCGACGTCTTGCGGATGAGGCGTCCGACCGGCGTGATCCGCTGGTCGTGCGCGACCGACCAGGTCGTGTCGGAATCCGCGTTGGGCCGCATGCTGCGGAACTTGAGGAGATCGAAGGGCCGGCCCCCGCGTCCGATGCGACGCTGCCGGAAGAAGACGGGGCCCGGGCTGGAAAGGCGGACGGCGGTGGCGACGGCGAGGAAAATCGGCGCGCTCAGGGCCAGCATCGTGAACGCCATCGCGACGTCGATCCCCCGCTTGACCCGGATGCGGCTGGCGCGGCTGAGCGCCGCCGACCGGATCCGTAGCAGCGAAATGCCCATCACATCATCGACGTGGTGGGCGTCGGGCGTGATGCCGAGGTCGGCGCCGCGGGCGATCAGGTGGGTGCGAACCGGGAGCGCCTGGCAGGTGCGAATGATCTGTACGAGGTCCAGGTTGTGGCCGAACCCGATGACGACGCGCCGCACCCGAAACTGGCGGACGACGCGCTCGAGGCTGCCGTAATCGCCCAGTACCGCCATCGAGGCGCCACTGACGACCCGGCGCGCGTCGATGAAGCCGATCGGTTGCAGGCCAAACTGGGGATGGTCGCCGAGGCTGGTCGCGAGCTGCGTGCTGAGCGGGCCCGCGCCCACGATCAAGGTTCGGTCCATCAGCCGGTGGTGCGAGCGCAGCGCCCGGATCGAGGCGTAGGCAATCAGACGGGCGATCAGGAGCGCGCCGAGACCGGCCACGGCGAGTCGTAACCGGGCATCCAGCGCCACCGTTGCGGGTGCCACCAGCAGCGTGCCGGCCAGCCCAATCGCCACCCAGGCCGTGATCGCCGCGGCATCCCTGGCGACCCGCAGGTCGATGCGCGGATCGTGCTTTCCACTCGCCGCGAGACCCGCAAGGGTCAACAGGGCGAAGCTGAGGCCGATTTGATGGAGGTTGGCGGTCACGATCAAGGCTGAGAGCATTCCGACCGTGTCGGCAAACGGAATGGCAGCCCTGATGACGAACCGGCCAGCCTGCACCGTGGCGGGACGGAGCGATGAGAGGTCGAGGCCGGCGTCGAGCGGAAAGGCTGCGCCCAGGCGCGCGTCCAGCGGCAGGCGGGAAACCTTTTCGTTCAGCACGACGAAACCGCTTTCTGCTTGGTCATCTCCCGTCCCCCACGATATGCAGCGCACCGGGTGACGGGGAATAGGCAATAGGTGAAGCCCAGGCCCACCAGGTAACTAGGACAGTGGACTATCTGTCCCATATCGGGACAGCCTGGTCCCGATTAGGGCTCGACCAACCCCTTGCGGACGGCGTAGAGAACGGCCTGCGAGCGGTCGTAGATGTGCAACTTCTCGTACATATGACTGACGTGGTTGCGCACGGTCTTCTCGCTGATATGGAGCTGGCGGGCGATCTGCTTGTTCGCCTGGCCCGTCGCCAGCAGCTTGAGGATCTCGACCTCACGCGCCGTCAGGCCGTCGTAGAACTGTTTGGGCGACGCCGTCCCGCTCAGCAGGTCGAGTACCCGGTTGGCGACCGCATTCGCCATCACGCGTTCACCGCTGATCACGGCCAGGATGCTGGAGACGATGGCATCGGGTTGGGAGTCTTTCAGGACGTAGCCGCTGGCCCCGGCACGAAGCGCCTGCAGGACGTAGCTGTCGGCATCGAACGTGCTCAGAATCAACACCTTGATCTGCGGATGCTCGGCAACGATGCGCCGGGTGGCCTCCGCACCGTCGAGGTTTGGCATCTTGAGATCCATCAAGATCACGTCCGGGTTCAGGCTGGCGGCGCGCTGGAGGGCGTCCGCGCCGTCGACGGCCTGGCCCACGACCTCGACGCGCGGGTCTTCATCGAGCAACCGGGCGAGCCCGGTTCGAAAGAGCGTCTGGTCGTCGGCGATCAGGACTCTGGCTGGCCGCGTTGCCGTTTGGGTACTCATTTCATCTCCTTGGGTGTCAATCACACCCTAGGGGCTGCCGGAGTCCCGGGCAATAGGCCTTTTTCCCAGTCGAGACCCGAAGGTGTCCCTAAAACGGGACCAGGTTTTGGTGGCGACAAGCATGCTTCGTAATATGGGGGCGAGGGCGATGGCCACCAAGGTGCTGCTCGTCGACGACAACGCGCTCTTTCGGGATGGCATCGTGCAGATCCTGCACGCGGATGGTCGGTTCGAGGTTGTCGGGCAGGCATCGCACGGAGCCGAGGCGGTGGCCGCCGCTCAGCGCTTGCATCCCGACCTGATCTTGATGGACCTGCGGATGCCGGGAATGGGTGGGGTCGATGCGATTCGAGCGATTCGTGTCGACGATCCGCTGGTGCCGATCGGCGTCCTGACCATGTTCGAAAGTCGCGAGCACGTGGAGTCAGCGCAGAAGGCTGGCGCGAGCGGGTATCTGGCCAAGGACGCGACCCCCGCCGATTTCTGCGAGGCGGCGAGCCTGCTGGCGCAAGGCAAACGGGAGCTGGTGGCGATTCCGGGCGCCACGGCGACCGGAGTGCCTGGCGCGCCATCCAGTGATCTGCTGGCTCGCTTGACCGAGCGAGAGCTGGAGGTCCTGCGGGCGCTCTCGACGGGTGCCCGCACGACGGAGATCGCGCGCGACCTGGGCATCACGACCAAGACGCTGCGTAACCACATCAGCAACACATACCACAAGCTCGGCATTTACGATCGAGCCCAGGCGGTCATCCTCGCGGTCCGGGAAGGCCTCGTCGACGTCCAGTCGCCATAGCAGTCGGGACCAGGGACCCCGTATCCGGTGGGTCTGTCCCATTGCCAGAGCGGAGGGGGTCGGAATAGGCTCGAAAGAGAGTCTCGAAGATGGCACTGGAACTGCGACCCGGAGTGTCAAGTGAGGAGTTTCATACGTGCCAACTGCCCTGGCCGGTCGACCCTGAAGTCCCCGAAGGCCACCTCTGCGAATGTGGTCGGCGTTGGGTCTATCAACCGGCGCGCTGGGATCCCCTGCTAACCCTTACGGAGCTTCGCCTGCGGCACGAAGCCGGAGATTTTCTGCGCGGGCTCGTCCCGCAATTCAGGCCGCGAGCCGATCCGACTGAGGGCGGCGTGATCGTTCCGCTGCCCTCGCCACCTTAACGCTCGCGTGCCCTTCTCAACATCAGCACAAACAGCGCGTCGCGGCCTCGCCATCGCGGCGGTCGCGGTCGTCGTGGCGATGCTATGGTTGGCGGTCCTTGTGGGCTTCCCATCGTTTCGCGGCCCGCTCGCACATCTGCCGGCTTTGAACGGAAGGCCGCCGGCGTCAAGTCCGGGAGCCGTCGCCAGCCCGGCACCATCACCGTCGCGATCTGGCTTGGCTGGGGGACCGCAGGCAGGGCGGACCGGCGGTCCGGTCATAACGGGCACGACTGGCGCCGACGAGCCTGAAGATGAACCGCCGGACGAGCCGGAGGCCACGCCCAGTTCGGCCGGTGTGGCATCGGCTGCACAGGCGGTGACGCGCGCGCTACTCTCCCCGATTGCGCCGCCGTCGGTTCCGGCGCTTCCCCTGCCCAGCCCACACCTTCCGTAAGCGTCCCCCCTCCGTGGGCGGGAAAACCCAACAATGGGGCTACCCGTTTTGACGGCACGTCTCGGGTAAGATGCCGCCTCGTGAAGCCGCTGAGGCCGATCGTTGTCGCGACGGCAATCCTGGTTGCCGTTGGTATTCCCAGTCGTGTATTGGCGGCGGCGCCGGCGGCCAGGTTGACGCCACTGACCGTGACCTTTGGAAGTCCCAATCCGCAGGGGCCGTATCCGCCACAGACGGTAACCCTGACGAACTCGGGGGACGCACCGCTGCTGATCAACAACATCACGGTGGAGAATCAATCCGCGGGTTCGAGCGACTTCGCGCAACTCAACAATTGCTACCCGTTTCCGCGAACGCTGGCCCCACAGGAATCGTGCCTGATCACGGTCAACTTCGTTCCCGGCGCGTACGGCGTTCGTCAGGGATCGATGCTGGTCGTCGACAACGCGGCAGACAGTCCGCAACGAGTCGCCCTCGTCGGGCATACCTATCCCTTCAGGGCGATGTATACGCTGGACGGCTTCGGTGGGTTGCATCCGGCGAACGAGGTGTCACCAGTTATGACGGGTGGCGGCTACTGGCCAGGATGGAAGATCGCGCGGGCGGCCGCGCTGCTCTCGGATGGGTCGGGTGGGTACACGCTCGACGGCTTCGGCGGGGTGCATCCGTTCGGCGCCGCGCCGCCCGCATCGGGCGCGGCCTACTTCGGTTGGGACATTGCCCGCGATGTCGTCCTCTTGCCAGGCTCGACCTCGACCCATGCGGCGGGTTATGTGCTCGAAGGCTGGGGTGGGCTCCATGCCTTTGGCGGTGCGCCCGCCGTGACGGGCGCTCCCTACTGGAAAGGCTGGGACATTGCCAAACGGGTCAAGCTCTTACCGGATGGGAGTGGTGGCTACGTGCTCGATGGGTGGGGCGCCCTGCATCCATTTGCGATTGGTCAGAACGCGCTGCCGCGGAGCTTCAATGATGCGGCGTATTGGCCGCACTGGGACATCGCGCGCGACTTCGACCTGATGTCGAACAGCACCCCGGCGACGGCGGCCGGCTTCACCCTGGATGGGTTCGGCGGCGTACATCCCTTTGGCTTTTCGCCGGCAGCCCCCGTCACGGTTGGCGGGCTCTGGCCGGGTTGGGACATAGCACGATCGATTCGGCTGAACCCGACCAGCACGACGGCAACGCCGTTCGGCTGGACGATGGAAGGCTGGGGTGGGGTGCGGCAGTTCGATGCCGGCCAGGACCTGCCGCAGGGCGCGTATTGGCCGGGCTGGGACATCGCCACCGAGCTCGTCGTCGTTCGCTAGCGACGCCAGCGGGCTGGTCGGTTCGGCCGGAAATGGGCCGTTCGGCGGATGGTCATCTCTTGCCAGACGCGTGACACTTAACCCGTGATCGTGGCTCCGTCCACCGCCAGTCGGATCGCAGCGCCTGATCCCTCCGTTACACCGCTCCAGCCCATCGTTCCGCTCCTGCGGGACAGCACCCTCACCGAGATCATGGTCAATGGGCCGGACGCCGTTTACGTCGAGCGCGACGGAAGAGTGCTCCTGACCGACCGGCGATTTGACGACGAAAATCACCTGCTTGGCGCGATCAGCGCCCTCGTCGCGACGACGGGTCGCCGAATGGATTTCAGCGAACCCGTGCTGGAGGCGCGCCTCCCCGACGGCTCCCGATTGACCGTCGTGCTGCCGCCGGTCGCTGTCGATGGTCCGATGCTCACCATCCGCAAGTTCGCGGCGAGCCCGTACGGGATGGATGATCTGATCCGATTCGGTAGCCTCTCGCTGGAGGCCGCCGCCTTTCTTCGCGCATCCGTCATGGCTCGTGCCAACCTGCTGATCTCCGGCGGCTCGAGCAGCGGGAAGACCACCCTGCTCAACGCCCTGGCTACCTGCATTCCGGAGGACGAGCGCATCGTCACCATCGAGGAAGCGGCGGAACTGAGGCTGCCCCAGGGCCACGTGTGCCGGCTGGAGTGCATTCAGGCGGGCGACAAGACAATGACCCTGCGCCAACTGGTTCGGCACGCCGTCAGGATGCGCCCGGATCGTCTCGTGGTCGGCGAGGTGCGTGGTGGCGAAGCGCTGGACATGCTGCAGGCGATGAACACCGGGCACGACGGGGCGATGAGCACCATCCACGCCAACAGCCCGAGGGACGCGCTTTCCCGGATGGAGACCCTGATGTTGATGGCTGGGCTCGATCTTCCGGTCCGTGCCATCCGGCAGCAGCTCCGCGGCGCGCTCAACCTTCTCGTGCATGTCGGGCGCCTGGCCGACGGGCGGCGGAAGGTGCTCAGCATCGCCGAACTTACCGGATTCGACGACCAGACGATCGCGCTGCAGGAGCTCTTCGTTTCGGAAGCGACCGGCGGCGCAGTTCCGGGCCGGACTCGGCTGACTCCGACCGGCATCCGACCCCAGATGATGGACAGGATCTACCAGCGCGGCATTGAGGTGCCGGAGCTGAGCCGGCTGTTCCCGAAGAACCCCGCAGCCATTGCCGATAGTGGTCGACGGCCGGTCGGCGCGGCGCAGAGTGACGGCGGGTTTCCAACCCGCGATCGCCGGCAGAACTAATAGCTCAGTCTGGGGGTCTGTTCTTAGCGGACGCCCGCTGGCGTCTTCGCTCCTGGCGGAGCATAGACGGCCTTGGTCGCCTTCGCCTTCTCGAGCAGCTTCCGGCCTTCGTCGAGGGAGATCAACTTGATCGTGCGCAGGTTCCGCAACGACCCGCTGCTACCAACAGCGACCGAGAACGCCGCCGCCGCGATATCGTCAGGCGCCTCGATAATCCCTAAGAAGTCGTCATCGCCGAAGCTCCAGTAGAACGATTCGAGCTTGCCGCCCAGTGCCTCGACAGCTTTCGTGACGGCGGCCGTCCGGTCGCCCGGGTTCTCGACCATCTTCGACCACGCTTCCGCCGTGTAGCCGCCAAGTACCGCGTATTTCGCCATCGTTACCACCTCCTGGTAACGCCATCGTACGCCGCCGGAAATCGAATTGCCGAGTGTAAGCTTGCCCCCATGCCGCCGGTAAAACAGGACGCGGTCCAGGAGATCAAGGACCGGCTGGATCTGGTGGATCTGGTTTCCGAACACCTGCGGCTGCAAAAGGCCGGGCGAGATCTGAAGGGGCTGTGCCCCTTCCACCAGGAGAAGACCCCATCCTTCTATGTCTCGCCCGAAAAGCAGCTGTGGCATTGCTATGGCTGCCAGAAGGGTGGCGACCATTTCACCTTCATCCAGGACATCGAGCACGTCGACTTCAAGGGGGCCCTGCGGCTGCTGGCCGACAAGACCGGGGTCGTGCTGGAGGAGTCACCGGGCGCCGGCCGGCAGCGGGAGCTCAAACGTACGATCCAGCGACTGAACTTGCTGGCCGCCCAGTACTTCCATCACATCCTGCTCGAGAACCAGGCCGGGCAACGGGCCCTGATCCAGCTGGAGTCACGAGGCGTCACCCGGGCGTCGATGACGGAGTTCCAGCTGGGATTCGCGCCGGCCGGCCAGCGGAAGGACAACCTGGTCCGCTTTCTTCGCAAGCATGGCGTCTCGGACGGGGAGCTGCTCGAGGCGGGCCTCGCGATCAAGCCTGATGGGGGAGGGGAGCTGTGGGACCGGTTCCGGCAGCGGATCATCATCCCGATCCACGACGAGCACGGCGAGCTGGTCGCCTTTGGCGGCCGGGTGATCGACGACACCAACCAGCCGAAGTACCTGAACACGTCCCAGACGGCGCTGTACGACAAAGGCCGGACGCTCTTCAACCTGCATCGGGCACGCAAATCGATCCACGAGATGAAGCACGCCGTCCTGATGGAGGGCTACTTCGACGCGATCACCGCCTGGCAGGCGAACGTGACCAATGTGGTGACCACCTCGGGTACGGCCCTGAGCGAGCATCAGGTGCGGCTGCTGAAGCGCGAAACCCAAGAATTGGTGCTGGCCTTCGACCGGGACGACGCCGGACTGAACGCAACACAGCGCGCCATCGAGCTGGCGTCGAAATCCGGCATATATATAAAGGTTGTACGGGTGCCCCAGGGCAAGGACCCGGACGACTACCTGCGGGCCAATCCGGACGGCTGGGCCAACCTGCGGGAGCACGCGCTGCCGGAATGGGAATACCTCCTTCGCCAGGTGCTGGGTATCCTTGATCTCACCGACGCCGGGGATCGCCGGCGGGGAGCCGAATTAGTGATCCCGGTGCTGGCGAAGATTCCGGAGGCGTCCGTGCTGGAAATCTATGCCCAGCAGGCCGCAGGATGGCTACGCATTGAGCCAGCCGCCCTGCTTCGCGATGTTCAGGCATTGAAGTCGGGACGAGGCCCCCGCCCAGGCCCTCCTCCTAACGGGGAGGGAAATCGGTCCCGAAACCAGGCATACGCCGCCGCGATGGCCGTCCCAGCAGGGGGGGTTGCACCAAGCGGCCAGGCCTTCCAGAAGGATGAGGGCTACTTGCTGGGGCTGTTGATCGAGCGGCCAGACCTTGTGGCGGAGGTCGCCGGGGCGTTGCGGGAGATCAATTTCTCCTCCCCGGCCTACGAGCAGGTCTTCGCTAGGCTGCAACAGATGGTTGAAGGTGATGCAACGGCCCGGCCTACCGACCGGTTGTCCGAGTTCACACCGGACGAGCAGGGCCTGATTTCGGCGGTCGCCATGACCCGCTACCCCGAGCTGGACAGTGGCTCGGAGGCGGCGTTACGCCAGTCGCTGGAACAATGTCTCCAAACACTTAAAATAAACGCCTCCCAACGACGGTTGAAAGCCTTAGTGGCAGAGATGCGTGCCGTGCGTGCGTCGGGGGACGAATCTCGGCTAGTAACTCTCATGCAGGAGAATGACCGCTTGGCCCGTGAGTTGGACACGCTGAAGGCTGTGAGATATGGCTCGGGTTAACGTCAAAGACGCCCCCGCGCCCAAGAAGGTCCCTGCGCCCGGCGGCAAGCTGAAGCGCGCCGAAGACCCGATGGTCCTGGCCGCCGAAGCCCTCATTGTCAAAGGCAAAGAACAGGGATTCCTCAGCCCCGACGACATTCTTGCGGGCTTTCCCGACGTCGAGCTCGATCCCGACCAACTGTTCCGGATCTTCAACGTGTTCCGGGACATGGGAATCGAGGTCTCCGACGGCGAGAAGGACTTCGAGGAAGTCGTCGAGATCGACGATGACCTGATTGCCACGATCGAGGCGATGGACTCGGTCTCATTGGACGACCCGGTCCGCATGTATCTGAAGGAGATCGGTCGCGTCGCCCTGCTCAAGGCGGAGCAGGAGGTGACGCTGGCCAAGGCGATCGAGGCCGGCGACGACGACGCCAAGCACAAGCTGACCGAGGCCAATCTGCGGCTGGTGGTCTCGATCGCAAAGAAGTACATCGGCCGCGGCATGTCGTTCCTCGACCTTATCCAGGAAGGCAACATGGGCCTGATCCGGGCGGTCGAGAAGTTCGACTACCACAAGGGCTACAAGTTCTCGACCTACGCGACCTGGTGGATCCGGCAGGCGATCACCCGGGCGATCGCTGACCAGGCGCGCACCATCCGGATCCCGGTGCACATGGTCGAGACCATCAACAAGCTGGTTCGGGTTTCCCGTCGGCTGCTTCAGGAGCTCGGCCGCGAGCCCACCGATCAGGAGATCGGCGACGAGATGGGCATCTCGGCCGAGAAGGTGCGGGAGATCGTGAAAGTCTCGCAGGACCCGGTCTCGCTCGAAACCCCGATCGGTGAAGAGGAAGACTCGCACCTGGGCGACTTCGTCGAGGACAAGGACGCCACGTCGCCTTCCGACGCTGCGTCGTTGACGATGCTGCGCACGGAGGTGGAAGACATTCTCGATACCCTGACGCCGCGCGAACGGCGCGTGCTGCAGCTGCGATTTGGCTTGATCGACGGACACCAGCGAACCTTGGAAGAAGTGGGGAAGAGGTTCGGTGTGACCCGGGAGCGCATTCGCCAGATCGAGGCGAAGGCGCTGCGCAAGCTGCGCCATCCGAGCCGCAGCAAGAAGCTGAAAGACTACCTGGAATAGCCTCCACCCCGAATTGGGGTTTCCTAGTTGCTGCGGCAACGTTACAGGCCGGTAGCTCGTTGGGCGTTGTGTTGCCCCGCGCCATGCCGCTTAGTGGTGGGTGGGAGGAGTGCCACTCATGTGGTTGTTGCGTCGGCTCATCATCTGGGCGGCCGTCGGCTCGTTGCTCTTGTGGATCACGTCGCTGCTGCTGGGGCCGCCGACTACTCCAGGGTCCACAGCACAGCCGCCAGTTGCGCTCGCACCGTCGGCCGGCACGCCAACCGCAAAGCCGACCAGCTCCGCGCAAGCGACACCGGCGTCACCGCGCGTTAGCAAACCCACCCCCAGACCGAGCACGAAACCAACCCCGACCGCAACGCCCAAACCGGTTGCGACCCCGACGCCTACGTCAACGCCGACCCCAACACCAGCACCAACCCCGACCCCAACCCCGACGCCAACCCCGACGCCAACCCCAACGCCGACTCCCGCGATGCCAGCGTTCAGCCACGTGTTCGTGATTGTGATGGAGAACGAGGAGTCGACCAGCCTGATTGGCAACGCCTCTGCGCCTTACATCAATGGGCTGGCGAACAGTTATGGGCTGGCGACCCAGTACTACGGCGTCAGCCATCCGAGCCTGCCGAACTACCTCGCACTGACGGCTGGGAGTACCTTCGGCATCAGCAGCGACTGCACCACCTGTTGGGTCAACGCCACCAACCTGGCGGACCAGATCGAGGCCAGTGGCCGGAGCTGGAAGGCGTACCTGGAGGGCATGCCCTCCGCCTGCTTCGTGGGCGATGCCTATCCCTATATGCAGAAGCACAACCCGTGGATCTACTTCAACGACATCCGCACCAATGCCGCCCGCTGCAGCGCCCACGTGGTGCCGTCCACCCAGTTGGGACCTGATCTGGCGACTGGATCGGTCGCGAGTTACGTGTGGATCACGCCCAACATGTGCAACGACATGCACGACTGTTCAATCACAACCGGAGACAATTGGCTGCGTCAGCAAGTTCCCGCGATCCTCAACTCGACCGCATTCCGCAATGGCGGCGTTCTCTTCATCACCTGGGATGAAGGGAGCACCAATGCCGGGTGCTGCACGAATGCCGCCGGTGGACGAGTCGCCACACTGGTGATCTCGCCCCTGGGACGGACAGGATTTCAATCCAGCACGCCGGAGACCCATTACAGCCTGGTGAGGACGATCGAGGATTCCTGGAACTTGCCCCGGCTTGCAGGCGCCGGGTGTGGCTGCACCGCCCCGATGCGCGAATACTTTCGCTGACGCGCGGCCCTGAACTCAGCCTATTTGATGCCCGTCTCGGGCGCATAGAGGGACATGGTGCCGCCGGTATCCGCCCAATCAAATGCCGGGGGAATCGGCTACCGGATGATCCCGCGTCGCGTTACCTTTCACCTGCCTGGCCTCTTTCACCGGTAGGAAAAACTGAAGGAGGCATGAAATGCCCAAACTCGTTCGCCTCGCCCTCGTCGTCCCGACCCTCGCGATCATGGCTGTGGCGTCGGCCACCGTTGCCCTCGCCGACAACGGTGTGAACGTCAGCATCGATCCCACGGCGACGTTGACCGCGAAGGTCGAGGTCGCGGTGACCGTCACGGCCTCCTGCCCGAGCGGGTGGTCCACCATGTTCAACAGCGTCAGCATCGAACAAGCAGTTGGCAAGTCGATTGCTCGTGGCACCGCCTACATGGCCGGGATCCAGTGCACCGGCGCCGACCAGGTGATCCCGGTCACCATCCTGGCCGATCCGCTCGGACCACCCTTCAAGAAAGGTACGGCGATCGTGAGCGCCAGTTTGAGCGCCTTTAGCTACGGTGGCACGTTCACTGGGGGGTCGGCGACGGCGAATAGCGAGGTCAAAATCCGCTAACGCACCCACACGCCCCACTCTCCCCCGCGGGAGCGGGGGAGAGACACGTATCATGTCGGGCTAGGAGGCGGTCGCGTCGATGTCCCATATAGGGGGTTTGGAGCGTACACGCTTGCCCGATTTCTCAATCGGGGCCACCGTTCTCATCGTGGCGATCGCCTTGCCCTTTTTCGTGTTTACACGGATGGAGCGCGCCCATCGAGTGGCGGCTCCGCGGCCGGCGGTGGTGGCACCATCGGTGCAGGTGCAAGCCATAACCACCACGCCGGATCCAACCGCGCCGGTGCTGTCGGCGCCACCGCAAGCTCCGTCCAAAGCCACGCCGTCGGCTCGACCGTCCGCGAAGCCGGTGACGGGTCGTCCTCCGACTGTCCCGACCACTCCGACGGTCGCGCCGACGAGCACACCAACACCCGTGCCAGACGTTGCACCGGTTGGCGTCCTCACTCTGTCGGTCAGCGCAGGGCCTGCCCCGTTAACCGTGATCGCCGACGCCAGCGGGTCGAGTGACACCGACCAGACGCCAATCGCCAAGGTCATCTTCGACTTCGGAGACGGCACCATCGTGACGGCGCAGTCGGGAATGACGGCGACCCACACGTATGCAAATCCAGGCACCTATACGGTGGCGGTGGCGGTTATCGACACGGCGCACCTGTCATCGACCGTCAGCGCGACGATTACGGTTAGCTAAAGGTTATTTCGGGGCGGCCCAGAGCAGCGCCCATGGGTTGGTCGTCCCGGCGACCTCGCCGCTGACGGCGCCGGTCGACGGATTCACCTGCCACACCTTGCTAGTGGCAGCCCCCGCGGCATAGAGCCACTGGCCGTCGGTGCTGAGGCGAAGGCTGTCGACCGACTCGCCCTCGAGGATGCGCAAGCGGATCTTGAGGCTCGCCGTGTCGATGGCGACGATGCCGGTATTGCCCAGGGCGAACAGGGTCCGGCCGTCGGCCGAGAGGGCGGCCCCACCGATCTTCGGGCCCTTCGCGTCCGCTTCCGAGACCAACCCTGCAAATAGGCCAGGGGTCGAATTGAGGGCGAGTTGGGCCGTGCGCCCAACGCTCGGGAGGGTCGCCGCAGAGATGGCGGCAATTCGGCCGCTCGAGCTATTGACGGCATAGAGCATCGGTCCGGCAGGGTTGAAGGCCAGCGACCAGTGGAATTGCTCCTCCAGGTTCGACGCGCTCTTTGCCGGCAGGTCGATACACCAGGCGAAGGGCTGATCGAGCGGCAGGGCATGGATGAATGGGCCGGCCTCGCGAGCGTAGACCGTGAACACATATTGCCCCTGCGAATCGGCGACGCTATCGCCGCGAATGCCGTTCATCGGCTCGCCGGCCTCTCGCTTGTCGACCACGGGTTGTTCCGCCAAGGTCCCGCTGGCGACATTGAGCAAGCGAACCTGGTAGTGATTGGGATCGCCCATCCGCTGAATGAGGTAGAGGCTTTGGCCAGTGTTACTGACGGCATCAAAGCTGAAGTCGCCGTCAAGGTGGACCGTCTTGAAAGACGAAGACAACGAGCTGGGCCCTACGAGGAAGCTGGTCACGAGCTTGCCAGTGGTCGCGCGACCATTGTCGGTCAAGGCCAGCCACTGGCCATCCGGGGAAAGGCCCGCGGTCGGGCCCTGGTAGCCGAGGCTCGGCAGCGCGAAGCCCGTGGGGATGGCGATCTGGACAATCGTCCGACCGGAGGCCGGATCCAGGGCGGTAAGCCGGCTTGACCCGGCCAGCGATGTGACGGTGTAATAGCGCGACCAGTCGGGCGCCGGGGTTCCGAGTGGAAGCTGCCGCTCGAGCGCGCCGGTGCTCGAATCGCGGACCGCGATCCGTTCGCTGCCTCCGTTGAAGCCTTCCTCCAGGAAGATCCGATAACCGGCGGCGGCCGGGTGGGTGGCGCTGACGCGGCCGCAGGCGGTCAGCGCGGCGAACGAAACGAGCGCTAGGGCGATCAGGCGACGGCTCATGGGCACACCTCCAGCCCCTATACAGCCGAAAGCCATGGTTGGTTCCAGCCCCCACCCTGCCCTCCCCCAGAGGGGGAGGGAAATTGAGGGATTTGCGGGCTACTTTTTGGGAGTCGCTAGGCGCTGGCGGAAGTAGGCGATGGTCTTGTTGAGGCCGGCATCGAGCGAGGTCGTCGGCTCCCATCCAAGAACCTTTCGCGCGCGGGTCAGGTCGGGGCGCCGCTGTTTTGGGTCGTCCTCCGGTAAGGGCTTGAACACGATCTCACTCGAACTGCCGCTGAGGTCACGGATCCGCGTGGCGAGCTGAAGCATGGTGACTTCGATTTCGCTACCGATGTTGACTGGATCGCTGTAGTCGGTGCCAAGCAAGCGGACGACGCCCTCGATCAGATCGTCGACGTAACACAGGCTACGAGTCTGGGAGCCGCTGCCGTACACGGTAATCGGCTCGTTCCTCAAGGCCTGGACCAGGAAGTTGGGCACCGCGCGCCCGTCGTTGAGCCTCATCCGCTCTCCATAGGTATTAAAAATGCGAACGATGCGGGTCTTCATCCCATGGGCGCGGTGGTATGCCATCGTGAAGGCTTCGCCGGCGCGCTTCGACTCGTCGTAGACGGCCCGCGGGCCAATTGGGTTGACGTTGCCCCAATAGGTCTCGGGCTGCGGATGCACGCTGGGATCGCCGTAGACCTCGGAGGTCGACGCGAGAAAAAAGGTGGCGCCCTTGGCCCGGGCGAGCCCGAGCATGTTGTGCGTGCCCAGGGTGCCGACCTTCATGGTGGCGATGGGGTGGTCGCCGTAATCAACCGGGGATGCGGGGGAAGCAAAATGCAGCACGGCGTCGACGGCGCCGTCGACGTAGAGCGGCTCGCTGACATTGTGCTGAATCGACTCGAAGGACTTGTTCGCGCGGAGATGGGCGATGTTTGTGGCCGAACCCGTCACCAGGTTGTCGACACAGGCAACCTGCCAGCCATCGGCCAGCAGACGCTCGCACAGATGAGATCCAAGGAATCCCGCCCCGCCCGTGACGATCGCCCGCCCTGCCACCCCGTGCGAGATTATAAGGGAAACTTAAGAACGACCGACGCCCCGGTAGACGAAGCCGCGATCGCGCATGGTCTTCGGGTCGAAGATGTTGCGGCCGTCCACGATAACGGGCCGGCGCATCAAGCTCTTCAAGCGATCGAGATCGAGCTGTCGAAACTCGTCCCACTCGGTCACGACCAGCAAGGCGTCGGCGCCCTTGGCGACAGCATAGGCATCCGTGCAGTACTCGATCGAATTCATCTGCGCCTTGAGCACCGCCATCGCCTTCGGGTCGTAGGCGCGGACGGTCGCGCCCTTCTGCAAGAGGTTCTCGATGACGTCGATCGAGGGCGCCTCCCGGACATCATCCGTGTTCGGTTTGTAGGCGAGCCCGAGCAGGCCGATCACCTGGCCGCGCAGCCCACCCAGCACCTCGCGAAGCTTCTCGACGACGAGGGTCCGCTGGTCGAGATTGATCTCCATGACGGCATCGAGCAGTTCGGGGTGGTAGCCCATCGTCTCGGCCATCCGGGCCAGCGCCTTGACGTCCTTGGGGAAGCAGGAGCCGCCATAGCCGATGCCGGCGTCGAGAAAGAGGGGGCCGATCCGCCGGTCCATGCCCATGCCTTCGGACACGACCTTGACGTCGGCGTCGACGCGCTCGCAGATGCGCGCCATTTCGTTGATGAATGAGATCCGGGTGGCGAGGAAGGCGTTGGACGCGTACTTGATCATCTCGGCCGTATGGAGGTCGGTGATCAGGATCTTCGTGTCCAGCTTGGTGTAAAGGGCGGCGACGGCACGGGCGGCGGACTCATCATGCGAGCCAAACACCAGCCGGTCGGGATGCATGAAATCGTAGATGGCGCTCCCTTCGCGAAGGAACTCAGGATTAGAAACCACGGAGAAGGGGATCTCGTCGCTGAGGTTCTCGCCGATGATTCGGGCGACGATGTTCCCGGTGCCAATCGGGACCGTGCTCTTGTTCACGATGGTGACCGTCTTTTTCATGGCGTCCGCGACCGACTTGGCTGCCTGCTTGACGAAGTGGAGATCCGCCTCGCCACGCCGGCCCGGTGGGGTCCCGACCGCGATGAAGACGAAGTCGGCAGCAGGGATCGCCTCGTTGTAGTCACTGGTGAAGGCCAGCCGGCCGGCCTTCAGGTTGCTGGCAATCAGCTCATCGAGCCCGGGCTCGTAGATGGTCGCGATGCCAGAGCGGAGCTTGGCGATCTTGGCCTCGTCGATATCGACCCCGGTAACCTGATGGCCGAGCTCGGCCAGGCAAACCGCGGTGGTCAACCCCACATATCCTGTGCCGATAACGGCGACTTCGCTCATGCGGCTCTGAGTGTAACGGGGACAGCCCTTATAATCAGCAACTTGCCATGGGGGCCTCGAGGAGACATTGGTCTGCGCTCGCGGCCGCCCTCCTACTGTTCAGCCTCGGTCCGCTGTTCCTTCCCGCCCCGACCTGGGCGGCCAGCGGTGCGGCTGGTGGGGTGACGCTCGATGGCTATGGGGGCCTTCATCCATTCGGCGGTCTGAACCTCAATACGGCGTTTGCCGCATCGTGGCCCAATTGGGACATCGCACGAGCCGCGGCCATCCGGCAGGACGGCGCCGGGGGCTGGGTACTCGACGGCTGGGGCGGGATCCACGCATTTGGCAGCGCACCGAATGTTGCCACACCAGCTTACTGGCAGGGGTGGGACATCGCCCGCGCCATCGTTGTGGTGTCGAAGGACGCGAACGGTATCTTCGACGGCCGGCAGGGCTACCTGCTCGACGGCTATGGGGGCCTTCACCCATGGGGCGGTGCGCCGCCCTTTTCGGCATCACCCTCGCCCGGCCGGGACGTCGCCCGCGGTCTCGAAATGCACTACGACACGAATGGCCAGGTGGATGGTGGCTGGACAATGGATTGGCGAGGCCGCACCTTTCCTTTTGGAGCGGCGCCACCACTGCCAGCGACCGGCCTACCACAAGCTCCGATCTTTCAGAAACTGCACGGGACGGCCTCGACGGGCTACGTTGTCCCCCAGTACGGTGTCATCACCGGTTATGGATCCGGGCTTTCTCCGTACTGGAGCGGCTACAGCGACTGGGGTTCCCGCGACTTCTTGCGTGATCTGCTGCTGCTCAACCCGACCAATCCGAGCCCGTCTGCGCAGCCGGCCAGCCCAGAGGCGACGGCGATCTACGAGGCGTGGCTCAGACCGCACGGCGGAGTCACCCTCGACGGTTGGGGTGGGCTTCATCCTTTCGGCGGCATGGTGCTCAACCAGCATGCGTCGCCCTACTGGCCGAACTTTGACGTGGCGAGGTCGGTGACGGTGCGGGCCGATGGCATGGGCGGCTGGATCCTCGACGCGTGGGGTGGTATCCACCCCTTCGGCATCGCTCCAGAAATCGGCCAACCCGGTTACTGGCCGAATTGGTTTATCGCCCGGACTATGGTCGTGACCTCGCGGGATGCCGACGGCCAGCTCGACGGCCGGCAAGGTTACGTCATGGATGGCTGGGGCGGGCTCCATCCCTGGGGTGGGGCGCCGGCTCTGACGGGCGCACCATACACGCCGTACCAGGACATCGCTCGTGGGCTCGAGATCCACTACTCGGCTAACGGTTTGCCGGACGGCGGCAGGGAAATGGATCGAGATGGTACGGTGACCGCGTTTGGCGCCGCGGCGCCGCTCACGATCGCGAGCCTGCCGGCGAGCCCAGTCATGCAGCAGCTGCATGCGACCGCGAGTGGCGGCTTTGCTCTTGCCAAGTGGGGCGCGGTAACGACATATGGCTCGATCTCCCCGTACTGGGCGGGCTACGGCGATTGGGGTTCGTGGGACATCCTTCGCGACCTCGTGCTGGTCGACCCGGGCAATCCCAATCCAGCGCAACAGCCGGTGAGCCCAGGCGCTGCCGCGCGGCTCGCTGGCGCCGTGAACCTCCAGGCCACCATCGGCGATCAACTGATTGCGCAGTCCCACAACCTCGACTGCGAGTCCGCGGCGCTGCGGATGGCGCTCTTCGTGCCGGGGAGCAATGTGTCCGAGAATTGGATCCTATCGCAGATGGGAGCTGATTTGCGGCGGGCGGTGGTGGACCAGTTCGGTGACGTGTTGCGTTGGGGGAACCCATACCAGACCTTTGTCGGAAACGTAAACGGGCTCGACTACAACGCCACGGGCTACGGGGTCTACTACCCGCCGATCGCGATGGCGGCCCGGCGTGCGGGACGGTCGGCCCTTGCCAAGGAGGGCTGGACCCCGCACGATCTCTATGTTGAGGTCGCCAGCGGCAATCCGGCAGTGGTCTGGGTCCCGGTGTATGGCTACTGGACGAGCGCGTCGATGCGCTACTGGACCGCCTGGGATGGGCAGTCGATCCGTTACACGCTGGTCGAGCACGCCATGACGCTGATCGGAGTCGATGCCGCCGCCGGAACCGTGACGCTGAACGATCCCAATCGAGGGTATGTGCGCACGGTCGCGATGTCAGACTTCGAGGCCGCCTTCGCCAAGTTCAACAACATGGCGGTGGTGGTGTACTGATGCGAAGGTTTACTCTCGGGATGCTTGCCGCGGTCGTGCTCGCTGCCTGCCAGCAGGCGACGTCGCCCCCGCGGGCCAGCGTGAAGCCAATCGCTTCGCCGGTCAGCACACCCAAACCAGCGCCGACGCCGGAGCCGACCCCCACCCCGGTCACTCAGCTGGCCCTCGACAACGTCGGTGCGGCCGCGTCCCCGAGCGGGTTTACCGCCTTCGCCGTCATCAGCAATCCGACGGCGCAGACGGCGCTTTCGGTCCATGTCGAGATCGCCGAGCTCGACACGCACGGCCAGGTCCTGATGCGGCGGGCGGGGAGCATTCCACGGATCGGCGCCGGACAAAAAGAGGCGGTGGCCCTCAACTTCCCGATGGGTCGGAGCCTGCCCAACCAATTCTCAGGGAGCATCGGCGAGGTGCGCTGGATCTCTGACAGCGCGCCGGACATCGCGCAGGTGCTGAGCGCAGGCTTCGTCCAGGACGCCCGCACGCCGAGCGTGCGGGTCCACGTCGTCAACAGCGGACAGGCTTCGGCGCGAGTGATCCTGATTGCCGTCTGCTGGGACGCCGCCGGCAATATCCGCGGCGGTGGGACCCGGACGGCAATGGTTGGACCCGGCGACGCCGGGCACGACGAGACAATCGCGGTCTGGATTGCGACCGTGCCGACACGTTGCGACGGGTACGGCATCACCGTCCCTTAGGCGGTACCATGCTGCTCGTGGTCGTTTCGATCAGGTCGTGGATCCATGGCTAGGACCCGCCTCAGCCGGCTGCTGGTGACGGGCGGCGCCGGGTTCATCGGGTCGGCGTTCGTCCGCGACCGGCTGCGCGGGGACCCCGAGATCGAAATTACCGTGCTCGACAAGCTGACCTACGCCGGCAGCGAAGAGAACCTGGCGGAGGCGCAAAAGGACCCGCGGGTGCACTTCGTCCAGGGTGATATCTGCGACCCGGACATCGTCGACGCCGTGGCCCGGGAGGCGGACGCGACGGTCAACTTCGCCGCCGAGTCCCACGTCGATCGGTCGTTGCTCGACGCGGGCGCCTTCGTCAAGACGGATGTCTATGGGACCTACGTCTTGCTGGAGGCCGCCCGCCGATACCATCACCAGCGGTTCTTGCAGGTGAGCACGGATGAGGTCTACGGCCACGTTAAGGAAGGACGAAGCCGCGAGGAGGACCGGCTGGTACCGCGCAGCCCATACGCCGCGAGTAAGGTTGGCGGCGAGGTGCTGGTCAACGCGTACCACACGAGCTTCGGGCTGCCGACGCTGATCACGCGGGGGTCCAACACCTACGGCCCGTACCAGTTCCCGGAGAAGATCGTTCCGCTGTTCATCACCAACGCACTCGACGACTTACCCCTTCCGATCTACAACGATGGGTCCGCGGTGCGGGACTACCTGCACGTCGACGACCATGTGAGCGCGATCGCGCGAGTGTTGTGGAAGGGAGAGCCGGGGAATGTGTACAACGTCGGGACCGGCTCCGAGACCAGTGGGGTCCAGGTCGCCGAGACGATCCTTCGGCTCTGCGGCAAACCCGGCTCGCTCAAGCACTTCGTGAAGGACCGGCCTGGGCACGACTACCGCTACGCCCTGGACTCTCGGCGTTTGCGGACGCTCGGCTGGGAGCCCCAGGTCAAGTTCGCCGACGGCATTCGGCTGACCGTCGAGTGGTATCGAAAGAACGCCGGGTGGTGGAAAAGGCGCAAGGCGCCCGAGTTCTGGGAGTACTACCGAGCGAACGACAAGGGGTTGCCGGAGACCGCTTCGCCCTCGAGCTAGGGACGTCGGCGCTAGGCCGCGTGCTGGTCAAACGGCCGTAGCCGATCGGTGATCAGCAAGCGCTGGTAGGCCTCCACCAGACGGGCAAGGTGGAAGCGCATGTCGTAAAGCCGGGCCGTCTCCAGTGCCGAGGCGCGGAGCTTGATTACCAGTTCGGGCGATGTGCGCAGTCGCTCGATGGCGGCGGCCAGGCCCGCCTCGTCACCCGGTTCGATGAGCAGCCCATTGACTCCGTCGCGGATCATCTCGGGAATCCCGCCGATCCGGCTCGCGATCACGACGGGGCCGAACTGGAATGCTTCCTGGATAGTGACCGGGGCATTCTCCGGCCAAAGGGATGGGAGCACGACACAGTCCGCCCTCGAGAGCAGGCGGATTCGCTCCGCACCTTCGACGAACCCGTAGAGTCGGATCCGGGGATCTCCGGCCGCGAGCGAGCGGCAGACTTCGAGCGCCGGGCCGGCGCCGGCGATGTGGAGGCGAAGGCTCGGGTTGGAAAGACGACGGAAGGCTCGGATCAGGACGTCCGGGCCCTTGTAGCCCTGCACACGACCCATATAAAGGATGTCGAAGGTGGGTTTCGGCCCTCCTCCGTCCCGGGCGAAGCCAATTTCTGGCTCGATGCCGTTGGGGAGCACCTGCCGGTCTGCGTGGTGGAAAAAACCGCGTGCGTGGTGCTGTTCGAGTGTGTAGGCTGACGGACTGATCGCAAGCCCGACACGTGCGGTGAGCCGCCGGTTGAATGTCGAAAGCAGACGGCAGGGCAGACGTGGCTCGCAGCCATGGCCATCGGGGTGACGAAGGTCGGCATGGATACAACAGAGGCTGTAGTCGTGCAGCGTCATCGCCACCGGGATGTGCGGTGCGCTGCTGGGGACGCTGCCCAGCAGGGCGGCGAGCGAGAGCCCCTTCCAGTTGTGGACGTGAACGAGATCGGGCCGCTCGTGTTTGATGATGTCGCTCATGGTCGTGGCAACTTGCGGGTGATAGAGGTCGAAGGCGCGGAAAAACGGCGCGAGGCGATACACGACGACGCCTTCGGACCTGATCTCCCGACGCGGTTGCAGATGGGTGCCGGGCTCCATCGTGACAACGACGACGTGGTGTTCATCGGCCAACGCCGTGGCCAAGCGCTGGACGTAAATCTCCGCACCGCCCTTCACGAGCGGTGGGTAGCGATTGCTCACGAGACAAATTTTCAAGCGGCCTTCTTCCCCGGGTCCTGAGACTGCTCCACCAGAGGGGCGGGCATTTCCCCCACGAGCGACTTCAGGGCAGCCTCCATCTTGTTGACATAGGCGTCCCAGGAATAGGTTGCCGCGGTCGCTAACGCGGCTTTGCTCATTCGCGATTGGAGGAGAGGGTCCGCCAGGTAGGCCCGAATGTTGGCGGCCATCGGGTGCGGGGCCAGGTCGCAGATGATGCCCGTGACGTCGTCGCGCACCAACTCGAGAGCGGCGTTATCAGGGTGCTGGACGACCAGAGCGGGCACGCCACACGCATTCGCCTCGAGCACGGCGACACCGAAGCCTTCCCGTGTCGAAGGGAACACCAGAAGGCGGGCGCCGCGAAGCCGATCGAGGACGGCCTCATGACTGGCGGGAGACTCGAAGCTGACCCGGTCACGGATTCCGAGCTCGCCAGCCAATGCGATCAGTCGAGCCTTCTCTGGACCACTGCCAATGATCAGCCCGGAAACGCCTGGGGCCAGTGCCAGCGCCCGAAGGAAGACGTCGACGTGCTTGTGGGCCAGCAGGCGACCAATGAAGATGCAGTCGAGATTCTTCGCCCCCCCTCCCTCACCCTCCCCAACACGGGGGGAGGGAATTGCGGTGCCGGGCGAGAGAACCAGTACGCGGCTGGATTCAACCCCCAGCCATTCGGTCAGGCGCCGCGCCGTGAGCCTGGAGTCGGCGAAGACGAGGTCGGCAGAGCGTGCGGCATAGCCCTGCAGGGCGAACCCGACCGGGCCAAGCCAACCCATGTACTCGCGCCAGTAGTCGCGGTCCCAAACCTCGTACCAGGTCGCGGTCATGGGGCGGTCACGGAGCCAGCAGACCAGCCGGGCAGCGAAGAAGGGCGTAAAGGGGAACTGGTCGACGTCGAGGACATCAAAGGGCGGGCTCCAGAGCAGGCGCAGGCTGCCCAGCCCGAACGCCACCGCTTCCCAGATCGAGCGCCCGCCTTTTGAGGTGTAGATCGCGGTTCGCGGCGCGACCGATTGAAAGACGATGCCATCGCGCGCCATTGAGCGATCACGCCCCGACCACCAGTGCATGGTGTGGATGCGGACCCAGTGTCCACGGCGGGCAAGGCGTACCGACCGCTCGTAGTGCAGCGTCTCCTTCCCTCCGTGGTGAAACGGATAGACCGCGTCGGACAGAAACGCCAACCTCATAGCGTCAGGTCTTGGGTGATGCGATCCTCGCGCCAACGGCCACTGAGTGCGGTAGCCTCGGCGAAGCGGCGATTGATGGCGCTGACAACGAAGCCTGTCACGAAAAAGACGGCAGAGAGCAGGATCAGCATCGCGGAGAGAATCGCGAGCGGTAGACGCGGAACCAGACCAGTCTGCAGGTAGTCGGTCAACACAACGGCTCCGCCGCCGAGGCCGAGCAGGGCGATCGCGGCGGCGAGCACCGTAAAGAAGGTCATCGGCCGGTAGTCGCGCAGCAGCGTCATGATCGTCATCAGGATCCGGTAGCCGTCTTTGAAGGAGCTGAGCTTGGACCGGCTGCCCTCGGGGCGGCGCCGGTATTGCACCGGTACCTCTAGCACCCTGAAGCCGCGCTCGAGTGTCTCCAGGGTGAGCTCGGTTTCCACCTCGAATCCGGGGGCCAGGAGCGGGAGCTCGCGTACCATGTCGCCGGAAAGGACGCGGTATCCGGACAGGATGTCACGCAACCGGGTGCCAAAGCTCAGGTTGAGGAACGAAACGATCAGGCGGTTGCCCCAGCGATGGAGCGGACGGATGGCGTCGGGCTCCACGAAATGCTGCCGGGCGCCCACCGCCATGTCGCAGTCGCCACGCAGCACCGGCTCGATGAGATCGCGCACCCGATCGGCGGGGTAGGTGTCGTCGGCGTCGACCACCACGTAGACGTCGGCCTTGACCCGATCGAAGGCGTACCGAAGCACGTAACCCTTCCCCTGGCGGGGGACCCGGACCACCGTCGCGCCCGCGGCTTCCGCCCTCTCGGCCGACCCGTCGGTTGAGGCGTTGTCGAAGACCATGACGGTCGCCCTCGGCAAGGCGCGGCGGAAGTCGGACACAACCCGGCCGATGGTGGCCGCCTCGTTGAGGCAGGGGATGACGACACAGATACCGGCCTCCCGCTGGGCTTGCGGAAGGAGACGTGCAGGTACTGCCACGATGACGCAACGGCAGAGTGAGGATGACCTAGCTCTCGCAAGGCGCGAGGGAAAGAGACGTTACTTGCCCGTGACATCCGTCCTCATCGATCTCCGCTGGAGCCAGGGGGAGCCGGCCGGAGTCGGCCTCTATCTCCGCGACCTCGCGGTCGCCCTTAACGAGCGGCTGCCGGTCCGGGGGCTGGTCAGGCCCGGCACCCGGCCCGCGGTCCCCTTCGACGTCACTGTGCTCCCCGATCTCCCCAACTTCCGCTTCGACCTGATGGAGTCGATGCTCGCGCGTCGAACCGGGCTCCCATTGATTTCGCTCAGCCGGCTGCCGCTCGTGCTGGCCCGGCAACAGGCGATGCCGATCATCTTCGATCTCAGCCCGCTGATCGTCCCCTGGACCCATCCCACGCTGCGCGGTTTCTTCGAGCGGCGGACCTATCCGGTCGCGGCGAGTGCGCAGAGCATCATCACCATCTCGGAGACCTCCAGGAGAGACCTCGTGGAACGTCTCCGGGTCCCGGCGAGCAAGATCATCGTGGTTCCCCCGGGGCGGCCCGCGCTACGCGACCCGGTCGGTGGTGTCGAGCGGCTTCGGGCGCTGCGGATTCGTGGCGACTACGTGCTGACGGTGGGCACGCTCGAGCCGCGGAAGAACCTTGCCGTCCTGATTGAGGCCTTCACCCGTAACCTGAACGACCTGCCCCTGCAGCTGGTTGTGGCGGGAGGATTCGGCTGGAAACATGGGCCAATCGTCGAGCAGATGGCGGCGCTGCAACGAAGCGGACGGCTCGTCTACCTCGGGTATGTCTCCGAGGATGACAAGGCATTGCTTTACCGGCACGCGGTTTGCCTCGCGTATCCGTCGCTGTACGAGGGGTTCGGGCTTCCGATCCTCGAAGCGATGACCTACGGAACCGCCGCGGTCGTCTCCACCGCACCGGCGTGCCAGGAGGTGATCGGTGGAGCGGGGATCGTGCTGGACCCGATGGATAGCGGCGCCTGGGCGGCGGCGATCGAGCGGCTGACGCGCGATCCGGCCGGGCGAGTGGAACTCGGCCAGGCCGGTCGGGCGCGGTCCCGGGAATTCAGCTGGCAGCGATCGATTGTGCCGCTCGCCGAGTTCCTGGGACGCAGAGAAGCGGCCGCCGCCTGATCGGCGCAGGAGATCGGACAGCGGGGCCGTTACTCACCTGTCACTTCCTATGCCCTTGAACCCTCCCTTCTGGCGTGATCGCCCAACCCTCGTCACCGGTGCGTCCGCGACTGGGTGCCGCAAAGCGATTTCAGCCGTTTCGGCGAGATCTACTTCATCTGTGCAAACATCCGCCTGCTCCGCTCGACAGGCTGGCGGCCGACTTATTCGCTCAGCGCGGCCGTGGCGGACACCGTGAGCCGGTTGGCCGAGACGCGGGGAGCGGCGTGAAGAGCCTGATTATTCGCGGTCTCATGCTCGTCTTCCGATACGTCGATCGGTTCTATCAGGCTCATCGCGATGACGAGGCCCGGGATGCCGCTCACTTCTCTATGGGGCGCTACTCATACGGCAGTCCACGACTGATCAGGAACAAGTGGGACACTGCGCGCGTACGCATCGGCGCCTTCTGCTCGATTGCCCCGGAGGTCCGTTTTTTGCTCGGTGGAAATCACCGAACGCAGTGCGTCAGCACCTACCCGCTGCTGATCAAGCTGGGGCTTCCGGACGCGGCGGAAGACGGCGCCGGAGCCAGCAAGGGTGGCATCACCATCGGAAACGATGTCTGGATCGGGCACGGCGCTTTCATCATGTCAGGCGTCACCATTGGCGACGGTGCGGTGATCGGTGCGAGTGCCGTGGTCGCCAGCGATGTCCGGGCTTACGCCGTCGTGGTTGGCAACCCTGCCCGTGAGATCCGCCGACGCTTCAGCGACGAGCAGGTGCGTGCCCTGCTCGAGATTGCCTGGTGGGATTGGCCGATCGAGAGGATCCGGGGAGAGGCCCCACACCTGACGGGTCTCGCGGTCAGCGACTTTATCGGCAGATTTCGACCATCGACGGCGGCGTGAGCGCCGCGGGTCGCTCGCGGCTGGCGCCCAATATCGCCGTCAACCTGGGCGGCCAGATTGCCGTACTGGTCCTCGCGCTCGTCGCGGCTCGACTTGTGTTTTCTCGGCTGGGGCAGGATGCCCTTGGCCTGGTCTTGTTCGTCCAGACCCTCAACGTGGTGCTCGCGATGGTGCTCGATCTCGGGGTGTCCTCAGTGACGGTGCGGGAGGTCGCGGCGCATGCGGATGCCGACCCGAACTACGTTCGTGATCTCCTTCGGACGGCGTCGTCCCTCTACTGGGGGGCGTATGCCGTCATGGCCGGACTGCTCGTGATCGCAGCCCCCTGGATCGCGACCCACTGGGTACATCTCCACGCGCTTGATGTGGGGACCGCCTCGTCCGTCATCCGTGTGCTTGGCGTGGCCGCCTTGACGGCGCTGCCGAGAGCCCTCTACGCGAGCATCTTTCGCGGGCTGCAGCGGATGGTTTTCAACAATGTGGTCGACGCCGGTACCCTCCTGCTTCAGCAAGCCGGTACCGTCGTGATCGTGATCCGCGGCGGAGGTCTGTTCTTGGTGGTGCTGTGGCTGGCGGCGACCTATGCGTTGGGGATCATCGCCTACTGGTTTCTGCTGTTTCGAGTCATCTCGCTCCGAGCGCTGATGCCGGGATGGTCGGAGGTTGTGGTCCGCCGCAACGCCAGGTTCTCCGCCCACATGATGTCGATCTCGTGGTTGGCCGCAATCCACACCTACGTCGATCGGCTGGCGGTGAGTCGGCTCCTGACGGTGGCCACTTTCGGGTGGTATGCGTTCGCCGCCATGGTGGTGGGCCGGGGCACGTTGGTGGCGATGGCGATAAGCGACGCCGCCTATCCGTCGTTATCCAACCTGTTCACTCAAGGGAACC
Source organism: Chloroflexota bacterium (assembly GCA_034666565.1). Lineage (GTDB taxonomy): Bacteria > Chloroflexota > Dormibacteria > CF-121 > CF-121 > CF-13. The sequence continues at coordinate 68,502 of JAXDLN010000024.1, forward strand.
GGCCCAGGATGCTGGCGCAGTATCGGGCGTTGCAGGACCTCATTTGTTATGCGACCCTGCCACTGTACGCCGGTATCGCCTATCTGACACTGCCCCTCATGACGGCGGTGTTCAACCACCAGGTTGCCTCGGCCCTGCTCCTTCCGGTTGCGGTGCTGTGCCTCGGCTACTACATGAACGGCACGCTAACGCTGCCATACGTGTACTCGCTGGCCGTGGGAAAGCCGCAAATTACCTCGCGCCTGAGCTTTCTGGCTGCGTTTATCGTGGTCCCGGTGGCAGTCGTGTCGATCGCCCGTTTTGGCGTTGCCGGAGCGGGCCTCGGATACCTTGCATACCACCTCTTCTTTTACGCGGTGGGCATCCCAAGGTACTGTCGCGAGTGCCTTCAGTTGCCGGCATCAAGCTGGTACCGGCACGTCGGCGTCGTGCTGCTGGCCGGCGCGGCGACCTACGGGACGGGCTTTCTGATCGCGTGGCTCGCAGCGGGGCTCGGCACGGCGGCGCTGATCGCGGCCTTCATCGCGGCTTCGGCGATCTTTGCGTTCATCGCCGTACGTTTGGTGGACCCTGGCCTTCGCGCCGCGGCTGCCCGGTTTTTGCAACAAACGAACCGCCAACAGACGGGGCGGGCGGCGTGATGCCCCGCAGGGCACCGCGCATCACGACCATCATTCCTACCTACCGGCGCCCGAGCCTTCTGGTACGCGCCATTCGCAGCGTTCTGCGGCAGGCGGTCGAGGACTTCCAGGTGATCGTGTACGACAACGCCTCCGGTGACGAGACTGCCAGAGTGGTCGCCGAGCTTGCGGCCGAAGATCCGCGGATTCGATATTGCGCGCACCTCGAGAACATCGGAGCATTCGAGAACTTCAACTACGGACTTCGGCGCGTCGACACCGAATATTTCTCTTTACTCTCGGACGACGACCTGTTGCTGCCTCATTTTTACGAGCAGGCGATGCAGGGTTTTGCGGACCACCCATCGGCAATGGTCGTCGCGGCACCAGTCATCCTGGTGGACGAGCGCGAAAGGGCGCTCCTGGTTACCGGGGGCGAGTGGGAACCGCGAGTGTATCCGCCGCCGAGCGCCCTTCTGCAGATGACCCGGCGAGAGCACTTCATCTGGACGGCGATGCTCTTTCGCCGGGAGGTGCTCGAGGTCGGAGTGCTCGACACCGAAACCGGTCTGTCCTCCGACCTCGACTTTATGCTCCGAATCGCCAGCCGCTACCCGATCGCCATCGTTCCACGACCTGGCGCCATCTTCACTGTCCATAAGGCGTCACCTAGCAGTTATCCGAGGCTCCGTCAGTATTGGCCCTCGTGGGCACGGATTATTGCCAAGATTGGTCAAGACGCGCAGCTCGCACCGGATGTCCGCCAGGCGGCACAGAGTGGACTCGATCGACGCCTCGCCAGCGCGCTCTTTCGGATCGGCGTCCTCTCGAGCAGTCGAGGATATGACGACGAGGCGGAGTTAGCAGCCGCGACGCTTCAGTCGCGTTATGGCAGCCGACTCAAGCCGATGCTGCTGCGAGGGCTGGTCGGAATGGGTCAGCGAGTGCCAGGTGCCAGGCTGGCGCTACATGCGGTGGTCAATCGGCTGCGCTGGCGGCGTCGCGGCCTCCTCCGGCAAGCACAGCGCGAGGTTGACGAACACGCGGAGCTGCTGAAGCCGGCGACTAACGGCTACGGGCAGGATGCGGCTGCCTAAGTCGTTACATCTCCGTCAAATGACAGCTAGGCGCTCGATTTCAAACCTGAAAGTGGTGATTCTCTGCGGCGGGTTGGGTACCCGACTTCGCGTGGAGACTGAATATCGACCCAAGCCATTGGTGCCGATCGGGAATCGGCCAATCGTGTGGCACATCATGCGCAGCTATGCCTCATTCGGGTTTACGGACTTCATCCTGGCGTTGGGCTACCGGGGCGAGATGATCAAGGACTATTTCCTAAACTACGACGTCTTAACCAGCGACTTCAGCCTCGAGCTGGGCTCGAAGAGCGTCCGCCGATTGAGTCCGCAAGACGACGAAGCGGGTTGGCACATCACCTTCGTGGATACCGGTGAGGACACTATGACCGGCGGCCGGTTGCGGCGGCTGCGGCAAGTCCTCGACGGTGAGTCGCGATTTCTCCTCACGTACGGTGACGGTGTGACCGACCTGGACATTGGGGCGGTTGCCGACTTCCATCAGCGGTCCGGGTGCATCGCGGTGGTGACCGGGGTTCATCCCCAGACGAGGTTCGGTGAGTTGACTGTGAAAGGTGACCGGGTAATCCGCTTCGCGGAAAAGCCACCCAGCAGTGACACCTGGATCAACGGGGGCTACTTCGTGATGACGCCGCAGGTATTCGACTACATTGAATCGGACCGGACCGTCCTGGAACGCGAACCGTTGGAGCGCTTAGCCGCTGAGGGTCAGCTCGGCGTTTACAGGCACGATGGTTACTGGCAGCCGATGGACACCTACCGGGACATGCAACTGCTGAACGAGCAGTGGAAGTCGGGGCGGGCGCCTTGGGTCAGCCGGTGGGAGCGGGCAGCCTAAACCCGGTCCTGCGGTTCTGGCGCAGGAACCAAGCCGCCGCCGCGCCGCGACCCGAGCGGCTGAGCATGCTGCTCTTTGCCCTCACGGCATTCGTGTACCTGCTTTCCGGGCGCACGTTCTTCGGGTACGACGGGGAGATGATGTATCGGGTTAGCGAGAGCCTCGTGCTGCGCCACTCGGTCCAGGTCGTCGATCCGATCTACCACCTGAGCGAACCATACGCAGCCTATGCCATCGGCCTCTCGCTCCTGATGGCGCCGCTCGTGGCGATCGGCGCCGTGCTGTTCCATGATCCTCGGCTGTTGGTCACGCTACTGGAGCCGACGGTCACGGCCTTGACGGTCGTGGTCTTGAACCTCTTGCTAGTGGAGCTTGGCTGCTCGTGGCGCCGAAGTGTTGCGATTGCCATAGGGTACGCATTTGGAACACTCGCCTGGCACTACAGCAACGTCCTCTTCACGGAACCGGTCATCGGGCTGTGCCTCGTAGCAGCGGTGCTCGGCTTGCTTCGCCACCGGCGCCACGGAGGCACCGGGTCGCTTGTTATCGCGGGTACCGCCGCAGGCATTGCGGTCCTCATGCGATGGGACTCAGTCCTGACCGCGGCCGCACCGATCGGTCTTTGCGCCGTGTGGGTGGTCGCCAGAACGCCCGCGCCACTCCGGTCCCGGATTCTCAAGCTCGCGGCCTTCTTGGCTCCAGTCGCGATCGCCGTCGGCATCAATCTCGCCTACGATGTCCTGCGATTCGGGCAACCGCTCGCTGGACCGTATTCGGGCGACCAACTCGGATTTTCGACGCCGCTCCTCAAGGGGGTCTTCGGATTGCTGCTGAGCCCGGGCGTCGGACTGTTCGTCTACACCCCGGTCCTTCTCATGAGCGTCCTGGCGTTTCCAGGATTTTGGAAACACTGGAAGGTCGAGGGGGCGCTCATCCTTGCGCTGTTCGCCGTGCGGGTGGCTTTCTTCGCGCGGTACTGGTCCTGGGACGGTGGCGCCACCTGGGGTCCGCGTTTCCTTGTGCCGCTGATTCCTCTGCTCGTAGTGCCACTCGCATTCCTTCCGCGCGACCGCCGGATCGAGATCGCGACCATCGCGCTCGCGGCGGTCGGGGTTGCCATCCAGCTGCTGGGCCAGCTGGTACCGTATGGCCTTTATTACGGCACGGTCATCCCTCAACTGACGACACAGTTGGGGTTGTGCCATGGGTGCTTGCCGTTCCCCGGCTCGCAGAGTGAGGCGGTGAGCCATATCACCGATTTCGACTGGCGCTACGCACCCCTCACGGTGCAGGTCAAGTATTTGCTGCAAGGGATCAGCGCCCCGCCCTGGGGCCAAATCGCGTTTGCCATTCCGCTGCTGTTGGCGTTGGTCGGGTACGGATTGTTGCGGGTGCAGCAGCTTGCCATGGGACTCGACGTGGCGGCAAAAGAAAAAGGGCGCCCCGCAGGGCGCCCTTTGCGAAGATCGAGTTCCGGCTAGGCGGCGCGGACGTGATTCGCCCGGGGTCCCTTCTGGCTCTGCTCGATGTCGAAGCTGACAGTCTCGCCACCGCGAAGGCTGTCAAAGTTGAGCGAGGTGTCGACGCCACTCTGGTGGAAGAAGTACTCCTTGCCATCGTCGGCGGCGATGAACCCAAATCCGCGGTCGGAAACGATTTTCTTTACGGTGCCTTTTGGCATTGCCGTTCTCCTCCTCTCGAACACCGAATGGAACGCATCGGCCCTGTTCGAGAGAGAAGAATGCCGGCCGCACGCGAGGTCGCCCGAAGGCCGAGCAACCGGGCCGTACTTTATCACACTGGTCAGATGCGCTGCATCGGCGATCTCGCCACCCAGCGTCGCCCGGGGTCAGCGGCGATCGGTGGCGAGCTTGAGCCCGAGGCCGACCAGGGCCAGGCCGGTTACGGCCTCGAGAGCCCGGCGAACCCGGTCCCGGCGCAGAAAATCGCCCACCCGGGCCACGACCACGGCATACAGCATCAGCCAGGTCACCGTGATCGTGCAGAAGATCAGACCCAGCAGCAGCAAGCGCCCGAACGAGGTCTCGCCCCGGTCGATGAACTGCGGGAGCAGGCTCAAAAAGAACACGACGATCTTGGGATTGCTCAGGTTGCTAAGCAGTCCCTGCCGGTAGGCGACGCGTCGTTTGAGCCGCACGGTCGACCTGGCCGCGGCAAGCTCGCGAAGATCACCCCTGGTGAACAGTGCGGCCCGCAGGGCCTGGAGCCCGAGGAAGACGAGATAGGCGGCGCCGGCAAGCCGGACCGCCAGGAAGAGCGGCTGCGAGGCAACCAGCAGCGCCGCCAGCCCCGCACTGCTGGCCAGAGTCCAGGTCGCCAGCCCGGTAACGACGCCGAGTGCGGTGGCGATGCCGCCGCCGCGTCCGCCGACCAGCGTATTGCGGATGGTGAGCGCCGTGTCCGGGCCGGGCGAGAGGATAACGAAGAGCGAGACACCCAGGAAGGCGGCGAAGTTGATGCCCACGATGGCGGAAGAATAGATGATGGCTGCGGCCGGATGCCGCCAAGCTGCGGGCCCGACGTTTGGACGGGTTTAAGGGTGGGTATAGGTGATCCAGCACTCAGAGTGGGTGCGCTCGCCGTGGGCCCGACTCGAACAGGCCTCGACAGCGCGAGGCAGTACGTTCGGGAAAGGAGGTCCACAATATGTCTGGAACCATCAAGAAGCTCGTCGCCGAGCGCGGATTCGGGTTTATCACCGCCGAAGACGGCAACGACTACTTCTTCCACCGCAGCGGCACGATCGATTTCGATCGGCTGGATACCGGCGCTAAGGTCAGTTTCGTTACTGAGCCGAGCCCCAAGGGTCCCCGCGCCACCAACGTTCAGTTGGAAGGCTAAGGTCTAAAGACCGAATCGCCAGAGCCCCGCGCAACGTGCGCGGGGCTTTCTTGTACCCCCGCCTCCGCAGGGGAAGGAAGACATCCAAACTGCCTATAGGGCGGTTCTGCTCGGCTCGGTTACCGACTGGTGACGGTCCGGCGGAAAGGAACACCTTCACACAATCGTCACACCCCCGGAGCCGATGCCACCCCCCACCCTAAGCCCCCACCCTGCCCTCCCCCAGAGGGGGAGGGGTGTTGCCGACAAAAGGGGAGGAGGATTGATTCGCTTTGCGTTTCCGGGCGCCATTGCGGTGGCGGTGGCCGCGGTCGCCAGTGCCCTGGCGTGGGACGTCTTCCAATATGGCGGCACGATCACGACCAAGGCCGCCGACGACGTCTATTCGATTGGCGTGCCGGTCGCCGCCGCTCTCCTGTGCGGGCTCGCGAGCCGGGCCAGTCGGGGACGCGCGCGACTCAGCTGGGCGCTGCTGGGCGTATCGGCGTTCGTCTGGGGGATGGGCAGCGTCACCTGGTTCTACTTCGACGTCGTCACCCAGCAGCCTGTGCCCTTTCCCTCCTTCGCCGATGCCGGCTTCCTGATGGCTGTGCCCTTTGCGATCGCCGGCCTGATGCTCTACTCCAGCGCGTCCTCCCGCACCACCTCGCAGCTGCGGACCCTGCTCGACGGATCGATCATCGCCGGCGCCCTGCTGTTCGTCAGCTGGGCCACCGTCCTGGGGCCCAGTTACAGCCAGGCGACCGGCGGCGTCATGGAGAAGGCGGTCGGGCTCGCCTATCCGATCAGCGACATCGTCATGGGATCGATCGTGCTGTTGCTGCTGCCGCGCGCGTCTCGCCGCAGCCGGGTCGCACTCTCGCTGGTCGGCGCTGGCATCGTGGCGAACACCGTCTCCGACAGCGTCTTCACCTATTTGCAGCTGGCCAATACCTACAGCGGGATCAGCAACGCGGTCGACGCCGGATGGGTGCTCGGCTACGCCATGATCGGCCTGGGCGCGCTGTGGGCGGCGACCCATCCGTCGACGTTGCGCAAGGAGGACGAGCGCATCACCCGGGTCGACGCCTTCATGCCCTACGGCCTGGTGGCGGTCGCAGGGGCTGTGGCGGTGACCGCGATGATCCGCAACGGGGGACTGGAGCAGTTCCTGTTGTGGAATGGGCTCTGCATCGTCGTGCTCCTCGTGGTTCGCCAGCTCCTCACCATCATGGAAGACCTGGCGCTCAACCACACGCTCGAGGCCCGGGTCGAGCGTCGCACGGCCGAGCTCGGTGAGCGCGAGGAGCGGTTCCGCGCCCTCGTCCAGAACTCGTCGGACGCCATCACGATCATCGACGCCGAGCTGCGCATCCAATACCAGAGCCCATCGATCGAACGCGTTTTCGGCTATCAACCGGTCGAAGTCAGGAACCGGTCACTCAGCGAGCTGATCCACGAAGACGATCGCGCCGCCATGCACACGCTATTCGAGAACATGGCCGGTCGTCCAGGGGCCACCGCCAGCCTCGAGGCGCGCTGGCTGCACCAGGATGGGAGCTGGCGGCAATCGGAAATGGCGATCACCAACCTGCTCGAGGAGCCCGCGGTCAAGGGTCTGGTCATCAACACGCGCGATATCACGGATCGGAAGGCGCTCGAGGAGCAACTGGCGCATCAGGCCTTCCACGATTCCCTGACCGGGATCGCGAACCGTGCCCTGTTCAAAGACCGGCTGCAACAGAGCCTCGCCCGCGCCGCCCGGCGGCAGGAGAAACCCGCGATCCTGTTCCTCGACCTCGATGGCTTCAAGACGATCAACGACAGCCTCGGCCATTCGTCCGGGGACGAGCTGCTGGCGTTCGTCGCCGGCCGGCTCCGCCCGTTCGTGCGCACCGGTGACACCATGGCCCGGTTGGGCGGTGATGAGTTTGCCATCCTGCTCGAAGACACGGAAGACGTCTCAGCATCGATTCGCGTGGCCGAGCGGATCATCGAGGCGCTGAAGGCGCCGTTTCCGCTGAAGCAGCAGGAAGTCTTCATCTCGGCGAGTATCGGCATCGCCTCTTTTTGCGGCGACACGCCGGACGAGCTGCTGCGGAATGCCGATATCGCCATGTACATCGCCAAGAGCGCCGGAAAGGGACGGTACGAAGTCTATGAGCCGGCCATGCACGAGGCGGTCGTCGCACGGCTTCAGCTCGAAGCCGATCTGAAGCGTGCCGTCGAGCGCGGTGAATTCTTCCTCGTCTATCAGCCGCTGGTGTCGCTCGCCAGCCTGCGGCCCACCGGAGTTGAGGCGTTGGTCCGCTGGCGCCACCCGGAACGCGGCCTCGTGCTGCCGATGACCTTCATCCCGCTGGCGGAGAAGACGGGTGGGATCGTCGCGATCGGACGATGGGTGCTGCGCGAGGCGTGCCGCCAGATGCAGGAGTGGCGGCAGAGCCATCCAGAGCTGAAAGTTAGCGTCAACCTTTCAGGCCGCCAGATGCGCGATCCGGGGCTGGTGACCGATGTGGCCGAGGCGCTGAAGGACACCGGTCTTCCCGCCCACGCGCTCACCCTCGAAATGACGGAAAGCGTGCTGATGGATGACATCGAGGGCGCGTTGCGCACCCTCCGTGCCCTGAAAGCGCTTGGTCTGCAGCTGGCGATCGACGACTTCGGCACCGGCTACTCGTCGCTGAGCTACCTCGGCAAGTTTCCGGTGGACAGCCTGAAGATCGACCGCTCCTTTGTCAGCGGACCCGATGCGGCGGACAATCAACCGCTGGTCGCCACCATCATGGAGATGGGACGGTCGCTCAAGCTCGAGGTGGTGGCCGAGGGCATCGAGGGTCAGGGACAGCTGACCGAACTCCAGCGCCTCAACTGTCAGCTCGGCCAGGGCTACTACTTCGCGAAGCCGATGGCGGCCGCCGACATGACCACCTACTTGCGGGACCCGATGGCCGCAAAGGCGGCGTAAGCGACCATGCCAGCGCGGATCCGTCTGCTGCGACCCTACGGAGCTCGGCACGCCAACCGTGACTTCCTCGTGGCCGCGGTTGTCGCGGCCCTGCTGACGGTTGGCTTCGGTGCGTGGATGGCGCTGCGCGCCGATGGCGACGCGCAGAGCGATGCCCTCCGCCGTTTCGGGGAGGCGGGTGCGGCCCTGATCGCGGCGGTGGCGTGCATGGTCGCCGCCACCTACCACTCCGGTCGTTCCCGGTTCGCCTGGGTGCTGTTGGGGACCGGCGCGCTCGCCTGGGCAGCCGGCGAAGGCATCGGGGCCTATTACGAATTCATCGGCGAGCAACTGCGCTATCCGCCGCTCACCGATATCGGACATCTCGTGGCCGTACCGCTGGCCGTCGCCGGCATCGCGGTCTTCCCCGGGCGTCACCGGGGTGCCTCCCGGATCGCCTTTCTGCTCGACGGCGCCATCCTGGCCGGGGCCCTGGTCCTGATCAGCTGGGCAACCGTCCTGGGTGGTGTCTACCGCGCCAACACCGGCGTCGGACCATCGGCGCTCACCGGACTGGCCTATCCCATCAGCGACATCGTGATGGCGGTCATGGCTCTGCTGCTCGTGGGTCGGACCGCCGGGTACGGTCGGCTTCCCTTGCTGCTGGTGATGACCGGGATCTTCGCCAATCTCCTGGCGGATAGCGCCTCCGTCTATCTGACGACCGTGACCGGACATGCGCCGCCCGCCATCATGGGCACGGGCTGGGTCGCCGGCTTTCTCCTGATGGCGCTCGGCGCGGTGCGCGCGTCGCTGCTGGCCGGGTCAGCTCCACGGGCCGACGACCGGCCACCGGCGCGCTGGGCGATCTTCGTTCCCTATATCCCGGTGGCGGTGGCCGCCGTGATCGCGGTGCTCAAGAACGTCAGCGGGCCGCCGGAAGCGCTGCTGCTCTGGGACCTGATCGTGGTCGTCGCCCTGGTCATCGTCCGCCAGTTCATCGTCATCCTCGACAACCAGGCACTGAACGAGAAGCTGGCATTGCAAACCGCCGCCTTGCTGGAGAGTGAGGACCATTTCCGCTCGCTGGTGCAAAACTCCGGGGACGCCGTCCTGCTCGCCAATGCTGATGGCGTGGTTCGCTTCGCCTCCAGCTCGATCGACCGGTTCTTCGCCTACAGCTCGACCGAGCTGGTTGGCCAACCGTTCAGCGAGCTCCTCCACCCAGACGACCAGCCCGCCTTTGCCGCTGGCCTGAAGAAAGCGCTGACGGCGTCCGCGCTCCCGGTCGTGGTGCACTGCCGGTTCCGGCACAAGCTGGGTGGCTGGACCCATTGCGAGGTCACGATCACGAACCTGCTGCATCGGTCGAGCTCGCAGGCGATCGTCCTCAACATCCGCGACGTGACCGACCGCAAGGACATGGAAGCGCGACTGGCGCACCTGGCGGCGCACGACCCGGTGACCAGCCTGCCCAACCGGCTCTCGTTCCGCAACCAGCTGGATGAGGCGCTAGAGCGGAGCGTGCCGGGCCGAGGGGTTGCCGTGCTGGCACTTGATATCGATGACTTCAAGCTGGTCAACGACGCGCTTGGCGAGCGCGCCAGCGACGACCTTCTGGGGATGATCGGCGGCCGCCTAGGCAAGCTCATCCCGCCCGATGACGTCGTGGCCCGGTTGGGCGCCGACGAGTTCGCGGTCCTGATGAAAAACGTCGTCCACGAGGATCAGCCGGTGCGACTGGCCGAACGCATCGTCGAGCATTTCAAGGCGCCCTTCAAGGTGCAGGAGCGCGAAATCATCCTGCGACTCAGCATGGGGATTGCGTCGCAGGTTGGCCGCGAGGATACCGCGGAAACCATGATGCGCAATGCGGATATCGCGCTCAACGCGGCGAAGGCCCTGGGAAAGGGACGCTTCGAGCGATACCAGCCGCAGCAGCACGCGGCGCTCAGCGACCGGATGGACCTGGAATCCGACCTGGCGCGGGCGATCCAACGCCGCCAACTCGTCCTGCATTACCAGCCGGCGGTTCGCCTCAAGGATGGGGTGCTGCTTGGCTTCGAGGCGCTGGTGCGCTGGAATCACCCGCGTCGAGGCCTGCTCTCCCCGGGTGACTTCCTCGCGCTGGCCGACGAGACCGGCCTGATCGTGCCGCTCCAACGCTGGGTCCTGGGGCAAGCCTGCGCGGACGGGCGCCACTGGCAAATCGAGTTTCCTACCGCGAAGGCCCTACAGATCAGCGTCAACATCAGCCGCCGTGGGCTGGAGGATGCTGACCTGGCGACCGACGTGGCCCACGCGTGCACCGCGGCCGCCTTCGCGCCGGCGCGGCTCGTCCTCGAGCTCACCCAGGGCGCGACCCTCGAGGGCAAAGACACGCTGGCGCGGCTGCTGGAATTGCACGACAGCGGCGTGCGACTGGCGCTCGACGACTTCGGCGCCGGGTCGGCGCCGCTGACCGCCCTGCGCGATTTGCCCGTCGACATCGTGAAGCTCGACCACTCGTTCGTGGCGCGAATGGCGGCCAGCGCGACGGACGCGACGGTCGCCCGCGCCGTCATCGACCTCGGAAATGCCCTGGGCATGATGACGATGGCGGACGGTATCGAGCGAGCCGAGCAGCTCGCTGCGCTGCAGAGCCTCGGGTGTGTTGCGGGACAGGGCTACTATCTCTCCAGGCCCTTGACGGCGCCGGCGGTCGAACGGCTGCTCGCGGAGTGCGATGCGGCGGGCGATGGACTGCGGCTGCCGTCGTTCAAGCTGGAGAAGACCGGGTAGCAGGGTATCTTATGCGGCATGGCGCAAGCCGCCGGCGGGAACCCGCTCGCGATCGAATCGCAGACCATGCGCGAAATCGCATACCAGGTGGTCGACATGCTGATCGCGCGGCTCGAAGATCCCGAACGGGATCCGGTCCTGCGCAGCGCGACCCGGGACGAGACTGAGCGGCGCCTGGGCGAGCCTCCGCCCGAGCACGGCGTCGCCTTCGAAGAAATCATAACGCGGTTGCAGACCGACATCCTGCCGCTGACCGCGCGGTACGACCATCCGGGTTACCTGGCCTTCGTGCCGGGCTTTGGGACCTGGCCCGCGGCCCTTGGGGACTTCATCGCCAGCGCCTGCAACCTGTACGGCGGCTCGTGGAAGGAAGGCGCAGGTCCGAGCCAGGTCGAGCTGACGGTGCTCGATTGGTTCAAAGAATGGATCGGCTACCCACGCGACGCCGCCGGCATCCTGACCAGCGGCGGCTCGGCGGCGAACATGACCGCGATGGCGTGTGCACGCGAAAGCCTGATCGGTGCCATGACCGACGACGTGGTCATCTATCTGTCCGACCAGGCGCATGCGTCGCTGCCACGCGCCGCCCGGATCCTCGGGTTCCGGCCGGAGCAGGTGCGCGTGCTGCCAACGGATGATCGCTTCCGGATGCGCCCCGACGCGTTGGCCGGAGCGATCGCGGCCGATCGCAAGGCAGGACGGCGCCCATTGTTCGTGGCGGCCGCCGCGGGGTCGACCAACACGGGCGCGGTCGATCCGTTTGCCGAGCTGAGTGCGATCTGCCGTCGGGAGGGCGCCTGGCTGCACGTCGATGCCGCCTACGGTGGATTCACCGCCATCACCGACCGTGGCCGTCAGATCCTCGAGGGCATCGCACTGGCCGATTCGGTCACACTCGACCCGCACAAGTGGCTCTATCAGCCGTTCGAGTGCGGCTCCCTATTAGTAAAGGATGGGGCGCAGCTGCGCCGGGCCTTCGAGATCGCGCCCGATTACCTCAAGGACCTCGAGATCGTGAGCCGCGAGGTCAATTTCGCCGACCTGGGCATGCAGCAGTCGAGGATGTGCCGGGCGATCAAGGTGTGGATGTCGCTCAAGTATTTTGGCGTCGAAAACTTCCGGCTCGCCATCGATCGCGCGATGGACCTCGCGCATCGCGCGGAGGAGCGGATCAAGGCGAGTGACGAGTTCGAACTGCTCTGCCCGGTGACGCTGAGCGTCGTCTGCTTCCGCCGGCGCGTCCCGGGGGCGGACGAGGCCACGCACGAGCGTGTCAACCGCGCGCTCTTGCAGGGGATCGAGGACGACGGGCAGGCGTGGCTCTCCTCGACGCGGCTTCGGGGTCGGTACGCGCTGCGCATGTGCGTGCTCAACCACACCACCGAGGCGGTTCACATCGACCGCGTGCTCGATTGGCTGGCGGCGGCACCCATCGATGGTCCGACAGTCGACGCGCGGACGTCCGAAGAATACGATCGCCATCCCGGCGTTGCACGCGGTCGCTCGGCGGACGGTGCGACCGCGGGATCGATATCGGTCGACCGGTCGGCCATCAAAACGATCCCGCTCTTCGCCTCGCTCAGCGACGAAGAACTCGACCGAGTCCTGGTATCGGCGCGCGAAGTCTCCATTTCGAGTGGGACCCCGATCGTCGAACGGTGGGACTATGGACGCGATTTCTTCTTGTTGCTGGACGGCTCCGCGGAGGTACGCCGGCCCGACGGGCAGGTGGCGGCGATGGGTCCCGGAGATTTCTTCGGGGAGCTGGCCGCCCTCGACTGGGGCGCGAGCTTCGGCTACCCGCGGCTGGCGACCGTCACCGCGTCGTCGCCGGTCCGCCTGTTGGTGATTGCGGCCGAGCCTTTCAACGCACTGGTCGCGGCGTCGCCCGAGGTCGCCTCGCAGATCCAGCAGGCGATCCGCCAGCGGTTGCCCGGACTCTAATTGCCCGCCAGCCGCGTGGAGGTGTTCCGCGAGGTTGTGCGGAACCCGGATCTCCGCCGGCTGGAGCTGGCCTTCAGTGGCTTTAACGCGGCGGAGTGGTCGACCTGGATCGCGATCCTCGTCTACGCCTATTCCGTCGGCGGCGCCTCGACCGTGGGCGTGCTCGCCATCGTTATGCTGGCGCCCTCGGCCGTCATCGCGCCGGTGGCGGCGCAGCTCGGCGACCGCCTGCCGCGGCAGCGGGTGATGGTGCTCGGCTACGGACTCCAGGCGGCGACCATGGGCGCGACCGGCCTCGCGCTCCTGCTGCAGTTCCCCACGATTCCGATCTACGTCCTGGCGACGCTCGCCGCCATGAGCGTGACGCTGACCCGGCCGGCGCAGGGCTCCTTGCTGCCCGAACTGGCCCACGACCCGTCGGAGCTGGTCGCGGCCAACGCCGTGTCCGGGGCGATCGAGAACCTCAGCCTGTTCCTGGGACCGGCCTTGACTGGTCTGCTGCTCCGGTTCGGCAGCCCAGGCATCGTCTGGACGTTGATGGGCGCCGTGATGCTGGTGTCCACGCTCCTGGTCGCTCGGATCCGCGGTGGTTCACGCCGGGAGAAACCCGTCGGCGCCGCGGAAAGTCTTGGATTGCTGGGCACGTCCGTAGCAGGTGTTCGAGCCCTGGGACGTCTCAAGGGACCGCGGCTGATCATCTCGCTCATGTTCGCCCTGTCGGTGGAGCTCGGCGCCCTCGATGTCTTGCTGGTAGTGCTCGCCTTTCAACAGCTCGGAACCGGTCGCGCGGGCACGGGCTTTCTGTATGCCGCGATCGGCGGCGGCGGCATCATCGGGCTGGTGATCACCGCCAGCCTGGTGGGCCGCCAGCACCTGTCGCGTCCCTTTCTCGCCGGCATCGCCTGCTGGGGTGTGGCGCTCGCGCTGGTCGGCGCCCTGCCCGCGGTGGTCCCGGTGCTTGTGTTCCTCGGGCTCGCCGGCGCCGGTCGCAACGTAATGGACGTGGCCGGACGCACCCTGTTGCAGCGCACGGTTCCCGACCAGGTCTTATCGCGCGTACTCGGCGTGCTCGAGGGTCTTTACAACATCTCGATGGGGATCGGCGCGGTGCTGACCCCGCTTGTGATTCTTGCCCTCGGCGTGCGCGGCACCTTCATCGCGGCCGGGCTGGTGCTTGCGGCTTTCGCGGTTCTATCTCTTGGGCCGCTCAGCGCCATCGACCGCACGGCGCCGCGAACAGGACGCAGCCTCGAGCGGGCCCGCGCACTGGCGCTCTTCGCGCCGTTGGACGGCGTGGTGCTGGAGCGGCTGGCGGCCGCCTTTCGCCCGGTGAGCCTGCCCGCGGGTAGCGTCATCATTCGTGAAGGCGAACCCGGCGAGCGCTTCTACCTGATCGACAGTGGGGAGGTCTCGGTCCAAAAGAACGGCGCCGAGGTCGCCCGGCTGGGCGCCGGAGACTATTTCGGCGAGATCTCGCTTTTGAAGCAGGTCCCCACCACCGCCACGGTCGTGGCCAGCACGGACGTCGAGGTGCTGGCGCTCGATCCAGACATCTTCATCGACGCCATCACCGGGAGCGCACGGGCCCGGCGGGTGGTGGACGATGTGGTGGCGCGGCGGCTGCAGGACTAGCTCGACGGCCGGATTCGCAGAGCCAACAGGCGACCCCCTGTTCGCCGACGTCGAACAGGGGTGGTGGCGCGTCGCATTTGGCGAAGCGATAATCGCACCGCGGTGCAAAGCGGCAGCCAGAAGGCCAGCTGAGCGGACTCGGCACCATGCCGCGAATGGTCGCGAGCTTCTGCGCCTGGGTCATCCCAAACTTCGGAATCGACAAGAGCAAGGCTTCCGTGTAGGGCATCTGCGGAGAGCGGAACAGGCGCCGAACGTCGGCCTGCTCGACGATCTGGCCGGCGTACATGACGGCGACCTCCTGGCACATCTCGGCGACCACGCCGAGGTCGTGGGTGATCAGCAGGACGGACATCTTGAACTGGCTCTGCAGGTCGTGGAGCAGATCGAGGATCTGCGCCTGGATGGTGACATCCAGCGCGGTCGTCGGTTCATCGGCGATCAACAACTTGGGCTTGCACGAGAGCGCCATGGCGATCATCACCCGTTGACGCATGCCCCCGGACAATTGGTGGGGATATTCATGCACGCGACGCTCGGGTGAAGGGATCCCGACCAGGTCCAGCATTTCGATCGCCCGCTCCGCGGCCGCCCGGTGCGAAAGCTTCAGATGGACGCTGACCGCCTCGGCGATTTGGGCTCCCACGGTATGCACCGGGTTGAGCGAGGTCATCGGCTCCTGGAAAATCATCGCGATATCGGCTCCGCGGATGGCGCGCATCTCTTCCGTTTCGAGCTTCACCAGGTCCTTCCCCTCGAAGACGATGCTGCCCGCCGCGATTTCGCCCGGATGCTCGATCAGCCGCATGATGCTGAGCGCGGTGACGCTCTTGCCGCATCCCGACTCGCCCACCAGGCCCATGATCTGGCCCGGCTCGATCGTAAAGGACACGCCGTCCACGGCGCGGGCCAGCCCGGCGCGGGATCGAAATTGGGTCGTCAAGCCCTCGACGCGGAGGAGGCTAGTTGTAGCGGACACGCGGATCCAGGAACGTATACGAGATGTCGACCACCACATTGGCGGTCACGATCAGGAGCGCGCCAAACAGGACGGTGCCCATCACGAGCGGAATGTCGAGCGTAAAGATGGCGTCGACCGCTTGCTTGCCGATGCCCGGCCAGGCGAACACGGTTTCGATCACGACCACGCCGGCGAGGAAATAGCCGAGATCCATCCCGAGCTGGCTGACGATCACGGTCAGGGCATTGGGGATGGCGTGTTTCTGGATCACCTGGCGCTCGGTCAGTCCCTTGGCCCAGGCGGTGCGGACGTAATCGCTCTTCAGGATGTCGAGCAGGCTGGCGCGCAGCAGCCGAGCGTAATAGGCGGCGCCACCCAGGCCGAGGGTCAGCGCGGGGAGCAACAGATACTGGGGAGCCCCGCCGCCATAGCCGCCGATGGGGAGCACCGGGAGCACGACGCCGAAGAAAAAGAGGAAGAGCAGCCCCAACCAGAAGGGCGGCGCCGCCAGGGCGACAAAGGTGAACACCATGGTCGCCCGATCCCAGAAGCTTCCCGGCCGGATGGCCGAGAGAATCCCGATCGGCAGGCCGATGATCAACTCGAAGAAGACCCCGGCCAGCGCCAGCTCCGCGGTGGCGGGGAACCGCTGCAGGATGGCCGGGAGCACCGGCGTCTGGTACCGGTACGAAAAGCCGAAATCCAGGTGCAGGACCCGCCACATGTAATCGCCGAACTGCGTCCAGAGCGGCCGATCCAGGCCGAGCTGGTGGTGAATAATCTTGACCGCTGCCGGCGAGGCATTGGTGCCGGCATAGAGGCGCGCCGGGTCCCCGGGGACGAGGAAGGCGATAACAAAGGTGATGGCCGCGACGCCAAAGAGGACGAGCACCATCCAGAGCAGCCGCCGGATGATGTACGCGGTCATCGATTCAAGCGGCGGGCATGGGGAGGGTCCGCGTGACCCTCCCCACCGCGGTGGCGACTGACGTCTTAGGGCGAGGCACTCGCCGACACGGGGGCCGCGCTGGGTGCGGTGCCCGTCACCCAGATGCTGGTGGCCACGAACGGCCACACCGGATGCAGCTGATAGCCGTGCACCCGGGGCGCCGCCACGTTGGTCTCGACGGTGGAGTACATCGGGACCCAGGGGAAGTCCTGGGTGACGATGATGTCCTGGAACTGCTGGTAGAGCTTCAGCCGCTCGGCGGCATTGGTGTCGCCGCGAGCCTGGTCAGCCAGCTTGTCGGCGTTCGTATTGCAATAGAAGGCGACGTTGCCGCCGTTGGCGGTGACATTGGCTGCCGCGCAGGTCAGGATCGGATCGATGAAGTCGGAAGGATCCGGGAAGTCCTGGATCCAGCCGTTATAGCTCAAGGCCGTGGCATTGGGTTTGCCCGTGATGTCCAGGAAGGCGTTGAACGCCAGGCCCTTGAGGTTCAGGGTAACCCCCACCTGCTGGAAGTCTTGCTGGATAGACGCGGCGAGGCGGTCCGAGTCGGCACTGGCTTTCGCGTACACCAGATCCTGGGCCGGGAACGGATGGCTCGCGCTGTAGCCGGCCTGCGTCAGCAGATCCTTCGCCTTCTGGATGTTCTGTCCGTTGGCGTCAAGGCCGAGCGGGTTGTAGTTCGGGACGTAGCCGGGCATCGGGGGCGCCTGGATGCCGTTGTTGACCACGCCGCGACCGTTCAGGATCTTGATCTGGTTGGCCTTGTTGACCACGTACTCGAAGGCCTGGCGCACCAACTTGTTGTCGAACGGCTTCATGTTGGCATTCATGGCCAGGTACCAGATATCGACGTTGGGGGTCTTGAGGATGCGGTTCTTGTAGCTTGGATTCGCGGACAGCGAGATGTATTGCGCCGACGGGATGGTCAGATCCGGTTGGGGGATGTCCATCTGGTTGTTCTGCATTCGCAGATAACCCACTTCCGGAGTCACACCGATCTGGGCGTCGATCTCATCGAGATAGGGTTTGGTCCCGAAGTAGGTCGGGTTTTTCTTGATCACGATCAGCTGACCGGGTGTCCACTTGTCCAGGACGAAGGCTCCGGTTCCCACCGGCTTGTGGGAGTAATCGGTGCCCGCCGAGGCCACCGCTTCTTTGGGGATGACGAAGCCAAAGGGCATGGCGACGATATTGAGGAAGGACTGGTTGGGCGTGTCCAGGTCGACCTCGAGGGTGTAGGGGTCGACCACCTTGATCCCGGAAATCTGGGTCGCCGCCCCGTTGAAGAAGTCCTGGGCGCCGTGGATACCGCCCCAGAACGATCCCCCGGTCATGGGCCCCGCCGTTTTGGGATCGAGCATCCGCTCCCACGAATACTTGAAGTCGTCGGCCGTCACCCCGCGGCCGTTGCTGAACTTGACGTCCTTGCGGAGCTTGAAGGTGTAGGTCTTGCCATCGGTGGCAATGACCGGCATCGACGCGGCGATGTCGGGTTGTAGCTGCGTGGTGAACCCCTTGTAGTCGAGCAGCCCGTTGTAGATGGCGCGCTCGATCGACCATGAGTCGGTGTCGTAGCCGATCGCCGGATCGAGCGTCTTGAGGTCGTCCTTGAAGCTCACAAGGAGCGTGCCGCCCGATACCGGCTGGCCCTCCGTGTTGCTCACCGAATTGCCGCAGGCCGAAAGCACGATCGCGCCGACCCCCAGGACGGCCATCACCGCATTGTTTACGCGTTTCATGAATCCCTCCTCCTTGTCGAGTCCCCCTAGTGAAACTCGCCCTGACCGATCTGTAAAGCCCCTAAGTAGGCTCCGCCCCTGAGTCAAGACCCGGCCGCTGCCCCGCCAGCCCGGCGCCACCCGCCGCCACGCCGCCGATAACCCCACGAAACAGGGCGCGCGCCCTCGGGTCGAGCGCGTCGCGGAGCCCATCCCCGATCAGGTTGAAGGCGAGCACGGTCAGCAGGATCATGAGGCCGGGAAAGATGACGAGCCAGGGCGCCAGGAACATGAAATCCTGTCCGTCGGCGACCATCTTGCCCCAGTCGGCGGTGGGGGCCTGCACCCCGATGCCAATGTAGCTCAGGATCGACTCGGTGCTGATCGAGGTTGCGATCCCGATTGTCCCGTAGACGATGATGATGGGAACGAGGTGGGGCAGGATGTGGTGGAGCAGGTTGTGTTGGGGTCCGCCGCCCAGGGCCCGGCCCGCCTCCACGAATTCGCGCTCCTTGAGCGACAGCACCTGGCCACGCACGATGCGAGCCACCGCCGTCCAGTAGAAGAGGGCGATGACGGCGACGATCACCAGGACGCTGCCGCGCTCGATGATCGAAATGATGGCGATCGAGAAGAGCAGCACGGGGAACGCCATCATGATGTCGGTCAGGCGCATCAAAATGGTTTCAAACCATCCGCGAAGATAGCCGGCGAGCGCGCCCACCGTCACCCCGACCACGAGCGCCAGGCCGTTGGCCACAAAACCGATGAAGAGCGCGGTGCGAGAGCCCCAGATGATCCGGCTGAGGAGGTCGCGGCCGTTGGGGTCGCTCCCCAGCAAAAACGTGCCGCCCGGCGCTAACGGAGCGCCGTTGGAAGGCAGCAGCTCGTAGTAGCCATGGTTGGGATCTCGGATCGGCAGGACGGGGGCCAGCAGCGCGACCACGACCAGCAGGACGATGAAGATGGCGCCTCCGACGGCCAACCGATCCTCGCGGAAACGGTTCCAGATCGGCGACCACGGGCTGACACGCGGGCCGGCCATGACTCAAGGTAACATTCGGGCCCTGGCTACACCGACGCTGCTCCGCGTCCAAAAGCTCAAGAAGTACTTCCCCGTCCGTCGCGGCCTGCTGCAGCGGGTGATCGGACACATCAAGGCGGTCGATGACGTCTCGCTGGATGTCTCGCGGGGCGAGACGCTGGGCCTGGTCGGCGAGTCAGGTTGCGGAAAATCGACCCTCGGACGGACGGTGCTGCGGCTGGTCGAGCCAAGCTCCGGGCAGATCGAGTTCGAGGGCCTCGATATCACCAGGCTCCCGCACCGCCGGATGAAGGCGCTCCGAAAGGACATGCAGATGATCTTTCAGGATCCGATCGGTTCGCTCGACCCTCGGATGACGGTGGCCGACATCGTCGGCGAGGGCCTGCAGGTGCACGGGATGCGGCGTTCCGAGCGGGAGGGAATCGTGCGCGAGATGCTCGAGCGCGTAGGACTTCGGCGCGAGCACGCCGACCGGTTTCCCCACGAGTTTTCGGGAGGCCAACGGCAGCGCATCGGCATTGCCCGCGCCCTCGCGCTGTCGCCCAAGCTGATCGTCGCCGATGAGCCGGTCTCCGCCCTCGACGTGTCGATCCAGTCGCAGGTCCTGAACCTGCTGGTCGAGCTCAAGCGGGAATTCGGGCTTACCTATATCTTTGTGGCCCACAACCTGGCCGTGGTGGCCTATATCAGCGACCGGATCGCCGTTATGTACCTGGGGAAGGTCGTCGAGCTCGCCTCGTCGGCGGAACTGTACGAGAACCCCCTTCATCCCTACACGACGACGCTGCTCTCGGCCATCCCGGTGGCGGACCCGGACCATCGACGGGACCGGATCAAGCTGACCGGCGATGTTCCGAGCCCGTTCAACCCACCGACCGGCTGCCACTTCCGTACGCGATGCCCGCTGGCTCGCAAGAAGGGGACCCAGGACGGGATCTGCGCCGAGGTCGAGCCACCGCTCACGGAGAGCCGGCCGGGTCATTCGACCGCCTGCCACTTCGCCGGAGAAACCTTCTAACTCCTAGCATCGAGGCATGCGGGGGCGGCTGGCGGCGTGGGCGGCTGTCGCGACCGGCCTGGGCTTTCTGTTTACCGAGGCGATCGTTCTCAACGCGCGTATCCGCGATTACGACGAGGGCGTCTACTGGCAATCGATACGCGCGATGGCGCGGGGCGAGCCATTGTTCCGATCTGTCTTTGCCTCACAGCCGCCCGCCTTCTATTACGCGCTCCTGCCGTTTTACTGGGTGGGACATTCGCTGAGCAGCCTGCGGCTCGGGGTGCTGGTGCTCGGCCTGGTGGGATTGGCGGCGACGTATGCCGCGGGCCGGTTACTGGTTGGCGGTCTGTCCGCACTGGTCGCGGTGGTGCTGCTCGCCAGCAGCCCGCTCTACCTGCACCAATCGGGGGTGGTTCAGGCAGACGCGCCAGCGGTGGCGCTCGGGGTGCTGGCGGTGGCGCTGGCGTTAGGCGCGGTGCGCGCCGATGGACGGCTGCGGGACACTCTCGCCGCGGTGGCCGGCTTCGCGTTAGCGCTTTCCGCGGGCAGCAAGTTGTTGGGTGCGGTGACGGTGGTGCCACTCGCCATCGTCTTGCTGCAGGCCTCGCGCGGGCGCGGTCGGCTGGCGGCCGCGGTCATCGCCGGAGGTCTCATTGGGTTGCTGCTTGTGTTCTTGCCGGCAGTCGAAGCACCCCGGGCAGCCTACGAGCAACTGGTGCTGAGCCATCTGCGAGCCGGCCAGGGAACGCCACAAGGCCTGGCGGACAATCTCAAGCTCGTCCTCTTTCACCGCTACCTTCCGCTGGAGGCGGTGGCGGTGCTCGGCGTCCTGGCGGCGGCCGTGCGCCGGGATCGCGCCATCGTGATGCCCCTCGCCTGGGCGGCGGTGTCGCTGCTGGCGGTGCTCCTCTACCATCCGCTGTTCCCGCACCACCTGGTGATGTTGACGCCAGCGCTCTCGTTGGCTGCGGCGGTCGGCTTACGGAATCTGGGCGGGTTGCGCATCCATGCCGGGCTGTTAGCCGCTGGGCTCGTGCTTGCCACAGCATCGGCCGGTGCCTTCGTTGCGTTTCGCGACGTGCAGCTGGCCCTGACGCCGGATCTTCACGACGCCGAGATGACGGCGGCGGTGGAGTCAAGCAGCCGACCAGGCGAGTTCTGGATCAGCGACAACCCATTCGCGGTCGCGGCGGCTGACCGCGACATCCCCGGACCGCTGGTCGATACCTCGGGCCAGCGGACACGTGCCGGCTTGCTCACGGTCGGCGATCTCGAGGCAACGCGCGTTCGTTACAACGTCCGGTGGGTGCTCGTCGATAGTTTCCGATTGGATGCGGTCCCGGGCTTTCGCGTCTGGCTAAACGACCACTTCCACGCCGTCCGCAATTTGGGCGGCAGAGCAGTCATCTACGAGGGCCGATCGTAGCGGTCGCGGTCACGATGTTCGGCCGCCACCCTGCCCTCCCCCATAGGGGGAGGGTTATTAGTAAGTTGGGTGGGAGATTTCTGGTTCGCGTAGGCGATGGCCGCGTCAACTGTCAAGCTCCGGCCTTCAGCCAGAAGCCGTGCGAATTCGTCCTCGCCTAACTGCGATTGCACCCGCCCGGCCGACTGGTCGTATTCATCCCGCTCGAATGGCGGGATGGGCGCACCGATCTCTTCGCGAAGCTTGTGCGAGGCGCCGAAGAGGATGGCGGCACGCTCGGCGGCGCCTTCCTGGCTCGCGACCATGGCCAGAGCATGGAGACAGGCCACGATTCCGAACTTCTCGCGGGGGTCCAAAGTTCTGAGGCTCTCTTCGACGAGGGCGATCGCCACCAGCAGTTCACCCATGTCCCGCGCCACGGTAGCCAGCTCGCACAGGGCGAGACCGGCGCTGAGGGTGTCGTTGAACTCTCGAGCGACCACCAGGCTCTCCTCGAATAGCGCCTTGGCCCTCGGCAAGTCTCCGGCGGCGCGGGCCGCCTGGCCGAGCAGATAGACCGTCAGCCCCAGATCCACCCGGTCTTTAGCTTCTCGGACCAGCCCCAGGCTCTCGTCGAGCAGCGAGGTGGCTGGCGTGTAGTGACCCTGGCAGAGCTCGACCTCACCCATGAGGCGCAAGGCGATGGAAACACGGCGCATGTCGCCGACCTCACGAAAATTGAGCAGCGCCTGTTCGAGCAGCCCCATGGCGCTGGGATATTCACCGCGGCGTAGCGCGACCACACCCAGGTACACATACGAGAGACCGAGCCCATCAGTGTCGCCGGTCTGTCGCAGGTAGCGGACGCTTTCCTGTTCGAGGCGGGCGGCGCTTGGATAGTCGTCCTGATTCAGCGCGACCGCCCCGAGGGTCTGGAGGGCGAAGCCCATGCCCCACCCGTCGTCGGCGGCGCTATACAGGTTGAGGCTCTCTTCGCCTCGGATCTGGGCCTGGGTGTAGGCGCCCTGATAGATGGCGAGGTAGCTGGCCCAGGCGAGCGCCCTGGCGCGCAAGGTTGCGGGAACCGCTTCTTTCGGAGCCAGGCCTC
The DNA here is from genome assembly GCA_034666565.1 of Chloroflexota bacterium. Classification (GTDB taxonomy): domain Bacteria; phylum Chloroflexota; class Dormibacteria; order CF-121; family CF-121; genus CF-13. Next base: position 91,391 of record JAXDLN010000024.1, read on the forward strand.
GCTCGAGTAAACCGCGCCCTTCCGTAAAGCGCCCCCGCGCTCGCCAGTAGAGCCCGAGGCCGGCGGCGATCCGCAGCGCCGCCGTAGCATTGTTATTGGCAAGGCAGCTGTCGAAAGCTGCTCGAAAGTTCGCGATCTCCCTGTCGATGAGATCGAACCAATCCAGCTGCGCCGGGCCGTGCATTTCGCGCTCTGCTTCCTCGGCCAGCGTGAGGAAGCGCGTCCGATGCCGGGTCTGCAGCTCGCCCTCCTCCTGCGCGCTGCGCGCCCGCTCCACGGCATACTCGCGAATGGTCTCCAGCATCCGGTATCGCGATCCGGCCTCGTCGTAGACGACCAACGACTTCGATACCAACGTCGCGAGAAGGTCGAGCACGTCTGTCGCATCGAGCGGGGCCCAGGCGCAGATCTCTTCGGCGAGCTCGAGGCTGAAGCCGCCGGCGAAGACCGAGACCCGTCGCAGCAGGGTGCGTTCGGGTTCCGCCAGCAGTTCGTGGCTCCAGTCGATGGCCGCTCGCAGCGTCTGCTGGCGGGGGAGGGCGGTTCGCCCTCCGCCAGTGAGGAGCCGGAAGCGGTCGTTGAGGCGGGTGATCATCTGCGGCAGCGAGAGCAAACTCAGCCGCTTCGCTGCTAACTCGATGGCGAGGGGGATGCCATCCAGTCGCTGGCAGACCTGTACCACCAACGGGGCATTCTCCTTCGTGAGCTGGAAGGACGGCAACGCCGCGGTCGCACGGTCGACGAACAGCGCCACCGCGGCCGACTCGGCGACCTGCTCCAGCGCCGGGAGCCGCTCGGGGTCGGGGACCGGGAGGGAAGGGACCCGCCACGAGGCTTCGCCGGGCACGCCGAGATGCTCGCGGCTGGTTGCGATGATCTTCAGTTTTGGACAGGCCTCGAGCAAGGACTCTGCCAGGATGGCGCACGCCTCGACCAGGTGCTCGCAGTTGTCGAGAATGACCAGGGCGGACTTGGGCGCGAAGTAGTCGATCAGCGCATCGACGGGGGAGCGGCCAGCCTGTTCGCGGACGTCGATCGCCGTCATCAGGGTCTGCGCCACGAGGTCCGGGTCCGTGATGGGAGCGAGCTCAGCCAGCCAGACATAGCCGAACTCTTCCAGGACTTCAGCCGCCAGTTCGATCGCGAGCCGCGTCTTTCCGATTCCGCCGGTTCCGACGAGGCTCACCAGACGGCCCCCCGCAAGCAGCCCTTTCAGCTCGGCCAATTCCGTGGTGCGGCCGAGGAAGCTGGTCAGCTGCAGTGGCAGATTGTTCTTGCGAACGTCCAGCGTCTTGAGCGGGGGAAACTCAGTTGGCAACCCGTCGATCTCCAGCTGGAAGAGGTGCTCGGGACGGGGAAGGTCCTTCAACCGGTGCTCGCCGAGGTCGCGGATGCTGACGCCCGCGGGGAGCGCCGTTACGACGAGCGCGTAGACGCTGTCCGAGATGACCACCTGACCGCCATGCCCGCAGGCGGCGATCCGCGCCGCGCGGTGCACATCGAGGCCGACGTAATCGTCACCGACCCGCCGAGCCTCGCCGGTGTGCAGACCCATCCGGACGCGAACGGTTTTGCCGCCGGCCCAGGCGTGCGCCGCCAGCGCGTGCTGGGCCGACACCACCGCCTGGGTGGCGTCGGCGGCACTGGCGAAGACGACAAAGAAGGAGTCGCCCTCTGTGCCCAACTCGACGCCATTGTTGTGTGCAATCGCGTCGCGCATCAGCCGGCGCTGGTCGTGCAGCACACCGGCCCAGTCGTCCCCGAGTTCCTGGAGCAGGCGAGTGGACCCCTCGATGTCCGTGAAGAGGAAGGTGACGGTTCCAGTCGGGCGTTCCGGCGTGGTGGCCATTGGCTATCTATTGCATGAACGGGCGGCTCAGCCGGGCGGCACGCTCAAAGCCGGAAGGACCGGCCCGGTTCGCGAATCTTAACCGGGCCGGTCCTCCAATTCAAGATCGGGTCAGGTGAGGATGGCGGTCGAAGGTGCCGACCGAGCCGCGGGAAATGCGGATCTCCCGCCACTGACCTGATAGGCACCGTCCCGCAGCGCGACCGCGGGGTTCGTCGAGCGAGCGGCCACCGGGGCATCCCCGATCGGCCTTGAGACGCACGTGTTGGCCCCGGCTTCGCCGCCACCGGAGCACGTGATCTCATTACCGCAGAAGCTGCCCGGGGTGCAGTCGGTATGCGTTGTCGCACTGGCGCCGTTCTGGGTCGCTGTCTGATCGATGGTGCAGTGCCCGGCCGAGTCACATTCGCCCACCGTGCTGGACTCCTGGAAGGCTCCGGTGCTCTCGGCCTGCTGGTTGGCATTCTGCTTGATGGTGAACACGTCATCGGGATTGCTCATCTGGGTGGTGCAACACCGTGGATCAATCTGCTGTGTCTGGGAACCATTCCCGGCCAGGCGCTGATCCTGATCCTGGTTGGCCGATGCCTTGGAGAGTCCGTTGCTGAACTGCGTGATGTCCCCATGCTCGGCGCTTATCTGGGTCTGGTTGGCGCTGGTGTTCGATTTGGCGTTCTGCTTCGACGATTGGTCGAGGTCGGCCTGATTCTGCCCGCTGTCTGAGGTCTGCGTAATTGTGACTTCCTGGTCGCCCTGCTGGTTCTGATCGCCCGCAGTGGTCGGCTCTAATTTCTGGTCAGCCGTCTGCCGAACGCTGGCAAAGTTTGATCCCGCGTCGGTCGCCGTCTGCGTGATTGTGACTGTCTGCGTGGCGCATTGCATTCCCGACTGGGGGCAGGTCGTCTGATTGGGCCCCTGGTTCTCGTGATAGCGCTGAACCACCACAGCCCGGTTGTTGAACCCCGACCCGCTCGTCTGCGTGATCACGCACCCTTCGACTCCGCCAGCCACGTTGTCTTCAATGCAGACGGCCGCATGGTCCTCCGTCAGCGTCGTCTGGCTGATCGTGCAGATCCCCGCATTCGGGTCAAACGTACCCGAACATTGGGTGTCGCCATTGCCCGCACCCGCCGAACTCGACGAGTTGACTGCCTGTGCAGCGACGCCGGAAGAAATCAACCCCGAGACCAATCCGAGCGCGCCGACGATAGTAAGTAGCCGTCTCCGCAACATGAGTCCCCTCCTGGTGTCCCCTAGCCGGGCCGATGCCCGGTCCCGACCGTCGAGTTGTCAGAAGGTTACTCTCCGTGCAAAGCCAAGTCAAGGACTTCACAGAGTCCAAGGTGAAAAACCCGGGAGAGATCCGGCCTGCCGCCGGTCCCTCCCCGAGATCGTCCCGTAGTTTTGAGATCGGGTCAGGTCACTGATGAGACTGTCGCGATCGACCGTCGTACTACTGAAGCCGTCAGTCCGTTCGTGGCGAGCGTGCGGAGCGCCGACGGTGCTCCGAGGATCGGTGCGTCGCCGGTGCTGCAAGAGCCGGTCTCACCATTGCTAGTGCAGAAAACTTCGCTGAAGCACGACGTCGCACTACATGTGGTTGTTGGGCCGAAACTGGCTTTGTTGTTGCTGGACGACTGGGTGACGGTACATTGACCGCTGGTCGAGCATGTTCCGAGGCTGTCGGCATTTTGTGTCGCGCTCGGATTGCCGGCCTGCATCGTGCTCTGGTTAATCGTGAATTCGTCGTTGAGGTTGGTGCCCTGCGTGGAGCAGCAGCGGGGATCGATCGTTTGGGTTTGGACGCCGGTCCCGGTCAGGTTCTGGAGCTGACTTTGGGTCGCGAAGGCTCGGGAGAGGCCGGCGCTGGTCTGGGTGATGTGACCGTTAGGGTCGCTCGCGTCCTGCTCGCTGAACTGGAACTGCATCGAACTGTCCGACTTGCCGGATTGGTCCGATGACTCGTTGAGACTGGCAAAGTTCGTGCCAGTGGTGGACGTCTGATCGGTTGTGTTGAACTGGTGCACCATCTGGCTCTGGTCGCCGGCTTGCTTGGTCGATTGCTTGACGACCTGGACTATCGCCGCGAAATTCGATCCCGTCCCGGCGGTGACCATGCTCTGGTTAATCGTTGACCTCTGCGTGGCATCCTCGGTGGGGCCGCCATTGTCGACGACGTGCTGGAAGACCAGGGCATAGTTGTTGCCGGAGTCGTTGATTTGGGTGATGTCGCACTCCTGGCTCGACCCAGGGTTGTTGCTTTGCACGCACACCGCAATGTGCTTGTCGCCGGGAGTCGTCTGGCTGATCGTGCACGTTTTCGTCCCCCCGGGGTAGGTTGTCGTTCCGCCAACGCATGCGTCCTGGCTGGACGATAGGTAGGTCGACATCAGCGAGCTCAAGGTCGAATCAACTCCGGGGAGGGTGTCGGCCCGGGCCGCGACTCCCGAAGAGAAGAGCGCTCCCACCAGCCCGATGGCCCCGGCAAGAGCGGCTAGTCGTCTCCTGTTCATAGCTTTCTCCTGTCCCTTTGACGCCAAATATGCAAAAGCGGGCGCAACAGCCCCCGCCTGATGCCCACGCTACGCTGCGTGCAAAGTGACAGTCAAGCTGTTGTATTTAATGGGGTCGCACATGTGCGGATGAGCTTGGGCTAGGTCAGGACCGCTTTCGCAGCTCGGCCGCCCGCAGGATGGTGATCGTCCCCGCCTCCTGGGCGATGTCGCCGCGCGCCACGAAGCGGGACACCGCCCGGTTTACGTTCTCCCGGCTGGCGCCGATCATTCCCGCCAGGGTCTGCTGGGTGACTCGCATGCCGATCCGCACGCCGTCCTTGGTGGGCTTGCCGTGTGACTCGGCCAGGTCAAGGAGCTTCTTGGCGACACGCCCGGTGATATCCATGAAGGCCGCCTCCGCGAGCGCTTCGTCCGCCCGTCGCAGGTAAAGGCTGAGGACCCTGATCAGATGTCGCATCAGCGGCGGATGGGTTTCGGCAAAGGCCATGAAGGGCTCGCGGTTCAGCCCCAGGCAATCGGTCGCCTCGGTGGCCTGGGCGTCGGCGGTCCGGGTCGAGTCCTCGTCAAAGAGCGCTAGCTCGCCGAACGTATCGCCGGTCGTGAGCAGCGCAAACACGATCTCCTCCCCCTGGCGGCCGAGGTGGGCGATCTTCACCTGCCCGGCGGCGATCACATAGAAGGTATGTCCCGGATCACCCTCGCGAAAGACATAGCTGCCACGAGGAAAGCTTCGAGGCTGCAGCCGTAAGGCAAGCGGCTCCAGCTCCTGTTGGGAAAAGCCGCGGAATAGCGTCGTCCTGGCAAGCAGTTGCAGGCCGGTGGGCATGGCCCTTCCCCGCTAGACGAACTGGGTGGCGTTCTCCCGGAGCCGCTGCGCCATGGCCGCCATGACCTGCAGCACCAGGGCGTCGTTTCCCTTGATGGCGTCGCGAAACTGCGCATGGCTCAGCGCCAGCGTGTTGGCGGGCTTCGTGGTGGTCACGCTGGCTGTGGCGAGGCCACGGTCGAGCATCCCGATCTCGCCGAAGAAGTCACCGCCCTTCAACCGCTTGAGGGGCCGGCCGTCGACCGAAACCTCGACTTCGCCGTCGAGCAAGATATAGAAGGTATCGGTCGGCTGGCCCTGGACGAGGAGGGTTTTTCCGGCCGGGAGGCTGACCTCGTCGACCCGGCTGGCCAGGAATTCCAGCTCGCGCTTCGAGCAGTGCGAGAACAGGGGGACCGCCTTAAGCCGGTCTTCTTTGCCCTGCATGCTTGCAGCCTAAGGTATTGGACATCGGCGCTCAAGCACGCCATTTTGGGGTCGCCGTCCGGGCCTTCCTGGCGGTGGTGGGGAACCCAGGTCTGCGCAGGCTT
>JAXDLN010000025.1:0-2908 GCA_034666565.1 Chloroflexota bacterium
ACCGAAGAGACCTGACTTCGATGCGGCGTAGTTGGCCTGCCCGATGTTGCCGGTCTGGCCGATGATCGACGAGATGTTCACGATCCGCCCGCTACCGCGCTCGAGCATGTGTTCGAGCGCAGCCTTGGACATGAAGAACGCGCCTGAGAGGTTCACGTCGATGACCTGGAGCCAGTCGTCATCGGTCATGGCGCCGATCGTCCTGTCCACGGTGATGCCGGCGTTGTTGACCAGGATGTCGAGTCGCCCGTGTTGGTCGATCGCCTCGTGGATCGTGCGCCTGGAGTCCTCGCCCGAGCCCACGTTGCCCTGGTGGAGCGACACCGTTGCGCCGATGTCCTCGAGCTCTCTCCTGAACTCCTCGGCCCGTTCGTGGTCTTGGCTGAAGCCGGCCGCCACGGTGGCCCCGTGCTCCGCCAGGTTTCGACAGATTGCCGCTCCGATCCCGCGGGTGCCGCCGGTGACCATCGCCACGCGCCCGGTGAGGTCCTCGTCGCGCAGCCGCTTGCCTAGGTCTTGTGTCTCAATGATCGCCATCGTCGTCCCTCGGGTCGTTGCCAGGTGAGGGTTAATCGTCGTCCGCGCCGCTCGCTCGAGGCACTGTCCCAACGGGCCGTGTGCCCCGGCCGTTGGCCCGAAGCCGCGAGTGCCGTCGCTAGGTCGACTGGTCGAGTTCCCGGTCGCCCAGAAGGACCGTCCTGAACAGGCGAAAGAAGGCGCGAGCCGCCGACTTGTCGAACTGGGCATGGCGATAACGCAGGGCCAGGTGCAATCGCCCGTTCAACGTGAGCGCGCCCACGCACGTACCGAGGGGCATGCGACCGGGCTGGGAGAACCACATCGCCCGTACCGGCCCCGCCGAGTCGTCCAATTTGGGCGGGCTCTCCACGATGCCGAGGTTGGACAGCGACGCGGTGTCGACCACCACGTCGCCGGTTAGCGGGATGAGGTCGGGCAGGCGGCGCTTTACCCCGACGCTGAACACCGACAGCCGGTCGAGCACGTCAACCACGATGCCGGCGAGGCCTTCGCGCTTGATCGCCCGCGTCCGCCGGCCCGCGGCGGCCGCAGCGCGTCGTACGTCCGGCCGCTCCTCCGGCTCCAGGGAGATCGTGACGTAGGAGGCGAGGTTCGACACCACCTCGTTTCGCCAAGCATCCGGCCGCAGGTTGACCGGCATCGTGAGGGCTATCCGTCCCACATCTTGGCCGTGCGTCTCGTTCCAGCGCGCCACGGTGACGGCTAGCGCCCCGAGCAGTACGTCGTTGACGGTGGTGTCGGGTGTTCGTCGGTGTCCAACCGCCGTGGTCTCGTCCACCGACAAGGACATGAAGTCGAAGCCATATCCCGGCCGGTCGCTGCCACCGTCCCGCGCCACGCGAGTCGTCGGGGTCAGTTGGCGAGGCGCGAGCCGCATCACGGCACGCATCCGCCGATACCGTTCGGCAGTCGAGTGGGCGCCCGCCAGGGCCAGGACATCGCGGACCTCGAGCGGGTCGACCGAGGGAACCGGATCCTCCTTCTGCGCATAGGCGCGCAGAATCGACAGCATCAACCTCACGGCCCCGATGCCGTCCACCGCCGCGTGATTGAGGTTGAGCACGATCGCATCGCCATCCGGAACGTGTGCCAGGAGCGCCGCGAACGGCGGCGCGGTGTCCAGCGACGGGCTGAAGGCGAAATGCCGCTCTCGGGCTTTGTCCAGAGCGGCCTCGTCGCGGCAGTTGGCGATCTGGAACGGCACTTCGCTCAGTCGGTCGAGAATGTCCCAGCTGTACTGGCGGTCGGAATATCGCCAGCTGGCCAGGCGCGCCCGCGCGATTGGATGCTGCTGCACCGCCACGGCCAGTGCGCGAGCCAGACGCTCCGCGTCGAGGCGTCCGCCAACTCGGGCCTCGAGGTGTACGACCCACGGCTCGGCTCGGCGATCCAGGTGGAGATAGAGCTCGTCGAGCAGGTTCAACTGCGTGGTGTTCATGGCGCCTCCATTCCGCAGGCGCAATGCTGCCCGCCGTCGCCGCTGCCGTCGTCGTCCCCAAGGCGGGTTCCTGCTGTCCTCTGATGGCTGGCAGGAGGGCCTGGCAGGTTCAGCACGCCGGGGCGAACGCCGGGTTCGCCGGCCCGTGCCGGGCGAGGGCGTGCACGACCCACTGCAACGCGACAGGATCGGTCGTGATGCCGAGATGCCCGACCTGGTCGGCCGGGCAGCGGTTCTGCAGCGTGATATTTGTTACCCGCGCGCGAGGGCCGGCCAGGAACGCGGAGCTGTACGGGGTCACCACCTGGTCGTACCGGGTCTCGATCACGGTGTAGTCCACAGGGCCAGGCGTCTCACTCCCCGTGTTGAGGTGCTGGAGGAAATTCGACCCCCAGGCGACCTGCTGCCCGCACGCCGTACAGCCGTACATCGCCCCGACCAGCGCAAGAGGATTCGTGGTCCCGTGATTGGAGGGCGCCAGCGCTACGAGTGCGCTGACCTTGGTCGCGCCACCCAGGAACTTGATGTAGTAGCGCGGCATCAGCCCACCCTCTGAATGCCCCACGATCGCAACCTGGTGGGCCCCCGTCCGCTGCAAGAGCCGGTCCACGAACCGCGCAAGCTGGTGCGCCGAACCCACGATGTCGGACGTTCCGGCGTTCCCATAGCTCATCGTGAAAACGCAATAGCCGCGCTGCGCCAGGGTCGGCCCAATCGTGGCCCACGAGGTCGCGGAGAATGTCCCCGCAACCAGCACGACCGGGTCGGGATGCCGAGGCGGTGGCTTGCATGCCGCGGAATCGACGACCGTCGGAGGCGGAGGCCGCACTGGCGCGGGGCGCGGAGGCCGGGCCGGGGCAGGGCGCGGAGACCGGGCTGCGTGTCCGGACCTCCAACCCGGCAGCAGGCCGGCGATCGCCAAGCCGCCGC
>JAXDLN010000026.1:0-3015 GCA_034666565.1 Chloroflexota bacterium
GTCTTGCCCTCATCGATGGCGCGCTTGCCGGCCTCGCCGATGTGGTCCGGCGTCCGGAAGTTGGGCTGCCCGACATCGAGGCGGATGGCGCCGGGCGTGCGGAGCGCCTCGTTCGCGATCTCGCGAATGCCCGAGTGGTGACCCTCAGCGGGGCCTTGTGCGAGTGGGGGTAGCGAGAGTCGAGCCACGCGGGCCTCATTGTCCCCTACGGCTACTCTTCGAGCGTGCGTAGGCTGGGCGGGGCGATTCTGTTGATGCTGGCGCTCGCGGGTTGCGGCGGTCCGCAGGCGGGCTCGTCCGTATCCCCGAGCCCTGCCGGCATTGCGTCCGACTCGCCAAGTCCGTCGACGTCGCCAAGCCCTTCGGGATCTCCAGGCGCGGCGGTGCCGGACCCGAAGCTCAACTGCAAAACCTTGCCAGTGCCCCCCGATCCCCTTCTCTTGATGACAGGTGCGGTATCCGGCCTATACGTGCTGGACGTGGCCGATCCGCTTCATCCGGTTCAGGCCTGCCAGCTGCTCAACGTGACGACGGGGCACTTCGTGTCGGCAACGAAGATCGTGTTCTGGTACTCGACGTTCATCGGCACCGCGGATCTACAGACGGGCAGCCTCAACTGGGCCCGAGCGTGGGTCGACGAACCGATGGGCGTCGCATTCAGCCCCGACGGTTCCAGCTGGGCTTATCGCGAAGGGGATGCATCCGGCGTGAGAATTCATCTGGTTGTTGGCGCCAAGGACTCGGTGGTCGTGACGCGAGCGATCCTCGGCGGCCACGGCGTCCCTCCGTACGGACCCCTCGACCAGCTGGCTTTCTCAGCCACCGGCCAATATCTGCTGACCTACGCATTCTTTGTCGCAGCAGGCGATCCGCCGAACTTCATCGTGTTTGCGCTGGACGGGTCGATTGCGTTCAAGAGCACGACCGCGAAGTTCGGAACGTGGGACCGGGCCGGGAACCGGCTGTATTTCCTGGCGGCCACGAAAACGGCCGGCATCGGGGGAACGGTCATGAGTCTTGATCCTGGCGCGCAGCCGGTTGCGCGAAGCCCGAAGCTGTCGAGCTACTTCTGGCCGAGCCTGTCACCGGATGGAAGGACGCTGGTAGCCAACACCTACGGTGCGCAGAGCTTTCCGCACCCGTGGAAGCTGGACATCGCGAGCCGCGCGAGGACGCTGGCGGCGAGCGCGACCAGCACGCATCCGGTATTCATCGCACCCGATTTGATCTGGTCAAACGAAGGAATCCCGTGCTCTTGCGGACCGGGCGGGACGAGCCAGCCGGATGGGCGGGTGATCGCCCACAACCTGAGGACGGGCGTCAACTCGGTGGTGTTGGACATCGCGAGCGTCACCCCAAGCAAGTCGCCGACGGGCGACATCGTGGACGTCTGGTTCGGGTAGCCGCCGTTTGGAGGCCCGCGCCGGCGCAATGAGCCGGCGCGGGCTTGTTGGACTAGCTCAGGCGACGATCTCTCCGCCAAACTTCGCCAGGATCACGGCTAGCCGCGCAAAGTCGGGCACTTCGTCGGATGGCGGCGGCACGGTCCGAGAGGCGGCTGGTGCGCTCGTGGCCATGATGAGGTTCTCGAAGCCGCCTGGGGTCAGGATGAACAGCACGCGGGCCCCTGCGGCGCCGGCCGAAAAGCCGTGAGGGATGTTGCGCGGCCCGAAGGCGTAGTCGCCGACGTGCATGTCGATGTGCTTGCCGCCAACCTCGAGGTCGAGCTGGCCATCCAGCAGCCAGAATCCCTCGTCCTCGTTGTGGTGGATGTGGCGCACGCCCTGGTACCCGGGCGCGCAAGTCACCTCGACGACGGTGAACTGACCACCCGTGTCTGCTGAGGTCGCCTTGATCTCTGCGAGCATCCCGAACCACCAACGGGCCTCACCGGTTCCCGCCTTCACTGACACCGCGTCCAATACCTGCACAGCCTGGCTCCCTTGGCGTCACCCCTTGGCCGCAGGACCGACTCGTCCCGCTGATAAACCATTTCGCGTGTCGCGCCGTCATCCTAAATCGCCTGAGTCCAGATGTCAAGTTTGGTGTGTCTCTGTGTCACGTGATATCTTGAGGCGCGTGGCCCGGGAATACAAGATGGTCAAGCGGCGCGACAAGGTCGAGGAGACTCGGCGGCGGATCGCCAAAGCGACGTACGAGCTTCACTCGACCATCGGTCCTGCGTTCACCACGGTCGCCCTGATCTCTGATCGGGCGGGCATTCCGCGGCAAACCGTGTACAGGAACTTCGCCACCAATCTCGAGATCTTTCGCGGGTGTATCGCATTCGGCCTCGAGATGAATCCGCTGCCCGATCCCGAGCTCTGGCAGTCAATTGCAGACCCGGGCGAGCGCCTGAAGGTGGGACTGACCGAGCTCTACCAATGGTTCGAGGCCACAGAACCCGTGATGACGAACGCTTTCCGCGACTACGGCGCTGTGAAGGAGTCGGCCGAGGCGCTGCAGCCCGTTGGCGAGATCTTCTACCGCATGTATGGGACGTTGCACCAGGGCTGGGAGGGGCCGGAGGTCGGCGCATTACTATCGCTGGCGGTGGACTTTGCCACCTGGAAAAAGCTCCACCGCGAGCAGGGCATGGCGTCCAGCGCCATTGTCGAGCTGTGGCGGGATCTAATCCGGTGCCGGCTCGCGTGACGGCGTGGCCTCGCGGCGCATCACCAGGATGTGGACCCCGAAGAACGACCCAACCAGGTTTATGACCGGAACCATTCGCTTGAAGTAGCGCGGAAACTCGGCCGGGTCCAGCCGCCTGAATCCAAAGCGTTCGTAATAACCCTGAAGCTGGCTCCGGCAAGTGAGGTGGACGACGCCCGGCTCACGGGCGAGGAGGGTCTCGATGATCGCGCCGCCGATGCCCTGGCTTTGACGGGCTGGGATGACGGCGATCGAGGCGAGCTCGCGGGTTCCGTCGCCGTGAGTCTTGACCTGCCCGATCCCAACAATCGCGCCGGCATCCTCAGCCACTATGAAGTTCGGCCAGTTGAGGCTCATGCG
>JAXDLN010000027.1:0-2501 GCA_034666565.1 Chloroflexota bacterium
GGTTGTCACCGCGGCCGAACACGGTCGCCTTGCCGCTCCTGGTCATTGAATCGCTGACAATGTCTGCCCACAACTCCATGAACACGGTCGGGCGGATGATCGTCCACGCGAGCCTGCTCTTTCGGAGGCGTTCCTCAGCGAGGAACTTGGCCCGATAGAGCTCCAGCGGATGATCAGGGCGGGCGCCATGCATCGAGAGAAGCACGAAGTGCTGAACCTTCGCAGCCTCGGCTGCGGCGATCAGATTTCCGTTGCCAAGGAGGTCTACGGTCATCGGCCCACTACCGCCGGGGCCAAAGCCCGTTACGGCCGACACAACCGTTTCGATGCCATCGAGGGCCGGCGTCAAGGACGACGGGATCGACACGTCACCCGTTATCAGCTCGATGTCTTGCTCGCGGGTTTCTTGCACCAAAAGCCGGCGCGCTCTCGCCGGGTCGCGCGTGAGGACACGAACGCGTCTACCGCGCGCGGTCAGCCGCTCAATCACCGAGGGTCCCAGATTTCCGGTGGCGCCGGCGACCAGGATCACCGTCCCACCGCCTGCCGGACGGCTGCGTCGACTGCCGCGCCGTCGACTTCGACCGGTTCCAGGTAGAACCGCACCGACGTGAACTGTTCATCGCCGACCCCGAAGATGCTGACTCCGCGCATCAGGTGACGGACACCGTCCCGCCGCGTGCCTCGCATCTCCCACTCAGTCCAGGCGGCATCGCCGTCCACCGAGGAACGCAACACCTCCGCCTCGATGTCAGGAACGCCCGCGAAGATCTGAGCCCAGTTCCGACGAACCTGCTCTTGACCCTGGAACGAGCGCGCCGGGTGAACAGGTGTCTCGTTCAAGAAGTCGTGCGCGAAGCAGCCGGCCAGGGATTCGAGGTCGTGCCGGTTGACCGCATCTCTGAGACGTTCGACCAGGGCCAAGCCGGATGATGTGTGTGAGTCCATGTTTGATCGCTCTCCAATCCCAGTTGATCAGATGGAGTATCTGATCGTTAGACTAATAATCTAATGAATAGGTCGGGCAAAGTCAAGCGGCCATACCAGCTGGCTCTACGGGCCGCCCAGGCCGAGTCCACGCGTGAGCGGATCATCGCCGCGGCCACTCGCCTTTTCGTCGAGCGTGGATACGCCGCCACGTCGATAGACGAGATCGCGGCCGCAGCTGGGGTGAGCCGCGCCACCGTCTTCACCGCAGTCGGCGGCAAACCCACACTGCTGAAAACCGCCCTTGATGTGGCGATAGTCGGCGATGACGAACCGATAGCGCTGCCAGATCGCCCGCGTTCGGTGGCCATCCGCGCCGAGCGCGATCCCCGTAAGTACCTGACCCTCTACGCCGAGCTGGTGACAGAGATGGGTAGCCGCCTGGCGGGCATTTATGAAGCGGTCCGAGGCGCCGCCGGCGCTGATCCCGCCGCTCGAGCGCTCTGGGAATCCCACCTGGCACAGCGCCGCCAGGGCGCAGCCAACGTTGTCGGTGACGTCCTCAGCAAGGGCCGGCTGCGGGCCGGCCTGGACCGCGAGGCCGCCGCGGACATCGTCTGGCTCCTCAACGATGCGGGCCTGTATCACCTGCTGGTGCTCCAGCGTGCCTGGACACCGGACAGCTACCAGGCCTGGCTGGCCGAGACGATGATCCGCCAGCTGCTGCCCGACCATACCGAGGACGGCCTCGGGGAATCAGCTTCACGCACAGCGAGCTCCAGACCGGAGCGACGATGATCGGCTCGATTCGAGCCGGCTGATCAGCCGCCGGTAGGGTGCTGTTCGTGCTCTGAGGGCTTTGCGTCGGGCGCGGGCCCGCCGCCGGCGTACTGGTCGTTGACCTGTACGACCTCTTCGCCGGGCGCCTGGTCGCTGGTCTGCGGCTTCGCCGTCGGGTGGGGGGCGGTCTTGTTTCGTTTGCGGCGTGGCATACCGCCAACCGTACCTGGGCCGCGTGCCTCGGTGTTTCGAACGACGGCATCGCGACCAAGCAAGCCGAGCCAGACTGTTTCCCACAGGAGCTGAGGTAGCGGCAGGGCGAACGCGGTGAGCTGGCACGCGGGTATGCCAAGCACGAGCCAAAGCTTTTGTGTGAAGCCAGGTCCGGTCCTCAACACGAGCCACGCCGCGAGCACATTGAGGGCGTAATCCGGCTGGTGCATATGTGGGCTGGCCATCACCGACCCCAGAACCCCGAGCGCAAAGACCATCTCGAGATCTGCTCGGCGGAGGTAAGCGACGACCAGCGCGACGGCGCCGAGCAAGAGCTCGGTGGCGTAGGTCGCGGGCCCAATCCCGAACACGTACGCCATCGTGTCGAATTGGTGAATCGGGTCGGACCGCACCATCAGCCCCGCGCTGAGGAAACCGTTGATACCGGCAGATCCCAGCGCCAGCACGAAGGCGACAGACAGGGCGGCCGCCCAACCCACGAACGCCAAGAAGGTAGACCTCCGCCCTGCCACCAGTACAGCCAGCGGAACGAAGATGACATCCTGTGGCTTGAGCATCAC
>JAXDLN010000028.1:0-2591 GCA_034666565.1 Chloroflexota bacterium
CCTTCAGCTGGTGGAGAACGCCAGAAAGGAGCTGGGGAAATGAGCCAAACGATGACTCCCGCAATGAACCAACCCATGACCCATGGACTGTCACGCAACCGCGTGATCCTGGCGACGGCCGGCACGATGCTGGCGCTGCTCCTCGCGGCGCTCGACCAGACCATCGTCGGCACCGCCATCCCCCGCATCGTGGCCGACCTCAACGGGCTCGACCGCCTGGCGTGGGTGACGACCGCTTACCTGGTCACCTCGACCACGATGACGCCGATCGCCGGCAAGCTCGGCGACCTGTTCGGCCGGAAACCGTTCCTGCTCGCCGGGATGATCGGGTTCGTCGCGGCGTCCGCGCTGTGCGGCCTCAGCCAGGACATGACCCAGCTGATCATCTTCCGCGGCATCCAGGGCATCTTCGGTGGCGTCCTCTTCGCGACAGTGTTCTCGGTCATCGGCGACCTGTTCGCGCCCTCCCAGAGGGCTCGCGCGCAGGGATTGTTCGGCGCTGTGTTCGGCCTGGCGTCGGTCGTCGGACCCACGGCGGGCGGCTTCATCACCGACAACTGGAACTGGCGCTGGGTTTTCGAGGTCAACATCCCCGTCGGCATAGTCGCCGTCGCGGTGGTGATGGCCGGTCTTCCCTTCGTCAAGTCCAAGGCTTCGTGGCGCGACATCGACTTTTGGGGCGCCTTCACCCTCGCCGCCGGTGTGGTGCCCCTGCTGATCGCCCTGACCATTACCCGCGACCACGCGTGGACCTCCCCCGAGGTTTTGGGCCTGCTGGCGCTCGCCGCGGTCATGTTGGCCGCCTTTGTATTCGTCGAGTCGCGCGTCGAGCACCCCATCGTGCCGCTTCACCTGTTCAAGAACCCGGTCTTCTCGATCAGCATGCTGGTCGGATTCCTGACGGCGTTCGGAATGTTCGGCTCAATCCTGTTCACGCCGCTGGTGTTCCAGGGAGTGCTCGGCATCAGCGCGACCAACTCCGGCGCCCTGATCACCCCGATGATGTTCGGCCTGATCGGTGCAAGTACCTTGACCGGCTTCCTGATGCGCCGCATCAAGTACTACCGGTTCCTGGGGACCATCGGCGTCGCCGTGATGATCTTCGGCATGTGGCTGCTCTCGCAGGTCACGCCCGGCACCGCCGAATGGAGGGTGGTCGCCGACCTGATCGTGGTCGGCCTCGGCATCGGGACGACGTTCCCGCTGTACCTGACCGCGGTGCAGACCGCGCTTCCCCGCCAGTACCTGGGCGTCGCCTCGAGCCAGATCCAGTTCTGGCGCAACCTCGGCGGCACCGTCGGCAGCGCCATCCTCGGCGCGGTCCTGGCCAACCGTTTGCCGGACTACCTGAAGACGCGGGTCGCCGACCTGCACCTACCGGCCCAGGTGGCCAACAGCCTGCCCAAAGGCGGCAGCGCGAACTCAATCCTGGACCCGACGCTGCTCGCCAAGCTCCCGGCCACCTTCGTCCACGCCATCCGGCTGGCGCTGTCGGACACCCTGCACGACATCTACCTGTTCGCCGGGGCGATCCTGGTGCTCGCTCTGATCTCGACGGTCTTCATGAAAGAAGTGCCTCTGACTGGGGACCGGGCCGACAACGGCTTCGACGAGGAGCCTGACATGGTGGACGACGAAGACCGAATGGCGGCCAGGGCCACCGCGTAGAAAGCCCTTTCTCCAAACTCGCTTCACCCGAGTTAGAATCGCCAGCGCAACGCTGGAGGGGTAGACCGGCCATTGCCGTCCGGGCCTCGAGCGAGAAACTAGGGAGGCCAGACGGTGAGTTTCGTGGATCGGACCTTGACGTGTCGCGACTGCGGGCGGGAGTTTCTGTTCACTTCTGGAGAGCAGGAGTTCTACCAGACGCGCGGGCTCCAGAACGAGCCGCGGCGGTGTCCGGAATGCCGGGCGTCGCGCAGGACGACGGAGGGCAACGGACGCTCGCGCGTGATGCACGAGGTTGTGTGCTCGAACTGTGGCAAGCAGACCCAGGTGCCGTTCGTGCCGACGGGCGCGAGACCGGTGTACTGCCTGGACTGCTTCCAGACGGTGGGTCGCCGCTAGACCAACACCACCGCCAGCCAGTGGGGCTAGACGATGGCGATCGGCCGGACCGGTGAGCCTGTGGCGCCGCGCATCTTGAGCGGCAGGCAGACAAACACGAACTCGTGCACCCCGGCCGCAGCCAGATCCTCGAGGTTCAGGTTCTCGATGGTCGGGATGCCCGCGCGCACCAGCAGCAGGATGTGGCCTGGCAGTGTCACACCGAGCTCGGGGTCGGTGGGACCCATTACGTCCCAGGCCATGTTGTCAGCGCCGACGGCACTCACTTTCTTATCTATGAACCAGCGCGAGCCGGCGGCGCTGACGCCGGCGCCGTGCAGGTAATCGGCCGGCTTCGACCAGAGCTGTCCGAAGCCGGTGCGCACGAGCACGACATCGCCCTTGCGAATCTCGACATGGGCGGTGGTCTGCGCACGCTGCAGCTCTTCGACCGTGATTGAGTGGTCGGGCGGAAGGCGCTTCGCCCCCGCTACGTCCAGCAAGACGCCGCGAGTGACGAGTGGCGCCATCGTTTCTATGCCGAG
>JAXDLN010000029.1:0-4993 GCA_034666565.1 Chloroflexota bacterium
CCCTCGCCCTCCGGCAGGCCGGCGCCGAACGCAAAGGACGCGGACGAGAGAGCGTTGGTGACGTCCGACCATTCGGTGTCCGCGGCGTTGCGGTGCTGAAGCGTGTACTGCAGAGACCCGTACAGCAGCGGATCCGCGGACGCCGTCCAAGCCAGGCCAAAGACACCGATGTTCGGGGTCACGCCCGATGACAGCGCCGGCACCCCCGGCACCGGGTAGACCACGTCGATCGTGCACTGCTGGGTGGTGGTGTTGCCGGCCTTGTCCTCGATCTGCACGGCGTTGGCGAAGGAGCCCGCTTTGGAGGTGTCGATCGCGAACGTGCCATTCGGATTGCTGGCGAAGCCTGACTTCGTGTCGCTGGCGGCGGAGATCGTGTAGGAGGCTTCGCTGTTCAGCGCCACCGGGCCGCCTGGACATGTAAGGGTGAAGGACGGTTTCGCCCTGTCGAGCTTGATCACGTCGCTCTTCGATTCCGAGATGTTGCCGTTGGAGTCGACCGAGCGGGCGTTGATCGTCGTCTGCCCTTCGCTGCTGACTGTGATCGGACCCGTGTACTTCGTCCACGGCGTGTCGGCCGCGCCTTCGAGTTTGTAGTAGTACTCCGAGCCGGCGACCGGGTCGTTGCCGTCTGTCGCGCTGAGCGTCACCGTGACGTTCGCGCGGTACCAGTCATCGACGCCTTCCGCCACTCTGTCGCGCGTGATCGTCGTGACCGGAGCGGTCAGGTCGGTGAAGCTCGGGCCGTTTGTGAAAACGGTGGCGGCTGCTTTGGCCTGACCGTTGGTGTTGGGGTGGAAGTAGTCCAGCGTGCTCACGTCGCTGGCCGCGAACTGGATGGCGTAGGCAGCGCCGCCGTCATAGTGACAGTGGATGTACTGGGCGCAGACTTCTTTGAGGGTCGCGTTGAATTCTTCGTTGCGTTTCTGCACTTTCAGCCGCCGGTTTTCATCGGCTGACGAGGTCGACGACGGGCTCGCCAGCATCGACTGGCAGATTTTCGCGACACCCCACGTCAAAACGGCGGCCAGGTTCGTGTGAAGGACTTTCCAGAGGTTGTAGATGTTCGGGATCGACGAGACGTCCATGCGCGCATCGGGAAGCCCGCTGCTCAGGGTGTTCAGCCCTGACGTGAGGCTCGAACGGAAGCTCGACACCGACGTCATGCTTGCTTCCGAGGATGTGCAGACGTCGTTGGCGCCCATCAGGATCAGCACCTGGTCGGGTTTGTTCGGCGCGGCGACGGCGTTGGCGGCCTGTGAAGGCAGATCGCCCATTTTCGCGCCGGTCACCGCGTCGTTGCCGCCGGCCGTCGAGCTTGTCACGGGCCTGGCGAGCAAGACGGAGGGATTCAGCGCTTTTACCCGCATGTAGTAACTGTTGACACCGGAGCTCGTGCCCGTCGCCCATGAGTTGGCGGGACAGTCGGCGAAGCTCCCGCAGCCGGTGCCCTGGGAGTCGTAGCCGCGGGTGATCGAGTCACCGAGCGCGTCGATGGATTTGGGCGGACCGACCTTCGCTTCGGTCGCGCCGGCCGTCGCGGCGAACGCCAGCGTCGCGGATAGCATCACAGACAGAAGCGCGCAGCCGACACGGCCGCGCCTCGGGACGACGGCAACTCCCCACATCTCCAGGACCCCTCAGTTCGTGGATATCGATGCCGGATCACGCCCGTGGGTCGCCGTGGCGACCAAGGCTCCGTCCCCCCGGCTTGACCTTCCTAACCGCATCCACCGCTCGATGTCAACCCGGTTTTATGTGAAACCACTGCAGTTTGCGGGGTTTGCGGGGACCCACACCGGGGAGGATCCGCTCGCCACCGGGGTCTGGGACCACTCACCCGCCGCCGGTGACGCCTCGGCGTAGACTCCGGCCATGGCCCTCATCCACACGTGTTATCGCATCACCGACATCGACCGCTCGGTGGCCTTCTACGAGGCCCTCGGCTTCGAGGAGGTCGGGCGCATTCCGATCCGCGACGAGGCCGTCAACGTCTTTATGAACCAGCCGGGCGACGGTGACATGCCACGCCTGGAGCTGACCTACAACTTCGGCGTGGACTCCTACGAGATCGGGACCGCCTACGGGCACATCGCGATCACCAGCGACGACCTCGACGCGTCGCTCGCGCGACTGGCCGAGCAGGGAATCGAGCCGGAGAAGCCACCGTACTCGGTGCGCGAGGGCGGCTCAAGGCTGTGCTTCGTCAAAGATCCCGACGGTTATCGAGTCGAGCTCCTCGAGATGCCGCGGCCTTGAGGTCGCGGCCCCGGCGCTGAGCCTCCGCGCCGATGCTCACGCGGGTTCATGGTCGAGTAGGCTCAGGCTCCGAGCGTCAAACCATTGGGGGAGCCATGACTGAGCAGAGCGTCGAGTTCGTCGAAGGTGTCTATAAGGCGTTCGCGCGAGGCGATGTGCCGGCCGTGCTAGGAGCTTTCACTGACGACATCGAATGGTTCGAGGCCGAGGGCATGCCATACGGGGGCCTGCACCGCGGGGGCGAGGCCGTGGCGCAGAACGTCTTTGGCCCGATCGCAGAGGACGTCGAGGGCTTCGCGGTCACACCCGAGGAGGTCATTGGATCCGGCGGGACCGTCGCGGCGGTCGTCCGCTACACAGGCACCGGCAAGGCAACCGGCACGGCGCTGGACGTGCCAGCAGTCCACGTCTGGGATATCCGCGACGGCAAGCTCGCGCGCTTCCGGCAGTTCATCGACACGGTCAAGTTCGCCGAGGTCGTCCCGGCGGCTGTCGCGACGGCCGGGTAGGGCGCGAGCCCCGCCCGGGGCGCTCCTAGCCATCTCGATGCCGGACGCCGATGGCTACAGGCGGTGAACGCCCTGCTTCGGCCGGTTCTCGGCGAACGCCATTCGTCCGCCCTTCGACATTCCGTCTGGGCGGCCTGTACCGTCCCCGGACGTAAGGGGGGCCGCGAGAGAGGTCTCGGACTATCAGGAAGGATGATCGATGAGACGCAGACTGCTTTTCGCGCTTGTTCCGCTCGCCACCCTGGGCGTCTGGCTCGCTCCGTCGAGCGCCAGCGCGCTCTTCTCGCAGTGCCCCCCGATCGTCAAAGACAAAGGGTGCCAGTTTCTGGTCGTCGTCGGTGACGGCGGAACTCAGGTCTTGCAGGACCCGACGCAGGGGCCGTATGACCCCGGCGAAGAGGACGCGCTGCTGGCTGTGCAGAACAACTCCTCCAAGCCGCTCTCGTCAATCGGCCTCTATGCCGGGAACGGCTTCTTCGCGTTCGACAACGACGGGATCTGCAACACCCGGGGCGAACCGTGGCCCCCGGGTTGCGTGGTGCTGCCCAGGAACTCCGCGAGGCAGCCGGTCCCAACGGCCGGCGCCAAATGCCCGCCGGAAAAAGAGGTCTGCGGGTTTCCGTCACCGCCAGGCGAGCCTCCGGGCGTGACGTTCCCGGCGGGAATCAGCGTCAACGGCTATAGCGCGAACGGCGATGCAGTGACCGGCTATGAGGGCCCCACCTCGTGGTTCTCGAACATCTCCCCAGACGCGCATGAGGGCGTGGTGAACTTCTCGCCGACGATCGCACCGGGTGCCTCGGCGTATTTCGCGCTGGAGTCGCCGCCGATCGGCCAGGTCCCGGCCGTGCTCGCGCCGACCTCGATCTCGACGCTGCAATCCGGCGCGGGCGCGCGCAGCGCATCGATCACTGTTCCGGCCGGCGCCCCGGTGATCGACACGGCGCAGATCTCGGGCGCCCAGGTGGCGAGCGCATCGGGAACCGTGACCTACGCCCTGTACAAGGACAGCAAATGCACCGTCCCAGCCGCTGCCGCGAGCTCCGGTGCGGTTGCGGCCGGGTCGGCTGGCCGCTCGGCGGCCGTCGCACCGGCACCCGGGACCTACTACTGGCAGGCGTCCTACAGCGGAGACTCGACCAACTCGCCCTCGGCGAGCGTCTGTGGCGACGAGGTGCTCCACGTCGCCACGGCAGCCAACCTCGGATTGCCCGCAAGCGGGATCTGCCTGAGCAAACGCCGGTTCATCGCCCACCCGCGCGCGCCCCGCAACGTGACGCTGGTCAGCGTGGTCGTGTTGATCAACGGGAAACTGAAGTTCTCGGGCAAGCTCACGGGGCGGCACACTACGATCGATCTGCGCGGACTGCCGCTGGGCACCATCCGCGTCGCAATGATCGTCACATCGTCGAAGAAGCGCGTGTACGAGGACCTGCGGAAGTTTCACACGTGCATTCCGGGAATCCACCCGAAGACGAAAAAGAAAAAGAAATGACGGCCGCGTAGGACGGTTGGCGTCTGGCGATCTGGGCGCCGCGTCGCCACGCGTGGCTCGGCGCCGGGCGCCTGGCAGAACCGTCCGCGCCCTCGCGCTACCCTCCCGGTGAGCGATGGCGGACACCGGCAAGATCGCCAGGAACCTCGAGCGCTTCGCGCAGGCGGTGTCGGCGCACGATCGGGAGAACCCGACTCACACGGCATGGGGCATCGGGCTATCGCACTTCGACCTTGAGCGCCTTGGCTTCGACGAGGGCGAGGAGGTCCTTCCCGGCATAACGATCCACGGCGACAGCGGCGTCACCGGCAATTTCCGCGTGCTCTGCGACGGGGAGCACGACCAGGAGGGCTCGGCCGCCGAGGAGGAGGCGGTGGAGGCGATCGCCACCCGCTCGCTTCCCTCGGTCGGACCAGAGACGCCGCCACACCCCTTCGAGCAGTAGACGCCGGGCACCGCCGGACCTCAGCGCCGGCGCAGCGGCGGCTCGATTCCGGCGCGCTCGGCGATCACCGCGACCAGCCGCTCGATCGTCGGGCAGCTGATCCCGTGACGGTCGGCCGCGCGCAGCACCGAGCCGGGAATCGCATCGAGCTCCGGGGCGCGACCGGCGGCGATGTCCCGTTGCATGGAGCTTCCGAGGGTGTCGTGCGCACGGTCGAGCTCGCCGATGGCCATGGCGGGGTCGACGTCCGTGGCGCCCTCGGCGCGCCCGACGGCGCACGCCTCC
>JAXDLN010000030.1:0-3860 GCA_034666565.1 Chloroflexota bacterium
ATCGCTTCGTCAACGGCTGCTTCGGCATCTTCGGCCACGGCAACGTCGCCGGTATCGGCGAGGCACTCTTCGAGCGGCCGGACCTGTTGACCTATTACCAGGCGCGCAATGAGCAGGCGATGGTGCATGCCGCCGTGGGCTACGCCCGAATGAACAACCGACTGGGCATGATGGCCTGCACCAGTTCGATCGGGCCGGGGGCGACCAACATGGTGACGGGCGCAGCCCTCGCCACCATCAATCGGCTTCCTGTGCTCTTGCTTCCTGGTGACGTCTTCGCCTCGCGGCCGGTAGACCCCGTGCTGCAGCAGCTCGAGGTCCCGTGGCGTGGTGATGCCTCTGTCAACGATTGCTTTCAACCGGTCTCGCGCTACTGGGACCGGATCACCCGTCCCGAACAGCTGATTCCCGCCGCGCTCGAGGCCATGCGCGTGCTGACCAACCCCGCGGAGACGGGGGCGGTCACGCTGGCGTTGCCGCAGGACGTCCAGGCGGAGGCGTTCGATTATCCGGACGCGTTCTTCGACAAGCGGACCTGGAGTGTCCCGAGAGTCGAGCCCGGCTCACGCGAGCTCGACCGCGCGGCGGCACTGATTCGTGCTGCGGACCGCCCGATCATCGTGGCCGGCGGCGGCGTGATCTACTCCGAGGCCACCGAGGCCCTTCGCAAACTGGTCGATGCGACCGGCATCCCGGTGGGGGAGACCCAGGCGGGCAAGGGATCCCTGCCTTATAACCATCCCTCGAACCTGGGCGCGATCGGCGCCACCGGCACCTTCGCCGCGAACCGCCTGGCGCGCGAGGCCGATGTCGTGATCGGTATTGGCACCCGGTGGACCGACTTCACGACCGCCTCGCACACGGCATTCGGCAACGCCCACTCGCACTTCATCAACCTCAACGTGCTCGACTTCGACGCCCACAAGAATGCCGGCCACGCACTGGTCGGCGACGCCCGCGCCGGCATCGATGGGTTGGGCGCTCGGCTGCGCGGCTACTCGGTTGACGCCTCGTACCGCGACCTCGCCGCCCGCCTCAACAAGGAATGGGACCGCGAGGTCGAGCGGCTGTACCACCTGGGCCATGAGCCGGTCCCGGCGCAAAGCGAGGTTATTGGGGCGGTCAATGACGCGGCGGGCCCACGCGACGTCGTTGTGTGCGCCGCGGGGTCGATGCCGGGCGACCTGCACAAGCTGTGGCGCACCCGCGACCCCAAGCAGTACCACGTCGAGTACGGCTACTCCTGCATGGGCTACGAGATCGCCGGCGCGCTCGGCGTCAAGATGGCGGCGCCCGATCGCGAGGTCTTCTCGATGGTTGGTGATGGGTCTTACTTAATGATGAGCAGTGAGATCGTCACGGCGGTGCAGGAAGGGATCAAGCTGATCATCGTCCTGGTCGACAACCACGGTTTCAAGTCCATCGGTGCCCTTTCGCGGTCGTTGGGCACGGACGGCTTTGGAACGCAATACCGATTCCGCAAGAACGGATCACTCGGTCTCGACAGCGACAAAGCCCAGGGCGCGGTACTTCCCATCGACCTCACGGCCAACGCGGCCAGCCTGGGCGCGGAGGCGGTGCGGGTTGCCAGTATCGACGAATTACGTGCGGCGCTACAGAACGCGAAGTGGGCAACGCGAACCTCGGTGATCTGTGTCGAGGCCGATCGCTACGAGACCGTTCCCGACAACGACAGCTGGTGGGACGTCCCGGTTGCCGAGGTATCGACCGTCGACGCCGTCAACGCGGCCCGGCGCGACTACGAGAAATCGAAAAAGAAGGAGCAGCGCTACCTGTAGGAGGACCGGCCGATGGCCACCAACTATCCGGACGTCATTCCCATGATCGCCTACGAGGACGGCCCGAAAGCGATGGACTGGCTGTCATCAGCCTTTGGCTTTAAGGAGCGCGCGCGAATGCTGAACAAGAACGGTCGCCTCAGTCACGGCGAGATGCAGGCGGGCGACGGTGTCATCATGCTGGCCACCCCGACGCCGTACTACCAGGGTCCGCGGCACCATCGAGAGGCGTGCGAGCCGGCCCAGAAGTGGTCGGCGGTGCCTTACATCGTCGATGGGGTGCTGGTCTACGTCGACGACGTACAGGCCCACTTCGCGAAGGCGAAGCAGCGGGGTGCCGCCATAATCACCGACCTCGAGGCCGATCAGTACGGGAAGCGCTACCGTGCCGAGGACCTCGAAGGCCATCGCTGGATGTTCATGGAGCGGGCTTAGTACTCGAGCTCCGGCCTCCAGTCTGCGCCTCGACCCTCAGGGGTGAGGTCGAGGATCGACCATAGCGGCCACATGAAGTCGACGTGCCGCATATCCTGGCCGGGGTCGCCTGGAACCAGAAACAGCTCGCTGCTCCAGAAGTGGTGGATCTTCCCGTTGCGGCGCGCGAAGACCGTCGCCATCGGCATCTGATCTCCGTCGGGTGACTCGGCCTGGTAGTCACGGTTGTAGGTGTTGTTGGCGGAAGAGAGCAGTCGCGCATGGCGCCAGCCGAGCGCTTGCGCGTGGGCGCGGAAGCGCTCGATCGGCACCCTGGCGACGACGGCGAAATTGATCGGCTGATTGATGTGGCGCGCGGCGCCGTCGATCGCGTCGATGATCGACGCGCACGAGGGGCAGCCTTCCTCGAGCGGCAGTCCCGCCTTACCCGGGATAAACATGTGGCTGTAGAGGAACAGAGTGTCCTTGCCGTCCTCGAAGAGCTGCGAGAGCCGGACCGGTCGGGCAGCATTCGTGCCGGCGTCCCATTCGTCGAATGTGTAGTCCTGCGGCACCACGCCGCCGAGCGGCAACCGCCGCCGCTGGGCCGCCACGGCCTCGATCTGCCGGCGGAGGTCGATCTCTGCTTGCAGGAGTTCGTCGCGCGCTCGCCGGTACTCGTCCGACTCGCCCGGAAAGCGCACCGCGTGCAGTGATTTCTTGACTTCGGTTGACATCTCTAACTCCTTCTTGCTCGCTGATGAGCGCCTTTGCGCTCTCTAATAGCGGACGCCGTGCTCGACGTAGAACTTGATGAGGATCGACACCTCGCCCCAGCCGAGCGAATTCCCTCCGAAAGACTCCCGACCTTTCGCCGTGGGCGCGAAACCGTGCTCTCTGAGCCGTAGCAGCGTGCCACCGTCGCGGTCTTCGAGATCGAACTCGACCGTGGTTGTCGTGTCGGCCGTCTCACCCCACCGAAAGACAAAGCGTTTTTGTGGAAGCACCTCGGCCACGACGCATTCGCGATCGGCATTGATGTCCCTTTCGGGTCCCCAACCCCGCCATCGGAGCGTGAGCTTTCCGCCCGGTCGGAGGTCGATCTCGCTGCCGCGTGTTCCCCACCAGGCATCCATGGCCTGGGCGGTCGTCAATGCAGCCCATACCTTCGCGCGCGGCGCGCGGATGAACACGCTGTGACGAATCTCGGGCGCAGGTTCGCTCATCCTTGCTCCTCGACGTAGCGCTTGAGCTGCAGAAGACGCTGCTCCCAACGTGCCGCGAGGGTCGTGAGCCAATCGCTCGCCTCGCCGAGGGGCGCGCTTTCGAGCCGGTATCGGACCTCGCGTCCATGGCGCTGCTTGGCGACCATCCCCGCGTCCGTGAGCGCGCCAAGGTGCTTCACGACGGCCTGGCGGGTCAGCGGGAACCTCGCAGCGAGCCCGGTCGCGGACCTCGGGCCCGTTGCCAGGCGTTCGAGGAGCCGTCGGCGAGTTGGATCCGCCAGCGCAACGAACACGGCGTCATTCATGTGCAACTAGACAGTTGCACATCGCCGGGTCGTTGTCAAATCGGACGCTTGCTTGGCCTGTTAGTGTAGGCAAGTTCCGGCTGCGTCAGGAGGGAAGTAGGGCGTGATTTCTAAGG
>JAXDLN010000031.1:0-3510 GCA_034666565.1 Chloroflexota bacterium
TGTGGTCGGAGCAGACGAGGGAGGGGGTCATCGGCACCTACACCTTCCTGGGAACCAAGTTGGTGGCGGCGAAATGGGTAGCCGTTCGCAGCTACGACTATGGGCAGCCGGTGTTCATGAATGCGAAAGACAACGCCATCGCTCTCACGACCATGGAGGCGGCGAGCGACCAGCTCGCAACGCGCTTGAAAGAGCCGACGTCGCTTCCGATCCCAGCGCTGCCCAAAGCCCCTGTGTGCGCGGCACTGCATGCGCCACCGCCATATGGGCCCGGCGGGGGCGGCGTCGGGCCGTGCGGCCCGGCCTGAAAGGCGCCAACCGCGCCATTCGGGCACGAATGGCTGCCGTCCAGCGAATTTGGGTGCCAACAGTGCCCACCTGGTCGGGTACGGCCCGCAAGCCAACCTGCTCCGGGTGCGCGCGAGCCGCTAGAATTTCGCCAACTTAGCCAGGGGGTTCCCAACGTCGCAGCCTACGTCCCACTAAACGGCAACCCACGGACGCGCGGTCGCCAGCGCAGGCGACGCGACAGGTTCGTCTTTTTTCTCGCGATCGTGTTGGTTGGCGCCGCCGCACTGACGAGCAGCTTTCTTGCTGCCAAGCGGCCCACCCTGACCGCAGCCAAGTTCGACACGAGCCGCATCACCGCTCCGGTCCCCGCGAACTTCGACCATTTCGACTTCTCGAATCTCTGGTTGGCCACCAACCCGCAGCCCAACCTTCCAATCCACGGGCAGGCCGCTTACCTCGTCGACCTCGACAGCCGCATCGTGCTGTGGCAGCGCGACCCAGAGAGCGCGCGCGCACCCGCCAGCCTGACGAAGCTCATGACCGCGATGGTCGCGGTTGACGATTCGACATCGCTCGATCAGGTAGTGACTGTCGCGAAAGCTGCGACGCAGATCACGCCCAGCGTCATGGGCCTTACGTCAGGTGAGCAGTTGACGGTGAGGCAGCTGCTTGACGGATTGTTTCTCGACTCCGGCAACGACGCCGCCGAAGCCCTGGCCCGCGGCATCGTGCCTCGGGATCGGTTTATTCGCCAGATGAACCAGAAGGCTTCGAGCATCGGCCTGACAGCGAGCCATTTCGCCAATCCCAGCGGCCTCGATGCGGCGGGACACG
Source organism: Chloroflexota bacterium (assembly GCA_034666565.1). Lineage (GTDB taxonomy): Bacteria > Chloroflexota > Dormibacteria > CF-121 > CF-121 > CF-13. The sequence continues at coordinate 1,126 of JAXDLN010000031.1, forward strand.
GCATGTCAGCGCACGACCTGGTGCACGTCGCCGCCTACCTGGACAAGTACTACCCGGATCTGGCGGCGATCGCGGACACCAAGGACATAAGTATCCCCGCCTCTAGCACGCACAAGGCTTTCTATCCGCACAACCTCAACGTCATGCTGTGGAACTACCCCGGGGCGACGGGGCTCAAGACCGGCCTCACCGACAACGCGGGCGGCTGCATGTTGGCGACGGCCACCCGCGGCGGCCGGCACCTCATAGTGGTCGTCCTCAACGCAACAGGCGTTTCGGCCTCGGACGCCACCGTGCTGCTGAACTACGGGTTCAGCGTCCACCCTAGATTGCCACTGTGGCCAGTCCCGTTGGCGACCTCCTGACGCCCTAGACTTCCGGTTCGTGGTTCGCCTCCAAGGACTCAGCGCGCTCGAGGTCCTGGATTCGCGCGGCAATCCGACGATTTCGGTCACCGCCTACACCGAGTCGGGGAGCGGCACGGCGATAGTTCCGTCCGGCGCGTCCACCGGCAAGCACGAGGCGGTCGAGCTGCGCGATGGCGACGCCACGCGGTACGGCGGCAAGGGCGTGCAGAAAGCGGTCTGGAACGTCGAGAACGAGATCGCCGAAAAGGTCATCGGCATGGACATCTCCGACCAGGCGGCGCTCGACGCCGCTCTGATCGCCCTTGACGGCACCCGGGACAAGTCGCGCCTGGGCGCCAACGCGGTCCTCGGCGTCTCGCTGGCTGCCGCCCGAGCCGCGGCTGCGGCCATGAACACGCCGCTATACAGGTATCTGGGCGGCGCCCAGGCCCACTTGCTGCCGCTGCCAATGGCCAACATCCTCAATGGGGGAGCGCACGCCGACACCTCGGTCGACCTGCAGGAGTTCATGGTCTGCCCGGTCGGAGCGCCCTCTTTCAGCGAGGCGATCCGCGCGGTGGCCGAGGTCTATCACGCGCTGAAGGGTGTTTTGAAAAAGCAGAAGTTCGCCACCGGCGTCGGCGATGAGGGCGGCTTCGCGCCGAACCTCGACTCGAACGAGGAGGCCCTCAAGCTGATCGTCGACGCCATCGCAGCCGCCGGTTACCGGCCCGGTGACGACGTCGCGCTCGCGCTCGATCCTGCTGCCAGCGAGTTCTTCAAGGACGGCAGCTACGTCCTGGCCGGCGAAGGCAAGACACTCACCGCCGCGCAGATGGTGGATCTATACGAAGGCTGGATTCAGCGCTACCCCATCATCAGCATCGAGGATGGTATGGCGGAGGACGACTGGGCCGGCTGGAAGCTGCTCACCGATCGCCTCGGTGATCGCGTGCAGCTCGTTGGCGACGACCTGTTCGTGACCAACGTCACTCGCCTCACCGAAGGCATCGACAAAGGCGTGGCCAACTCGATCCTGATCAAGGTCAACCAGATCGGAACCCTCAGCGAGACGCTCCAGGCGATCGAGGTGGCCCGGACGGCTCGCTACTCGGCGGTGATCTCACACCGATCGGGTGAGACTGAGGACACGACGATCGCGGACCTGGCGGTGGCAACAGGAGTCGGGATGATCAAGACCGGAGCGCCCGCGCGAGCCGAGCGCGTCGCCAAGTACAACCGCCTGCTCGCCATCGAGCGCGAGCTGGCCGGCGGCGCGTTTTACGCGCAGGCCTCGAGCCTGCCGTGAAGCAGGCGTCGCGGGCGGTGCACGCCGGCCGCGGCGGGGAGGCCGGCACCGATACCCACCAGAGCGGTGTCCCGCTCGCCCCAGACCTCAGCCCGGCGGCAGTGCACGTCTACACGGACCTCGACGAATACGACGCCGTCGCTCGGGGCGAGCGGCCCGGGCATTACTACGGACGCAACTCGAACAGCAACCGGGCGATGCTCGAGGCCGCGGTCGCCGAGCTCGAAGGCGCCGAGGCCGGAGTCGCCACGGCGTCCGGCATGGCTGCGCTCCACCTGGCGATCCTGGCGCTGGCCCCAAAGCCGGCGACCATCCTCGCGGGCCGCGAGCTCTACGGTGGCACGCTCGCCCTGCTGCGCCAGGACCTCGAACCGGCGGGCTACGAGGCCAACCTGGTCGATCTGGACGACCTCGACTCCGTAAAGCGGGGCATCGATGGAGCCGGCCTCGTTCTCGTCGAGACGATCACAAACCCGCTCTGCCGCGTCCCGGACCTCGAGGCGATCATCGAGATGGCGCGCCGGAGCGGCGTGCCGGTGCTGGTCGACAACACTTTCGCGAGCCCGGTGTTCTGCCGGCCGCTGGAGCTGGGAGCCGCCGTTGTGATGCACAGCGTCACCAAGTACCTGGGCGGTCATTCCGATCTGCTCGCGGGCGTCATCGTGGGCAGCAATGCGCTGATGTCCGCCGCACGGACGAAGTCGGTGCGCACCGGGACGCCGCTCGGTC
>JAXDLN010000032.1:0-3056 GCA_034666565.1 Chloroflexota bacterium
ACCTCCAGGCATTCTTCTGGGAAGAAGAGGAGATCAACACCAAGCTGCACCACGTCATCACGCGCGCCTTCTACGAGATCCTCCACACGTCGGTGAACAAGAGGATTGACATGCGCCTGGCGGCCTACGCCCTGGCCGTCCAGCGTGTCGCCAACGCCACGAGCGTTCGAGGGATATACCCATAATCGACGAGTGACCCCTCGTCGCGTCCTCATAACGGGCGTGTCCAATCCTCTTGGTGCCGAGGTGGCGCGCCGGCTGGCTCCGCAAGTGGATTTTCTGTTCGGCTGCGACGTGGCTGACCCTGTAAGCGCGCTCGAGGAGATGGACTTCGTGCACGCCGACACGCGTCATGCCGCGATCGCCAAGCTGATCAGGCAGCTGCGGATCGACAAAGTCGTCCACCTGGCGCTGACAGTGGACTCCGCCCGCGAAGACCGCGGTTCTCATGAGACGAACGTGATCGGCACGATGAATGTCCTGACCGGGTGCACCGGAACCTCTAGTCGAGTCCAGCGCTTGGTCGTGAAGTCCAGCCAGGCCATCTATGGCGCCGGCCCCACGGATCCCTCGTTCTTCTCCGAGGACATGGTCGGTCCAGAGCGCCAGGGCTCGTTCGTGACCCGTGACCTGCGAGAGATGGAGCAGCTGGTTGGCGAATTCGCTCTTCGCAACCCGCATTCGGTGGTCACGACTCTCAGACTCGGCTATCGCGTGACGGAGGGCACCACCCTCGCCGGGTACTTTTCCCTGCCGATCGTGCCGACCTTTGCAGGCTTCGACCCCCGCCTCCAACTGCTGCACGAGGACGATGCGGCCGAATCCATCGTCCGTTCGGTAATCGAAAGTCACCCGGGCGTTTTCAACGTGGCCGGTAGTGGAGTGGTGCTGGTGAGTCAGGCGATTGCGATCATGGGCGGCCGTCCTGCCCCCGTACTCCTTCCGTACGGAAGGTGGATGGCGCGGTTCGGCTTGCGTTCTCTGACCGGAATCTCTCTTCCGGGCCACCTCGCCGATGTCCTTGCCTTCGGCTCGGTCGCCGACTGCGCCAGGCTCGCCGAGGAGTTCGGCTGGAGGCCTGCCTACACGACCCGCGCTGTGATGGATTCGTTCGCGCGGGGCAAAGACGCGGAGGTCATCGAGGCGCCGTCACCGACGCAGGAGTACGAGCTTCAAGTCTTTTTGCAGCGGCGCCGACGTCAAGAGCTACGCGACCGTCAGGCGGATTCGACCTCGATGGTGACGCGACTGTGACTGCGGAACCCGCCAATGTTTTGACCGAGCCCAAGCAGCGGCTGAAGAAGCGCAGCCGCAAGGCCGAGATCGTGAAGCCGGCTCCCGATGGCTTCCAGCTCCCAAAGGCGATTCGAAGGCTGCAGCGAAAGGCGCCGGCATATGGGTTGCAGGGCCTGATCGAGCTGTCCAGCCGCCTGCGCGAAGCGACAGGCCACGAGATCATCGACCTCAACCGCGTAATGGGGTTCGTTCAGTTTGCCTACCAGCAGCGCGAGCTCGCACAACGAGGGACTGCCTACGAGGTCGACGACTTCGGATTTGATCCCCAGTGGACCGAGTCGTTCCTCTCCGTCTTCAAGGTCCTGTATCGCGACTACTGGCGCGTCGAGACCACTGGTATTGAGCACGTGCCCGCGACCGGTCGCGCGCTGCTGGTTGCCAATCACGCCGGGGTTCTGCCATGGGACGGCACGATGATCAAGACGGCGATGTTCGTCGAGCATCCTCAGCCTCGACACGTGAGGGCGCTGGTGGCGAGCCTTTTCATGGGCATGCCAGTCTTGAGCTGGTTTCTCAGGCGGACCGGCCAGACGGTAGGCCACCCTGACGACACCCGCCGCTTGCTGGAGCGTGACGAGCTGGTGCTGGTCTTTCCTGAAGGCGTCAAGGGGACCGGCAAGCCATTCAAGGACCGATACCGCCTTCGACGGTTTGGCCGCGGCGGGTTCGTCTCGACGGCGATCCGGGCCGGAGCGCCCATCATCCCTGTGTCGGTGGTGGGGTCTGAGGAGATCTACCCGATGATCGCCGACCTCGCGCCCGTGGCACGAGCGTTGGGGATGCCGTACGTGCCGGTGACGCCGTTCTGGCCCTGGTTGGGGCCATTGGGATTGCTGCCGTTGCCGAGCAAGTGGCGGATCGAGTTCCACCCACCGCTCCACGTGGAGACGTACCCGCCGGAAGCGGCCGACGACCGAAACCTGGTGATGGCCCTCGCCGACGAGGTGCGCGAAACGATCCAGCAAGGCGTGTATGAAAACCTGAAACGGCGCCGCAGCGTCTTTACCTAGAGGTATGAAAAGGAACCCGGATGGTTCCTTTTCATCGGCGAGCGCTACGCGCGCGCCTGCTTATCCTCCGGTATATCGATGGGATCTATTTGATAGGTCTCTCCATGCCGCGCCGGCAGGGCTGGAGACAAAGCCATGGCCGGGGGAACCCCGGCCAACCCTGCGGCGCTGGTGCTCGGCGATACCGCGTTAGGTAAATATGCTCCGACGCTTCTTCAGGTTCTCGTAGACACCTGTCTGAATCGTTTCGCGCACCTCGTCGGCCAGCGCCATCACCAAGTTTCGGTCGTCGGCCGCATCCGGCGGATACGTCTCCACATGGATCGGCGCATGGAACTCAATCCGCCATTTGCTCGGCAAAGGTAGCAACCCCAGCGGCCCCAGCCACGGCCAGAACGGCGTCACCGGCACGTAGGGCATGCCGAGCGCCCTGGCCACCGGGGCGAGGTCGGCGATCATCGGGTAGATCTCCTCCGACCCAACGACGGACACGGGGATGATCGGCGCACCCGCCCGAATTGCCGTCGACACGAACCCCCCACGTCCGAATCGCCGCAAGCGGTACCGATCCTTGAAGGGCTTGCCGGTCCCTTTGACGCCTTCCGGAAAGACCAGCACCAGCTCGTCGCGCTCGAGCAAACGGCGTGTGTCGTCGGGATGACCCACCGTCTGCCCGGTTCGCCGAAGGAACCAGCTGAGGACGGGCATGCCCATGAAAAGGCTCGCCACCAGCGCCCTAACGTGGCGAGG
>JAXDLN010000033.1:0-44643 GCA_034666565.1 Chloroflexota bacterium
TCACCTACCGGTATGCAGACTATGGCGGCGTCGAGACCACCCACCTCTACCTGCCGGTCGATCGACCGGTCGAGCTGCACGTGACCTCGCTCGACATCATCCACTCCTTCTGGGCGTATCAGCTGGGGGTCAAAGCTGATGCCAACCCTGGGGTCGACAACATCTTCCACGTGACGCCGCAGAAAACCGGCAGTTTCCAAGTGCGGTGCGCCGAGCTCTGCGGGTTGTGGCACGGCCACATGGCGGATTCGAGCGGCCAGGTCGTCAGCCAGAGCGACTTCGACACCTGGATTGCCCAGCAACAGGCGGACTTCGACACGATCGCCAAGGTGGTCCCGAGCTACGCGCCCTATTACTTCCCCGAACCAAAACTAAAGGCGGGCTGAGCATGGTTGTGTCAGAGCGGCGGCTTGCGATTCCTAACAACCCGATCACCGGGATCCTCCTGGCTATCCCCGGTTACTTCGCGGGCGTCTGGCTCGGCACCCTGTTTGGCCTCAATGATGACCAGAACACGGGGGTCATCCTTGGCTATCTGTTGGCCACGGTGGCCTTCCTTGCCGGCGTCGGCTTCCTCAACTATCCGCTGGAGCGGCTTTTCGGCTGGCGGGTCACGCCAATTACTGACCCGGCGGAGAATCCCGGGATCGGTCGCTTCTTCCGACTCAGTCTGGACCACAAGGTGATCGGCATCCAGTACCTGGTCACCATCCTTCTAATGCTGTTATTAGGGGGGATCGGCGCCATGCTGATCCGCACCAGCCTGCTGGTCCCGGATTCCACCATCACGCCAGCCGGCCAGTACATCGCGCTGATCGGGCTGCACAGCGTGATGATGATCTTCATCACCAGCGCGGTGATCGTCGGTCCATTCGGCAATTACCTGGTGCCGCTCATGATCGGGGCGCGCCGCATGGCGTTCCCGCGGTTAGAGGCCCTGTCCTTCTGGGTGGTGCCGCCGGCCGCCATCATCCTGGCGGCCGCCACCTTTTGGGGTGGTTTTCCGACCGGCTGGACCGGCTATCCGCCGCTCTCCGAGCAGGCAGGCCAGGGCATGGACAGCTACATCGTCGGCTTCGCGCTGATCGCGGTCGCCCTTGTCACCTCCGGCGTCAACATGCTCGCCACCATCATCGGGCTGCGTGCCCCGGGTATGACCTGGACCCGCCTGCCAATCTTCGTCTGGGGGATCTTCACCACCTCGATCCTCGGTTTGCTGGCCGCACCGGTCCTGGCCTCGGCCCTGATCATGCTGGGCATGGATCGCACCCTCAACACGACCTTCTATGTGGCATCCAACGGAGGGAGCAATTACCTCTGGGAGAACCTCTTCTGGTTCTTTGGTCACCCCGAGGTCTACATCTTCATCCTGCCGGCGTTCGGCATCATCATGGAGATCGTCCCTCACTTCGCACGGAAGCCGCTCTGGGGTTATCGAACGGGCGTCGTTGGACTCTTCGGTGTGGCGCTGCTCAGTTGGTTCGTCTGGCAGCACCATCTCTTCGTCAGTGGCATCGCTCCGGTGCTGCGGCCGTTCTACATGCTGTCCACCGAGCTGATCTCGATTCCAACCGGCATCATCTTCCTCGTCGTCCTGGGGACGCTCTGGCGAGCCCGGGTCTGGTTTACGGTCCCGATGCTGTTCTGCCTGGGGTTCCTCTTCAACTTCCTGATCGGCGGCATCTCCGGCGTCTATCTATCGGATGTGCCGACCGATGTGACGCTGCATGGGAGCTACTTCTCCATGGCGCACTTCCACTACACGATCATGGGCGGCGAGATCTTCGCCTTGATGGCGGCGGCGTACTATTGGCTGCCCAAGATGACAGGCAAGATGCTGAGCCCGCTGCTCGGTCGCATCCACTTCTGGTGGATGTTCATCGCCTTCAACTCAACCTTCTTCCCGCTGTTCATCGTCGGGTTGTTGAATATGCCGCGACGGGTCTCCTCGTACAACCCGGCACTCGTCGGCCTGAACCGATGGGTCACGATCTCCGCCTACCTATTATTCGGCTCGATGATCCTGTTCGCCGGCAACTTGATCTACTCGTGGTTCTTCGTCGCACGCCCGGCGGTCGCCAACCCCTGGCATGCGCGGTCGCTCGAGTGGCAGGTGCCCACGCCCGTGCCGGCGCGCAACTTCGATCGGGTGCCGGTTGTCGTCGCCGGCCCGTACGACTACGGCATTCCGAACGCCCGCCCGGTCGCGGACCTGGGCGGGATGGTAGGGGCGACCGGTGGCGGTTAGGACGCAGGCCTACGATTCGGCCGCCGACGCCGAGGTGGCGCTGGACACGCGTCTGGTTGCCATCGGAACCTGGCTGTTCCTGGCGGCCGAAATCTTCTTTTTCGTTGCCTGGTGGTTCGCCTTCTTCTATCTGCGCGCGCTCAACAACGACCAGGCCTGGAAGGCGCAGGGCATTGGGTCCCCGAGCAGGGGATACGGGGCCGTCGTGGTCGTTCTGGCCCTCCTCACCGCCGGCGCCTACTGGCTGGGATCACGAGCGCAGTCAGGAGGCTTCCTCTTCCGACTGTTCACACCGGTGGCACTCGTCCTCGGTATCGCGACCTGCCTTTTCCAGGGCTACGAGATGTGGCACCTGGGGTTTGGCATGACCGACGGTGGGTACCCCAGCGTGTTCAGCGGGCTGAGTGGCTCCTGGGTGGTGCAGTTCGCGCTGGCCACCGTCTGGCTCGGTAGCATCGTCACGCAGGCGGGTCCGGCCGGTGATACGATCGCGCGCCGCAAACCGGCGGGCTCCTTTGCGTGGATCCTGCTCTTCCTCGCTGTGATCGGCGTCATCAACTACGTCCTTCTGTACTTCGTCGCTTAGGTCGACGCCATGAGCGTCAGCTGGCTGAATCCCGTGACCTGGCCCATCGAGCCCTGGGTTCTGCTAGGCGTCGAAGTGACCGCCATCCTTTATCTGTGGGGCAGCCGCATCCCAACCCGCGCTCATGGGCGACATACCCCCTCCCCCTCTGGGGGAGGGCAGGGTGGGGGCTGGGGGCCCGCACGTTGGCGCGCCGTTGCATTCTGGTCCGGGCTCGCAACGATTCTGCTCGCCCTCGACACCCCGGTCGAGACGCTCGCTCGTCAGCTCTTCTGGGCGCACATGACCCAGCACCTGCTGCTCATCATGGTTGCCGCGCCGCTCCTGGTGCTCGGTGCACCGTGGCTCCAGATCTGGCGCGGCTTGCCGCTCTCGATCCGGCGGCCGCTCGCGCGAACCGCTGTCAAGCATCCGGTGCTGGCCGGACCGCGCCGAGCCTTCGCCTGGTTGAGCGCCCCCGTCGGCGCCTTCGTCCTCTCCACCGCCAACCTCTGGTTCTGGCACTGGCCGGCCGCCTATGACCTCACGCTGCGCAACCACGCCGTCCACCATCTCGAGCACGGCCTCTTTCTCGGGCTCGGCATCCTCTTCTGGGCCCAGGTCATCGACCAGTATCCGTTCCACGCGCGCCTCTCCCAGTTCAACCGCGTTGTCTACGTCTTCGGCGGCACCACTGTCTCCTGGGCGCTGGCAGCGGTCCTCGCTTTCGCGACGACGCCGTTCTATGCGTACGCGGCGCTGGCCTGGCGACCTGGTGGCATCTCGGCGCTGACGGACCAGCAGTTCGGCGCCGGGATCATGTGGGTGCCCGGCTCGATCACCTACTCGATCGTCTTCATCGCGTGCCTTTATCTCTGGTTCCGCGAAGAGGACGCCCGGGCCGCCCGCCCCGCGGAGATCCCTCCCCCGCTCGCGGGGGAGGGTAGGGTGGGGGCCCGATGATTGCCGAAGCGCAGGACCTTACCGTTGAGCTTTCCCGGCGCCGGGCGTTGGGAGCGGTGCTCGCCGACTACACCAGCCTCACCAAGCCACGCATCCTCCTGCTGTTGCTGATCACCGAGTTCGGCGCCATGATCGCCGCTGCGCGGGGCTGGCCAGGCACGTCGCTCACGCTGGCCGCCCTCGCCGGTGGCGCCTTCTCCGCGGGCGGGGCGGCGGCCGTCAATTGCTGGTTCGACCGCGACATCGATGCTGTGATGGCGCGGACCTGCACCCGGCCGATTCCATCCGGCCGGATCGCGCCGGCGAATGCGCTGGTCTTCGGCATCGGGCTCTCCGCGCTCGGGTTTTTGACCCTGGCTCTGGCGAGCAACCTGCTCGCCGCACTGCTCGCGCTCGCCGGCGGTCTTTTTTACGTCCTCGTCTACACCATGTGGCTGAAGCGCTCGACCCGCCAGAACATCGTCATCGGCGGGGCGGCGGGAGCATTTCCCCCGTTGGTCGGCTGGGCAGTGGTGACGGGGGCGATCACGCCGCCCGCGCTGGCGCTCTTTGCCGTGATCTTCTTCTGGACTCCGCCGCACTTCTGGTCCCTGGCCCTCTTACTTCGGCGCCAGTACCAGGAAGTTGGCGTCCCGATGCTGCCGGTAGTCGCCACCGATGCCGATACCCGCCGGTCGATCGTCGTCTATTCCGTGGTACTGCTGCTGGTCAGCGTCATCCCTGGCATCTGGTTCGGTCCGGTCTATGCACTGGGGGCGATCGCGCTTGGCGGAGGTCTCCTCTGGATGGCGTGGCGCGGACTCACCGCTGACGGTCTTCGCTGGGCGTCGCGCTTATTCCACTTTTCCCTGGTATACCTCGCCGCACTCTTCGCCCTGGTGGCCATCGGCGCGCTTTTGTCACACTGAACGCCACCATCAGAACGCGACCATACCCCGGGCTCCCCTGGTCGTTGCGGTTCAAGATCCTGGCCGCCCTGCTGCTGGCCGGTGTCTTCATCTTCCTGCTGGCGACGCAGTTTCTTGGTCGGCCCGCGGCGGTCAACGTCACCGTCCAGGGTGGTCGCGCCACGGTCGGCAAGCCCGCGCCCGACTTCACCACCCAGGCCCTCGACGGGAGTCGTGTGCGGCTCAGCCAGTACCGTGGCAAGCCGGTGCTCCTCAATTTCTGGGCCACCTGGTGCGCGCCCTGTCAGGATGAGATGCCACTGATCCAGCGAGCCAGCGACATCTATAAGAGTCAAGGCCTGGTGGTGCTGGCGGTCGATTACCAGCAGACGAATACGAGCTCGATGCAAGCCTTTCTTCGCAAAGTCGGCGCGCGGTTTCCGGCGGTGTTCGACCCCGCCGGTCAGATCGCCGGGGCGTATGGTGTGAATGTGGGTCTGCCGGTGAGCGTATTCATCGACCGATTGGGCACGGTGAGCTTCATTCAGCTGGGCCAGATGTCGGACGCGATTCTGCAACAGCAGCTGCACGCGATCCTCTAGCCATGGCGGTCGGTCTCGCCCTCATCGTTGGCGTGCTCTACCTTCTGGGAGGCCGCCGGCCAGTGCGATTGCTCGATGCCGGGCGTCGCTGGAGCGGCCGCCAGTGGCGGGCCACGGCGTTCTTCGTCGGACTCGGCCTGGCGATTGGTCTCTCTGGTCCGCTCGACGCCATTGCACGGGCATCGATGGCAACCCGGACCGCGCAGTCGGTCGCGCTGCTGATGCTGGTGGCGCCGCTGCTCGTCCTGGGGGCGCCGGAACCTCGGTTCCGCCGGCTCCTCGGAAGCCGCAGTCAGCGGTCGCGGCGGCCACTGGCGACGCCCATCCTCGCCTTCTTCCTCTTCAACGGCGGCATCCTGCTCGCCTATCTCCCGGCCGTCTACCGCGCTACCGCCGGCCCGGGATTGGCACGCCAATTGGGGCAAATCGTCATGTCGGGCCTGGCGTACCTCTTCTGGTCGCAAGTGATCGCGCAACCGCCTGCCCACTGCGGGCTCTCCCACATCGGCCGGGTCGTCTACCTCTTCCTTTCGTCAGCGCAGCTCCGCGTGCTCGGTGTGGTCCTGGGGTTCGCCTCGGCCTCGTTTTACCCGGTCCCGCTCGCCGATCAGCAGATCGCGGCCGGCATCCTGATGGTGCCCGGCGTCCTCACCGACCTGGTGGTCCTGACCGTCTGCCTCTACCTCTGGCTCGGCCAGGACGATCGGCGCCGGCGACGGCCCGGTCGACAAGCCTTAACCGGATCTTCTTGATTTCTTCCATCAGTTCGCGTAAAAGGGAGAGCGTAGCTTGACGTCATCGGGCACCCCATCTGGGGAGGAGGGAAGCTCATGAATCCACGCGTTCGCATCGTCGTGCCAGGCGTGCTCGCATCGCTGCTCGCGCTGACGGCTTTACCGGCGGCAGGAGCGTCGCCCGCGAAGACAGCGCTGGGCAGCATCAACCACATCGTGGTCATCTACCAGGAAAATCACAGCTTCGACAATCTTTATGGCAGCTGGGAGAGGGTCAATGGCCTCAGCCGGGCCGCCAGCGCCAACACCATCCAGATCGGGCAGGGCGGGGTGCCTTACACCTGCCTGAAGCAAAACGACGTCAACCTCGTCGCACCACCACCGCCGTCGCCACCGCCGACATGTACCGACACGACGACCGGCACGACCTTTAGCAGCAATTTCACGAACCTGCCGTTCAACATTGACGACTACATCCACCCTTCGGATACGACCTGCCCAGCTCCGGGCGCCTTTTACCCCAATGGCGTCCCCAAAGGGACGGGATTCCCCGGAGGCTGCACGGAGGACCTGGTTCATCGCTATTACCAGGAGCAGTACCAGCTGAATGGCGGTCTGCAGAATCGCTACGTCACCGGCAGCGACGCCATCGGTCTCACCATGGGCGTTTACAAAACGCCGGACCTTCCGATCTACAAATATCTGCACCAGGCTGGCCATCCGCAATACGCGATCTCGGATAAGTTCTTTCAAGCGGCCTTTGGCGGATCGTTCCTCAACCATCAGTGGTTGGCAGCCGCGGCCTCGCCCGTCTTTGCCGGCGCCGCCAACGACGCCTCCGCCATTGTGGCGTCAAACTCCCACCCGGACATGCACTCGGTTGTCGACGCGAACGGGATGCCCAACAACTATCCGCTCTATACGTCCCCGCTGGGGCCAAACGGGAGTTCCACAGATCCGACCATTAATCCGACTGGTCCGCGTGACAATCAACTGACCGCGTCATGCAGCCCGCCCGTTGGTCGCCCGACGACTCCGGCCGGCATCGTGTGCGGTGATTTCGCCGTGAACACGACGCAGCCGTGGTACCAGCCGTATGCTCCGGGAACTAAAGATGGACGGCGGCTCCCGCCCCTGGTGGTAACCCCCGGCAGCAACGCCAATGTCACGATCGGCGACGAGCTCAGCGCTAACGGCGTCGGCTGGGCCTGGTACTCCGGCGGTTGGGACAACGCCGCCGGCAATACAACCAGTCCCTACTACAGCAATGGCGGCGGGCCGACCTGCTCAGACCGGAACACCATCAGCGGCGCCGCCTATCCGTACTGCGCGGACAAGCTGTTCCAGTTCCACCACCAAGCGTTCAACTACTTCGCCAACTACGCCCCTGGCACCGCCGCGCGGGCTGCTCACCTGCAGGACGAGAAGGCGTTTCTCAACCTGGCCAATACCTCGACCGCAACCCAGTGCAACCTGAAGCCGGTGAGCTTCGTCAAGCCGATCGGCGCGGAGAACGAGCACCCCGGTTACACCAACGAGACGGCTGGCAGCAGTCACCTCGTCGACCTGATCAAGGCGATCGAGGGGAGCGCGTGCAAGAACGACACCCTCGTGGTCTCGACCTACGACGAGTTCGGCGGGCAGTGGGACCACGTGACGCCTCCCGGACAGGGCGGCAACGGCGGTGTCGCCGACCAATGGGGTCCCGGCACACGGATCCCAGCCCTCATGATCTCGCCCAACCTGAACGGCGACTTCGTCGTCGATCACGTGCCGCACGATACGACCTCGATCCTCGCGACCATCGAACATCGATTTGGCCTGGCGCCGCTGGGAACGCGTGATGCCGCGGTGCGCGACCTCTCCTCGGTGTACATCGCGCGTTAGCCTGGCGACCGCTACGACATAACGTCCGTTCGACCAGGGGCCGGCTCGGGCCGGCCCCTAAGCTCGCGGCTCGCTACGCAGCCGGGCAAGGTCCTCCACGATGCGATCCAGCGAAGCAACGCCAAGCGAGAGATGGCCTTCGTCCGGATAGAGATGAACCCGCGCGGTCGGGATGTGGGCGGCAAGCCACTGCCCGTGTGAAAACGGGACCATCCGATCCTGTCCGCCTTGCCATACCGCTACCGGGCGCCGAATGCTATCGAGGTCGAATCCCCAGCTCCGAGTAAAGGCCAGGTCATCGTCTCGCCATCCGGCAATTCCGGTTGATACGGATCGCCGGAATCCCTCGGCCAGAGTATCGGCGAACTCGCCGGTCAAGGCTCGCTTGTCGACGTCTGACACCAGCCCCCCGAGCGCTGCCGCCACATCGCCTCCCCGAATCGATTCAAGATCCTTCGCCATTTTCTCGAGCGCGGTGCTGAGTGCCTCCTTGCCCTCGAGGGCGGCCGAAAACTCTTCGATGTTCTCCGCTCCCATCCCTGCCATCCAATCGAGCCCCTCGGCAGGATAGGGTGCCACGCCAGCGAGCGAGGTGGCGGCGAGGCAGCGATCCGGCAGGAGCGCCGCACAAGCGAGGGCGTGGGGGCCTCCGCCGGACCAACCCATGGTCACGAAGGAGTCGGCACCGAGCGCATCGAGGACGGCCGCCACATCATCGGCCGCGTCGGCGACCGACCGTCCAGGTCGTTGCGTCGAGCCGGCATAACCGGGTCGGGAGTACATGACGAGGCGGAGGCTCATCCGTGCCGCCGCCGTGGCCAGCGGTTCGAACCATACAGCCGCACCAGGTGTGCCCCAGTGGAAAAGCAGCGGCTGCTCGTCGCCGTTACCCGCGAGCATTTCAAGTAATCCGCCGTCGGGCCGCTGGACCTGACGCCAGGTCGCGCGGTCTGTCAACCCTACGACGCCAGACCGGCGGGCTTGCGGGCGGCGACCACGTTGTGTAAGACCTGTACGCCTGGGACCTGACCCGCAACCCGTTCGATGGCCCGTACCGTTGCGCGATCGGCCGCCTCGCCGGTAATGTCGACGGTCCCGTAGTGTGCATTCACCTTGATGCTTGCGGCCGAGGCCACGCGGTCGCGAGCAATCGCTTCGGTCACGGCTCGGGCCAGGTCGGCATCCGTGACGAGCTTGCGGTCCACCCGCAAGACGGTCGGCACCGATCTGATGATTCGCGCCACCTCTTCCGCCTCTGATTGATCCGTCACGTAGCCTCGCAGCGTCACCACCTGGTCCTGGACATCGATCGTCATCGAGCGTTGACCCGCTCGCAGCCGGGGGTCTTCGATCAGTTGCTCGGTGAAGGCTTGTTTGATCTCCCAATCGGTCGCGAAGAGCGGAAGTTTCGCCCAGTCGGCCGCTCTCAGGTCGGTGACGACCTGATCCGGGCCAGCCTGCTTGACCCGATCGATGGCGAGGAGCCGCTGCTCGGTTCCGCGCCTGGCCACGACAAGGGCCGTGACCATCCGGGAGTCTGGCTCGAAGCAGACCAGGCGGAGCTTGCCGAGGCGTTTGCCTTCAACGCTGACCAGGGTCGCATCAGCGCGCAACGTCAACCCGTCGCTCTCAGCCTCCTCCGATGGCTCCGTCCAGCGCTCGGCCAGGCGCAGCACCTGGCCATCGGCGGAGAGGATCGCCGTTGCGGGCACCAGTTGCGACTCGAGACCGGTGGCAAGCTCGATGCCCTGCAGCTCCCGGCTCCCCGGCCGCAGCTGGACGGCCTCGACGCGGCCACGGATGTTGCCCAGGACCTCCGCATCGCCACCGAGCAGGATCTCGTCGCGCGGCCCAGTCGGAGTGCCCGTCCCACTTCCGGCTGCGGCCAACCGAACGGCAACGCCTCCCGGCCGCAGCACCATCACGAGGCCGGCCGCCGCGATGGCGACCACCCACCCACCCATGATCAAGATGGCGAAAAATGTCAGATCCATGCCGCTGGCAATTATGCCGGAGTCACGGTTTGGGGGCGCCGCGGCCGTCCCGGCGGCGAAGCGCGATGAGCGCCAGGAACTCGTGTAGCAGCGTCCCGGCCAGCAGCGAGGTGACCTCGCCCGAGTCGTATTGCGGCTGCACCTCGACCAGGTCGAAGCCGACGAACTCGACGCCGCGAAGGCCGCGGACCAGTCGCAATGCATCCCGGCTGCTCGGTCCGCCGACTTCCGGCGTCCCCGTCCCGGGCGCAAAGCCGGGATCGACGAAATCGATGTCAAAGGTAAGGAAGACGGGACCGTCGCCAATTCGTTGGCGGACTTCGGTGAGGACGTCGTCCACGCCACGTGTCAGCAGTTCTTCGGTCGGAATCAGGTGAAGCCCCAGCCCCCGCGCACCGCCTCGGTCCTCGGATCCGTACAACGAGCCGCGGATCCCTAGCTGGACGGCTCGTTTCGTATCGATCAGGCCTTCCTCGATGGCGCGCTTGCACCAGGTGCCGTGGGTGTAGCGCTCGCCCCAGTAGCTATCCCAGGTGTCGGTGTGCGAGTCGAAGTCAATCAGCCCGACCGGGCCATGCCGCTTGGCGACCGCGCGTAATTCGCCCAGCGTGATGCTGTGGTCGCCGCCGACCGCCAGCGGGATCACACCCGCGTCCAGGATCGGACGCAGGCCGTCGACCATCACCTGGTAGCTGGCCTGGATATTGCCCGGCACCACCGCCAGGTCGCCGGCGTCCACCACGGAAAGATGGTCGAAGATCTCGATCTCCTGCTCCACGTGATAAGGGCGCAGTAAGCGCGAGGCCTCGCGGATTGCCGCCGGTCCGAAGCGGCCCCCGATCCGGTAGCTGACCCCGGTATCGAAGGGAATGCCAATGATCGCGGCGTCAACGCCCGTCATGTCGTTGATCTGGGGCAGGCGCATGAAGCTACCCACTCCGGTGAAGCGCGGCGCGACCATCGCGTCCAGCGGCCGGTACCTAGGCACGTGCCAGCTCCGATTCGACCGCCTTCATGCTCTCTTCGTGAATGATGCCGACCACCTGGCTGCGCAGCTCGGCAAACCGCGCGCTGGTCACCATCTCGAAATTCCGCGGCCGTGGCAGGTCGACGTTCAGGGTGGTGCGGATGCGGCCGGGTCGGTTGGTCATGATGTAGATCACGTCGCCGAGGAAGAGCGCCTCATCGATGTCGTGGGTAACGAAGAGCACGGTCTTTCGATAACGCTGCCAGAGGTCGGTGAGCATCTCTTGCATGATCTGGCGCGTCAGGGCGTCCAGCGCGCCGAACGGCTCGTCCATGAGGAGCACCTCGGGGTCGTTCGCCAGCGCCCGAGCGATCGCGACCCGCTGCTTCATGCCGCCCGAGAGGGCCTTGGGATAAGCCTCGGCGAACCCATCCAGCTTCATCAGGCGAATCAACTCGCTCGACTGGCGCAAGCGCTCGGCCTTGGGGGTTCGCTTGACCTCGAGCCCGAACTCGATGTTGCGGCGCACCGAGAGCCACGGATAAAGCGAATATGACTGGAACACCATGCCGCGATCCGCGCCGGGCGAGTAGGCGGGCTTGCCGTCGACGAGGACCTCGCCATCACTGGGAGTGATCAGGCCGGCGGCGATACTGAGCAACGTCGACTTGCCGCAGCCGGACGGACCGACAATACAGGCGAACTGTCCATCCGGCACCGTTAGCGAAATCTGCTCGAGGGCCCGCACATGGCCTCGCCGCGTTGGGTAGCGCATCGCGACGTCGACGAAGCGGATTTCACTCATGCATGGACCTTCTCGACGTAGGGGAATGCCCAGCGATGGATCAGGCCGAACACCGTGTCGGTGATCAGCCCCAGGATCCCGATCGTGATGATGGCGGCGATGATGCGATCCGACCGAAGAAACCGCTCGGAGATCAGGATGAAGCTGCCGATGCCGCGTTCGGCCGCGACGATTTCGGCCACGATCAGATAGGTCCAGGCCCAACCCATCGTGATGCGCAGTGCGTCAACCACTTCCGGGAAGGTGGCGGGCAGGAAGACTTTGTAGAACACCTTCCAGCGCGAGGCGCCCAATGTGTAGGCGACATTGAGCATCTCGTCCGGAACGCGTTGGGCAATGTGCATCACCATGAGCGCGAGCTGGAAGAAGACGCCGATCCAGATGATCATCAGCTTCTCGTTTTCGTCGAGCCCGATCAGCAGAATGAGCAAGGGAATGAAGGCGGAGGCCGGCATGTATCGGATGAAGCTGATGGGCGGCTGAAAGAACGATCGGACGATTTCGAACGAACCCATGAGCAGGCCCAGCGGCACCGCCATGACGGCTGCGATCAGGAAGCCCGCGACGATGCGGAACGTGCTCCATCCCACATCCGAGAGGAACTTCCGGTGCTGAAGCATGTCGACCCAGGCCGTCCACACCCGGGCGGGGCTCGGGGCAAACAGGGGATTGTCGATGACGGTCGATGCCAGGCTCCAGGCAGCCAGGATGACGACGAAACTGCCGATGCCGAGCGTGACGACGGTTGCACGTGGAATTTCCTGTTTGGGCGTCAGGTAGGTACGGAGCAGGCCGCGACGCCGGCGCTGCACGCGGGCAGTAACCGCCGGCACCGCCTGGGTCGCGGGGACCCGCTCGCTCACGAGTCCCTACAAGCTGTTGATGAAGCTTGGGTCGACAGCGTCGCTTGGATTCACCGCCGTGTCGATCTTGCCCTGGGCCTTCCAGAAATCGGCCGCCGCCTTCACGTTGTCGTAAATCTTCCCGTGGCTGCTACTGGTGCCGATGACCTGCTTGCCGGTGCTGAGGTCAAAGAGGGTCATGGTTGAGAGATCAGCCGATACGTCAGACGGCGACTCCTGCACCGCATCGCCGATCACCTTGAGCGCCTCGGTCTGGTTCGCCTGCATCCAGGTGAAGGCGTCGTAGTAGGCCTTCATGAAGTCCTTGACCGTATCCGGGTACTTCTGGATGAAATCCTTGCGGAAGGCGAAGCTATCCATGATCAGGTCCGGGTACTGCTTCGACGACACCAGGACATGGCCGTCGGTCCGGACCTTCGCCTTGCTCAGCCATGGTTCCCAGGTGACCGCCACGTCGAGCTTCGAGGCGACGAATGCCGCCCCGGCCGCTCCCGAGGTCATGTTCTGCTCCTTGACGTCGGAAAGATGCAGGCCGTTCTTCTCCAGGACCTGAGCCAGAAACCACTCAGAGACAGAGCCCTGGTTGACCCCGACCGTCTTTCCTTTGAGGTCGGCCACATTCTGGATCGAGTTTGCGGCAAGGATGCCGTCACCACCGACCGAGGCGTCGATGGGAAACACCTCCACCGCGCCCACACCGTTTGATTGCTGGCGCGCAAAGGCGTCAACCGTTGAGGCCATACCTTCGAGCCGACCCGCGGCGAGGGCGATGAAACGGTCGTTCGGGTCCTCGACGTCTTTGAAGTTGACATCGAGGCCGTGCTGCTTCCAGATGCCCTTGGCATTGGCGAGGTAGATCAGCGCGTAACCGGTCCAGGTCGATGAGGCGATGTGAATCGTACCGCTGTACTTCGTGCTGGTCGCCGCGTTCGTCGCGCCGCACGCCGACAGGACAAGGGCCACGAGGATGAATAGAGGTAAGAGCGACCGCTTTCCGACCATGGAATCCCCTCCCGGGCAGAGTCGGCGCCGTATACAAAAACGGCCTCGGCGGCGCCTTCGCCGGGCCGCGAGCCCCTATGCTACTCGATGTGGCCCACCCTCTTCGTCTCGGCCTAAAGAATTCCGGCCAGGACACCACGATCGAGGCGCTCCGGGAGGTCTGGCGCATCGCGGACCAGGCCGGATTCGACCATGTCTGGGTGTTCGATCACCTGGCCTCGATCGGAGGCGTCGGGCCGGACCGCCCGGTCTACGAGGGTTGGGCACTGCAAGCCGCCATCGCCCAGGCAACCAGCCGGGTGCGGATCGGCTGCATGGTCACCGGTAACACCTACCGCAACCCAGCGCTGCTGGCCAAGCTGGCGGTGACGGTCGACCACCTCTCTGGCGGCCGCCTCGAGTTCGGTATCGGCGCCGCCTGGGCCGAGATCGAACACGAGATGTACGGCATCGAAGGTCTCGACCACCGTGTCGGTCGGCTGCGCGAGTCGCTCGAAGCGATCACCTCGCTGTGGACCAAGGATCGCACCACGCTCGATGGTCGCTACTACCAATTCAAAGACGCAATCGGGAATCCCAAGCCGGTTCAGAAACCCCATCCCCCCATTTGGATCGGCGCCGGCGGGCCGCAGATGATGGCTGTCGTGGTCCGATTCGCTGATGTCTGGAACAGCTCCGGGGCCTCGACCCCGCAGGAGGCGGCCGAAAAGAGCAAGATGCTGGAGGCGGCGTGCGAGGAGGCTGGACGCGATCCTGCCTCCATCCGGCGATCGGTGCAGCAGTCATGGGACGGTCGCGATCGAGGTCAGCTGCTTGACCTCGTGGGGCAGTACTTCGAGCGTGGGTTTACGGAGCAAATCATCTATCTACCGGGGCCCGACCAGGCCCGCGTCGCCGACGCCGCCGCGGAAGCGCTTCCCGAGTTGCGTAGCGCCCTCGTCCGCTGAGACTACGAGCGTCTGGGTGGCCTTTTTCCAACCAATGCTGAGCACTGTTAAGCTCGGTTACTTGACAGATCGGGAACATTGAGCGCACAGTGAAAAAAGACTCACCGGCCTATCTCGCCGCCCCTCTCATCCCTGGTCCGGAGTCGGGATCACTGATCCGCCCCTGAGTTAACCGCAGCGCCTAGCGCGTTTTTTGGCGGCAACACTCAAGGAGGAAGACGTTAATGACCCGGCTAACACGGCGCCTACTAACGTTGCTCATCGCTGTCTCGGCCCTGGCCCTTGGCGCGTCGCTCATGGCGGCGTCCGCGTCCACGGCCCCAGGATTGGGGATGGCCAAAAGCTTCGCGGTGCTCGCGGGCACCACTGTCACTAACACCGGCTTGACAGTGATCACGGGCGATCTCGGGGTTAGCCCCGGCACGGCCGTCACGGGTATGACCGGGCCCCCTGACGGGACCGTTAACGGCACGCAACACACGGGCACCGACGCGCTGGCGGTACAAGCCAAAAATGACCTGACCACAGCCTATGGCGTGGCGGCCTCGTCACCCTGCAATTTCAATGAGACCGGCAAGAATCTTGGGACCCAGACTCTCGTGCCTGGCACATATTGCCAGACCACGGCGCCCACGCTGACCGGGACGCTCACCCTCAGTGGCAATGGGGTCTTCATCTTCCAGATCGGGAGCACGCTCATCACCGGACCCGGGGCCACCGTACACCTCACTGACGGGGCTCAGGCCTGCAACGTCTTCTGGCAGGTCAGCAGTTCAGCGACTCTTGACACGACGACCACCTTTGTTGGAACCATCATGGCCCTTACAGACATCAGCCTGAAAGACAGTGCAAGTATCCAGGGCCGCGCCCTAGCACAGACCGGCCAAGTGACGCTGATCCACAACGTGATCACGGCGCCGACCGAATGCGGCGAAACAAGCGTGCCTGGCCCGACCGCGACAGCCAGCCCCACCCCCACGCCCACACCAACACCCACGGCCAGCCCGACCGCCAGTCCGACGGCCAGTCCGACCGCCAGTCCAACAGCAACTCCGGCGCCAGTACTCGCGACAACCGGCGGTGGTCCGCAGAATGGCGTTCCCTGGATTCTGCTGCTGCTCGCCGGTTACTGCGTTGCGGGGTTGGGCCTGATCGCTCGAGAGCGAGGCCGCAGGGCGTAGGCCCAGGAGGGCAGTCCTACCGACTCACGCACCATGACATGAGCGGGAGGGGATGCAAATCCCTTCCCGACAGCGTTCCCATGCTCCATCCTTAAGCGAATGGTCACGGCGAGGGCCCAGCCGCAGCGCGCCCGCCTCCTTGCTCTCAGCTTCCTAATGCTCTTCGTCGAGCTCGCCCTCATTCGCTGGACGGGCTCCAACATCCTCTATCTCTCGTACTTCTCGAACTTCATCCTGCTGGCGAGCTTTCTGGGGATCGGGCTCGGGTTCTTACGGGCCGATGCCCGTCGGAACCTCTTCCCCTTCGCTGCGATCGGCCTGACGGTCCTCGTCGCGTTCGTGCGGATCTTCCCAGTCGAAATCGATCGGTCGGGCACCGAACTCATCTTCTTCGGCGCGCTGGGTACGCAGAGCGGGTTGCCACCCTGGCTCACCCTTCCAGTGCTGTTCCTGGGCGTGGCCGGCGTGATGACGCTCATCGCTGAGGGCGTGGCGCGGACCTTCCGACAATTTCCGCCGCTCGAGGCCTACCGCCTCGACATCCTCGGCAGCATCGCCGGCATCATCGCCTTCTCGGTTCTCTCTTTTCTTGGCGCACCACCCTTTGCCTGGGGCGCGGTCGTCGCCGTGATGCTACTGGTGCTGCTCGATCGGCGCAGCCGCGTCTGGCACCTTCCGGTGCTGGCCATCATGCTCGTCCTGCTCGGCATCGAGTCGCTTGTTCCAACCGACAGTTGGTCCCCCTACTACAAGATCCGGCTGATCACGCAACCGTCGGGAGCGGTGACGGTCCTGGTCAACGGGATTCCCCACCAGACGATGGAACCGGCGGCGCGGCGGCTGGACACGGTGACGCTTTACGGTCTCGTCTACCAGCGAACGCGCTCGATACCGAAGGACGTCCTCATCGTGGGCGCTGGGACGGGCGTCGACGTTGCCGTCGCGCTCCGCGAGGGCGTTCAGCACGTCGATGCCGTGGAAATCGACCCCCGGATCCACGCCATCGGCCTGGAACAGAATCCCGACCGCGCATTCCAGGACCCCCGAGTGACTTCGTATGTCAACGACGGCCGAGCCTTTCTCGAGCAGATGACTCAACGTTATGACCTGATCCTCTTTGCGCTGCCGGACTCGCTCACGCTGGTGGCCGGCCAGTCGTCGCTGCGGCTCGAGAGCTACCTCTTTACGACGGAAGCAATGCAATCGGCGCGCGCGCACCTCAAGCCGGGTGGCGCGTTCGGCGAATACAACTACTATCGCGAGGACTGGCTCGTCGACCGGCTGGCGGGCACCCTGCGACAGGTGTATGGGCGCACGCCGTGCCTCGACTCGACCGGCCACTTCGCGCGGCTCGCCTTGCTGATGGCGAGCTCCAGTACAACAGCGCTGCAGTGCCCGACCGAATGGCATCAAATCTCCGCGACCATTCCAGCGCCCGCGACAGATGACTATCCGTTTCTTTACCTCCAGGACCGGACCATTCCCGGGTTCTACCTGCTGACGCTCGCCCTGATCCTGCTGTCGGCGCTTTTCCTGGTTCGCGTCACGAGCGGCAGCTTGCGGCCGATGGGCCGTTATCTCGACCTCTTCTGTATGGGCGCGGCGTTTCTCCTGCTGGAAACGAAGAACGTGGTGCAATTTGCGCTGCTGTTCGGGACGACCTGGTTTGTGAACTCGCTCGTGTTCCTTGGAATCCTGGTCGCGGTCTACCTCGCGATCGAGGTGGCGCGGCGGATCGAGCTTGGTCCGTCATGGCGCCTCTATGTCATCTTGCTGCTGGCCCTCGCCGTCGCCTGGGTCGTTCAACCGGACCTGCTGCTCCAGCTCAGCATTGTGCCGCGGTTCCTGGTGGCCACGGCGGTCGCCTTCGTTCCGGTGTTCCTGGCCAACCTCGTTTTCGCGAAGCGCTTCCGCGACGTGGCTGCGTCCAACGTCGCTTTCGGCGCCAATCTCCTGGGCGCGATGGTCGGCGGCGTCCTCGAGTATGCGTCGCTGATCACCGGCTACCGCGCGTTGCTGATCATTGTCGGCGCGCTCTATGCCGCGGCCTTCGGTCTGCAGCGATTCCGGGTTGGCCGCCAACGGTCCCTAGAAGCGGTGAGCGCGCAGCCCCAGTAAAGTCCACAGGATGTGGCAGGTTGCGCCGGCCGGCGACCGAGCACTGCTGGTCACTCTCGGTCGTACCATCGATCCCGGTCTGCTCGCGCAAGTCCTGGGGCTCGACCAGGCGCTGAAAGATAACCCGCCCGCAGGGCTTCGCAGCACGGTCCCCGCCTATGCGTCGCTGCTCTGCCACTACGACGCAGACGTCACTGACCCTGCTCGCCTCGAAGAGACCATCCGCCAGTTCGAAGGAACAGTCAAGGGTGCTATTCCGTCAGGACCTGTCGTCGACGTCCCCACCCGATACGACGGTCCCGACCTGCCGGAGGTCGCACTCAAGACCAACCTGACGCCGGCGGGCGTGATCGAGCAGCATGCCGGCCGCGAATACCTTGTCTACTGCGTCGGTTTCGCGCCGGGCTTCACCTACTGCGGCGCGCTGCCCGAAGAGATCGCGGTGCCTCGGATGGCGTCGCCGCGCCTTCGGGTGCCGGCCGGATCGGTCGGGATCGCGGGCCGGCAGACCGGCATCTACGGCGTCGAGAGTCCAGGCGGATGGAATCTCATCGGCCGAACCGCGCTGCGGCTCTTCGACCCGGCAGCCGATCCGCCGGCGCGTTTCAAACCCGGCGACCGGCTGCGGTTCGTTCCGATCCCGTGATCGAAGTCATCGACCGGGGGCGCTGGACCACGATCCAGGATCGAGGCCGCTCCGGCCTCGAACGTTTCGGCATTCCGCCTGGTGGCGCCGCCGATTGGTTCGCGGCCAGCGTCGCGAACGAGCTGGTCGGAAATGAGCCGGACGCCGCCCTGATCGAATGCACCGCCACCGGCCCGACGCTCCGATTCGACGTCGATGCTGTCGCCGCGGTCACTGGTGGTCGCGTTGCCTCCATTGGTGATTGGCAAGCGGTCCGAGTCGCCCGCGGCTCCAGCCTCGCGATCGGCACGATAGCTCCCGGCCTTCGAACCTACATCGCCGTTCGGGGTGGCATTGACGTTCCAGTCGTGCTCGGCAGCCGGTCCTTCTGCCAGCTTGGGAGCTTCGGCGGGGGCTTCGGGCGGCCCCTAGCCGCCGGTGATCGACTTCGCATCGGCCAAGGCATCGGGCACGAACCGCTGATCGAGCCATGGCCACTATCCCATCGTCTCCCGGTGCAAGGTCCCTGGGAGGTCCACGTCATCGGCGGCCCGCAGACGGATGCCTTCGCTGGCGACGCGCTCGAGCGACTGGCAGCGACCGCCTGTCGAGTAACGCCCGCAATCGACCGCATGGGTCTGCGCCTTGAGACCCCAACTTTGCGCCTCCGGACTCAGGAGATCCTGACGGTGCCGGTGACGGCGGGCGCCATCCAGGTCACCCCGTCCGGGGGGCTCATCGT
Source organism: Chloroflexota bacterium (assembly GCA_034666565.1). Classification (GTDB taxonomy): domain Bacteria; phylum Chloroflexota; class Dormibacteria; order CF-121; family CF-121; genus CF-13. The sequence goes on from JAXDLN010000033.1 coordinate 19,131, forward strand.
TCTCCACGTCGATCACCAGACCAGTGGTGGCTACCCCGTGATCGCGACGGTGGGCAGCGCCGACCTCCCGCTGTTGGCCCAGGCGCGGCCGGGTGATACCGTTCGCTTTCGCATCGTCGACTCGATTGAAGCAGCCCGTGCCTGGCGGCGAGTATCCGGCTGGCTCGCGCACGACCCGTAAGCGATACTGGGAGACGGCGATGCTCAATCACTTCGTTAACCGTTTCATCGATCGGCAGCGCTGGCTGGAGCCGGTGGCCGATTTCCTTCAGAAGGTTGTCGCCGGCGCTTACAAGGTGCTCGGCAAACCCGGGCGTGACCTCAAGACCCTGGCGAACGGCACCTGGCTGGGCCATCCTCTTCACCCGGTCCTCACCGACATTCCGATCGGCGCCTGGACGCTTGCCGTCCTCTTCGACATCATCTATCTCTTCCGGGGAACGCACGGCTGGGTCTCGGCGGCCGACCTGACGATTTTCGTGGGTCTTCTCGGGGCACTCGGGGCGGCCATTACCGGCTACACGGACTGGAGCGATACGATCGACCGCGAGCGCCGGGTCGGCCTCGCGCACGGACTGCTGAACACCGTGGCGATCGTCGTCTACCTGGTGTCGCTGATCATCCGGGTGACCAATGGGAGCCGTGGCCTGGCCATCGTGCTTGCCCTGGTTGGCTACGGCATCGTGATCACCGCCGCCTTCCTCGGCGGTGAGCTGGTCTTCTCAATCGGGACCGGCGTGAACCATCACGCCTGGCAGGAGGTGCCGACCAAGTTCACCAGGGTGATGCTCGAGGGGCAGCTGACGGACAACATGCTCGTCAAGGCCATGGCCGGCGACACGCCGATTCTGCTCTACAAGAAGGGCAATACGGTCTGTGCCATTAGCGAGACCTGTTCGCACGCCGGCGGTCCACTATCCGAAGGCGAGCTGGACGGCGACATGGTGCAATGTCCCTGGCATGCCTCGCGGTTCGACATCTGCACCGGTCTGGTCAGGGGCGGTCCGGCCACGGTCAGCCAGGTTCGCTACGAAACGCGAATACAGAACGGACAGATTGAGGTCCGGCGGTCGGAAGATACACTGCAACCGAACTGATGGCGAAGTCAGAACCCAGCGTCGGTGGCTTGCGCGACGAGGAGGTCGAGGGTCGTGACTGGGAGCGGGTCAGTCCCCGGCGTATCAGCGACCAGGACTGGCGTCGCTTCGAGGGTTACATCAGCGAGATCCTCGCGGCGATGGGGATGCCACGCGACACCCCGGGGACGCTGAAGACGCCCGAGCGATACCTGCACGCGATGTTCGATTCGACCGAAGGCTATGAGGGCGACGCCAAGCTGGTCACCGCGTTTCCGACCGAGTGCGACGGCGGACCGGATTGCGACCTCAGCCAGGTCGTCGAAGGCCCGATTCCCTTCTACGCGCTCTGCGAGCATCATGCCTTCCCCTTCTTCGGCCACGCCTACCTGGGCTACGTCGCCCACGAGCACATCATCGGCATCTCCAAACTCACCCGGCTGGTGCGCCTCTTCGCGCGGCGCTTCACCGTTCAGGAACGCCTCGGCCGCGAGATCACCGAGACCCTCTCGCGCATCCTGCAGGCCCACGGCGTCGCCGTCTATCTCGAGGCGATTCACCTCTGCACCCAGATGCGCGGCGTTCGGGAGTCCGAGTCCACCACACGGACGACCTTCTGGCGCGGCAACTACGAGTCGAATCCACCGCTTCGAGAGGAGTTCTTGAACATCGCGCGCTCACATGGAAACGGGCATCTCAGCTGAATCGGCTCAACCGCCTCTTCGAAGCCGATGACTTGCCAGCCGGCGTCCTACCGGCGCAGCTGACCAAAATTTACGATGGTGGACTGACGATCCCCGATGGCGCCGTCTACGCCAACTTCGTCAGCTCGATCGACGGCATCGTGGCGCTGGAGGGCGGCACCGCCGCCTCCGGGGGAATCATCAGCGGACGCAACGAGATGGATCGTTTCGTGATGGGTCTGTTGCGTGCGTTCGCCGATGCCGTGTTAGTAGGCGCAGGCACTGTTCGTGCGGAAGGCGGCAAAGCGCTCTGGACGTCCGAGTTCATTTTTCCCGTGGCCGCCGAGGCCTTCGCGACCCTGCGCGAGTCGCTCAGGCGCCAGAAAACGCCGCGGCTCGTGATCGTCACCGCGCGCGGCGAGCTGGATCCTTCGCAACGGGCCCTACAGGTTGGAGCGCTCGTTCTGACCACGGCAGCCACGGCCCCCAGGCTCCGAAAGGCGCTCCCGAACGCCAGTGAGGTCCGCGCCGTGTCGGAGGGCGATCAGATCGGCGTGGATGAGATCTTCGCGACGCTGAAGGCAGAGGGGTATCGGACCATTCTTACCGAGGGCGGTCCGCACCTTTTCGGCCAGCTCGTGGCCCGCAATCGCGTCGACGAGCTCTTCCTGACCGTCTCCCCGAAACTTGCCGGCCAGAAAGATCAATCGTTCGGGCTCATCCGGGGCGTAGATTTCGGTCGGACCTTCAAGGGTGGCCGCCTGTTGAGCGTCCGCCGGGCCGAGTCCTATCTCTTTCTCCGCTATGCGTTGGAGGATGCTGCCTGACCATGGCAGACCTAACCGTGATTTTCGGAGCGACCGGCGGGCTGGGGATGGCTGTCGTCGACGCCTTCGCGAAGCGCGGCGACCGCATTATCGCCGTGGCTCGATCCCGCTCCGGCGTATCGGAGCTGGCCGCGAAATATCCGTTATCCCCCTCCCCCTCTGGGGAAGGGCAGGGTGGTGGCGTCACGGGTGACACGGCCGACATGACCTTGCGGCAGGATGTCGATGACTTATGGGAGCGGATCGATCGTGTCGGTGTGCCGCGCTGGGTAGTGAATACGACGGGCGGTTATCGCGGCGGCAAGGTGGTGGACAGCACCCCCGACGAATTCACCGCCATGATGGATCTCAATCTCGGCACAGCCTGGTGGTCGTGCCGCGCTGCCGCCCGCCGTATGGCTTCATCTCCGTCACCCTCTGAGGGAGGGCAGGGTGGGGGCTGCATTGTCAACGTTTCCTCCCGCTCGGCGCTGGTCGCCGAGCCCGGGGCAGCCGCCTATGCCATCGCCAAGGCGGGGGTCATCAAACTCACCGAGGTGCTGGCCGCCGAGCTGAAGTCGTCGGGCGTGCGCGTTAATGTCGTTGTTCCGGCCATCATCGACACAGCGGCGAACCGGAAATCACTGCCGGAGAAAGCTATGCAGAAGGCCGTCGATCCGGCTGAGATCGCCGCCGTCATCCTGAATCTATGCAGCGACGCCGCGACGGCGGTCACCGGCGCCGCCGTCCCTGTCTACGGCCGCTACTGAGAGCCCTGGCACCGCGGGCAGAAATAGGTGAGGCGAGCCTGGTGGCCCTGGGCTCGGATTCGAATCCGCGTGCCGCAGCGCGGACACGGTCGTCCGCCGCGCGCGTGAACCGCACACCGCTGTCGGGCGACGGGCGTCACCAGGTTGCGGCGCATCAGGTCGCGCGCCGTCGCATAAAGCCGGCGCAGGCGATCGTCATCCAGCGCGGCAGGCCGCATCCACGGATCCAGGCGATGCCCCCAGAGCGATTCGCACTTATAGATGTTGCCGATCCCGGCGCAGACGCGCTGCTCCAGTAGCAGCTCTCCGAGGGTGGGTGCGTCCCACCGGCGGGCGCGGCGGATCACCTCATCGATGTCGAATGGATCGACCAGGATATCCGGTCCCAGGTGCGCGACCGGTTGTCGCGCATCCCGAACTAGCTCCATGACGGGTGCGGCGAAGCAGACCGCGACGACGTCATCGAAACTGAGCACCGCGGTGGCTCGCCGCTCCGGCTGCCGCCAGCGCTCCCCCAACCGGTACAGGTGCCAGGCGCCTGTCATCCGCATGTGCGAATGAAGCGCGAGCCCTCCTTCGAATTGCATTACCAGATGTTTGCCGTTCGGTTCGACCGACTCCACACGGCGGCCTTTGAGTCGGCCGATCGATTCGGGACGGGCGTCACTGACCACTTTGCCCGCGATCTGGCGCCGCAGCGCGGCCGCCGTTCGCCAGATCGTGTCGCCTTCAGGCAAGCACGGGCCGCCGCTCTGGCCAGAGAACGACGCCTTTGGGTGTCGTGCCGAAGCCGGCTTCGCGCAGCATGCCCTCCAGCGGCGAGCCCTTGATGGGCGCGCCGTCGATGCTCTGGATCTCCAGTTTGTCCACGCGTGCCGCGACCCCCGCCAACGCCTGCATGTGAGCCGGTTGCACGTCGCCGACAGTGAGCAGCGACCGACCACCTCGTTCCAGATACAGACGGAGCTCGCCGCCATCGATGACGACGTAGGCACCCGCCGCTCGCGCCATTCGTGATTCGTGCTCCGGCCAGGGGATCGTCGTGCCGTAAGGACTGGCCGGGTCGGTGGCGGCAAGCGCCACGACTTTGGACTCGTCGTCGCGCGCTCCGCGCAGCCGGTCGACCGCTCCGGGAAGCGCGAATTGCAGACCGCCCAGGCCATCGATGAAGTAGCCGCGCCGGATCTTGCCCGCCTCCTCCATCGCGCGGAGGACGGGATATAACGCGGCGAAGCCGCCGGTGATGTTCTCGCCCAGCGCCGCCTCGCGCGTCAGCACGCCGTATCGCTGCAAGAACGAACCCGCCATCGCGTGGAGATGCTCCGTCGTCGAGACGCTCGGATGGAGCAGATCGGACACCAGGGACCAGCGGCCCGCCGCTGCCGGCGGCCCGAGGCGCATCACCGGCCGGCGCGGGTTGCGCCGCGCCCGCGGCCCGAGCATCCGCAGCGGCAGGAAGGTGTCATTGGTAACTTCACCGGCCCACACCATGTCCCAGAGCGCATCCAGCACCGCATCCTCGTCACCCGAGCCGGTCGCGTAATAGAGGTCGCGGAAGAAGGAGGCCCCGCGACTCTGCAAATGCTCACGCAGCCGTTCGTGGATCTCGCCGTTCGGCCGCTCGTCCGTGTCCCGGATCAGCCGCGGCGCATCGGACCGGAGATACAGCGCCACCCGTCCATCGGAACTGCCAAGTGACCCACGTCCGGCCCAGACGACCTCCCCCATCGAGATCAACTCATCGAGCAGCTGCGACCGGTAGTCCCGCATCCGTGCGGCAAGCACGTCTCGCTCCAGCACCGAGGCGGGGATGGCGCATCCCTGCAACTGGAAGACAATCTCGGCCAGACTGTCCAACCCGCTCGCCTGGATGCCGACGCCGTGCCACGCCGGCAGGAATCGGCCGAGAGTTTCGACCGGTACCGGCTCGACCTCCCGCCGAAGCGCCGCCAGCGATTTCCGTCGCAGCGACCGCAGCACGTCGGGATGGCAGTACTCGCGACCTGCCTTGCCTGGGCGGAATTCACCGGCCACGATATCGCCGCGCCCCGCGAGCTGTCGCAGGGCGTCCTCAACCGCCCGGAGCGGGAGCCGCCAGCGGGCCGCCGGGTCGGCGCTGAAGAATGGCACGTGCGTCCGTGCCCAGCGCACCAGCAGCGATGACAATGGTGCCTCGACAGGCTGCAGGAAGACGTCGGGGAGTCCAACTGGCAGCGTGACGCCGAGCGCCTCGCGATACCGCCCGGCGTCCTCGGCGGCGATCCATCGCTCTTCGTCGGCGATGCGCACCCGGATGGCGCGGCGTTCGCGTTCCAGCTGATTCAGCCATTCCTCGCGGATCCCGCGCGCCTCGGCTTCTGCCGCGGTCAGGTCGCCGAGCCGCCGCAGGAGGTCGGCCGCCTCATCGGGGTCGCGCGGCCATCGTTCCTTGAGCAGCCCCTGCAGCTCCAGCTCGAGGGCCTCGATCGCCCGTGGGTCGAGCAGCTCACGAAGCTCCTCGGTGCCGAGCAGTTCGGCAAGCAGCTCCTTGTCGAGGGTCAGTGCCTGCGCCCGCCGTTCGGCGAGTGGCGCGTCGCCGTCGTACATGTATTGGCCGATGTAGTCGAAGACCAGCGTCGATGCGAAGGGCGAGGCGCGCTCCGTGTCCACGACGACGGTGCGCACCTGGCGAGCGCGAATGGCCGACATCAGGTCGCGCAGCCCGTCCATGTCAAAGACGTCGCTCAGGCATTCGCGATAGGTCTCCATCAGGATTGGAAACTCCGCGTGCTTGCTGGCTACCTGGAGCAGGTCGTGGCTGCGCTGGCGTTGCTGCCACAGAGGCGTGCGCTCACCGGGGCGACGTCGCGGCAGCAACAACGCGCGGGCCGCGTTTTCCCGGAAGCGCGAGGCGAATAGCGCCGACCCGTGCAGCTGCGAGGTCACCAGCTCGCGAACTTCCTCCGGATCGAGGAGCAGGTCGTCGATGTCCGGGGCTCGGTCCGCCTCGGGTAGACGCAGCGCGAAGCCGTCGTCCGTGTAAATCATCTGGATCTCGAGGTCGAGGCGCTCCTGCATCCGGGCTCGCGCGGCGAGCGCCCACGGCGCGTGCACCCGCGCACCGAATGGCGTCAGCACTGACAACCGCCAGTCCCCGAGCTGGTCGCGGAAGCGCTCGATGACGATGGTCCGGTCGGTCGGCACGGTGCCGGTGGCCTGGGCTTGATCCGAGAGGTAGTTCATCAGGTTGGAGGCGGCCCGGTCATCGAAGCGCGACCGCTCCTTGAGCCGGGCGATCGCCGCGTCAGGTTCCATGGCCGTGAGCTCGCGCATCGCCTGTCCCATCGCGCGTCCGACTTCCACCGGCCGGCCCAGCGCGTCGCCGTGCCAGAACGCGATCCTTCCGGGTTCGCCTGGGGCCGGGGTGACCATGACCTGCGATGGGGTGATGTCGGCGACGCGCCAGCTGGTGGCGCCGAGGATGAAGACTTCGCCGGGCCGCATTTCGTAGACCATTTCCTCGTCCAGCTCGCCAACCTTCTTGCCGTCATCCAGCAGGTTCACGGAGAAGAGACCACGGTCGGGGATGGTGCCGCCGCTGACGACCGCCAGTCGTTGGGCGCCGGCACGTCCGCGGATCGTCCCCTCGAGGCGGTCCCAAACGATGCGCGGGCGCAACTCCGCAAACTCATCGGAGGGATAGCGGCCGCTCAGCATGTCGAGCGTCGACTCCAGCGCGCGCGGTCCGAGATCGCTGAAGGGATAGGCGCGATGCACCAGCTCCGACAAGGCCGACACGCTCCATTCCTCCATCGCCGTCATCGCAACGATCTGCTGGGCGAGGACGTCGAGCGGGTTGCGCGGCACCCGAGTCGTCTCGATCTCGCCTCGCAACATGCGATCGACGACCACCGCGGTCTCGAGCAGGTCGCCGCGGTACTTCGGGAAGACGGTGCCCTTCGACGGCTCGCCCACCGAGTGGCCGGCCCGTCCGATTCGCTGGATGCCGCTGGCGACGCTGGTAGGCGCCTCCACCTGGATGACGAGGTCGACGGCGCCCATGTCGATGCCGAGCTCCAGACTCGATGTCGCCACGAGTCCCGGTAGCCGGCCCGCCTTCAGCGCATCCTCTATAAGCAGGCGCTGCTCCTTGGCGATCGAGCCGTGATGCGCGCGGACCAGCTCCTCGCCGGCAAGCTCGTTGATGGCGGCCGCGAGCCGTTCCGCCAAGCGGCGGGAGTTGACGAAGATGATGGTCGACCGGTGCTGGCGGACAAGCTCGAGGATCCGTGGATGGATCGCCGGCCAGATGCTCCGCCGTAGGCCCTCCTGCTCCGCCCCAATCGCCGCCGCCGCGCCACTCTCAAATTCCCTCCCCCGCTCGCGGGGGAGGGTCAGGGTGGGGGCGCCGCGTTCCAGGTCGGCCATATCGTCGACGGGCACCTCGACGGTGATTTCCAGCTTTTTGACTCGTCCCGCGTCGATGATGCTTACCTCGCGGTCCGTGCCGCCCAGGAAACGCGCCGTCTCGCTCAGCGGGCGCTGCGTCGCGGAAAGCCCAATCCGCTGCGGCTCATTTTTAGTCAGCGCGGCCAGCCGTTCCAGGCTCAACGCCAAATGCGCGCCGCGCTTGGTTTCGGCCATGGAGTGGATCTCGTCGACGATCACCCAGCGGACCGACGGCAAGATCTGGCGCGCCGCGCTGGTCAACAGGAGGAAGAGCGACTCCGGGGTCGTGATCAGGATGTCCGGCGGGTGCCGTTCGATCAGCCGCCGGTCCCGAGGCGGCGTGTCGCCCGTCCGAATGGCGACCGTGACGGGCGATTGGTTCAGGCCCAGCCGCTCCGCCTCGAGCGCGATGCCACGGAGTGGTGCCTGCAGGTTGCGCTCGATGTCGACAGTGAGGGCCTTCAGCGGCGACACGTACAGGACGCGGCAGCGCTCTGCCTCAGCCGGGACCGGTTCGTTGGCGAGCCGGTCGATGCACCAGAAGAAAGCAGCGAGCGTCTTCCCACTGCCGGTGGGCGCCGACATCAGGGTGTGCTGGCCGGCAGCAACCGAGCGCCAGCCGCCCACCTGGACCTCGGTCGGAACCGGGAAGGCGCCCGAAAACCAGGCTCGCGCGGGCGGCGAAAAGAGGTCCAGAACGGTGGGCATGGACTTCAGTTTATTGCCCCACGTGGACCCGTCAAAACCTGAACTGTGACAGGAGTTCCTCCGGGGTCGGGTGGCGCCCGGTAGCGAAGACCGCGCGGCCTTGCTGCAGTAACCCGGAGTTGTACGGCGTGGGTCGTCGAATCCGCTCGCCGAGCGTCACGATCTCGCCGTTGAGGTAATCGAGCTCGCTGCTCGAGTGTCGCTGGAAACTTTGCAGTGTCGAGGGACCGTAGGTGCTGTCCGGTGGAAAGTTGCCGGCGAGCCGGCCGCGGAAAATCAGGTAGCTAAGCGGCATGGGAAGCGTCGACATCAGCCGAAAGGTGCGAGCCCGTCGGCTCTGATCGAGGCCGTACCCTCCAAGCTGGGCTGTCTTGACCCCTTCGCGAATCGTGGCGATCGAGAGCCGGGTGAGTCCCGGATGGCGGAGCGCCTTGCCGATCGGCCAACCGGTGATCGCCATGATGGCGTTGTTCAGGTTCGCCATCAGTTTCGTCCAGCGGGCGCGGGCGATATCCGGGACCGGCTCCGTCTTGATCCCCAGGCTGAGCAGCTCGAGCACGGCGTCGACGCGGCCCTTCGACTCCGGGAAGGGAGCGCCCACCTGAAACAGGCCGCGGGTGTTCTGCTCGACGACCCCGGGCTCGAGGTAGGTAGCGCTGATATTGAGCACGCAACCCACCACGCGATCGCGTCCCAGGATGTCGGCCGCTTCTTGGTCAGACCGGACGCCATTCTGCATGGTGACGACGGTGGCGTCCGACTGCAGCGCTGCGATCGTGCGGCAGGCGACTTGCACATCCTGCGACTTGACGGTAAGAAGAATGATGTCGGCCGCCCCGGCCAATGTCGTTGTCGCCGGAAGCTGAACCAACCGCGACTCGTTTTGACCTTTGACCAGCAGCCCCTTGGCGCGGATTGCGTCGACCTGCGTCTCGCGCCCGACCAGGCGTACGTTGACGCCGGACTCCTGGAGTCGCGCCCCAACCAGACTCCCGATCGCCCCGGCGCCGAATACCGCGATCGCCTGCGGCATTCCGTACAAATTACATAGGCGTGCTGCTGCTGGGTCGGGAACCCTCCAAACAGCTCGTCCTGGCGGCGTACGAATGAAGCGTACACGCTGCCATAAAACCTGCTATTATGTCTGTAGCGTTTGAGCCACGCTCCGTACCCATTTGCGGGCTCATGAGGAGAACATCATGGCGGATTCATACGACCGCGAAGTCGTCCGACAGGAGACGACGACGGGCGAGCCGGTGCGGCCGGTCACCCCGGCCACCCCAGTCACGCCGGTCACGCCCGTAACGACCTCGTCGACCTCGCGGACCGCGGTCCACAGCGAGAGCGGCTACAACACGCGTGCCATCCAGGCCATCTGGTGGATCGTCGGTTTCATCGATGTCCTGATCGCGATTCGCTTCTTGCTGAAGTTGTTCGGCGCGAATCCGGCGCCCTTTGTCCGCTTTATGTACGACGTGACCTGGCCGCTGGTAGCGCCTTTTCACGGCATCTTCAACACCGCCCAGGAAGGCCGCTCGGTCCTCGAGCCGGAGTCGCTCGTCGCGATGGCGATCTATGCCTTGATCGGATGGGGCATCGTCTCGCTCATCCGGCTCATGTCCCGTCCGCGTTCGAGCACGACTGTCGTCGAGTAACGCTTCTCGGCACGCCAAGCTGAGCCGCCCTCGGGCGGCTCTTTCCATTTCTGAGCGGGTTCCGGCGGGCGCGTGAAGGCAAATCATTTCCCTCCCCCCGCTCGCGGGGGAGGGCAGGGTGGGGGCGTGTTCGCCCTGGTCGCGGACCTCAAAGGCGTAGCGGTGGTGCAGAGGCTGGTTGACGATATTCTCGGCCGCTACGGACGGATTGATGTCCTGGTCAACAATGCCGGCCTGGGGCAGACCGGAGTCGAGTCGCCCAGTCCCGAGCTTATGCAGTCCTCTTACGCCGACTGGCGTCGCCAGATCGAGATCACGCTGGATACCGCGTTCCTGATGACGCGCGCGGTGCTGCCCGGGATGGTGCAGCGCAAGTACGGTCGCATAGTCAATGTGTCGTCGGTCACCGTCCCATTGGTGAGCACCAAGGCGACGGCGGCTTATAGCGCAGCGAAGGCCGGCATGGAGGGCATGATGCGCTCCGTGGCCATTGAGTGAGCCGCCCACGGCATCACCATCAGCGGCAACATCATTCAGGAAGAAAAGGGTCCCTGACCATCGGAATGGCTGATCGAGGCCATCTCATCAATTGATGGCGCTGGACGCGGAAAGAGGAATAATTCAAGACTCGAAGTAGTTGGTTTGGGCGTGGCTACTATGAGAACCGCCCCTTCCAGCACAACCCGCGCCGCGGATCAGCTCCCCCGCAACCTGAACCTCGCGCTCGCCGTGATCGCGGCGGCGCAGTTGATGGTGATTCTCGACGCCACCATCGTGAACATCGCCCTTCCATCGATCCAGCGGGCCCTCCACTTCAGCCCCACGGGCCTCGAGTGGGTGATTAATGCGTATTCGCTCACCTTCGGTGGGCTGCTGCTTCTTGGCGGCCGCGCCGGTGACCTGTTCGGTCGGCGGCGCATGTTTACCGTCGGCATCGTCCTGTTCACGCTCGGCTCGCTGGCCGGCGGCTTCGCCAACAGTGAAGTCTGGTTGATCGTTGCCCGCGCGGCGCAGGGAGTTGGCGCTGCCATCGTGGCGCCGACGGCGCTGTCGCTGATCGCCGACACCTTTAGCGAGGGCCCGGCGCGCAACCGTGCGCTCGGTGTCTATGCCGCGGTGGCCGGTGCCGGCGGCGCCCTCGGGCTGCTGCTGGGCGGGATTCTGACCGACTTCGCATCGTGGCGCTGGGTCTTGTTTGTGAACGTGCCGATCGGCATCATCCTGGCGATCGCGGCGCCGCGTGTGCTGGCGGCGTCGCAGCGCCGGCCCGGACGCCTCGACCTGCCCGGGGCGCTCACCGTCACCGCCGGCATGATCCTCTTGGTCTACGGATTGACCAGCGCGGCTACCAACGGTTGGACCAACAGCACGACGGTGATGTCGCTCGGGATTGCCGCCGTCCTCCTCGTGGTGTTCCTTGTCATCGAGTCTCGCAGCGAGCATGCCCTGATGCCGTTTAGCATCTTCGCCCAGCGCAACCGGAACGGCGCCTATGCGCTCTCGCTCGTCATCGGGGTGGCCGTGTTCGGTGTCTTCTTCTTCCTGACCCAGTTCGTCCAGAACAACCTCGGGTTCAGCCCATTTCAGGCGGGGCTTGCGTTCCTGCCGATGACGGCCGGCATAATTGTGACCTCGCAGATTGTGGCGCGGGTCGTCGGGCGGTTCGGACCCCGAATGTTCATCACCGCCGGACCGCTGCTTGTCGCCACCGGCCTGTTCTGGCTATCGCGCATCAATGACCAGACGGGTTATTTCCCTGGCCTGGTTGGGCCGATGCTCATCATCGCCATCGGGATGGGCAATATCTTCGTCCCCCTGACGCTGATGGCCGTCTCGGGTGCGCGGCCCCAGGAGTCTGGTCTCGCGTCGGCGCTCCTCAATGTCGGGCAGCAGATCGGTGGCTCGATCGGGATCGCGCTGCTGGGGACGATTGCCGCCACCGTCACCAAGAACCAATTGGCCGGTCGAGTCCCGAGCCATGCGGTCGTCAATTCGGCCCTCGCCTCCGGTTATGGGGCCGGATTCGAGTTGGCCGCGGCACTCGCGCTCGGCGGCTTTGCCCTGGCACTTGCTATCATCCGCGGGCGCCGACAGCAGCCGGTCGCGCGTCTCGCCGAAGCGCCCGCAGCCTAAACCCGACCCGCCGGCAGGGTGCGGCGGCTGCTGGTTTTTGACCGTTTCACACTTGTAAAGCCTCGTCGGAAGATATCCCGGCGGTGACGACGGTCTCGAGTGACCGCGGCGATCCCGGCTACCAGGGCAGCTTCCGGCTCGATCCCATTGCGGAGAAGATGCGCCCCTATGGCGTTCCGACGGCGAAGTTAGGGCTTGCCGTTCTGGACCGCCTTTTCCGGCGGTAGAGGTCAGCCGGCCTGGCGCACGGCGGCGCCCAGTACCTCCACTCCCTCGTCAAGCTGGGCATCCTCGATCAGAATCGAGGGCAGGAAACGGATTACCGTACCCCCGGCCGGAAGGGCTAGCACCCCGCGCTCCTGCATTGCTCTGATCACCGGCGTCGCCGGTTTCTTTAGCTCGACTGCCAGCAACAGCCCGCGCCCGCGTATCTCGCGGATCTGACTCAGACCGAGCTCGCGAACCCGCTGCTGAAAGCGCCGCCCCTTCTCGGCCGCCTGGGAATGAAGGCGTTCATCGGCGAGGACTTGAAGCGTCGCCACGCCCGCCGCGCAGACCAGCGGGTTGCCGGAGAACGTGCCGCCATGGCTTCCCTTGGGGACTCGCTCGCTGACCGCTTCGGTCACGACGGTCACGCCAATCGGCAAGCCATTCGCGATGGACTTGGAAAGGCACAGGATGTCGGGCACGATCCCTTCTCGGGTAAAGGCCAGCGGCGCTCCTGTCCGAAAGCCGGTCTGAATCTCATCGCAGATCAGGAGCGCGCCATTCGCATCGCAGAGCTCGCGGAGGCCTTTGAGGTAACCGTCGGCAGGCACGCGAATCCCGCCTTCGCCCTGGATCGGCTCGATGATCACGGCGGCGATCGACTCGTCCATGAGCTCGGCCATCGCAGCCAGGTTGTCGTAGGGAACGTGGCGGACGCCTCCAAGCATCGGCATGAAAGGATCCCGGTACTTCGCATCCGAGGTCGTCGAGAGCGCCCCGAAGGTACGCCCGTGATAGGCGCGGTGCGTCGCGATGATTCCGGTGCGGCCGGTGGCGACCCGCGTGTACTTGAGCGCGGCCTCGACGGCTTCCGCTCCCGAGTTTGCGAACGACATCCGGCTCAGCGCCGGTGGCAGGAACCCGGCGAGCGCGTCGAGAAACTCCTGGCGGGCCGGCGTATCGAAGCTCTGGTGTGCGTTGGTGAGCAGCGATGCCTGCCGGTCGATTGCCGCGGTCACCGTCGGATGCGCGTGCCCCAGGAGATTGACCCCGTAGTTTGTCATCAGGTCGAGATATCGGCGGCCGCGATCATCCCATAGGTAGCAGCCATCGCCCCGAGCCAGGCGGATGCCGCGATCCGCGTGTAGTGGAATGGGCTGCAGTCTCGTCCCTAGCTTCATGCCGTGACCCATGTACCGGCTCCTTCAAAGGCCCGCGTCAGCGGATGATCCCCGCGACCATCGAGCAGGCCGACCGCCTGGATACCGCGACGGATCGCCTCGGCGGCGGCCAGCAGCTTGACGCGTGCGCGGCCCTTGCCATATTCGGCCACTCGCTCGACCTCCTCGAGGTGAATCAACGGGATCACACTGCGCTCGTCGCTCACGTCGCGCATGAAGCCCGGCGTATCGGCAAAGATCAGCAAACGCTCTGCCCCGACTGCCGTGGCGATCTCCATCGCCAGACGATCGCCGTCGACATTAAGGGCGATGCCCTCATGGCTGATCGCGGGCGGCGTGATCACCGGCAGGTAGCCGTTGTCCAGCAGCAGGCGCAGGAGTTTTGGCTCGAGGTGCTCGATGCTGCCGCTGTGGTCGCCGTGCAGAACCTTGACCTTGTCGCCCTCCTTGATCCGCAGATCGGGTTTGTGGCGTCCGATCGCGATGCCGCCGTCCATCGCGGTCAGGCCAACCGCGTTCGCGCCGAGGGCACGAAGGCGCTCCACGATCCGCTTGTTCTGCTTGCCAGCGTAGGCCATCAGGAAATGATCCATCGTGATTGCGTCGGTAAAGCGGCTGATCTCACCCCGTTCGGAGGTCACCATGCGTGGCGGATGGTTCAGCCGCGCGGAAAGCTCGTTCAGTTCCTTGTTGGCGCCGTGCACCAGCACCAGCGGCTCCTGGCAGGCCGCGACATCGCGTAGCAACGGGTCGAAGTCGGTCAGGCTGCCGCCGATCTTGATGACCAGCACGACTAGATGGGGTAGAGGCCCGGGAAGTCGAGGCCGGTCCGCTCGTCCCATCCGAAGCGGACGTTGAGCGCTTGCACCGCCTGGCCGGCGGCCCCCTTCATCAGGTTGTCGAGGGCGCTCATCACCACCACGCGGCGCGAGTGCGGGTCCCGCTCGAAGCCGACGTCGCAGTAGTTCGTGCCCGACAGGATCTTCGGATTGGGATAGCGGTGAATGCCCTGCGACTCTTTGACGATCCGCATGAAGGGCTCGTCCTTGTAAGCCGCCCGATAGATCTTCCAGAGGTCCTTCTCCGAGAGGTCGTCCTTGAGGAAGACGTGGGAAGTGACCAGGATGCCACGGACGGCCTCGACCGCCGTCGCCGAGAAGGCGATGCTGGGCCCGTGGCCGTTGGGCGACTGCAGGCCAAGCTCCTGGATGATCTCGGCGGTGTGCCGATGTGCGGTAGGGGCGAAGGAGCGCATCTCGCCGCTGCGATGGGGATGGTGTGACGCCGGTCCCGACTCGGCGCCGCCGGCTGATGACCCGGTCTTGCCCTCGACCACGATCGGCATCGTCTGGTCGATGACGCCGGCGCGGGTCAGGGGATAAAGCCCGAGGATGGTCGCGGTGGCCAGGCAGCCGCCGGCAGCGAGCCGGTTGGCGGTACGGATCTGCTCGCGGTGCAGCTCGGGGAGCGCGTAGACGAAGTCATTGAGTAGCGCCGGTTGCGGGTGCTCCCAGCCGTACCAGGTTGGGTATCCGGCGGGGTCGTGCAGGCGAAAGTCGGCCGAGAGATCGATGATGGTCGGCGCCAGCGATTGCAGCTGGTCGATCTCGCGGCTGGTCTGGCCGTGCGGCATCGCCAGGAAGAGGACGTCGACCGGCTGCACTGCCGTTCGCGATTGGAACTTCAGCTCCGTCCGGCGCCGCAGGTGCGGGTGGACGGTATGGACGAACTTCCCACCGAGACGCTCCGACGTAACCTGCGTCACCTCGATCTCCGGGTGGGACAGGAGAAGACGGAGCAGCTCACCGCCGGCGTATCCGGCGCCGCCAATGACCGCCGCCTTCATCGCGCCAGGTGGCTGAGCGCGGAGGTCAACACGTTGACCCCGCGCGCGAAGTCCTCGAGGTCCATCGCCTCGTCCGGCGTGTGGTCGAGGCTCGAGTCGCCGGGTCCGTAGGCGAGCGTCGGGCAGCCCCAGACCGGGGCCAGGATGTTCATGTCAGAGGTTCCCGTCTTCATCTTGAACCGGGGCGTGCCTCCCGTGTCGCGGATGCCTTTGAGAAAGGCCCGGACGACCGGCGTGTTCTTCTCCGCCCGCACCGCCGCATCGGCGTACTCGAAGCGCAGCTCAGCGCCATCGGCCCATTGTTCCAGCTCGTGCTGAAAGGCCGGCACATCGAAGTTCGGGGGTAGGCGGAAACCGATCGTCATGGCGGCGGTGTCCTTGAAGCCGTCGTGATCGGCATGGAACCGAAGAATCCGCGCATCCAGACGCTCGAAGGCGTCCAAGCTCTTTTTCCCTCCCCCGCTTGCGGCGGAGGGCAGGGTGGGGGCAGCTGCATGGTCCTGAACCTTCCGCACGAAGGCAATCGCCCGGTCGGCGGCGCTCTCGTTGGGCCCGGCGCCGTGGCCCATCGGCTGCGACAGCCGGTAGCGGAGCTTGAGGCTGCCCTTGTAGCCGAGCGTGACGGCGTCCCAGCCGCTCGGTTCCAGGATCACCAGCTGGTCGGGGGGGCGGCGAGTCACGAGGTGGCGGGCTCCGCGCGAGCTGCCCTCCTCCTCGACCGCGCCGATGATGGTGAAGCGACAAGCGGCGCCCGCGGGCTGGCGTGCCACCGCCGTGATGGCGGCGGCCAGCGGGCCCTTGGCGTCGACGGCGCCGCGGCCGAAAAGGCGCTGGCCCTCGCGGCGCACGGGAATGAAGCCCGGGACGGTATCCATGTGCCCGAGCAACAGCACCTCACGGGGGCCGCTGCCCCAGAAGGCGACAACGTTGCCAACCTCGTCGCGCTTGGCGGCAAAGCCCATGCCACGCAATCGGGTGACCAGCCACTGTCCAAGCGCGCGCTCCTGCGTCGAGACGCTGGGGATCGACACCATCTCCTCGAGCAGCTCGATGCCGGTTTCGGTCACGGGCTCGGTCTCGGCGCGAACCGCACTGATCACGCGGGTACCGCCTCCAGCGCGCCGACCCGCAGCACGTAATCGACGATACGGCCAGGGATGTCGACGCCGGTGGTGTCGATGCTGTTACGGAATTCCATTGTGTAATTGACCTCGCTCACGACCATGCCATCGGGGTGCTCGAGAAGGTCGATCGCGAGCACGCCGCCGCCTACGGCTCGCGCTGCCGCGCGCGACAGGCGGTCGATCTCCAGCGTCACCGGGCAATTGCGAGCCTGGCCGCCGCGAGCGGTATTCGTGATCCAGTGGGAGGACTCACGATAGATCGCGCAGATGGTCTCGTCGCCGACGACGAAGCTGCGGATGTCGCGCGACGGCTTGTCGACGTACTCCTGGACATAGAAGATCGCGTGTTGGTAGGAGCCGAGCGTGTCTTTGTGCTCGAGCAGCGCTTCGGCGGCATCGCGGTCCGAGATCTTCGCCAGCAAGCGCCCCCAGGAGCCGATCGCGGGCTTGAGCACGACCGGATATCCAAGGGTCTCGATCGCCTCGAGTGCAGATTCCGGCGTAAAGGCGATCAACGTGCGAGGACTGGGAACCCCGGCGGCGATCAGGGCCGTTGTGGTGTTGATCTTGTCGCCGCAGGTCAGCGCCACTTCGTAGGTGTTGACGGTCGGCACCCCCCACTGATTGAGGATCCGCAGGGCGTAGAGCGCCCGCGAGTGGTGCAGGCAGCGCTCGAGCACCACGTCGTAGCGTGGCGGCTCCGCGGCCAGGTCGAAGACCAGCTCGCGGTCGTCGATCTTCTCGATCGTAAGCCGGCGGCGAGCAAAGACCTCGAAGAGCAACTTCTCCTCGGCCCGGACGCGTGAGCAGAGAACGCCGATCCTCACCTCATTCGCCCCAGTCTTCCTCTTCTTCCGGCGCCAGGCGCAGCTCGACCGGGTCGCGCTCGACCACTTCGAGCTCCGCGCCGCAGTCGGCGCAGGGAACGATTTCGCCCTTCTCCACGTCGGCCGCGAGCTTCACGTCGGCCGCGCATTCAGGGCACTTCGCGGTTACAGCGGTTGCCATCATGACACCTCCTCGATCGCGGCCCAGCCGCGGGTTTTGATCAGGTCGACGAGCGTCCCGGCCTCCATGATGGCCACGGCCACGGGTCCGGGTGTTTCCCCCTGGAACATCTTGCCATTGGCATCGATGGCGCCGGAATGGATGTCGATCGAAACCGGGTCGCCATCACCCACCGCGTCGTAGATGGCGTCGCACTGGATCACCGGCAAGCCGATGTTGATGGCGTTGCGGTAGAAGATCCGGGCGAAGCTGCGGGCCACGACCGCCTGGACGCCGGCCGCCTTGATCGCCATCGGGGCGTGCTCGCGGGAGCTGCCGCAGCCGAAGTTGCGGCCGCCGACGATGACGTCACCCGATTGAACGGTCGTGGCGAAGTCAGGCCGGGCCTCGATAAAGCAGGCTTTGCCGAGCGCCGCCGGATCCGTGGTTACGTTGTACCGGCCCGGGATGATGGCATCGGTTGAAATCCCGTCGCCAAACTTGAAGATCCTGGCCATCAGCGGCTCCCTCCCACCAATTCCCTTTCCGTCTGAGGAAGTGCGGTCTCCATTTCCCTCCCCCTCTGGGGGAGGGCAGGGTGGGAGATGTTCCGAGGATCGGCGATCATCCCGGCAAGTGCGGAGGCGGCTGCGACCGCCGGGTTCGCCAGGTAAATCTCGGCCTGCGCGCTGCCCATCCGTCCGGCGTAGTTGCGGTTGCTGGTGGAGAGCGCGCGCTCACCGGGGCCGAGCACGCCGTGCTGGCGGCCGAGGCACGGGCCGCATCCGGCATTCATCACCAGCGCGCCCGCTTCCATGAAGGTCTGGATATAGCCGCGGGCGAGCGCTTCCATGTAGATCGCCTTGGAGGCGGGGACGACGATCGTCCGGGTCCGGGGGCTGACCTGGCGGCCGCGGAAATAGTCGGCGACGATCGCCAGGTCTTCGATCCGGCCGTTGGCGCAGCTGCCCACGAACACCTCATCGAGCTCCGTGCCTTCGACCACGCTCAGGTCCTGGACGTTGTCGATCGCCGGCGGGCAGGCGATCTGCGGCTCCAGCGACTCCGCATCGACCTCGATCACGCTGCGATACTCGGGGCGCACCGGGTGCAGGTCGAATACCTCGGCGTCGCCCAGGTAGCGGCGGGTCTCCTCATCGGGCTCGCAGAGTCCGGCCTTGCCGCCGAAGTCCACGGTCAGGTTGGCAAGGGTCAGGCGTTCGTCGATGCGCATCGCCTCGACCGCCTCGCCGCCCCACTCCACCGCCAGGTAGTTGGCGCCCTCGGCGCCCAGCATGCGGATCACCTTCAGGGCCAGGTCCTTGGGGAAGATGCCGGGCGGCAGCGCGCCGCGCAGGTTGATGCGGATCGTTTCCGGGATGCGAAACCAGGTCCGGCCGGTGGCGAAGGTGACGGCGATATCTGTGGATCCGAAACCCGCCGAGAAGCACCCGAGCGCGCCATAGGTGGTGCTGTGCGAGTCGGCGCCGACCACGATGCCGCCCGGGCGGATGAATCCCTTCTCCACCATCAGCTGGTGGCAGATCCCTTCCTGGAAGACATGCGTGACGCCGTACTCGTCGGCGAAGTCGCGCACGATCTTGTGAAGGCCGGCCGATGCCACCGTGTTCGCCGGCAGGATGTGGTCGAAGACCATGATGACGCGCTCCGGATCCCAGAGTGGGACTTCGAGCTTGCGAAAGGCCTCGATGGCGAGCGGGCCGGTCACGTCGTGCGCCATCGCGTAGTCGACCGGCGCGACGACGATCTCGCCGGCATGCACCGGCCGGCCGAGCCGTCGCGAGAAGATTTCTTCAGTCAGCGTGCCCATTACTCTCCTCCAATTTCCCGCCCCCTCTGGGGGAGGGCAGCGTCGGGGCTTCTCCCCGGAGCAAGTCATCGAGTTCGTCGTTGGTCAAGGGGCCGGCATCGGCGCGCCGCTTGACTTCGGCGGTCAGCAGCCGCAATTCGTGCTCGGTCAGGTTCAACCCGAGCGTGCTGGCGCGGTGCGCGACGGCGTGCCGCCCGGTCAGGCGATGGCCGGTCATCACCGTCCGTTCCAGACCGAAGCGCGCCGGGTCGAAGATCTCGTAACTCGAGGGGTCGCGCAGCACCGCATTGGTGTGCATCCCGGCCTTGTGGTGGAAGGCCGTGTCGCTGGTGATCGAGGCGTTGAAGGGCACCGCGATCCCGACCATGTCGGCGACCATCCGGTCAAGCTTCGGCAGGATGTCGAGCCGGTAGTGCGCGACCAGGTCGGGCCGGACGCTGAGCAAGCGGGCGATCATGCCGCCGAGTGGCACGATGCCGTTGCGCTCGCCGATCCCAAGCACCGTGGTGTCGATGTGCGTGGCGCCGGCCTCGAGGGCGGCGAACGCGTTGGCGATGGCGCAGCCAGTGTCGTTGTGGGCGTGGAACTCGATGTCGCAGTCGACCGCCTTGCGCACCATCGAGACCAGCTCGAAGACCTGGTTGGGGGTCGCGATACCGACGGTATCGGCGAGCCCGACTCGCTGCGGGTGCAGCCGGTCGATCGCCTGGTAGACGCGCAGCAGGTCACGCGGCTCCGACCGGAAGGAGTCTTCGCTGCTGAAGCGCACCTCGAGGCCCTGCGACTGGATGTACTGCACCACCTCGGTGCCGGCTTCGATGATCTGGTCGACCGACTTGCCGTGCGAGAACGCCCGCATCGCGGACGAGGTCCCGAACAGGACGTCGATCCCGTCGGCGCCGGTGTCGATAGCGACCCGGGCGTCGTCCATGTGACAGCGCACATGGGTGAGCACTTTGGCCCGAAGCGGCAACGCCGCGACGGTCCGAAGGTCGGCCAGGGACTGGGGCGAGGCGCAGGGGGAGGTCAGTTCCAGGTACTCGACGCCAAACTCATCGAGCATCTCCGCGATCGCAATCTTCTGCGCGGGGGTGAAGTGGGCCGGGCCGAACTGCTCGCCTTCCCGAAGCGTCGACTCGATGATCTTGAACGCTTGTATGGTCATGGCACCTCCGAAAAATAAAAAGCCTTCGTCCACCGGGACGAGAGGCCTTCTCTCGTGGTACCACCCGACTTTGCCGTTCTCTCGCAAGAACGACCTCTCTGAGTCCGCGGCCCGCTGCCTGAAGACTCCAGCCCGATCACGGGGGCCATCCGGCGCGGCCTACTCGGGACCATTCCCTTTCGACCGGCGGCTCCGAGGCCTTTTTCGGCGGTGCCCTGGACTCTCCTTCTCAGCTGCCGGAGACTCTCTGTAATCCCAGCGTCCGCGTACTCGCCCTCATCGACGCCTTTACGTATGTACTTGTTGGCCGGAACGATACGCGCCATTGGGGTCCGCTGTCAAGCTGGTGTTGCCTTCGTCATGCCACGGCCTGCCGTACGCCCACCTCATGGACGTAATCGATCACGTGGTCAGCGACCGGGATGCCGGTCGCGTCCATGAAGCCGTGGAACTCGGGCGTGTAGTTGAGCTCGTTGACCAGTAAGCCGTCCTCGTGCTCCAGCAAGTCGACGGAGAGAAAGCCACCACCGACCGCGGCGGCGGCTTTCTGGCAGAGCTGGTCGATCTCCGGCGTGACCTCACAGATGGACGCCCGACCATTGCGCGCGGTGTTCGTGATCCAGTGCTCGGAACTGCGGTAGATGGCGCCGATCGTCTGGTCTCCTACCACGATCGCCCGGATGTCGCGCTGGGGTTTGTTGACGTACTCCTGAATGTAAAAAATGCCGTGCTGGTAGGAGCCGAGCGTCTCCTTATGCTCGAGGACCGCTTCGGCGGCGTCCCGATCGTTGATCTTTGCCAGCAACCGGCCCCAGGAGCCAACCATCGGCTTGAGCACGACCGGGTAACCCATCGCCTCAATGGCTTCCAGGGCGGCCTCCCGCGTGAAGGTGACGACTGTCTTCGGCACGGGCAGGCCGGCGCGGGCGAGCGCGGCCGTGGTCAGGATCTTGTCGCCGCAGATGCGGGCAACCCTGGCCCGGTTGACGGTGGGGACGCCGGCGGCGTTCAGCAAGGTGAGCGCGTACAGCGAGCGCCCGTGATGGATAGACCGGTCCAGGATCACACCGGCATGGGGAAAAGGGCTGCCGATCGCGAACTTGATGCGATCCTCGTCCAGGCGCTCGAAGGGAATGGCGCGACGCCGGAGCGCCTCGAACAAGGCCTTCTCTTCGACGCGGACGCGGGAGCAGAGGATGCCGACCATGAGCGGTTGCGTAATCATACAGATTTCCGTATACTTATGCGATCACACCCGAGTAGGAGGCTGCGTAATGCTGGCATTGAAGAGCAAGTTACTGGAGAAGATCGAGGCGACGCCGGTCAAGACCGCGAAGAAGGTCGCCCTGGCATATTCCGGCGGATTGGACTCATCCCTCTGCGCCGTTCTGGCAAAAGAGAAGTACCAGGTCGAGGAGCTGTTCGCGATCACGGTGGATGTCGGTCAGGGGCAGGACGAGATGGACGCCGCCATCCAGAAGGCCAAGGTCCTCGGCATCACGCCGATCGTGGTGGACGTCAAGGACGAATTCGCCAACAACTGGCTGGCGAAGGCGATCCAGGCCAACTCCAACTACGAAGGCTATCCCGTCTCGACCTCAATGACCCGCCAGCTGATCGCCTCCAAGATTGCGCTGCTCGCGCTCCAGCTCGGCTGCGACGCGATCATGGAAGGCTCGAGCGGCAAGGGCAACGACCAGTACCGCATGCACAACGTCTTCAAGCTCTTTGCGCAGCAGCTCGAGGTCCTCGTGCCGGTACGTGATTTCGACCTCACCCGGGGCGATGAAGAGGAGCTGTCGAAGGAGCTCGGTATCCCGATCACCGAGGTGATGCAGGGCGGCGACGACAAGACGCTGTGGTGTCGCAGCCTCGCCTCCGGCGCGATCGGACTCAACCAGCCGATCCCAGAAAATGCCTGGCTGTGGCTGAAGCCGCCCTCAAAGCAAAGCTCAACACCGACGCAGGTGTCGGTGACCTTCGACCATGGCGTGCCGGTGGCGCTCGACGGCAAGGAATTGTCCTTGCCGGAGATCGTGGCCACGCTTAACGTGATCGCGGGCAGCCATGGCATCGGCAAGATCGACATCTTCGAGGACGGCATCATGGGCCTCAAATCCCGCGAGCTCTATGAGGCCCCCGCCGCGGCCGTCCTGCTGAAGCTGCACCACGACCTGGAGCAGTTCACCCTCACCAAGGAAGAGCTGGACTTCAAGGCCGGGGTCGACCAGAAGTGGGCTTACCTCGTCTATCACGGCGCGTGGTTCAACCCGCTGAAGTCGGCGCTGGACGCCTTCATCGAGACCACCCAGACGCAGGTCAGCGGCACGGTCAGCGCCAACCTGTTCCACGGCACCATCGACCTGGAGTCGCGGCAGAGCAAGCACTCGCTCTTCTTCCCCGAGATCAGGGGTCTACAGAGCCGGAGCTTCAATCAGCAACTGTGTGGGCCGGCCGCACAGATCGGCGGCTTGCCCTGGGAAGTGCTGGCCAAGCGCAACGCAAAGGTTGCGAACTGAGCGATCAACCCTGGGGCGGGCGGTTTGGAGAAGAGCCGGACCCACTGATCGACCGCTTTACGCGCTCGCTGGCGGTTGACAGCCGGCTCTTTCGCGAGGACATCGCCGGCAGCCGCGCCTACGCGAAAGCGTTGGTCGGCGCCGGGGTGTTAACGGCGGACGAGCAGCTGCGGATCGACCAGGCCCTCAAAGAAATCGCGGCGGACCTCGAGTTAGAAGGTATCCCTCCCCCTCTGGGGGAGGGCAGGGTGGGGGCTTTCGGGGCCGCAGAGGACATCCATATGGCCGTCGAGGCCCGCTTACGGCAGAAGCTCGGATCGTTGGGTGGCAAGCTGCACACCGGCCGGAGTCGCAACGACCAGGTGGCGGTTGATCTCCGCCTCTACGTGAAGAGCGCGGGGGCGGAGCTCCTCAATGCGGTCGATGCCCTCCAGTCGGTGTTGGTCGCCCGGGCGGAGGAGCATCTCGACACCGTGATGCCGGGCTATACCCACACGCAGCGGGCCCAGCCGGTCCTCCTCGCCCATCATCTGCTCGCCTACGTCGAGATGCTGCACCGCGACCGCGGTCGCATCGAGGACGCGCTTAACCGGGCCGATGTCTCGCCGCTGGGGGCGGGCGCATTAGCCGGCAGCGGCTTCCCGATCGATCGCACGGTGCTCGCGGAGGATCTCGGCTTTGCGGCGGCCGCTGCCAATTCGATCGATGCGGTGGCCGACCGCGACTTCGCGCTCGAGCTGCTGGCGGCCTGCAGCATAACGATGATCCACCTCTCGCGGCTGTGCGGAGAGATCGTGCTCTGGACCAGCGTCGAGTTTTCGTTCGCTGCGCTCCCCGATGCGCTGGCCAGCGGCAGCTCGATGATGCCCAACAAAAAGAACCCGTGTGCCGCCGAACTGGTGCGGGCGAAGAGCGGTCGCGTCGCCGGCGACCTGGTGAACCTGTTGATGGTGCTAAAAGGCTTACCGCTCGCCTACAACCGCGACCTCCAGGAGGACAAGGAAGCGCTCTTCGATGGGGTCGATACCACCATCGTCTGCCTGCAGGTCGCGGCGCGCTTGGTGGATGGTCTGCAATTCGATCGCGACATCATGCGCACCGCAGCGCTCGCCGGCTACACCCTGGCGACGGAAGCGGCGGATTATCTCTCACGCAAGGGCATGCCTTTTCGGGACGCCCACCGGGTGGTGGGGCAGATGGTGGCAAAGGGCATCGCCACCCGCAAGGGACTCGAGGATTTCTCCCTCGAAGAGCTGCAGCAGTTTTCGCCGCTCTTCAGCGCGGACGTCTTCAACTCCCTGACGCTCGAGGGTGCGCTGAAATCGCGCGACGTCCTCGGCGGGACGGCGCCCGCGCGAGTCAAGGAGGCGCTTTCCCATGTCAAAGCGTAAGCGGCAGGAAGCGATCCTCTCCTTGATCGCCAAGCACCAGATCGCAACCCAGGAGGAGCTGGTCACACGCCTTAGCCGTGTCGGCATTCACACCACCCAGGCAACCGTCTCCCGCGATATTGCCGAGCTCGGCCTCGTGCGGGTCGGCGGACCCGATAGCCACTACGTCAGGCCGAGCGAAGGGCTCGGGGCCGCCTCGCCGGCGGGTCGCGAGGACCGGTTGCAGCGATTGCTGCGTGACCTCCCGCTGACGGTGCGGCGCGGCCAGGGGATCGCCATCCTGACCACCACCCCTGGGTCGGCGAATTCCCTCGCCTCGGCGATCGACGCGGTCGCCTGGCCAGAGCTGATCGGCACGATTGCCGGCGACGACACAATCTTCGCTGCCCTGGCACTTCACCCACGCGCCTACGAAGGGTTTGCGCAACGAATCGCCCAGCTCGGCGCCTACGTGCAACCGGAGGACTGATGCCAGAAAAAATTGTGCTCGCCTACTCCGGCGGCCTCGACACCACGGTCGCGGTGAAATGGCTTATCGAAGAACGCGGCTTCGAGGTGGTCGCGCTGACGATCGATCTCGGCGGCCAGCCGGACCTGGCGGCGATCCGCCGGCGGGCGCTGGCCGCCGGGGCCTCGCGGGCCTACGTGGTCGACGCCCAGCAGCCATTCATCGAACGGTTCTGCTGGCCGGCGCTGCGGGCCGGCGCGCTCTACCAGGGGCAGTATCCACTGGCGACGGCGCTCGGCCGTCCGCTGATCGCCCAGTTGTTGGTGGAGGTGGCCGCGCGCGAGGGGGCCACGTGGATCGCCCACGGCTCGACCGGTAAAGGCAACGACCAGGTGCGCTTCGATGTCGCGGTTGGCGCGCTGGCGCCCCAGCTCAAGGTGCTGGCGCCGCTTCGCGACGGCATGTCGATGACGCGTGAGGAGGAGATCGCCTACGCCCGCGCTCACCAGTTGCCGATTGATGTCAAGCCCGAGTCGCCGTACAGTGTGGATGAGA
>JAXDLN010000034.1:0-6161 GCA_034666565.1 Chloroflexota bacterium
AGGGCGGCGTTGATGACGATCAGCACGATCACATCGCTGGCGCTGAAGACCAGACGACGCGGGCGGGCGGATTGCCCGGCTCGGCTCCCTCGCCGCTCCGGGGTCTCCTGGCGGGCGGTGATGCTGCTCATTCCTGATAGCGGGCGCGAGCGCTCAACGCGCTACGGCGCGCGACCCCGCACCATGGTGGCAGCAAGGCGTGAACGGGAAATGAGGCGCGACTAAGGATTCGCTAAGGGTCGCGATCCCGAGCGGGTCGGTCGCCGCCCGAATGCATTACGGCCGACGCCGAGACCGCGATCGGATCGCTGGCGGGAAAGGTCTCCATCAAGGCTTCGTCCAGCGCGTCGTACCAATCGCTGTCCGCGTCCTCGCCGGTCAGCTCGTCGGCTCCGGGGCGACCTTGTCGATCTGGGCCAAGTCCGAAGGGGCCAGGTCGAGGGCCGCCGCGCCGAGGTTCTCCTCGAGGTGCGCGACCTTGGAGGTTCCCGGGATCGGCAGCATGACGGGCGAGTGCGCCAGCAGCCAGGCGAGCGCGATCTGGGCCGGGGTGGCCTGGTTGCGGCGGGCGATCTCCGCCACCACACCGCCGGCGGCGATCCCGCCACCTTCCACCGGTCGCCAGGGCAGGAACGCAATGTCGTCCCCCGAGCAGTACTCGAGGACGGGTTCTGACGTGCGCTCAAAGACGCTGTACCGGTTCTGCACCGACACGATCCGCGTGAGCTTTTGCGCCCGCTCGACTTGATCAGTGGTCACGTTCGATAGGCCGATGTGCCGGATCTTGCCTTCGTTCTTCAGTTCCACCAGCGCCCCGACCGATTCCTCGAATGGAACCTTTGGGTCCGGGCGGTGAAACTGGTAGAGATCGATCTGCTCAACCCGGAGTCGCTTGAGGCTACCTTCGCAGGCCGCGCGCAGATGCTCGGGACGACCGTCAGGCTCCCACTGTCCCGGCCCCGGCCGCAGCAGGCCACCCTTGGTTGCGATCACGAGCTCCTCTGGATACGGGTAGAGGGTCTCGGCGATCAATCGCTCGCTGACCTCAGGCCCGTAGGAATCGGCGGTGTCGATGAAGTTGATGCCCAGCTCCAGCGCGCGGCGCAGCACGCGCTTGCACTCCTCGCGATCGGCGGGCTCGCCCCAGATCCCTTCCCCGGTGATCCGCATGGCGCCGAACCCAAATCGATTGACCGGCATGTCGCCGCCGATGTCGATCGTTCCGGCAAGCGCCGCGGTGACTGTGGTCGTCGTGCGATCTGCCATGACGTCCTCCTCGATTAAGCAACACGCCGCCCTTTCCACACCGGGGGCGGCTACTTTTCTTCTAACTCTAGGCCGATGTCGCGGTACGATGCCACGATGAAGCTCGGACTGAACTTGCCCTACGAGGGCAGCCTCTCCTTCCCGGAGGCCGTTGAGCTCGCTCAACGCGCCGAGGCGCTCGGCTACGAATCGGTCTGGATGCCCGAGGCGTATGGCACCGATGCCGTGTCCATCCTTGGCGCTCTCGCCGCCCGCACGCAACGCATCAAGCTCGGTACCGGCATCGTCAACGTCTTCAGCCGGACGCCCGCCCTCCTCGGGCAAACGGCGGCCACGCTCGACTTGATCTCCGGTGGCCGCTTCATCCTCGGGCTCGGCACCAGCGGCCATCAGGTGGTGACCGGTTGGCACGGCATGGCGTTCGATCGCCCGCTGCTCCGGATGCGTGAGACGATCGCCATCGTCCGCCAGGTTCTACGACGCGATCGCCTGGTCTTCGAAGGCCAGGTCTTCCATCTCGACAAGGGCCTCAAGCTGCTTGCCCATCCCGTGCGCGCAACGGTGCCGATCTACCTGGCGACGCTCACCGCCGGCGGCCTGCGCCTGACCGGCGAACTTGCCGACGGCTGGATCCCCACGCTCTTCTCTCCCGGGCACATGGATCTCTTCCGTCCGGAGCTCGAGGCGGGCGCACGGATCAGCGGTCGTTCTTTGAATAACCTTGCCATCGCCCCTCACGTGCCGGTCAGCATCGACGATGACCGTGCCCGCGCCCGCGACGCGCTCAAGCCCTGGGTGGCGCTCTACGTCGGCGGGATGGGGTCGAAGAGCAAGAACTTCTACAACGACCTTGCCGTGCAGTACGGCTTTGCCGACGACGCGCGCATGCTCCAGGAGCTCTACCTCGGCGGCAAACAACTCGAGGCGATCCGCCGGGTGCCGGATGCCCTCGTCGATGCCACCAGCTTTGCCGGACCGGAGTCATACGTCCGCGAACGGCTGGCCGTATGGGCCTCTGCCGGCGTGACAACGTTGCTGGCCAGCGTCCACGGCAAGACGCAGCCCGACCGGCTCCGCACCCTCGAGATCCTCGCCGCAGCCGCGGGCGCAGTCGACTAGCATCAGTTCAGGACGGCAACCATTCGGAGTAATAGCGCGTCCCGGTGTGGAAAGGCGCGCGTGGAGGTAATCGGGATATGCCCATACGCACAGCGGAAGCCAGGTGGCAGCGGTCGTTGCAAGACGGATCGGGAACGATGCGGCTGGGTAGCGGGGCCTTCGAAGGATCGTATTCCTTCAAGAGTCGGATGGAGGACGGCCCCGGGACCAATCCTGAAGAGCTGATCGGGGCGGCGCATGCCGGATGCTTTTCTATGGCGTTCGCCAACGGACTGACGCAGGCCGGCCACAAGCCGCAGGAAATTCGGACCACGGCCAACGTGCATTTCGACAAGGGCGACAAGGGCTGGGGGATCTCCCGCATCGATCTCGCGACCGAAGGCAACGTGCCCGGGATCGACGAAGCCACCTTCAAGCGCCTCGCCGACGAGGCCAAGCAGAACTGTCCCGTCTCGAAGGCGCTGGCCGCCACGCCCATCACCCTGAGCGCTACGTTGAAGAGCGGCGTCACCGCCTAGGGGCGACGCCATGAGGGCGATGCGGCTGCGGGCGGCGAAGGAGCCCCTCCGCCTCGAAGACATGCCGGTGCCCGTCCCATCGGAGCGCCAGGTCCTGATCCGGGTCTCGGTCTGCGCGGTTTGCCGCACGGACCTACACATCGTGAGCGGTGAGCTGAGCGAGCCAAAACTGCCGCTCGTGATCGGGCACATGGTGGTGGGGCATGTCGAGGCTGCCGGCAATGGCGCCTACCGGTTCGAGTCCGGTCAGCGCATCGGCGTTCCCTGGCTCAGCCACGTCGACGAAACCTGCCGCTTCTGCCGGCGCGGCCTCGAGAACCTGTGCGTGAACGCACGTTTCACCGGCTACGACGTGGATGGCGGCTACGCCGAGTTTTGCGTCGCCGACGAACGCTTTTGTTTTCCGCTGCCCGAGGGTTACGACGACCTGCACGCCGCCCCGCTGCTCTGCGCCGGCTTGATCGGCTATCGCGCCCTTCGCCTCGCGGGCGACGCGCAGCGCGTCGGTTTGTATGGCTTCGGCGACTCGGCGCACATCATCGCGCAGGTCGCCCGCTACCAGGGCCGGCGCGTCTTTGCGTTTACCTCGCCAGGCGATACGAAAAAGCAGGCGTTCGCCCGCAGCCTTGGGGCCGAGTGGGCGGGTGACTCGCTGACGGCGCCACCAGAACCCCTCGATGCCGCTCTGATCTTCGCGCCCGTCGGTGCCCTGGTACCGGCGGCGCTGCGAGCCCTCGATCCCGGTGGTGTTGTCGTGTGTGCCGGGATTCACATGACGGATATCCCGTCGTTTGCCTACGACCTCCTGTGGCAGGAACGGCAGATCCGCTCGGTCGCCAACCTGACGCGGCGGGATGGTGAGGAATTCCTGCAGATCGCGCCCAGGGTGCCCGTCCGGACCGAGGTACACCCCTATCCGCTGGCGGAGGCGAACCAAGCGCTGGACGATCTCGCCCACGGCCGCTTCGAGGGCGCGGCCGTTCTTAGCCTGGCCTCATGATGACGGGCTAGCCTGTCATCGAACTGAAAGGTCGCCGCCCTCAGCATTTCCTTATATGAACAATCGCCGGACCTTGATTGCGGCCATCGTCGGCGGCGGCTTGCTGCTTGGCGCCGCGGGGATTGGCATCGCCTATTTCGTCGTCTTCGCGGGGTCGTCACCGCAGAAGCTGGCGCTCAGCTCGCCGACGCCATCAACTTCGGGCGGAAGCGCGGCTCCGTCTTCGACGCTCGGTCCGGGAACCTGGAGCGTGACCGCTGGGTCGCAAGCTGGCTACCGCGTCCGCGAGCAGCTCGCCTCGCTCCCCGCCCCCAGCGACGCCGTCGGGCGGACGTCGGCCGTCACCGGGACGCTGACCCTCGCGCAGACGGCGAGTGGCTACAGCGTGACGGCCGCCACCGTCACCGTCGACGTCAGCAAGCTCAGCAGTGACAAGCCGATGAGGGATCAGCGGATCCACTCGCAGGGACTCCAAAGCGATCGTTATCCGACGGCCACCTTCCAGCTGGCGACACCAATCGCGTTGCCGGCCGAGGCCGCCAGCGGCCAGGCGGTCCATGTCGTCGCGATCGGCGCGCTGACGCTGCACGGCGTGACGAAGACCGTCACCATCCCGATCGAGGCCCGGCTCACCGGTTCGAAAATCGAACTCGTCGGTTCCATCACCTTCCCCTTCAGCCAGTTCGGGATGACCCCACCGAGCATCGGTGGGTTTGTCACCGTGCAGAACAATGCCACCATGGAATTCCAGGTCGTGCTGGCGCAGCAGGGAGCCTAGCGATGCGGATCCTGGTCGCCGAAGATGATCGCGGGCTACGAGAGGTCCTCGTGCAGGGACTCGAGGACGCGGGGTATCTCGTCGACGCGGTCGACCGTGGCGACGACGCCATCGAGCAGTTGAAATTCTATGAGTACGACGTCGCGATCCTCGACTGGCGGATGCCTGGAGTGCCCGGCGTCGAGGTCGCATCGTGGGCCCGGCGCAACGATCGTCCGACCGCGATCCTGATGCTGACCGCGCGCGACGCTCCGCCCGACCGGATCCAGGGTCTCGATGCGGGCGCGGATGACTACCTCGTCAAGCCCTTTGACTTCGGCGAGCTGGTCGCCCGCGTGCGCGCGCTGCAACGACGGCCACGAGGTGTGGGGGCGCCGGTCCTCAACCGCGGCAGGCTCTCCCTGGATCCGGCGCGCCGCCAGGTCACGCTCAACGGGAAACTGCTGAACCTGACGACCGCCGAGCTCTACATCCTGGAGTTACTGATGCGACGCTTTCCGTCGGTCGTCGATCGCAAGGCGATTGCCGAGCACGCCTGGCGCGACGAAACCGAGCCGCTGGGATCGAATGTCATCGACGTCAAGATGAGCCGGCTCCGCGCCAAGCTCGTCAACTCCGGTGTGCGTATCCTCACCGTCCGCGGCTCCGGCTTTCGTCTCGAAGAAGCCTAGACCGCGTCACGGTTTTGCAAGGAAGCGGGGCGCATCATGCCTGTATCGGAAAAACGCAATTCCATTTTCGGGAGGTCCACCACGATGACAAATGAAGTTGAGCAGATGATGCGGGGCGCGATTGGCGGCGCGGCACTTGGCGGCGGAATCGGTGGGGCGCTGTTTGGCCTGGCGGGCACCGTCATGGTCGGGCTCGAGCCCATCGTCTTCATGGTATGCGGCATCTACGCCGGCGCAGTGTACGGCGGCATCGTCGGCGCGCTGCGTGGCGCACGCACCGAACTGACTCCGGCGATGGTGTGTTCACGCGCCACCTGATCGAATCGCCCTCTCCCCCTTCCCCACAGTCCCGGCCGCTACGGCCGGGACTTTTCGTTGTTGAGCATGGCGCGCGTCGCGCTGACGAGCACGAGATCGACGCAAGCGAATAGCAAACCCAAGACGAGCCCGAGCACAAAGGCGAACGCGGCGCCCACCGTCGCGAAGATCAGGGCGCCAAACCCTACGACGCCGACATCGCCGTTGAACGCGGACGAGATCAAAAGGATCAGGCCCAGGCACGCGAGGAACGCGACGCCGTTGACCCCGCCTCGCCAGGCCGCGCGCGGGATCATGATGCCGAGCGGCACCGACGTCCAGGGCGCGACCGTGAACGCGCCGCGGAGCGTGCGATGCGTCGACCAGACCGTCGTCAGCCACAACGCGCAAAAGAGCGCCAATCCGGCGATCGTGCTGAGACTGCTCAGCAGCGGCGCCAGGCCGCCGGCAGCGTAGAGGACGAGCACCAGCGCGACGATCAGCACCGCGGC
>JAXDLN010000035.1:0-3144 GCA_034666565.1 Chloroflexota bacterium
CGGTTGTCAAGGTCCTTCGTGATGTCGGCCTCTCTCGGGAAGCTCTGCTGGTCGATCGTGCACTGACGCTTGAACTCCGCCTCCGCGATGATTCGGGTCTGGGCGTCGGCCTTGACGTTGCGGAGGATTGCGCTCTTGGCGAGGGCGCCGGAGTTTCCGCAGGCGGTGAGCGCGGAAAGGAACACCACCGCGCCAGCGATTGCCACACACGCCCGGCTGACGTTGCCTGCGAAAAGGTTAGGAGACAACCAGCGTCACCTTCGCGGACACAGTCACGGGAGCCGCGGCCGTAAAGGTGATGACGAAGGGGATGTCATAGGTGCCCGCTATAAGTCCAACCGTATTGAAACGTATTGCGACGTAGTCGGTGTCGCCTCCGATCAGGGTGGTGCCGCCACTGAGGGCGCTCGACGTCTTGTCGCTGGGATAGCCAACCTGCAGGCCAGCCGGAAGGCTGCCCAAAGCGACAGTGAAGTCGGCCAGGTCAGTGGTCCCGCCCAGGAACCAAATCTGCTGGAAGCGATCGCTGCCGGCTTTGACCGGGATGGTCGACGTGTACTGCGTGAACGCGGGCCCCGAGGCTGGCCGCACGGGCACCGTCACCGTCGCCGAAGTGGTGAGATTCTGGCCGCTGCCGCCATTGCCTTGGTCGTAGACATAGGTCGTGGTAAGCGTGACCGTGAAGTCGGTGGTCACGGTGTAGGGCACCGTTAGCTTGAACGCGGTGAAGTCCCGAGTGGTGCCCACCAACGTGCTTGAACCATAGAGGGACGTGTCCCTGCCGCCCCGGGTGGCCGGGTACGTCACGGTGATGCCCACCGGTGCCGTTACGGTGGTCGACCAATCCGTGACTGTATTGTCGGACGTCCACACCACCGAAAGCCAACCTGACTGACCAGGCGCGAGCGCCGCGGTGTACGGCGTGATTGCTCTCACGTTTGCGTCGTCGGCGGCGCTCGCCGAGATGGCGGAAGCCAGAGGCAACAGCATGCCCAGCAGGGGCAGAGCAGCAAGGATCGCGAGCCGCCGACGAGGACTACACAAGGACAGCACCCTGGTCGGACTCAAGGAGCGCGATGTCGGCTCGCCGCAGAAGTCGCTCCTTGCCTGGTCCATCCGTGGGCCACTCGGCGACGCCGACGGTAACCTCGACCGGTTCGTCAAGTACGGCGACGAGCCTTTTCAAACGCTGGGCAGCAGACTGTGCTCCCGCCCCGCTGGTGGCGGGGAAGACCACGGCGAACTCGGCGCCCGCGATCCGGGCGGGAATATCGGCAGCGCGAATGCTCGACCGGATGGCGTCCGCCAATCGCCGCAACTGGCGATCGCCCTCCCGGTGGCCGCGCAGCTCGTTCAGCCGTTTGAGGCCGTCGAGCTTGTACGTGAGGACTGAGAACTTTCCCCCGGTGCGTTGCGCGCGCTCGATCTCGTTCTCGACGAGGCTGTGAAACCCGCTGTAGTTCATGAGCCCGGTCAGTGCGTCTGCGAAGGCGGCAGCTCTCAGGCGGCGTTGTTCGGCGAGACTGAGCGCGCTCCGTACCAGTGGCACCAGCAACGCAGCGCTTGCGAGCAGGACGATGGCAGCGTTCTCGCGGCCGTGCATGCGATGAAAGCTGCCATAGACCAGGACCATCAGGGCCGCAACCGAGAAGAAGAGGGGAGCTAGCAGGGCCATGCTGGCTTCGCCGCGCCTCGCCCTCGCCGCGCCAGGATCTCGCCACGAGGCGTAGCCGAGCAGGCACGCCGCCGCAAGCCAGCCGGACTCGAGCAGCGTCCCACGGGAGGAGGCGCCCTCCGCGGCCAGGTAGAGGTAGACGGAGTCGGCCGCCACCTTGATCACGAAGGCAGCGCCGACCAGAGCCCAGGCCCTGTCGGGGCGCCAGCCCATGGAGGCCACGCCGATCGCGACGACCACCAGCAGCACCAGGTCGCCGATGGGAACGACGGGATAGGCGGCCAGCATCGAGAGCGTCCCTGTGCCGTGGGCCGCGATCGACTCGCTCACGATGAAAGCCGCCAGGGCGGCCAGCGCCAGGGCGGCCCCAAGGCCGTCGAGCCAAAGGATCCTGGGGCGGCCCCGCGCACGAAGCCGCAGCAGCAGCATGAGGCCGACGGCCGTGACCAGGTAGAAGCCCGCCCCTACCGCAGCGCGAATCGCTGTATGAGCCGCGCGGTCGAGTCCGTGGAGAACGAGGCCGTTGTCGAGCAAGCCGGCACCGGTCACCACCACGCCCCCGCCCAGCGCGAGCCAGGCGAGACGCTCACCCCGACCCACCCACCCCCTGGCGATACAGTAGCCGGCGGGTAGGAGGTTCAGAGCGGGATAGATCCATCCGGTGAAGGCCGCGTCTCTCCCGGTGCTTCCAAGTCCCGTGATGGCATGGAGCATCGAGACTGCGACGCCAGCAAGCTCCGCAGCCACGGCGAGCCGCAGGACGACCCGGAAGCGACGAGAAAGAAGGGGGGGGCGGCTGGTGCCACTGTTGTTGTCTCCAGGGGCGGCTGTCCGGCGGTCCGGAGCCGAACGTGGCGGCACGCTGGCCCCCGTGCCGCTCGCCGCCTCCTTCGCCAACTGGACGCTCCCGAACCCGCGCCGGCGCATCAACCCCCAGCGCTGTCGACGGCGGATGAGGTCCACGAGGCCGATCAGGCGAGCCCCGCCCATGATCTGGCGGAAGCCGAAGTTCTCTACCACCGCGTAGGCAAGGGTGCGGCCGACCTCACGGCTGCTGCGGTGACGGCGGAAGCTGAACTCCTCCAGGGCGACCGCGGCAATCGACAAGAGCAAGCCGAACAGGATCGCCAGGATCAGGCCGGCCCACAGGAAGCTGGTCGAAAGCTCGCCCATGGCGACCGCGAGCGGCAGCGCCAGATAGCCGAACAGCTCGATCACGGGCCCGAAGAGCTCGAATACCAGGAAGTATGGGAGGGCCACGAGTCCGAGCATCCCGTAGCGCGGCCTTCCGATCATCGCCCGGTGGCGCCAGATCGCCTCACCCAACCCCCGCTGCCAGCGGCGACGCTGCCGGATGAGCGTCCCCCAGTCCTCCGGCACCTCGGTCCAGCAGACCGGATGCGGAACGAACGCGATGCGGTAGTCCTCGCCACGTTTCCGCAGATAGCTGTGCAAGCGCACGACGAGTT
>JAXDLN010000036.1:0-120555 GCA_034666565.1 Chloroflexota bacterium
TGCACCATCGCCTGCTCATTGCGCGCCTGGTAATAGGTCAACAGGTCCGGCCGCTCGAAGAGTGCCTCGCCGATACCGGCGACGTTGCCGTGGCCGAAGATGCCGAAGCAGCCGTTGACGAAGCGATGCTCGATGCCATCGCGCTCGACGTACTGGGCCGCCAGGAATCGGACCAGGGCCTGCGCCATGGTCAGGCGGGTCATAGCTTGGTCTTCTCGGCGACGATGGCGGCCGCCTGATCGACCGCGTGACCGACGTCGCCATCCCGCGGATAGAGCAACGTGCGGCCGGCCACCAGGCCGCGCACCTGCGGGATCGCCATCGCCCGCTTCCAGCTGGCAAAGGTTCCCGCCGGATCCTCGCCAGGATCGCCGCCGAGGAGAAGCGTCGGGAGACTGGTCGCCCGCATCACCCGCTCCAGGTCGTCGACCACCGGAAGCTTCAACCAGGTGTAGGCGGAGGTGGTGCCGAGGCCCGACACGATCGTGATGGCCCGGATCAGCGAGTCCGCGTCGGCGCGATTTCGGACCCGGCCATCCTCGACCTCGCTGGCGAAGACTTCGATCATCGCCGGCAGCTTGCGCGCCGACAGCTCATCGATCGCCTGGGCGCAGGCGGCCAGCGTGCGCAGGGTCTCCGGCTCATCGGCAACCCGCACCATCATCTTGCCGCCGTCGATTCCGCTGTCCGCGATGCCTTTAGCGGTGTAGGCGGTGAACCGGTCGTCCAGCTCGAAGCGATAGCCGGTCAAGCCCCCGCGATTCATCGAGCCGAAGACCACCTTGCCGTCGAGCGCACCGAGCAGCGCCAGGTCGTCGACGATGTCGGCCGTGCCGAGGATGCCGTCGACGCCGGGTCGCTCGAGCGCGGTGAGGAGGCGATGTAAGAGCTCCCCGCGGTCCCCCATCGCCATCGGGTCCGAGCCCACCTTGAGCATGCCGCGCGCCGGGTGATCCGCGGCGATCAGGAAAAGTGAGGAATTCTGGAGCAGCGGTCGGCGTCGGCGCTTGGCCAGGGCCTTCGGTACTGCTCCTGGATCGGTTGCCCGGATCTTCGTGAGGCGGGCCAGCAGCTCGGTGGCGGCGACGGTCACGTACGAGAGTCTGCCACGACGCTCATTTCAAATGAGTAGCGCTCCGCGGGGTAGACATGCGACCCGTATTCGACCGGCTGTCCGGCGTCGTCGTAGCTGATCCGCTGCATCGTGAGCAAGGGCGCGCCGGCCGGAACTTTCAGGAGGCGCGCCTCGCGCGGCCGCGCGCTGCGGGCGCCGATCGTCTGGGAGGCGAGCCGCAGGTGAATGCCGCCCTGGCGGATGAGCCGGTAGAGCCCGGTGGTCTTGAGGCCGGCTTCGGTGACCAGCTCCTCGAGCGCGACCGGCAGGAAGTTGACCATCAACGCGATCGGCTGGTCCGTCGCAAGGCGCAAGCGCTCGAAATGCAGCACGCGCGTTCCCCTGGAAAGCTTGAGCGCGTTCGCCACGTCGGCCGGCGCCGGCACGTGTTCGAAGGCCAGCAGCCGCGTGGTCGGCGCCTGCCCCGACTCCTTGAGGTCGTCGTAGAGGCTGCTGAGCCGGACCGGCCGCCGAACCCGTACCGGCACCACCAGCGTGCCGATCCCATGCCGGCGGATCACCAAACCTCTGTTCGCGAGCAGACCAATCGCGCGACGCACCGTGGGCCGGCTCACTCCGAGTTGCCTGGCGAGCTCGATCTCGTTGTCGAGATGCGAGCCAGATGAAAGTCGGCCCGAACGGATGTCCGTTTCCATGTTCTGGGCCAGCTGGTAATACAGCGGGACCGGGCTCGCCCGGTCCAGAACGGTATCGGTCGGTCCCCTCCGAGCCCCCATTTCCCTCACCACCTGCGGCTACGGACCACAGAAACCAGTTGTCATGACAACCTAACCTCAATACTATAGTGAGGTTCGGCACACGAGTGGCTTTTGACAACCTCATAGGAGGAGAAGGGAATGCAGCGAATTAGCCGGCGGGAATTCGTCAAACGGACGGCGGTCACGGGCGCCGCCTTTACCTCGCTCCCAGCGTTCCTGGCCGCATGCGGAACGAGCACGAGCGCGACCAAGACCACCAAGCTGGTCGTCGCCGCCGTCCAGGGCAACGAGGACGGTCCACTGAAGAAGGTCGTGGGGAATTACAAGAGCCAGACCGGCGTCGAGGTGCAGGTGGTGGAGTTCCCCTACGACTCGCTCTATTCGAAGCTGGTCACCACCTTCCAGGCGAACGACTCGTCGTATGACCTCTGCATGATGGACGACCCCTGGATGCCGAAGTTCGGCACCATGGGCGCGCTCCAGCCGCTCGACTCGAACTTTGGCTTCACGCGCGACTCGGACATTCCGACCGTGGTCTACGACGTGGGCACCTGGCCGCCACCTCACGGTCCGGTTCCGCCGAGCGAGCAGGGCAAGACGCAGCACCTCTACGGCATCACGATTGTTGGCAACGTCGAGATGTTCATGTACCGCAGCGACAAGTCCTCCGCGCCGGCAACCTGGAATGACGTTCTCGCCAACGCGAAGACCTACAACGCCGCGAATTTCTACGGCTATGTCATCCGCGGAAAGGCAACCAACCCGGTGAGCAGTGACTCGCTGCCAATCCTGTGGTCCTTCGGTGGAAACATCTTCGACGACAGCTGGAAGGTGCAGCTCGACTCGAGCGATTCGATTACGGCGGTGGACTTCCTCACCAGGAAGCTCAAGCAGTACGCGGAGCCAGGTGCCGAAAGCTTCGATGCGGCCGAGCGCTCGCAGGCGATGGCCACCGGAAAGGCGTACCAGTCGACGGTTTGGCCGGGTGAGATCACCGGCATCGTCGAGGATCCGACCGTCAGCCAGGTCAAGGGCAAGGTCGCGTATATCCCAATCCCGCAGGGGCCCAGCGGTAAGGGTCTCGGAATGATGGGCAACTGGCTGCTCGGCATCCCGAAAGGGTCGAAGAACGGGCAGGCCGCGGCCGATTTCATCAAGTGGATGCTCAAGACCGACAACATGCGCAACTACGTGGCGCAGGGCGGCATCCCGATCCGCAACAGCATCCTCAACGACGCATCGCTGGCCTCCGCGAATCCCTACTTCAAGGCGCTGGCAGCGTCGTTCGCAGCCGTGCCCAACTGGCGGCCACGGACCGACCAGTGGGGCGCCGTCGAGACCTCGTATGGGACGGCGATGAACGCCGCCGTCGCCGGCCAGCTGACCCCGCAGGCCGCCATGCAGAAGGCGGCGGGTGAAATCCGCACGCTGATGAAGGCCGCCAACTACCCGTCATAAGCGAACCGTCCTACATTTGACGATGTGAGCCGCCTGGTCGCCGAACTCCCGGTCCCGACCGATTCGAAACCGGTGGGGACCGGGCGGCGCCGGCGGAGCCGCCAGGAGCGGCTCGCCTATACGATCCTCCTGCCCGCCCTCGGCACGGTGTTTATCATCGTCACGATCCCCTTCGTGATTGCCGTCTGGCAGTCGCTCACCTCGGACGATGGCACGTTCATCGGCCTGCGTAACTACTCGAGGGCGCTGGGCAATCCGCTCTTTTTCGATGCGCTGCGTGCAACGGGGATCTACGCGCTGATCGTCCTCCCCACCGAGATCCTCCTCGGTCTTGGCTTCGCCCTATTGGTGCATCGCGCCGTCAAGCGCGCCGGGCTTCGAGCGACGCTCTACGTGCTGGCCGTTCTGCCACTGGTCGTGCCGCCGGTCGCCGTAGGCGTGGTCGCGCGCCTCATCTACGCGCCCGGTTATGGCGTGCTGAACTACGTGTTGCAGTCGGTCGGCATCACACACTCGGAGATCCAGTGGCTCGGGGTCTCGGCCCTCGCCATGGGCTCGGTGGCGAGCGTGGACATCTGGCAGTGGACGCCGTTCGTCTACCTGGTGCTCTTTGCCGGGCTGCAGACGGTCCCCAAGGAGTCGATCGAGGCGGCGCAGGTCGACGGCGCCACCTGGTGGACGCAGTTCTGGTACATCGAGCTGCACTACCTGCGACCGCTCTTTCTCCTGATCCTGTTCTTTCGCATGGCCGACGTGCTCCGGGTCTTCGACCACGTCTACATCCTCACCGGGGGCGGCCCAGGGACGGCCACACAGCTGCTCAGCCTCTACATCTATCGGATCGAGTTCAGATTTTTCGACGGCGGGCAGGCCGCGGCGCTGGCGGTCATGGTGCTGGTATCGATCAGCATCCTCTACTCCCTGGTGACCCGAGTCCTTCCCCTGGAGCGGGCCTGATGCGCGCCCCCAGCCTTCCCTCCCCCAGGTGGGGAGGGAAGAAATTGGCGGTTGGCGCTCGCCTCGTCCTGATCGTTGCCGGTCTCGGGGTGGCGGGCTTTCTCTACGCCTTCCCGCTGTACTGGCTGGTTGCGACCTCGCTCAAGAGCAAAGCGGAGCTGTACCAGGCGATCACCCTCTTCCCGCGACATCCAACGCTGCAGCCCTACTACAGTGTCCTCTTCGACCGCGGCTTCTGGGTGTTACTGAAGAACAGCGTGATCGTTTGCGCCGCCACCGTCCTGGTCACGCTGGCCGTCGGCCTTGTGATCACCTACCCGATCACCCGCCTGACCGTGCCGCCACGGCTTCGCGTCGGCGTGCTCAACTGGGCGCTCTCGCTGCGCTTCCTGCCACCGGTGGCCGTCGTCGTCCCCTATTTCGCCATCGTCCGCACGCTACAGATCTACAACCAACCGATCGCGCTAATCGGCATCTACTCGCTCTTTAATTTGCCGTTTGCCATCTGGATGCTGAAAGGCTTCCTCGCGGAGATTCCGATCGAGCTCGAAGAGGCGGCCCTGGTCGATGGCGCCAACCGATGGACCTCCTTCCGTCGCGTCCTGCTGCCGCTGGCGGCCCCGGGCCTGATGGCCGCGGCGACCATCGTCTTTACCTTTGCCTGGAGCGAATTTCTCTTTGCCCTCATCCTCACCGCGACGCCGGCTTCGCAGACCTTCCCGGTCGGCGTCCAGGGCCTCGTAACCCAGTTCGAGATCATCTGGAATGACATGGCGGCGTCGGGGGTCATTGCCATGTCCGTGCCGTTGGTTTTGATGGTGGTCGCCCGCAAGTACATGGTGGCCGGACTGACGTTCGGCGTGATCCGGGATAAGTGAGCGGGAGCATCTACCTCAACGGCGCCACCGTGATGACCACGCCGACGCCGCGATCGTTAGAAATCGCGCGTGAGACCGGCTACGCAGGCATCGAGGCACGCACGGAGCGGCTACTCGAGGACGCGGGTGAGGTCCGGGCCACGGCTGCGATGGTTCGACCCAAGGAGATATTCACGCTCAACGGTGTCGCGCTCACGGTGCGAGCCGACGGCCGAATGGACCGCCGCCTTATCGAGGATGAGCTGAAACCGCGACTGCAGCTCTGCCAGGATCTCGGCGCGCACTACCTGCTTGCGATTCCTCCACGCGCGCCGGGGCTCGAGGCGCGCCGGGCCATCCCAGGCACTCGGGATGCGCTCGAGCTTGCCCGTGATCGGGCTGACAAGCTGGGCATCCGGATTGCTTTTGAGTTCCTCGGCTTTGGCGACTGCCCGATCAACACGCCGGCGATCGCTACCGAGACCGTCGATGGCATCGACGGCATCGACCTCGTCCTGGATTCCTGTCACTGGCATGCGAGCGGCGGCCAGCCCCTCGATGGGTACCCGGTTAACAGGGTCGCCCTGGTCCACCTCAACGATGCGCCAGACAAGCCGCCACGGGAGATTGAAGACGAAGACCGGGTCCTGCCAGGCGAAGGCGTAATCAAACTCGCCGACTTGATAAGGGAACTACGGACCGGCGGATACGACGGCCCATGGAGTCTGGAGACCTTCAACCCTAGCTACTGGAAGGAGGATCCAGAGGTGGTCGCCCGTTGTGGCTTCGAGGCGGTCACCCGTTTTACTGGGTGATGGCGGGTGCAATACTAGGCGCGCCGTATGAGTCCGATCACGTTCACCCAGCAAGGCATCATCACACAGTGCGAGCTCGCAAAAATCCTGGTCATCACGAGCGATGGCTTGGTTCCCAAAGACAGGCGCGTCGACCCTCGACTTTCCGCCAAAGCCCCGGGCCACTTTGTGAGAGTTACTCGGGAAGCGGCGGGCCCAGTAACTCCAGTCCGTATTTGGGCGCTGCGGCCGGCCAGCGTCCGAACTCCTCTGGGGTGGGGGGCGATGGCAGCCTGAGCTCAGTCGCAGGAACCCCGACCTCCCGATAAAGGTGCTCAACTCCGCCCGGCGTGCCCAACACCAGGAATTTCGCTGGCGTCGTCCCGCGGATCCTGAACCGATGCGGGACGTCCTTCGGCAGATAGACGAAGCTCCCGGTTCGTAGCTGGAAGACCTCCTCGCCAGCCTGGTAGGTCATTTCTCCCTCGAGAAGGTAGAAGGCTTCGGCCTCCGCGTGGTGCACGTGCAGCGGCGTCGCCCCGCCCGGCAGACTAACCACCTGCATGACGCTGAGCGAGCCACCCGATTCTTCAACCGCCAGTTTCACCATAAAGAGCGAACCGACCGCCCAGATGGCTTCTCCCTCGTCTCCGTGGCGTACGATCACCTGTCCCTTAGTCGCTACTTCTGCCATCAGTGTCGGTCTCCTTCGCAATTCGTTACAGTCTGACTCGGATTAATACAGTCATGCTAGGCTATGGCCGTGCCTCGTGTCAAGACACAGCGGCGTTACGTTTCGGGAGTTCGCCAGGAGCAGGCCCGACGCACCCGCCTTCGGATCCTCGATGCGGCGCATCGCTTGTTCAGCGAGTACGGGTACGCCGCGACGACGATCGAGAGGATCGCCGCGGAGGCCGGAGTGGCGATTGATACGGTCTACGCGGTTTTCCGTTCCAAACGAGCGGTTCTCTCGGGTTTGATGGAACGGCAGGTCGGGGGCGACGACCAACCCATCGCTATGTTGGACCGGCCTGAGCCTCAATCAATGCGTCGTGAACCTAACCAGCGACGCCAGCTGGCCCGCTTCGTGGCTGGCGTGACCGATGCCATCGAGCGCTCAAGACCGATTGACGACATCATGCGCAGCGCCGCCGCGATCGATCCAGAGATCTCGACGCTGCGCGGGAACATCCAGGAGGAGCGGTTTCGCAACATGACGACCTTGGTGCGTTGGCTGCGCGCGAATGGCCCCCTGCGCCGTGAGCGCAGCGTCGAGGAAGCCGCGGCCATCGTCTGGACGCTAACCAGCCCGGAGGTTCACCGCCTGTTACGCGTCGACCGTGGATGGTCATCTGACCGCTTCAGAGACTGGCTTGGCGACACGCTAGCCCGAACGCTTCTAGCCTGAAGGCGATGGCTGGGGCGGTAGTGTGCGAGTTCACCACATAGGTGACAGATGTCTCAAGACATGCTGGACACCTACCGAAAGGAGGTGCCGGGATGGGATTGGACCGCTATGTGGTCGACGCGGTGCTCATCGAGAAACGCCTGGCGCTGAGGTCCGCGTCGTGACCGAGGAGGGCGAACTCCTCCGCGCCCTCACCATCGACCCCACCCGCGACTACCAGCCCCTCAACGGACGCTGGCCTGTCCATAATGTCTTGCGACAGGCGTCCGGGATGTCTTGAGACAAGACAATGGCTGGGTCAATTGGTCGGGTCTGGCAACAATGCTTGCGAACCTAGCGACCTCAACCGAAGCGCAAGTCGCTCGCCTTGGCCCGTTATTCAGACGCTGAGCACGATTCTGGCCGCGCGCTAACCGGATGACCCGGACGACACCTGCGGGCGAACCACTTTGAAGTAGGCCAGGAGGGCCAGCACGAGGAGGACTGCTCCGAAGCCAGCCAGCCCGCCGAAAAGAACAGTGGCAACTTGCCGCGAGCTGCCCCCAATAACAAGCCGATCGCAAGCAGGATTCCGAATCCCGATCCAGAAGCCCATCTCCGATTTCTAAGGCGCCGCTGCCGCAGAACATCTGAGTGCCCGGTGATGATGCTGCCGTCGGGGTTCCGCATGAGCACCGCCAGGAATGCGGTC
This sequence comes from Chloroflexota bacterium, assembly GCA_034666565.1. Lineage (GTDB taxonomy): Bacteria > Chloroflexota > Dormibacteria > CF-121 > CF-121 > CF-13. The sequence goes on from JAXDLN010000036.1 coordinate 7,999, forward strand.
CCGGCGGCGCCCGCAAGCATGCTGGCCAACGCGGCCAAATCGCTGATCGGCGAAGCCCGCGCCGACGCCGTCAGTTCGATCGCGCGCAACCAGGACACAACCGCCGCCCACACCACGGGCGCGATGAAGACCAACCACGGCGGCGCGGTCAGCGCGGCGGCTCAGAAGCGATAAGTCGGCTTCGAAAGAGGAACGGCGGCTCTCCCCAGCCGCCGTTCTCGATATTTCTAGGCCGAAGATGGGGAGGGCCACGCTGGCTCTCCCCAAATCAACGACAGCCTGCTAACTGGTGCAGACGATCGCTTCCTCCGTTCCCGTCCCGGTGTGGCCCGGGCTAGGCGCGTAACCAGGATTGTTGTGGACGACGATGACCTCCCTGATGTCACCCGTGATCACCGATCCGTTCTGCGTGATCTGGCGCGAGACGAATACCAGCATGTCGGATGGCACGCTCGCCGGTGGAGGCGTCGCGTTGCCGGTATCCGTCGTGTACTTCATGCCGCAGAGCTTGGTGAGCGGTGGCAGTGGAGACGGAAGCGCCATATCCTCGAATCCGGCGAAGCCCTTCATCGAGCTGGGGGCCGGTCCGAGACTCATCTGGTTGATGGTCGCCCACTGGCTGCTCCACCAGGTGAGCGAGTTGCCGATCATGGGCGGAGCCATAGCTTCCAGGTCTCCGACCACGAACGTGCCGCCGTTTTGTGTGGGGAACGCGGCGACAACCAGCTGGCAGCTGACAGAGGTTGAGGCACCGCCCACGTCGTTGATGGTCGTCGTGACCGTGAACGTCCCCGTTGTTGTGTAAGTGTGGCTACCGCTGACGTCGTACGGCACCAGCCCCGGACCGCCGGCGATCGTACCGGCGGAGCTCGAGCTGTCACCCCAGTTGATGGTCGCGGTGAAATCGCTCGGGGTGCCGGTCGTGCTGCTGTCGTTGAATCGGGCCGTCGATCCCACGAACGTCTGCGTGCTCACCGGCGGTGCCGTGCTGGCTGGCGCGATCGCAGTCGCTGGCGTCGGGCACATTGACGTGAGTGTGGCGTCCGCCACGCGGGCCGTCGAGGTGGCGTCGGCGGTGTTCGTGCTGTCGCTGTCGGTGACGTGCACGCCCACCGTATAGGTCCCCTCCTCGGCGTAGGTGTGCGTACCGCTCACGCTGTAGGGCCCGCCGTTGGGTCCGGTCAGCGGGACCACCGATGGTGCGGTCGTGTCGCCCCAATCGATGGTGGCCTGGTACTCGGCGGCCATGTCGTTGGAGTCGCCATCCGTGACGGTTGCCACCGTCGCGGTCTGCGGTTGACCCTCGGTCGCGCTGAAGGTCGTGCCCGTCGCCGAGATCGGCGCGTCGCCCATCCAGGTTTTGGTTGCCGTCGCGCAGATCTGGTTACCGGTGCTGCCCGTGATGCAGCCCTGGATGGTATCCGTGCCCGCCGTTCCGTTATTGGTGTAGGTGAAGGACACCTGGCCGTTGGCGTCAGTCAGGCACGTCGTACTGACGCTGCAGGTGCCCGTCGCGCCCGTGTCCGGGCCCACCGTGACGCTAAAGGTGACCTGGACGCCGGGAGCGGCTTTCCCGTTTGACGTCACCGTCGCGGTCACGGTGTGACTCGCTCCGGTCGGGTTCGTCGACGTGGGCGGGCTGAGCGTGATGACGGACAGGGCGGCGGTTGGCTCGCCCTTGAGGCAGATCCCGAAAAGCGTGCCGGACGGGGTGCCGGTATTGAACTTGTGCTGCTGCGTCCCGCTCGTGATGTCGAACTCATAAAAGTTCGACGAGTTATAGTCGCCGGCCCAGAACGAGGTTCCGTTGGGGTCGAGGTTGAGCGAGAACCAGCTGTTCTCTCCCGTCGCGTTGTAAGTCTGCGTGACGACGCCGGCGGCGTTGTACCGTTTGACGTTGACCAGGTCGGCCAGCAGAACCCCGCCATCGGCGAGGATCCGGAGCGCAAACGCATGAACCGCGGTGCCGGTGGTGAAATTCGGCAGCGATAGCCCGGTCGAGATCGACACCCGCTTGATGTCGCTCCCTTCCTGCGTGTAGAGGATCGTGTCCTGGTCGGCCGCGATGTCGAACCAGTCGACCCTGCCGCTGATCACCGTCTTGATGAAGGTGCCGCTGGCGTCAAACTCGCGAATTCCGGCCCCCAGGTTGCCGACGAAGACGTGTCCGGCCGCGTCGAACACAATGCTCTCCGGCGTCGAGTATCCCCCGCCGAACGCCGACGCGGCATGCGGGTCGCTGCCGGCGAACTTGTTCACCTGGTTGGTCGAGAACCACGTCCCGTAGAAATTGGAGGACGCATCGAACGAGCAGCCGGTGGTGAAGCCACTGCTGGTCGTGACGTGATCGATGAGCGCCCCGGTATTCTGGTCGCGAACCTGGTAGGTCCCGCTGGCAACGCCCAGAAAGATGTTGCCAAGGTTCCACGTAGCCGCCATCGCCAATTGCTGCGGCGCGGCGTAGACGAAGGCGCCGAACGCGGTGGCCAGCGCCACACCGAGGTGCGCGGCGCGTCTAAACGGCTTGAAGTTTTCCAACATACCTTTCCCTCCGAGAATCGGTTCCACGGGTTGTCATTGCCGATAGGCGCACAGCCGCACTCACACCTCCTGCCCCAAACCGTCCGAATTGCGAGGCTTACACTGGGTCGTTAGATACGATTTGAGTATCCGGCAATGTGATATTCACAGAGGGCTCAAACATGCCTCAACCGTGTCTCATCTGTCTCGTCGAAGGGTCGTGCGAGATGGCGACCGATGGCGTTGGCTAGGCCGGCTGGCTCTCCGAGGCGCCGGTCGACGACCGGCTGAGTTCTTCCGCGAGCGCCTGGACACCCCTTTTCAGGAGTCGATAGAGCGTGGCTCGCGAAACGGCCAACCGTCTCGCGCCACACTTGCGGCCATTCGGGGACAGATACGTAAGTTCGATGGCGCGGTAGGCCGTGTCGAGGACCGGGGGTGCGTGGGCCCGAGCCTCCGCTAATCCCTCAACGATCCGCTGACGGACCGCGGCGGCTCGAGCCCCGTCAGCCCCACCCGAGGCAACGCCGAGAAGCTCGCCGAGCCGTGACCGGGCCACGCGTCCATCGTCGTTCCACTGGCGGAAGGCGATCTGCAACTCGTTCTCCACGTCGTCGCGATCGGGGGGCCGGGGCGGGCGCCGCCCGTTCATGACCGCGTCCATCCATGCTTCGACCCCAATCTGAGAGAGATCCAAGACGTAGCCGTCGACCGGGTAGTCGTGTCCCCAGGCGTGGTTGCGCGCGGCTGGCAGTCGATCGAATCCGCACGTTTCCAGCATCTGCTTGTAGCCGGGGACGAAGGTGGCACAGAGGTGGGTACCACCTCGAGCAAACAGGCTGGCGAGATCGCGAAGCAGTGCCGCCCGGATCACCCCCGCCATCTCTCCGGGGTAGAGCATGTGGAGCAGATAAAAGATGTTGCTGGTGTCGGGTGCCACGGGCAACGCCGCCGTTTCGGCCGGACCCCAGTACGCATGAACCAGCGGTGCGTAAGCGGGGTGGGCGTCAAGGAGGGGAATGGTTTCCCGGCAAACCGGGAGCACCGTGCTGAATCCGAGGACCTTGCCCTCCCGGCCGCGCGCCACCCGGAGACGGGTCGCCGGGGACTGGAGGATCGTCCTGAGAAATTCAGCGTCTTCTTTAGGCCGCCTCAGCCGCGCCATATCGACGTCGGCGGGGAGTGAACGCCCACTGCCGATCGAGAAAAGGCCCCCGATCTCGGCGAGATCGGCGGGCTGGCCCGGCTGCACCATCACCTGACCCGGCTCCTCGGCGCAGAAGAACAACTGCTGGATGAGCGCGTTTCCCCAGAGGAAGAGGCGGTCGGCGACCATCCACTCACGCTCGTCGCGCGGGGCGGAGCGGGTGCGCTCTCGGTAAAACGCCAACGCTCGTGCCCGCAGGTCGTTGTACCGTTCGGGATTTCGCCAGGCCAGGTCTTCGGCCAGCCATCGCCTCAGGTCTTCATGCAACATCAGACCATGCGCGGTCGGACTCACGATCGACAGCTGGCAGAGCTGCGCAAAGGCGACACTGATGTCGGTTCGCCCCGTGATGGCCGCCAGTGTGGCCTCGTCAAACTGGCGAACCGCGACGCAGGCCTCGATCAACTCTCGGAGCTGTGGGTCGCCGACCTCGACCAGCAGCCGTTCCAGGAGTGAGCGGACGATCAGACGCCATTCCGGGGCGCTCTCGAAATCGCGGACGCCAAAGCGGAGTGATAGGTCCGCCGCCAATGAGAGGGCAAGCGGGCTGCTCCCCGCCGCACGAATAATCTCGTTGACCACGCGCAGCTCATTCACACCCCGACGTCGCAGGTACTCGCGACTCTCTGACTGGGAAAAGGCCCCAAGCCGAAGAGGCCGGATCAGCTTATGCCACGACTCGCTTCCGCTCCACGCCACCCCGAGCGGGTACCGGCCCGCAATCACGACGCGAACGCTCGTCTTGAGTCTGGGTAGAAGTTCAGCCTGGACATAGTCCGTGAGATCGGCGAGCTGATCGAAGGAGTCCAAAAGGATCAGCGACGCAGTTCCGTTGAGATGCATCACGACGTCGTCCACGTCATCGGTCACGGAGCCGTGCAATGCGCTGAGCAGCCCGCAAACCGTCGCGGGAAAGCTGCCTCCATCGGCGAGGGTCGCCGCCCTGCCTTCGTCGACAGCGATCCGCTGGAATGCACGAAGCAGCGCGCTCTTGCCAACGCCGCTCGGTCCGCTGACGTTCAGCACGTCGGGGAATTTGGCATCCGCGTGCAACCATTCGACGAAGGCGGTAAGCTCGGGCTCACGTCCGACGAATAATTCCTGTTCGAGGCGGTTGACCACCTCGGCCAGGCTGCTGACCATCACCATCGGTTCCCTGTTTTCACCCCTGAGCGCGGCAGAACATCTAGTCGCTTGTTGTGCAGTTTTCGCGACAGCTCGGCACTAACTTTAGGCTTACTCGGCGGGTGGTGGCAATAGGACAGCAAAAGTTAACGGAGCGTGGCGGCTTTGCCTGGAAATCGGGCTGAGGTTGTGAGCCGAAGCAGGACGGACGGCGCCCCGCGCCGGGCTAGTGCTCGTCGGCGCCGGACTGCTCTACCTCGCGCTGGCGATCGGCATGTTCGCGACTATCTGGTTCGAGCACGGCGGACCCGCATCCAGGGCCCTCGGAGTCGGCGGAGACCAGCAGCTGGCCATCTGGTTCCTCCGCTGGCAGGCATTCGCCATCACCAGCGGGCACAACCTGCTCTACGCCACCTATCTGGATGCGCCCGGAGGAGTGAACCTGATGTGGAATACCACAGCACCGGTGCTGGGAGTCCTGCTGGCGGCACTCACACTGACCCTCGGCGTCCGCATCGGCGCCGCCCACCGCAACAAACCCGTCGTTATGTTCGTGGCCGGCGCTGAGGTCCGCGTCGTGACCGAGGAGGGCGAACTCCTCCGCGCCCTCACCATCGACCCCACCCGCGACTACCAGCCCCCCAACGGACGCTGGCCTGTCCATAATGTCTTGCGACAGGCGTCCGGGATGTCTTGAGACAAGACAATGGCTGGGGCGGTAGGATTCGAACCTACGTGTGGCGGATCCAAAGTCCGCTGCCTTACCACTTGGCGACGCCCCAATGGTGTCGGTTCGCCCCAAGTATAGGGTCGCTTCCAGGTCTCTAAACAGAAAACGGGCCGGAGCGAGACGGCCCGTTTATGGAACGCCCTACCCTGCCCTCCCCCAGAGGGGAGGGGCATGATCGCTTAGTGCGGCATCGAGGCGCTGATCGTGTGCCACATGGAACCGACCTGCTGGCCCATGATGGTCAGCGCGCCGATCACGGTGATGCCGACGAGGACCAGGATGAGCCCGTACTCGGTGTGCGCTTGGCCCGCCTGGCTACGGAACCGATTCATCATGATCACCCGCTCCATCCTAGGGGCGCGCCGATCACCGACGATGGGCGAAACGGCCCGTTTCGCTACGGAAGGATCAGGCGGCCGGCTCCTGCGGAATCCGTACCCAGCCTTCGCGGATGCCGCGCGAGACCGCCTCGAGCTTGGAATGGACTTTGAGTTTCGACAGGATGTTCTGGACATGCGTGCGCACGGTATTGGGCGACATACGCAGCGCGGTGGCCACGGCCTCGTTGTCGTGTCCGAGCGATAGCTCGCGCAACACCTCCAGCTCCCGCTTCGTCAGCGGCGTCGCCGGTCCGGGCTCATCCTTCTTCTGCAGGCCGTGCAGCAAACGCGCCAGCATGTAAGGGGCGATCAAGGCTTCGCCGCGCGCCGCACTGCGCACCGCCTGCACCACTTGCGCGGCGGATTCGTGCTTGCTCAAATAGCCGGTCACGCCCGCCTGGACGGCCGACCGCAGCACCGACTCGTCCTCGTCGCTGGTCAGGATCACGACCTGGGTCTGGGGCCGATCCTTCTTGATGGCCGCCACCGCCTCGATTCCTGAGCCGTCCGGCATGTGGATGTCCAGGAGGACGACGTCCGGCTGGAGCGCGCGTGCCGAGCTGATCGCCTCCTTGACAGTCCCGCCCTTGCCGACGACCTCGATCTCGGGCTCGGTTCCCAGGATCGTGGCTAGGGCGTCGCTGAAGACGACGTGGTCGTCGACGACGAGGACGCGGATGGTGGCCACAGGGGTAGAACGAAGCCGAAGGTCGACCCCTTGCCCCATTCGCTCTCGACCGTCATGTGGCCGCCGTGGGCCTCGATGATCGAGCGGGTGATAAATAGCCCCAGCCCCGACCCCCCGATGTCCATCGCCCGCTTGTCGAAGAGCCGGGTGAACTTGTTGAAGAGCTTGGGGATGTCCTCGTGGCGGATCCCGATCCCCTCGTCGTGGACCGAGACTTTGGCATTGCCCTCCTTGTCAGGGAAAGCGATCACCGCCAGATTGCCGCCGCGGGGCGAGTACTTGACCGCGTTGTTCAGCAGGTTGAGCATGGCCTGCTGCAAGCGACGGCGATCGCCGCGGACGACGAGACCCGGCTCGACCCGAACCCGCATCGGGTAGCGGTGCGGGTCGGATCGGAAATGGCCCACCACGTCCTGGACGAAATCGGCCAGGTCGAGGCGCTCGAAGTGGTAGGTGAACTCGTTGTTCTCGATTCGGTTGACGGCGGCGAAGTCCTGCACCAGGTCGCTCAGGCTGGCGGCGCTGCGGTGAATTCCATCGACCAGTGCTTCCCGTGTTTCCTGGTCCAGCCGGTGTCGCTGGTTCAGCAGCGTGTCGGCCTGCGTCTTGATACTGGCCAGCGGCGTTTGCAGCTCGTGGGCCACCATCGCGATGAAGTCGGTACGAACCTTGTCGATCTCCTCCAGGCGGTCCACGCGCTCTTTTTCGAGCGCCTCGCGGCGGCGGGTCTCGTCGAGCTGGGTGGCGCGCTCGATGGCGGTCCGCAGCGCCCGGTCGAGCCGGCTGCGGATATCACCAACCAGAAGGCCCGCCACCAGCGCGACGAAGAGAAATAGAAAGACGCGACCGATCACGAATCCCGGCGGCGGTGCGATCCGCGCGAAGCCGGTTAAGCCGCCGATTACGACATATAGGAGTGACACGACGAGGGCCGTCGCCAGCGAGCCGGGCAGGCCAAGGCGCACCGCCGACGCGATGATCAGCAAGTAGAAGAGGAGCGAGAAGTCCGTGGGAGCGCCGTACCCGCCGGAGAAATAGAGGATGCTGGTTGCCACCAGGAGGTCGATGCCGGTGGTGAGGAAGCCGAACCAGCGGCCGGGCCGATAGCCGCGCACGAGTACGACCGAGACCACCAGGTTGACCAGGCCCCAGCTGAAAAGGATGGTATCGACGATGACAACCGAGGCCGTGGAGTTCTCGTTGCCGAAGTGGTTGAGGATGATGGCGGCGGCCAGCACCACCCAGCGACCAACCACGGTGATGCGTTCAGCGCTGGCCAGGATCGCGGCCTGGCTGTCGCGAACCACGCCCGAATAGTCGGAGCCCCCAGCCCCCACCCTGCCCTCGCCCAGAGGGGGAGGGGGATTCGATTCAGCGTCCGGCACGCCCGTATAACGTGGCCCCCGCGCCGCTCCAGCGATGGGCGGCCCAGAGGATCCCCAGCAGCGCCCAGAACTCGAAGCTCAGATCGTTTTTGAAGAAGGGGACGTCGACCAGCCCGTGGACGACCATCGCGACCAGGACCAGCATGACGCCGAGGTCGTAGGGCCGCCAGTCCGGCGAGTGGCGGCGCCAGCCCCGCCACCCCAGAGCGAAGGCCCGTGCGGCGAGCCAGAAGAAGCCGGCCAGGCCCAGCAGCCCCGTGACCGCCCAGAAGTTCAGGACGATGTTGTGCGGGTAGATGACCTTGGGCAGGTCCTGCCAGTACGGACCCATTGCCTGCTGGTAGTACGAGAGGCCGATACCCAGTACCGGTGAGTGGCTCAACATACGCAGCGTCTGGCCCCAGATCCGTAGGCGAAAGTCGAGCGTGTTGCCCGGCACCATGTGGAGTTCGTACGCGATTCGATGCCGGATCAGGGGCACCTGGCTGACGGCGAGCGCCGCCACCACGACGCCAGGCACCAGCACCTTCGCCCGGCGATGAGAAATCGCCAAGCCCAGTGCGACCGCCGCCAGGGCCAGGTAGCCCCCGCGCGAAAAACTCAGCAGGCAGGCGGGCAGCGCCACAGCAAGGAAGAGGCCGCTCAGCCACCGTTCGGCCCGCCCCCGGCCGTGTACCAGCATGGCGGCCGCCATCGCGACCAGCGGAATGAGATAGAGTGCCACCGCGTTCGCCGTCTGATAGATCACGACCGGCGGCGTCGTGGCCAGATCGAGCACGTGATGTCGGATGGCATCGAGCACGACCGCGGCGTTGAGGATGGCGGCCACCGCTGCCCCGGCGCCAAAGCCCAGGAGGATGATCCCGGCGCGCCGCGGCGTCGATGCGACCGCCCCCACGACCAGAAAAAACGCCGCCGGCTCGACGAAATAGGCGCGGAACAGTCCGAGCGCCCCCCGATGATCGCCGGAGACCAGGACGGAGATCGCCCCGGCCACAATAAAGAGGATGGCAGGGGCCGTCAACGGGCCGCGCCACTCGACCGCCAGCCGTTGCTGAACGGTCTCGACGGCAAAGATCGCGATAGCGGCAAGGATTGCCACCTCGAGTAGTGTTGTCGGCAACGGTCCGATGTGCCAGCGGATCACATAGGCCGGCGCGAGCGCGCCGGCCACGGTCGCCGCCACGAGGGAATAGCGGTACCGGTTGGCGCGCGATCGCCCCAGCGGTGGGGGTTCAACTCGCGGTTGGGTCATCGCCTCGTCAGACGTGCGCGATAATCCTATGGATCGCTCACCATGAGGCCGGTTTGACCGTAAGGGGGATTGGCTTCGACGCGCGCCTGATCGGGGCGCTGGGCATTGGTCGCTATATTAGCGGGCTGCTTCCTGAACTGGCCCAGTTGCTGGGTCCCCGCCTCACGGTCCTCGCCGGCCGCCCGGACGCCGCCATTGTTCGGGCCCTGATCGGTGGGGAACCACAGCTACTGACGGTGAATGCCCAACCCTACCGGCTGGCGGAACAGTCGCTGCTGCCGCTTAGCTTATTGCGGGCCGACCTCGACCTGATCCATTTCCCCCACTACAACCTGCCGCTGATCAAGCCTGGACATTTCGTCGTCACCGTCCACGACCTCTTTCCTTTTCAATTTCCAGAGATCCATTCGGGGCCGTTGCCGCGAGCCGTCAACCAGATGCTGATGCGCAATGCGGTACGCCACGCCGAACGGATCATCACCCCTTCCGCGGCGACCGCGTTGGCGGTCAAACAGAATTTCCCCGCCTCCGCCGACCGGGTGCTGTCGATTCCGGAGGCAGCGGATGACCACTTCCAGGCCGCCAGGAATCCCGAGGGAGAAGCCGCCTGGCAGATGCGCCTTGGGATCCGCCCCCCTTATATCTTTTATCTCGGGCAGTGGAAGGCCTACAAGAACCTGCCGCTACTCCTCGACGCCTTCAGGCTGGTGCGTCAGTCGCACTCGAACGCGCAGCTGGTCATCGCCGGCGACGACCCCCGCCACCCCGAAGTGCGGCAGGCGGCCGCCGCCTTGCCGGAGGGTTCCGTGGTCCTTCCCGGGCGACTGCCGGAGAGCGCGGTGCCCGATCTTTATCGGGGCGCGGCCGTGGTCGTGCTGCCCTCGAAGGCGGAAGGCTTCGGCCTCCCGGTCATCGAGGCGATGGCGTGCGGCGTTCCCATTATTTGCAGCGACCTCCCGGTCCTCCGCGAGCTCGCCGACGGGGTCGCGACATTTTGCGATCCGGACGACCCGGCTGCGTTTGCGCTCGCCATCGCGCAGACCCTCGAGGCAACGACCACGGCCCGGTCTCGCCAGCTCGGCATCGAGCGGGCGAAAAGCTTTACCTGGGCGCGGTCCGCTCGGCAGACGGTGGAGGCCTACGAGTCGGCGATGGGCGTCCGGCTAATAGGCCCGGCGCTGGAAGAATACCCGGGCGCCCGTGAGGAGAAGGATCTTCAGGTCGAGCGCTAGCGACCAGTTCTCCACGTAATAGATGTCGTACATGGCGCGATCGGCGAAGGCTTCGCCGCCGCGCAAGTCGTTGACCTGGGCCCAGCCGGTCAGGCCGGGCCGGACCTGGTGGCGTTCCAGGTAGCGGGGGATCTCTTCGGTAAAGCGCTCCACCAGGAAGACCGGCATTGGCCGCGGGCCGACCAGGCTCATGTCCCCCTTGAGAATGTTGAAGAGTTGCGGCAATTCGTCGAGGCTCAGCCGGCGCAGCACCCGTCCGACCGGTGTGCACCGGTCGTCGTCGGGCCTGGCGACCACCGGGCCAGTCTGTGCTTCCGCGTCGGGGATCATCGACCGGAACTTATAGACCGTGAACCGGTTGTCGTGCAGCCCCACCCGCGGCTGCCGGAACAACACTTGCCCGCCCGGAGACGTGAGCTTGATCAAGATCGCGATGATCAGCATGAAGGGGGACGCGATGATCAAGGCGACCGCGCTGACCAGGATGTCGATCGCCCGTTTCAACACCGCAGCCGGGCCGCGGAGGCGGCTGCGGCGGATGCCGATCAGCGGCAGACCGTCGATCGCATCAACCGCTGCGCGCGTGCTCATCACCTCGAGCAGATCGGGGACGAGCTTGAACTCGGCCTGCAGGTCGTCACAGGTCTTGATCAGGTGAAGGATCTCGTCATTGGTGGCCCCGGGGACGGCGACGAAGACCTGGTCGATGCCCATTAGCGGGATGACCCGGCGCAGGTCCTCGATCCGCCCGACAACCGGCGCGCCGGCGAAAGTCCCCCCGACCTCGAGCCGGTCGTCGAGGACGCCACCGACGGAATATCCATATTGAGGGAACATCGCCATCCGATGGATGAGCAGCTCGCTGCCGGTGCCGGTTCCCACCATCAGGACTCGTTCGGTCCCGATGCCCCGCCGCCGCAAGCGCGTTTCGTACTGACGCAGCAGATAGCGCTCGGTGGTCATCAGGATGAACGAGATGACGACCGTGTAGACGAGGGTCAGGCGGGCGTACTGGAAGCCGCGGTAGAGGGACATCCCGGCGAGCATCAACGTGGCCGCGAGCACGGTTCCGCCGCCCAGGGCGAACAGCTGGTCGACCAGGGTGCGGCCGCGCCAGGACCGGTACTGCTGGTTGACCCCCAGCGCGAACAGATAGATGGCGATGACGAAGGGGACGGCCGCGAGGTAAGGCGGGAAGGCCAGGGGTTCCTTGAGGACCTGCGGGATGGTGTCCAGGTGATAGCGGTACTCGTAGGCGAGGATCACAGAAACGCCAGCGATCAGGGCGTCTCCCGCGATCAGGACCAGCGGCAGCCAGTTGGGGCGCCGGAAGATCGCGGCGGGCGCTGTCTCGGCCTTCGGCATGACGACGAGGTCCACCTCGCTCATCGCTTCAAGACTACTTGCCGCACGCTGTCGTGGGCCGACATCTCCACGGTGTCATCCAACGGTTGTAAACGGTTGAACCCTTGCCTTTGTAACGCCCGCTCCAGAAGTAGGTCCGCAAAGTGGGGGTTCTTCGGGAGCAGCGAGCCGTGCAGGTAGGTGCCGAAGATGTTCCCGGCCGCCACCCCCTCGGCTCCATCTTCCCCATTGTTGCCGGCCCCGCGCAGCACCCGGCCGAGCGGTTGCAGGCCGGCCCCGAGGTAGGTCTTGCCGCTATGGTTCTCGAAGCCGACGAGTTCCGCCGGGTCGAGGCCGAGCCCGCTGGTCTCGATCACGATGTTGCCGATGTTCCGCCGGGATCCGGGCACGGTGTGGAGGTCGACCAGGCCGAGGCCCGGAAGCTGTTTGCCGTCGGCCGTCACGTAGTACTCCCCGAGCAGCTGGTAGCCGCCGCAGACCGCCAGCACGACGGCGCCACCATCGATCGCTGCCCGGATCGCCTGGACTTTATGACTTGCCGCATCGGTGAAGACGAGCTCCTGATCGCGGTCCTGTCCGCCGCCCCAGAAGATGAGGTCGATGTCGGAGAGGTCAGGCGCCGGGCCCCGCCCGATGGCTCGCACGTCGACCGGGATCCCGCGCCATTCCGCTCGCCGTTGGAGCGTCAGGATGTTCCCACGGTCGCCGTAGATGTTCATCTCGTCGGCGTAGAGGTGCGCAATCCGCAGCACCGGCTCGGTCACATTGGGTATGGTACGGCGCGTGGCTCGCCCGCTGGTCTGCATCCCGACCTACAACGAAGCCAGCAATATCCTGGCCCTGGTCGAGGAAGTCCACGAGGCGGCACCCGAGGTCGACGTCCTGGTCATCGATGACGCCTCCCCGGACGGCACAGGCGACCTGGTCCGGGCACAGATCCTGAAAGACGCGCGGCTGGAAATCATGGCGCGGCCGGCCAAGCTCGGCCTGGGGACCGCCTACATGGCCGGGTTCGCCTACGGGCTGCAGCATGGGTACACCTCGGTCCTCACCATGGATTCCGACTTCTCGCATCCGCCGGCGCGCATCCCCGCCCTGATCCAGGCGGTCGACGCTGGGGCGCACCTGGCGGTGGGCTCGCGCTACGTTCCGGGCGGCGCCATCGAGGGCTGGGGGACCGATCGCCGGGTGTTGAGCGCAACCGCGAACTTCGTCGCGCGGCAGATCCTGCGGCTGCGCACGCACGACTGCACCGGCGGCTTTCGTTGCTACAGTATCCGCGCACTCCAGTTTCTTGTCACCCGCCCGCTGCGGTCGTCTGGATACTCGGCGCTGGTGGAGCTCCTGACTCGCTGCGAGCGGGCCGGCCTGACCATCGTCGAGCTGCCGATCACGTTCACCGACCGGGCGCGTGGCCAGTCCAAGATTTCGCGCCAAGAAATCTTCCGGGCGATGGTGACCGTGCTCCGCCTCGCTGGGAGACGGAGCTGACCCGGCGGCGGGCGGTCCAGGCGGCGATCCTGCTGGCCGTCGGCCTCCTGATCCTTTATGGACTGCTGCGCAGCGTGCATCCCAGCGAGGTCGGGGCGGCGATACGCCGGGCATCGCTAGGTTGGATCGTGCTCGGCGAGCTCGCCTACCTCGGGTTCATCCTGACGCGTAGCTGGCGCTGGCAGGTGATCCTGCGGGCGTCCGCGCCACACGCGAGCATTGGCGACGTCACCGCCGTGACCGCCATTGGCTTCGCGCTCAACTCGGTCTCGCCCTTCAAGCTTGGTGAGCTGCTGCGGATCGGCGCCATAGCTCCCCGCGTCAAGATCGGCATCGGCGAAGCGGGCGCCACCGTCGTCGTCGAGCGGGTCCTCGACGTGCTGGGCCTGCTCGTGATCGCCGTCGGCGCGGCCGCCGTTTCCGGCGGGGGTTCGAACAGCTTCGGGCTGTGGAGCGGCGTCTTTGTGATCGCCGCCATCTCGGTCGCGATCGGCGTCGTGGCTTACTTGATGGTCACCCACCCGGAGGCGACCCTCCGCCTCATCGAGCGACTGGCGACGCGCCTGCCCACTCGCGTCGCGACCTTCGTCGATGCCTTTGCGGAATCGGTGCTCAAGGGCTTTGCCTCGCTTCGCTCGCCGGGCCGGTTGGCAGCCGCCGGCGGGCTCAGCATCGTGGTCTGGCTCTGGATCGTGGCCGGCCTGATCGCCTTTTTCCGGGCACTGTCGCCCGAGCTGTCCCTCTCGACGCTCGTGCTGGCCTGCACCATTTTCGTGGTCAGTCAGGCGGTCAGCATCACCCCTGGGTCGGTGGGGACCTACGAGGGGTTTTTCCTACTCGTGTTCAGCACCTTCGGAGCGCGACCCGCGTCGCTGGTGACGGCGGTCGCCGTTCTCAGTCACGTCGCCAACATTGCGGTGCTGCTCGTCGCCGGGGCCGTCGGCGCCCTGTGGCTTCGCCTCAACCGACCGGCCCTGCCAGTAGGGCTGGAGCGCCCCATCGCGCGTTAGGATCGCGCGCAGCTCCAGCATCGCGGTGTAGGTCGGCAGGATGAACAGCATCTCGCCTTCCGGGGTCGCGCGGGCCGCGCGCTGCAGCGCATCGCGCCAGTCACTGACCACCTCGATGCGGTCGGCCGGAATCTGCGCGTACTTGAGCCGCACACGCAAGTCGAGGGCGCGATCGCCACTCAGCACGATGTGCTGCGCGACGTCCTTGAGCTGCTCGAAGTCGACATCCCAGATCCACGACACGTCCTGGCCGTCGGCGATCCGGTCATTGAGCGCGATCAGGAACGACCGGGCCTTACCGAACTGGATCGCCGTGCGCAGCACCTCGTTGAATCCGGTGGGGTTCTTGGCCAGCAGCAAGACCGCCGGGCGTCCTTCGATGACGGTTCGCTCCATCCGGCCAAAGGCGGGAGTAAAGTCCCGCAATGCCGCGGCGCCCTTTGCAAGGGGCACGCCCATCGCCTTCGCGGCGGCCAACGCCATCACGATGTTGTAGGCGTTGTAGAGCCCGGACAGCGGCACGTCGACGCTGACCTCCTGCGAGCCGTCCGTGACCCGAAGACGCATCCGCTCCATGCCCTCGATCGACACTGACGTCGCCTTGATGTCAGGCGCGGGCCGCGAGAAATCGCCGCGCGGACAGTGATAGTGGCCGACGTGCCCGAAATAGACGCCCTCGAAAATGAATGCGCTGCCGCACCGCGGGCAGAACTTGGCGTCGGCGCCGTGGCTCAGCTCCGGTTGCAGCAGGCTGGCATCGTCGATCCCTGCATAGATCACCCGCGGCAGGTCATCGCCGAGCGCTGCCACCATCGGGTCGTCCGCGTTGAGCACGGCGGTCATGCCCTCGGGGCCCTGGACGAGCGCACGGCGAATGTGGGCGGCCGTGGTCTCCAGCTCGCCGTAGCGGTCGAGCTGATCGCGAAAGAGGTTGGTGACCACGATTGTGCCGGGAGCCACCTCCGCCACCAGCCGCGGTAGGCTGGCCTCGTCGATTTCGAAGAGACCAACGGTCGCCGGTACCATGCCGCTCCAGCTGGTCCGATTCAGGACGGCGGCGGTCACGCCGAAGATCAGGTTCGCGCCGGCCTGGTTGGCCACCGACTTGCGGCCCTGCGCCTCGAGAATGTGGCGCACGAGGGCGGCGGTCGTCGTCTTGCCGTTGGTCCCGGTGACCACGATCGTGCCGTCGGTCAACGAGCGCGAGAGCCTGGTGAGGATGGTTGGGTCGACCCAGCGCGACACATCGCCGGGGAGCGTGGTCCCACCGCCGCGCCGCAAGCCGCGACTCAACGAGGCGGTCAGCTTGCCCGCCCATAACGCCGCCGTGCCGCGAAGGCCCAGCCGAGCGCGCATCAGGCCGAGGCCGGAATGGGACGGCAGAGCCATGCCGGGTACCCGAGGGCGCGCACCGCTTCGAGCGCGGCTTCCGCCGCCTTGCGATCGTCGATGAGCGCAAATAATGCGGCCCCGGTCCCACTCATCGTGAGGCCGGGCATGGCCGTGCGCAGCCGGTTGATGGCATCGTCAAGGGCGGGGAACAGATGCCGGCTGGCTGGCTCCAGGTCATTACCAAGGGCGACCTCCCTGCCCGTCTCTGAAAGCGCCGTGATCAGCGCCGGGGTGCGCCGTGCACTCGGCGCGCTGCCGTCGACGGCTTCGTAGACGGCCCGCGTGGAAATCTCGATCGGCGGACTGACGACCAGGAACCGCCAGCTCGATGGCGCCGGAGGCAGCGGCGACAGCGTCGATCCCAGGCCGGTCGCACGTGCCGTCCCGCCCTCCAGCAAGAACGGCACGTCCTGGCCGACGGCGGTCGCAATCTCGATCAACTCGGCGGGCGTTAGCTTCAACGCATATAGAAGGATGGCGGCCTTCAAAAACGCGGCCGCGTCGGCGCTGCCGCCGCCGAGCCCCGCGCCCATCGGGATGCGCTTGAAGAGCCGGATCGTAAACGGCAGGGCACGGCCGGTGCGGCCTTCCAGCTCGCGGGCCGCCTTGAGCACCAGGTTCTCGCCCTCGATCGCCGGGCCAGAGACCTCGAAGACGCGGCAGTCGGTCCGCTCGACGAGGACGAGGTCGTGGAGCGAGATGGTCTGCATCACGGAATCGATGTCGTGGTAGCCGTTGGGCCGGCGGCCGACGACGTCGAGGGTCAGGTTGAGCTTCGCGTACGCGGGAAGGATCAGCGCCACGTCAGCACACTACACGCGCGAGCGATCCCGTCGGATCACCGAGAGGAGGACACCGGTTTCCTCGCTGCGCAGCAGAACCTCGACTCCGAAGTAGGTGAGGAGTGCGAGGGCGATCGCCACCAGGACGGCCACCAATGGTCGCAGCCCGCCCTGCACCGATCCGCGCGTGATCAGGTAGGCGACGCCGGCCACCACCACGGCCATCGGAACGACGCCGACGATAGCGCGACGGGCGGTGGCCAGGATCTGCCGGCCCTCGAGCCCGCCAAGCCGGCCACGAATCGCGCGTCCCAGCAGGATCGCATTCAACGTGGCCGCGATCGAGGTGCCGAGAGCCAGGCCGCCCTGCGCCAGCAGGTGGACGAGAACGATGTTGGTCGCAAGGTTGACGCCAATCACGACCAGCGAAATGCGCAGCGGCGTCATCACGTCCTGCAGCGCGTAGAACACCCGGACCAGGAGCGCGGTCGCCGCCTGTCCGGCGAGCCCGAGACTGAAGAAGGTCAACGCGAAGGCGGTCTGCCGAACCGAATCCTGGCCGAACTGCCCGCGCTCGAAGAGCGCGGCCGTGATCGGGATACCGAGCAGCGCGAGGCCGACCGACGCGGGGACCAGCACAAAGATGTTGAGGCGCAGCGCGAGTGCGGTGCGATGCCGGATGGATTCCAGCGCGCCGAGCGCGGCGT
This sequence comes from Chloroflexota bacterium, assembly GCA_034666565.1. Lineage (GTDB taxonomy): Bacteria > Chloroflexota > Dormibacteria > CF-121 > CF-121 > CF-13. Next base: position 25,268 of record JAXDLN010000036.1, read on the forward strand.
CCCGCGCCAGGAACGGAAAGAGCACGAAGGCGAGTGCCTGCGAGAAGGTCCCCAGGGGCAGTTGCGCCATGGTGTCGGCGTAGCGCAGCGCCGCGACCCGGCCGTGCGGCAGCGAGGTCCCGAGGATGGTGTCGACGAACACGTTGACCTGGGCGGCGGCGAGACCGAGCGCAATCGGAAACATGAGGCGGCCCACTTTTCGAACGCCGGGATCGTTCAGGCCAAGGGCAGGCGTCGGCCGCCAGCCGGTCCGCCAGAGTGCGGGCAGCTGCACGCCGACGTGCAGCAACGCGCCGACGACCACCCCGACCGCCAGCGCTGTGACGCCGTAGCTGGGCGCGAAAAATGCGGCGGCCACGATGATGGCGCCGTTGTAAAAGAGCGGCGCGAGCGCCTGCGCCAGGAATCGCTGATAGGCGGTCAGGATGCCGATCACCATCCCACCCGCCCCGAGAAAGATCGGCTGCAGCAGGAGGATCCGGGTCAGCCCGACGATGATCTCGTGATCGTGGGCGCTGTAGCCGAAGGCGATCAGCGAGACATAGAACGGGGCGACGATGAAGAGCACGGCCGCGCCGAGCGTCAGGATCAGGACCGCCGCGTTGAGGACCCGCTGGGCGATCTCGCGGGCACGCTGATTCTCGCCTTTGGCCAGGTGCTCGGACAGCACCGGGATGAAGGCCGAGCTGATGGCGCCCGCCAGTAAGAGATTGAACAGGAGGTCGGGGACGCCGAAGGCCACGCGGTAGTCATCGATCTGAGGGGTGATCCCGAAGGTGTTCGCGATCACCAGCTCGCGCACAGCGCCCAGTACGCGGCTCAGGCCGTAGGCGACCAGGATGAGCGTCGCGGCAGACGCGATGCGCCGCCGCTCGCTAGACATCGGAGGTCATTCTAGTTGCGCTCCGCTATAATCACCGCTCGCATGGCGAATACCCAATCAGCCAAGAAGCGCGTGCGTGCCTCGCTGCGCAAGCGCGACCGGAATCGCTCCACCCGCTCGGCCGTGAAGACACTGGTCTCCCGCGCGCGCCGTCCCGCGCTCCCGGAGGCAGCCAGCCTGACGAGCGAGGAAGTTCGCCGGGCCATCAGCGCGCTGGATAAGGCCGCCGAGAAAGGGGTCCTCCACGCCAACAATGCGTCCCGCCGTAAGGCCCGCCTGATGAGTGCGCTGGCCAAGCTTGCGCCGGCCGCCGCCGCCGCGCCCAAGCCGGCATCGAAAGCGGCCACGAAGGCAGCCCCGGTCACCAAAAAGCCGGCCGCCAAGCCCGCAAAAGCGAAGTCCTGATCTGCCCCTAATCGGGCACCAGGGGATCCCGCCTGCTGCGTTAACGGGGCTGGCTTCGCCCCTGCCGATAATCGATGAATAACAGGACGACCGCCACCGCAAAGGCCACCACGCGAATCAAATCGCCGAGGACGTTGTGCATGACGATGCCGGCGATGAGGCCGATCAGGAGGAGCGCGATGGCGGTCCACCTGAGGCGCGTGAAACGGTTTTTCATCAATTGGCCGTCCCCAGCACCTGTTCCAGGATGAATCCCTCGACGGCAAGCCGGGCGTCCAGCTCGCCCAGCTTGATTTGCTCCTCGATGCGAAGCAGGTCATGGAACCCGCGGTCGAGGTCCGCGGCGTTGTAATCGATTGCTTGCCGAAAGGCTTTCTCCACCACGAACGGGTGGTCTGAGAGCTTGGCCTGCAGTTCCGCGAGCGATCCGCCCCGGTCCCGCACCGCCCTCGCCTGGAGCAGCCGCCGCCAGTGACTGACCAGCGTGTAAAGCAGCCAGGTGGGCTCGCGACCCGCGTCGAGCAGCGATTGCAGCACGCCCGCCACCTCCCCCGGCCGGCCGCTGCCCAGGGAGTCGGTCAGGGCGAAGATCTCTTCTTCGCGCGTGTCGCTGACGAGGGCCCGGACCGCTTCCTCGTCGATGCGGGTCGAGGGCGACGCATAGATCGCGACCTTGGCGATCTCCTGGTCGAGCAGTCGCAGGTCGGGCTGCGATCGCTCCAGCAGCAGCCGCACCGCCGGCGGCGTGATGGTGAGGCCACGCTCCTCGGCGAGCTTGCGCACCCAGCCGGCTCGATCGGAGCGCCGGGGTGGCTCGAACCGCTGGATGCGGGCGCGCTTGTCTTTCTCGAGGGCCGCGATCGTCTTGTAGAGCGCATTGCCGGGAGCGACCAGCACGTGCGCCACCACGACCAGGTGGGTCGTGTCGGGGATCCCCTCGAGGTAGGCGGCCGCCCGCTCCGCGCCCGCACCCTTGTCGCGCTTGCCCGTCAGCAGGCCCCAGTCGCGCAGCACCAGGACCCGCAGCGAATCGATGAAGGGAAGGGTGCCGGCCTTCTCGGCGAACGCGTCGGCACTCAACGCGTCCGCCTGGATGTCCTCGTAGTTGAACTCCAGCGTCAGCCCGGTGCGAAGCGGCGCCACCAGATCCCGCGCGGCTCGATCGACGAGGTAGCCCTCGCCACCGTGGATGAGGGTGATCATGCGGGCGCGAAGACGCGGTCGATCTTGGCCGCCATGAAGAAATCGCTCTCCGTCAGGCCGTTGATCTTGTGCGTCCACAGATAGACGCGTACCTCGCCCCAGCGGACGTAGAGATCGGGATGGTGATTCTCCGCCTCGGCGACCGGCGAGATCCGGTTGACAAAGTCGACGGCCTCGAGCCAGTTCTTGACCTTGAAGTACTTGATCAGCTTCTTGTCCGCCTCGACCAGCCAGCCCTCGAGCTGTTCCTGCAGCGGCACGATCTGGTCATGGGTGAGCGGGGGCGTCCCGCCGCGGCACGGAATGCATTTCTGATCGGCGAGATTCGTCGCCATCTAGTTCTCCCTCAGCATCCACATGGAACAATCTTAGCGACGTGAAGACGACGCATCGAGATTGGTGGCGCGTTACCTCAGTGACCCGCTGGCAGATGCCGACGCGGGCATTGGTGGCGACCGTCCTCGTGCTCGCGGTCCTGCTGGCGGCGGCAGTCATGGTGGAGATTACGGCATCGGGTGGGCGATCGTTGCCGCCCCAGGTCGCCTCGGTTGAGGCCCAGCCAGTAGGGAACGGCCAGTTCCGTTTCTTCGCGCGCTCCGGCCGCGTCAGCGTGGGCGTAACCTACCGATTTCGGCTCTACACGCACTGTGGCCTCGACTGGCCGCTGGCGATGGACTTCGACGGCAGTTTCTGGTCCCCAGTCGGCCCTGGCCCCGCCTCGGACGGCAGCGGCAACCTGCCCGCCGGCTACGGCAATCCGTATGACGAGGGCACCATCACATTGATCTCGCCGACGCTGGCACAATATCGGACCAGGACCGGCACGGTGTCGCAGTGGAGCCGGCACGCCGGCCCGCAGATTTCCTCGCCCTGTTCTTAGCGGTCTAGCCGCCGATCTGGCTCATGGTCTTGCCCGGCCGGACGAAATCGGCCTGGCCGATCTTGTGACCCTCTTCCTTCTGCCAGACCCCGGCCGCGATGAAGTCGCGGATCTCGGTATCCGAAGCGCCGCCGCGAAGCAACGCCTTGACGTCGTGCTCCTGGATCGAAAACAGGCAGGTCCGGAGATGCCCCTCGGCGGTGAGCCGGATCCGATTGCAAACTTTGCAGAAAGCATCGCTGACGGACGGGATGACGCCGATGCCGCCCTGGCTGCCATCGCGAAATTTGAATCGCGTGGCCGGCGCCGGCCGCTGATCCGAGACCGGGTCGAGCGGAAACTCACGATCGATGGCTTCGATGATGTCCCGGCTCGCGACCACCGCATCCATCGACCAGATGCCGTCGGCATCGAGCGGCATGAACTCGATGAAGCGGACCTCATAGCCTTCGCGCCGCGCGAGTCTGGCGAAGTCGAGGATCTCGTCGTCGTTGCGCCCGCGCATCACCACCATGTTGAGCTTGATCGGGCTGAAGCCCGCGACACGCGCCGCGGCCAACCCCCGCAGCACGCGATCGAGCGCATCGCGCCGAGCCAGGTCCTTGAAACGATCCGAGTGCAGCGTGTCGAGGCTGACGTTCAGCCGCTTCAGGCCCGCGGCGCGCAGCGCCGCAGCCTTTTCTTCGAGCAGGATGCCGTTGGTCGTCATGGCGATATCGAGCGACGGATCGATCGCGGCGATCATGGCGGTGAGCTCCTCGATGCCCTTGCGCACCAGTGGCTCGCCGCCCGTCAGCCGGATGGTTCGGACGCCCGATTGCTCGACCAGGATGCGGGTCACCCGGACGATCTCCTCGAAGGTCAACACCTCCTCGCGGGCCAGCCACGGCAGTCCGGCCGCCGGCATGCAGTAGACGCAGCGGAAGTTGCAGCGGTCCGTGACCGAGATCCGCAGGTCATCGGCGATGCGCCCGAAGGTGTCGCGGAGATGGACGACAGGTCTTGGGTTGGGCACGAAATTAGTATATGGGGCGTGCAACTGGGCGTCATGCCGCCGTTCACGCCGATGGAAGCGAAGGTCCAGGCCGAGTTACCCCGGGGCGACGCCTGGCAGTACGAGCCGAAGTGGGACGGCTTCCGCGCGGTCGCCTTCAAAGACGGCGACGAGGTCATCATTCACAGCCGAAATCAGAAGCCGCTGACCCGGTATTTCCCCGAACTGGTCCCGGCGATCCAGAAGATCAAGCCAAAGCGCGCCGTGCTCGACGGCGAGATCGTGATCTTTACCGGATTCGGCACCGACTTCGACGCCATGACGCTGCGCATCCACCCCGCGGCGTCGAGGGTCAACATGCTGGCCGCCGAGCAGCCCGCAACCTATATCGCCTTCGACTTGCTGGCCGACGGCGACGAGAGCTTGCTGGACCGGCCCCTGAAGGAACGGCGCCAGCGGCTCGAGAAATTGCTCGGGCCGAAGCCCAAGTCGATCTACCTCAGCCCGGCGACCCGCGACCGCGAGGTCGCGATCAACTGGCTCAAGGAATATCGCGGCACCGGACTGGACGGCATCGTCGCCAAACGCCTGGAGAGCATCTACAAACCGGGCGAGCGCGCCATGATCAAGGTCAAGGAACAGCGCACCGCCGACTGCGTCGTGGGCGGCTTCCGTTGGGGCAACGACGGGAAGCGGGTCGGCTCCTTATTGCTGGGCGTCTACGAGGGGAAAACGCTCCAGTACATCGGCCATACCTCGGGCTTCGACGACGCGCAGCGACGCGAGCTGGTCGCGATGCTGGAGCCGCTGCGCGGCGGGACGAGTTTCGAAGGCGGCCGCGCGCCCGGTGGGCCCAGCCGCTGGTCGCAGGACCGGGACCTTACCTGGGAGCCGGTACGCCCCGAGCTGGTCTGCGAGGTGGCGTTCGATCGACTCGAGAATGGGCGCTTCCGTCACGGGGTCGGCTTCGTCCGCTGGCGGCCGGACAAATCGCCGAAGTCCTGCACCCTCGCCCAGCTCAAGGCCGAGGCCTCGGTCGAGCTGAAGACGCTCTTCGCCTAGTCAGGGCCGGCCGCGTCTCGGGCTCAGCCGTATTCAGATTTGTTAATCGCAATATCAGATTATGCTATAATTTCCGGCTGACGTTAATCCCGATGTTTTCCACCCTGGGGAGGTGCCAGCATGATGCGTGATCTAAAACAGGTTGACCTCAAGCAGGTCCGCGACGAGGTTGCGGACCGCGTCGGTCGGGCGGCAAAAGAGTTGAGCAGTGGAGCGGGGAACGCGGCCCGCGAACTGGGCGCGTCGGCCGAGGAATCGATCTCGACCCAAATACGCAAGCAAACGAAGCTCGCGCGCAACCGGATGCCCCGACGGGGCGGTCCAACGCGGATCTCGGTCCTGACGGGCGCCATCGCCGGCGCGGCCGCGGTGTATTTCTTCGATCCCGAGCGAGGCCGTGCCCGGCGGGCCCTGCTCGCCGATTGGGTGGGCGCCCGCGCTCGTCGCGGCTGGCAGGCCGCCAACCAGCTCGGCGCGCGCACCAGCTCCAGCGCCGCGGCGTTCCCGCAGCGGATGGTGCAGTTGCGCTCGATGCGACCGCGCCCGGCCGATGACCTCACCTTGCGCGATCGGGTCGAGAGCGAAGTCTTCCGCAACCCCGACCTGCCGAAAGGCCAGATCAATTTCGATGTCGAATCGGGCGTGGTGACGATCCGCGGCCAGGTGGACAACGCCTACCAGATCGCCAACGTCGAGAAAGCGGTCCTGAAAGTGCCAGGCGTGGCCGGCGTCGAGAACCTGCTCCACGTCGACGGCACGCCGGCGCCGAATAAGGCCGAATCCCGAAAGAGCGCGACCAGCTAGATCAGACTCAGTCGGTTTTGAGCGGTCGGCTCCCCCCGCCGGCCGCTCTTTCTTTTGCCTCGGGGCAGTGGCGCGATCCTGCCATGATCACGTCGGTGAACCAGGGGATCGCCTCGCAACCCAGCCGGATCGACGTCCCCGCCGGCGCGCTCGTGGTGTTGATCGGCGCCGCCGCCTCGGGCAAGTCGACGTTCGCCGCCCGTCATTTCCTCGCCGATTGCGTCGTCTCCTCCGATCGCTTACGAGGGGAGGCCTCCCGGCCGACCTCCGATGACATCGTTTTCTCGGAGCTGCACCACCGGGTAGAGGCGAGGCTGGCTGCCGACCTCGTCGCGGTCGTCGACGCGACCAACACCGACTGGATGTGGCGGGCTGCTCTGATCGCTGATGCCCGTCGGTTCGGACGTCTGGCGATCGCGATCGTGTTCAACCTGCCGCTCGACGTGTGCCTCGCACGTAACACGGCGCGCTCGAGGCGTGTCCCCGCGTCGGTCATCCGCCGACAGGTTGATGATGTGACCACGGACATCGACCGGCTCGACCTCGAGGGCTTCGCCGCCGTCCATGTCCTGCCATCGGTCGCGGAGGTCGACGCCGTCAGCCTGGAAATCAAAAAGGGCCCGGTGACCCGGGCCCTCACGTCGTAGCGCCGGTTAGTCGCGCGGTCCGCAGGCCGTGGCCACGGCGGTCACGGCGGCGCGCACCGCGGCCAGGTCCACCTGGGTCGGCAGCTTGAGCAGACCGCTCCACGCTTGCGGTCGCCACACCGGTAGGAGCGCCTTCAAACTGGTCAGCGCCGTCTGGCACGCGGCGGTCGGTTGCGGCTGGCACGCTGTTCGCGTCGCCGTCAGCGCCTGGCTCCAACGCTGCGCCTCGGCGAGGTCCTCAACGCGGTCGGTCAGGTCGGCCTGGTGCATCGCCTTGAGCGTACTGATGGCCTGCAGGCAGGCGGCCGTGGTTTGGGGCGTGCGAGGCGCGACGGGTTTCACGGCCACGACCGGCTTCTCAGCCGGCTCGGCCGTCCTGTCGATGTCGGTGCTTCGTGTTGCCACGGTCAGCGCGTCTCGTTCCGCCGTTTTGGTGACGGTCGTTGTCGCCGCCACCAGGCCGACCAGGGTCCCGGAGATCCGGGGGGTCGGCGTGGTGCCGGCATTGGCCGACAGGGTCGCCAGCGCAAGCGCGGCGATGGCTCCCACCATGATCGCTTTGATTCGCACGATTCGTCCTCCTTGCGGGGTGATCGCCTTCTAAAACGGCGGAGACTCAGCTCGCTTACGCCCGGTAAAGAATCATCTAGGCCGACCACGAACGAGTGTTCGGTTCTGTGGCTGCGCTATCCCTGTTGTTCGCACCAGGCGTATAGGGCGTTGTACACCGGCGTCTCGAGCCGGATCTTCTCGAGGTCATCCTCACCGTGAGCCAGAGCAAAGCCGTGGGCGATAGCCTTCAACCCTGCCGCCTCGGGCACGATGTCGATGTCGGACGATATGTCCGCGCCGTGAACAATCTTGGCGAGCCGCTGCAGAGCCGGGTCAGTCAGTTCGTACTTGATCATGATCGACTCAAAACTGCACCGTCCATCCACATGCCCGAGTTCGGCGCCCTTAACGTCAAAGGGGATCGCACCCTCTCGCTGCGCCACCGCCGAGACCTCCTCAGTCGGGACGAACAGGAACTCCGCATCCTGATCAATGAAGCGCCTGATGAGCCAGGGACAGGCAATCCGGTCCACCTTGGCATTCTTTCGCGTGACCCACTTCATTCTTGAACCTCCTTCCTGCTCCCGCCGCACTTGAGGTAAAGCTCCTCGCAGATCGGACGGCCACGACGGAGGCGATCGTCGTCGGCAATATCGGCATCCCTAAGCTCGTTGAAGGCGGCTGCCACGGCCGCCATGCCTGCCGTTCCTTCTGAATCGAACGGCATGTCGATCGCCCGGACGATCTCTCCCATTCTGCGCAGGGCCGGGTCGCGTAACTCGTAGGAATCCAGCAGCACCTCGAAAGTGCACCGACCTAAATGGTGCCCGAGCTCGGCCCCTCGCATGTCAAAGGGGATGGCGTCGAGGGCACTCACATCGGTATTGCGATCGACAAAAACAAACGTGGCCTCCGGGTCGACAAACCGACGGATCGCCCACGCCGTGGCGATCCGATCGACATGGACCTTCGAGCGAGTGACAAACCGCATCGGCGTCAGCTCGCCCCGCGTGTAAGTGGGCTTCTGTTCGGTCGCCCCGCTGGATGTGTGGCGGTCCTCCTCCCGGTCGCGAGTCGTCGGATGCGCTTCTCGTCCGCCGCGGGCAACTCGCCCACTGGAAGCACCCAGGCGTCGCCACCCCAATCAGCGATGTCCTCGGCGATCCAGTCCATCTGCTCGTGGAGATCCTCCGAGTAGGTCACAATGGCCGCGCCAGGCGTAAGCGGCACGGCGCCCAAGCGTCGCAACCGCCGCCACGCCGTCACCCGTGGCGTGCTTACTCCCGTGGGCAGGCGCCAGATCAGGACCAACCATCGGTGGGCAGGGCGCATGCAAGCAGTGTAACCTAGGTTGCGATGGGTTTCGCCTGGCAGGCTGGATTCATGGTCGGCCCTCCCGCCGCCGGAGAACTCGGGAGTTTCCAACTGGTGGCATTTCCACTCGCAGCCAGTTTCACCTGCGCCGTCCTTGCCATCGCCCTTCTGGGGGCCGGTCGCAACAGTGGCCACGGCTAACGGGGGCTACTAAATCCACCTTCGGTTTGCACCAGCTCAACAGTCCCGACCCGATCGGTCCGATAGAGCGGCGCTCCTGTCAGCGCTTGTAGGACTCCGCGCACCGGCAGGCCAGCGCGGCTGTTGGCGGCGACCTGCATCACACTGACGCCGCGGCCCGGACCTTGCCACTCGGCGGGGCCGCCACACGTGAAAATCGCGACGTCGATATCGGCTGGGAGCGATTGCCAGTTGGTCTGGGGAGGAACGACGGCGATTCGCTCGAGCCCCGACTGAATCAGCCAGGTGCGTCCATCGCCCGCGAGGTTCAGCGACACGCCGTCGAGTTCGATCATTCCGTTCGCCGAATCGACCTGGACATTGGCTGATTGCGCGTGCTGCACCAGCATCCGAAGCGTCACACTCCAGGGGTCGGGGTCGGCAATCACCATCGAACCGATCGCAAACCTGTTCAGCACGGCGCCCGCCCCGCCGATGTCCTCACGCCGGCCGCCAGTGACCAACCACACGTCGATCTTGCGAGCGGTTGGCGGCAGCACCTGCCCGATCGCCTGGGCAAATCGATCGGCATCAGGCCCGGCATCGATCAGGACCTGGTGGCCGTTTGGGGTTCGAATAAGGACGGCCGATCCCGTGCCGACGTCAAGCGCATAGACGTGGACTCGACCGTCGGGCCTGATCAGCAGCAGGGCCACCGCGATCAGGCCGCTAGCAGCGAGCAGCGCCCAGACCTTTCGTTGCCAGAAGAATTGGCGCAGCTTGACGCCGGCGAGCGCACCCCCGTTGAGGACCGCAGCCGCGGCCAGCCACCGAGGCGGGAAGTAGGGCGCGACGACGGCGGCGAGCGGTAGGCTGCCGGCGGTTTCGACCACCAGTCGGAACCAGCTGGCGATGGCGCCGGATGCTTGCATCAACGGCCAGCCGAGGATCGAGCTCAGCGACTGAAGCATGGGCAACCCGGCGGCCGCCAGCCCGCCGGCCAGCAGCGCCCCACTGCCACCCAGGATCATGATGGCGGGCAGCAGCGGTAGCACGAGGGCATTCGCGGCCGGCGCCACGATCGAGAGCTGATGAAAGTTGGCCAGCATCAGCGGCCATGTCGCCGCTTCAGCCGCGATGGTGGCCGCGAACGGATCGCGCAGGATCGTGGGCATCCAACCGAGCCGCTTCGCGATGCCGTCGGTCATCGCCGCGATGCCCGCGGTCCCGGCAAAGGATAGTTGAAAGCTGACGTCGTGCGACAGCCCCGGCTTCAGTCCGAGCATGAGGGCGCCGGTCAACGCCAGCGAGACAAACACCTGGCTGTCGCGCCGCAGCCGGCCGGCGATGACGACGAGCACACCCATCGCCGCCGCTCGCAAGGCGGCGGCGGATGCGCCGGCCAGCAGCGCGTACCCGATCATCGCGCCCACCGCGATCAGCGGCGCGGCACGGGGGGCCAGCCGGCCGAACGCCTGCTGCACGATGCGCGCCAGCAAGCTGACTTTCAACCCCGAGATCACGACGATATGGATGAGACCGCTGGCGATCATCTGCTGCTCGAGCTGCCGGGGCAACGCGGCGCGGTAGCCGAAGACGACGCCGAGCAGCAAGGCCGCCTGGGGCTCGGGAAGGGCTCGGTCGACGGCGTCGATCACCCCGTGTCGCAGATCAAAGAGCATCGTGTGCAGTGGGTCGCCGGGATGCGACGTGACGCGCACGAGCCTGGCCGACGGCATGACAGCGGCGATCCCCTGCTCGGCGAGGAAGGCACGGTAGTCGAACTGGTCGAAGCGAGGCGGGGCCTGGAGCTCGCCGCTTAGCAGAACCAGGTCGCCGTAGTGGACCGGCGTCGTGCCGTAGACAGCCACCTGGATCCGCAAGCCGCTCGCGATTTCGCCGGCGCTGGTCAGCAAGTGGTCGAGCCGCACCGTCAAGCGCCGCATGCCCCTGCGATCGACCGGGTCGTCGTCAACCGATCCGGAGACGGCGATCGCCTGGCCGGCCAGCCCAGGCGGCAGTTCAACCGTGGCGACGGTCGCGGCGCGGGCCGCGCCGGTGAGTGCCGCAACGAAACAGAGCGCGGCGAGGAGAGCCAGACGCTGGTTGATCAGCGCGACGACCGCCATCAACACTGCCGCGAGCACCAGCCACGGGAGCAGCGGGCTCAGCAGGACGGCCGCCATGATCCCGGCGCACCATGCGGTCAGCACCGCCGCCATGCCCCACCAGGGCCAACGCTCCCGGTTCAGGGTACGGTCAGTGATTTGGCGAGCTGCTTGTAGGTGTTGACGTCCAGACCCATTGCCGACTTGAGCTCGGTCAGCGCGAGAAAGCCACCAAACTCCTCGCGATACGTGATGATCGCATCGGCGAGCGCCGCGTCCATGCCGGGCACGAGTAGCAACTGGTCGCGCGTCGCCGTATTGATGTCAAGCTTCGCCTTCTTCCCCTTGGCGCAACGGCCGATGAAGGGCACTGCGATCTGTTTGGCGTCTTTGACGTGAGCCGCCAGGTTCGGGAGGCAATTCGGGTCCGCGTCTTGCGTCAGACCACCGGCGGCGACGATCGCGTCGCTCACGCGCAAGGTCGCGGCCAACGTGTAGAGACCGGGGCTGCGTACCGCCCCACTGAGGTAGACGATCACCGTGCGCTCCTGGGCCGCGTCGACCTGGTCCGCTGAGATGATCGGGGTCGCCGTCGAGGCGGGCGCCGGTCGAGGCCAGAGCAGGTAGACCGCCGCGCCGATCACCGCGATCGCCAGCGCCGCGGCCAGCTGCCAATCATGCCGATAGACCCAGCCGAACAGCCGTGCCCGCCACAACTCTGTATGTTTGCGCACGCTTAGTCCATGGGGTGCGCGCGATCCGCGAATGGCTTGGACACGCCGCGCTTTATCCCGTGACCAGGTTGATCAAACGGTCGGGCACGTAGACCGCGCGGCGCACGGCGCGGTCACCGATCGCACGACGAACGTTGGCGCCTGTAAGCGCGCGCTGCTGGGCCGCCGCTTCATCGATGCCGGCGGGCATCTCGATCCGGTCGCGCACCTTGCCGTCGACCTGGACCACGACGACGACCTGGTCGCGACGCAGGATGGCCGGATCGGCCTGTGGCCACGGTTGAAACACGACCAGGCCTTCCCCGCCCAGGCGCTGCCACAGCTCTTCGGCGAGATGGGACGCGAAGGGCCCGAGCATGAGGGTCAGGTCGCGGCAGACCGCCTCCCAGGCCTCGTTGCGCTGGCCGCCGGCGTGCAGGTAATCCTGCATCGAATTCGAGAGCTCCATCAGGGCCGACATCGCGGTGTTGAAGTGAAAGACCTCGACGTCGCGCGTCACCTTCTCAATCGTCTCGTGCAGTTTGCGGGCGAGGTCCTGGTTCGAAACGGGCGCCATCCCGGGAACCACCTCGTCGTCCTCGCCGACGATCTGCCGCCACACCCGGTGGAGGAAGCGGGCGACGCCGTCGACGCCGCGGTCGTTCCATTCGGCGTCCTGGTCGGGTGGGCCGATGAAGAGCTCGTAGACCCGGCCCGTGTCCGCGCCGTACTTCTCCACCATCTCGTCGGGCGTAATGCCATTGCCCTTCGACTTCGCCATCACGTAGCCGTTGCGATGGATCATCCCCTGGGTGAAGAGCGCGGCAAAGGGCTCGTCGACCGAGACCATCCCCTCGTCGAAGAGGACCTTCATGAAGAACCGCGAGTACAGCAGGTGCAGGATGGCGTGCTCGATGCCGCCGGTGTATTGATCGACCGGCATCCAGGCGTCAACCTTCTTCTTGTCGAACGGCAGCGTCTGGTTCTGCGGGTCGGCGTAGCGCAGGAAGTACCAGGAGGAGTCGACAAAGGTGTCCATGGTGTCGGTCTCGCGGCGTGATGGCTTGCCGCACTTCGGGCAGGTGGTATTGACGAACGACGGCGTATGGAGCAGCGGGTTCTGGCCGTCCGACCGGAACTCGACCTGGGCGGGCAGCCGCACCGGCAGCTGGTCGTAGGCCACGGGGACGATGCCGTGATCCGGGCAATAGATGATGGGAATTGGCACCCCCCAGTAGCGCTGCCGGGAGATCAGCCAGTCCCGGAGGCGGAAGGTGATGGTGGGCCGGCCGATGCCCATGCGCTCGGCCTCGGCACTGATCCGCTCGATCCCCTCCTTGACGCTGAGCCCGCTGAAGGGCCCCGAGTTCACCAACACGCCCTCGTAGGCCTCGAACGCCTGGTCGAGCGACTCGTTCGACGCCTCGCGACTGACGCTGATCACCCGCCGGATGGGCAGCTTGTAGGTGCGGGCGAACTCAAAGTCACGGCTGTCGTGGGCGGGAACGGCCATGATCGCTCCGGTGCCGTAGGTGGCAAGCACGTAGTCCGCGATCCAGATCGGGATCCGTTCTTTCGTGAAGGGGTTGATGGCATAGGCCCCGGAAAAGACGCCGGTCTTCTCGTGCTCGGTGGAGAGGCGCTCGATCTCGGTCTGCGCCTTGGTCCGTTCGATGTAGGCGTCGACGGCGGCGCGCTGATCGGGCGTGACGATCTTCTGGACGATTTCGTGCTCGGGCGCCACCACCATGAAGGTCGCGCCAAAGACGGTGTCAGGCCGGGTGGTGAAGACGCGCAGCTTGCCATCCTGCTCGATAAAGAACTCGAGCTCCGCGCCCTCGCTCCGGCCGATCCAGTTGGCCTGCATCACTTTGACGCGCTCCGGCCAGCGATCGAGCTTATTCAGGTCATCGAGGAGACGCTGGGCATAGGCCGTGATCTTGAAGAACCACTGCTCCAGTTCCTTCTTGGTGGGTTTGGTGCCGCAGCGCCAGCAGACGCCGTTGACAATCTGCTCGTTGGCGAGCACCGTGTTGTCCTTCGGGCACCAGTTGACCCACGCCTTCTGCTTGTAGGCGAGGCCCATCTCCAAAAATTTCAAGAACAACCATTGCGTCCACTGGTAGTAGTCCTCGTTACAGGTCGTGACCTCGCGGTCCCAGGCATAGAGGACGCCCATGATGTCGAGCTCGTGCTTCGAAATCGCGATGTTGCCTTCAGTGGAGACGCGCGGGGGGATGCCGCTCTTGATCGCGGCGTTCTCCGCGGGCAGACCGAAGGCGTCCCAACCGAACGGGTTCAGGACGTTGAAGCCGCGCATGACTTTGTACCGGGCAAAGGCGTCACCGATGACGTAGTTGCGGAAATGCCCCATGTGGAGCGGGCCCGAGGGATAGGGAAACATGACGAGGTTGTAGAACTTGGGCTTGCTCGAGTCCTCGGTAACCCGAAACAAGCCCGCCTTCTTCCAGGCCTCGCGCCACTTGGGCTCGATCGCCTGCGGATCGTAGACGGGTGCGGCAGTTCTGGCCATGCTAGTAAAGGAGTGGAGCCGACGAGATTCGAACTCGTGACCTATTGCATGCCATGCAATCGCGCTCCCAGCTGCGCCACGGCCCCACACACGCGGGTCGAGGGTCAAGTTTAGCGAACTCGTCGGAGCGGGAGCGGCGACGGTCGGCGCCACCCGCGCAGTATACACGGATTTGTATAACTGCGCCGACAAGCGAGGCGAGCGCGGCTCCTATCATTCCTGCGATGCAGCACCTGTGGGCGCCCTGGCGTCAGGAATTCATCAAGGGCCCGAAGCCCGAAGGCTGCTTCTTCTGCGCAGCGGCGGCCGCCGACCCGGCGCATGATGCCGATCACCTCGTGCTCGCCCGCACCAACCTGGCGCTGGCGATCCTCAATCGCTATCCGTACAACAACGGGCACCTGATGGTCGCCCCGAGGGCGCATCTCGCCAACCTCGAAGAGCTGCCGCCGACCACGGCGAACGAGGTGATGGCGCTGAGCCAGCGCGCCCTGCGCGTGGTGCGCCTGGTGCTCGCGCCCCACGGCTTCAACCTCGGCATCAACGGCGGCAAGGTCGCCGGCGCCGGCGTCGCCGACCACGTGCACCAGCACGTCGTCCCGCGCTGGGACGGCGATACCAATTTCATGCCAATCCTTAGCGACACCAAGATCCTTAACGAGAGCCTTACGGCGAGTTACCATGAGCTGCGCGCGGGTTTCGATCGGTTGCCGTAACGGCCACCGTTATTCGATCGGGGCTCAATTAGGTCCGAACGGCGGATCTGCCGCACGAAATGCGGTGCTACCGTCGTTTAAGCCATGAAGAGACATCGCCGCAAATCCGGCCAGGCATTGATCGAATATGCCTTCCTCATGATCTTGCTGGCGACCGTCGCTATCGCGGTGATCATCATGGCCGGCACCCAGCTCACAGGCATCTACAACGACGTGAGTTATGAATTCACCCACCTGACCGACTCGGCCACGCTCGCGCCGGACGGCGTCACCACCGTCAGCCCGGGCGTTACGCCATCTTCCTCATGTCCTTCCGGTCAGACGCTGCAGCTGTTGGGGCACAAGTGGAAATGCAAATAGCGCCGGTTGAGCTGCGACACCCGGCCGGCCCGCGCGGGCTGAACCGGCTGCTGGCCAACCGACAGCTCTGGAAGAACGCGATCTACTCGATCGCGATGATCACCTACCTGTGCTCGTTCCTCTTCTTCGGCCTGGCAATCGCCGAGGTCCGCTCATCGGGCGGGACCATGACCGCGCTCATCGACCTGATCGTGGCGCTCTACTTCCTGGTGCAGGTGATCTTCCTGTTCGTGCTGTCCGGCGTCGTCGAACGTCGGCGCGCGAATCAGCCGATCGACTTCCCCGATCGGCGCAACTAGATTCGTTCGATAACCGTCGCGATGCCCATGCCGTAGCCGATGC
Organism: Chloroflexota bacterium; assembly: GCA_034666565.1. Lineage (GTDB taxonomy): Bacteria > Chloroflexota > Dormibacteria > CF-121 > CF-121 > CF-13. The sequence goes on from JAXDLN010000036.1 coordinate 40,964, forward strand.
ACATCGTGCTCAGGCCGTAGCGGGCATCCTGCCGCTCCAGTTCGTGCAGCAGGGTCGTGATCAGACGGGCGCCGCTGGCCCCGAGGGGATGCCCCAGGGCGATCGCCCCACCGGAGTAGTTCACCTTTTCGGGATCGGCACCGGTCTCCTGCTGCCACGCCAGCACCACCGGGGCGAAGGCCTCATTGACCTCGAAGAGATCGATGTCCTTGAGCTGCAGCCCGGCCTTCTTCAACACCTTCGCGGTCGCTGGAATCGGGCCGGTCAGCATGATCGTCGGCTCCGAGCCGACAATCGCCTGCGCGACGATCCGTGCCCGTGGCTTGAGGCCCAGTTCCTTGGCCTTTTCGTCGGTCATGACCAGGACGGCCGCGGCGCCGTCGCTGATCTGGCTGGAATTGCCGGCGGTGACGACGCCGTCCTCCTGGAACGACGGCTTGAGCTGCGCCATCTTCTCGCGTGACGGCGGGATCCGCACGCCCTCGTCGATCGCGAAGTCATAGCTGCTGCCGTTCTGCTTCACCGAGACCGGGAAGATCTCGCGCCCGAATCGGCCTTCCTTGATCGCCTGGCCCGCCTTGATGTGGCTCTGGTAAGCGAACTCATCCAGCTGCTGGCGACTGAATCCCCATTTCTTGGCGATCATCTCGGCGGAATTGCCTTGCGGGATGATCTCGAACAGATCCATCAGCTTGGGGCTGACCGGGCCCTCACCGGGCCCAAACGCATCCGAGCCCATCGGCACGCGAGACATGTTCTCCACGCCGGCGCCGATTACGATGTCCTGCGCGCCCGACATCACGCCCTGGGCGGCGAAGTTGACGGCTTGCTGGCCCGAGCCACAGAAGCGGTTGATGGTCGTGCCGGGGACTTCGATCGGGAAGCCCGCGATCAAGGCGGCGGCTCGCGCGATATTCATGCCCTGCTCGCCGGTCTGGGTGACGCAACCCGCCACAACGTCGTCGACCTGAGCCGGATCGACCCCGGCGCGGGTCAGGAGTTCGCGCAGCGTCAGGGCCAGCAGGTCGTCCGGCCGAACCGGACTCAAGGCACCGTCGCGGCGCCCGATCGGCGTCCGGACAGCTTCAACGATTACGGCTTGGCTCATGAAGTGGGACTCCTACGAGTGATTCTCTCCGCTACCCCTACCAGTCTAAACCCCGAGTTCGCTTAGAATGTTCCGGCACATGCGAGCTAACACGGGACGGGCCTTTTGGGCTCGGTAATCAAGAAGCGCAGAAAGAAGATGCGCAAACACAAGCACAAGAAAATGCTGAAGGCGACCCGTTGGCAGCGGAGAACCAAGTAAGGCCCGCCTTCCACTAGGGAAGAAGGATGCAGCGGCGCTTGGCCGGAGCGTAGCGGAGGCTCGGCTCTCGCCGACGCCGCGGCGAAGGGAGGAACCGTAGGTTCTTCCCTTCGGTCAAAATGCTCAAGGCGACGCGGTGGCAGCGGCGGACGAAGTAGCCAGCGTTTGAACGAAGTTCTCCAATTTCGCTTGGGACGCCTCGCCCGGGTAACGATTGACGACCACGCCACGCTGGTCGATGAACACGAACGACGGCGGCGAGTCGACCTGATAGGCCGCCGCCAGGCTGCCGGCATCGTCGTACAGGCTGGGATAGGACACCTTGAACTCGTTGACGAACGCCCTGGCCAGCGCGCGGTCGTGGTCCAGCAGGTCGACGCCGACAAAGCGGATGCCCTGCCCGGCATACTTGGCCGCCAGCGTATTCAGGCCGAGCTGCTCCTGGCGACACGGTCCGCACCAGGCGGCCCAAAAGACCAGGACGGTCTTCGACTGACGAAAGTCGATCGACAGCTGATCACCGGCCAGCGTCTGGCCGGACAGCGCCGGCGCCGCCGTCCCCACCCGTCCGTTGGGTGCTGCCTGCGAGACATCCGGCTGGAGCGTGCATCCCGCCAGCAGCAGCAAAACGGCTAACAGGGACACTGCCCCCCTTGGGATTTCCCTCCCCCTCCGGGGGAGGTCGGGGTGGGGGCCCACCAAAACTAGTTGACCGTGCCGGGCTGGGTGTCCCCGAGTGGCCGCCGGAACCCGAGCCCCGGCGTCGATGGCCGGGCCGCCGCCGGCAGCAGGGCCTTCTCGAGCACTTCGTCGACGTGCTTGACCATCACGAGTTCCATCGATTGCTTCACCTCGTCTGGGACTTCGTGCAGGTCCTTGCGATTCTTCTCCGGCAGGATGAACACCTTGATGCCGGCGCGATGCGCCGCCAACAATTTTTCCTTCAGCCCGCCAATTGGTAACACCTTGCCCCGCAGCGTGATCTCGCCGGTCATCGCCACGTCGCGCCGGACCGGCCGGTCGGTCAAGACCGAGACGACGGCGGTCGCCATCGTGATCCCCGCCGATGGTCCATCCTTGGGAATGGCCCCGGCCGGCACGTGGATATGGAAAAAGTGGTCCTCGAAGAAACCCGGCTTGAGACCCAGCTCGAGCGCGTGTGAGCGCGCGTAGCTGACTGCCGCCCGCGCTGACTCTTCCATGACCTTGCCGATTTGCCCGGTGAGGGCGAACTCCCCGCGCCCCTGCATCAGGATGGCCTCCACCGTCATCACGTCGCCGCCGAATTCGTTGACTGCCACCCCGGTGACCGCGCCCACCTGGTCTTCCAGCTCGGCCACGCCAAACTCGAAGCGCGGTGGGCCCAGGTAGGCCATCAGGTCGCTCGGTTCCACCGTGACTTTCTCGGTCTCGCCTTCGGCGATGCGACGGGGAATCTTGCGGGCGATATTCGCGATCTCGCGCTCCAGGTTCCGCACCCCGGCTTCGTGGGTGTACTCGCGAATCAGCATGCGCAGGCTGGCCTCGGGCAACTCCAGGTTCTCGTCGGTGAGGCCGTGCTCTCGCAACTGCCGCGGCACCAGGAACTGCTTGGCGATGTGCATCTTCTCGTCTTCGGTGTAGCCGGGAAGGCGGATGATCTCCATCCGGTCGCGCAGCGGCGGAATGATGGTATCCACCACGTTCGCGGTGGTGATGAACAGCACGTGCGAGAGGTCGTAGGGGACTTCCAGGTAATGGTCAGAGAAGTCGCGGTTCTGCTCCGGGTCGAGGACTTCGAGCAGGGCCGACGACGGATCGCCGCGCCAGTCGGCGCCAACCTTGTCGATCTCGTCGAGCATGAAGACCGGGTTGCGGGCGCCCGCAACCTTCATTTGCTGAAGAATCCTTCCCGGCATGGCGCCGATGTAGGTTCGGCGATGACCCCGGATCTCGGCCTCGTCATGGATGCCGCCGAGCGACAGCCGGACGAACTTGCGTCCCAGCGCTCGCGCAATCGACTTGCCGAGGCTGGTCTTGCCCACGCCGGGCGGCCCGACGAAACACAGGATCGGCGAGCGCAGACTCTGCGAGCGCTGGCGGACGGCCATGTATTCCAGGATGCGTTCCTTGATTTTCTCGACGCCGTAGTGGTCTTCGTCGAGCACGGTGGCGGCGACCTTGGTGTCCCAGCTCTCCGCGGGCGGCGGCCCCCAGGGGAGGGCGATCAGCCAATCGACGTAGGTGCGGATGATGCCGACCTCGGGCGATGCCGCCGGAATGCTCTGCATCCGGTCGATCTCTTTCAAGGCGCGCTCTTTCACGCTATCCGGCATGCCGGCCGATTCGATCTTCTCGCGTAAGTTGTGCAGCTCCTGGCCTTCTTCGTCTTCGCCGAGCTCTTTGCGAATCGCCTTGAGCTGCTCGCGCAGGATCTGGTCACGCTGCAGCTTGCCGATGGTGCTCTGGACCTCGTTCTGGATCTTGGCTTTGAGCTCGAGGATTTCGACCTGCTTGCTCAAGAAGAGCGACAGCAGGCGGAGACGTTCGATGACATTGGGCGTCTCCAGCATGTGCTGCTTCTGCTCGAGGGTCTGGTCGGGGGCGGCCGAGACCAGGTCAGCCAGATAGACCGGATCATCCGTTTTCGAGACGGTGGCGGCGATCTCCGGCGCAACCGCGGCGCCGGACTCGACGTACTTTTCGTAGAGGCTCTTGACCGAGCGCATGTGGGCCTCCATCTCGAGGCCCTCCCCCACCTGGTCGGCGACGGGTTCGATCTCGACCTCGATGAAGGGCTTGAACTGCACGACGCGCACGATGCGCGCCCGCTGGGCGCCGGCGACCAGCATCTGCACGCCGGCCGGAGTCTGGCGCATGCCGTTGATCTCGGCGATGGTGCCGGTCGTGTACAGGTCTTGTTCGGTGGTGTCGTCGACCTGCGGGTCGCGCTGCGCCACCAGCAGGACCTGCTTGTCCTTCTCCATAGCCGCGGTGATGGCCGCGATCGACGTGCGCCGCCCCACGGACAGCGGCACGATCAGCTTGGGGAAGACGACGTCGTCCCGCAAAGGGACCAGAGGAATCCGCCGCAGCTCGACGGCGTCGGCCATTGCCGTTAGACCTGCGCTCCCGCGTCGCTGGCGGCGGCCCGCCAGGCCTTGGGCGAGGCAATGCCGCCTTCGAGCGCCCGCGGTCCGATCAGCCTGGCGATCTGGTCTTCATCGAGGACCTCTTCCTGCAGCAGGGCGGCCGCCAGGGTATCGAGCTTGGCGCGGTTGGCGGTCAGGATGCTTTCCGCCGTCTGGTAGCCCTCGGTGAGCATGCGCGTCACTTCTTCGTCGATGATGGCGGCCGTGCGCTGGCTGACGTGCGGGCTGCCGGCGAGCTCGCGCCCGAGGAACACGGCCTGCGGCGAATCATCGAAGGAGAACAGCCCCATCTTCTTGCTCATCCCCCAGCTCACCACCATGTGCCGCGCCAGTTCGGTCGCGGTCTCGAGGTCGTTCTGCGCGCCGGTCGTGATCGAGCCGAGGCCGAGCTGTTCGGCGGCTCGTCCGCCGAGCGCCATGGCGATGCGCGCCTCGAGATATTCCTGCGACAGGTTGTGGCGATCGTCGGTTGGGATCGATTGGGTGACGCCCAGCGCCATGCCGCGCGGCACGATCGTGATCTTGTGGACCGGATCCGACTGCGGTTGGTACCAGGCCACGAGCGCGTGGCCTGACTCGTGATACGCGATCACACGGCGCTCCGCCTCGCTCAGATAGATCTTGCGTTCGGACCCGAGCACCACCCGGTCGAACGACTCTTCGAAATCCTCCATCGCCACCGTCGTCCGGTTGGTGCGCGAGGCGTGCAGGGCGGCTTCGTTGACCAGGTTGGCCAGGTCCGCGCCCACCAGGCCCGGCGTCGAGCGGGCGATGATCTCCAGGTCGACGTCGGCGTCCAGCGGCACGCTGCGCGTGTGCACTTTCAAAATCGCGGCGCGGCCGCGGCGGTCGGGCCGGTCGACCACGACGCGCCGGTCAAAGCGGCCGGGACGAAGGAGCGCCGGATCGAGGACATCGGCGCGGTTCGACGCGGCGACCACGACCACCGCCTCGCGCTGATCGAAGCCGTCCATCTCGACCAGCAACTGGTTCAAGGTCTGCTCGCGCTCGTCGTTGCCACCGCCGAGGCCAGCGCCGCGCTGGCGTCCGACGGCATCGAGCTCATCGACGAAGATCACCGAGGGCGAATGCTTCTTGGCGTCTTCGAAGAGGCTGCGGACGCGGGAGGCGCCGACGCCGACGAACATCTCGACGAACTCCGAGGCCGAGATGCTGAAGAAGGGCACCCCCGCCTCGCCGGCGATGGCCCGGGCCAGCAGTGTCTTGCCGGTGCCCGGCGGACCGATCAGCAAGACGCCCTTGGGCATGCGACCGCCCAGCTTCTGAAACTTCCCGGGATCACGCAGGAAATCGACCATCTCCTGCAGCTCGAACTGGGCCTGCTCCACGCCGGCGACGTCATGGAAGGTTGTCTTCGGGGTGCCCGGCTCCTGCAAGCGGGCCCGGCTGCGACCAAAGCTGAAGATGCCCTGCGCGGCCTGCCCGGATCGGCGCACGAACCAGATCCAGATCGCGATCAGGACCAGGAACGGGAGCAGGGTAATTAAAAGGCTGCCGATGCCGCCGGTGTCTTGCTTGACCGTGGTCGCCACATGGTTGCTCTTCAGCAGCGGGAAAAACGTCGGATCGGTCAACCCGACGTTGTCGGGGACGGTCGCGGTGAACTGGGTGTTGGTGACGCCATTATTGGCAAACGCGACCTTGAGGTCACCCTGGGCCGACTGGCCCTGGATCGTGATGTCGGCGACGTTGCCATCCTCGACCTGGGTCACCAGCTGTGAGTAGCTCATGTCAACCCGGGCCGGTCCGCCCAGTTTGCTGACGAACGGCGCCGTCAGGATGACCAGGTACAGGCTCAGGCCGGCCAGCAGGGCCAGGCGCAGCCAGGAACTGGTCTGCCGCGGAGTCTTGGGCGCCTGCGGAGGCGGCGTCTGGTCGGGGCGGAATTGCGCCATATGGCTAGTCTATGCGCGCCTCATGAGAATGAAACAAGCTCGATCAGGCAAAGCCTTCGGTCGCCGCCACATCGTACAACCTGAACGTATAATCCCGACCGGGGCGATAGCTCAGCTGGCAGAGCGCCGCACTCGCATTGCGGAGGTCGAGAGTTCGAGTCTCTTTCGCTCCACCAAACCGGTCACGCGGGCGGCCGCATCAGTGGCAGTGGAACTTGTGGCCGTGCAGGACCGCGGTGGTGCCGTCGGGACAGGTATAGGCACTCGTCGCTCCCGCATCACCGGGATTGGCCACAGCTTCCTCGATGTCCTGGAACGTCAGGAACAGCTGGTTCCCGGTCAGCGTGATGGTGACGATCGCCACGCACGCGACCAGGACGAGGATGAGCGCAAACTCGACCATCCCTTGGCCTCGACGTCCCGTTCGGCTGCGTTTGATCATGGTTTTGGCGAGCCCGGCCGCGGCCTGTGCGCCCGCTACATCTATAAACGCATCCACGGTCGAAAGGATCCGACCTTACAAATGGCCTAACGTTTGGCCGAAAACCCGACCCCCGCGGCTACGCGGCCGCGGGCAGAGCCCGGCTGTCGGACGGCGCGACCGGAACGACCCCGGGGATGCGGGCAAAGGCGGCCCAGATCAGGATGGGGGCCGCACCCGCCACGACGACGACGATGCGGGCGAGCAGCATCTGGTTCATGGGGGCGACGAGCAGCAGGAAGCAGCCGATGCTGAGCACCCGCCCGATCCCCAGGCAGAGCTCCTGGTGGACGATGTATTCGTAGCGCATCACCGTGGGCGCCGGATCCCGGTCGATCACCTGCAATGCCACCGGAGCCAGGGCGTTCCCGTGGAGCGGGCCACCAATCGCGCGCAGCATGCCGAAGCCAACGATCGCCCAGGCCGTCAGATAGAGCGGCAATAAGAAGGTGGAGAGCACCAGCAGCGCGCCGCCCACCAGGGCGCAGGCGATCCGGTGCCTGGGCTTCATGAAGGCGGCCAGCCCGAGGCTGATCGCCACCCCCAGCAGGCCCATCAGGCCGTTGAAGTTGCCCAACTGCTGTTCGTTCTTGAGCACCAGGAACATCAGGATTGTGAGCACCAACCCGACCAAGCTCCCGGTGAAGCCGTCGGCGAGCCGGGCACGGGTCACCCAGCGCCAGTCCGGGTTTCGCCGCGCCAGGGTGGCCACGCGGCGAAGCGACAGGCGCGCGCGCGCGGATGATGGCAACTGGCCGGCCACCACCATGGCGGCCATCAGCACCACGGCCGACAGGGCGAAGACCAATTGATAGCCGCGGTAGGTCCCGCCGACGCGGGTCCCGGCCACGATGATCGCGCCCGCCACCGGCGGGAGGGTGGCGGTCAGCAACAAGCTCGCCGTCGCCTGCGCCCCGAAGTATCGGTCGCGGTCCCGGTCGGACGTTGTGTCGTAGGTCACCAGGTGAAAGCCCGACCAGTAGAAGCCTTCGGCGACACCTCGGAGAAGGCCGAGGAGCACGACCCAGTGAGGGGCGTCGTTGCCAAGCATCAGGATCACCAGATAGGAGAGGCCGCAGCCGAAGAGGCCGATCCGGATCGAGGCACCGGCGCCGATCCCCCGCCAGAGCAGGCCGTTGGCGACGAAGGCGGCGGGAATCATGAGGGCGCACAACCCGCTGTAGAGGGCGATCGGCGCCAGGTCGTGGCTTGCCCGCCAGAGGAAGATCGACAGGAAGGCGCCGGCCAGCAGGTTGGCGGCGGTGTAGGCGCCATGAACCAGCACCATGGTGCTGGCGCGCCGGTCCAGCCCGCCCGATATGACCCTCGGCCGCAACACCCGTCCCTCTCTTTAGGCCCGTCCCGCAAGCCCGTATCCGGACAACGACTCTGGGCAAGGCCACTTTCCCCGGTCATCGGCCTGTGACGAATACGACGGGATCGTGACCGCCATCGGCCCGGCAAACGGGTGCTCAGCCGAAACGTCTCCCGCAACAGGACGGCGGTAGCCTCCGCCTAGACGCTCGATCGAGCGCCATTCCAAGGGGGTCGCTACTACGGAAATCAACGACGTCCAGGTCACGAGCCACGGAGTGCTGCCACGGCCGGCGGCCCTGCCGCTGCCGGCCGCCACCCGCGAGCTGCTGACGTCGCTCCAGCAGGGGGCGATCTCCGCGGCCGCCTACGACACCGCTTTCGTCGCCCGCCTGCGCCAGCCCGACGATCCGAACGCGCTGGCCTTCCCCCAGACGCTGGCCTGGCTCCTTCGCAGCCAGAACCCCGATGGCAGCTTCGGCACCACCCTGCCGATTCCGAAAGACAAGCTGGTCTCCACCCTGAGCGCCCTGGTGGCGCTCGCCGACCTGCCGCAGAACCTCCAGGACGGGGTCGCCCACCGGGCGCGGACCAGGGCGCTGCGCTTCCTCTACGAGGACACCGGCAACTGGCAGACCGGCCCGGACATGGCCGGCTTCGAACTCGTGCTCCCCGCCTTGCTGGACGAGGCCAAGGTCCGCGGACTCCCCCTTCCCTACGAGCGCTTCATGGGGATCTCCGCCCAGCGCGACGCCAAGATCGGCCACATCCCACCACGGCTCATCTACAACGTCAAGACGCCCTTGCTGCACTCCCTCGAGTACCTGGGCAACCGGCTCGACGTCGAGGCCGCCCGGGCGCAGCTCTCCCCCAACGGCTCCTTTGCGAACTCACCGTCGGCGACGGCGTATTTCCTGCTCAAAACCCGCGACGAGCAGGCGAACGAGTACATCGCCCTGCTGCTGCGCAACCGGGGTGACGGCAGCATTCCGACGGTCGCGCCCTTCGAGATCTTCGAGATCGCCTGGGTGCTCTACAACCTGGCGCGCGCCGACCACCGGCCGGCTGAAGCGCAGCCCCTGCTGCGCTACCTCGCCCAGGCGCTCACCGACGACGGCGTCGGCGTCTCGCGCGAGGGCCTTCGGGCGGATGCCGACGACACCGCCCTGACGCTCAGCGTCCTGCACCGCTACGGCTACCCGATCTCGGCCGGGCCGCTGCGGCCGTTCGAAGGCGTGAACTTCTTCTTCACCTTCCCGCTCGAGCGGGATGCCTCCGTCACCGCCAATGCCCACGTCCTCGAGGTGCTCCAGGTCGTGCCGCCCTTCCCTCGCCAGCATGTGATTGCGCAGAAAGTCGTCAAGTACCTGCGTGATGCGCGCGTAGACGGCGATCACTGGGTCGACAAGTGGCATGGTTCCCCCTTCTATGCCACCGCCCACGCCGTCTTCGCGCTCACCGCGTCGGCACCCGACGCCTGCGCCAAGGCTTTCAGCTGGTTGCGGGACAGCCAGCGAGAGGATGGCTCCTGGGGATGGTTCTCAGCCGGCACCCCGGAAGAAACCGCCTACGCCGTCCAGGCCCTGATGCTGGCGCCGGCCGAGTTCCGGGCGGGGCTGAAGGAGCAACTGAGCCGGGCTTCCGCCTATCTGAATGAAACCGAAGGGGAGCCCGTCATTCCTATGTGGGTCGGCAAGACGCTCTACGGGCCCACCCAGGTCGTCCGGTCGGCGGTGCTATCCGCGCGAACCATGCTGGCGAGGAGCGAACATGCTAGATCGGCGAATTAACAAGCTCAAGGAAAACCTGCTGGCGCAGGGCGACGAGCGCGCGGTCATCCGCCACCTCGTCGACGCCAACCCGCGTGGCGACGACATGCTGGGTGAGGTCTGCCGCGCCGCCGTTCTGCTGCACCCCAGCGCGAGCTTCGAGCAGGCGCTGACCCTCGCCCGCACCATGGCCTACATCGTCTATATCGACGACTACCTCGAAGAAGAACATCCCGAGCTCGATCTCGCCGACTACCGGCGAGTCTGCCAGAACTTCCTGCTCTGGCCCAACCGGGACCTGAGCCAGATGCCCCTGGTCAACGCCACCGTCACGCGCAAGATCGAGGAGCAGTTCCGCGAGGACGAAGTGCCCGAAGAGTGGACCGCCATGCGGCGCCTGGTCTGGGAGAAGTCGATCTGGACCATGCTCCAGGAGAACCACTGGCTGAAGCACAAGGAGCGCGTCACGCTTGACGCCTACCTGGCGAATGGCATGTACAGCAGCTCCTTCCCGATCGTCCAGGTCTCGATCCTCGCCTTTTCCTACCAGGACGTCTCGCAAGAGCTCAAGAACCGAATCTTCGGCCACATCTGTCAGGCGGCGCGCGTGGTGCGGCTGGCGAACGACCTGCGGACGCACGAGCGCGAGGCGGCGCAAGGGCGCTTCAACTCCGTGGACCTGATCTTCGGCGCACCCGGCGAGCGCACGCTCGAGAGCGCACGCGTCGCCGTGCATCACCTCATGGAGGAGGAGTTCGAACAGCTCAAGAAGGCGATTGGACGCGAGCGCCGCACCGGCATCACGCAGCAATTCTTGAGCCACCTGATCGACAGCACCCAGGTGCTCCTCGACTTCTATGAAGTCCCGCGCGCCAAGCCCCGCTCGGATCGCCTGCTGAGGGCGGGCTGAGTCGAAACCATGAGCAGCGCCATCAACCTCAAGCTGGGGGCCCGCAAGCCGGCACAGGCCGGGAAGCCGGATGCCTCGGCGATGGAGATGGAGCGCCGCATCATCTGGGTCCGCTGGCTCGCGATTCTGGTCTCGCTCGGCGCGCTTCCATTCCTGTCAACCAGTCTGAACCAGCAATCGCTCGTGACCCTGGCGGCCTTGATCGGCCTCGGGGCGATCTACAACCTGACGCTGCTCGTCATCATCCTTCCGCGTAAACCCGGATGGCTGACCAGCGGCTATATCTCGGCGATTGGTGACACCCTGCTCGTCACCGGCGGCGTCGCCGTGACGGGCGGCCTGGACTCACCCTTCTTCCTCGCCTATTTCGTCGTGACCGTCACCACGGCCGTGCGCTTCGGCGGTCTGGCCGCCATCGTCGCCGTCCTTACCATCGCCCTGAGCTACACCGCCGTCGTCTACTACGATAACGCGGTCGCGGGCACGGCCCTGGCGCTGAGCGCGCTCACCAACCTGGCGATGCGCACCGGCTTCGTCGCCATCACCGGCATCTTCGTCGGCTTCGTCGGCGACCGCGCCCGGCGAGCGGAGCAGGCGCTGGAGGAGGAGTTGGAGCGGGCGCATGCCTCGTTGTCCGAGGTGACGGTCGAGCTCAACCGGGACCTCGAGTTCGAGCAGACCTGCTTGCTCGCTGCCGAAAAGGGCCGGCTGCTGCTCAACGCGGATGCCTTTTTGCTCCAGGTCCAGATGCCGCCCTTGATCGGTCAGGATGAGTCCGCGCCCCCCGCCTCGACGCTCTACATCGACTGGAGCCCCGAGCTGAAGGAGCAGTACGCCGGCGTCGACATGACCGGAGCGCGCTTGACGCTGACGCCCGCGATGGGCGAGCAGGTCATCCCACTCAGCGACCCCAACATCGTGCTGCCCGACAACCCCAAGGCATTGCCGGCCGGGCTGTGGTACCGCGTCCCCGTTTTCCACGGGGCGCGTGCGATCGCGGATATGATCATCGGCTTCCAGAACCGCGTCGAGCCGCTGCGCCAAACCGAACAGGAGCTGATGCTGACCTTCGCCGAGCGCGCGGGCATCGCGATGCGCAATGCGCACGCGCTCGACCAGGCGCAGAAACTCTCGGTCACCGACTCGGTCACCGGGCTGCCCAACCACCGTTATTTCCACACCAGGTTCGACGAGGAGCTGGAGAACACCAAGGAGACCGGCGGGTCGATCACGGTGATGATGATCGACCTCGACCGCTTCAAGGTCTACAACGACAGCTTCGGCCACGCGGCCGGTGACGTCGCGCTCAAAGCCGCGGCACGCACCATCTCGTCGACGATGCGTCGCGAGGACACGGTCACCCGCTACGGGGGCGAGGAGTTCGTGGCCATCCTACCGGGGGTCGACATCCAGACCGCGCCAATGCGGGCGCAGGAGATCTGCGACACCCTCGCCAAGGTGTTCATGTACAACCCGAAGACCATCTTCGCGCCGCTGACCGCGTCGGTCGGCTGGGCGACCTATCCCGTCGACGCCAAGAACCGCGACGAGTTGCTGAACCGCGCCGACCTTGCCATGTACATGGCGAAGAAGCGCGGCCGCAACTGCATCTGCGGCGCCTGCGAGCTGGAAAGCGTCGCCGCGCTCGACTCGGTCTTGAGCGAAGTCGTCGCCCAGCTGGCGAGCGCGGACACGGTCGGGCCGGGAATGGTCGCGACCCTCGAAAAGCGCCTCGGCCAGATCGCCAACTCGAGCCACCTCGAAGAACTCGCCGAAGGTATGCTCTCGCCGAATAGCGAGGCGACGCTGGAAGCGCTCAACGCGCTGGCGGCCTCGATCGACGCCAAGGATCCGTACACCAGCGGCCATTCGCAGTCTGTCGCCAAGCTCGCCGAAGACCTGGGCGACATGCTGCAGCTGTCGGCAGCGCACAAGAACCAGCTGCGCCTGGCCGCGATCCTGCACGACGTGGGCAAGATCGGCGTGGTCGACAAAGTCCTGCTCAAGGAAGGCAAGCTCGACGAAGACGAGAAGCTGATCATGCGCATGCACCCCATCCTGGGAGCGCGCATCCTGCAACCCATCAAGGCGTTCCGACAGATCCTCAACGTCGTGCTCCACCACCACGAGTGGTACGACGGGAGCGGCTATCCGGACGGGCTCGCCGGACAGAACATCCCACTGCACGCCCGCATCGTCTCGGTCTGCGACGCCTATCACGCGATGACATCGACCCGACCGTACCGGCAGCGGCGCACGCCGGACTTCGCGCTCGCCCAGCTCGAGGCGGGCAAGGGCACCCAGTTCGACCCGATCATCGTCGACTACTTCATCCAGATGATGCGCAAGCGCCAGGCCGAAAATCCGGATGCCCTCGAAGCCGACGTCCACGACGAACACCCAACCCCGCCTGAGGTCGAGGCGGCGAGCTAGATCATGGCCCTCGACGCCAACCGTCACCCGGTCTCAAAAATCGCCCAACGCAAGCTCGAGCACCTGCGCCTGTCGCTGGAAGCCTCCGTGCAATCGACACGCAGCGCCGGATTCGAGCGCTACGCCTTTAGCCACGAGGCGCTTCCCGAGCTGGACCTTGACGCCGTCGACATGACGACCAGCTTCCTGGGCAAGCCACTCAAGCTGCCCTTCCTGATCTCGAGCATGACCGGCGGCGCCCACGCCGCCGGCGACATCAACCGCCGGCTGGCGCTGGTGGCGCAATCGGTCGGGATTGCCTTCGGCGTCGGCTCGCAGCGGGCGGGAATCACGCACAAGGATCTGCGCGCCACCTACCAGGTGCGCAGCGTCGCCCCCGATGTCTTGCTGTTCGCCAACCTCGGCGCCGTCCAGTTGAACTACGGCATGCGCAGAGAGCAGGCGCTGGAAGCGATCGAAATGATCGGCGCGGATGCGCTGGTGCTGCACCTCAATCCACTGCAGGAGGCGCTCCAGCCCGAGGGCGACCACAACTTCCGGGGACTGATCGAAAAGATCGCCACCCTCTGCCGCGAACTCCCAGTTCCCGTGATCGTCAAGGAGGTCGGCTGCGGCATCTCGGAGCGCACCGCGGGGCTGCTGGCGTCCGCCGGCGTGGCCGCCATCGACGTCGCCGGTCTCGGCGGCACCAGCTTCGCCCGGGTGGAGGCGTTTCGGCGTGAGCGTCCCGAGGAAGTCGAGCTGGCGCTCGCTTTTTCGGAGTGGGGCATCCCCACATCGGAGGCGCTGATCGCGACCCATCGCGCCGCCCCTCAGCTGCCGCTGATCGCCAGCGGCGGCTTGAAGCACGGGCTGGACGCCGCCAAGGCGCTCGGGCTGGGCGCGGACCTGACCGGTTTTGCCCATGCCGTGCTGGCCGCCGCCTCCGAAGGCGAAGAGTCCGTCCGGCGCCTGCTCGACGGCTTCGCCTGGCAGCTGCGGGTCGCCATGTTCTGCGCCGGCGCGCCCACCATCGCGGCCCTCAAGACCAGGCCTCCGGTCGAAGTGCGATGAAAACCAAGACCTTCGCCAGCCGCACCGACCGGCTGCAGGCCATGAACCAGGCCCTGGACCGCGAGCTGTCGCGCCTCTCGCAGCGGGTCGGCTCCAGCCAGAGCTCGCTGCTGACGGAGATGGTGCAGTACCACCTCGGCCTGCGAAAGGCAGGCGAGCGGCCCGGCAAGCGCCTCCGGGCCAACATCGCCTTGCTCACCTGCGAGGCCTTCGGAAAACGCTATGCCGATGCGTTGTGGGCGGCGGTGGCCGTCGAGCTTGCCCACAACTTCTCGCTGGTCTTCGACGACGTCCAGGACCATGACGAGCTGCGCCGGGGCCGCCCGTCCGTCTGGAAAGTCTGGGGTCCGGGCCAGGCGATCAATGCCGGGGCGGCGCTGGAGGCGCTCGTCACCCGCGCGGTCGTCGACCTGCTGCCGGCGCGCTATGCGGACCGCACCCGGCCGGCGCTCGTGCTGCTGACCGAGTCGATGCTCGCCCTCTGCCGCGGCCAGGTCCTCGACCTGCAGTTCGAGCAGCGAGTCGACGTCTCGGTCGACGAGTACATGGAGATGGTGGGGCTGAAGACGGCCGCCCTGTTCGAGTGCGCCGCACGGCTGGGCGGCCTGGCCGCCGGTGTCGGCGACGCGGCCTTGGACAGGGCGGGCAAGTTCGGCTACCACCTGGGGATTGCATTTCAGGTGATCGATGACATCCTCGGCGTCTGGGGGTCGACCACACAGACCGGCAAGCCGCTGGGCAGCGACTTGAAGAACGGCAAGAAGACGCTGCCGACGCTGGTCGCGATGAAAGGCGGCGCCGCCGGCAACCGGCGCGTGCTGCGATCGCTGCTGACGCGCGCCAGCTTCACCGCCACCGAGATGGAGACCGCCCGCGCCATCATCACCCAGTCCAGCGCGCAGGCGATTTGCCGCCGCCAGGCGGCGGAGCACCTCGCCGAGGCCCGTCTTCAGCTGTTCGGCATGACTGACCGTCCAAACTGGGCCGTCCGGGCGCTCGCCGAGATGGTCACCACGCTGGAGTCGGGACTGGTCTAGCGGGCGTGCCGAACGTTTGCAGGGGGCGGCAATCCGGCCTGGCTGCCAGAATAGGGGCAGGAGGATGGGGTCAACGGCATTGCCGTCGCGCACCCCGAGGGTCGTGACATATCTCATTTGGGTTGTTCTGCTACTGCTCGCCGTCGGCGAGCCGGGCGCGAAAGGTCCGGTGATGGCCCCCAGCGAGGTGCTTGGCGTGCACGCCGGAACGGATAATCAGGGCTTGCAGGGCAAGGTCTACGTGGCCCTCGGCGACAGCATCAGCGCGGGCCGATTTGCCACCGCCCAGGACGGGACCTTTCCCGCGCTGGTCGCGGATAAGCTGGGCATGACGCTCAACCTGGTAGCGCGGAGCGGGGCGAAGGCGGCCTGGGCGTTGCCGCAGCTGGGCCAGGTCCAGGCGGGCCATCCGGCGCTCGTCACCATCGAGCTCGGCACCAATGACGCCGGGTTCAATACGCCGCTCGACGCCTTTGCGGCGCAGTACGACGCGATCGTCAGCGGCGTCTCGGGCCCGCAGACCCGCGTCCTCTGCATCGGCAGCTGGCTGCCCTCGACCGCGATCGATGCCATCATCGTGCAAACCTGTGAGCGGCACGGCGCGACCTTCGTCAGCCTGAACGGCTTTTACGCCGTCAACGACTTCCACGGCGTCGACGGTGGGTCGAGCTACCTCGGCCGGACCGACTGGTTCCATCCGGGCGACCAGGGCCACGCGGCGATCGCCGCGGCTGTGCTCTCGGCACTGGGCGCGGGGCCGGCGCCGGTCGTCGGCCCGCTACCGTCGGTGTCGCACCTCCCTGATGTGATCCGCACCCGGCCGCAATAACTCAGGGTTCGAGCACCTCACCGATCTTCAGCGCCAGGTGCAGCGAGAGCCGGACTTCGGCGTTGCGCAGGTCGACCCCGAGGAGATCCTCGATCCGCCCGAGACGGTAGAGCACGGTGTTGCGATGGAGGTGCAGTCGCTCCGCCGCGTCGGTCGGGCTCCCGTTGGTCGCCAGGTAGGCGCCGAGCGTTTGCAGCAGAACACCCGCGCGATCCTTCGCCCGCAGCCGCGCCAGCGCATCGTCGCGGAAGGCCCGCATCTCGGGCAGCGGCTGCAGCGCATAGAGCAGCCGATAGAGACCGAGGTCGTTAAAGGCGGTGGCGCTGTCCGGACCAAAGAGGCGCCGGCCCATGCTCAGGGCTTGCTCCGCCTCCCGGGCGCCCGCCGCCACCTCGTTTGCTCCCGAGCGGACGCCGCCGTAGCCGAGCGCCACTGGTGTGTTGGCGGATGCGCGGGCGGCCCGGTGCAGGTGATCCACCACCGATCGAGCGTCGGGAGCGCGCCGGCCGGCGAGGCTCACCAGCGCCAGCGTCGCCTCGCCCCGTTCCCGAACCAGGGCGCTGAGCCGCATGGTGCCCAGCTGACGCTCCCAGGCGGCGCGGATCCTGGGCGCGAGCCCCGGCTCCGCCGGCTCGGCCGCGATCACCAGGTAATTCGCGTCCACGTCGAAGCCCTTGCGCTTGGCTCGCTCGCGGGCCGCCTGCTGCGTGCCCGGCCGGCCGGCGGTCAGCACGTCGAGCAGCTCTTCCTCGACCTCGTCGCGGGCATCGCGCGCCGCACGGGCGCGAACCAACTCGATGGCGCAGGCGTGCGCCGCACGCCCGACCGCCAGGCGGTGCATCTCCCCCAGCTCACCGTCCGAGCCCAGCAGCGAGAGGAAGCCGGCGATGCTCCCCTGTACCAGGATGGGCGCGATCAGCCGGGTCTGGCCGTGCGCCAGCGGCCGCAGCGCGACCGGCGGATCGAAGGCGCTGAGGGGAACCTCGCGCAGCCACTCCTCGAGGGCCGGACGCTCCTGCGCGATCAGCGCGGCCGCAGCGTCGGCGAGCCGACCGGCGCCGACATAGTCGATGCCCGAATCACGCTCCAGCACCACCGGCACGCCGGTCAGCTCGTGGAGCCGGGCCAGCAGCGCCGGCAGGCCCCGTCCCGCCAGCGCCAGCTCGCTCAACTGACGGTGCAGGTCCTGGGCGCGCTCGTGGAGCTCGGCCCGCTGGTCGACGATGTATCGCAAGACCTGCTGTTCGACCTGGTCGAGCGGCAAGGCCGCCGGCAGCGCGAACAGCGGCAAGGCGTGCGCCTCGGCGGCCCGACGCGCCTCGGGCGAAACGCGGCCGAGGACCGCCGCCCCGGCCACCCCCTGTCCGGCGAGCGACTCGAGCAGGCGGGCGAGCGTCAGCCGCGCGTCGACGGCGGTCAACACCTGGGGATCGATCAGGAGGAGCTCGCCCCCCCGCAGCGGCGTGAACGCCGGCTGCCGGGCGCGCAGCGTCGTGCACCAGACCACCTCGCGGCGGGTCCCGGCATTCCCGGCCACCAGTTGCGTGCCCTGTGGTAGGGCGCCGCGCCACACATCGTCGACGGTGACGTGGGGATGGGGCGGGGCGACGGGTGTCTTCGAGCCCATGTTCGTGCGCTGCGCCCTAAGGAAGGGCGGCCGACGACATTATCCCACAGGGTTAGCGGTCAGCTTCAGACACGGCGCACAAGCGCCTGGGATCAGGCGGAGCGGATACGTCGCCGGGCCGGCCGAACCGGTTTCTTTACCGGCCGGGCGCGTTCTTTCGCCGGCGCCTTTTTCGACCCATTGCCGCTGCTGGCCACGGCCGCCTTGCGGGCCGGCGCCTTCCACAGGGACTCGAGGTCGTAATACGATCGCTCACCCGGGAGGAAGACGTGCACGATGACGCTGGCGTAATCGAGGACAACCCACGACCCATCGTCGTAACCGGCCATGCGCAACGGCCGCACGCCCTTCGCCTTACCGGCCTCGATGATCGAGTCCGTGATCGCTCGCACCTGGCGATCCGTGTCCCCCTCGCAGATGACGAAGTAATCCGCGATCGAGCTCTTCTGCCGGATATCCAGCCGGACGATGCCCCGCGCCTTCTTCTCTGCCGCCGCGTCCGCGATGAGCCGGCTCAACTGAAGGGGGGTCACTTGCTTGATTATCCCAGTTACCCTGGATAGGGCGTTAGGCATGGTAGAGGTCGTGCGTCCGGATATAATCGGCGACCGCCGCCGGCACCAGGTCGTCGATGGACGCGCCTCGCGCCAGCCGGTCGCGGACCTGGTGGGCGGCGATGGCCGGCGTGTCGAGATGCACGATCTGGGTCCGGGCCGGCGCAAAACCAAGCTCGTGCAGCGTCTGCGGCGCCAGCGTGGTTTCGGGGCGGTTGAAGATCACGAAGTGCGCCTCGTCGAGCAGCGCGTCGGCGTCATGCCAGCTCCGGATCTGCAGTGCCGCATCCGATCCCAGCAGGATCGCGAACGGCCGCCCAGGGAAGCGGCGCGCCAGCTCGCGAACCGTGTCGATCGTGTAGGAGGCGCCGCCCCGGTCGACTTCGAGCGCTGACGGCAACAGTCCCGGCTGCCGATCAACCGCCAGCTGCACCATCCGCAGCCGGTCGTCCGCACTCGCGACCGGGGCCGCGCTGCGATGCGGCGGCATCGCGTTCGGCATCAGCCAGACCTCACCGAGGACGGCGACGTCACGCAGCTGGCGGGCCGCCGCCAGGTGTCCGTTGTGCACCGGGTCGAATGTCCCCCCCATGATGCCGGTCACCTCACTCGCCATCAGCGCTCGGGGTCGTAGAGGAATTCCACGTCGGAAATCCGCACCGTCTCCCCGCCCCGCGCTCCATGGCGCGCGAGCGCGTCGTTCAGTCCCCAGCGGTCGAGCATGCGCTGAAAATGCGCCAGGCCTTCCGGGTTGGTCATGTCGGTCATCGCCAGCAGGCGCTGCAGCTGATCGCCGGACACGCGGAATCCTCCCTCCACCGGCTCGATGGTGAAGGGGTCGGCGGTCGTCGGACCGCGGTAAACCTTCAACGCCGGTAGCGGCTCGGCCGCCGCCTTGTCACGCCGGCGCACCAGCGTCCGCTGGGTCGCCCAGAGCAGGTCCTGGACGCCCTCGCCGGTGACCGCGGAAATGGGGAAGGTCCGCCGGCGCAGCTTGACCAGCCGCTGCCGGAACGCGACCACCTCGGCGGAGTCGGTGACGGCGTCCATTTTGCTAAGGGCGATCAATTGCGGACGGCGCGCCAGCGCGGGGCTGTATTTCTTCAGCTCGGCGCGCACCTGCAGGTAGTCCTCCCAGAGCTTCTGCCGATCGCCGGAACTGGCGTCGATCACATGGATCAGCGCGCGGGTCCGCTCGACGTGGCGAAGAAACTGCAGACCGAGCCCGGCGCCTTCGGCCGCACCCTCGATCAGGCCGGGGAGGTCGGCCATCACAAAGCTGGCGTCATCCGCGAGCTCGACCACACCCAGCACCGGCTCGAGGGTCGTAAACGGATAATCCGCGATCTTCGGACGCGCCGCGCTAGCGACCGAGAGCAGGGTCGACTTGCCGGCATTGGGCAAGCCGACCAGCCCCACGTCGGCGATCAGTTTG
Organism: Chloroflexota bacterium; assembly: GCA_034666565.1. Lineage (GTDB taxonomy): Bacteria > Chloroflexota > Dormibacteria > CF-121 > CF-121 > CF-13. Next base: position 60,762 of record JAXDLN010000036.1, read on the forward strand.
AGCTCGAGCCACAACCAGCGGGATTCGCCGGGCTCGCCGAGCTCGGCAAACCGCGGGGTTTGCCGGGTCGATGTCTTGAAGCTGGCATTGCCGCGCCCGCCCCGACCGGCACGCGCCACCACCAACCGCTGCCGGTCCGCGACCAGGTCGGCGAGGGTCTTCCCGTCCTCGTCTTTGACCAGCGTTCCCGGTGGAACCTGGAGCACGATATCGGGCGCGTCTTTGCCATGGCGACGGCTACCGCCGCCCCGCCCGCCGCGGACCGCGGCGAAGTGATGCTTGAAACGATAGTCCTGCAAGGAGTTGAGCTGGCGCGACACTTCCAGCACCACGTTGCCGCCGCGGCCGCCGTTTCCCCCATCCGGGCCTCCGCGCGGCACGAACTTTTCCCGACGAAAGCTCAGTTGCCCCGCCCCGCCATCGCCGGCCTTGACGAAGACCTTGACCCGGTCAGTGAACATCACAAGACCGCCTGGCCCGCCCGGGCGGCCGAGCGCTAAACGGCTTCGGCCAGGACCGAGACTTTCTTGCGCCCGTGGCCGGTCCGCTCGAAGCGAACCACCCCGTCGACGAGCGCGAACAGGGTGTGGTCGCGCCCCATCCCGACGTTGGTCCCGGGAAAGATCGCGGTCCCGCGCTGGCGAAGCAGAATGGTGCCGGCGTTGACCGCCTGGCCGGCTCCCGTCTTCATGCCCAGCCGCTGACCGACGCTGTCGCGTCCGTTGCGTGATGAACCTGCGCCTTTCTTGTGTGCCATGGCCTACTCCTGCTTGCTCGTTTCCGCGCTCGCTCTGGTCCGGCGGGGCTTGGTCGTCGTCGGCTGCGCCGTCACCGGTCGTTCGCCTGCGGCCGTTCCCGCGGCGCTTTTCCCATCCGGCGCCCGGATCGCGCCGATCCGCAGCTCAGATAGCTGCTGCCGGTGCCCGGTCTTGCGCCGCTTGCGCTTGCGCGCCTCGAATTTGAAGACGATGATCTTGTCGCCCGACCGGTGCGCCACCACGGTTGCTTCGACAGCCGCACCCGAGACGAAGGGGGTACCCACCATCGGCTTGGCCTCGCCGCCGAACATCAAGACCGAGTCGAGACGCACGGTCTGACCGACCTCAGCCGGCACCCGGTCGACCAGGATGCGGTCGCCTTCTGAGACCCTGAACTGCTTTCCGCTGGTGGCAACGATGGCATACATGGCAATAGCGCCCCCGGGCGCGACTCCGTAGTTTATCACGGCACCGCCTCGGGCCCCTGATCGACGTGGTTCTCGTAGAACTGGGTGATCGCGTTCTGGTCGTACGCGTCCAGGAACTCGATGTATTTCCAGGCGACCAGGGCCACTTTCTTCTGCATCCCATGGCTGTACGGGGTCATGATGATCTTGGGCTCGCCGTAAGTCGGCTCCAGTGGCGCCAGCTTCTGGACGTAGTTGGTCAACGAGTTCTTCAAACTGGTGCAGTCGCTGCCGCTGGGGCAGTTGTAGAGGACCACGATCCCGCCGTGCTCCAGGTTGTGGACGAACTGACCCTCGACCAGCGTATCGACCGTTCCCCAGTTGACCGGGGCGCTGCCCGACACCGAGTAGTGCGGTCCGTTGGTGGGCGGGTAGGACTTGTAGGTCCATTGCGTCGATGGGTCGATGTGGGAGGGCGTTCCCTCGTCGGTGCCCGGCGTACCAAGCGTTGGACCACTGTAAGTTTGAAAGGCCAACCGGCCAGCATTCGACACAGTCGCCGCGTGGTTGAGGGCAACCGCGACCACCAGGATGGCGACCGCGGCCGCCCCGATGACGCCGGCGATGATGAACAGGTTCCGACGGTCGCGCGCGCGCTGGCGGGCGGCGGCTTCTTCACGCTGCTGCTGGCGAAGCGCCTTCAGTTCGCGCTGGGTTCTCGACACTGATTCCTATTCTCCCAAACGGGCGGTAAGACCGAACTCATAAACGGCCGTCAGCTCGCCGTGACGATCACGGGCGCCTGGTCCGAGGCGCCGGTGATCTGGGCGTTGCTGCTGTTGCCCGAAACCACGTTGGCGTGCGGCCCGAGCGGCGCGCCGCCGACTTTGGCGGTGAAGGTGATGACCAGCGTCGAGCCGTTGAAGCCGCCGCCCGGGAGCGTGAACGGCCCCCACTGCGGCGTCGCACTTCCCGCCGCCGGCTGCAGGCGCGAACCCGCATTTTGCCCGTTGATCACGATGCTGTTGGTGGACTGAAAGGCGAAGCCCAGCGGTAGCGTGTCGGTGACCGTCACCCCTTTGGCCGCGTCGGTGCTGTCGTTCTCGACCGTGAGGACGTAGGTCACGGTGCCGTTCTGGGCGGCATAGGGCGCGGTCGGGGCGACCGTCATCGTGATCGGGATGGTGGTCCCTTTGCCCACCGCGACCGGGGCCGTGTTGCCGATCGTTTGCGGCGGAACGTCCTTCGCGCTGGTCACGGCGACCGTCAAGTTATAGAGTCCCGGCACCACCGCGGCCAGTACTCTGGCCTGGAAGGTCAGGCGCAGGAGGCCGGCCGCCCCATTGACCGCCCCCGGAATATCCCATGAGGACCAGACCGGCAGTAGGCTGTTCCCCGGCGGATCGACGGCGGAAACGCGCACGCTGTTGCCTTCATACCCGGTGGTCGTGGTGTAGAGAAACCCGGGCGCGAGACTGACCGAGACCACCACGCTCTTGGCCACGGCCGAGCCGACGTTGCTGACGGAGACGACGTAGGTTGCCATGCCGCCGGTTGTCACCTGGGCGGTGGCCGCGGCCGCCGCGACGGTCAGCGCCGGGCGAGGCTCGACGACCAGGCCGACCGGATCGCCCTGGGCGACGTCCGATGCCAGTGAGGTATTGATTTTGACCTTGTTCTGGTAGTCACCCGGCTTGACCGCCGCCTGCACTCTGAAGCTGAGGATCAGCGCGCTCACCGTATTCCCATTGCCGGCCGGAATCGTGAACGTGCCCCAGACCGGGTTGCCCTGGGCCGCCGGATCGCTGGTCGCAGTCCGGATCGCGTTGCCGCCGAGCGTGGTCAGTTCGTAGTAACGAAAGCCACCCGGCAGCACGTCCTCGACGGTGACGCCGCGGGCCGCCCCGGCTCCGGTGTTGCGGATCGAGAGGGTGATGCCGATGAACACGCCGGGCGCAAGGTGGCTCTTGTGATCGGAGCCACTCGGGGCATCGGTGCTCTGGGTGACGACCAGCTTCGAGGCCTCGCCCGGCCCGCAGGCCGTCAAAGCAATCGGGCTAAGCAGGAGCAGGCTTGCGGCGACGGTGCTGAGACGTTTTCTGCAATTCATCCGGATTGTTTGCCGGAACCGCGATCCCGCATTCGCCCAGCAATCGCGTCAGCAGGCGCATCGGCATCCCGACGACGTTGTCATAGGGCCCGTGGATCGATGTGATCAGGCGCCGGCCCTTGCCCTGTATAGCGTAGGCACCGGCCTTATCCTGCGGTTCACCGGTTCGTACGTAGGCGGCGATCTCGCGTGCCGAAAGTTCACGCATAGTGACATGCGTGCGAGAAATTCCCTGGACGCGCCGGCCGGAGCGGCCGTCGATCACCTGCACTGCGGTGTAGACCTGGTGCGTCTTGCCCGACAGCGCGTGTAAGAAGGCGGCGGCCTCCGCGCGATCCCTTGGCTTGCCGAAGATCCGGCCATGCAGGACCACCTCGGTGTCGGCGGCCACCACGACACGGCGGACTGCCTTCTCGGCGACCGCCTCCGCTTTGGCTCGCGCGGCCCAGGCGACGAAGCGCAGCGGCCCGAGCGGCATGGGCGGTCGCTCATCGATGCCGGGCGCGATGGCCCGAAACGCGACGCCTGAGCGCGTCAGGATGTCGATGCGTCGCGCCGAGGTTGACGCCAGAAGGATGGTCAACGGGCCAGTTGGATCATCCGCAGCACGAGGGCGGGGGCGATGCCGCAGCCGATCGACAGCGCTGGGCCCACCCAGTACAACGCGGACCGCGGTCGCAGGGAGGCGGGCGAGGCGGCGTGGCGATCGACGAGGGGCGCCAGCTGCAGCGCCGCGAGCAACGCGGCCGCAAGCAAGCCGAGCGCCAACCCTGCCTGGAGCGTGGCGATCACGGTGATGGTGGCGGCAGCGAACGTGATCGACCCTGGCCAGTTGGAACGCGCCAGCACCACGAGCCTGGACCAGCGAGAGGACGGCGAGGGGATGTCATCGATGCGAACAATGGCCGCGTCGATCAGGAGCACCACCGCCGCCAGCGCGCCGAGACCGAGGGCGTCGCGCGCACTGATCGCCAGCAGCAGGAGCGCCGCGATCAATGCATCGCGAAGGACCTCGCGCCCGCTGCTGTCCGCCAGCAACCAGGTCAGCGCGGTGCGCGCGACCAGCAGCAGCGCGCCGACCGCGGCGACCCACTGGAAGCGGACGAGTCCGGCGGCGTTGACCGAACTGAGCGCCAGCATGACAACCAGCGCGGTGGTTGGCAGCACGAGCACGCGCAGTGTTGCCGCTCGGGCGGCAAATAGCATCAGCACCAGGCCGGCGGCGAGCGCAACCACCTGCACGCGAGTACTCCATGAGGGCGCAGCCAGCGGCGGCAGCACGGAGGTCATCGCCAGCGCACCGGCCGCCAACCAGGCCGGACGTTCGCCGCGCCGGTCGAGGGTGCTGGCGACGGCGATCAGCCCGGCGAGCGCCGCCCATCGAACGGCTGGCGCGGCGGCGGCGACCGTCAGCACGCCGAGCGCCGCCGCCCACTCGATGCCGATTGGTGTCGCGGCCGCTCCCGCCACCAGGAGGATGGCGGCACCGAGCAGGATCAGGCTGCTGACGTTCAGCCCGATGTCGGAGAGGACCAGCACCACATTCACGGAGGCGAGCGCCGCGAGCAGCGCCGCCGCCGCCGCGAGGAGGAGCAGCAGCGCACTCAACGCCGGCCGAAACCGGCCGGGCAGACGCAAGTGCTCACCCGCGACCGGCATCAGCGCCATCGCCCCGGCGAGCGCGGCGGTCAGCGGCCCGGCAGGGACCGCGGCCAGGAGGATCGCCGCAGTGGCGCCGACCATCAGCGCCTGGCCTTGCAGCCGCTCGGGTTCGTCGATCGGGCTGATGAACCAGGCGGCGCCCAGGGCAGCCAGCGCCCAGGGCACGGCGCTGAGCAGGACGGGGTTCTCGCCCACCGGCAGACGCGACGCCAGGAAGATCGCCGCGAGCAACGCGCCGACGATGGTGACCACGCGCCGGGTTAGCCCCTCGAAGCTCGAGCGGGCGCGCGCGCCGTGGCGCGGGAGGAGCAGGGTCGCGACGATGGGGCCGATGGCCCAGGCGGTCAGACTCGGGTCGACCAGCAGCGCGAGCGACCAGGCCGCCGCCAGCACGGCGCCGATGGTCGCCGCCTGTCGTTGCCGGCCAACCGTGCCATAGGCCGCCAGCAGGCTGACCACGAATAAGGCCGCCGGTAGGTAGAGGATCACGGGCGGACCGCGACCGCGCCCACGACGGCGGCGAACGCGCCCCAGAGCACGACCTGACTCCACGCCGGCAATTTGGGGAGCACCGGCCGTGCCGGCAGAAGGGATAGAAACCGAGGACCGGCTCCGGTGCCCCGCACGCGCAACGGGAACCGCCCCTGCAGACGCCACCCGGTCAGCCCAAGCACGATGCCGACCACCACCGACACCGCGAGCGCGGGCCAGACGCCAAAACCGGTGACGAGTCCGAAGGGGCTGGCTGCGATCATCCCCCGGGGCACCAGGCGGACGGTCGCGGCAGCGGGAACGACCAGTGTGCCGATGGCGATGATGGGAAAGGCGGCGATCAGCAGGAGCACCCCTGCCCAGGCGGTCGCGACGTCAAGCTGGCGGAGGCGCCGCAGGGTCACATGACGTAAGGCCGCGATCAGAGAAACGACTACGACCAGCCCGACCGGAATCATCGCGAAAAGCAGCCCGCGTGCGTTCAATGCCAGGCCGGCGAGCCACAGACCGACGAAGGCGACGCTCCCGGGAACCATGGCGAGGCCCAACAGGGTGAGGGCGTCAGGTGGCGAGCTATCGCGGGGGCGAACCCCGGCCAGGCCGGCGAGTGGCACCAGCAGCAACCAGAGCCAGGTGCTGGCCACCGTCAACAACGGTTGATCCCCGGTCGAGAGCGAGATCGCGAGCCCGGCTTGCGCTGCCAACAACAGCCCCGCCAGTCGCGGTCCGGCCCGCGTAAAGAGCGCGAAGCCCGCGAAGACCAGCGCGCCAATGACGCCCACGGCGAACAAGGCGACCGCGGTCGCGCGGTCGGGGAGCCGGCCGCCCATAAGCGCGAGTAAGCGCAACAGCAGATAACCGGCGGGGGCCAGCCAGGCGATGGCGGGCTCGAACGCCACCGCCGCCTTCGGCCCTCCCCAGATGTGGATGAGGGCGCCGATCCGGACCACGACCGCCGTAAGGACGAGCACAAACGTCGCCAGCCCGAAGGTGTCGGAGGGCACGCCGGAGAAGGCGCTCGTGCCCACCGATTGGATCGCGCTGGCTGCCGCCAGCAGAAGGCCGATGTCGGCGACCTGGACCGTAAGTCGCAGGCCCCGCCGGCGCGGCGACGCTTCGTCGAGCGCGCCGCTCCATGCCAACGTCAGCAGCTGGAGCGCGATGTAGACCAGCAGCAGGTTGTCGGCGAGGATCACGGCACAGGTTGCCGCGCTCGTGAGCAACCACCCTGCCCACGGGTCCCGCCGATCGCCGCGCACCCGCTGCCTGGCGAGCATCAGCAGGGCGGCGGTGATCAGCGCGATGGTGGCGAAGGCGAGCGAGAGCCCATCGAGACGGATGCTGAGATCGGCATAGGGAAACGTCGTCAGGTAGGGGACGTCGACGTGTTCGCCGGGAGAGAGGCGCAGCAGCTCGACCAGCGCGATGACCGCGGCGAGTCCGGTGGCACCGGCCGCGATCCACCCGTTGCCCTGGTCTCTGGGTCGCTGTCGCACGATCGCCGCGGCACCCAGCAGGGCGATGAACGGGAGCAACGCCTGCAGCGCGAGCGGCATGTCTACTGTGTTAGCAGGTCAGCGGACCCGCACGACGAGCGAGGCTATCGCGCGATGCGCGGCGTGGTTGAAACCGGTCCCTGGAGCGGGACCTCTTCGGCGCAGTAGGGGCACACGCTCCATCCCAGCTTGAGCTGCTTGTTGCACCGCGGGCAGAGTTTACTGAACTGCGTCTTGCAGTGGGGGCAGAGCACGTACTGCGAATCGATCGGCTCGCCGCAGCTGGGGCAGGGCCGCAGCTCGCGCGCAGGACCGCCCGGCTCCGAGAGCGCCTGCGTCTCCAGCTCGAGCGCCCGGCGCTCCGCCATCGTCAGCGGCGGCCGGATGATCATGTAGATGAAGAGCCCGAAAATGGGCAGCACCAACGACAGGCCGGTGGCGAAGACGTGAAAGAGCACGCTGTTCGAGCGCTCCCGGGCGTCCCTGAACGCCCAGTAGGAGAGGCTGAGCCAGAAGGCGAGCAGATAAAAGATCACGATGTAGAGCAGCGGTTTTAGCGACGTTAGGTTCGGCAATACGCCTCCTCAGCAGTCAGGGAATTTTGACTCCGATACCTTACCCTAATTCGGCCGTTTCGCCCAAGAGGCCGCGTAGCCGCTCCGCCGCCTGCTGCGCCTGGAGAAGACGGGCACGCTCCTTCTCCACCACCGCGTGTGGCGCCTTGCCGGTGAAGTCCGGGTTGTTCAACTTGGCCTCGAGGAACTGGATCTCCTGCTGCTTTTTTTGCAGTTCCCCCCGGAGCCGCTGGGCGTCCGAGCCGCCGTCCGCCGGGAGACCGAGGCGGACCGTGGTCGGGCCGACCACGACCACCGCCTGGGGTGCGCCCTCGGGGAGCTTGCCATTGAGCTCGAGCTGGGCGAGGGTGGCCAGGTAACGTCGCCCGATCGGCTCGGTCAGCAACGGTCGCGATGAGCTGATCTCGGCCGGCTGCCGTCGAACACGTGGGTCTGCGTTGTGGCGCAGGTTGCGCACGGCGCGGACCACCTCCAGCAGATGGGCCATCTCCTCCATCAGCTTCTGGTCTTCGATCGTCTCGTCGGGTAGCGGCCAGGGCGCGTACATGATGGTCTCGCCCTCATGCGGCAACCGTTGCCAGAGCTCTTCGGTGACGAACGGCATGATCGGATGCAGCAGACGCAGAATCGTCTCCATCACATGGATCGCGACCGACAATGCGGTTTGGGTCGATTTGTCGCCAGCCTGCAGCCGTGGCTTGATCAGCTCGAGGTAGTCGTCCGCCACCTCTTTCCAGGCAAAGTCATACAGCGAGTCGATGGCGGGACCGAACTCGAGGTGCTCGAAGGAGGACGTGACCAGCCGGGTCACGGCGCTCAGCCGCCCCAGGATCCAGGTATCCGCCGGCTCCAGCTCGGCCTCGTCGATCGGCATCGGCGTAGCCCCCTCCGGGAGTTTCGCGACCAGCAGCCGCGTCGCGTTCCACAGCTTGTTGGCGAATAACTGGTAGGACTTGATCTTCTCTTCCGAAAAGCGGATGTCCTGCCCGCCAGTCCCGAAGTAGGCAGCCCAGGCGCGGGTCGCGTCGGCGCCGAACCGCTCGATCAGATCCAGTGGGTCGAGGCCGGTCCCCAGCGACTTGCTCATCCGCCGGCCGTCCGGCGCCAGCACAGTGCCGTGGATCAGGACGTCCGAAAACGGCACCGCGTTGAGGAAATGCAAGCTCATGAAGACCATTCGCGCCACCCAGAGATAGAGGATGTCGCGCGCCGTGTCCAGCACTTGCGTTGGATAGAACTTCCGCAGGTCCTCGGTGTCATTGGGCCATCCCAGGGTGACGAACGGCCACAGCGATGAGGAGAACCAGGTGTCGAGCACATCGGGATCCTGGGTCAGGTGCCGGTCACCGCACTGCTCGCATTCCGTCGGGTCCTTTAGATAGGCGATGGCATGGCCGTTGCCGCAGGTCCATACCGGGATCCGGTGGCCCAGCCAGAGCTGGCGCGAGATGTTCCAGTCGCGGATGTTGTGCATCCAGCGCAGATACTGCTCGCGCCAGCGCTCCGGGTGAAAGCGGAGGACGTCGGTCTCCGCCACCGCGATCGCCGGGCCCGCCAGTGGTTTCATCTTGACCCACCACTGCGCCGACACCAGCGGCTCGATGACGGCACCACATCGGTCGCAGTGACCGACGGAATGGCGGTAGGGCTCGATCTTCTGCAGCGCACCCTCGGCGCGCAGCATCTCGACGATGCGCTCGCGTGCCCTCGGCACCGGCAGTCCATCGAGCTCGGGGACCTCCAGGATGTTCATCCGGCCATCGAGGTGGAGGATGGTGCGGACTTCGAGATGGTGGCGTTCCCCGATCTCGTAGTCGGTGACGTCATGCCCGGGCGTCACCTTGACGGCACCCGTGCCGAACTCCTGGTCCACCGCTTCGTCGGCGACGATCGGCACGCGCCGGTGCACGATCGGCAGCATCACCGACTTCCCGATCAGGTCCTTGTAGCGCCAGTCGTCGGGATGGACGGCGACCGCCGTGTCACCCACCATCGTCTCCGGACGCGCCGTCGCCACGGAGATCACCCCGCCGCCGTCGACCGGGTAGTCGAGGTAGTAGAGGAAACCGTCCGTTTCCTCGTACTGGACCTCGAGGTCCGAGATCGCGCTCTGGTCGTGCGGACACCAGTTGACGATGCGCGGGCCGCGGTAGATGAGCCCCTCCTTCCATAGCCGCACGAAGACGTAGCGGATGGCCTCGACGTAGTTCGGGTCCATCGTGAAATGGATGCGCGACCAATCCGCCGAAAAGCCGAGCCGTCGCATCTGCTGCAGGATGGTGTGGCCCGTGGTCTCGTACCATTCCGCGACCAGCTTGTCCCACGCGACGCGCCCGATCTGCTCCTTCGACGTGCCCTTCTTTGCCAGCTGTTTCTCGAGCACGTTCTGCGTCGCGATCGCCGCATGATCGGTTCCCGGCACCCAGAGCGCTGCATCGCCGAGCATGCGATGCCAGCGGATCAGCACGTCTTGCAGCGTGTACATGGCGTGCCCCATATGAAGGTCGCCGGTGATGTTCGGCGGCGGCATCGAGATGGTGAAGGTCTTGCCGGTCAGGCTCTCGCGCGGCGTGAAATAGCCGCGCTCATCCCAGATCGCATACCAGCGCTGCTCGACGATCTTGGGGTCATAACGCGTCTCCATCGTTGGGCTAGTCTACCCAGCCACGCCTTCATATTCCCCTCCCCCGCGTGCGGGGCGGGCCCGTCGGCCCACGCGAGCGGCGCTTTAGTGCCAGGCGAGCGTTCGAGACGTTCGGGGCAGGGTGGGCGCTCTAAAGCGAGGGCCGACTCGACGGCTGCTGGCCGGGGGCCTCGGCATTGGCTGCCGCCACTTCTTCGACGGCGGCCGGCTCGGCGATCGCGGGCAGCAGGATGGTGTCGGATCGCGGCAGCAGCGCCAACGCGATCACCTCGTCCATGGTCTTGACGAATTTGAAGGTCAGCCGTTTGCGAATGTCGGCAGGGATATCGGCAACATCGGGCTGGTTGTCGTCCGGCAGGAGGATGGTATGAATGCCGATTCGGTGAGCGGCCAGCACTTTCTCCTTCAGGCCGCCGATGGGGAGCACGCGCCCGCGCAGGGTGATCTCGCCAGTAAGCGCAACGTCGGAGCGGATCGGGCGCTGCGCCAGGGCCGAAATGATGGCGAGCGCCATCGTGATCCCGGCCGAGGGTCCGTCTTTGGGGATGGCGCCCTTGGGGATGTGGATGTGCAGGTCGAGCTTGTCGCGGAAATCGACCGGGATGCCGAGCGCCTCGGCATTCGATCGAGCGTAGGAAAGCGCGGCGCGAGCCGATTCCTGCATCACGTCACCCATCTGCCCGGTCAGGTTCAGGTTGCCCTTGCCCGGCATGGTGATCACCTCGATGGTGAGCAGCACGCCGCCGACCTCGGTCCAGGCGAGTCCGTTGGCCACTCCGATCAGCGGCTCCTTGTGGCCTTCATCCGGCTTGTAGCGCGGCGGCCCCAGCAGATCGTCGAGGCGGTTGGGGGCAACCGTCATCTTCCGCGTCTTGCCTTTGACGACGTCGCGGGCCACCTTGCGGCACACACTGGCGATCGATCGTTCCAGGTTGCGCACGCCGGCCTCGCTCGTGTAGCGGCTGATCATGGTGGCCAGCGCCGGCTTGGTGATCTCGATGTGCTTGCTGGTCAGGCCGTGGTCCTGCAGCTGCTTGGGCACCAGGAACTCGCGGGCGATCACCATCTTCTCCTCGGCGGTGTAACCGGGCAGGTTGATCACCTCCATGCGATCGAGCAGCGGCCGGGGGATCGAGTAGAAGACGTTGGCGGTGGTGATGAAGAGGACCTCGGAGAGGTCAAAGGGGATCTCCAGGAAGTGATCGGAAAAGTGCTTGTTCTGTTCCGGGTCGAGCACCTCGAGCATCGCCGAGGCCGGGTCGCCGCGGAAATCCGACGACATCTTGTCGATCTCGTCGAGCAGGAACACCGGGTTGCGGGTTCCTGCCTCGCGCAGGCCCTTGATGATGCGTCCTGGCATCGAGCCGACGTAAGTGCGGCGGTGGCCGCGGATCTCGGCCTCGTCGCCCACGCCGCCCAGCGAAACGCGCACGAACTTGCGGTTAAGCGCCCGCGCAATCGAACGCCCCAGGCTGGTCTTGCCCACGCCGGGCGGCCCAATGAAGCAAAGGATTGGCCCCTTGGGGGACTTCGTCAGCTGGCGCACCGCGAGGAACTCGAGGACGCGCTCTTTGATTTTTTGCAGCCCATGATGGTCCTCATCGAGGACCTTCTCGGCGGCGCGCAGGTCGGTGATGTCCTCACTCGACTCGTGCCACGGCAGGGAGACGACAAGGTCGAGGTAGTTGTGCAGCACCGAAATCTCCGGGGAGCCCGGTGGCATCCGCTCCAACCGGTCGACATCTTTCAGCAAGCGTTCCTCGACCGCCTCCGCCAGCTCCAGCGCCCGCACCTTCTCGCGCAGCTCATCGAGCTCGCTGAGGTGCGCTTCTTCCCCGCCCAGCTCTTCCTGGATGACGCGCATCTGCTCCTTGAGGTAGAACTCCTTCTGCCGCCGGTCGATCTGCTGTCGCACGCGCTGGCGGATGCTGCGGTCCATGTCGAGGATCTCGATCTCGCGCTGCAGCACGCTGGAGAGCTTCTCCAGCCTGGCGTTCATCTGGAAGGTCTCGAGCACGTCCTGCTTGTCGGTCACGCCGATGCCCAGGTTGGAGGCGACGATGTCGGCCATGCGCCCGGCATCTTCGACGCCGCGCACCGTGAGGTTGACCTCCGGCGGAACTTTTTTGTCCAGCTCGACGTAGCGATCGAAGAGATCCACGACGTCACGCATCAGGGCCTCGAGCTCGGGCGAGGCCTCGACGTCGTCCTCGAGCGGGGACACCTCGACCCGAAGGTGCGGCTCGACCTGGATGAAGCGCTCGATCACGGCCCGCGATGAACCTTCGATCAGGACCTTGATGGTGCTGTCGGGCAGTTTGAGCATTTGCACGACCTCGCCCAGGACGCCGACCCGATACAGGTCGGCTTCCTTCGGGTCCTCGCAGTCGGCGCGCCGCTGGGTGCACAGAAAAACCTGCTTGCCATGGGTCATCGCGGCCTCGAGCGCGTCGATCGACCGCTCCCGCCCCACATAGAGGGGCACGATCATATGGGGGAACAGCACGACGTTCTTAAGCGGAAGAAGCGGCAGTTGGAGGGTGGCCGGCCCGCCGGTCACATCGGACAAACGCAGGTCCCTACGCGGTTTGCTCTGGTGCGATCTCCTCGAGCTCTTCCTCCGAGTACATCTCGGGTTCGGTGGCGAGGTTGACCGACTGCTCTGTGATGACGCATCGCTTGACCTCCGGGCGTGACGGAACTTCGAACATGGAGTTCAGCAGGATATCTTCGATGATGCTCTTCAGACCGCGTGCGCCGGTGCCGCGCAGCAGCGCCTTCTTCGCGATCGCGGTCAGCGCCGCCGGCTCGAAGACCAGCTGCACATCATCGAGCGCGAAGAACTTCTGATACTGCTTGACGAAGGCGTTCTTGGGCTCGGTGAGGATCCGGATGATGTCCGCCTCGTCGAGGTAGTCCAGGGTGACACCGATCGGCAGCCGGCCGACGAATTCGGGGATCAGTCCGTACTTCAACAGGTCCATCGGCTGCAGCTGCTTCAGAATCTTGGTCGTCTCCTTGGTGCGGTTGGCGTGGATTTCGGAGCCGAACCCGATCTGCTTGTGGCCGATCCGGTGCTCGATGATTTTCTCGAGACCGTCGAAGGCGCCGCCGCAAATGAAGAGGATGTTGGTGGTGTTGATCTGGATGAAGTCCTGGTGCGGATGCTTGCGACCGCCCTGGGGCGGCACGTTCGCGATCGTGCCTTCCAGGATTTTGAGCAACGCCTGCTGGACACCCTCGCCCGAGACGTCGCGCGTGATCGAGGGGTTGTCCGACTTGCGGGCAATCTTGTCGATCTCGTCGATGTAGATGATGCCGCGCTCGGCCCGGGCAATATCGAAATCGGCCGCCTGGATCAAGCGGAGCAGTATGTTCTCGACGTCCTCACCAACGTAGCCGGCCTCGGTCAGTGAGGTGGCGTCGGCGATCGAGAATGGGACGTCGATGATCTTGGCCAGCGTCTGCGCCAGCAGCGTCTTGCCGCAGCCGGTCGGGCCAACCAGCAGCACGTTCGACTTCTGCAGCTCGACGTCGCCTGCCATCTTGCTGTGGGCGATGCGCTTGTAATGGTTGTAGACCGCGACCGAGAGCACCCGCTTGGCGTGATCCTGGCCGACCACGTACTGGTCGAGCGCCGCATTGATCGTCTTCGGGTTGGGGATCAGCCCGCCCTTGGTCCGCTTCGACGAGGTGGTCTTGGTGTCCTCTTCCAGGACTTCCTGGCAGAGGTCGATGCACTGGTCGCAGATGTAGACGCCCGGACCGGCGACCAGCTTGCGCACCTGCGATTGGTCCTTTCCGCAGAAAGAGCAGCGTGTGTGGCGGCGGCGATCCTCGCGTTCGTTCATCGGGATGTCTTGGGTCCTTCTCGTTCGGGTTCGGGCTGGAGGCTCGGCGCCGGACGGCTGCTCCCGGCGGTGCTCAGCTCGAGGCGGCCATCCTTTTTGGCGGCGGCGCCGTCCACATCGCGCGCGGTGCTCACGATGATGTCGTCGATGATGCCGTAGGTCTTGGCTTCATCCGCGCTCATGAAGAAGTCGCGCTCGGTGTCGCGCTCGATCTTCTCGATCGGCTGACCGGTGTGCGTGGCCAGGATGTCATTGAGCGTTTTGCGGATGCGCAGGATCTCCTGGGCATGGATCTGGATGTCACTCGCCTGACCCTGGAAACCGCCCGATGGCTGATGGATCAGGATGCGGGTGTTGGGCAGCGCGAACCGCATGCCCTTGGTCCCGCCGGCGAGCAGGACGGTCGCCATGCTGGCGGCCAACCCCATGCAAACGGTGGAGACGCGCGGGCTGACGTAGCGCATGGTGTCGTAGATCGCCAGGCCCGCGGTAACGACGCCGCCGGGGCTGTTGATGTAGATGTTGATGTCCTTGTCGGGGTCCTCCGAAGCGAGGAACAGGAGCTGCGCCATGACCACGTTGGCTACCTGGTCGTCGATCGGCGTGCCGATGAAGATGATGCGGTCCTTGAGCAGACGGGAGTAGATGTCGAAGGCTCGCTCCCCGCGGTTGGTGGTCTCGATGACCATGGGAATCAGGGCTTCGGGACGCCGGCTGAGCCGTTCGAAATTCATGCGAGGCTCTCCTGTCGTCATTATAGGGTCCAATTCTTACAATCCAGTCGTCTGCATACTCACTTTTGAATACGCAGTACGGTCAGCGTTGCTTCTTCCCTTTGGGCTTTTGCTCCCCGCGCGACGCCGACTTCCCCGCACCCTCGAGCTCCTTCGCGGCCTGAGGCGGCTCCATTGTATCCGAAGATTCTGGCGAGGCCACTGCACTCAAAAAGTCAATGGTCTTTCGCATCAAAAGCTGATGCCGAAAGTAGGCCCGCACCGGATCGGCGGTCCGCAGGTCCCCGTGTTGATGGCCGGTGTGATCCTCCTCTGCAAGGGCGTTGGCGACCGCCTCTTCCACCTCCACATCGGAGACGGTCAGGCCCTCCCGCTCGGCCACGGTTTCCAGCGCTAGCTCGAGCCGAACCTTCTGTACCGACTGGGGACGCTGCTCCGCCTGCAGGACGTCCAGCGAGGTGTTGGTGTACTGGAGATAGCGCTCCATCTTCAGGCCTTGCTCCTCGAGCCGCACCTCCAGCTCGCGCACGCGCCGGTTGACTTCGCGCTCGATCAGCGCCTCGGGGACCTCGACCTCCATCCGCTCATCGAGTGCCTTGAGCACATCGTTCTCGAAACGCTGCTCGTCGCCGCGGCTGGCGGCGTCTTGCAGTTCCTCGCTGATGTCGTGCCGGAGCTCCTCGAGGGTTTGCCGTGCCGGCGTGCCAGGAGCGGCCTCGCTCGGCGCCATCAGTTGCGGCAGCTCCTCGGCCGGCGGCAGCCGGCGTTCCTTGATCGACTTCACGGTGACACGAAAAACGACGTCAGACCCGGCGAGATCCTTCTTTGGGTAGTCGGCAGGTAGCGTCAGGCGGATGTCGCGGGTCTCGCCCTGGGTCTGACCGATGAGACCCGCGGCCAGTCCCGGAATCAGCCGTTCCTTGTCCACCTCGAGCTGGGCATCGGTCTGGCTTTCGCCGATCAGGATCGCGCCCGATTTGACGATGTGGGTGTCGACCGTTAGGAAATCGCCCGCCTGGACCGGTCGCTCGACCGCATGGAGCTCGGCGTACCGGCTGCGCAGCCGCTCGATGGCTTCGTCCACATCGTTGTCGCCGATCTCGGTCTGCGGCCGTGGCACGCGAATGTCGTTGTATTCCTTGAGCGTGATTTCGGGCTTGATCGACACCGTGGCCGTGAACTTCATCGGTTGGCCGCGGTCGAACTGCTGCACCTCGACCCGGGGCACGTCGATTGGATCCAGCCCGGCTTCGTCGAGCGCCGAGTTGTAGGCGGTCGGAAGGATCAGGTCAAGGGCCTCCTGGCGTAGGGCCGACCATCCAATCTCGCGTTCGACCATGGGTCGCGGCGCCTTGCCCGGCCGGAAGCCGGCGATGCGCACGCGAGGCGCCAGCCGGCTGTATGCCTGGTCGATCGACCGCGAAACCTGATCGGCGTCGACCTCGACCGAGAGGATGACCTGCGAACCAGGCTTGCGCTCGGTATCCACCTTTACCGCTGCCACGGAGTCTTACGCTATCAGTTCGAACCCGACTCGCATACGTCCAACAGCCCCTTGCTATCGAGGCTGAGACGTAGGGCCGCAGGGTGGCGCCAGGGCGATGCGGGCGAAGGGACTCGAACCCTTATGGCTTACGCCACACGGTCCTAAGCCGTGCGCCTGTACCAATTCGGCTACGCCCGCAGCCCAATGAATATACCGACGTAAGATCGGCACGTGGCCTCCTTGACACTTTCCGCCGATCTGGAGCATGCCATCGAGAGTGGGAAGCCAATCGTTGCCCTGGAGTCGGCGGTGATCACCCACGGTCTACCAAAAGCCGCGGCCATGGACGCCGTGCGACGGCAATGGGTAACCTGCGCCGAGGCGGGGGCGACGCCCGCCGTGGTCGCGGTGTTCGATGGTGCGCTCCGCGTCGGCCTCTCGCTCGATGAGTGCGCCACGCTCGCGGCGCGCACCGATGCGGTCAAAGTCTCGCCCTGGAACCTCGGAGCCGCGGTCTTAAATCCCGGGTTTGGCGGCACCACGGTGGCCGCCACCATCGCGGCCGCCGCGCTGGCCGGCATCACGGTCGTCAGCACGGGCGGCATCGGCGGCGTCCATCCGGGGCGCAACGGCCAGGACGTGTCGGCGGACCTGACCGAGTTGAGCCGGCGCGCGGTCTGCGTCATCTGCGCCGGCCCCAAGTCAACGCTGGACGCGGGAGCCACATTGGAGCGGCTGGAAACGCTTGGGGTGCCGGTCATCGGCTGGCAGTCGTCACAGCTGGCGGGGTTCCTGGCAACGTCGGCCGGCCTTCGCCTGCCGGTCCGAGCCGAGACCGTTGACAAGCTGGCCTCGATCCTACGAGCCCACTGGGGGCTGCAGGGCGCCGGCGCGGTCGTCAGCCAGCCGCTCCCGAGCGACCTCGCGATTCCGATCGCCGCGTTAGGCGCGGACGAGTCGGCGCCGGTTCGAGGTCCGGATCGGACGCCGGCGGAGTTGAGCCGGCTCCAGGCGCGACTAGGGGATCGAGTCATTCAGGCCAATGTCGCCCTGCTGGAACGCAACGCCGCGCTGGCTGGCGCGCTGGCCGTCGCCCTTGTTCGCCTTCAGGTGGGGGCTCCGGCCCGTGGCTGACCTGCCCCCGACCGAGGAGCAGTTGCGCCGGCTGAAGAACACGGTGATGGGAGCCGGCTACCGCCTCTCAGAGTTGGCCCGGTTGGGCGACCTGCACGCGGGCGCGGCGACGGAACTCGCCTCGATCAGCCGGGACCTGAACGAGGCAGTCGGGCGCCTAGAGCGGCTGCTGGCCGCCCTCCAGCGTGACCGGTAACGGTTCGGGCTTGAGCGCCCGGTAGACGGCCGCCGCCGCGCCAATCGCCACGATCAAGCAGGCGGCCGCCGCCGTGAAGAGGGCGATCACGATCAAGGGCGCCGTGTTATGGCCGGCGGTGAGATAGAGGCCCGCCGCCAGCGTCCAGAACCCGGTCAGCGCGACCGCCAGCCGGGCCCACATCGGGGCGGCCTTCCGGTAGCGCTCATGCGTCCCGAGCTGCATCGGAAGGCGCTCGGACCAATTCGGCCGCAATGCCCACGCCGCCGCCAGCGCGGCCCAGGAGGCGGCGTTGAGCAGGGCAAAAAGCGTGAGGAACCCGCGCAGCAGATCCATACCAAAAATAACGGGGGCGACTCCCCTTCCCTACGGCCGGTCGCCAGCCGCCGTAGACGGCGGCGGGTCGTCGAGCACGGCGCGGAGCCGCTGCGCGGATTCTTCCGCCAGGGTGTCGTTGATGAAGACCCCGGCGCCTGATTCCGAACCCGCAAGGTACTTCAGCTTTCCCCGCTCGCGCAAGATCGGATAGAACTCGACATGCAGGTGCGCCTGGTCGGAGACCTCGGCGGGCGACTGGTGCATCGCCATCATGTAGGGCATCGGTACCTCGAACAGGCGGTCGTAGGCACGCGTAATCCGCTGCATCGCGTGCACCAGCGCCAGGCGTCCCGGCGGCGAGAGATCGGGGAGCGCCGGCCGATGTGCCCGCGGCGCCACGTGAACCTCGAAAGGCCACCGGGCGTAGGCCGGGACGTACGCCAAAAGTCCGCCCTCGTTGATCAGAATGCGTTGCCGTCCTTTTAGCTCGTCGGCAACCAGCTCGCACTGCAGGCACTCCCCGGAGCGCCGCGCCAGTTCGCTCGCTGCCACCGGCGGCACGAATGGATAGGCGTAAACCTGTCCGTGCGGGTGATGCAGCGTGACCCCGACCTGCTCGCCACGGTTTTCGAAGATGTAGACATACTTGATGCCTCGGCGGGCGCTCAGGTCCCGATATCGATCGGTCCAGACTTCGGCCAGCAGCTCCAGCCGAGATGGCGGCAGGGTTGCGAAGGATCCCTCGTGCTCGTCGGTGTAGACGACCACCTCGCAGGATCCGCCTGCCGGTGGCCAGGGCACCATCGCCGGGAAGCGATTCTCGAAAACGGCGGACTCATAGGCGGCGGCGGGAATTTCGCTCGAGTGGCCCGGTCGCGATGGGCAAAGCGGGCAGTCAGCGCGCTCCGGTAAGAACGTCCGTGCCTGGCGCGACGCGGCGACCAGCACCCATTCGCGGCGGAGCGGGTTCCAGCGCCGCTCGTAGACGCCATTGGGCATCGCCGGTGCCTGGTAGCCGGCGGGTGCCGGGGCGAAGTCGCCGTAGAGGTGGACGTGACGGCCGTCCGGCTGAACGATGTCGGTGCGAGCCGCGCGCGGCATCGGGACGAATCATAGGGCGAGCGCTTGAAGTCCCCCAAAAGTACGGGCCGGCGGATCTGACTGGGTGATGCCGAAAACGCCAACGCACCGCATGCTCGATCTACCTCTTCACTCAGCAAGGAGTACGACATGGCAGACAATCTGGCGGTGGCGGACAAACTGGCGGTGATGGCGAACTCACCTGCGGACTATCAACGTTTGGGCCTATCGCCCACCTCGATCGCGCCCTGGGAGGATGGCGCGCGCACCGACGACTCCGCGGGGACCTACGAATGGTGGTATTTCGATGCGCATCTAACCGATGGGGCGAAGCTGGTCGTTTCATTCATGAACAAGGACATTGCGACGCCGCAGAAGCCGCTATCCCCACTGCTTCGGCTGAATCTCGATCTTCCCGACGGGCGACACTTCGAGAAGCTCGTGCACTATCCGCCGAGCGAATGGTCGGCGGCCAAGGATCATGCCGATGTGCGCCTCGGCGAGAACCGATTCACCGGTGACCTGCACCGCTATCGCATCCAGGCGACGGCGGCGGAGATCTGGGTTGATATCACCTTGACGGGCGAGGTTCCCCCCTGGCGCCCGTCGACCGGATACATGCTGTTCGGCGCGGATCGCTCCCTGGAATTCGCCTGGCTACCGTCCGTGCCCGAGGGTGCGGTGACGGTCACGTATTCGGTTGGCGGAGAGCGGCACGAGACGACGGGCGTCGGCTACCACGATCACAACTGGGGAAATGTCGGTCTGATGAAGGTGGTGCACGACTGGTACTGGGCTCGCGGTCAGGCCGGACCGTATTCCGTCATCGCCTCCTACATCACCTCCGCGAAAAAGTACGGGTTCGAGCCGCTTCCGATCTTCATGCTCGCCCGTGACAACTTCCTGGTCGGCGACGACCCGGCCAAGGTCAGCTTCGAACGGGAAGGGGTCTACACCGATCAGAAGACCGGCAAGCCCGTCGCTCGGACGACGCGGTATACCTACCGGGACGGCGAGGAGCGATACGTGGTGTCGTTTACCCGCACTCACGACCTGTCGGTAAACCGAATGATCGACACGATTACGGGCGTTAAGCGGATCGCCGCCAGGCTGGCGCAGTTCGACGGGGCCTACCTGCGATTCGTCGGTGACCTCGAGATCTCACGCTATCGGGGTGATGAGCTGGTCGAGACGCACAAGGACGACGCGATCTGGGAACTGATGTACTTCGGCCACTCCCGCGACCAGTAGGAGAAATGCGCCCAGGAGGATTTGAACCCCCGCACCCGGGTCCGTAGCCCGGTGCTCTATCCAGGCTGAGCTATGGGCGCATCGCGGAGAGGCCCTATTGTAGATCGAACGTCGTCAGCGTCGTGTAGCGCGGCGGTCCGCCACCCAACTGGCTACGCATCAGTCGAACGCGATCGACCGGGACCAGGCCGAAGGTCGCGGCGCCCCATCGAGTCGACCACTCGCCGAGCACGGTACGCTCCGGCGCCTTGAGCGGCCGGCGAACGCGGCCCAGCGTGAGGTGCGGGTGGAAGCGCTCGCCTTCGACCGTCACGCCCGCGGTACGCAGCGCGTCACCCAACTCCGCCTGCAACGCGTTCAACCGCGGCAGATCGGCGCCGCTGATGCCGGCCCAGAGCACCCGCGGGCGAGCAATCCCCGGAAATGCGCCAGTGCCTTGCGCCGTCAGGCCGAAGCGATGATGTCGTGATACGACGCCGGCGAGCTCCGACGGCAGCTGCTCGACCACTGGCCGGGGCTGGTGCCCGAGGAAATGCAGCGTCAGGTGCATCCGCTCAGTCGGATTGATCCGAATCGATTCGTGAAGCGGCTGCAATGCCTCGAGCGGTTCGCTCAGCGCCTGGCGGACGGCGTCGGGAATCTCGATCGCCAGAAAAACGCGCCAGCGTTCGGGGTCATCCGCCGGCATGGCGGGCAACCTTGACCTCGATCTTCCCGGCACGTCGGAGCGCCGCCTCGCGATCATCGATGGATTTGGTGAACCAGGTGGGCGTGCCCATCGGGCCGAAGAGGTCGACCGCGGGCGCGATGACAAGGATGACCGCGAGGTGAAGCTGGTCGGCGCGCCGCTCGAGCACGGTGGCGATGACCTCACCGCGATTCGTCTGGATGATGCCGGTCACACTTCCGGCCGCGAGCGACTGCACCGCCGCCGCGAGCGCGGGCTCTGGGATCTCGGCCGGCTTCAACCAGCCGGCGTCGCCGCCTCGAGAGAAGGTCCCCGTGTCATCGCTCCAGCGCGCCGCGACCGCGGTAAAGGTGTGTCCGGACTTCAGCTCCTGCGCCGCGGAGCCGGCACGGTCCTTTGCCATCGCCTGGATCAGCGCCACCTCGGTGAGCAAAGTGCGCTCGTAGGCGCCGAAGCTGTCGTTGGTAAACCCGTTGCGGCTCAGCGCCGCGCTGAAGGCGGTGGCACCGGCGCGAGCCCGCAGCGCAGCGATACGGGACTGCACCGTATGGTCACTGACCGAAAGGCCACGCTTCAGGGCCTCCTGACGCACGATCTCCTCGCGAACTAACTGCTCGATCGTGAAGTCTTCGAGCCGCTGCGTGGGTGCGGGGCTCGGGACCATCTCCGGAATACCCGCGAACGGATCGCGCTGACGGCTGACGCCGAGACGGGCCTGGTAGGTCTTGATCGAAATCTCGTGCCCGTCGACCACCGCCGCCGCCGGCTCCGATACGGCAACGGCCGGAACGTCGCAGGCACTCAAGGCGCCGCCGAGAACCATGAGAAGGACCGCGCGCCGCAAGGCGAGGCCTATTAGACCACGTTCCGTTCGGGCTGCAGGCCGCCGGCGCCAAAGCGATCGGGGGCAAAGGCGTTGAGATCGGCGGTCGGTGCGCCGTCGCTCATCCAGCTCGCCAGCCAGCGGCCAATCACCGGCGCCATCATGAAGCCGTGGCCGGAAAAGCCGGCCGCGATCCACAGTCCGGGCTTAAGCGGACCGATCAGTGGCTGGAAATCCGGCGTGTTCTCATAGAGCCCCGCCCAGGCGGACTTGACGCGGGCGTCGAGCAGCGGCGGCCAGCGTCGCTCCGCGACCGCGGTGATGCGGTCGAGGAACGACCAATCGACCGAAGTGTTGTCGCTCGGTGGCGTGGCGAGGTCGCTCATCCCGAACAGCACGCCCTCCCCCTCCGGGTGGAAATAGAACGAGGTATGAAAGTCGATCGTCATCGGACTCCGCCGGCCGATGCCATCGAAGGGCTCGGTCACAAAGACCTGGCGAGGGGAGGGCTCGATGGGGAGCGCCAGGTCGAGCATCGCGCCCACCGCCGCGGACCATGGGCCGGCACAGATCACCGTTTCGGCGCAGGGGAACTCGCCGGCGGTCGTCATGATGCCGCCCACGGTTCCACCCGCCGTGAGGAATCCGTCGAGCGGCGTGTCCTCGTAGATGACGGCGCCAAGGCGCCGCGCGGCATTCGCATAGCCAGAGGTGACTTCGTTCGGCCCCGCGAGTCCGTCGCTCGGACAGAAGGTCGCGCCGCAAAGATCATCGGTGCGAAGGCCTCGCACCATCGCGCGTGCGTCCGCCGGTGTGAGCTCGACCACGTCCTCCATTCCGAGGCGACGCTGGAGCCGGACGTTCTCGGCGAAGCGCTGCCGCTCGTCGTCGGTCGTCAGTAAGAAGAGGTACCCGACCTGCCGAAAGTCTGCGGGCTGGCCCGTCTCCGCCACAAAATTTGCGAGCACGCGCTTGGCCTCCATCCCAATGCGGATGTTGACCTCGGTCGAGAACTGGGCCCGAATGCCACCGGCGCAGGCGGCGGTCGCGCCCTGACCGATCTTGCCCCGATCGACGACGACCACTCGACGGCCGGCGCGGGCCAAGTGGTAGGCCAGGCTGCAGCCCATCACCCCCGCGCCGACGATGGCTACATCAGGCCGTTGTTCCGAGCTTCACCATCCCGATGTACTCGAAGATGAACTTGAGGGCGGCCAGGCTGGTGACGTGGCCAACATCGAGCGGCGGCGAGACTTCATCGACATCGAGCCCGGCGAGCCGCACGCCGCGGAGCTGGCGAAGGAAGTCGAGGAGCTCGCGCGAGGTCAGCCCGCCGGCCGACGGGACGCCGGTCCCGGGGGCGATCGAGGGATCGAGCGAGTCGATGTCGAGCGAGATGTGGAGGGCATCCCCGCCGATCCGGGAGCCGATTTCGTCGGCGAGCTGACTGCCGGTCCAGCGGTGCGCGGTCGCGGCCGTGACCAACGTAATCCCCGTCTTTCGGATGAACTCCACCTCTTCCCAGTCGTAGTCGCGGCATCCCAGCAGCGTCACCTTCCTGGGATCGATCTGCCCCATCTCGAGGCCTCGCCGCAAGGCGCAGCCGTTCGACCACCGCGAATGGCGAGAGGAATCATTCAGATCCGGGTGCGCGTCGACATAGAGGATGCTCAGCCGTCCGTTGAGGCGGCGTTGCTGCGCGATCAGCGTCGGGCTCGCCGTCGTGTGGTCGCCGCCAAGGACAATCGGCAGCGTGCCGGCCGGCGTCCTTTCGATTTCCCTGGCGACGGCATCGACATTCGCCCCCATGTCGCCGTCGATCAGCGTCAGATCCCCGTCATCCTGGACCGTGACCGTGTCGAACAGTTCGGCCTGCTCGCTGACCGGCGCGAAGATGGCGGAGAGCTTGCGCAGCGCCGCCGGCGCCTTTGCGGCACCCGGCCGGTAGAAGGACCCGCGATCGATCGGCACGCCGAGGATGCGGATGTCAGGCGCCGCGCCGGCGGCGGGCGGCATCAGCCCGCCCCAGGGTTTCAGCCCGGCGGTGTTGAAGTCCTGGTCGCTCACGCCTTGAGAAACGCGGAAATGGCCTCGACCTGTGCCGCAATCAAGGTCGGCGTCCATCCGTGCCCGGCCGATTCGATCACCCGAATCTCGGCTTGCGGCATCAAATCGCGCAGGCTGCGGATGGCATTGACGTCGACCGTCCGATCATCGGCCGCCACCACGACCAGGGCCGGCTTGCGCCAGCCTTTGAGGAAGGCGCGATAGTCGCGAGTAATCCCGTCGCGCAACCACTGCCGGGCGGCGCGCCCGTCGGCACGCTGCTGGTTGTCGAAGTTCACCTGCGCATCGTAGGGGTCGACGCCCGGACCTTCAACCAGGTACCTCTTATAGAGATCTGAGACGGTTCGATTCCGGCGCAGGCGATCGACGCACCAGAAGACCGGGCCGGCGGTGAAGAGGGCGACCTGCCGCTTGAACGCCGTTCGCAGCGTCGTCGGTGAGTAGATCGGGGTGTGAAGGACGAGCCGCGAGATCCGGTCCTGGTAGCGCGAGGCGTACTCGAGGGCGACGGTCGCGCCCAGGCAGATGCCGCCGACATCGTGCTCCCCGAGTCCCAGCCGTTGCGCGAACGCCTGGAGAAACGCCGCGTGCGTCGCCACCGTGAACGGCGGGTCGCCGGCCGCTGTCTCGCCGCAGCCGGGGAGATCGGGAATCAACACTCGACGATGCTCGCCGAAGGCCGGCCCCCACGTATGGAAGTTTTCGAGCGAGCCGATGAAGCCATGACACAAAAGCAAGGGGTGGCCCGATCCCTGGTCGAGGTACCGGACCCTCCGCTGCCCGACGTCAATGAACTGGATGTTCTGGGTAATGACCGCGGTCTTTATTCCCCCGTATCGATCTGGGCGCGCTGCAAGCGGCCACTGTAGTCGACGTAGATCGTCTTCCACTCGGTGAACTCGTCGAGGGCCACGGTGCCGGCCTCGCGATGCCCGTTACCAGTGTTCTTCACACCGCCGAAGGGCAGCTGGATCTCGGCTCCGATGGTGGGCGCGTTGACGTACACGATCCCCGACTGCATCTCGTCCATCGCGTGAAAGGCCTTGCGCAGGTCGTTGGTGTAGATCGACATGGAAAGCCCGTACTGCGTCGAGTTGGCGACCTCGAGCGCTTCCTCGAGGTTGTCCACCGGCAGCACCAGAGTCGAAGGGCCGAAGATCTCCTCCTGGGCCATGCGCATGTCCTTCTTGCCATCGGCGAAAATCGTTGGCCGGTAGAACCAGCCCTCGCTCCCCGCGAAGTCGCCGCCGTGCACGAGACGGGCGTGTTCCTTCTTGCCAATCTCGGTGTACTCGTGGACCTTTTTGAGTGCGGCCTCGTTGATCACTGGCCCCATGTCGGTGTCCGGCTGCAGGCCGTCGCCGACCTTCATCTTGGCGGCCCGCTCCTGGAGCAGGTCGACGAAATCGACCGCGACCTTGCGGTCGACGATCAGGCGCGAAGCCGCAGTGCAGCGTTGACCCGAGGTCCCAAAGGCGGCCCAGAGCGCGCCGTCGACGGCCAGCGGCAGGTCGGCGTCATCAAGCACGACGATCGCGTTCTTGCCACCGAGCTCGAGCCCCAGCCGCTTCAAGTTGCGACCGGCGATCTCGGCGATATGGCGGCCGGCGTCGGTCGAGCCGGTGAACGAGATGCCCTGGATCCGTGGATCCTTGACCAGCACGTCGCCCACGTCCTTTCCACTGCCGGTGACGAGATTGAGGACCCCACCGGGCAATCCCGCCTCTTCCAGGATCTCCACCAGCTTGGTGGCCACGATCGGCGTGTCGGAGGCGGGTTTGAACACCACCGCGTTGCCCGCCATCAGCGCTGGAAAGATCTTCCACGAGGGAATTGCCATTGGAAAGTTCCAGGGCGTGATGCAGGCCACCACTCCGAGCGGCACGCGCACCGTCATCGCCCACTTGTTCTTCAGCTCGGAGGGCACGGTTTCGCCGTGCGGATGACGGCCGAGGCCGGCCGCATATTTGCCCATGTCGATCGCTTCCTGGACGTCGCCGCCCGCCTCTTTGAGCACCTTGCCCATCTCCTGGGTCATCAGCCTCGCCAGCTCGGCCTTGCGCGCCTCGATGATCAGGGCGGCCTTGAGAATGATCTCGCCCCGCACCGGCGCCGGGGTATGCCGCCAGCTGGTGGAGGCTTTGTGGGCCGCCTCGATAGCGGCGTTCACGTCGTCCGCGTTCGATGCTTGCATCACGCCGAGGACCTGGTCCTTGTGCGCGGGGTTCGTCGAGGTGAAGGTCTTTCCGCTTTTCGACTCCACCCAGTGACCGCCGATGTAGTTCTTGTACGTCTTGGCCTCAGTCTTTTGGCCGCGCTCGCTGGTCATCGTCTGGCTCATGCTGCCACCTCCTGAAACGCCGCGTTCAAAATCTCCCATCCTTCGTCGAGCTCCGCTTCCGACAGGTTGAGCGGTGGGACCAGCCGGAGCACGTTGTCGTGCGGCCCGCAACTGAGCACCACCATCCCGGAATCGAGGCAGACCTGCCGGACCTTCTTCTGCAGGTCCTTGTTGGCCGATCCGTCCTTATTGACGAGTTCCACCCCCACCATCAGCCCGAGGCCGCGCACCTCGCCGATCACCGGCAGGCGCTGCTGCAGCTGCCGCAGGCGCCGGATCAGCTCCGCGCCGCGCGCCGCGGCATTGGCGAGGATACCCTCACGCTCGAAGACGTCAAGCGTCGCGATGCCGGCGGCACAGGACACTGGGTTGCCGCCGAAGGTCGAGCCGTGGGCGGCCGGCTCCCACCGGTCCATCAGCTTGGACGTGGCGACGACCGCACTGAGCGGCAGGCCCGAGGCGATCGACTTGGCCAGCGTCATGATGTCGGGCACCACGCCGGTGTGTTCGCAAGCGAACATCTTGCCCGTTCGCCCGTATCCGGACTGCACCTCGTCGGCGATCAGCAGGATATCGTGCTGATCGCAGAGCGCTCGCAGCCGCGGCATGAAGCCGGCGGGGGGCACGACATAGCCGCCCTCGCCCAGCACCGGCTCGACGATGAAGGCGGCAATGTTCTTCGGCGGAACCCGGGTGTCCAGCATCTCATCGATGTAATTGAAGACGTACTCGAGCGTCGCCTCGTCGCTGGTCCCGGTCGGGTTTCGATAAGGGTACG
Source organism: Chloroflexota bacterium (assembly GCA_034666565.1). GTDB lineage: Bacteria > Chloroflexota > Dormibacteria > CF-121 > CF-121 > CF-13. The sequence continues at coordinate 87,653 of JAXDLN010000036.1, forward strand.
GGTAGGGTACGTGGTACACGCCCGGCAAGAACGGTTCGTAGCGCTCGCGGTAGTAGCTCTTCGATGCGGTCAGCGAGAGGGCCCCATAGGTGCGGCCGTGAAAGGCGCCCTGGAAACCGATCAACGCTGAGCGGCCGGTGGTGTAGCGGGCCAGCTTGATGGCACCCTCGACGGCCTCGGCCCCGCTATTGGCGAAGAAGACCTTGTCGAGCTTGCCCGGCGCCACCGCCGCGATCCGCTCGGCGAGCTCGATGGCGGGCTGGTGGTGCGCCACCACCGAGGTGTGCATCACCTTGTCGAGCTGGGCCTTGGCTGCCGCTACCACCGCCGGATGCCCGTGCCCCAGGTTGGTGACCGCGATCCCGGATGCGAAATCCAGGTAGCGGCGACCGTCGACCGAATACATGTAGGAGCCCTGGGCGTGGTCGACGACGATCGGGGTGTAACGGTACAGGACCTGGGAAAGATGGGCGCGTTCGCGCGCCAGCCACTCTTCCTGGCTATCGTCGGCGGGTTGTTCTTTGACGAGTCTCATGTTGCCTCCTTAATACAGCGTCCGAGTCGGGATTCGGCCCGTGCCCGGCCGCCGGCGGAGGCTGCCCGTCGTTCGAGGCCCACCAGGTGCACGACATGCGAAGGGTCCCCATGGTCTTTGCCGTGATGCAACGGCGTGCTTATGGTAGTTCTTTGCTCAGCGCGAGGCGGCTGGATTGAGGTTCGCCGCCCGCCGAGGGGCGCGCTGCGCGGCGAGGAAGCCACCGAACATCACCAGGACCCCGACCGCCTGGCCGACGTAGAACAGGTCGTAGACGTGGAAGAGCCGGAACAGGGTCGATGCGCCGGCGACAACAAAGGCGCCGCCCGCAATCAGGATGTTGCCGACCAGACGGGATGGTGGCGCACCCCTGAGCAACATGCTGAAGAACGACCACACCGCGCCGCCGATCAAGATCACACTGCCGACGATATTCAAGATCGCGGCCATCAGGATCGCCGCAACGTTGAAGACTCCGTGCTGCAGCTTGATGACATCCGCCGACGGGACCTGGTGCGTATCGAGCAGCCCGATCTGCAGGCTGGCACCCAGGATCCCGACCAAGCCGATACCGGCGAGCGTCAGTAGCGCCGCGAGGGCTGTCCGACCGAAGCGGGGCGCAAGTAGGTAGACGCTGCCCAATGCGAGGATCCCGACGACGGTGATCCCGCCGAAGAAGTAGTAAAGGCGATACAGGATCGGGCTCCAGCCGGCAGCCGCTCCGATCACTTCGGTCAGTGCGGCCACCGCATAGACCGCCAGCGCCACCGACCAGGCCAAGAGGTAGGGTCGGGGCTTTGCCCGGTATTGGACCCACAGCGTGATCGCGAAGGCCGCGCTGATCAGCGTCGCGACGAGCGGGTAAAAGATCATTTCCTCGCTCCCCAGTCTATTCAAAAGGGCGAGCTCGGCCGGGCTGGATTGAACTGGCGCTTGACGCGGCCGCGCTATTCAAGTTAAATAGCCCCAACCACGTTCCAGCACAGAGGTCTAAGCACCGTTTGAGCAGAGTCATCGCCGTTGCCAATCAAAAAGGCGGAGTTGGCAAGACGACCACCGCGGTAAATCTGGGATGCGCACTCGCTGAGCTCGGGAAGCGCGTCCTCCTCATCGACCTCGATCCCCAGGGCCATCTGACCATCAACATGGGCTTCAAGCAGCCCGACCAGATCGAGCTCACCCTCTACCATCTGCTCCTCGATCCGCAGGTGACCCTCGGCCACGTCGTGAAGCACAGCAACCTCGGCGTCGACTTCATCCCGTCCAACATCGAGCTCTCCGGGGCCGAGATCCAGCTGGTTTCAGAGATGGGGCGCGAGACCTTCCTCAAAGACAAGCTCGCACCGGGCCAGGACGAATACGACTTCATGGTGATCGATTGCCCGCCCTCCCTCGGCCTCCTCTGCGTCAATGCCCTGGTCGCCTCGACCGAGGTGATCATTCCGCTCCAGTGCGAATACTTCGGGATGAAGGGCATGCAACTGCTGCACAACACCATCGAGCGCGTGCGGGTCAAGTTAAACCCGACACTTCGCATCAGTGGCATCCTGGCCACCATCCACAAGTCCCGGACGCTGCATTCGCAGGAAGTCTTGGAGCTGGTCCGGGAGCGCTATGGGGACGTGGTCTTCGACGTGGTGATCAAGGACAGCATCCGGTTTGCGGAGACACCGCTGGCTGGGATGTCGATTCTCCAGTACGCGGGCAGCTCCGAAGGCGCCAACGCGTATCGCGCCCTCGCCAAGGCGGTCGTCAAGCGTGCGCCGGCCGCCCCGGTCGAGACGAAGCAGCCCGTTGCCTCTCGTGTTTAAGCGGGTTTCGCTGGAGGGATCAGCCGAGCTCTTCCGGGAAACCTCGAGCACACCTGAGGTGCTCGCCGAGACCGACCCGGAGCCGGTTCAGGCGCCGATTCATCATCTGCCCCTGCAGCGTCAGGTCCATGGCGAAACGGTGTCGTACTACGAGTACCGGCTGACCGAGGGCCAGGTGCAGGACCTGATCGACGCAGTGCAGAAGATCAAGTACCCACACAACCTGAAGAACACGACGAAGCTTGGCATGGAGGAATTCGAGCGCCTCGAGGCGCTGCGCCAGCTTTTACTCGACGGCCTGCGGTAACCGTTCCTCGTCCGCGCGCTGCGACGTGGCCACATCCCAGCGGCGGGCCACCTGCTGTGCCCGATAGAGCGTGGCGTAGAGACCGGGCGCGTCGACCAGGTCATCGTGCCGGCCCCGCTGCACCACTCGGCCTTTATCGAGGACCACGATCTCGCTCGCCTGCCGGATGGTCGAGAGCCGGTGCGCGATGACGAGCACGGTCCGCTCCGCGACCAGGCGGGCCAGCGCCGCCTGGATCAGGTGCTCGGCTTCCGGGTCCACTGATGAGGTGGCCTCGTCCAGGATCAGGATGGGCGCGTCGTGCAGCAGCGCTCGGGCGATCGAGATCCGCTGCTTCTGGCCGCCGGACAGCCTCACGCCTCGCTCGCCGATGATCGTGTCGTAGCCCTTCGGCAGGTCTTCCACGAACTCGTGCGCATACGCGGCGCGCGCCGCCGCCTCCACCTCCGCGTCGCTCGCATCCGGGTTCCCGATCTTGATGTTGGCTTTGACGGTGTCGTTGAAAAGAAAGACGTCCTGCAGCACCAGGCTGATCGAGCGATGGACGTACTCCAGCGGTAGCTCGCGGATATCGACCCCGCCGAGCCGCACGGCGCCCTCTTGCGGATCCCAGAATCGGGCGATCAGGTTCGCAACCGTCGTCTTCCCCGCGCCGCTCGGCCCGACCAGGGCGAGCACGGTGCCTTCTTTCAGGTCGATTGAGACGTCGTGCAGGACGGGCCGCCCCGCTTCATAAGCGAAGGTGACGTGATCGAGCGCAATGTCATATCGCGGCTGCGGCGGAACCCGTGCGGCCGGCGAGTCCTGCACGTCGACCGGCGTATTCAGAATCTCGTAGATCCGGTCGGTCGCGGCTTCGGCATTGCGGAGGCCCTCGAGCTGCCGGTTGAGCTCGGTGACCGGCCGGTAGAGCAGCGTGGTGAGGAAGACGAAAAACACCAGGTTGGGGACGCTCAGCTGACCGGCGTTGGCCAGCAGGCCGCCGACCAGCAGCACCAGCGCCACCGGGATGGCGGCCATCCACTCGACACCGGAGAAGTACCAGGTGTGAATCAGGTTGGCCTGGGTCGACGCCCTCTTCAGCTCATCGCTTCGCTCGTCAATAGCCCGACGTGCATGTCCGAGCGCCGCGAATGCCTTCAGCACGCCGACCCCCTGGATGTAGTCGATGATGATCCCGTTCAACCGGCCCAGCTCCTCGCGGTAGCGCTTGAACGCCTCGAAGGCGGTCTTGCGGAAGGCCAGCAGGATGAACAGAATCAGCAGCAACGGCGCCAGCGCCACCAGCGCGAGCTTCCAGTTGACGAGCAGCATCACGATTCCGATTAGCAGCGGGACCGTCGCCGCACTGATCAGCTGAATGCCGGCGTGCGCGGTGAAGAATTCGAGGGTCTCGACGTCGCCGATGACCTTGGCGGCGATCGCGCCCGACTGTTGCCGGGTGTGATAGCCCATCGACAGCCGCTGCAGCTGCTCGTAGATCCGCATCCGCATGTCGTGCAGGACCTTGAAGGCGGCGATGTGGCCGAACCCACCTTCGAGATAGCGGCTGACCGCCATCAGCGCGGTCGCCCCGACCATCGCAAGGCCGAGCCAGACAAGCGTGCCGGCCGGCGACGGGCGGGTGAGCGCGGTCAGCATCTGCCGGATGATCAGGGCGGGCAGGATGCTGAGCGCCGTGTATAGGACCGAGCCGACGACAGCGATCGAGAGCAGGCCGCGATGGCCGCGCGTGATCGCCAGCATGCGGGAGAGGAAGATCATGAGTCCGCCATTTTACTTTCCCCTGGGGGCTCCGGTCACGGGCGAACTGCCGACGACGCTGCACGAACCCGCTGCGCCACCAGCGCATGCAAGGCCTGCGCCAGCCGCGGATCGGCGTTCAGCATCGGCGTGCGCCGCAGCTCGATCCCGAGCGCATCGGCCTTCTCCTTCGCCTCGATGTCGATGTCGTAGAAAATCTCGAGATGGTCGGCGATGAACCCCACCGACGCGACCAGGATCGCCCGATGCCCCTCGGCAGCCAGCTCTTGGACGGTGTCGACCAGGTCTGGGCCTAGCCACGGCTCCCCGGTCTGACTCCGGCTCTGGTAGGAGAAGCGCCACTGCGCGATGCCGGACCGCCGCGCGACCAGTTCCGATGTGCGCAGGAGTTGATCCTGGTAGGGATCGCCCTCGCTGAGGATTCTGGCCGGCAGGCTATGCGCCGTGAAGACGGCGACCACGTCCTCGGGGTGGGCGAACTCGGCCCGCACCTTCTGCACGTTCTCGGCGACCGCGTCCAGGTAGCCGTCCTGCTCGTGCCAGCTCTCGACAAAGTCGAGGCTGATGGGTGCGCCCGAGCCGTTTGGCGGGGTCCTGCCGTGTGCGGCCGCGAGCGCCGCCGCGATCTTCCGCCGGTAGCCCTCGGTGCTGATCGTCGAGTAATGCGGCGCCAGCACGATCGCGATCATCCGGTCGGCTCCGCTCTCGACGACCTCCTCGACTGCGGTGGCGATATGGGGCGTCCAGTGCTTCATGCCCAGGTGCACTGTGTAGATCTCATCGTCGGGCGGATCGAGGTTGAGACGACGCTCGAGCTCGCGTCCGAGCTCCATCGAAACCGCCAGCAGCGGCGTCGGCACGCCGACCCGACGGTACCGCGACCTGAGTTCCTCGACGGCCTCGGGCGACGGCGTCCGCCCGCCTCGGATATCCGTGAAGTACGCTTCCACATCCTCGAGACGATTTGGGCTGCCGTACGCCATCAACAGGACCGCGGTGTGCCTAGGCGGCATGGACGTACTCCACCAGCCGCTGCAGGTGCTCGACCGGGCTATCGGGAAGCACGCCGTGACCGAGGTTGAAGATATGGCCGGGGCGGCCGCCGGCGGCCTCGATCACGCGGCGCGCGCCGTCTTCGACCACGGGCCAGGGTCCGAGCAGCAGGGCAGGATCCAGGTTGCCCTGGATGCCGCGGTCGTATCCGATCACGCGCCATGCCTCGCCCAGGTCGACCCTCCAGTCCACCCCGATCACATCGCCGCCGGCTTCACGCATCAATGAAAGGATGCCGGCGGTTCCGGTCCCGAAATGAATCGAGGGGGCGCCCGCTCGCTGCAGGCCGCTGAAGATGCCGGTCATGTGCGGCAGGACGTAGCGGCGGTAATCGGACGGCGAGAGTGCGCCGACCCAGCTGTCGAAGACCTGGACCAGTTGGGCGCCGGCCTCGATCTGGGCGAGCAGGTACTCGAGCACCAGCCGTGAGAGCCGGGTCATGAGCGCATCCCAGAGCGCCGGTTCCGCGTACATCATGGTCTTGGTCGTCATGAAGTCGCGCGACGGTTTGCCCTCGATCAGGTAGCCGGCGAGCGTGAAGGGCGCGCCGGAGAAGCCGATGACCGCGACCGAGGGACTCAGCTGCCCGCGAAGCAGCTTGATGGTCTCGAGGACGAACGGAACCGCTTCCTCGGCAGGCCTCCGCTGCAACCTATCTATATCGGCCTGGGCGCGGATCGGGTGTTCGACCACCGGGCCGACCCCGTCCACCAATTGCAGCTCGACGCCCAGCCCGAAGGCAACCGGCAGCATGATGTCGGCGAACAGCACCGCTCCGTCGACCCCGAGGCGCCGCACCGGCTGGAGGGTGACCTCCGCACAGAGCTCCGGGTTCTGGCAGATCGTGAAGAGGTCGTATGACTCGCGGATCTTGCGGTACTCGGGGAGCGACCGACCGGCTTGCCGCATGAACCAGACCGGCCGGCGATCGACTACCTCGCGACGCGCCGCCCGGACCAGGGTTGGCAGCAGGTGATCGGCCGCCGACCGGCCGACCTCGCCCGCCTCGACCGTCCTCATCCGCCCGCGATCAGGCTGACTCGTTGCTGAAGGTCGCGCTCCTCGTCCCGATCCGGGACGTTCAGCCCGAGTGCGAGTTGCAGCGAATCGGTGGGCGCCATCAGGACGCACGTGAAGATCGGCGTCTCCCGCTCGGTGTAGCGACTGGCCTGTGATTCCCGCAGTTCCATGACCAGGTCGAGGAAGGCGGCGGGCTCGTCGCTCTCGAAGGCCACCATGAACTCCTGGTCGTCGAGGCCGAAGGAGTACGCGGTATTGATCTTGACCTGTGGGTAGCGATGACCGATCGCGAAGTGTTCGACCATCATCGCCTTGCGCTTCTCGTAGGGCAGCCGGTACCAGGTGCGCTTCTTTACCATCGGATAGACAAACAGATAGCGTCCGCCGGACGGCTTCAGACGGGTGCGGCGCCCCTCCTGGTCGGGGTGTTTGTGCCGGCCCAGGTACGGGGAGGGCCGCATCATCGCGAGGAAGGAGTGCGCCACCCGCAAATACGGCCCAAGGCGGGTGCCGCGCCATTGCGACTCCGCCCGCTGGATGGCGTCGACCGTGTCGGCGGCCTGCCAGATGAGGAGGTCGCAGTCGCCACGCAACCCCACGGTGGAATAGGTGAGGACCGACTGCGCCGTCGGACCGGCCTCGAGCAGGTCCGTGAACTCGCGGACGGCCGCCTCGCGCTCGTCGATTGGCCAGCCGAGCACGGCCGGATCGACTTTGAGGAACGTGTACTTGACGACCTGGCGAGCTTCGGTCATTGCTTAAAGGGTAACAAGCCGCAGGCCTAATCTTGAATCGTGGCGCGTCTGTCGATTCAAAAGGTGCACGTCGGCAAGAAAGACACCAACTGCTACGTCATCGCCTGCGCCGATACCAGGGAAGCCGTGGTGATCGACCCGGGCGATGACGCGCCGAAAATCCTTTCCCAGCTCGACGGTCTCAACGTGAAGTGGATCGTCTTCACACACGCCCATCCGGGGCACGCCGGCGCAAAGGACGAGGTGAAGGCCGCGACGCACGCGACCACGGCCATGCACCTGGCGGATGCCACCACGTACCTGAAGTCGGCGGACCGCTACTTGATGTCGACGGATACATTGCCGTTCGGCCGCTTCGCCCTTGAGGTCCTGATCACGCCCGGCCATACGCCGGGCGGCCTCTCGTACAAGGTCGGCAACCATGTCTTCACCGGCGACACGCTGCTCGCCGGAAAGATCGGTCGCGTCGACCTACCAGGCTCCAGCCCGCAGCAAATGTTGCTGAGCCTGCACGGGCAACTGCTGACGCTTCCTGACAATACGGTCGTCTATCCAGGTCACGGCCCCAACACGACCATCGGCGCCGAGCGCATCGGGAACCCGTACCTGCGGATTCGCTAAGCCGTGCGCTGTGCGCTTATGAGCTCGGTTTCATAGTGAAGCGTGATCGAGCCGCCCAGTCGGTCGATGGCGGTACCGACAGCATCAAGCAGCGCGGCACGTTGCTGCGGCTCGAGCGCGATGTGATCGCTGTGCGTACCCAGTTGGTCGAGCCATTCGTCGCGCGAATGCCGCTGAGCCCACCCGTAGGTGCGGAGCTGGCAGGGAGCAAATAAGTGAGTCGCTGCAATGGCGGCTATGTCGTCGGATCTGTCCGACCGCCATTTACCAGGTGGGACCGATTCCTTGGCGAGCCCTGGCGCGAATCGTACGTAAACCTCATTGAGGGCGGCCTGTGTCGGGGCGTCGTGCTGGCCACGATTCCAGAAGATCCCAAATCTTCCCCCGGGCACCAGGACGGACGCCGCTCGTTGGGCGCCTAGCGAGGGATCGACCCAGTGCCAGGCCTGTCCCGACACCACGAGGTCGAAGATTCGATGCGCCGGGTCCCAGGCCTCAAACGTGGCAACCTCCACATGGATGCCATGCGCTCGGGCCACGCCGGCCATCCGCCCGTCCGGCTCGACTCCGACCACCTCGCAGCCCCTGGCGCGGAATAGGCGTGCCACCTTGCCTGTTCCGCAACCAACGTCGAGCACTCGGGCTGGCTTGCTGGCCAGCAGTTCATCGACCAACGCGGCAGGGTACGACGGGCGCGACCGATCGTAGCGCTCGGCTTCTTCCCCGAAAGACTCCGCACGTCGGCGATTCGCGTGATGTTCCGCTATCAGGTGGGTCCTTCGCAATCGGGTCAGGCGGTCTTCTTTTCACTGTAAAGGGCTTCGATCTCGGCGCCGTACTTTTCGGCGATCCGCTTCCGCTTGACCTTCATCGTGGGGGTCAATTCGTCGCCAACGACGAAGTCGGCGTCGAGAATCGTCCACTTCTTGACCTGTTCGGGATGGGAGAGGCCGCGGTTGACGTCGGCGACCGCTTCGTCGACGAGGCGCTTCGCCTTCGGGTCGTTCGGGCCATCCTTGGTTTCAGCGACGTCCGGGTCGAGCGTGATCAGGGCTGCCACGAACGGGCGTCCATCGCCGAGCACGACGGCCTGCGCGATGCCGCGGTGGTCGCGAAGGCTGGTTTCCATCGCACCCGGGGCCACGTATTTCCCGCCCGACGTCTTGAAAAGATCCTTCTTTCGATCGGTGATCTTCAGAAAACCGTCCTTGTCGAGTTCCCCGATGTCGCCAGTCTGGAGCCACCCGTCTACCAGCGCCTCGCGCGTCGCCTTCACGTCCTTGAAGTAGCCGCTGAACACGTTGTTGCCTTTCACCAGGATCTCGCCATCGGGCGCGATCCGGATCTCGACTCCAGGCAGCGGCCGGCCGACGGTACCGAAGCGAGCCTCGCCGGGCCGATTGAAGCTGGCCGGCGCGGTGGTCTCGGTCAGGCCGTACCCCTCGAGAATCTCGATGCCAAGTCCATAGAAGAATCGCAGGATGTCTGGGGACACAGCGGCCGACCCGCTGATGCAGATCTGCACCTTGTCGAACCCGAGCCTCTCGCGGATCTTGCTGAACACCAGCCGGTCGGCGACCGCCCATTGCCACTGCACCCAGGGCGATGGCGCTTTGCCGTGTTCATAGGCGGCGGTTCGCAAGGCGCCCATCAGCAATGCCCAATCCCGAATCACACGGCGCGGGCCACGGACCTTATCCATTTCGGCGCGAATCCCCGCAAACATCTTTTCCCACAGCCGCGGCACCGAGGTGAAATAGGTTGGTCGCACCTCGCGCACCACCTCCCTCACCTGGTCGATGTTGGGACAGAAATAGACCTGGCAGCCGGTACAGAGTTGGCGCAGATGGCTGACGACGCGCTCCAGAATGTGCGCCAGCGGAAGGTAGGACACCACCCGATCGTTGGCGTCGCCACGAAAACATTCGAGGGTCGCGATCGCGGTCCAGGTGAGGTTGCGATGGGTCAGCATGGCGGCTTTCGGGATGCCGGTTGTGCCCGAGGTATAGATCAGACTGGCCGTATCATCCGGCTCCACGGCCTGCCAGCGACTGGCGAGGAGCCCGGGTCGGCCCCGGCCGAACTCGTCTCCGCGACCCATCGCCTGCTCCCAGCTGATCGCCCATCCCTCGACCGCGGGAATGTCGCCCTGGAGCAGGATGACGCGCTGCAACGCCGGCAGCTCGCGGCGCATCGCGGACACCTGGCTGAACAGCCTGGCATCCTCCACAATGAGGACCTTCGACTCCGAATGGCTGAGCAGGTACTTCACCTGTTCCGGCGCCAGCGTTTGATAGATAGCGACGGTGACCAGGCCAGCGTGGAGGATGGCAAGGTCGGTGATCTGCCATTCCGGCCGGTTGGCCGACCAGATCGCGACCCGATCTTGCGGGTGGAGGCCCTCCGCCAGCAGGGCGTTGCCCAGCCGGGTCACCGCCCGGCCATATTCCGACCAGTTGATGGGCACCCAGCGGTCCCCGGCCTTGAAAAAGAGTGCGGGCTGATCCGGACGGCGCGCCGCCGTCCGTTGGAAGAGCGCCGGCACCGTCTCTGGCAGGTCCGGCGAGAGAGCTGCGGGCTCGGAAGCCCGTAAGGCCGAGCTCATGCCGCCACTATAAGAGAACTTTTCGCGGCGCCATCGGCCTTTGTCGAGATGTTACGTATCCTATGGATACAGACATGGTTGTGGGCACCTGCGAGCTCATCTTCCAATTACCGGAAAACCACAGCCTGAAGGGGAAACGCCAGGTGAGCCGCTCATTGGTGCAACGAATTCGTAGCCGCTTCAATGTCTCGGTCGCCGAGGTGGCCGACCTGGACCGCTGGCAGACGCTGGCGATCGGGGTCACCTGCGCCAGCAACGACAGCCGCCATGCCAACGAGGTGATGAGCAAAATCGTCGATTTCGCCGAAGAGCATGCCGGTGCCGTCTTGCATCAGCATCGCATCGAGATCCTCAGGACATGAGCCCGACAGCCCGTGCCAACGACATCGGCACGGTGGAGGAAGGTCCACTCGCCGCCGTCCTTGCCGCGCTCGCCCGCGATGATCCGGGTGGGGTGGTTGCCGCCCTCGATGGGCAACTCCACCACGGACAGCCGGGAAGCCCGGCGGCGCTTCGGCAGCAGGTCGGCGAGCGGCTGGCCGTAGCCCTCGCCAAACAGTCGAGCCGCGCCAGCCGCTGGATCGAGGCGCTTGCGAGCTCACCCTCACCGACCGCGCGACAGGTCGCGTGCTTGTTACTTGCCAGCCGCTATCCCGACGACCCGGTCATGGTCCTGCGGACGGCCGAGATGCTGGCCGAAGACCCGCACTGGGAAGTCCGGGAGGCAGCCGGCGGATTGCTCGGCACCCTGCTCGATCGCGACTTCGACCGTATCCGTGGTCGTCTCGAGACCCTGCGATCTTCGCGCTCGGAGAACCTTCGTCGCGCCGTGGTGCTGGCGGTCAAGTACGCGGCGCGGCGCGACAGGCCCGCGCGCGTGCCGGATCTTTTGATGCTGCTGCAACCCTTGTTGCGCGACGAGGAGCCCGACGTTCGGCGCAACCTTGGCGCCCATACGCTTGGCGATGCCCTGCTGCGCGTCGATCCCAAGGAAACGCTGCGCGCCTTACGCGAGTGGTCGAAGGACCGCGACCAGATGGTCCGGTGGAATGTGGCGATGGCCTTTTCCAGTGCCATCGGATCGTTCCACTGGCCGGCGGCCAGGTCAATCCTCGAGCGCCTCGCCAAGGGCCCCGAACCGCTGGTTCGCAATGCGGTCGCGAAGGCGATGCGCCGGTGCCGGCAGCGCTACACCGAGGAAGTCGAGGAGACTCGCATGCGCTGGTTGAAGGATCGCGATCGCTCGGCCACGGCCGAGCTGATGGGCCCGCTGAAGAAGCGCTCGTAGGAATGATGCCATTCCAGGGCATCTTCTGCCCGATGCTGACGCCGCTGAACCACGACGAGAGAACCGACGAGGCTTCGCTACGACGCCTGATCGACTTCCTGATCGACGGCGGCGTGCACGGCATCTGGGTGATGGGCACGACCGGCGAGTTCGCGTTGCTGCTCGAAACCGAGCGAGCGCGGGCCGTGGCCATGACGGTCGAACACGTCGCCGGTCGCGTTCCCGTGATCGCCAACGTTGGCGACAGCTCGACGGCGCTCGCGTTGCGTCATGCGCGACACGCGGTCGAGGCCGGTGCGGATGCGCTGGCCTGCACCCCGCCGCATTACTTCCCGCATTCGATGGACGAGGTCATGACCCACTATCGAACCCTCAAGCTGGCGTTTCCCGAGCCGCCACTCTTCATCTACAACATCCCGCAGACGGTCAAGGTTCGGATGACACTGGAGGCCACGCTGCAGCTGGCGCGCGAGGGCACGGCATCCGGGATCAAGGACAGCCAGAACGATCTGCAGTGGTTTCGTTCGCTGGCGGCCGCGATCCAACAGGAAGGACGGGAGTCGCAGTTCCGCCTCTTCCTTGGGACCCGCACCCTGATCGATGTCGGAATCGTGGCCGGTGCGCACGGCGCCATTCCGGCCAATTCGAATGTGGTGCCGCGAGCCTGCGTGATGGCCTACGAATCGGCGATAGCGGGCGATTGGGCCGGCGCTCGAGCGGCGCAGGCCCTGGCGACGCGTTACGACGACCTGGCGGAGGTCGCTCACGGCGGATCCTCGAACGCCGCCACCCTGAGCAGTCTCAAGCACGTGCTGCGGTCGTGGGGGATCATCGACGATCCAACGGTTGCGGGACCATCGAGGTCACTCATGCCCGACGAAATTGCCGAGCTGAATCGTCGGCTGCAGGCGCTGCCCCGGGTTCCCCCCGCCGACTAGTTGAGCCAACCCGTTAGCGCCACGCCTCAATCGCTGATCGACGCGTTTCAGGCGACCCTGCCCTGGCCGCTTGACCCATTCCAGATCGAGGCGATCGAAAAGCTCGAGGCCCACCAGGGCGTGCTGGTCTCGGCGCCGACCAGCTCCGGCAAGACCGTGATCGCCGACTATGCCATTTATCGCGCGCTGGAAACGAACGCCCGGGCCATCTACACAACCCCGCTCAAGGCCCTGTCCAACCAGAAGTTTCGCGACTACCAACGCCTCCACGGGGAAGGCTACGTCGGCCTGGTGACCGGCGAAAACAGCATCAACCCGTCCGCGCCGGTGGTCGTGATGACCACCGAGATTCTGCGCAACCTTATCTATGAGGACCCGCAGCGGCTGCAGCGCGTCCACTACGTGATCCTCGACGAGGTCCACTACATCGATGATTTTCCGCGCGGCGCCGTCTGGGAGGAGATCATCATCCAGGCCCCGCGCCACATCAAGTTCATCGGGCTCTCCGCCACCATCAGTAACTTCCAGGAAGTGGCGGGCTGGATGAGTCAACAACGGGGCGACATCGCCACCGTCAGCGTGACCAGGCGACCGGTCGAGCTGCGGCTGTGGCTCGCCATGCGAAACGACTTCTACCCGCTGCTCGATGACCAGGGAGCGATACCACGAGAGACCCGGCAGCGGGCGCAGAGCGAAGATTCGACCGACCGGCGATTGTCCCAGTTTCGGCGGCCGCCGGAAAATGACCTGCTGCCGGTCGTCGATCGGCTCCGACAACGAGAGTTTCTGCCCGCCATCTATTTCATTTTTTCTCGACGCGGTTGCCGCGAGGCGTTGGCCCGCTGCGCAACGCACGGATTCGACCTGACCACCGATGCGGAGAAAGCCATCATCGACGAGGTGGTGAAGGCCCGCCTGGATCAGATCGAGGACCCGGACGAAGCCAGGCTCTATCGCGACCTCGTCGACGGCGGGACCCTGCGTCGTGGGTTGGCGATGCATCACGCCGGGCTCCTCCCCTACCTCAAGGAACTCGTCGAAGAGCTCTTCCAGCGCGGACTGATCAAAGTCGTCTTCGCGACCGAGACCCTGTCGCTCGGTATCCACATGCCGGCGCGCGCCTGCGTGGTCTCCTCCTTCACGAAGTTCGACGGGAAGGACTTTGCGCCGCTCACCTCCGGCGAGCTGACCCAGCTGATGGGGCGGGCGGGACGGCGCGGCATCGACCCCATCGGGCATGGGGTCATCCTCAAGGAACCCGACGTCGACATCGGCACTGTCTACGAGGCGGCCACCGGCGAGGAGATGACGGTGGAGAGCAAGTTCGCCCCGACCTACAACATGGTGCTCAACCTGCTTCGCTACCACCGCCCGGAAGAGGTCGACCAGCTGATGGAGCAGTCTTTCGGCCAGTACCAGAAGGTGGTGGCGCGCGGCAATCTCGACGCCCGCCTGGCCAACCTGGTCCAGCGCCTCGCGGACGTCACGGCGACTCGGTTCCAGGCCGAGGGCGAGCCCTGCTGCACGGAGCGCACCTTGAGCTCTTTCGTCCGCGCCGAGGAGGAGATCGCCTCGCTGCGCGTCCAGATGCGCCGGACCAAGCGGGACCACTGGCAGGGGCGTGGTCGCGGCCGGCGGCGGCGTGTTGTCGCCAGAGACGCCGGCGGGCACACGCTGCGCGAGCTTAAGGAGCAACTCGCGATCTGGCAACAGAAGGTCTATGAGCTGCCCTGCCGCAAGTGCCCGTTCCTCGCCGAGCATCGGGCGCACCATGCCGAGGTGAAGGATCTGCGAGCCCGCATCCACATGTCGGAACAGGACGCCGAGCGCAGCCAGGGCGAGTACCGCCGGCGACTGCACGCGCTGCGCGGCGTACTCGGCGAGCTCGGATTCCTCGAAGGTGAGGTCCCAAGCGAGAAGGGCTTGCTCGCCTCCCGCATCTACGGCGAGAACAGCCTGATCATCACCGAGGCGATCGCGGACGGCTGGCTGGAAGAGCTCACGCCCGCAGAGCTGGCGGCATCGCTGGTCATGGTCACGGCGGAGGATCGCAACCGCGATCGGCCTCGCCCGCGACGGCGCTTCCCGACCAGCGCCATCGCCCTCGCCCAGAAACGCTTACGCATCATCTATTACCGCTTCTCGGCGCGCGAGAAAGACCGCGGCGAGGAGAACTTCCGGCCGCTCTCGGGTGATTACGTGAACTTCACCTACGACTGGTGCAGCGGCCGTCCGTTGACCGAGATCCAGGCGCCGGCCGATATCGAGCTCGGCGATGCGATCAAAGCCTTGAAGGGTCTCTACAGCGCGCTCCGCCAGATCGAGTGGGCGGTCGTCGAGCGGCCGTCGCTGCGGCAGCTGGTGATTCAGACGCGCAAGAGCCTGGAGCGCGACCTGATCACGCGCATCTAAGCCCCTCCCCCGTTCACGGGGAGGATGGGGTGGGGCCTTAGTCCCGCCCCTCTTCCTGGGCCAGCTTCTCCGAGATCCGATAGACCTGCTCCGGCAGATCCGCGATGTCGTAGAAGCGCAGCGGCTTCTTCAGCCGCTTGGCGATGCCGAGCTGCACCTTGACGCCGAGGCTCATCGTGCCGAACACCCAGACCTCGTCACAGCGGGCGAGCAGGTTATTGATTGCCTCGCGCACCAACTGCTTGGGCACGGTGTGGAGCAGGTAATAGTCGAACAGCATGAAAGGGTTGATTGGCACGTAGCCTTCATCAAGCACCAGCTTCGAGACGTGCATCCGCCAGAAGAAGTTGCGGTTGGACATGGCGACATAGATCAGCTTCTTGGGATGCCGGATGGTCTGCTCTAACTGCTCGAGCGGGCTTGCCTCCGGAACCGGGGAGAAGATTGCGGCCAGGATGCTCTCCGCCGATTTGCCGCTGTCCGGCTCCGCCTCCGGACGGGTCAGCGGGGCGGGCGGCGCTTCTTCAGGCTCGACGGCGTCGCGTTTCCGACCTCGCGGCATGTTGTCGGAAGTTTATGCGCCCACCAATTGACCGTCAAGCAAACCGCGGACGATCGGCCGCAGCCGTCGCAACGCCCGGTCGAGCAGCTCCCGCTTTTCGGTGGCATTCAGCCAGCGGCTGGCACCCGACGGATGCGGCAGCGGCACCAGCAGCGGCGGCGCCGGCGCCGGCGTCCGGGTTGACACTGGATGCCCCGAGAGGTCGAAGACGCGACCGACCAGGCTATCCAGTGGGCGCCCAGGAAGGAAGCGCTCGTGGGCTAACCCGCCGACCAGGATCAAGAGGTGTGGCTTGATCAGCGCCAATTGCCGATCGAGGTGGGGACGGCAGAGGTCCACCTCGGCTCGGCTCGGACGCCGGTCTCCCCCACCCGTGCCCTTGCCGGGAAAGCACTTGGTGATCGAGGTCATGTAGACGCGGCGCCGGACCTGCTCTTCCGAGGCAAAGCCGGCCCGCTCCATCCAGGCCATCAGCACTTTTCTCGAGCGCCCCTGGAAAGGCAGCCGGCGAACCGCCTCCACGGCTCCAGGCGCCTGGCCGACCAGCATGATGCGGTTGTCCGCGCACCCGCTGAGCACCGGCGCCGCCGCCGCCAGGTAGTCCGCCGCGACGCAGCGCGTGCACGACAGGATTTCGCGATGGAGGCGGGCGAGCGTCGCTGGATTGGCCATGGAAGAAAGTGTGCCCCACCGGAGCCTGTTCGCTCGCTCTGCAAGGCGCCCTCGCCGGGCGCCGTTGCATTGAGGTGGCGAAGGCGATCCCGCTCCTGCTGCTCGCCGTTGCCCTGTCCGCCTGTGCAGCCACCCCCGCGGCCGTCCCCGGTGGGCCGGGTGCGCGGGTCGCGCCGACCGCTCGCCCGAGTTACAGCGCCACCGTCGTGGCGGATGCTCCGGCAGGGTACTGGCGGATGGGAGAAACGTCCGGGACGACCATGACCGACTCCACCACCAATGGAAACGATGGCGCCTACGCCGGCACTGTCAAGCTCGGACAGCCAGGCGCGCTGGCAGGTGACAAAGCCACCGCGGTCGCCTTCGATGGCCATACCGCTGGGGCCACCGTTCCGAGCTCACCCAGCCTGAAAGTCACCCGCATCACGATCGAACTCTGGATCAAGAAGACCAGCGAATCCGGCTACGGCATCTATGTCGCCAAGGACTATTTCGAGCTGCTGAACGACAGCTTTAGCGGCCGGCTGCAGTTGCGGCTCACGGCAAGCGCAGATCCCGCCCTCGTCTCCTCGACGACCCTCGCCTTGAACACCTGGTATTACGTGGTCGCCACCTACGACGGGACCGTCGCCTCCCTCTACATCAACGGCCAGCTCGACACGTCGCACCCGGCGGTTGCAACCCCCGCACCGACTGACGGGCCAGTTTCCATCGGACGTCGTTTCGACGGCTTCTTCAACAACGCCGTGCTCGAGGAGGTCGCCATCTACCCGACGGCGCTGTCTGCGGATCGCGTTGCCGCGCACTGGCGGGTCGCGACCGCGGGCCGGTAGCTGCAGTCGTCTAGGTTGGAGCCGGCGAGGCGGCGAGCGTTCTCGGCGGCGGGAAGGTGGCGGGAAGGTCCGCCGCCACCACCTGAAAGATTGCCTCCGGCGACGGCAAGCCGTGGAACTGGTGCAGACCGAGGTCTTTGAAGGAGACCCCCGCAGGCTTGGCGCCGGCCACGGCCTGAACCACCGCTGCCGACAGCAGAATCTGGCCGCCGTGGCTCGCGAAGCAGATCCGGGATGCGGTGTGAATGGCAAGTCCCAGGTATCCGGAATCGGTCAGCGTCGGACGGCCCGCGTGCAGGCCGATCCGAATTCGTACCGGCAGGCCATCCGGCCAGCTGCGGCTGAGAAAGGTGCGCTGGATTGCGACGGCGGCTTCGACCCCGGCCTGGGCCCGCTCGAAGACCGCGAACATCTCGTCGGCCCGGATTTCCACCTCGCGACCACCGGCCGCCGCGATGGCCGCGCGAAGCAGGCGTCGAACCTCGGCCAGGAATCGCTCGTATCGGTCGCCAAGACGTCGCACGAGTCCCGTCGAGTCTTCGAGGTCGCTGAACAAGAACGTCACGAATCCAGTCGGCAGCGTACGCACCTCGCTGGCGCGCGCCTGGATCTCGCTATGCATCCACTGGTTTTCGATGGCAAGCTTGACGGCCGCGGTCACCGTCCTGGCAAGATCCGGGTCGTTGAGCACAGCGCGGTCGTGGACGAGGGCGGTCATCGGGCGCCCGTTACGCTCGAGCAGCGTGACCGCACGACCTGCGGCCTCGTCGGGAAGGGTGGTCGCCTGCCCGGCGGTGTCCAGGAAGGCGCTCACCGACTCGGACCAGTACAGGACCGATAGCGTCGGGTCGCCGAGCACGGTGCGCAGCCGTTCTTCCAGCTCCTCGGGCGTGCCGATTCCGCCAAGCTCGATGACGGCCTGGCCGGCGGCCGCCTGCCGGCTCTGCGACCGCAATTGGCCGGTCATGAAGCCAATGGGCACGATGCCGTACTTCTTGGCGGCCCTCAGCAGCCTGGTTCGCGCTCGGTCGCGCGCCGCTTCATCCTCGAAGCTCGTCTGGTTGAAGCGCGATAGCGCATTCCGAACATGGGCCTCATCATTGATCGGCAGCCGTCGGCGCCCCTGCGCGTCGATGTAGGCGAAGGCACTGTCCGGTAATTGGGCGCGTGCCTTGCCGTCTAGCTGCGGCATCTCCTGATTATCGCCAGATCTCTGCCGTAACGACCCGGTCACGGCACCGCCACAACTCGATGGAAGGCGGTCTCCAGCAACAGGAGGCACGAAGCCGCGCGGTTACTCGGGGTGGAGGCGTTTGAATGAACCTTGAGAACCTCGTCGTGCTGGTCCTGATCGCCGCCGTTTGTGGCTTCGTCGCCGAGCGGATGACGCAGGGTCGGACGCCGTACGGTCTGGTGGGCGCGATCTTTGGCGCCCTGCTCGGCTCCTGGCTTCTGGTCGAGATGTTTCGCTGGAAGATTCCGGGCGACATGACCGCCGGCGGTGTGCCTGTCCTCACTGCCATCCTTGGGGCGGCCGCCATCATCTTTGTGTTGACGGTGGCGTCGCGCTCGAAGACACACGCTGGCCCCGACCGCAAGCGCTCCTAGCGACGGACTGGCAAGCCGCTTGCCGTCAATGCGCCGAACCCGAACCTGACCGGGTCTGAACCCACGCCGACCGCCGTCGCCCGAAAGTACGGGTCCGCCACCTGCGCGCGGGGGATGCCTCGGCGGACGCACGCCGTCCATGATGTTTTGGGTGGGACCAGGCTTGAACGCTTGACACAACCTGAAGTATTTGGAATGGATTAACCATCGCGGAAGTTACAAAAGTATCGAATGACCGAAGTATCTGACGGACTGTGCAGCGATATCCAGGCCGCGATCGGCGCCCTTGTCGCCCAGCAGCGTCCTGGCCTCTCCCATGAAGTCATGCTGCTCGACGTGCCGTTCGGCCAGATGAAGACGCTCTTCATCCTTTGGACCG
Organism: Chloroflexota bacterium; assembly: GCA_034666565.1. GTDB lineage: Bacteria > Chloroflexota > Dormibacteria > CF-121 > CF-121 > CF-13. The sequence goes on from JAXDLN010000036.1 coordinate 106,816, forward strand.
CTGGAACCCCGCAGACCATGGGCCAACTGGCACAAGCGCTGGGCGTCAGCCTCGGGAGCGTGACCGGGCTCATCGATGGCCTGGTCCAGCGGGGCCTGGTTCGTCGGGATGAAGACCCGGACGATCGGCGCCAGAAGCTCGCCCGCCTGACCGCGACCGGTGAGACCCGCCTGCGCCGCATGGAGCACGAGCGAAGCGTGATTGCCACGCGCCTGCTGCGCCGCATGCAGCTCGACGACCTGCGTGCCTTGCGTCAGGGACTCGTTGCGCTGGCCGCGGCCGCGGGAGCCGCCGTGCCGGCCCGGTCCGCGAGCGCCCGCCCTGGATCCCACCATCGAAGCCTCGTAAAGGAGTTGTGATGTCCCCCCTGATTCGCCTCTCGTTACGCCTCGGTTCGGTCGTTATCCTCGCGGTCATCTTGCTCTTCGGCGCCGGCATCTGGGCGGCGACACAGCTCCAGCAAGACCTATTGCCCAACATCTCCGTGCCCGCGTTTCTCGTCATAACCGCCGATCCGGGCGCGTCGCCCGGGGTCGTCGACCAGCAGGTCACCCTACCGCTGGTGAGCGTACTTCAAGGCGTGTCTGGAGTGACCAGTGTGGACTCCACCTCTACCTCCGGCGCGTCGATCGTGACGGTGCAGTTCAAAGACGGCACCGACCTGACGGCAGCGCGGCAGAGTGTGTCCGCCGCCCTCGATCGCGTCAGGGGAGCCTTGCCGGCGCAGGTGCAGCCCTCCAACATCGTGACCTTTTCAACCAGCGCCATCCCGGTTCTCCAGTACTCGGCGTATGCCAATGAATCCCTCGGCGATCTGGCCACACAGCTGCGCAGCGTCGCCATCCCAAAGCTGGCCGGCCTCGCCGGGGTGTCGACCGTCAATCTCACGGGGGCGCCCACGCAGGAGGTCGACGTTACGCTCGATCCGGCAAAGCTCGCCGCCCGCGCCATCAGCGTCGGTCAGGTCAGCGCCGCGCTCGCCCAGGCGGCGACTGTTCAATCCGTCGGAGCGCTCAGGGACAACGGTACAGTCGTCCCCCTTCAGATCGCCGGCGCACTGACCAGTGTCGACCAGATTGGCAGCGTTCTCGTCAGCGCGGCAGGGGTGCCGATCCGTGATCTCGGCACGGTCGCGCTCGTGTCAGTTCCTGCCGACACCATCACGCGCACCAACGGCAATCCCAGCGTCGGCTTGAGCATCATCAAGACACCGGACGCCAACACCGTCACCGTGGCAAACGAGATCAAGGCGGCGCTGCCGGCTATCCGGAGCGCTATCGGTCACGGCGTCCAGCTCCAGTCCATCCTCGACCAGGCCATTCCCATCACCGACGCCATTGGCAACATCCTGCGAGAGGGATTGCTGGGCGCGATCTTCGCGATCCTCGTCATCTTCCTCTTCCTGCGGAGCGCTCGCGCGACCCTGGTCGCCGCCGTGTCCATCCCGCTCTCGCTCATCGTGGCGTTACTCGTCCTGTGGTGGCAGGGCATTACGTTGAACATCCTCACGCTTGGGGGCCTGATGGTCGCCATCGGCCGCGTCGTCGATGACGCCATCGTCGTACTCGAAAACATCAGCCGCCACGTGACGGAAGGTGAAGGTCCGGTCGCCGCTGCCTACACCGGCGGACGGGAGATCGTGACCGCGGTCACGTCATCCACCTTGACGACGGTCGCCGTTTTCCTGCCGATCGCCTTCCTCACCGGCATCGCGGGCAGCTTCTTCCGGCCCTTCGCGTTGACCGTGGTCACTGCGTTGGTCGCATCCCTCGTCGTCGCGGTCACGGTGGTCCCGTTGCTCGCGTCGCGCTTCCTCAAGCCACAGCTTCGTCCCGTCGGCGCCAGGCAACCGCGCAGCTGGCTACAGGCTGGCTATATCCCGGTGATTCGCTGGGCAACCAGCCATCGCGCTATTACCCTGGTCGCGGCCGGCGCCATCTTCCTCGGCTCGCTCGGCTTGACGCCATTCCTGCGGATCAACCTGCTCGACCAATCCTCGAGTCCGAACTTCCCGGTCAGCCTCACCATGCCGGACAATTCCACGCTGTCTCAGACGAACGCGGAGACCGAGACGGTGGAGAACCTCGTTCGCGGTCTACCGGGGGTCAGTGCGTTCCAGGCAACCGTCGGCGGCTCCTCCGATCCCTTCGCCCCGCCGGGAACCGTGCCGGCCGTACCGACCACGGCGCAGATTCTGGTGCTGGTCAATAGCAACGCGTACAACCAGGCGCTCAGCGCCGTCAAGCAAGCTTTGAAAACCTACCAGGGCCCAGCTCAGGTTGCCGTGGGTCAGGCGCAAAGCAGTGCCAACGCCAGCAGTTCGCAGATGCAGGTGCAGGTGCACGCACCGAACCAGGACGCGCTGCAACAGTCGACGGACCAGCTGATCGGTGCGCTTTCGAAAGTCTCGGGATTGTCGGAGCTCACCTCCAATCTGACCGCCTCCAAGCCGCAGTACCAGCTGGTGTCCACCGATAGGCTCGGCCAGTCCGGGCTCTCGGCCCAGCAGTTGGCCGGGCTGGTTGCCCAGGCGATCAACGGGCAGGTCGCCGCTCAGGCGCTGCTCCCCTCCGGCCCGGTCAGCGTGCGCGTCCAGCTCCCGCCCGGGACGGCGGATACGCCGGCCACGCTCCTCAGCCTGCGGATTCCCACCGCCGCCGGCCTGGTGCCGTTGTCAACCCTGGCCACGCTCCAGCAGGTGATCGGGCCGCAGACGATCAACCGCAGCAACGGCGACCGCGCCTCCACAATCACGGGCACCATCACCGCCAACAACACCTCAGCGGTCCAGACCCGGGTCAACGCCGCCATCAAAAGCGTGTCCCTGCCGCCGGGCACATCGGTCTCAACTGGGGGCGTCTTCGCGCAGCTCTCGTCGGTGCTGACCCAATTCGTGCTGGCGATCCTGGCTGCGATCGGCCTCGTCTACCTAATCATGGTGGCGACCTTCCGCTCGCTGATCAAGCCCTTGGTGCTGCTGGTTTCGATCCCGTTCGCCGCCACCGGCGCCATCGTCGCGCTGGTCATCACCGGCACCGCCCTGTCGCTGCCGGCCATGATCGGGTTGCTGATGCTGACCGGGATCGTGGTCACGAATGCGATCGTGCTCCTCGACCTGGTTGAGCAATACCGCGAACGTGGTCTGCCGCTGCAGCAAGCGCTGATCGAGGGTGGCCGGCACCGGCTCCGCCCGATTCTCATGACCGCGGTCGCCACCATGCTGGCGCTCGCGCCCCTGGCCTTCAGCGGCAACAGCGGCGGAGGTTTTATCGGCGCCCCGCTGGCGATCGTCGTCATCGGCGGTCTTTTCACCAGCACGCTGCTGACGCTGATCCTCGTTCCCGTGCTCTACTCGCTGGCCTCACGATTCACAAGCGCGCGCACGAATCGCGAGCTCGACACCATGCTGGATGACGCGCAGGCCCGCCGCTTTGCCACGGGGAGCGGTCGTTGAAATGAGCAGCACCGCAAGCGCGATCTTCCTCGTCGGTCGAATTCTCTTCGTGGCGCTGTTCGTCGTCTCCGCACAGGGTCACATCGCAAACCACCAGCGGTTTGTGACAACGGCCAGGGGGAAGATCCCGATTCCCTATGTCGCCGGCTGGCCCGTCGGTGCCTGGCTCGTGCTCGCCATCCTCTCGATGGTGCTAGGCATCTGGGCCGACGTCGGGGCGCTGATGCTGGCGGCCTTTCTGATCCCCACCACGATCCTCTTCCACCCCTTTTGGACGTTTTCCGACGCCACCCAGCGACGGACCCAGCGTGGCAGCTTCTTTCGCAACATCAGCCTGCTGGGTGCCACCCTCGCGCTGTTCGCTTTCTTGTCGGTCACCGGGCCCGGGCAGTTCGCGATCACGGGATCCCTGTTCAACCTGCGGTGAGTGCCCGGCCGTGGTCTTGACGCCCTTCTTGAACTGATCTACCCTCTCCCGTAAGGGAATCCCCGTGACTGACGAAAAGCGCGAAACCGACCTGGTTCGCTGCGAAGGGTGTCAGGAAATGATCCGGCCGCTGGTCGAGCACGCGGTCAGCCTGGTAGGTGCCACCGTCGTGACCGTCCACGCGTGTCCGTCCTGCGGCGGGCAAAAGGTCTCGGTCGCGATCCCGTCCGTTAGATAGACCGCGCACCACCTCGAGGTACTCGCGGGAACCCAACGCCACGCCGCGTTGTACTAGAGATGATGAGGCGCCTCGTGAGCGCATTGGTGCTCGCCACGCTGCTGACGGGGTGCGTCCTCGCCGCCGACCCGCCAACCTCCTCGTCGCCCACGAGCTCCCCAACGAGCCCCACGGCAACACCCGACGCTCGCATCCTGCTAGCACGACCACTGAAGGTGCCGGCCGTGCAAGCGGGCTCAACCTGTCCGGTCACCCCTGTAACCAGCCGCAAACTCGACATTGCCGATGCGCGCGGCAGCGGTCCGTTCTATCTGGGTGGGCCGATCCCGCGCGGCGCCTTGGCCTGGAACAAGATGGTCTGGGTGCTCGTCGATGCAGCGCACGGCCCGGTGCTCTTCCGCGGAGGTCGGGTGAATGGAAGCGGCTCGCTTTCGTTCAGCGGTGGCCCCGCGGATCCCTCAGATCACGGAGTGACGCAGTCATCCGATGGCGGGGTGACCGCCACCTTCTATCAGCGCATGATCGCTCAAGGCGTTGCTGACGCGTTCTACGTCTACCCCGCGACGACCGGGTGCTACGCCCTCCAGGTGGATGGGCCGTCGTTCGAGGAAGTCATCGTCATCAGCGCCACCTGACGAGCACGACCCTTTCACACCATTGGTTCGAGGTAAAGAATCTCGTTTACGAACCAGTTCTCGTATACTGATGGTCCGTCATATGCGTCTCAACCGATGGCTCGAGCGGATCTATGCGGCAACCTTCACGCGCCCGCCGAGAGGTTTGATTCGGGCTGCGGGAGCCATCCATCGCTTCGTCCTCGTGAGCAGCCGTGGCCGCCTCGGCACCGATCTCCTCGATCATCCGATTCTCCTATTGCGCACCATTGGCCGCCGCACCGGCAAGCCGCGGACTCAGCCGCTCATGTACCTGCGGGAGGCTGACTGTTACCTCGTCGCAGCATCCTTCGGCGGCCACGACCAGGATCCCGCCTGGCTCACAAACGTCCAGGCGAGCCCGCGGGCCACCATTACGGTTGAGGGCCGAGACGTGCCGGTGCTCGCCACGATCGTCACGCCGGAGGAACGGGAGCGCTTGTGGCCACGCTTCCTCTTGCTCTCCGCTGCGTACGGGAAGTACCAACGCTCGACCAACCGACAAATCCCGATCGTGAAGCTGAGGCCCGGTTATGTCGCATGAGGAACTCTGGACGACAGACGCACGTCTGACTGGCCTCAACTAGACGGTCCAGCCGTTTGAGAGGTTGGAGTCCCCAACGTACAAGTTATGAACTCCCTTCGCCTGTAGGCCCGCTAGCGCTGACCTACTTGCCTGAGACGGATAGCGATCAGCTTCTTCACGAGCGCCTTGGGGAGCGGCTGGTCGATCGGAAACCGCAACGCACCCTTGGACGTCACGTAGCCGGCAACGTCATCAGGTATCTCGGCAAATACCGAACCACTGTGCGGAAGGTAACTGAGGTGGTTCTTGAACGCGGCGAATCCAGCTATGACCTTGCCCCGGAGTCGGTACGCCGGCGTCCCATATGAGATGCCCTCCTCCGCCTCGGGAACGATGCTCTGAATGGTGTGCCGCAACTCTTGCAGGGTGGTCCGCTTGGGCTCATCGAGATTCGCCAAAAACTCATCAACCTCTTGTTGCGACATCAGATAGATTCTGCGTAGCGGAAACAACGGAGTCAAATGTCACTCCGCAACAATCACTTTCCCGGCGTTCGTTAACCCTGTGTCGCCGCGATGATGCGTCGCATCTGGCCAAGCTCGGTCTGATAAATGTGGGCCGATTTGACCGTCATCGTCAGCGTGCCGACCCCGACGCCAAGGTCGCGAGCCACGCGAGTTTGTAGCGCCGCGAGCTCGACGAGATTCGCATAACCCTTCGTACCGAAGTCGATGGCGTGAGCGTAGACGGCGAGCTGCAGCTTGCCCTCGACGAGCCAGAAGTCGAGCAGGCTGAGGCATGGGATGTAGCTGGTGTCGGTGAGTGGCTGGAACGTCGTGACCGTCGCGTCGCGCGTCCATGGATTGGCGGCTAGTCGGTCGATCACCCAGCGGATCTGGTCGCGACCTGCGTGCGCGTAGTCGTACAGGCGCGTCGCGTAGCTGTCGGCGTCACCGAGCTCTGCCACTTTGGAGTGGTCGGTAAAGTTCGCGTGCATCCAGGCCAGGCGTTCGGGATCGCCATGCCGGGCAATAATCGGGTCGTCAACCCTCGGTAAAGACACGTCGAGGGTCGCGCGGAACACCTCGACGATTGGCAGTCCTTCCCAGCTCCCGACGATACCGTCTGCCAGAATCGCCGCCGCGATCGCCATCCACGCCTCGCCCAGCGTCATCACTTCGACTCGCACCGGTACGAAGACATCAGTCATGCGTTTGGCATCCATAAGTTAGTACACGCTGGATGGGCGGTGTCCCCCGCACGTCCTGGGTGGTCGGGCGTGCAGGGGGCCGACTGACAGTCAGGTAACCGGACCGACGCGGCTCCGTGTTTTCGGCCTCCGATCGCCCCCTCCAACATGAGCCCGATCCTGACCCTTCGGTGTAATCTGTCAGCGAGCTGGTCCACAGGCGGCCGCATCAATGGATGGGAGTGGGACGATGAAGACGAGATTCTGGCTCCGGCGTTTGGCCCTCGTACGTATCGGTTTCAGCCTCGGCTTGGTGGCGGCGGCGTCATTGGGCGCGCAAACCGGCGGCTTGGCGGCCAGTTCCCCTGGCTACAGCCTGGCGAATGTCGGACCTTATGGCGGCGAACCCTCGATCCTGTCGGACGGCGTCGGGCAACTCTATGACACGACCCCGAGCGGCGGGACGCTCACCTACACCTCGACCGATAGGGGCAAGACCTGGAGACCGGTGACGACCGCGGACCCCAACAGCGGGGACGACTGCCTGGCGGCAGACCAGTCCAACGCCATCTACCTCTGCAACCTCGCCGGCAGCCAGGGCGTGGCCCCGCTGCAGGCCGACGTCTGGAAATCGGTCGACCATGGCACCACCTGGACACACGGAGCAGGCGCGCTGCCCCAGTGCGGCACCAGCTGCTCGCCGTTCGGCGTGGACCGCGACTGGCTGGCAGCGTCGATCCCTGCCGGCGGCACCACCAACACCGCCGAGGTCGTCCTCATGTATCACGACTTCTACGGTCCGAGCCAGATCTGGGTGAATATCTCGCATGACGGCGGTGCCACCTTCGGGCCGCCCCAGGAAGTGCTCGCTAGCCCAGCGGTGACGCCTGGCGCGGTCGCCGGAACGCTAGTGGCGCAGGGCTACACCTTCTGCAACACCGTTCCGGCTGGAGTCCAGATCGTCAGACCGGGGTTACCGCACGCAGGACGGATCTTCGTGGCGTGGATCGCCGCCGACCTGGCGCAGAACGGAAGCGGCTGCAACGTCAGCATGCTGCAGTCGTTCCATACGCTCTGGATTTCTTACTCGGATGACAACGGGCTCACCTGGACACCCCAACAGGCCTTCGATGCTGGCATCGGCCACGACGCGTCGACGCCGTTCGTCGGCTTCACGACTGACAACCAGGGCAATCCGTACTTCGGGTTCGCGAACAACTTGGCCTCGAACCCGGCGACCTGCTCGGCTGAGTCCGCCGCGGGCACGGTGCAGAGCGATACCTCTTGCGAGTACGACATGTACGTGGTCTGGTCGAACAACGGTGGCACGACCTGGGACGGCGGCGGAGGGTTGATCCCCGGAAGCGCGGCCAGGGCGTATCGGGTTAACTCGGTGGCGGAACGCGGCACCCACTGGTTCCCCGCCATCGCCGCCGGCGATCCCGGACAGGTCGATGTGGCCTACCTGCGGACGTCGGAAATCCTTCCAACAGACGCATTCGGCAAAGCCAACCCTGGCGGTTGCGCAGGACCAGGGCCGGCGAACGGCAATCCCACCAATTACCCACCGCCCTGCCCGTGGAACCTCTACGGAGCGCAATCGACCAACCTGACCTTGAGCCCCGGCAGCGCAACCTGGACGACGACCCCGATCACGACGACGCCGATGCACATCGGCGACATCTGCAACCTGGGCATCTTCTGCCTGGCGCCGAGCTCGAATCGCAACCTGCTCGACTTCATCATGGAGACGCTGGATCCATCGGGATGCGCGCACATCGCCTACGCCGATGACAACACCGTCAACAAACTCCGCGCGGCCAACCAGACCTCTGGGCCGTGCATCATCGGCCACCACCATGCGTAGGCGCGACTAGGAATCACACGCGAGTGACAACGCCCCGGCCAGGCACCGCGCCTGGCCGGGCGCTAGCCGAGGGACCTCTAGTAGCGGCTTAGGGAGACGCGGCGACGCCATCGGGGGTGACGACCGACGACGCCCGGCCAGAGGTAAGCGCAAAGGCCGCGATGGCGCCCAGGCCGGAGACCGCGATCACGCCGGCCATCGGCAGCGCCGTGCCGGTCCCGGCGATGCCGACGATTGGCGCGCCGAGCGCCGCGACGCCGCTCTGGATGACGCCAAGCAGCGCGGATCCAGTGCCGGCCGCGTCGGGGCGTCGGGAGAGGGCCAGCGCAATGGCGTTCGGGACGATGAACCCGACGCTCGACGCGAGTAAAAAGAGCGGCAGCAGGACGGCCAGCAGTCCAAACCCGCTGACGACGACAAACAGCAGCGCCAAGCCCGCGGTCGCATTAGCGACCAAACCGCCGGTGAGAAGACGTGTCGGTCGAATGCGACTGACGAGGCTGCCGTTAATCTGGCTGGTCACGACAAACCCGAGAGCGTTCATCCCGAAGATCAAACTGAAGGTCTGCGGCGAGACGTGAAAGATGCCCTGCAGCACAAACGGTGAGCCAGCGATATAGGCGAACATCGCCCCGAAGGCAAGGCCGGCGGCCACCGCATAGCCAATGAACGGCGTATCCCTGATGAGCTGACCGAAGATGTTCAATGTCCCGGCCAGGCTGCCTACGTTCCGACGCGCCGCTGGCAGGGTCTCGGGGAGGCCAAGCGCCGCACCCAGCCAGAGCAGGGCCGTCACGACCGTCAGTACCAGAAATATGCCGCGCCAGGTGCTGAAGCGGAGAACCTGAGCGCCGAGCACCGGGGCGAGGATCGGCGCCAGCCCCATCACGAGGATGAGCCGCGAGAAATAGCGGGCGGCCGCCGACCCCGAGTAGAGATCACGGACGATGGCACGAGCGATCACGATGCCGGCCGCGCCCGCCAGCCCCTGGATGAGCCGAAGAACAACCAGGAGCCATGCCGATGGTGCGATCGCGCAGAGCAGGGACACGACCACGTATCCAGCGACGCCAATCAGCAGTGGCCGGCGGCGCCCAAGACTGTCACTGAGCGGCCCGGCGACTATCTGACCGAGCGCCAGCCCGATGAGGCAAGCGGTGAGGGTCAGTTGGACGACGGACTCACTGGCCGCCAGGTCGCGTGCGATCGCCGGGAGGGCCGGGAGATACATATCGATCGAGAGAGGCCCGAAGGCCGTCAGGCTGCCCAACAGTACGAACAGGCGCAAGCGCTGAACGCGAGTCAAGTTCGAGCGATCGCCGGATCTCCGTAGCGCTGCCTCGAGAGCCGCGCGACGGGGCAAGGCCATAGGATCATTAACCCAGATCCGGCCTGGGTGATTCCATCAGGCGGCCCCACCCGCGGCTCACGAGCCGGCTGGGATCAACTCGAAGGTCGCCTGTTGGCTGAGCCTGGGGGGCTCGCCTGGTTGCGGCGGTCCGAATCGTGGTCCGTACTTGCTTCCGTAAAGCTCGGAAATCATGTGTGTCTCGTCAGGATCGATCACGTGCCGCGACTTGACATGGACGTCGAGACCTCCGAGGTGCAAGACCCCATCGCCCCGCGCCACGAGGTTCTTCGGCCACTGCCGCGCCATTCCCTGGCCGCTCACGATGAAGAGGCGATGGCCATCGGTCACGATGAAAATCGTCACACCGTAAGGTTTGCCGGTCTTGCGCCCGAAGGTCGTAAAACTGACTTCTCGCTCATTTTTCGCGGCGTCGATCACGTCTTGGCTGAAGCTGCTTATGTTAAGCACGACCGTTCTCAGGCGATCCGAAATTCCACCTAATAATCCTTTCAGCACCTTTTCGAATTCGCCCAGCCCGGTTCAAAACTTGTTTTGAGTGGTGTCCCCAACCGTACAAGTTATGAACTCCGTTTGCCTTCCGAACTGTTCAAGGAGCTCGGGCGCTGTCTGTTACAAGCCGAGACTGCCGACCTAGGAGCGCTCTGTCTGCTCACCGTTTTAGCTCCCCCTGTGGTTCGCCTTTCTAACCAACGCTGAGCCGTAGACGATCGAGTCGGGCCATTAGGCGACGGACTCAAATCACCCAGGGCACAACCTAATAGAGGCGAGCTCGTTTCACTTCATGCCTCGGAAGAACGGATTCGTGCCACGATCGAGAGGATGTTTCCGTCCGGATCCTTGAACCAACAGACTCGGACCCGATGCGGACCCAGCTCCGCAACGCCATCCTTGGTCTTCAGACCTGGAGAATCGTAACTCTCGAACTTGACCCCGCGGCTCCGCAGATCGGCCATCGTGGCCTCGAGGTCGTCGACCTGGAACCCGGCCACCGTGCTGCGGGCAGTGCCGGCGGACGGCGACGGATAGACGATGATGAAAGTCCCGCCCCCGCACTCGAAACGAAGGCCCGTCGGCCTCTCCTCACTAATTGTCAGTCGGAGAGTGTCGCGATAGAAGGACTTCGCCCGTGACACATCCGCTACCGCGATCGTGGCGCTCGCGTCGGCATCGGAAAGCATCTCAACCACCTCCACCGCTTCCTCTCAGCCTCGTTCGGCCGAAGTAGAGGCCGGCACGCTGCCTGGAGAGTTGGCAAAATCATGGTTTACGACATCACTGAGCATCGTAATCGGGATGACGAGAGTCTCCGGCCCCGACCTGCCTCCAGCCCGGTTCAAAACGTTCTTGAATGGTGTCCCCAACCGTACAAGTTATGAACTCCACCTGCCTGCCAAGTTGGGCCCTTGGTATTCGGTGACGGACCTACAGCCGGACGCTCGGCAGCCGGTCCGCGGACGCCGCTAAGCGGCCTTGCGCGGGTGCCGCCGTCGCGCCAGCCGAGGTACTTCTAGACCCAGTGCCGCCACGAGGCGGCTATACGTGTCGAGGGTCGGACTTTTACGGCCTCGCTCGATTTTGCTCACCTCGGCCTGTCCGAGACCAGCCTTTTCTGCCAGGTCTTTTTGCGTGAGCTGAAGCGCACGGCGTGCCTGGATGATCTGGTTGAGCATCCGGTATTTGACCTGCAGAGCGTGCAGTTCAGCGACCGCCTGCGGACCCTCGGCTTTCGCCTCGCGGTCGATCTGCTTAAGGACCGCGTCGAAGTCGTGGGTCATGGCTTTCGTTCCCATCCTCTCCAGCATGATATGGCTTAAAAGCCATATTGTCAAGGTCGCCGTTGTCGCTGCTGCCAGTCCGTCAGGCGGCGACGGGCCAGCTCAATCTCCTTCTGCTGACGTTTTGATGATGGGTCCTCGCCCTTGTCGTAGGCGGCCAGGAGCAAGATCACCTTGTCGCCGTAAGCGTGGCAGAAGGCCCGCAGCAGCAACTTGCCCTCTCGCAGACGGAATTCGAAGAGGCCGCCGCCAAGCTGGCGGCCAAAAGCCGTTCCGCAGACGCCCATGCCCTGTTCCTGGAGAATCTCGCGGAGAGCGGTGCCGACAACGCGGCGAGTTGAGATCGACACCTTATAGCGGAGCCAGTCGAGGACAGGCTTATGGCCGGCTGCATCTTTGTAGAACTCGAGTGTGAAGTGGGGCACAGCCATTCGGTTGAAGGTTAGATGTCTGCCCCGCACAGCCCTGGCCCTTCGGCCAAAGGAGAGGCTTCGGGTTGCCGTTTATGTATGGGTGGGTGGTCGAGGCTTGAAGACAGAGACGATCTACATAGAACTCGATGGTGAAGGTGTCGCGGTATGGCGTCCTGTCGAGGCCGAGCGTCGCGAAGACGGTCTCTTCCGGATCCTCAGCAGTCCGCCCGATGAAACCGAAACGTGGAGTTTTCCTCCCGGCTCGGTGGTGCGGTGCGAGGAGAGGACGTTTTCCGGTGGGAGCAAGGGTTGGCCGCTTGCGAGAGGATCAGCTAACGCGATGTCATCGACCGTCGGATGTGTTTTCTGCCAGAGGCTCCCAGAGTCGAACTACCAGCGCGCTCCAGATGCGCAAGCGCGCCCGGCAGTCCCCGCTGGTTGTCGATCGTGCCGCGGGCCGTCAGCGCGAACACGAGCGGCAACGCCTCCTCAGCCGAGGCGGCGGCCGCTACGGCTCGTTCCGCCTCCTGCGCGGCGGCCTCCAGATCCCAGCCCCAAATCCCGAGCGTCCACGCGAGCATGGTCAACGTCCGTGCTCGGACGACGGCGTCACGGGCGCGTGTGAGCGCCTCGCGCAGGCGCGCCACGCAGGCCGGATAAGCAAGGACCTAGCGGCGCCCTAAGGCAAGATCCGAGCTTGGGCCCCGACCCGGACAAACCGGCCCAACGCGTTCGGAACGGTGTTAGTTGTGGCTCGTTGTCCGGACAAAACTGAGAATGAATAAAACGACGGGCCCGATGAAAAGTAGTAAGAAGAATGCCGGAACCTGCCGGGTCAGCACCATTGGTGCAACCAACAACGCGTCGAAGCCAAACGCGAACGCTCCCATTCGCCGCAAGCTCATGCTGGCGCGTGGCTGACCAGCGGGCTGCGCCTTAGTTGCCGTTGGTCGACTTCTTGCAATCATTGCGATTAGGCCCACGACAGAAGTGACCATAAACATCAGCAAACAAACCAGGGCCGCCCCGAATAGGAGAAGGATTAGCAAACTTACGGGAGCCTGCTGGAATATGGGAAATAAGCTGGCAACTATAAGGACTGCTAGCCCCAGAAGGGAGAAAAATGCGACGCCAAATACGCCATAACCCATCAGCGCATAAGCTCGACGATCTGCCGGCTTCATCCGCGCGTACCAAGAGTGGTCGCCCGTCACCAAGTCGCCAAGCGAAATGGTCGCGCTGACTACTTGGTCGGGCAGTCGCCTGAGGGACCTCATGTTCTCCGCTCGGACCTCATACTAGTGCGCACGTTTTGCGAAACCTCTGCACCCTCTGGGCTAGCTCGCCACCGCTTCTGGCGTAACCGCGAGGAGCGGGATCTTGAGTCGTATGCGCCGAGGTACGTCGAAACGGCCCAGAAAACCGGGAAAGTCGTCCTCACGATCAACGGCAGCCGAGCTCGGTGAGAGCGATCGTCCGAGACACATACGGCTCACCCGATGTTCGCGAGCTCCAGGAAGCGACCAAGCCAGACGTCACGGACGACCGCTGCGGAACGGTCCAGCAGTGCCGGCAGTTTGCAAAACTCCTGTTCGCCTGGGTGACTGTCGACGGAAACTCGCGGCTGCGCGGATGGGCCTTTAGTAATCCTTTTCAGCAGCTTTTCGAATTCGCCCAGCCCGGTTGAAAACTTGTTTTGAGTGGTGTCCCCGACAGGATTTGAACCTGTGCCCCTGGCTCCGGAGGCCAGTGCTCTATCCGGGCTGAGCTACGGGGACACGAACGGAACCCGATTATAGGGAGGCCGGTGGCACCGCAGTCAGCGG
>JAXDLN010000037.1:0-3640 GCA_034666565.1 Chloroflexota bacterium
CCGAGCGCGCAACTGCCTTACGCCCTCTATGATGAAGGACCTTCGCTGGAGGACTGCGATCTTATCGCGACGTCCATCCCGCTTTCACTGGCAAAGAAAAGCCACATCCTCCTCACCGAACAAGCGAAGAATCTGGACAGAAAACTCCTCGATGGGCTGGAGCGCCTGGGATTCAAGCTTGATTTCGGTGAAGAAGGAACGGGCTGGCAGTTCAAGTACCTCACCCGCGGCGGCGGCTACTACTTCAATGTCGGCTGTTCCGATCTGATCGTTGAAGGTGAGATAGGACTGGTGCAATTTGCCGATATCGCCGGCTTCGTCGCAGACGGAGCACGGATGCGCACCGGTGGTATCCTCGCCGCCGACCTGATCGTGTTGGCGACGGGGTACAAAGGCCAGGAACATCTGGTTTGCAAATTGTTCGGCGATGATGTCGCCGCCCGCGTCGGCCCGATCTGGGGATTCGGCGATGACCAGGAGCTGCGCAACATGTTCATGCGCACCGGGCAGCCGGGCCTTTGGTTCATCGCCGGCAGTTTCGCCCAATGCCGCATCTACTCCAAGTACCTCGGCCTGCAGATCAAGGCCTGCGAGGTCGGCCGGCTACCCCGAATTCGTACCCTCCGCACGCCCCAGGACTCTGGCGAAGCTTCATGAAATTAGAGGTCGTGTCATTCGAGGTTGGGGGATTGCAAGAAGGCAATCAACTTGGTGCGGTCCTCGGCCGACGCTAGTCCGCCATACGGCTTCATGCTGTTGCCGGGCACAATCTCATCGGGTCTAGCGACGAAGCTGTCGAGCTTCTCCCTATCCCACACGAAGTCCGCGCCCTTCATCGCACTGGAATAGCCGAAGCTCGGCAGCGAGCCGGCTTTCCTCCCGATGATGTTGTGTAAGTTCGGACCCAGGCGATTGTCGCCTTCCTTGATCGTATGGCAGGTACGGCATGCATTGTTGAATATCAATTGCCCCAATCCGGCGTCGGCTCCCGCGCGCGCCGGCTCCTGGGGCACAGGCTAGCCCGACGATCGCGGTGCGAGGCATGAAGGCCTCCATATCGGAATGTGCGCCCGTGCAAATGTGCAGCCTGGCAGTTGAACGCGCAGTGGCGACAATGTGTTCCTCCGTATGCCGCATCTCAGAAAATGCGCAGACCGCCGAAAAAGAACTTGAATACGGGGTCTACGGCGGCCTCATCGCGGCTCACCGCGCCCGGCGTGGCTTGTTCATGCCGGGGGCGAGGCCGGGGTTGGTTTCTTCGGGAGGCTTGTTCATGCCGGGGGCGAGGCCGGGGTTGATTTCTTCGGGATTGAGAGGTGCGACGGGTTTGGGTGTGGGAAGGGTCACGGTCGCGCCGTTCTCGTCGCCGATCTGCGGCACGCAGCCCGGTGACGGCTGCGGACCGTGAACGATGTCACCCAGGCGGTCCGCAAGGCTGGCGAAGCGCTGGCGCCAGCCACCGCTTTCCCGCGCCTCGGCATCGCGGATCGTCACTGTCGCGGTCATACCCGAAACGAGCGGGACACCGGCCGGGACATCGGTGATCCGGATGCGGACCGGGACGCGTTGCGCCAGCCGTACCCAGGTGTAGACCGGATCGACGTTCGGCAGGCCCTGGGTGCTCGGCGCGGCGTTCGAGACGCTGATGCCGCGGGTCACCGTCTGGACCCGCCCTACGATCGGATCGCGGTAGCCCATCAGCGCCGCCTCGGCGCGGTCGCCCAGGCAGACATGGGCCATCTTGGTTTCCTCGAAATAGCCGTCGATCCAATAGCTGTCGGCATCAATCACCGAGATGTTGGTCGTGCCCGCGTGAGCATAGTCGCCCACCCGCATCAGGAGATTGGTGACATAGCCGTTCACGGGGCTGCGCACCTGAGTCCGCTTGAGGTTGATGTCGGCCTGGGCGAGCTGCTGCTGGGCGGCGTCGAAGGCGGCCTCCGCCTGGGTGGCGTTGCCGACGAATTGCTGCTGCTCCTCCGGTGTCGTGGCGAGGTCGGACAGGTGCATGCGGCGCTCCGCCTGGATCCGCTTGACCTGCAGATCGGCGGCCTTCTGGCGCAGCTCCGCCTTGGCCGTGTCGAGCGCCACCTGGAAGTCGAAAGGATCGATGACGTAAAGCACGTCGCCCTGGTGAACGAACTGGTTGTCGACGACGCGGACTTCCGTGATCTGCCCCGACACCTGGGGCGCGATGCTCGCGACCTGCACGCGGACGCTGCCGTCTCGCGTCCAAGGCGCGGTGACATAGGAGTCCCAGATGACCAGCGCGGCGAGCACGGCGAGAACGAAGATTAGCAGGGTCGCCGTCGTCTTGAGCGTGGCCCGTGCGAAACGAGCAGTACGACCTGGGCGTCCGGGCACCGGCCCTTTCAATGGCGACTTTGCGTCGGCGGGCAGCCGCTCGCTCGGATCAGCGATCGGCGAACGCCCTTCCAAAGCAGCGCCAGCCGCCTCGCTCGGCGCCGGGGCGACGTTAAGCACGGAGCGGTCGGCCGCCCCCGGAGAGGGCTTGGCGACGTTGGGCGTCGTTCGGTCGAGTGAGAGGGAGTCCGGCGATTGCAAGGACACCTCCTAGAACAGCACGATCAGCAGCGCGAGGATCAGGACGTAGAGGCTGAGTTCCGCGACCGGCGGATTGCGGAAGGCGCGATCGAAGGCGACGAGGTGGAGGAAGGGACGCAGCACAACGAAGATCGCGATGGCGGAGCCCGCGTAGATCACGAAAGGCGCGACGAGCACCCCGCCGATGGTCAATTCGGGGAAGCTGTGCATCATGAGGTGGTCGACCGGCTTGGATCGAGGCCGCAAGGGCTGGCGTCGATCAGGAAGGCCGCCCAGATCAGATCCAGGCCGGCCGCGCGAGCTACTGCCTGACCATCATGATCGAGCCGAGTTGCCGTGCTCGCGAGGTCGGCGGCGGCCCGGCGCAGGCCAACGGGGTCACAGCCGGCCAGGGACGAATACGCGTCGCCGACCAGGCGCCCGTCCGTGCGAGCGGACAGCTCGGCGAGCGTTGTCCGGACCCGTCGCATAGCCGCCGCGCGTGCGAAGATGCCGAGAGCCTGACGGAGGTCGTCCCGGCGTTCATCGCCGGCAGCGGGCTGCAGCGCGGCCAGTTGCCCGATGCGGTCCGCGTCGCGGAACAGGGCCTCGTCATCCAGGCGCCGGGAGCGCCCACCGGCCAGCAGGTCGCGCATCTCCGCTCGTGCCGATCTCAGGTACCAGCGCCGCCGAAGCGCGTCGGACGTCGGGAGGACAGTCCGCAGAAGGACGAACAGCAGGATGACGGACGTGATCGCCATGAAGCTGGAGAACAGATAGGTTTCGGGGTTATAGCTCTGAGGATTTGCCGGGGAGAGGATCACGGGGAAGAAGACGAGCACCAGGAATGCGATCGAGGCCAGTCTCGGGTTGGGGATCGTGAACAGCAGGGCGGCGGTGAGGACGACCGGCGCCATGCCGATCGCCAGAAGGGGGAACTGGTCCACTCCGTCGAGGATCAGGAACTCCGTCACGCCCGCAAGCAGCGCGGCGATCGGCATCGCGATAACAGCACCGGTCGCGAAGGCACTCGGGTTCGGGGTGTTCGCGCTCAAGGCTATGATGACTCCCACTAGGGCGACGCCCTGCGACGCGA
>JAXDLN010000038.1:0-3034 GCA_034666565.1 Chloroflexota bacterium
GCCATCAGATCGGCGACGTTGTCGGTGAAGCCTTTGGCGCGAATGCGGTGCAGATCCCACGTCCAGGCCGCTGCGCCATGGTCGAATACAAGCAGCGCCTCCTCGGCCAGAGCCATGAAGAACTGAATTGCGAAGAACGGATTGCCGTCGGTCTTCTCATGCACCAGCTGCGCAAGCGGCCGGGCAATTTCTCGCTCACAGTGGAGCGAATCGGCGATGAGCTGCCCGACATCGCCGGGCTTGAGGGGAGCAAGCACGATCTCCTCTACCTTCCCTCCGGCCTTGCGAATCATTTCGAGCGTCCGCATCAGCGGGTGCGAGGGATCGACCTCGTTGCCCCGATAGGCGCCGACCAGCATTAAATGGCGCACCTCCGGCTCGGTGACCAGGTGCGCGATCAATTCAAGAGTTGCTGCATCCAGCCATTGAAGGTCGTCGAGGAACAGGACGAGCGGGTGTTCGGGCCGCGCGAACACGCCGAGGAGTCGCCGAAACACCAGCTGGAAGCGTGCCTGCCGGTCTTGTGGCGGCAGGTCGGGAAGCGGCGGCGGCTGACCGATGATGAGAGCAAGCTCGGGGATCAGGTTGACCATGAGCTGGCCGTTCGGGCCGAGGGCCTCCAGCAACGCATTTCGCCAGCAGCTTAGCTCCTCATCATCCGCGCTGAGCAATTGACGCACGAGGCTCTGGAAGGCCTGCGCCAGCGTCGCATAGGGAATGTCTCGTTTGTACTGATCGAACTTGCCGGTGGCGAAGAGGCCGCGGCGCGGCACCAGCATCTTGTGCAGCTCGTTGGCGATCGACGACTTGCCGATGCCGGCATAGCCAGACACGAGCACGAGCTCGGTCGCGCCTTGGGTCACCACCCGATCGAAGGCCACAAGGAGGGCGGCGATCTCGGCCTCGCGTCCGTACAGCCTTTCGGGGATTGCCAGCCGGCCCGACACGTCGTGCGCGGCCAAAGGAAACGGGTCTATGCGGCGATGCGCCTCCCATGCCGAGAGACACCGCCGGAGATCGGCCTCGACACCTGCGGCGGTCTGATAGCGATCCTCGGCGGTCTTGGCGAGCAGCTTCAAGATAACGGCCTCGACCGGATCCGGGATTCCGCTCACACGCTCGCTCGGCGCTGTCGGCCTCCGCGCGACGTGGCAGTGGATCCATTCCATCGGATCGGAGGCGGTGAAGGGCAGTACGCCCGTGAGCATCTCGTAGAGGGTGACCCCCAAGGCGTAGAGGTCGCTTCGGGAATCGATCGATCGGTTCATGCGGCCCGTCTGTTCCGGCGCCATGTAGGCAAGCGTTCCAGCAATCACCTCCGGCGGCGCAGGGGCCTGACGCTCGCGTGGCAGACGCGACGAAATGCCGAAGCCGGTCAACCAAACGCCGCCGCTTGCCACGTCAACGAGAATGTTGGCCGGCTTGAGGTCCTTATGGATCAGCCCTCGAGCGTGCATCTGGCCAATCGCCGCCGTGAGGGGAACCGCGATCCGCAGGAACTGCCCTACCTCCATCGGCCGGCCGAGCAGCCGCTCGAGGGGCTCGCCGCCGGGGTCCTCGAGCACCAGCATGAGCCGAGCCTCGCGGCGAACAAGCCTGACCGGCCGCGCTGCCCAGTTGGCGTCAAGGTCAGCCCGCAGCGCGTATTCATGCTCGAGGTGCTGGAGTGAACCCGGTGAGGCGTATTCGCCGGCGGGAGCGACCAGGAGGATAGAGGCTACGCCGTCGCCAAGGCCTCGATACAGCGTGAACTCGCCGAACTCGCCTTCACGCAACTTTGCAAGCACGTATGCCGAAAGTTCCGTCACGAGGGGGGTCTCCTGATCGCCGAGACGTCCACCCTTCCTTCACCCGACATCCCCGAATACTCGGCGCGACAGGGCTATGGTTCACCCTTTGCCTTTCCTTGGCAACAACATTTGAGTGTTCCCGACGGCGGCCGGAGCCGGCAGCATCAACGACCTCCGTGACGGCGCGCTCTTGGAACAGGAGCCCAGTGGAAACAGCCACGCGGGTTCAGCCGAATGCTGCGCCAAATAACAATTGGCAATACCAATTCCGTGCCTGTTATGAGCTAACAAGTCGCCCGCTCAGGCCGGGCTTGCGCGGATGATGGCGCAGAATTAATGTGCAGAAAATCGGGCTCGGCGGCCGTGAATTACCATCGCACGGGCATGGTCGGGATCGATTCAATCTAGGCGCTCGCATCGTGAGCCAATTGCAACCCCCGTTTGGGGTTCGCCAACTCTCTACTTGGCCGTCGTTCTTGGTTTTGGTTTGCATGTCATCGACATGAACGAAGCCTCTGGGCGCCGTTACTGAGGTGGATGATCCGCGGTGGCTGGAACTGCCGGGTGCGTATCCATTCCGGATGCTATCCGAGATGGAGGGTCGTACTGACACAGAGGCCATCGATCGATACGAATCGAGGGCCCCCAGATCGTGGCAGGCCTGATGCTGTGAGCAAGCCGATGCATGGTGACCCATCACACCGCGGGCTCGATCGGCGGAAATTTCTCAGGAACCTGTCCCTCGGCGGCGCCGCTGTGGCGAGCGCAATCGGCCTCCCTCGGTGCTCGAAGGTCGCCGACGACATCGAGCTGAACTACGCCTTGTGGCCATTCGGCGACGAGATTGTCGCAGACAATGCCCGTATTTTCACCGAGCAATATGGGATCAAGGTCCGTCTTCAGCCGACCTCAGGCGACTACGCCGCGGTCATCGAGACCAAGCTCGTCTCAGGCACGCGCCTCGATCTATTTCGCGCGCAGCGAGGCCAGGCGTCCCGCTGGTTCGCCGCCCAGTGGATTCGACCGATCGATGATTTGCCAGACCTCGACCAGATAAAAAAGGAGGAGTTCCCGGGTATCGGGGCGGACGCCCTTTCGTGGCCCGATCGCAAGCGCCTCGGCCTGACCTACTACAATGGCGGCCCGTACTGCATGTTCCGCAACGAGAAGGTTCTCTCCGCAGGCGGATACGAGGCGACGGCGAACCCGAGCGACTATCCACAGACCTGGGACGAAATCTACAA
>JAXDLN010000039.1:0-4045 GCA_034666565.1 Chloroflexota bacterium
GAAGGCGGAGCCACCTTCGTCCACGCGTTCAACGACCCCGACGTCATCGCCGGCCAGGGTTCGATCGCAGTCGAGCTGATCCGAGACCTCGACGACTTCGACACGGTGCTGGTGCCCATCGGTGGCGGCGGCTTGATCGGCGGCATCTCCCTGTATCTCAAGTCTCAGCGCCCGAAGGTGCGTGTCATCGGCGTCGAGCCGGTCGGAGCCGACGGGATGCACAGGTCTCTGGCGGCCGGCCGGGTGGTCACTCTCGATCGCGTCAACACTATCGCCGATGGCCTGGCGGCCTCCGCGCCTGGCAACCTGACGCTCGAGCTCGCACAGCGCTACGTCGACGAGATGATCCTTGTGGACGACGCCGAGATGCTGCGCGCGATTCGCTTGATGTTCGAATGGGAGCATCTGCTCGCTGAGCCGGCCGGGGCGGCTGCCCTGGCTGCCCTGCTGTACCACTACAGCCCCTCCCCTAACGAGCGGGTGGTGGTGATCCTGTCCGGCGCGAACGTCACCGACGAGGTGATGATCCGCGCGTTGAAATCCCGCTGACGGCCGAAGGGTTGGCGTGTACGCTGGGGAGCACGTTCCGGCAATCAAACTGGTGGGGGTAGACGGATGAAGGCCTATGTCCTGATCAACGCATCGCCCGGACGCGCGCTCGAGGTCGCGAAGAAGATGGAAGGTGTGAGCGGCATAACCGCTGCGGACGCCATCACCGGCGAGTACGACGTCATCGCCGTGTGCGAAGCGCCCGACGTGAACTCGATTGGATCGCTGATCGTCGACAAGATCCAGAAAATCGACGGCGTGTTCAAGACAGTCACCTGCCTGGCAGTGAAGTAGCGCGTAACAGTCTCTCCCCCTCGTGCTTGTCGTCGCGAAAAGGCGCAGCGTCCGCTTCAAGGCGCCTCCCATCATCCCTAGGAGGGTGGGGGTTCCGCGGGGGAGGCCTGCTTCCCCCCGCGCCTCAATTAATTAGATCAGTGCGTGGCCTAAAGGCCGGATTCACTCCGGCCGTCACCTAGTCGTTCCTCTTCAAGGCGCCTCCCATCATCGCTAGGAGGGTGGGGGTTCCGCGGGGGAGGCCTGCTTCCCCCGCGCCTCGGAGCCGGCGACCCCAGCGAGGTAGGCGGCCATCCTCGGCATCTCCTGCTCGAAGCTGCCCACCGACGGCGACCACGTGAGCTCGCGCCGCGAGTAGGAGTCGTCGTAGTAGTGAGGTTTGGCGAGCACGTCGACTGCGTAAATCCCAGGCCACACGACAGCGCCCCGCGCGGTCACTGCCTCGGTCGCCAGCGCCTTCAAGTACGCCAGGTCGTAAGGCATCGAGGAGATCTCCGGCTCGATTCCAATCGACCGAGCCGCCAGCGCCACCAGATCCCGCCACGTGGCATCGAATCCGGCGACCAGGTAGCTGTGCCCGGGACGCGCCCGCTCAGCTGCCGCAAGGCAGGCGCGCCCGACGTCTCCGGCCGAGACAAACGTCTGCAGGCTCCGACCACCGCCTGGCAGCCATAGCCGGCCCTTGGCGAGTGCGCCAAGCAGGCGCGGCAGAATCCAATCCTCGCCGGCGCCGAACACCCGCGCCGGCCTTAGTGTCACGACCTCGAGGTCCTGTCCGGCCCTCATCAGCCATTGCTCCTCGAACAGCTTCAGGCGCTCGTAGGCGTGCACCGGGTGC
The DNA here is from genome assembly GCA_034666565.1 of Chloroflexota bacterium. Taxonomy (GTDB): domain Bacteria; phylum Chloroflexota; class Dormibacteria; order CF-121; family CF-121; genus CF-13. The sequence continues at coordinate 1,682 of JAXDLN010000039.1, forward strand.
GTCTTGGTCTTTTCGGTGACGCGGCCCGAGTGATCGGGTCCGAATACGTCGGCAGTCGACACGTACACGATGCGCCGCACGCGCGCATGGCGCGCCGCCTCGAGAAGACGCTTGAACAGCGGCGGAACCGCCTGGCGGTAGCGCACCTTGTGCGCAGGCGGCCAGGTCTCGGCGCAAAGGTGCACCACGTCGATGCCGGTCAGAGCGTCGTTGAGCGTCTGGTCGTCAGCGTCCGCGTTGAGCGAGATGACAGGAGCTTCGGCCGCGAGCGCGTGGGTGACATGATCGCCGAGGAACTCGCCCGCGCCGATGACCAGATGCAAAGCCTCCGGATACTAGCGTTTGCGTTTCAATCTCTCTAACCGCGCTTTCGCCGCAGACCGCTCGTCAGGGCGCGTTGGACGCTCTCGACCACCTGGCCGACCCGCCGGCTCACCGACCACCAGGCGGGCGGGTCGGGATGGATGGCAGGGGCGATGGATACGTCGATGCGGCTGAACGGGCGCAGGATGTCGGTCCCTCGCACAGCCACAGGACATATGGGGACGCCTGCCTCCAGGGCGAAATGGCCAATCCCAACCTTGAGTGGACGCAAGGCACGGCCGCGCGAATACCGGCCCTCGGGGAACATCAGGACAACGCCGCCTCGGGCCAGGATCTGATAGACGGTGCGCAGACCAACCTCATCGAGCCGGCCCTGTTGCGGTGATATCGGGAACACGCCGATCAGCGGCAGGAGACGTCGCTTCCACCCGCTGTTGAAGACCGTCTCGCGTTTCGCCATCGTGTAAATGACCGGGGCCCCCGGAAAGAACGGGATGATGAACGCCGCGTCAAACCAGGCCTGGTGGTTGGCGGCGATTATGTAAGGCGGCGGCGGGATGTTCTCCAGCCCGCTGACGGTGACTCGAAATATTTTCGGCACCAGCCAGCGAACGAACCAGCGCACGATCCGGTACATACGGGGCGGGTGTTGCGGGTCCGGATGGACCAGCGGGTCGATCGGGGCATCGACCAGCGTTCGGTACTCGGGCCCGGTGTACGACTTGTGCGGCCGCTCCGGAGGCCTGCCTCCGGGCTCGTCAGCGGGAGAGGAAATTTTCCAGGACGCGGTTGAACTCTTCAGGACGCTCTGCCTGAGGAGTGTGGCCGGCGCCCTCCAGAACAGCCAGCTTCGAATGCGGGATCAACCTGTGCGCGTTGGCGGCGTGAGCCAATGGAAAGAGCGGGTCATTGTCCCCCCAGATCAACTGGACGGGCACCTTTATGTCCACGAGCCTCTTCGACAGGTCGTGGTCGGCGTCGAGCAGCGCCTTGGGCGTCACCAGCGAGCGGATGGTCGCGAGATATGCATCGGGGTATCCTTCGGCGGCGTAAAGCTCGCGCAGGTTGACGAAGTAGTCGTCGTCCATCGTCCTTTTCAGGTCGCCCTTCGCTCCGACGTATCGGGCGGCGACGCGGCGTATGACACCCCTCGGCGCGAGTCGGACGGCGTCGCCGGCGACCTTCATGAAGGCCTCGCCCAACCTGGGCAAGGTCAGCAATCCATACGAGAGCTGCACGTTTGGCCGGCCCAGGCCCAAGGCGTTCACCAGGACGAGCTTGCGGACTCTCTTCGGGTACTCGAGCGCAAGCTCCAAGGCGATTCGACCGCCAAGCGAGGCGCCTATGACCGCGGCGGATCGCAGTCCCCGATCGCTCATGTAGCGGTCGATGAATCTCGCGAAATAGGCGATGCCATAGCGAGCGCGCGGCTTCTCTGTCCGGCCGAAGCCCGGTAGGTCTGGGGCGTAGACGCGGTGGCGTGCCGCGATGTGCTCGAGGTTGAATCGCCACTCCATATAGCCGGAGGAGCCAAGCCCGTGAATGAACAGCACCGGCGTGCCACGACCGCCGTGCATGTGATGCACCCGCAGCGAGCCCAGCTGGATGACCTCGGCCTGCAGCCTCTTGGGAGGGCGATTGAGCACCGAGGCGATCACTCTTTCGGAAGCATACGGGTGGGCTGCCGAAGTCCTGAGACACGCCCGCCCGAGTTGAAACGCCCAACCTTGCCGCCGTTGATGACGGTGACCGCGCCGGGGCCCGTGGCCAGCCACGCGGCCCCGTCCCACACCGCCGCGCTGCGCTCGTCGACACCGAGAAGAGTCAGGTCAGGTGCAGCTGCCTGCGCCGACTCGACCCACTTGTGTCCAAACGTGTCGTAGTGAGGCAGCACTGCGGTCTTGGCCACGACCCCGAGTGCATCGGCCGGCCTGCGGTTGACGTGATTCGGCCACTTCGCGCGGACGAGCGTGTGGCTGCAGAGTGCCATCGCCCCAGCCGACGAGCCGGCGAGCGCCGCCCCGTCGCGCCAGGCCTCGA
>JAXDLN010000040.1:0-2577 GCA_034666565.1 Chloroflexota bacterium
GGTTGATCGAGCGCCTTCGATCACAACCCGGCACCGCCGCGATTCCGATCATCGTCGTGTCTGGTCACCTCGCCGCCGCCAGGGCGCTTCGTGCAGCCGGCCTGGTGGAAGGTTTCGTCGCCAAGCCCTTTGTGGCCAAGGAACTGGCTGAATGCATCCGCGCAATCACAGGCAAATTCAATTCGGCAACTAGGACGGTAATAAACAATGTTTAACAGAGCTCCGGCCGCTGCGCTGGACGAAATGCCCTTCATATTTGCAGACAGCAGCATCGAAAAGGCACTCCAGCCGATTCGCATCATGATCGTCGACAACCAGTCAATAGTTGCCGACGCCTTGGAGAGTCTCTTGAGCCGGCAATCGGGAATGGTGGTCGTTGGCAACGTGGCGACCACGGGCCCCTCTTCGTGGGTCACCGAATTGAATCCGGACGTCGCGATTCTCGGCTATCGATTCAAGGACGGTGGCGCCGGGGAGGCCGCACGCGTGATCAGTCAAGCGGGCGAGGCGAAGATGATCTTCATCACCGCCGACGAATCCGATAGCGCTGTTCTCGCCGCGATTGACGCGGGTGCAAGCGCTGTCCTGTACATGTCCATGGCCTCGACCGACCTGATCAGCGCGGTTCGAACGGTGGCCGCAGGCGGAACCCTGATCTCTCCGCAAACAGTCGCGAGGATTCTCACCAGCCGCCGCAAAACCGAGGGAATACGCGAACAGCTCACCGGGCGGGAGAGGGAGATCTTGATCCTGATCTCACAGGGCGCGTCGAATCGTGCCATCGCAACCGTGTTGGGGATCAGCTACGTGACGGTGCGCACCCACATGCGGAACATGGCCGGCAAGCTGGCCGCCCACAGCAAGCTGGAGCTGGTGCTCCGGGCGCAGCAGCTGGAGCTGGTCAACAGACAAAACTAGAAGGTAGTGGGCACGGCCCATACGGCCTTTCGTGCCCTTTTGGCTGAGATTCGACGGTGACACCGCCGTTTGTGCCCTTTTGGTCGTTTCCAGACCGCTTAGGTTTTGGCTGGGCCTACCCAAATTGTTTGGATGTTTGTGAACTCTTTGATGCCCGCTTCTGACAGCTCTCGGCCGTAGCCCGATCGCTTCACGCCGCCGAAGGGGAGCCGCGCGTCCGACGCCACCATCCCGTTGATGAACACCAGGCCCGCCTCCACCCGTTCCGCCATCATCTGGCCCCGCTCCACGTCTTTGGTCCAGATGCTCGAGCCCAGGCCGAAGTCCGAGTCGTTGGCGACGCGCAGGGCCTCCTCGGCATCCTTCACGCGAATCACCGCCGCCACCGGGCCGAACGTCTCCTCGTTGTAGACCGGCATCCCCGGCTTCACTCCCGCGAGCACAGTGGGCTCGAAGAAGTTCCCGCCCAAGCTCCGGCCACTATCAAGGCGCTTGCCGCCCGCCAAAACTTTCGCGCCCTTGCTGATCGATTCCTTGACCTGCCGCTCGAGGTCGTCGACGAGGTCCGGACGCGCAAGGGGTCCGACCTGGTTGGCGCGGTCCGTCGGGTCCCCCACCTTCAGGGCCGCGACCGCTTTCGAGAAGAGCTCCTCGAACTCGTCCGCGACGGGCTCCGCCACGATGAATCGCTTCGCGGCAATGCAGCTCTGTCCGTTGTTCTGGTTGCGAGCCCGGCACGCGACAGTGGCCGCCGTCTTGACGTCCGCATCCTCGAGCACGATGAATGGGTCCGACCCGCCAAGCTCCAGCACGGACTTCTTCAGCGCCTTGCCCGCGGCCGAAGCCACCAGCTCGCCTGCCGCCTCGGACCCGGTCAGCGTGACACCCGCGACGCGCTTGTCCCCGATGATCCCCGCCACCGGTTTGGGACCGATGAGGAGAGTCTGGAACACGCCTTTTGGAACGCCTGCCTCGCGAAAGACGTCTTCGACCGCCAGCGCGCATTGCGGCACGTTCGACGCGTGCTTCAGCAGCATCACGTTGCCTGCCGCCAGCGCGGGCAGGGCGGCGCGGAAGGCCTGCCAGAAGGGGAAGTTCCAGGGCATGACCGCGAGGATCACGCCAAGGGGTTGATACCTCACGTAGCTCTTGGTGGCGGTGCTTTCGATGGGTTCGTCGGCGAGCAGGCGCGCCGCGTTGTCGGCGATCCAGGTAGCCGTCCAGGCGCACTTCTCGACCTCGGCTTCGGCCTCGACGATGGGCTTGCCCATCTCCGAGGTCATCAGCTCGGCGAAGCGGGCCTTCTCCGCCCTCAGGACGCCGGCCACCGACCGGAGGATCCCAGTCCTGAGGTCGAGACCTGCGTCACGCCAGGCATGCCGGGAGCCCCAGGCGCGCTCAACGGCGGCCTCGATGCCCGCTGCATCAAGCTCCGGAAAAGTTGCCAGCTCAGCGCCGTTGGAGGGGTTAATCGATCTCAACATGTCATCAGATTACCGTCTAGCTCGTCCCCGACCGCGCTCACGCAAATCGCGTCGGCCCAGCCCTTTGCAGGGCGCATTTGTCGACGCTCCAACCTAGCATGGCCTCAGGTGATCTCCTGGACCGTCTCCCCGGGGATGGCCCTCAACATGCCGCCCTCGTTGACACCCCGCCTCG
>JAXDLN010000041.1:0-89965 GCA_034666565.1 Chloroflexota bacterium
TATGGACAACGTCGTCCTCTCCCGCGCGATCATGGGCACCTCGCTCGGGTTCCACATCGTCTTCGCCGTGCTCGGTGTGGGAATGCCGCTGTTGATGCTTGTCGCCGAGGGCATCGGGCTCTGGCGACACGACTCGGCCTGGCTCGCGCTCGCCCGCCGCTGGGCGAAGGCCTTCGCGCTGATCTTCGCGATCGGTGCCGTGTCCGGCACGGCCCTTTCCTTCGAACTCGGGCTCCTGTGGCCCGGCTTCATGGCGTTCAGCGGCAGCATCATCGGCCTCCCCTTCTCGGCGGAAGGTTTCGCCTTCTTCATCGAGGCCATCTTCCTCGGCCTTTATCTCTACGGCTGGGAACGGTTGAGTCCGCTGGCCCACTGGCTCACGGGGATTCCAATTGCCATTTCCGGCGCGGCTTCATCGCTGTTCGTCGTCATGACCAACGCCTGGATGAACTCCCCCACCGGCTTCCTGGCGGCGGGCGGTCGCATCATCCGCGTCGATCCTCTAGCCGCCGCCTTCAACCGCTCGACCCCGACCGAGGACGTGCACATGCTGGTCTCGGCGTATCTCGTCAGCGGCTTTGCCGTGGCAGCCGTCTACGCCGCCGGCTTTCTCCGCGGACATGGTGACGCGTTGCATCGCCGTGCCCTTCCCCTGGCGATGGCGATGGCCGTGGTGGCCAGCGGGCTTGCCGGGATCACGGGCGACACCAGCTCGCGGTTCGTCGCGGGCGACCAGCCGATCAAGTTCGCCGCCCAGGAGGGACTCTTCCCCACCACGACGGGCGCACCACTCCAGATCGGCGGGGTGCCGCTGCCCGACCAGCACCGCACCGTTCTGGCGATCGAGATCCCCAACCTGCTCAGCTTCCTGACGACCGGCGATCCGCATGCCACCATCCACGGCCTCGATGCGTTTCCACAGGATCTCTGGCCCAACGTGCTGATCGTCCACTTCTCCTACCAGCTGATGGTTGGACTCGGCCTGGCACTGGGGTTCTGTGGACTGCTCTACTGGCTCCTCGCCGCCCGCCGACGCTCGCCGCCGACCAACCGCTGGTTGCTGCTTGCGCTCGTCGCCGCCGGACCGGCCAGCGTGGTCGCCATGGAAACCGGATGGTTCGTGACCGAATTCGGCCGGCAGCCGTGGATCATCTATGGCGTGATGCGCACCTCCGCGGCCGCCACCACGACGCCGGCCCTCGGCCCGACCTTCGCCATCTTCATACTGGTCTACGTTGCGCTCGGCCTCACGCTGACACGTCTGCTGCTGCGCCTGGCTCAACGTGAGCGACAGCGGGCCGCGCCGACCGACGCGGCGCCGGGCCGATGAGCGGGTTGACGCTCGCCGACGGCGTCGCCGGGATCCTGTTACTGGTCGTCACCGCCTACGCGGTGCTCGCCGGCGCGGACTTTGGCGGGGGCGTCTGGGATCTCTTCGCTTCTGGCCCACGCGTGAAGGCCCAGCGAACGGCGATCGCGGCGGCAATGGGCCCGGTGTGGGAAGCGAACCACGTGTGGCTGATCTTTCTGCTGGTCGGTTTGTTCACGGCATTCCCCACCGTCTTCGCGGCGCTCAGCATCGCGCTCTACCTGCCATTTACGATCGCGTTGCTGGGCATCATCCTGCGCGGAGCCGCCTTCACCTTTCAGACCCATGGCTACGAGGCGGCAGGCGAGCTCGCGCCCTGGGGCGTGGCCTTTGGCGCGGCGAGCATCATCGCGCCCGCATTTCTTGGCGCTGCGCTCGCCGCCGTCGCCGTCGGTGCGGTCCATGCCTCCGCCGGTCCCAACGTCACCACCGGTTGGGTCAGCTGGCTGGCCGCCGACCTGGCGCTGCTCGCGGTTGCGCTCTGTGCCTACCTCGCGGCCACCTACCTGATGGTCGAGACCGAGGACGACCCTCCGCTGCAATCGGATTTCCGCCGGCGCGCCTTCGGCGCCGCGATCGTCTCCGGCGTGCTTGCCCTCATCGGCCTCGTCCTCGCCTGGCGGCAGGCGCCGTTGCTGTGGTCCGAGCTCACCGGTCGCGGCATCTGGCTCCTGCTGATCGCGCTGATCAACGGTCCGATCGCCGCCTTCGCCGTGTGGCGGCGGTCACCGCGGGTCGCTCGCGTGGCGGTTGCCGCGCAGATCGTCTTCGTCCTCTGGGCGTGGGCCATCGGCCAGTGGCCGGCGCTGGTGCCCCCGGACTTCACCATTCACGGAAGCGCCGCGCCGGAGACGGTGCTGCTGGCGTTGACGATTACGATCGCCATCGGGTCGGTCGTGCTCGCGCCATCGCTGTGGGTGCTCTTCCGCGTTTTCAAAGGGCAGAACCCCGCGGCTTAGGCTTTGGCCGCGGCCCGCGGCAAGTGCTCCTCCACCCAACTGCGCAACGCGGGCGCGCCGAGCGCACCCGTGACGCGCGCCGCCGGCTTCCCATGGTCGAAGAGGATCAGCGTGGGAATGCCCCGGATGCTGAAGCGCTGCGAGAGATTCGGGGCGTCGTCGGTATTCACCTTGACGAGTTTGATCTTGCCCGGAAGGTCTTTGGCGATCTGCTCGACGACCGGCGAGACCACCCGGCACGGGCCACACCAGGGGGCCCAGAAATCGACCAGGACGGGGATCGTGCTCTGCTCCACCACGGTCGAGAAATCCACTTCGCTGCTTTCGGTCAGCCAGGGCAAGGCGGCACCGCAGTTCCCGCAATGCGGCACCCCGCTGCCGGCGGGGCGCACGCGATTCATCTTGCCGCAGTTCGTGCATTTGATCAGGGGCGCGTCGTCAGCCATCGCCCAATGATGTCAGCTCGTCACGCTCACGGCTCGAAGCTCATCGATGGGCGCGGCCGTGACGAGAACGGCCGCGACCCCCTCGTATGGGCCGAGCAAGTCTTGTCGCTGCGTGACCAGCATCACCTGGACGCCATGAAGCCTGGCGATTTCGACCAATTCGTCGATGACGTTTTCCGCCGGCAGCAGCGGCTCATTGTCGAAGGGGCATGACCCCGCCGTTAGCGACAGGAAGTGGTGCGTCCGACAGACATAGCCCGCGCGCGCCAGCCGGTCGTCGAGGAAGAGCTGCCGCATCACGAAAAGGTTGGCCGCGTCGATCACCCTCTCCAGCCCGGCGGCGAGGCGCCCGTGCCCCTTGAAAAAGCCGAGCTCGTCCAGGGCCGCCTCCTCTTCCCTTTTCCGCGCTTCGGCCAGCGCCCCCTCGAGCGCCGCGCGCCGCTTTTTGGTCCGATCGTCGGTGGCCAGCTGCAAGCGCGCCAGGAGGCGCTCTCGGATGGCCTTCGGAAGGTAGTCTTCGAATTCGTTGACGAGACCCTCCTCGCCGATCAGCGCGACCAGGTCGGCGCCCTTCTCCCGAAAGAGGCGGTCGGCCAGCTGCGCCGAGGACTTGAGGTGCCATTGGAGGTGGGTCAGCCGGTGGCGCTGTACCTTGCCGGGCCGGGAGGCGTCGACGCTGTCGCTCGGGACAAACCCCTTGACCGTGGCAAGCGGCTCTTCGTAGCCGAGCTCATAAATCGACACGGTTGTCGTCTCCTTCGAGAGATCGACAACCAGAACTCGACGCTGCTCCTCGAGGATCGCCTCGAGCGGCTCGATGTAGGGATCGATGTCAATGCTCAGCGAATCGGCGACCCGGACGGGGAGCGACATCACCCGGTTGAGCCGGGCCCCTTGCTTGAAGACGACAATCGCGCGGGCTCCCTCCGGCTGGAATCCCTCGAGGAAAGCGCGCACCTCCGCGAGGTCCTCAGGGACACGCAGTCGCTGGGCATGCGGCAGCGATTCGATGTACGGTTTGCGGGCTTCGAGCTCTCCGTGGCGGAGGCTGTCGAAGACGGTGAGGAACAGCGGATGGTCGCGAACCAGCCGCTCGCCGGCGAAGTTCAGGTAGAGGGTGATGACCGGACCCTCATCGTGGTCGCGGGTGATGTGGCGTAACTCTTCACGACTGATGAACGGTCGCTCGGCAAAGGCGGCCTTGAGGTTTTTCCCACCGGGGATCTGTTCGGCCGCACGGGCCATGGCGCTCGTGGTCCTCGTTCCCCGGACGCGCCGCTCTCGTTCCTCGATCGTTTCCCAGGTCGTAGCCATGCTTTCGATCATATTCCCTCCCCTGATCTTGGGTCGTTCCCCTCCCCCGCCTGGGGGAGGGCAGGGTGGGGGCGTTTGTCAACAATCAATAAGGAGGTGATTTAGATGCTTGAAGCCATGAGTCATAACTGGGGTGCGCTTGCCTTCCGCGGTGCGGTCGCCATCCTTTTCGGAATCGTGGCCTTTATGTGGCCGGGAGTGACGATCGGGGTGCTCGTATTCCTGGTTGCGGCCTTTGCCCTGGTCGAAGGGGTGATCAACATCGTTGCCGGGCTGCGCGCCCGAGAGCCTTGGGCGCTTGCCGAGGGCATCGTGAGCGTGCTCTTTGGCATCGTCATCGTGGTGGTCGGGCCGGCCTGGACGGCCCTGGCGCTGCTCTACCTGGTTGCCGCGTGGGCGATCCTGACCGGCATCGCTCGCATCGTGGCCGCGATCCAGCTGCGCCGGGTGCTCCACAACGAATGGCTCCTGATTGCTTCGGGGGCAGCGTCCTTGATTTTCGGCCTGATTGCCGCGATCTTCCCCGGCGCTGGGATTCTGGCGTTGCTCTGGTTCGTGGCGGCCTGGTCGATCGTGCTGGGCGTATTCCTGCTCGTGCTCGCGCTCCAGCTCCGCCAGCTCGCCCATCGGCTCTCACACGCCGGCGCTGTCTGATGTAATTCCCTATCTCATTCCCCTCCCCCGCCTGCGGGGGAGGGCAGGGTGGGGGCATCAGGCTGATGAAGCGGCTCGCGGGCTGCGACGCCCACCAGGAGCGCGAGGACGAGCGCAATGCCGCCCGCCACCGCCAGCGCGGCCTGCACCCCGGCGGCCGAGGCGACGAAGCCACCGATCAACGGTCCGAAGCCAAACCCGAGCGCGATTGCACTCGAGCCAATTCCGAAGATGGTCGCCTGGATGACGCGTGGGGCCTCGAGGCCAATCATGGCCCCAAACGCCGGGATCAAGGAGCCGGTGACGAAGCTGCTGATCACAAAAGTGGCAATCAGCAGCGTGGGCGTCCCGGCGATGGCCGTGCCCAGCAACGTGAGGCCCATCAGCGCGGCCGCCACCGTCGTGATCGTGCGATAGTTGCTGCGGCGTAGCAGCCGCGAGTAGGTGACCGCGGCCAGCGCGGTCGCAACCCCGGCGACCGCGAAGGTGATGCCGGTCAGCGATTGCGCGTCCTTCGCGGAGGTCAGGTCGAGCAGGCGCAACACGACGAGCTGTTGGGCCGCGCCGTAGCTGGTCTGTTGCAGCCCCTGTGCCACCATCAGCACCACGAGGGCTTGCACGGTGCCCGGACGCGCCGCGCGCAGCACCTCCATCGTGGGTGGCGCCGCGGCCCGAACCAGGCGACCCGGGCTTTCGCGCACGAAGAGCAGGACCGGTATCGCGGCGAGCAACAGAAGGGCGCCTCCGACGACGAAGATCGCGCGCAATCCGGCGAAGCTCGCTGCGAGCGCGCCGGTCGCGGGCCCCGCGGCATTCCCGAGCGAGATGGCCGAGTTCAGGATGCCGAGCGCCCAGGCGAGGTGCGCGCTCGGGGTTTCGGTTGCCACCAGCGCGGTCGCCGCCGCCACCGTCCCCGAGCTCGCCCCCTGGACGCCGCGCAACACCGTCAGCTGCAGCGCCGACTGCGCGAGTCCCATCAGCCCGACCGAGATGCCGCCACCGATCATGGCGCGGACCAGCATCGGCTTGCGGCCGTAGCGATCGGCCAGCCGTCCCCAGATCGGGCTGGTCAGCGCCAGCGTGAAGCCGGTCGCACTGGCGGCGATCCCGGTCCAGAACGCCAGCTGCGGCCCGTTCGGGATGTGCAGCTCACGGTGGAGAAAGAGCGGCAAGAATGGGAAGGCAAAGGAGAAGCCGAGGATGGCGGTGAACTCGGCCAGCCAGAGGGCGGCCAGGTTGCGACGCCAATCCACCGGCACCTAGTAAGGATGCCGTAAGCCGGGATCTGCGTGGGCGGGCCGGGTGGGGGCTTCTGTAACTTTCTTCGCACATCCGGTGTTCCTGAGGTGGGGGGCTTACCCCGGAGGAAGGGAAGGCATGAATCGAGTAGTCGTCGAGACTGGTGTTGGCGTTATCGCGTTCGTGATGCTCGCCGCGGCAAGCTTTTTCCTAACGAACGCGCTCTTCAAGGTGACGGCATCGGACCGACCGACGGTGACGTTTACCGTCGTCAGCTCCTCGCCGACCGCCAAGCCATAACCGCTTTCCCCCCTCTGGGGGAGGGCAGGGTGGGGGCTCAGACCGGCGCGAGCGACCGCTCCTTGAGATATTCGTGCGCCATCTGGATCGCGATGGCGCCATCACCCACCGCCGAGGCCACGCGGTTGACCGCGCCGTGCCGAACGTCACCGACCGCAAAAACACCAGGCATGCTGGTCTCTCGAGGGAACGGCTGGCGGCGAAGCGTCCAGGCCTCCGGGGGTAAACCCTCCCGCAGCACGTCGGGCCCGGTCAGGATGTAGCCGCCCGGGTCACGCAGGATGCTCAGCGGCAGCCAGTCCGTCGTCGGCTGGGCGCCGATCATCACGAACAGCGCCACGGCGGGGACGGTTTCGGTTGTCCCTTCCGCCAGGTTCTTCAGCACCAGGGCCGCGAGCCGCTGGCCCCCGACCGCATCGACAATGGCCCTGCCGAGGCATAGCTTGATCCGAGGCGTCGCCCGCACCTGCTTGACCAGGTAGTCGGACATATGATCCGCCAGGGAGCGATCAGGGGCGACGATCGTGACCGATTCCGCGTATTGCGCGAGGTGGACGGCCGTCTGGCCGGCGGAATTTCCGGCGCCCGCAATGAAGACTGGCAACCCACGAACCGCCTGCGCCAGCGACGGCGCGGCGCCGTAGAAGATGCCGGCGCCGGTCAACCGCTCGAGGTTGGGGCCCGAAAGCCGACGATACGTCACACCGGTCGCGATGATCACCAGCCGCGCGGTCACCCCCGACCCGTCGGTGAGCGAGACTTCGTAGCGGTCGCCGGCATGCCCAAGCCCCGTCGCTTTCTGCAGGTAGACGACCTGCACGCCGAACAGCCGCGCCTGCTCCGACGCGCGCATGGCCAGGTCCCGTCCGCTCACCCCGCGAGGAAATCCGAGGTAGTTGCGGATCATGGCGCTGGTCCCAGCCTGGCCGCCGACCGCCTCCGCCTCGATGACCAGCGTCGATAATCCCTCCGATGCAGCGTAGACCGCGGCGGCGAGTCCCGCGGGACCGGCGCCGGCGATCAGCACATCGCATTCGTTGACGCGCGGCCGGATATCCGCGCCGAGCAATGGCGCGACCTCGGCGGGCTCGGGATCGACGAAACACTGGGTGCGCCGCCCATCATTGACCACCAGGACCGGCAGGCGCTGGCCATCCTTGCCGACCGAGGCCAGGACCTCGCGAGCGTGCTCCGAATCGGTCGGATAGTAGGCATACGGAAGGCCATTGCGGTCGAGCAGGTCCTTCAGGCGGTAGCAGCGCGGCTGCCAGAGATCGCCGATCAGCTGGATAACGGTCGACCGCGGACCGGCTTCAGTCACGCGCACCCACTCGCGAAGGAGGTCGCCGACTGGGGGATAGAGCCATTCCTCGGACGGTTCCCATGGTTTGGTGATGTAACTGTCGAGCTCGTTCAACGTGAAGGCCTGTTCAATGACGCCGACCGCCTCGGCGTCCGAGATCCGGATCAGCAGCGCTCGCCGTGCCATGGGATGAAGTTCATGGGCACGAATGAGGAAGTCCATGCCGCTCGCCGGCTGCAGGCGGAGGCTCGCGATGACGATCGCGACATCGATCTTCTCACGCTGCGCCCTCGTCAGGAGCTCGAGGCCACGCTCGTGCGAATCGCTGGTCAGGACCTGGTAGTCGGCACGGTATCGCTTGGCGAGATCGCGTTCGAGATCGCGGCGGACGTCGTACTCATCTTCGACGGCAAGGATGATCGGCAGCGCCACTGATTCATCATGCCGTTTTCCCTCCGCCTCTGGGGGTCGGCTCTAGAGGCTAGGGCGGGGCGCGAGTCGTCGATAGACGTCGGCGACGAGGACGTCCGGGGGCGTTCCTTCCGGAATCTTGATGACTTGCGCGTCCTGTCCGGGATAGGCAAGCGTGGCCAGGTTGCAGAGGACGATCAGGTCGGCGTCCGCTGTCGAACCGCCGAGCGCATCGACGAAATTGGCGGCCCGCCGGACTTCGTAGCCCACGAACTCGAGCACTCGACCGTAGATCTCGCTGGCCTTCGGGTCGTCAGCGATCAGGAGGACTCGGGCCGTTGGGCTGCTGACCGTCACCGTGCTGCCATCATCCTTTCTAAGCGGGCCCTACTGGCTAGGTCATTCGGCCCACTTTGCGTGTCCGTTCAGCTGAAGGGAACGGGTGTTTGCGAACGGAATTTCCGGGTTGCCCAGCAAAAAAACCCGCAATAAAATTCGCAACACAAAGCCGGGCCAGAGGTCGAAGAGGGTTTCCCGGAGAGGAATGAGGCTCACAACGGCAGCGCTGCCGCACCGCCGCGTGTCTGCCTCGCCGCGACTGCACGATGACGAAATGGTGGGTTGCGTGACCATTCCCCCGGGACCTGCAACCCATCCCTCTACCAGGCCGCGCGCAGCAACTCTCGGATGCTCGCCTCACTGACCGGCTTCGGGTTGGCTTGGACGGTGCTATTGCCGGCGGCCTCGGCCGCGACCGACTCGAGCACCGCTTCCGGTACGCCGGCATCGCGCAGCCGTTGTGGCACCGGGAGCCAGGCGACCAGCGCGGCCGTCGCGCCGACGGCCCCTACCCGACCTTCCCCCGCAATTGGCGGAGGGAAATTGAGGGCGATGGCGTTCATGACCTCCGGGACGGCGTCCGCGTTGAACCGCATCACGTGCGGCAGCATGATCGCATTCAGCACGCCGTGGGGCACCCCGGTGCGGCCGCCGAACACATGGCAAAGGCCGTGATGCAGCGCCATGGTGGCGTTGGCGATGCTGAAGCCGGCCAGGTAGGCGCCGGTCAGTAAGTCCTCCCTGGCATCAAGATTCCGACCGTTCGTCACGCAGAGCGGGAGCGACCGAACGATCCGGCGAATGCCCTCGAGCGCGACCGCAGGAACCAGCGGGTTGACGTCGCGCGCATAGCACGCTTCGACGCAGTGAGCCAGGGCGTTCATCCCGGTCGAGGCCGTCAGCTCCGGCGACAGGTCGACCGTCACCTCGGGGTCGTAGATGACCAGCTTCGGCAGCACCGCGTCGTCTCTTCGGACGGACTTACGTTTTTCCCTACGGTCGGTCGTCCCGAAGACCGGCGTCATCTCGGAGCCGGCATAGGTTGTGGGGATCGCAATCAAACTCCGGCCCTCTCCCGCTACCACCCCCTTCCCCACTCCCATCGCGCTTCCGCCCCCCATGGCGACGACGACGTCAATCTGCTCTTGCTGAGCCAGTGCCCGAGCCGCCTCGACGATTTCCTGGGGAACGTGCGGTTCCACCTGCGTGAACTCGGCAACCAGCCGACTGCCGAGCGATGCCCGGACGCGCGCGGCATGCGTCGAGGCCTTAAGGCTGGGCGTGCAAACAAACAGGACGCGCTGCCCGAGGGCCTCGCCCTCGGTGCCGACGCGGTCAATCGCCCCGCGCCCAAAAAGGACGCGGGGCGCCTTGAGGATCCAACCGTTACTGGGCGAGCGGGCGACCCTCCATCACTTCCAGCGGATCGGCCTCGATTTCCAGCAGCTCCCCGTCCGGGCCCTTGAAATAGAGCGAGTTCTCGACTCGATCCGGGCCGAAGTACTCGATGCTTCGCTTGTCGAGTTCGCCCCGGATGCGATCGAACTGGTCGCGCGGGACCGAAATCGAGACATGGTGCATACCGCCGACCGCTTCGCGCGTGGGGGGCATTGGATCCTCCGGAAAATCGAAGAAGGCGAGCAGGTTGCCGTGTCCGAGGTCATGGAACCAGTGCGTGGAGCTGGCCAGGTCGCGGTTCTCGAAGAGCTCGACCAGCGGGAAGCCGAGCACCTCGCTGTAGAACTTGATGGTCCGCTCGATGTCCGAAGAGATCAGCGCCAGGTGGTGAATGCCCCGGGCGCTGGTTGCCGGCCGTTTCTGCTTTGGTTTGAGATACGCCTTCGTCAGCGCCTCGCGCTTCGCTCCGTAGTCGACCTTGGTAGTGGCCATCACTCCTCCCGAGCTAGATTTTGAAGAAGAGGCGCCGGATCTTATAGGCGAGCGCACGGTCGCCGATCGCCGCCCCGCCCGGGAAGCGTTGGTAGGCGGTGAGCACCCAATCGTTGGGATCGAAATTGAACACGACTGGAGACGCGGCGATACTCGCCTCTTCGTAGGTCAGCTTGCCATCTTTGACCTGGACCTTCCAGCTGCCGCCCTGGTCGCCACTGATCCGGACGCCCCAGGTCGCATCGAATCCTTTGGCCGCTTCTTGGTCGACTGTGACCTGCAAGACGATGAACATGTACGGCATCAGGGTGTTGGCCGCATCGTCGCTGAGCGGCTGCACCTGGCCAAGTCCCGCCCGGATATCCCAGCCGTGCACGGAATAGTCGATGAGTTGGAAGGCCGGGTAAATCATGGTGGGCAACGGACCCATGTAGACATGAGGGATCATCTCGCTCGTCCATTGCTCGGGCGTCAGCGCGTCGAAGATTTCGAACATCTTGTCCGACGACTCCTTGAGGCGGGCGATCAGCTGGGTGCGCGACGATGTCCGAAAGCGCTTGGATCCCTCATCCAGCATGCCGGCCATGCCGGGGAGGCCGAGCGCGTCCGGGAACGGCTCCTTGGCGCGGGCGAGCGCAAACCGCTCGAGATAGCCCTCTGTGACGTCGACGAGGTGCCCCACCTGGTCGCGGATCTCCCACTCGGTACAGGCGGTCGGCGTTTTCCAGGTCTCGTCATCGGTGCTATCGATCAGGTCGTAGAAGTTCTGGCGCTCCTTGCGGACGACCCGGAGCAGGTGGTCCTTTCCTTCCGGAGCCATCGTATTGACGCGAGCGGGGCGGACTTCGACGCTCATGCAGCTTCCTCCTCTTGATCGGTCCCCTCGTCCTTTAACTCCCTCCCTCTGCCGAGGATGGTCCGGGTGGGGGGCCCAAGACCACCCTAGAATGCGCCCGAACTCGACAAAAGACAAGACGCCGACGCGCCCCGACGCCCAGCTGATGAGATCGGGGTAAGGAGGACGCGTCACAATGAAGGCTTGACCTCAGAGCGACGAGAGCGACCGTACGGATGGTTCTGGTTGGTGCAGGTGGCGGCGATCGTCGAAACCGGCCTGCTCTTCGCAGCTGGCGCCTACCTTCGCGACGCCGAGGCTCTGACGTTCGCGTTTGTCGTGCTGGCAACACTGGGCTGGATCTTCTTCCGGCCAGGAAGGATCGTCCCGGTCCTGGTGCGCACCCTGATCTTTGCCGACGTTGCGATCTGGATGGTGCCGGCCGCGTTCACCAACGCGGTCAACCATGACTCGCTCTTGTCGATCCTGCTGCCGGCGACCCTCGGCATTACCGCCGTCGTGGGTTTGATCGCCGCCGCGGGCTTTCTGATCTCACGGGGTAACCTGCCGGCGGGATGCCGTGTGGCCCGTGGCGTGGCCGCGGTTGCCCTGGCCCTACTCGTCGTGGTCGGCGGGGTGGCCGCCGCGACCGCCTCGAACAACACTCTGTCCAGCAACGCGATCATCATCTCCGCCACGAATGCCCGCTTCTCGGCGACCACGCTGACAGCCGATCACGGCACCATCACCGTCGATTTCACGAACAACGATCTCTTCTGGCACACCTTTACAATCCCGGCGCTGGGCGTCGACATCCGAACCCCGGTGAAGGGTCAGGGTCAGATGAGTTTCAATGCGCCCCCGGGGAGCTACGAGTTCTTCTGCGCCATCCCGGGCCACAAACAGATCGGGATGCGCGGCACGCTAATCGTCAAGTAGTCAGGCGGGGCGGCGGGTCGACTGCCCGACTTCGATCAGGTGGCCATCTGGATCGCGGATATAGGCGCGGATCTCAGCGGTATGGACTTTCGGCTCGGTCAGAAAGGTCGCGCCCTTGGCTGACCATTCCTTATAGACCTTTTGGATGTCGGCGACCCGGATGTTGAGGAAGGCGCTGGTTCGGTTTGGGTCAGGCGGTGTCGTCAAGGTGACGGTCGGCTTGTCGTCAGTCGGCCCACCGCCCTCGTTCAGGATCAGCCACGTGTTCGCGACCTTCATGATCACGGGGTCACGTTCGATGAGCACCTTGCCATTGAAGATCTTCTGGTAGAAGTCACGGGAACGATCCTGGTCCGAGACCACCAGGAAGTGGGTGATGACAAAGCCGTCTTTGGGTGCCGGAAAATCATCGGGGTTCATGTCGGGTCCCTCCATTTACATTGTCCGCGCCGGGCATTCCGCCGCGATCGTCATTCCATTGTGATCCATACTCGCTGCGCAGGCGGTCTTTCGCTACGCGATGGGTGGCGGTCGTCGGCAGCGAATCCCGAAAGTGGATGCGACTCGGCACCTTGTACGCCGCGAGCCGGGTCCTCGCCCAGGCCTTGAGCGCGGCTTCATCCGGAACGGCGCCGTCCTCGAGAACCACGACGGCAACGACCTCGTCCTCCTGCAATCCGGACGGTACCCCGAAGACGGCGGCGGCGCGGACGGTCCGATGCGCGCGCAGGGCCTCCTCCACTTCGGCCGGCGCAATGTTCTCGCCATGACGCCGCATCATTTCCTTGTAGCGCCCGGTCAGGAACACATCGCCGTCCTGGTCGCGGTAGCCAGCATCGCCCGTGTGCAGCCAGCCATCCCTGATGGTCGCAGCTGTGGCCTCGGGTGCGTTCCAGTAGCCCGGCGTCATCACCGGGTTGCGGAAGCAGAGCTCACCGACCTCGCCGGCTGCGACGTCGCCTCCCTCGGGATGGACGATTCGCAGTTGGTTTTCGAAGGCACGCGACGCGGGCTGGCGCGGCCACCCGATACTGCCCGCCTTCACCCGGGAGGTCGGGCTCTCCGCGCAGCCGAACGGGTTCTCGCTCATGCCGTATCCGGTCAGGATGCGAACTCGAAAGCGCGCCTCGAGTTGCTCACGCTGCGCCGGCGACGGTCCGGGTGCGGCATAGATGGTGCGCAGCGACGATTCGACCCAGGACGTCTCGGGCTGGGCGGCCAGGAACTCGAGCATCGCACCGACCACGTTGACCGAGGTCACGCCGAGCGCTTGCGCATCGCGCCAGAAGGTCGACGCCTGGAACCTGGGTGTCAGCGCCATGGCAAAACCATTCGACAGCGCCGTCATCAGCGAGTAGGCCTGGGCATTGATGTGAAACAAGGGCAGGCACGCCCAGAGGCGAACGCTCCCCTCCCCCGCTCGCGGGGGAGGGTCAGGGTGGGGGCTGCGCCCGATCCCGATCCATCCCGGAAAGGATGCGCCGGTTTCCGTGTAGGCGGTATGCCTCACCATCACACCCTTCGGACGGCTGGTCGTGCCAGAGGTGTAGACGATGGCAGCGACGTCGAGCGGGCGGGCGGCGAAAGCCGGGGGTTGCGATTCGATCAACGTCGCGTCCAGCACACCGAGTTCGTCGTGTAGCAGCGTCACCGCCGGCTGCAGATCGTCCCGTAGGTAGTCCATCTCGGCGGCGGTCAGTTCCGGGTTGACGGCCGCCGGGATCCCGCCCGCCGTGATCGTCCCAAGCCATGCGTGGACCAGGGCCCGAGAGTTGGCTCCCGCCATCAACACGCGGTCACCTGGTTTGAGGCCACGTCGCCGGAGAGTCTCAGCCGTCGAGCGAGCTGACCGCTCCAACTCGCGGAAGGATTCGGATCCGTCTGCCGTGATGATGGCGGGCGCGTCGCCGAAGCGCTCTGCCGCCGACGCGACCAGCGCCGGAACCGTGATGAATCCCAATCAGGATTTCTCGTGCCCTCTGGGGGAGGGCAGGGTGGGGACTACTGCGGGGTTTGTGCCATCTGGCGCTGCAGCCAGGTCGGACGGTCCGAAGGGGCGAGTCCCAGCGTCTTGTGGAGGCTTGCCATCCGGGTGGTGACTTCGCCGTCGCTGACGCCCAGGTAGCTGGCGATGCCCTTGTTGGGGAGGTCGCGCTCGATCAGTCGAAGCAACTGTAAGTCGGCGCCCCCTAAACGGCCACGCAGCTCAGCATCCGTGTAGCGATGTACCCAGGCTGGCCGTGTCACTGGACTCAGTCTGTCACACTTTGAGTTCCTTCGCTTGTTCACTTAGCGTGAAGCCCACCGGGAGAAACGACGGCGGGCTCATTGCCTCGTTCAGACCTCAAGTCCCGCCGCCTCCGACGCGTCTAAAGGTCGTCGCCTACATATTCGGGCAGTTATGCGTCGTGCCCGAGCCACTGCCGGGACTCGGCGTGGTCGGCGCGGTCGTGGACGGTGATGCGTTGGTCGATGGCGACGCACCGACATCAGGGGACACTGTGGGCGCCGGTGACGTCGCTGCGTGCGCGACCACGAAGGTGCCGAACCCTCCGGCGAGTCCCACACCGGCGGCCACCACCATTCTCGCTATCGGAGCCCGAAACCATCCAGGGCTGTTCATCGCTTGATCACCTCCCTGGCGGCAATACGATGGCCGATTGCCACCGGCTCGAGCATGGGGATGGCCACCTTTCAGATTGATGACGAATTCGTGAGGACATCCTTATATAAGGGGCTAACGTCAAGCCACTCAGAAAAGCGCAGCACGACTCGCACCCGGGCCACCAGCTCCGCCGCCGAAAGCCAGGCATCGAGGTAGTAGTCGGCGCCCGCGTTGAGCATGGTGATGCACTCCTGGCTGCTCGGTGAGGCGCTCGCCGCGATAACCCACCGGTAGCCGAGCCGGTGCAGTGCCCAGCATGTCGCCACCGGGTCAATTGCCGGGATCGCCAACAGCACAACGTCGGCCGGCGCCGCCTCGGCCAGCTCGGTGGCCGAGACGGTGCGGATGTTCAGTCCCGAATCGCGTAACACGCGGGCCATTGATGGCACCGCAACTTCCAACCCATCGCGGACCAGGAGGAGATGGGCTTTCATACGTTCGCCCCGCCTTCCAGCGATGACAGGATCTGCTTGACCTGGTTGATCGGAATGGCGAAGCCAACGCCGACGTTGCCATCAACTGGACTCTCGATCGAGTTGTTGATGCCGATCACCTGCCCCTGGGTATTGACCAGCGGCCCACCCGAGTTGCCGGGATTGATCGCGGCATCCGTCTGGATGAGGCCAGACATGCTGGCACCAGTCGAGGCGGACCCGCCCTGGTTGAGGTTCGAAACGATCCCCTCGGTCAACGATCCGGACAACCCGAACGGGGACCCAATCGCGTAGACCATGTCGCCGATCTGGACACTGTCCGAGTTGCCCAGGGTGACGGGATGCAGGCTCGAGGCCGGAACGGAGACCCGAATCACGGCCAGATCAGCCGATGAATTGGACCCGACGAGCGTGGCCGTAACGGTTTGACCGTTGCTGAGGGTGACCTGCATCTGCCTCGCTCCGGCGATCACATGCGCGTTGGTCAGGATGTCACCGCTGGTATCGAGGACGATCCCGGAGCCGATCGCCTGTCCATTACCGACGTTCGACGTGATGGTGACGACCCCAGCCGACACCTGTTTGTAGATGCTCTCCGCGGTGGCCGGCGATGTCGACGTGCTCTGAACCGTCGTCGCTGTCCCTGCCGTCACGGCAGTGGGCGGTGCCGCATGCGCGACGAGCGCGGCGGCGACCGCTCCCGACCCCGCCCCGCCGGCAACCGTCAGGGCGGCGACCGCGACGAGCAGTCCCCGACGAAACCTTTTGGGTGGTGGTGAGGGTGGCGATGCCGGCGGTGCGGCCGGGGTTGTGTGTTGAAACGGGTCATCGAAATATTGATGGGCGACCATTGTGATTCACCTCTGCTGGTTGATTGATATGGGTTCATCCTCGTCCTGCAAACCTTGCGATTCGGTGACGATGCGTGTCATCGTTTCGAAAGGTCGATCCGCCGACGATGGTTCACATGCGATCGGTGGTTGCGACGAGACGACAATTTCTAACGGCCGGCGGGGTCGCCCTCGCGGGCGCGGTGCTGACCAGCACCGCCGCATCGGCAATGCTGCGAGGGCAGGGTGGCGGCTCGGCACCAGCGCCGACACTTCCAACTTCCACCCCGATACCCACTCCGACTCCAACGCCCACTCCGGCACCTACACCAGCGACCGTCACCATCCCGGTGCCGGTTTACCAGCAGAGCATGGTGCTCGACTGTGAGACCGCCGCGTTACAACAGGGCCTCGCCTACTACGGGATCTTCGTGAGTCAGCCCACGTTGTTCGCCCTGGAGAATGCAGACACGCGCCTCCCCGTGATGGGTGCGAACCACACCGTGCTCCGCTGGGGCAACCCCTACACGAATTTCGTCGGCTACGTCAACGGCAGCGACTGGACGCCCACCGGCTTCGGCGTCTACTGGCCGGTCATCCTCGACCTGGCGCGCAAATACGGCCTCCCCAACGCGATTGGCGGCGAGGGCTTCGCGCCCAGCCGGATCTACAGCGAGCTTGCCGCGGGCCATCCGGTTCAGGTCTGGATCGAGACCCGCTTTGCCCGGGTCCCTCTCGGCACCTGGACCGCCTGGGATGGCACCCAGGTCCGCTACTCGTACGCCGAGCATTCGGTGACGCTGAGCGGGGTCTCCCCCACCCAGGTGCGGGTCAACGATGTGCTCAATGCCAGTCAGTACTGGGTCGACAAGGCGCTCTTCGAGGCGAATTTCGCCGACTTCAACAACATGGCGGTGATCTTCCAGTAACGTAGGGCGATAAGCCTGACCGTGCAGACCGATGCCTTCGTACTAGGTGTCATCGCCTGGGGATCACTCGCCCTTTTCCTGGTCGGCGCATTGGTCGGCACCCTCTTCCTCGAGCGCGCCTATCGCCTCGCCCTGGTGATCTTCGCCGTCGCGACCGTCGGCGGCTTCACCTTCTCCTTCCTCTCCGGTTTCTCGATCGGTCGCTTCACCGCCCTGTTGCCGCTCGTGGTTACCGCTTTCGCGGTGACCCGTGATCGGAATCCGCGTCTTCAACTGGCGGCGCAGGCGGCCGCCATCGGGATATACATCGTGCTTGCCTGGATCATCGCTGCGCAAGTCGGCTACTGGGGAATCCAAATCGAGCTCCCGCTCTGCCTGGTTGCCTATGCGGCCGCGCTGATCTTTCCGCCGCCCCGGAAGGCCGCGCGAGCTTAGTTTCTAGCGCTCGAGCACGACGATTGGAATCTCGCGCGTGGTCAGCGTCTGCTGCTGCTCGATGTAGGGCACCGCAGCCTTGAGCTTCTTCCGCTCTTCCGGGCGAGCCGTCCGAGCGCGCGCCTTGAACTTTTCTGGCCCAATCTCGACCGTCGCAGTCGGACTGGCCTGCAGGTTGAAATACCATGCCGGGTGCGATGGGGCGCCGTTGTTCGAGGCGATGATCACATAGCGATCGCCGTCCTTCCCGAAGCCGACCACGACGGTCGATTCCTTCCCTGACTTTGCGCCGGTCGTGGTCAACAACATCACGTGGCGGCCGGCCAGCGGGCCGCTGCTGATCTCGCCACGATTGGCACGGAACTCCTTGATCACGCCCTGGTTGAACGCGTTCATATCGGTGGGAACCTGCGCCGGGGGCTTTCGCGGTGTCGGCTGTTCTGGGCTCATGTCTTCGAGACTACCTGCTTGATCTGGATCATGCCGACGGCGTTCTTGCCCGGGTCGATGAACCAGGCCGCGGTCGCGAACCCCATGTCGGCGATGCCGTCGATCGTCTTGAGATTAGGCAGGTCGTAGTCCTCGATCTTGACGCCGCGGCGGCGGAGGTCCGTCACCTCGCTTCGGAGATCCTTGACGCGAAAGACCGCCTGTGTTTGCTCGTCGCTGGTCCCGACCGTGCTTTCCGTGATCACCAGGTGGCTGTCGCCGCCGCACTGGAACCTGACTCGCTCCGATGTTGCGTTGAGGATCTTCAAGCCGATCTTATTTGCGTAGAAAACCTTCGACGCCTCGAGATCACGCGCCAGCAGTACCACGTCAATCGGATATTCCCCAAGCATGCTTCTCCTCCAGTCCAGGGATGGTCCCGGCCAGCTCATATCTCCCTCCCTTTTTGGGGGAGGGTAACGTTGGGCGCGGCGGCCATCAGCCAGTGCTCCGATTTCGCAATGTGGCGGGCCGGATCCGGCTGCATGGCGGTCCGCTCGGGGGACCCGTAGTAGGCCGCGTCGGCGTCGTCCCACGTTCTTGCGCCGGCGTGTCGCAGGATCCAGATGAACTGATCATGCTCAGTTGTCCACGCCCCGACGACCTCGAATCCATGACGGCGTCGGAGCGGGACGATGAGCCGCTCCCACTCCTCCAACCAGGCCGCCATCTCGCCCGGCTTGATCGTGTACATCCGAAGTTGATCGGGCATTATCAGACCCTCCGCGGTTCGGAGTTTAGGCTATGACCGAATGGAGCTTCGGAACAACCTTCCGCACGCGCTCACCAGCTTCATTGGGCGTAAGCGGGAAGGGCGGCCAAGGGTGGCCGCCCCTCTGAATTTCGCCGATGTTTAACAGCTGTTCGTCTGCGCGCCGCTCGAGAAGTTGTTGAATCGCTGGACCGTTGCTCCGTGACCTCGGAAAGCCCAATAGGTCGACTTAAGCAATGGACCGTACTGCGCGCTACCGCCAAAGTTGTTGATCGTCCCCGGCAGCGTCGAGCCGATGCCCCAGGCGCAACCGGACGTTCCCGCGACCTGCGAGAAGTAGGGATAGAACGCCGCCGGTGTGCCATCGTCCGTGGTCGGTGGCTTGACGCAATTTGCACCGGTCGTGCGGTTGCAGGTACCGCCTAGATCGGCGGCCTCGATCCGCGGCAAGTCCGCTTCAAATGCGAACTGACCGTATGGCACCGAAAAGCCGGCGCCGGTCTTCGGACTGCTGAAGAGGATCGGGGTTGGATGGTCTGCATTCCCGTCGGGCCAGTAGTTCTGGTACGGTGGCCCGTCGAAGCCAGGCGTGTTCGTGTCGGGGCACCCGGTTGCCGGGTAGAGCAGCGAGGTCTGCGCCGCAAAGCAGAAGTTGTCGTCTCCGTCGGCCGCCTCCTGGTCACCAGGAACGCCTTCCAGGCCGTTGCAGCTACCTGTGTTGGCATTGATGCTGGTGCAGAAGTCGAAGTGGCCGATCTCGTCGGAGAAGGCGACGTTGTAGGTATGCGCGGCCCAGAGCACCCGTGTTTGCGGACTGGACGTCGAGTACATCGGATGGAAGGTGTAGTTCTCCATCTGGCAGCTGTGCCCACTGGGGATGTACTTCATGTGACCGAAGCCGTTGGCGGCGCTGGCCGTCATCAAGCCGGTCTGGCCGGTGGTGTGATCGGTGACCACGGTGGTGAAACCAGCCGCGGTATCGGTCAGCGTCACCGAGACGTTATCGCCCGGGCCCATGAAGAGCGTGTCCGCTCCTCCATTCGTCTTCGGATACCCCGAGGTACTCGGATTGAACTGCAACGGATTCGGCGGGCCAAGCGGCTTCCCGTCCAGGGTGAGGTACGCAAAGTTGATGTACTCGACCCCACCGAGGACCTGGCTCTGGCACGTTGGGTTCATGAGCGTGCCGTTAATCGGGTCTTCGGAGAGGCTGTCGATATTGAGCGCTGCGCACCATTTGGTCGGGTCGCAGCTGAAGCCCGCGAATTGGGGGACCCACCCGGGAGCGTAGAACTGCAGCTCCATGAACGCGACGCCCGGGGCCTTCTTCGTCAGCGCCGGATCGACGATGTTACCGTCGCTGTTCGGGGTGCAGGTTGGCTGCTGCTCCGGGTAGGAGAACGTGTCGCACAGTGCCATCCCGAACCAAAAAGCCGGGTGCAGCTCGAAGTCGTAACCCTTGGAATTCGAGTAGGCTCCGGCCGGCTCGGTCGGAAGGGTTAGCTGGTACTGGTTGCGGTTTCCCGAGCCCGGCACATTCGAGTAAAACTCGGTTGACGGCTCGTCGTGCCCGACATAGTAGTTGCCGAAGGCCTCCTGGGGATTGGCCACTTCGGTACAGATGGCCAGTTCTGAACAACTCGGCTTCGACGCCGCGTAGGGCGCTGCCTGTACCGCGGGCGTTGCGGTGGCCAGCGCTGCCATCGCCAGACCTGCGACCGAAAGCACGCTGAGCGCGCGCATTCGTCTCATATGCTCCTCCTTTCGGATGGTGCTGTTGGTATCGAGTCGGTCAACCGACGACGATGTCCGCGAACGTGAGGCGGTTATGGAGGCTGTCCGGACTGCTGGGCGATGCGCGCAGGCACCATCGCTGCGAATTCCCTCCCTCCGGGCGATGTCCCTCTCGCTCGGCTGGTGTCTATTTACCCGTCCTTAACGAGACGGACCCCGATCGACCTAGCAGCACATTACTGCAAAAATCCCCGGAAGGCTAGTGTCACATCTCGGCCGGCCGAGCCTGCGGTTAGTTGGCCACGGTCGGTTCGGCCTCGAGCGCCCGGCGGATCTCCTTGATGTAGGCGGCCTCATCCGCGGCCGAAAGTGTTCCCGCCTGGCGAAGGCGCTCGACAGCGACCCCAGCCATATAGCACGCGAGCGGCGCGAAGCGACGCTCCTTGGTATGGGCCGCGACTCGCGCGAGCTCGAGGACCTCATCAGCAACCTGCGAATCGAGTTCTGGCGAGGCGATCTGGGCGCCCCGCTCCCGAGCGGTGTGGGTGAATCGGCGGGCCAGCGCCTCGAACCAGTCGTTCATCTCGAGGCCCACCGTATCACGCCCCCACCGTCTGGTTGACACAGCCGGAGCCGATCGGTAGGCTGTGGTTTAGTCGCCTGCCAAAGCCGCTCCGCTGGGGGAATTGGGTGCCACAGGTCACGCGTCGCGACTTTCTGAAAATCAGCGCCGCCGGGACCGGCGCAGCTGGGCTAACCGCCCTCGGATTCGACCTCGCCCAGGCCGCGCAGATCCAGCAGAGTTTCCACATCGCCGGCGCGACGGAGTCGCATTCCGTTTGCCCCTACTGCGCGGTCGGCTGCTCTCTGGTCGCCTATACCGCCGACAACGGAAATGGTGGTCGCAAGCTCCTGCAAATCGAGGGCAACCCGGATAGCCCGGTCAACGAAGGACGCCTGTGTCCCAAGGGCGCGACCGCGATGCAGCTCGCTACCAGCGCCCGTCGCGTCGAAAACCCGTTGTATCGCGCGCCTGGCTCCGATAAATGGCAGCAAATCAGCTGGGACGACATGATGAGCAAGCTCGCCCAGCGCGTCAAAGAGGCCCGCGACGCCACCTTTGTGGCCCAGGATGCGACGGGCAACACGGTCAACCGCACGGAGGGGATTGCCTTCGCCGGCGGCGCCGCCTTCAGCAGCGAAGAAGGCTACTTCGCCGCGAAGGTGATGCGCGGCCTCGGCCTGGTCCATCTAGAACAACAGGCAAGGGTTTGACACGGCCCCACGGTGGTCAGTTTGGCCGCCACATTCGGGAGGGGGGCCATGACCAACCACTGGCGCGACATCAAGAACGCCGACCTGATCATGATCAACGGGGCCAACCCGGCCGAGGCGCATCCGGTCGGCTTCCAGTGGTTCCTCGCCGCTAAGAACGATCCCAAGCGCGGGCCCGGTTCGGGCGGCGGCGCCAAGATCATCCATGCGGACCCGCGCTTCACCCGCACCTCGGCGGTCTCGGATATCTACGCGCGGATCCGGACCGGTACCGACGTCGCCTACTTCGGCGGCCTCATCAATTACGTGTTGCAGAACAACCTGTACCACGACGAGTACGTCAAGAACTACACGAATGCCTCGTTTCTGGTGAAGCCGGCGTACGGCTTCACCAACGGGCTCTTCACGGGATACGACGCGGCAAATCGTAAGTACGACATCACCACCTGGGGCTACCAGGCCGACGACGCCGCGACCGCAACGGCGAACGCCAACGCGGCCGGTCTGCCAACCAACGGCGCGGCCAATGCCATCGCCAAGCGCGACATGACGCTGCAGGACCCGCAAACGGTCTTCCAGCTGATGAAGCAGCACTACTCGCGCTACACGCCGGACATGGTATCGCGCATCACCGGCATACCTGCGGACCAATTCATGCGCATCGCTCAGCTGGTCGGCGAGATGGGCAAGCCGGACAAGGTGATGACCATCGTTTACGCGGTCGGCCTCACCCACCACACGACCGGCGGGCAGCTGATCCGCTCCGGTGCCGTGCTGCAGCTGCTGCTGGGCAACATGGGGCGGCCGGGCGGCGGCATGAACGCCGAGCGCGGGCACGCGAACATCCAGGGAAATACCGACAACGCCATCTCCTGGGAGCTTCTGCCCGGGTATATGCGCATCTCCGCGCCGGGACAGAAGACCGTCGACGATTACGTCAAGGCCAGTGCGTCGAAACGCAGCGACCCGCGGTCGTGGAACTTCTTCGGCATCAATTACCGGAAGTTCATGGTCAGCCTGCTCAAAGCCTGGTACGGGGATGCCGCGACCAAGTCGAACGAATTTGCCTTCGATTTCATCCCCAAGCCGGCCAAGAACTCGTCCTGGATGAGCATCTACGACCAGGCGCTGAAAGGAAAGATGCAGGGCCTGATCCTGAGCGGGATGACCGCCACCAGCATCGGCCCCGACTCGAACCGGGTGATGGAGGCGCTGGGCAACCTCAAGTGGCTGGTCGTGATGGACCCGCTACCCACCACGAGCTCCGAATTCTGGCACGCCCCTGGGGTGAACCCGAGCTCGGTCAAGACCGAGGTCTTCATGGTGCCCACGACACACTGGATCGAGAAGGACGGCTCCTTCGTCAACAGCGGCCGATGGATGCAATGGAAGGATCAGGTGATCCCGCCGCAGGGCAATGCCCGCCACGACCATTGGATCCTCGCCGATCTGTTCAACCGGGTGAAGACGCTCTATCAGCAGTCGGGCGGCAAGTTCCCTGACCCGATCATGGCCCTCACCCTCAAATACAAAGACGCGACCAAACCGACACTGGACGAGATCGCCCAGGAGGTGAACGGCTTCGACCTCACGACGGGCAAGCGGATGGCCACCTTCGCCAACCTGAAGGACGATGGCACCACGACGGCCGGCAATTGGATCTACACCGGGTCGTACCCCGACGCCGGAAACCTGAGCTTGCGGCGAAACGGCTTGCAGGACGTCAAGGCCAACGATCCCACCGGGATGGGACTTTTCCCGAACTGGGCGTGGTCGTGGCCCCTGAACCGCCGCGTCCTCTACAACCGCGCGTCGGCGGATCTGAGTGGCAAGGCCTGGGACCCAACCCGACCGGGCATCACGTGGAACGGCACGAAGTGGGTCGGCGACATCCCCGACTATCCCGCGACCGGCGCGACCGCGGACCCGAAGAGTCCCACGGCGTGGCTGCCCTTCATCATGAACGGCGAGGGCGTGGGGCGTCTCTTCTCGACGTCGATGGTCGACGGTCCGCTGCCCGAGCACTACGAGCCGATGGAGGCGCCGATCAAGAACCCGCTTCATCCGAGCCAGTCGGAGTCACCGGTCGCGTTCATCTACACGGGCGGGACCGGGAAGTACGCGAACGTCAAAGACAGCTTCGGCACCGTCGCCGACTATCCGTACGTGGCCACCAGCTACCGGCTCACCGAGCACGAGCACTACGTCACGCAGCACGTCCCCTTATTGGCGGGCCTGCAGCCGTCACCGTTCGTCGAAATCCCGGAAGAGCTCGCCGCCCAGAAAAGCATCAAGAGCGGCGACCGCGTGCGCGTACGCTCGAAGCGCGGCAAGATCGAGGTGCTGGCCCTGGTCACGAAGCGGTTGGCGCCGACCACCATCGACGGCCAGAAGGTCTTCCAGGTCGGCATCCCGATTCACTGGGGCTTCGTCGGCGTCTCGGCTGATGCCGACCCGAGGAAGGGAGCGAACTGGCTGGCCAACGCGCTGACGCCGTTCGTCGGCGATGCCAACGCCTATACGCCCGAGTTCAAGGCCTTCCTCGTGAACCTGGAGAAGATCTGATGCAGGTCCTGGAAGCGGCCGCCGCCCGCACCGCGAACCCGTGGCCGCTTCGTCGCGAGCGCGCCGCCGAGCTGGCGGAGCGGTATCCACATGCCGCCGAGATGCTGCGCCTCTACCAGGCCCTGACCGTCGTCCAAGAGAAAGCCCCGAAGGAAACTCCCTCAACCCACATCGCTGAATACGCCGCCCGGAACATCCTTCCAGGAATCGTCGACGTCACCATCGAAGCGGGCCCGCGGGCGCTGCGCGATGGCGTGATTGCTGTCTTCTGCAGCGCCGACCTCGTGGAGCTGGTGCAACGTTGGCTCGATGGCGAGCACTTGACTCCCGTCGAAACTTATTTGGCCCGCGCCTCCGCCTCTCCCCTGCTCGAAGCAATGAAGAGCCCCCACCCTGCCCTCCCCCAGAGGGGGAGGGAGATGCACCAGTGCCCGGCTTGCGGGGGACTCCCGCAGCTGTCCTACTTCGCCGTTTCCGGCGAGGCCCTCGTCAGCGGCCCGCGCTACCTGGTCTGCTCCCGGTGCGCCAACAACTGGGTCTTTTCGCGGATGACCTGTGCGGGCTGCGGCGAGTCGACCGGCACCCAGCTCCCGATCTACCAGGAACAGGAACGGTTTCCTCACGTCCGCGTCGATGGCTGTCAGACCTGTCGGAAGTATTTGCTCACCCTCGACCTACGGCGTGAGACCCGCGCCGTGCCGGTCGTGGACGAAATCGCCGCGCTGCCGCTCGACCTGTTTGCCCGCGACCAGGGGTTGACGAAAATCACGCCCAACCTGATGGGGAACTAAGCATGGCAACACAACCGGTTGGATTCTTCACCGACACGACGCTCTGCATCGGGTGCAAGGCCTGCGAGGTCGCCTGCAAGGAATGGAATGGCCTGCCGAACAACCCGCTCGAGTTCCGCGGCAGCTACGACAACACCGGCCAGCTCGACCATGCCAACTGGCGCCACGTTCGCTTCGTCGAGCAGGCGGGCACGAGCCAGGACAAGCCGATCGCATGGTCGATGATGTCGGACGTTTGCAAGCACTGCGCCAACGCCAGCTGCCTGGAAGTCTGCCCCACCGATGCGATCGTCCGCACGGAGTTCGATACCGTCTTCATCCAGCAGGACGTCTGCAATGGCTGCCGCGACTGCATCTCGGCCTGCCCCTACGGCGTCATCGGCTTCAACAGCAACACCGGGACGGCGCAAAAGTGCACCTTCTGCTACGACCGGCTACAGAACAACTTGAAGCCCGCGTGCGCCACCGCCTGCCCGACGCAGTCGATCAAATTCGGCCCGCTCGATGAGATGCGCCAAACGGCCGCCAAGCGGCTCGACACGCTCCACCAGCAGGGGATGAGCCAGGCTCGCATCTACGGCAACAACGAGTACGGCGGATTGCACGCGTTGTTCCTGATCACCGATAAGCCCGAGGCCTACAACCTGCCCAGCACCGAGAGCGCCGTCCTGCCGAGCCGCAACAACATCCCGGGCTACCTGACGGCGGCCGTCACCGCGGTCGTGGCGGCGGTAGCCGGTCTGATCGCGTTCCGCCGTCGCGGCGAGAGCTCGTCTCCCTCCCCCTCCGGGGGAGGTCAGGGTGGGGGCTAGATGCCCGGCGAACACTTCGTCGTCGCGCCGGGTTGGGCATGGTACATCCTTCTGTACTTCTTCTTTGCCGGGATCGCCGGCGGCGCTTTTGTCATCGGCACCATGTTGCGCCTCTGGGGCAGTCCGGCCGATAAGGCTGCGTCGCGACTCGCCTTCATCACCAGCTTCCCGCTGCTATTGCTCTGCCCCATCCTCCTCACGCTCGACCTGGGCCAGCCGCTCCGCTTCTGGCACATGCTCGTCGACGTTAGGACAGGGACACCGGCGTTCAAGGCTTATTCGCCCATCTCATTGGGGTCGTGGGGGCTCACGATTTTCGGGCTCTTCGCATTCGTGATGTTTCTGGCTGCCGTTGGTGAAGGCGGATATCTGCGCTGGCGCATCCTCGCCGGCGCCGGCCGGGTCATGAACAGTGCCCTCGGAAAGGCGTTCATGGTGATCGGTGCGATCTTTGGATTCTTTGTCGCCGCCTATACCGGTGTTCTCCTCGCCGTGAGCAACCAGCCGGTGTGGAGCGATACGTGGACTCTCGGCGGGCTGTTCCTCGCGTCGGGGCTGAGCGGCGCCGCTGCCACCATCCTGCTGCTGAGCCGCGGCCGGCGGGACGCCGCCGTCAGCGATGGCAGGCTGATGGAGGCGGACCGCTACTTCATCATTCTGGAACTGGTTTTGATTGCTCTCTTCCTGATCACGCTGGGCGGGGTCGTGTCGAAGGTGCTCGGCGGCGGCTGGATCCTCCTCTGGCTCGTCGTGCTTATCGGCACCCTGGTGCCGCTGATCGCCGAATGGCGGCCGAAGTTGGTACGCCAGTTTCCGCCGGTGGTGGTGCCGGTGCTGGTGCTGGTCGGGGTGCTGGCTCTACGCGCCGTGATCATCTTTAGCGCCCAGGCATAGATGAAGGTTGGGGTTCTCTTCCCCACCCGGTTCGAGGATCCCGGAGAATTCCTCGCGGACGCGCGCGCGATGGAAGCTGCCGGCGTCGACAGCGTCTGGATGGAAGAGGGCGACGGCCTCGACCCGATGCTGGCGCTCGCGGCGATCGCCGCCGTCACGAGTCGACTTCGCCTCGGACTAAATCGTAAATCGACACCACGGCCGAATGTCGAGCTGGACCGCCGGATGGAGACGCTTCAGCATCTGTCTCGAAAGCGCGTGATTGGTAACAACCAAAGCTGGCGCCGCGTCGAGGTGCCAGCCGATCGCGAGGCCTGGGCAAAAACGTTGGAGGAAGCCCACCCCGACTTCGACGGCGTGCTCGTACCGATGGATCCGCGACTTCTGGACATCCTGCGACACCCGGATGAGGTGATCGATCGCTCCGACCTGATGCTGGCGCAGGGCTAAGGTCTAGGAGCGAATTAGCAGGAGCCGGATCCCGACCAGGCCCAGGGCCACCGCGAGGAGTCGGATGATCGAGCTGCCAGCCATTCGGCGCGAGAGCCGAGCCCCGAACTGCGCCCCGATGATCACGCCGACCGCCAGCGCCACGGTGACGCTCACGAATGAGGCGTAGTCCCCGTGCAGGACGTGGGTCAGGGTGCCGAACCCGCTCGTGAAGATCTGGACGAATTGCGAGGTCGCCGACGCGATGTGCGCGGGAAATCCGAAGAAGGTGGTCAGGATCGGCACCTGGACGATGCCCCCACCGATGCCGAGCAGGCTGGAGACGAATCCGATGCCGAAACTGGCGACGATGGCCAGCGCCATGTTGAGCCGGTACTGGTAACGATTTCCGTCCGAGTCGACCAGGGTTCGCGATGCCACCCATCGACCGTTGAGGCCCAGCGGGATGCTGCCGTGAGGCTTGAGCAGGAGGAATCCCGAAACGAGAATGAGCGCGGTGCCCATCACGGCATCGAAGGCGGCTCTGGGGATGGCGCCGACGACGAGAGCCCCGATGATCGCCCCGGGGATGGTCGCGGGCGCCAGCATCAGCCCGGTGCGATAGTCGATGCGTCGCAGCCGCGCGTACCCGATCGAGCCCGAGACGACATTCGCGAAGACGGCTCCGAGCGACACGGCGGTCAGCTGGGCGGGCGATTGGTGCGGATAGACCAGCAAGAGGATGGGGACCATGGCGAAGCCGCCACCGGCGCCAACCAGGGTTCCGTAGGCGCCGACGACGACGCCGACCACCACCCACACGAGAAAGATCAGCGGGCTCAGGAGAGGCGCCCTACGTAGAGGTTCACGACCTCATCATCGTTGAGCAGGTCGTGCCCGGGACCCTCCAGTCGGTTCTGCCCGAGGACCAGGACGTAGGCCCATTGCGCGTGCCGCAAGGTCTCACGCGTGTTCTGTTCGATGACGAGGACGGCCACGTTGGTCGCCCGGATCTCCTCGATCCGCTCCCAGATCAGGCCCTGAAAGCGAGGTGCCAATCCCGCACTTGGCTCGTCAAGGATCAGCACCGCGGGGTCGACCATGAGCCCGCGTGCCAGCGCCAGCATCGTTCGCTGTCCACCGCTCAGCGTGTTGGCTGGCCGGTGGCTGGATCCCTTGAGGTCGGGAAACAGCCGAAAGAGCTCGTCGATCCGGTCTCGGACACCGGCTCTTCGGCTATAGCCACCCATCTCCAGGTTCTCGCGAACGGTGAGGTCGGGGAAGACGTTGGCCACCTGGGGGATATAGGCCAATCCTTTTCGGACGAGTTTCTCGGCTGGCTGGCCGGTGACGTCCGTACCGTCGACGAACACCCGCCCCGCGGTGGGGCGGATCAACCCCGCGATCGCCTTCAGCAACGTCGACTTGCCGGCGCCGTTCGGCCCGACGATGGCGGTGATCGCGCCCGAGCGCGCCTCTACGTTGACGTTTTCGACGATTGGCGGGCCACCGTAGCCGGCGGTCAGTCCCTCGACCCTCAGCGCCGGGCGTTCGTCAGGCGCTGGGCTGCTCATAGGTAGGCATCTCCCCAAGGTAGGCGTCGATCACCGCCTGATTCGAGCGTAACGACGCAAACGGCCCGCTCGCGATGACCGACCCCTGCGACATGACGACGACGTGGTCGGTGACGCGTTCGATGAAGGGCAGGTTGTGCTCCACCACGATCACGGAGGTGCCGGTCGCGATGAATCCCTCGATCGCGAGCGCCATCCGCTCACCAAGCACCGGGTTCACGCCTCCCATCGGCTCGTCGAGGATCACGAGCTGCGGTTGCGCCATCCGAATCCGGGCAAACTCGACAAGTCGCTTCTGGCCGCCGCTCAGGTTGCCGGCGCGCTCGTTGCGCAGCGCCATCAGGCCGAACTCCTCCAGGATCTCGCGAGCCTCGGCCAGCTCGCCCACCGTGGCCTCGCGCTGGGCTTGCCGCAAGCCAAGGACACCGCGCCAGAAGGTCTCACGCCCTTCGTCCCAGCGAGCCAGCACCACGTTCTCGAGCACCGTGAGGCCGCGCCACTCGCGAGGCGTCTGGAAGGTTCGGATCAAGCCGAGCCGCGAGATGCGATGCGGTGGAAGACCCTCCAGGGCCCTTCCGCCGAAGATGACAGTGCCGGCGTCGGGCAGCTTGAATCCCGAAATCAGGTCGATGGCCGTGCTCTTGCCCGCGCCGTTGGGACCGATCAACCCGGTGACCTTGCCCTTCGGCGCCGTGAACGAGCAGTTCTCGACCGCGCGGACGCCGCCGAAGTGTTTGCTGAGCCCGCGCACCTCGAGCGCCGCCGGCGCATCGGTCGTCACGTGGCGAGTTCCTGTTTCGTTTTTTCTTGAATCCGATCGATGTAGCGGCGCTCGGGCAAGAGACCCTGCGGCCGAAAGCGCAGGAAGAGGATGAGCGCCAGTCCAATCACGATCGGGCGAAGCGCGAGGACGATGTTGGGGTGTCCCGGGATCTCCGGTAGAAAACGCGTCGATTCCTCGATGAGGACGATCACGATGAAGACGCCCAGCACCACGCCACGGATGTTGCCGCGCCCGCCGACGAGGACCGCGGCGTAGAGGACGATGGTTTCGAGCGGCGCCCAGGCGGATGTATTGAAGGCGGTGACGTAGGTCGCGAAGAGGGCGCCGCCCAGCCCCCCGATCGCGGCGCCCAGTACGTAGGCTTTCAACTTCAGCCGGTAGATATCACGCCCAAACGCGGCCGCCGCCCGCTCGTCCTCGCGCAGTGACCGTAAGGCGAGGCCGAAGCGGCTGCTCGACACCCGGGAGAGGAAGAGGTAGACGAGGAGGAAGACGGCAATCGCCAAACCCAGCAAGAAATATTGATAGCTGTTGAAGTCGATCCCGAGCACGTCGGCCATCGGGTTGACCAGGCCGGACAGTCCCTGGTAGCCATTGAACAGCGGCACGAACTGGCCGGCCAGGGTGTAGAGCACGTAGACGGCGCCGAGCGTCACGATCGAGAAGTAGATGCCGCGAAGGTGGCGCAGGGCGATCAAGCCGATGACGAGCGCCATCGCCATGGCGGCGACGACGGCCAGCAACACGGCCACCGGGTAAGGGAGCGTGAGGCCAAGGATGTATCGCTCGGGCGCGGGATGCCGCCCGATGGTGAGGACCAGCGTCATGTAGGCGCCCAGCGCGACGTATCCGTAGTACGCGAGATCGAAGTCGCCCGACCAGCCCCAGATCACGTTGAGCCCGAGCGCCATGATCCCGAAGATCGCGCCTTCGGTCAGGACGGAAACCAGGTACTGCGTCATTCGAAGACGCTCCGCCGCGCGTTGACGAACAGGCCGCGGGGCCGGATCAGGATGACCAGGGCCAGGATCCCAAAGGCAAACGCCAGGTTGTAGCCCGGGCTGACGTAGCCCCCGAAAAATTCCAGGGCAATGCCCACGATGACGGCCCCGACCATGGTGCTGAAGGCGCGGCCCAGCCCGCCGGCGACCGCGGCCGTGAGCGTGATCAAAAAGAAGCTGAAGCCGAAGCTGGGGGTAAAGGTGCCGATGCTCTCCGCCAGGATGAAGCCGGCATAGCCGGCGACCAACCCCGCCAGGAACCAGGTGGCGGAGGCGACGAGGTTGGCGTTGATGCCGCTGACGCGGGCCAGCTCGCGGTTCTGCGACACGGCGCGCAGCGCTTTGCCGAACTTCGTGTACGAAATGATCACGAAAAGCAGGGCCGTGATGGCGAGGGCGGAAACGATGATCTCGATGTCGAGGGCTGTCCAGAGGAACGGCCCGAGCTGGAAGGGTGCCCCCGACGGGATGGTGTAGGCGCGGTTCGCCGCGCCGAAGATGATGACCAGCACGTTCTGGATCACAAACGACAGGCCGAGCGTCGCGATGAAGATGACCAGGGTCGGCGTGCCGCGCCGGATGAACCGGTCGACGACAGCGGCGTGCATGGCGAGTGCGATCAGGCCACCGGCGACCGCCGCCGCAAGCGCCGCCGCGACCGCGCTTCCGGTGCGCTCGTGCACGACCAGCGCCGCGTACGCACCGATGGTGAGGATCTCACCGTGCGAGAGGTTGGCCACGTTGGTGACGGCATACTCCAGGGTGAAGGCGACGGCCGACAAGGACAGGATGGCCGCCGTCACCAGGCCGAACCCAAGGATCAGGAGCGCCTGGTGCACGCCTGATCCTCCGGCATGGACGAAATCGTATCGATCGTCGTCGGGCTAGTGCGTCACGGAGTCGCGGCCGCCAGCTGGTCCGCGGTCATGGTCTGGACGACAGCCTGCTGACCGGCGAGCGTTTGCTGCCAGGCGCCGTAAGGCCCAAAGACGTTGTGATAGGTGTTGTAGTTCAGGGGGCCGCTAGCCCCTTCGTAGTTGATCTTGGTCCCCGCTTTCACCAAATCCAGGCAGGCCTTGTACGTGTAGCACGCGGTCCCCGGGGGATTGGTGACCTGGGTCATGGCGCTGTTGATGTCCGATCCGGTGATGCTGTTGGCTTTCACGACCGCGAGCGCCTGGCTGATCACCGCGTCGTAGGCATAGTTGGCATTGGCCTGGGGCTGGCCCGGGCCGGGGAACAGCAGCGCGAAAATCCGCATGAACTCATCGGTCGCCGCTCCGCTCACCGACGTCCCGTAGACCGAGATCAGATGGTCATGCGCGACCGGGTAGGTGATGGCCTTCAGGTAGTCGTCGCCGCCCGTGACGTCGGTGCCGACGAACGGGATGGCCAGGTTGTCGAGTTCCTTGAAGTTCTTGAAAAGGACCGCCGCCGTGGGGGCATCGGTCTGGGTGAAGATCACGTCCGGCTTGGCGTCGATCACCTTCTGGACCTGGGTGCGATACGACGTTTGGCCCGGAGCAAGGTCCGTGATCCGGACCGCGATCGTCCCGCCCAACTTCGCCCAGGTTGCCGTGATCGGATCTGCAAAGGTCTGAGCGGCGATATCGGAGTAGAACAGAAGCCCGGCGCTTCGATACCCCTTCTGGTAGGCGTACAACGCCATGGCCACACCGAGCTGAGAGTCGGAAGGGCTATCTCGCCACAGGTAGGGATTGCTGTTGTGGTCGAAGACCGTGCTGCCACCCTGGAATTGGGTGGGGACTTTGGCTGCCGAGACGATCGGGGCAACGGCGTTGATCTCCTGCGTCTCCGGTCCGATGATGCCCACCAGGTCACTGTTGGCCAGCAACTTGCGCACCGCCGGGACCGAGTCGGCTTCGTCGCACTGGGTGTCGGCATGAGACAACGTCAACTGTTTCCCAAGGATGCCGCCAGCGTCGTTGATCGCCTTCTGCGCCATCTGGGATCCCTGGAGCATCGCATTGCCGAGGCTGGCGAGGCTGCCCGTGAAGCAGGAGAGCACGCCCATCGAGACCGGTCCGGTGGGTTGTTTGCCACCGGTGCTGGATGTGGACGAACCGCAGGCGGCCAGAAGAAGCGCGGCCGCGACGCCGCCGCACAAAAGACCCCGACGTGTACCCAGCATGCTTCCCTCCTAACGCCGAGCCCAGGCGGGCACCGGCTGACTCCGAGAGATTAGTTGAGCCGGTATGGGTTGTCAATGGTTGGACCACTAGACCTCTGAGCCTGATAAACTGCGCGCATGGGCGTGACCTCCATGGCGGCCTTGCGCCCACTCGAACGCAGCCGTCTCTACGAGGATCTCGGCGAGCGCCTCGGTCAGCTGGTGCGCGAGTCGAGCATGGCGCCCGGCGATCGCTTTCCTCCGGAACGCGAGCTCGCCCACCAACTGCGCGTCAGCCGGACCTCCGTTCGCCAGGCGATGGTGGTCCTCCAGGCCCAGGGCTTTGTCGACGTCCGCCACGGCGAAGGCATCTTCCTTCGCCGCATCCGTGGCTTCGGGGAGTCGCTGCCGAAGCTGCTCGAGCGACGGCGCCGGCTGCCCGAGGTGCTCGAGGCGCGGGAGGCCCTGGAGGTCAAGCTGGCCGAACTTGCCGCGGCCCGTCGAACGAAGGAGGATCTGACGGCCATGCATGCCGCGCTGCGCATCATGGAGAGGGAGATCCGGACCAAGGGGCTGGGCACCGATGGCGATGCGGCGTTTCACCACGCGGTCGCCTCGGCCGCCCGAAACCAGGTGCTCCTGCACCTGATCGACGCCATGGCCGAGGCCATCAAGGAGACCCGGGTGGAGTCGCTCAGCGAGCCGGGCCGCCCGCCCCGCTCGCTGGAAGCCCACCGGCGCATCCTTCATGCGATCGAAGCGGGAACGCCGTCCAGGGCGGCCCAGGAAATGCGCAAACATCTGCGCCAGGTCGCCGACGTCTCGCTGCTCCGGTGGCAGCCGGAGGCGCTGAAGCATGGCTGACCTCTGCGCGAAATGTGAGGCCGCGCTCGACCCGCTCCGCGTCTGCACCGGCTGTGGCCACCTCGCCGCCCTAACCGCCGCGCAACGGATCGAGCAACTCGTCGACCGGGGCAGCTTCCACGAGGCCGACCGCTACCTCTGGTCTGGCAATCCGCTTCACTTCTCCGATGGCGTCAGTAGCTACGAGAAACAGGTCGCGCAGGCGCAGGCCGAGACGCACCTGTTGGACGCTGTCGTCACCGGCCGCGCGCGGATCCTGAGCGCGCGGGTGGTGCTGGTCGTGTTCGACTTCCGTTTCTTGGGCGGCAGCATGGGGAGTGTCGTTGGCGAAAAGGTGGCTCGCGCCTTCGATGTGGCGCGGCGCGAACGCCTGCCGGCCATCGTGATCTGCTCCTCGGGCGGCGCCCGAATCCAGGAGGGGATGATCGCGCTCTTCCAGATGGCAAAGACGGCGTTGGCGGCAGCGCGGCTTCGTGAGCTTGGCGTACCACTGCTCACCGTGTTGGCGGATCCGACGATGGGAGGCGTGTTGGCGTCGTTTGCGGGACTGGGGGACATCATCCTGGCCGAGCCCCACGCGCGAGTCGCGTTCGTTGGGCCGCGGGTGCACACGACGGCAATTGGAGATGAGGCTCCGCCGGGCACGGCAGAGTTCGCCTTCCAGCATGGCCTGGTCGACGCCGTCGTCGAGCGCGCTCGTCTCCGCCCGGTCCTGGGATATCTGGCTGGTGCCCTGCACGCTCGTGAGGTCGGCGCGCAGGGGAAACGCGAGAGCCAGGAACCACAACGGAACGGGAAGGTGCGACGCGATGTCTGGGAGACCGTCGAGCTCGCTCGGCACCCAGATCGTCCCAGTGGTCGCGCCCTGGCCGACGCCGTCTTCTCCGAGCTCTTCGAACTCCACGGTGACCGACAGGGCGATGACGACGACTCCGTCATGGCCGCCATCGGCCGCCTCGGTGATCGGCCGGTGGTCGTCGTCGCGCAGGACCGCCACTCCTCGCGGCTCGGCCGGACCCGCGCCGGCGGTTATCGCAAGGCGCAACGCGCCTACACGCTGGCCGAACGCTTCCGGCTCCCGCTGATCACGCTCGTCGACACCCCCGGCGCCTCGACCGACGCGGATTCCGAGGCCGCCGGCATTACCGGGGCGATCGCCGAATCGCTGGCTCGGCTGGCGCGGCTGCGGACACCGGTGATCAACGTCGTTGTCGGCGAGGGCGGGAGCGGCGGGGCACTGGCGATGTCGGTGGGCGATCGTCTGTTGATGCAGGAGAACGCCATCTTCTCGGTAATCGGACCCGAGGCAGCATCAGCCATCCTCTACCACGATGCGGAGCATGCGCATGAGCTGGCCACTCGCCTGAAGCTCACGGCCGTGGACCTGGTCGAGCTCCACCTGGTTGATCGGATCCTGCCGGAGCAGCCCGCCGGCCACGAGGCGCCCGAGCTGATGGCGACCGTCCTGCGGCAGGCACTGCTAGACGAGGTTGGCCGGCTCGCGGGATCCTCGATCAGTCAGCTGCTGAAGCGGCGAGAGGCGAAATTCCGCCACGTGCACGAGCTCCGTGGCCGCCTCCGGATGCTGATTCGCTACCCACCGGGTGCGCCGCACCATGCCCGTGCCGCACGAGCCTGACGCGATGCCGACGCAAGCTACGCTGCCCCTCGACGGTGTCCGCGTTCTGGACCTCACCCACGCCCTGGCCGGTCCCTACTGCACCATGCTGCTCGGCGACCTGGGCGCCGACGTCATCAAGCTCGAGCCCCCGACCGGGGACCACTCCCGCCAGTGGGGACCACCGTTCATCGGCAGCGAGTCCAGCTACTTCCTATCGGTCAATCGCAACAAGCGGAGCGTGGTCCTCGATTTGAAGCAGGCGGCGGCTCGCTCGGCGGCGCGCGCCCTGGCCCTGGCCTCGGACGTGGTGGTGGAAAGCTTCAAGCCGGGGACCGCCGAGCGCCTCGGCCTGGGACCCAAGGAGCTCCGGGCGCGCAAGCCCGATCTCGTGTACGCGTCGATCAGCGGGTACGGCCAGAACCAACCGACGCTCGCCGGTTACGACCAGATCGCGCAAGGGACGTCGGGGCTGATGAGCCTGACCGGCACCGCCGAGGGTCCTCCCTTGAAGGTCGGCGTGCCGGTCGGCGACATCACCGCCGGCATGTTCGCGGCCCATGCGATCCTGGCCGCGCTGGTTGCCCGCACGCGTACTGGACAGGGCGCCTACATCGATGTGGCGTTGAACGACGCGCTGCTCGCCCTACACACCTACCAGGCGGGACGCTTCTTCGCCACCGGGGACGCGCCG
The DNA here is from genome assembly GCA_034666565.1 of Chloroflexota bacterium. GTDB lineage: Bacteria > Chloroflexota > Dormibacteria > CF-121 > CF-121 > CF-13. The sequence continues at coordinate 35,659 of JAXDLN010000041.1, forward strand.
GGGCGGGAAGGCAACCACCACGCAACGATCGCGCCCTACGGGACCTTCAAGGTCCGCGATGGCTTCATCAACGTCGCGGTCGGTTCCGATGCCCAATACCAGCGCTTCTGTGAAGCGCTCGAGGCGCCCGAGCTGGCGTCGGACCCACGGTTCACCACCAACGCGCAGCGGCAGGCGGCTCGCTCGGAGCTGACGCAAGAGATCGAGCAACGCCTGGAAAGCGATTCACGCGCGCAGTGGCTGGAACGGTTGGAGCAGCACGGCATTCCGGCAGGGCCGATCATGGATCTTCGCGAGGCCTTCTCCAGCTCCCTGGCCACCGACCGCGAGATGCGGGTTGAGATCAACCATCCGGAGGTGGGTCAGATCAGCCAGGTCGGTGCGCCCTGGAAGCTCGATGGTCGCTCCAGCCCCATCCGGTTGGCGCCACCGACGCTCGGGCAGCACACCGCGGCGGTCCTCCGCGACGTACTTGGCTACGATGACGCGATGCTCGAGGCGTCAGGCCAGTGAACCGCGAAGGCCGAGCGCCGCTGACCGGAATCCGAGTCCTGGAAGTCGGGAACTACATGGCCGGTCCGTTCTGCGGCATGCAGCTCGCCGATCTGGGCGCGGAGGTGATCAAGGTCGAGCCGCCGGAGGGCGGTGACCAGGTTCGCACCATGGCGCCCTTGCTCGACGGTGAGGGTTCGGCCTTCGTTCGCCTCAATCGCAACAAGCGGTCGATCGCGCTGAATCTCAAATCCGCCCAGGGCAAGGAGGTCTTCCGCAAGCTCGTGGGCACCGCCGATGTGGTGGTCGAGAACCTCCGTCCGGGCACCATGGCCGATCTCGAGCTCGGCTACGAGGCGCTCCGCCTGCTGAATCCCGGCCTGGTCTACGTCGCGGCGTCAGGCTGGGGACAGGACGGCCCGCTCAGCGCGCAGCCTGGTCTCGACATCATGGCGCAGGCGCGCTCTGGACTCATGAGCATCACCGGGACATCGGGCGGTGATCCCGTGAAAGTCGGGGTGCCCGTGACCGATCTGGTCTGTGCGCTCTACGGCGCGCTCGCCGCGGTTTCCGCTCTCTACGCGCGAAGTGAGACCGGTCTCGGCCAGTTCATCGATGTCTGCTTGCTGGAGGCCGGTGTCTCGCTTGCCATCTGGGAGGCCGGAAAATTTTTCGCGACCGGCGAGATCCCGCGCCCATTGGGCTCGGCCCACCAGAGCAATGCCCCCTACCAGGCCTTTCGCTCGGAGGATGGCTGGCTGACCATCGGCGCCACGACGCCGCCCAACTGGAATGCGTTCTGCCGGGCACTGGGCCTGGAGCGCTTGCTCGACGATCCGCGCTACGCGGACACCAGCCTTCGGTTTCGCCATCGCGACACCTTGATCCCGGTCATCGAGGACGTGATCGTCAAGAAGCCCACCGCTCACTGGCTCGGTTTGCTCGAGCGCGCCGGGGTGCCCTGCGCGCCGATCGAGCAGTTCGACGAGGTTTTCAGCGACCGGCACCTCAATGCCCGCTCGTACTTCTGGGATGCCCCGCATTCCAAACTCGGATCGGTCCGCCAGCTCGGGTCGCCGATGCGTTTCTCCGAGACCCCGGTGCGCCGCGAGAAGGCCGGGCCCCTGCTGGGTGAGGACTCGTTAGCCCTGCTCTCCGAGCTTGGATACACGCCAGCCGAGATCGAGGCGCTGCTGGTCCACCGGGTCGCCGCCGGGCCGGCCCAGCCGGTGTCAGGATGAGCGATCCAGCCGTCGAGAGCGGCACATCGGAGGAGCTCCTGACCGAGCGCCGCGGGCCGGTCCAATGGATCACCTTCAACCGGCCGCAGGCGCGCAACGCCCTGACCTGGAACATGTACAGCCGGTTGGTCGACGCCTGCGAGGAGGTCAACGGCACTCGCGAGGTTCGGGCCGTGGTGCTGACGGGCGCGGGCGGGAAGGCCTTCGTCGCCGGCACCGACATCTCGCAATTCCGCACCTTCAAGACCGAGCAGGACGCGCTCGACTACGAGGCCCGCGGCAACCAGGTGATGAGCACGCTGGAGTCCGTCCGCGTGCCGGTGATCGCCGCCATCGCCGGGGCCTGTACGGGCGCTGGCGCCGCGATCGCGGCGGCCTGCGACCTCCGCATCGCGTCCCCGTCCGCGCGCTACGGGTTCCCGATCGCCCGGACGCTGGGCAACTGCCTGTCGATGGCCAACTACGCCAGGGTCGTCGCCCTCCTAGGTTTCGCCCTCACGAAGGACATCATCATGCGAGCCCGACTGATGGACGCGCAGGAGCTGCTCGCGGCAGGCGTGTTGAGCGAGGTCACGCCGGACGAGGAGTCGCTGCCGCGACGTGCGCAGGAACTCGCCGAGGAGGTCGCGTCCTACGCCCCGCTTACGCTCTGGGCGACGAAGGAGGCCTTGCTCCGTATTCGCCAGCGAATGGTTCCCGAAAACGCAGACGCCGATCTCATCGCTGCGTGCTATCTCTCGCGAGACTTCAAGGAAGGCGTCGAGGCGTTCCTGGCGAAACGCAAGCCCGACTGGAAGGGCGAGTAGCCTAGCTCTTTCCCCTCAGACCCTTTGTCCCAATTGCTTGGCCTCTGCGTACGGAATGCCGCGGTAGACTGTATGGCTTGAGCGCCGCCGAACCGGATCCCACGGCCGCCGCGCGGCCCCAGCCGACTATCACCAACCAGATCCCAGCGGATCGCCGCTACTGGGTCCTGGCCACCGTCATGCTGGTGCAGTTCACCGCCGTCATGACCAGCACCATCGTGTCAACGGCAACCCCGACCATCGTCGATGAGCTCCATGGGCTCAACCTCTACGCATGGCTCTTCTCCTCTTACTTGCTCGCATCCTCGGTGACGGTGCCGGTGGTGGGCAAGCTCTCCGACCTCTTTGGACGCCGTCCGTTTTACATTGGCGGGCTGTTGCTCTTCCTCCTCGGGTCGGCCTTCTCCGGCCTGTCGCAGAACATGGGCGAGCTGATCGCGGCTCGGGCCGTCACCGGCATCGGAGGCGGGGCCATGATGGCGCTCGGCGTCACGACGATCGGCGATATTTTTTCGCCGCGCGAACGCGGCCGCTGGATGGGGCTGATCATGGGCGTCTTCGGACTGGGCAGCATCGTCGGACCGCTGGTCGGCGGTTTCACCACGGATCACTTCGGCTGGCGATGGGTCTTCCTGGTCAATCTGCCCCTCGGGCTGATCGCACTGGCGATGATTGCGGTCCTGATGCCGAGGCTCGCTGGCCAGGGGCGGGTCCGTATCGACTGGCTCGGCATCATCCTGCTGGTTGCCGGCGTGGTGCCGATCTTGATCGGACTCACCTGGGCCGGGATCACGTACCCGTGGAATTCCATCCAGGTGATCGGCGCGCTGGCGATCGGTGCCGTACTGCTGGCGGCATTCGCCGTGTGGGAAAACCGCGCGAACGAGCCCATCTTGACGCTCCACCTCTTCGAGAGCCGGGCCTTCACGGTCGCGGTGATCCTCAGCTTCCTGGTTGGTGTCTCGCTGTTCGGCACCCTTACGTTTCTGCCGCTGTATGCGCAGGGGGTGCTCGGCTACAGCGCCCAGGACTCCGGCCTGGTCCTGGCGCCGATGATGATCGGGTTCGTCATCGGTAGCCTGATTGGCGGACAGCTGACGACGCGCACCGGCCGCTACAAAGTGCAGACCGTAATCGGCATGGTGGTCGCGGTCGTGGGGATGTTCCTGCTGTCGCGGTTATCGGCGACCTCCGCCTTCACCGAGGCGCTGATCGGGATGGTCATCACGGGGATCGGCGTCGGGGCTGTCTTCCCCACCCTCTCGGTGGTCGTCCAGAGCGCCTTTCCCTACCGCATGCTCGGCACGGCGAATGCGGCGCGGCAGTTCTTCAACAACCTCGGCGCCGTGATGGGCGTGCCGATCATGGCGACGATCGTCATCGAGACGCTGAAGGCCGAGCTTCCCCGGCACCTGCCCGGCGGCGCCAGCTCACAGCTGGCAAGGGCGGCCACGTCGGGCGCCCAGGGACTGATCGCCGGCCAGAGCCAGGGCCTGACCGCAGCGTTCGGAAAACTCCCGCCCGCGATTGAGCATCAGGTGCTGACGGCGGTGCGGGTCAGTCTGTCAATCGGCGTCGAGCGCGCCTTCCTGCTGGCAACGACGCTCGCCGCCCTCGGTGTCATTGTCTCGTTCTTCCTCCCGGAGATCCCGCTCCGGGGAACGATCCAGGACCACCCGACCGGCTGAACAGCGTGTCAGCCGCGGGCTGCGCTTAGCTTCTGCCCAGGTTGCCGGCGGGCAGCGGTAGCGCGTCGCTTGCGGTGTCGATCGGAGCCGAGGCGCCGCTCGGATCTCCGTCAACCGTTGGGACCGGCGTCGATGTCGTCGCCGAGAGCGGCAAGGCGAGCGCGAAGACGGTCCCCCGACCCGGCATGCTGCTTTCGACCACGAGGCTGCCTCCGTGTCCTTCCGCCAGTTGACGGCTGATATAGAGTCCGAGCCCGGTGCCCGGCACGTTACGAAAAGCGGGTTCGTTGCTGCGATGGAACCGCTCGAAGACGCGTTCCTGTTCGCTCTGCGGAATACCGACCCCGTTATCGGCGACGCGCACCACTGCCCGATCCCCCGCGTTCGATACCGTGACCGATAGACGGGGCGGCCCCATGTTGTAGGTCAGGCCGTTATTGATCAGATTGTCAAGGATGCGAGCGAGCTGGACGGCATCTGCCTCGACGGGAACCGGATCGGTGGTCAAGCGTGTGGCAATCTCGGCACCAAGCAACTGGGCTCGCGGCAGAGCGCGTTCCCTGGCGTCCTCGACAACCTTCCGCAAGTCAATCTGGCTCAGGTCGCGAGACAGCGCGTTCGCATCGATCCGCGAGGCCTCGAGGAGATCGGCCACGATCCGGTTCAGCTCCCGAGTCTTGCCCGTTAGGATCTCGAGCGGCTTCCTCCATCCGTTCGGCACAGCGCCGAGGGTGCCGTCGGACAGCAACGACAGATAGCCAGTCACGACCGTGATCGGCGTGCGCAACTCATGAGCGGCCATGTGGAGAAAGCGGGTCTTCGCCTCACTCGCGAGTTGGGCGGACGTATAAAGGCGTGACATCTCTTCTTTCCGCGCGCGCGTCTCGGCGAAGGAGGCGAGGAGCAACGACGCGAGCGCAACACTGACGTTGAAGACCTGGAGCGTCACCATCCTCTGGAACAGCGTCTCGCCCACAAACGGGCCGGTCCCCGAAATGGCGGCCCAGATCGCGACGCCCGACGCCATCAGGGCTGCCGGTGCGGCGCCTCGCAGGCCGAACCGCCAGGCCGCAAGCATGATGACGGGCACCACCAGGTACTCGAGGTCCAACTGGTTCTGGAAGAGGAGATAGGCCACCAGCGCCGTGCCCCCGATCAGGCTGGTCAACTCCAGTCCCTGGCGCCAGGTGAGCGCCGGACCCGTATGGCGCGCCAAAAAGCTGAGGAGAAATGGCGCCACGAGCAGTACACCCATTGCATCGCCGGTCCACCAGACCGCCCAGGTTGGCCAGAATCCGGCCGAGGGAATCGCCCCCGAGAGGGCGAGGACCGAGCTCCCGATCGTGGCGCTCAGTGTCATACCGCCCAAAGCCCCGATCACGATGATGGCGATGGCGTCCTCCAGCCGATCCATCTCGAGGTGAAAGCCCACCCGCTTCAACAGCTCGGCTGAAACGAAGGGAGCGAGGGTGTTGCCAGCCGCGATGACGGCCGCGCCCAGAGGCGATGGGCCAATGGGAAGGTTGACGGCAAACGCGGCGAGGGCGACTGCTGGCCACGCGCGCCGACCGATGAGCAGGAAGGCCACCAGCGCAATGCCGGTTGGGGGCCAGATCGGCGTCACCTGACCATGAACCAGCGCGAGGTTCAGGCTAAGGCGGGCTGCCAGCCAGTAGGCCAGCGCAACCAGCGCCAACCGCCAGAAATCCGCAGACCATCGGAGGAGAGGTCGTATAGGCCGAATTACCTAGGTGGCATAACAGGTCGCCCGAATTAAGTCAAACAAGTTGCACCGAGCGTGAACGTCTCACCCAGAAACAATCGGAGAGGGCTCGCGGAGGGCTGGCGTAGGCTGGTGCTGATGGCTACCGAGCGAGCGCTCCCAACGTCGCATAGCGAGCTCAAGCTCAGGCGGCCATTGGGTGACGGACCCTGAACGAGCGAAACGGCAGCTTTTTTAGGAGCGAGGACGACTAAAGTCCCGAGATACCTCGACTGACGCCCAGGTGCCCTGTTGGGCGCTGCGAGCGACTGCCTCGCAAACCAACATCGACGTGTGCCCGTCTGCGAACGTCGGGTAGTCAGGCTCGGCCGGGCCATCCCCAGCCACCGTGCGGTAGATCGATCGATACAGCGCCTTGAAGGTATCGGCAAAGCCTTCGTTATGTCCGGCCGGTAAGCTCGCCGCGGCGCGCCCTTCTTCGTTGAGCAAGCTCGGATCGCGTGGCAGGAGCTCGTTTGGCCACCCGCGATGGCCGATCCACAGCTCATCGGGCCGCTCGGAGTTCCACGCCGCGGCGGAACTGGAACCGTCGATCTCGAACTCGAGTGTGTTTCGGCGTCCCGCGCTGATCTGAGAAATCGTCATATTGCCGAGCGCCCCGTTTTCGAAGCGGAGCAGCACCGTGGCGCAATCCTCCGTGGTGATCGTTCGGGCCGTGGTCGGGCCCGCGGTCCTGGCGAAGGTCTCAACCGGCCCAGCGGGCTGCTGGCGGATCGGAATGAAGGTTTTCGAGTCGGCCATCACCGACACAATTCGCGTGCCGGCAACGTGGCTGGTCAAGTCCATCCAGTGCGAGCCGATGTCCGCGACGGCCCGCAGTTTGCCGCCCAATTCTGGCTCGAGCCGCCAGTTCCAGTCGGTGTCGAGCAGCAGCCAGTCCTGCAGGTAGTGGCCGGACACCAGCCGCACCTCACCGAGCCCACCCTCCCGCACCAACTGGTGCAAGTGCCGGCAGATCGGATAGAAGCGCAGGTTGAAGTTGACGGCGTTGACCAGCCTGCTCGCCTCCGCCAGCCGGACCAACTCGGCTGATTCGGTTGACGTCATCGTGAGCGGCTTCTCGCATATCACGTGCTTGCCGGCCGCCAGCGCCGCCTTGGCCTGCGGGTAGTGCAGATGATTCGGCGAGGTGATGTGGACCACGTCGACCCGTGGGTCGGCCAGCATCGCCTCGAAGCTCGCGTACGCGGGCGGCAAGCCCAACGCAGCGGCCCGTTCCATGGCCCGGGCATGACCGGAACCCACCACCCCGCGCACCTGAACGCCGAGCCGGCGCAGCGCTTCGACGTGCACCTCGCCGATGAAGCCCGTCCCTACGACGGCGGCGCCGATTTCGGTGATCGACCGTGGCTCCGCCGACGTCTTCACCTTGATTTCCCTTGAACCTTAGCCTAGGCGGCCAGATTCTTCTTGCGCTCGACCTGAAGGAAGTGGAGCTTTCGGTCAATCCTGCTGAGCGCATCAGATGCGCTCAGATCGGAGGGCAGACGCAAGATTACAAGGCCGTGGCGCCTGAGCGCCCGATCCTTGGTGGCATCCCGACCACGCAGTTCAGCAGTTTGGTGGACCCCTCCGTCTACCTCTACGACCAGCTTTGCTGGAGGGCAGTAGAAGTCCACGATATAGCCCAGGATGCACTCCTGAGACAAGAACGGCACACCGAGCTGGTGCCCTTTCAGAAGGTCCCAGAGAGCGGCCTCCGACGGCGTCGGGTTCCGGTGCATCTTCCGGGCGAAGCCCACCTTTGCCGGCTTCATTCTGTCCTTAAAGGGCATTTGATAGGGTGTCGCCGGCCAGTCCCTTTTCTTGCGCTGCTCCTGCACCCTGGGAAGGGTTACGCTAAGGCGCCTTTCGGCTGGTCATGACCGCCTTGCCGCGGGCGCGCATCTTCTGGTGGACGCCGTTCATCCAGGGGATATCCTTCGGCAGGAACTGCTTCGGCACCTTGGCGACGATCGTGTAGTTAGCGTCGCAGACGTTGGCGATCCGTGAGCGTGCCGCCTGCGACACCAGCTGGTAGGTGTCCATCATCGACAGCCCGGTATCCTTCGCGATCCATTGCACGATCTGGGTGTGGGCGATGCGGAAGGCGTCCTCGAGCGGCCGGTAGGAGCCTGCGACCATGATCGCATCGTCGTTCTCCAGCCGCGGCCACTCGGCGAAGACCCCTTTGACGACCTCAACCGTCAGAACAGTATTCATGGCACCTTCGACGGCGACGCCGCAGGTCTCCCCCTCCCCCATCGTGTAGTGGCCATCCCCCAGCGAAAACAAGCCGCCGGCCACGTTGACGCCCAGATAGATGGTGGCCCCAGCCTTCGCCTCCGGCGTATCCATGTTGCCGCCGAACGCCTCTGGGACCAGCACGTTGCGCGCCTCGAACGCCGCAGGGGCGACGCCGATGGTCCCATGGAACGGCTCGAGCGGGAAGCTCGTGCCGTAATCCGAATCGAGGGCCTGGAACCGAACCGTCTTCGAGGCCTGGTCAACCTTATAGATCCAGGTCTTCTCCGGCAGCGGATCCTGCAGCGTCTGCGTGTAATGGGTGCCGGTGAGCGCCCCGAAGAGTGGGACGGTGACGCTGGCCGCCCAATCGCGGGCCGGCTGGACGTCGATCAGATGGATCGCCAGCGTATCGCCCGGCTCGGCGCCCTCGACATAGAACGGTCCCGTCTGCGGGTTGACGAATGGGTATTCGCAGACTTTGCTGAACAAGTCTGTCTCTGAGCGAACCTTCCCCCCGAAGCAGTCCTCCGTGTACAGGTCGAGCACGTCGCCCGGTTTAATCCGGGCGATCGGGTCGACCCCGCCAAAGGTCCAGGCGTATTGCTTCTCAGTCGGGATGATCCGCTTGACGTCGACCGTCTCGATCACTCGGCGGCTTTCACCGCGGCACGTCTTTCGGCGAGGACCTGGCGCGCCTTGGCCAGCGCGGCCCGACGACGCTCGAGCGATGCTGGATCGGTGATCCGTCGGCGCTGCCGGCGACGGCCATTGCGTCGAGGTCCAGCCCCCTCTACCGCCGTGTCCTGAAGGCTCCGACGACTAGCACGTGGCGCGGAGGACACCACATCGACCGCTTTGGTCACGCGGGCGATGATGATATGGAGTTCCCTATTCTCCCGGACCAGCGCCAGGTTCTCACTGACGAGCCCAGTGACCTGCGCGAGCAACGTGGCGGGCGATCCAGAACTGCCCGCCGCAGTCAGTTGGCGCTTGCTTCGGCGACGCCTTTTTACGGTGCGTGGAGACATTAGTTCAGATCCTCCTCAACTAATACACAGCGCCCCCGACGCCAACAGTCTAACGAGATAGTTCCTCGTGTCAATGGAGGTGGGGCCTACGCGGCGCCCACCTCCACGTTCAAACTGCCGTCAGCAGGTAGGCGGATTAGCGTCGCGCCGGGTCGGCACCCCCTTGGGAACGAAATAGGTGGCCTCCACGACCAACGGAGCAGTCTGGCTGGCGTTGCGAGCGATTGTCGGAGTATTGCCGGTCTCTAGAAAGGTCTGGCCGGCTAAATATGTGGTTGTCGTGCAACCGACCGTGATCGACACAGACCCAGACTTCACGATCCCGACCACGAACCCGGGGTGGCTATGCCAACCTGAGTCGCCGCCTACATCCTGCAAGATCTCCTGGACGACGACGTCAGTCGCATCCTTCGTCTGGAACTTAACGCGGTCGGCGTTGAGATGCACGTCCTGGCTTAGGAGCGTGCCACGCGTTTGCGGGCCCGGGTGGAAACCCCCATTGCCCATCGTCGCCAGCGCCGATACCCCGAAGATCGCCACAGCACCAAGCCCGAGTGCCGCGCCCAAGATCGATTTGCGCTTATTCATCCCCTCTCCTCTCTGTGTCTGCGATGTTGACTGAGACCCCCTGGAGCATAGGCGCAAAAGGTACCGCAAACAAGCCCAACTTCAGCCGTCCAAAGCACGTCGGCCTTGCGGGTGAGGGGCGGAGGAGGGGTCCCGGCCCCGCCTCCGTTTGATCAACGCCTTCAGCAGGTAGGCGCCTGAGAGAGTGGTACCTCGAGGCGCACTGCTGAACCCTGCGGAACAATGTAGGTAATCCGCACCACCGCCGGACTGGTACCGAGGTTGCGGGCCATGATGGGCGTAGTGCCCGACTCGTAAAACGATTGAGTGACCGAGTACGTATTGAAGGAGCAGCCGACTTGTAGGGTTATAGCCCCGGACTCTACGACGACCAGCACGAACCCTGGGTGGGTATGCCAACCCGAGAAGCCAGCGGGAGCGTAGGTGGTGGTCTGGACGACTACGTCAGTCGCACCCTTGGTCTGGAACTTAATGCGATCGGTATTCACTTTCACGTCCAGGGTGAGCGTGCCGCGGACTTGACTGCTCGCCATAGTGCCGCCTCCGGTCGACGCGAGGGCCGTTACGCTAAAAATCGCGACGAAAGCAAGCCCGATGGCCGCGCCGAAGATCGATCTGCGTTTGTTCATTCCCCTCTCCTCTCTGTGTCTGCAATGTGGACTGAGACGCCTGCAGCATAGGCGCATAAGGGGGCGCAAACAAGCCCAGACTCAGCGTTTACTGGTAAATACCCTTCCCTCCACTGACCTCCAGCGCGAGGAGAAGCTCGACCAGGAGCACCTTCATCCCATCGGGCCAGTCGTTCGCCGTGTATTCAGTTGACCGCGAGCTGGTCCGCTTCACCCCCGGCACCAGTCCGCAGGTTTCGGCAATTGTGGTCGAGTTCCACTCGACTCCAATCTTGATGGGCGGCTTGAGCACATACGGCTTCGCCGCCTTGCCTTTGAGGGCTCGTGCGGTCGCTTCACGGATCTCCGCCTGAGCGACCTCAGGATGCTTGAGGATCGCCGAATACTTGTCAATCCCGTCTTTAACCGCAACTGTCTCGACCCAGGGCAGCACCCGCTTCGCCTCCTGACAGACAGCGACGTCGCCAGCGACCAGCGCCACTGGAACGCCATAATGCCCGGCCAAGCCGGCATTCAGGCGGGTCTCGCCCGTCGCCTCGCCATTGAGATAGATGTTCTGGACCTCCTTGCCGAGCATGGTGTGATTCAGAACGCCACCTTCTGTACCGGCGCAGGAGTGGTAGCCGACGAAGACCGCCGCCCCGTAGCTATCGTCCAGCCCCTGGAGCATGCAGAGCGGCTTGTGGAACCCCTTAATCACCTTGGCCCGCTTGTCCAGGTCGTGTATTAGAAGGTTGCGCATGATCCAGTGGGAGTCGTTGACCAGGACCGCCTCGGCGCCGGCGTCGTATGCGCCGCCAATTGCGGCGTTGGCGTCCCCGGTCATGTACCGCCGGCAGGTCTGGTATTCGGACCCGTTCGGCAGGACGTCCTCCGGGTCGGTAACCCCTGAAATCCCCTCCATATCGACGGAGATGAACACCTTCACGCAGTCCCTCCTCTTCACTTCCCAGTTGACGACCGCGCTTTTAGTCTGTACAAATACCATAGCCGCCCGGGGGCGACGGCCAGAAATCTCGTCTTGGAGGGGAAGTCTATGGCCGATTCGCGCCCGCCGTCTTCGTCCGTCGAGGGGGCCGACCTACTTTCGTCGCTCGGGTACAACCAGGAGCTGAAGCGCACGCTCAGCACCCTGCGCAACATCGCCCTGGTTCTCTCGGACATCACGCCCACCGCGTCGCTCCTTGTCATCGGAACCGTCGTCATCGCCGCGGCGGGCACCGGCTCCGTATGGGCCTACATTATTGGTTGCTTCCTGGCGATCAACGTCGCCCTCTGCATGGGCGAGCTCGGTTCGATGTTCCCAGTCGCGGGCGGCCTATTCAGCATCGTGACCCGGGTACTCGGCAAGCCGATCGGCTTCCTGGCGATGCTCGACTACATGGGTCAGGCCGTCTTCCTGCCTGCCAGCGTCGCGGTCGGGATCGGCGTCTACATTGCGGCGCTGAACGGCAGTATCCCGAGCAACGTCGCCGCTGCGGTCATCATGATCATCGTCACGGGTGTAGCCCTCTTCGCCATCAACTTCAATGCCATTCTGACCGGCTTCTTCCTGGCACTCGAGCTCGCCGTCGTATCGGCGCTCGCACTGTCGGGCCTTGTCCACCTGCAGCAGCCGCTGTCGGTCGTAACCAGCCCGGTGATCCTGGACCACGGCAAGCTCGTCCCGGTCGGGATCAGCGCGATCATCGCCGCCATCGCGGTGGCCATGTTCTCCGTCAATGGCTACGACAGCGCGATTAACTTCGCCGAGGAGACCGAGGGCGAGGCGAAGCACGTGGGCCGGGCTGTGGTCGTGGCCGCGGCGATCGGGATCGCCTTCGAGCTCGGCACCTTCCTGCTCGTGTTCTTTGGGGTTCCGGACCTCAAGTCGTTCCTCGGATCGGCGACGCCGCTGCTCGACGCGGCGAAGAGTTCCTTCGGCGATACCTTCTTCAATATCGTGGCAATCGGCGCCATCGTCGCCATCTTCAACGCCTGCCTCGCCATCACCCTCCAGTTCGCCCGTATCGTCTGGGCAGCTGGCCGTGATCGGGCGTGGCCCGAGGTGATCAGCGCCTGGATCGGCAAAGTCGATGGCCGCCGGGGCGCCCCCTGGGTCGCCACCCTGATCGTCGGCGTGCTCGCCACCATCCTCTCGTTCCAGGGCACCCTGGTCGCCGTGGTCACCTTCACCGCGGTCCTCCTGATCGTCCTCTACGCGCTGATCTGCATCTCGGCGCTCGTCAGCCGCTACACACAGAAGGATCTGCCTCGGCCGTGGAAGATGCCACTCTGGCCGGTACCGCCGGTTATCGGCCTGGTCGGATGCGTCATCGCACTTACCCAGCAGAAGGTCGGCGACCTGGTCACGGTTGCCGTGATCTTCATCGCCGGGCTGATCTATTACTACGCCTTCATCCGGCCTAGGGGCGATCGCTATTGGAACGTCCAGGTCGACCCCAAGGCCGAACTGCAAAAGCTGCACCGCACCTAGTGTCGAGCCCCCCGCCCAGTAGGGGCAGAGCTCGCGACTTCGGGATCCCGGTGGGTTTTCTTCCCACCGGGACCCACAACGCCATCACTGATGTGCCTGGCGTCCGCGTCGGCCACCGAACCGTCTGGAAAGGTGAGCGCGGTGGATCAGACCCGGTTATCCGAAGTGGAGTCACGGCAATATGGCCACACCCTGGGGACTTGTTCCGCGAGCGGCTCTACGCCGCGGTCTCGGTCTTCAACGGGTACGGCGAGATGACCAGCCGAAGCGTGATCGACGAGTGGGGATTGCTCGGCTCGCCGATCGTGCTCACGGACACCGTGAACATTGGCCTCGCCTACGACTCGGTCGTCCGCTACATGACCGGGCGCGATCCGGAGATCGCCGATAAGGACGTCGTCATCCCGGTCGTCGCCGAGACTGACGATAGCTTTCTGAGCGACAGCCGCGCCTTTGGGATCGCGCGCGAGGACGTGTACGCTGCGCTCGAGGCCGCCAAGGACGGCCCGGTCGCCGAGGGCTGCGTCGGTGCCGGTACCGGCACCCAGTTCTTCGACTTCAAAGGGGGCATCGGGACTGGGTCTCGCATCGTTGAGCTGTCCGGCCAGCGGTTTACCATCGGCGTGCTGCTTCAGACGAACTATGGAAGCCGCCACCAGCTGCTGATCGCCGGCGCGCCAGTGGGTCGGCGGATCACCGACCTCATGCCCAAACGGCACCAGGAGGGATCCTGCATCGCCGTGCTCGCGACCGACCTTCCGCTGCATCCGGCGCAGCTCCGTCGGGTCGCGCGCCGCATCGACATCGGTCTCGGCCGCACAGGATCCGTTGGGAATGACGGCAGCGGGGAGATCTTCATCGCCTTTTCGACCGCCAACCGCATCCCCCGATCTACACAGCGAGCGGCCCATCGGATCAACGTGCTCGTGGAGGGGCAATTTTGGACCGAGGGGTCGCCCTTCGACCTGATCTTCGACGCCGTAGTCGAGGCGGCAGAGGAAGCTGCGTTTAACGCGATGGTTGCAGCAGACACCGTCGAGGGGCGCGACGGCAACACGCTGTATGGCTTCCCGCTTGATCGCGGCCTTGCTCATCTGACGAAGCGATAGCGAATGGACGTCGAGCGGATCCTGGCTGCAACCGAAGACATCATCACGCCGGTTGGTGTCGTCGACGAGGAGATCGTCGAGCGCAACCTAGCGTGCATGGCCAAGCTCGCCGCGGACAACAACGTCAAGCTGCGACCCCACGCGAAGACCCACAAAAGCGCCTACATGGCTCAGCGCCAGATGGCCCACGGCGCTGTGGGTCTGACATGCGCAACGTTCACCGAGGCCGAGGTTTTCGCTGACGCCGGCGTCGATGACCTGCTGGTCGCGCATCCGCCTATTGGTAAGCCGAAGCTCGAGCGCCTGGCGGCGCTCACAAGTCGGGTCAAGCGGCTGGCTGTGTCGCTCGACGACGTCAGCATCGCCAAGTCGCTGCCAGAGAGCGTTGAGGTCCTGTGGGAAGTCGACCCAGGTCAACATCGGATCGGGACGCCGCCAGGCGAGACGACGGTAAAGGCCGTCCGAGAACTCGTCCGGGCAATCGGGGCAGAGCGCTTCCGCGGACTGATCACTCACGGAGGCCACGTGTACGCCGCCACGAATCAGAAGGAACGTCAGCTGGCAGCGGACCAGGAGGCTGACGGTATATCGACGACCGCCGACATGTTGCGCAGGGCTGGCATCGAGGTTCGAGAACTAAGCATCGGCTCGACCCCAACCGCCGGTCTCGCCATGCGCGGCGGAATCACCGAGATGCGACCGGGGACCTATATCTATGGCGACGCCAACCAGGTCACCCTAGGCAGCCAGCGTCTAGAGGACTGCGCGCTTGCCGTGGTCGCCACGGTGGCGTCTACCCCAGCACCCGACCGCGCAGTGATAGATGCTGGATCGAAGGCGCTGTCGGCCGACCTACGCGTATCCGGCCTTGCAGGGTACGGTATGGTCCTGGCGCGCGACGACCTTGCAGTTGCTCGGCTAAGCGAGGAACATGCTGTGTTGGCGGCGCCCAGGCAGATCGGCCTAGCCATCGGCGACCGCCTGGTAATTATTCCCGCGCACGCCTGCACTACCGTCAATCTCCATCCGGCACTTTTGCTGCTTTCGCCAAACGGTAGAACGCCATGGATCCGAGTGGACGCCCGCGGCTGGCGGTAGCTGCCGGTCGGTCGCCTTCGGCCATAGGACCCGATCCGGGTTGCAGTAGCATTCATTGACTGATTAACAAGGGGGCGTCCGCACGATTGCATCGAGCCCAGCCCGGCTCATGATTGACCCGTCTCGGTCCAAAACCAAACGCTCATGGGTCTTTCAAAATAATCCAGCCACGTGGGATTTAAGAGCGGCCGTCCGTGGTCTCTCGGAAATAGCATGGTCGACATCCCAGCACGCCTCAGAGATCAGACCCGGGGACCGCGTCTACATGTGGGAAGCCGGACCCGATGCGGGAATACAAGCAACGGGCGAGGTCTTGGACTCACCCGCTCGGCGCCCCGAGCTTCCGGCCGAGGGTAGATACCGCAAGAGCGAGGACCCTTCTGGCGAAGCAGAGCGAGTTCGAGTCCGCGTAAGCGTGGACCAGCTGATCGACCCGCCTCTTTTGCGACGCGAGTTGATGTCGATCCAGGAACTATCCAATCTGAGCATCCTGAAGTTCGCTCAAGGCACCAATTTTCCTGTCACACCGGGCGAAGCGGAGGTCTTGGAAGGCTTGTTAAAGGACCGCCTCATTCGGCCACAAAGCTCGGGCGGCGGCCGGTCAATCGCCGACGCCCTGGAGCAAGTACTCAGTCAGTACGTCGAAGCGCGCCAGAGCGCGGCGTTCGGCGGTGAGCACCCGATCTTCGCAGTACTCCAACGGCTTACGCAATCTCTAGCAGCCAGTCCGCCTATCAGGTCAAATCCACATCTCAAGGTCAAGCCGTCCGCCGGACAAGGCAACTGGGCGAAGGTGCCTTGGGTAGCGATCATGGACGATCGAGAGACGACCTCAACCCAGAAGGGCACCTATTGCGTCTATCTGTTTCGAGAGGACTGTAGCGGCGTCTACTTGACGCTCAACCAGGGCGTTACTGAGGCACAGCGCGTACACGGGGCCGCCGAAGGTAAACGCTTGCTACGCGCACGCGCCGCCGAACTTCGGGAGGCCGTGATGTCACTCGGACGAAGCGGGTTTCAGCTAAACGCTGACATTGATTTACGTAGCACCGCCGGGTTAGGGGCCGACTACGAGGCGTCAACTGTAGGGTACAAGCTGTATGAGAAGGGAGCTGTTCCTGAAGATGAGGTCCTCTTGAAAGATTTGACTGAGGTGCTTGGAGCTTACGAGAGAGCACTATCGCCCCCGACCCCACCCGCAACCCTGGACTCCGTCTTGGCTGCGTTCTCCAAATCGCTGAGCACGACTGGTCTCAGGTTCGGCATAAGGCACGACGACACCGTGCGCAGCTTTCTTGCCAGCGTGATCACTAAGCCACTCGTTATCCTCACAGGCCTAAGCGGATCGGGCAAGACGCAGATCGCAATCAAGTTTGGTGAGTGGCTCGGACAGGAACATCTGCTGGTGATCCCCGTTCGACCCGATTGGACAGGGCCAGAGGCACTCTTTGGCTATGTAGACGTCCTGCGGCCGTCCGGCCCCGGCGGTAGCCGGCCCTGGTCTGTGCCGGACACCCTTGCCTTTATGTTGAAGGCGGCTCGTGACCCTCTCAACCCTTACCTGCTCGTACTTGACGAGATGAACTTAGCCCATGTGGAGCGGTATTTCGCCGACTACCTTTCAGGTATGGAGTCGGCTCAGCCCATATTGCCGAATTTGGTTCAGGAGGGCGGAGAGTGGCGCGAAAGTTCGCAGGACCCTAATCCTCTGCCGATCCCACGAAATCTGTTTGTCGTCGGAACGGTCAATGTCGACGAAACGACGTACATGTTTTCACCGAAGGTCCTAGACCGCGCCAACACGCTCGAGTTTCGGGTAGCAACGGATGATCTCGCACAAACACCAGCCAAGCCGAAGGTTGTAACCGCGGCCGGCCCGGCCTTGGCGCAGGCGCTCCTGGCCGCTGCCACAGATGACTCTTGGCAAGAATCGCATCCTAGCCCGCATCTGTCGGATTTTGTTTCTCACCTCAAAATGTTGCATCGAGTGTTAAGCAACGTGGGAGCCGAGTTCGGTTATCGAACTTATTACGAGGCCCGACGCTTTGCGTCTGTCTACTTCGCCCTGGGCGGCACCGAATGGCAGAACGCTTTGGACCTCCAAGTAATGCAGAAGGTACTCCCCAAGTTGCATGGGTCGCGGCGCCGTCTCGAACCGACCCTCTCACGCTTGGGCCGATTTTGCTTCGACTTCGGGGCGGTTGATGAGCAGGCAAGTCAGTTTGATCCAGTCGCGGCCACCACGGTCGACCCCAGATTGCCAGTCTCCTTCGAAAAGATTCGGCGGATGACCTTGAGTCTGCGCGCCAATCAGTTCGTTTCATTCACCGAGTAGTTGGCTGTAGTTTCCAAGGCACCAGTACCGATTCTGGACCGCCAGCAGCTGGTGGTTGGCTCAATCGATGTTCGCCTTCTGCCTCGTGCTGGGACCTTAAGGATCGCGCCGCTGCTCGACCTTTCCGATGACCCTGAACGTGACCTTGCGTTAGAAGCTGTACAGCTCCTCGAGGATTGGGAGTACGGCTATGAAATCTCGGCCACCCGCGCTGGCGGATACTTCGAGACCGACCGGCCTGACCTCTTTTCGCCCGACTCGGATGGGGAGCCGCGCGGACGGCTCCGTACTCAGTCGTTTGTGGGTCTTTTGCCCGTGAGCGTGACCGTCGACGGGTTCGAGATTGGTCAGGCATCGTTCGAAGTGCGGGCCAGGAAGCTTGATTATTTAAGGCAATACCGTTGGATGCTTCGAGACCTGGCCGAAGTGTCCTCGGCGATCCTTCTCGAGCGGTTTGCGCCGACCCAACTGCGGTTTGTTCCCCATGACCAACTTGATCCTGGGACAGCGTACGAGAGGTTCAGTCTATTACAGGGACTTATCCGGAGCACCTCGCTAACTGCAGCGCTGCACCAGGTAATCTCTAACCCCAACACTGATTGGCGGGCCGAGCCCCAGTTCGTCTCCCCGGGAAAGGGATTTCCGGCAACCTCCTCGGCAGCTCGAGCCATTGTCAAGGCAGGACCTCGCGTGCCTTGGCCACATTCGGCAGTTCGGAGCATCGCAACGTTGCCGCGGCGCGTGGAGCTGACCCAATTGGAAGAAACGAGGGACACACCCCCGAACCGTTTCGTCAAATTCGCACTCGGTCGCTGGCAGTCCTTGCTCCAATCGCTTCGACGGGCCATCGAACGCGTTCCAGACACTCCAGCGCGATCTCGGGGACTTCGAGAGACTCAAGCAGCTCTCGATTATGTCGACGGAATGCTCGGCGATCCGTTCTTTCGCGACGTCGGGGATCTCGCTTACTTTCCGGCCAACAATCAGGTGCTTCTCAAGCGCGAGGGGTACAGGGAGCTTCTGGCAGCCCACGCCATCACCGATGGTGCGGCGCAAGTCTCCTGGTCGGGCGGCCAGGACGTGTTCGGAGCTGGCCAGAAGGATGTCGCGAGCCTATACGAGTTTTGGACGTTCTTGCAGGTTGTCAAAGCCGTCAAGCGACTATGTACTAGTTTCGAGGAAGCACAACTAATCCGGCTGACCCAGGAAGGTGCAGATGTCACCCTCGAGCGAGGAAGAGAGGCACGCCTAACAGGCGTCACTGAGCGTCTCGGAAGAAAGATCTTTGTCGAGGTGTCATTCAACCGCACCTTTTCCCCTTCGTCAAACAGAAGCGGGTCGTGGACTCGGCCTATGCGACCCGACTGCTCTATACATCTGCACACAGGAAGCGGTCAACCCGATGACTTTGAATCGATTTGGATTCATTTCGACGCCAAATACCGCATTGACCATCTCGTAGAGATTCTCGGTCCTGAAGCCCTCGAGGATGTCCAGGCACCGCCCGAGGACGTGGGAGCACGAAGAACGGCCGCAAAGCGCGAGGACCTCCTCAAGATGCACGCTTACCGCGACGCTATTAAGCGCTCCGCCGGGTCGTACGTCTTGTACCCAGGTGGGACCGAGGGACAAGCAGATCATACCTTCCACCGCTACCACGAAATTCTTCCCGGGTTAGGTGCCTTCGCCTTGCGCCCTACGGAGACCGAGGATGCCGAGGGCCTCGAGCCGCTGACCAAGTTTCTTAACGACACGCTATGGCATTTTGCTTCGGTCATCAGTCAGCATCGGCGTGGACGATATTGGGAGGTCAACAGCTTCGGCGAAGCCACCCGCACCGAAAACATCGTCGGATGGGAGCCACAATTCGCGAAGCCGCCGGCGGACACTCTCGTGCTTCTGGGTTTTGTTAAGGATCAGTCGCACTTCGACTGGATCACCGCAAACGGTCGGTACAATGTGCGCGCAGACGGTCGTCGAGGGAGCGTCGGGATGACCGGGCCCGAGCTTGGAGCCGACTTTGTGATTTTGTACGGTCCGGCTTTGGCCGCCGCGCAGTTTATGACTGTGGCCGGCGAACCTGAACTCTGGACGCGGGACCGTCTCCTCAGCAGCGGGTATCCGAACCCGGGGGGGAATCTGTACTTCTGCCTACCGCTGGGCGCCCGCGTCACCCCCCCGGAAGGCGCGCTCGCGCCAAAAACGATCCAAGCCATCCTGCGGCGGAACGCGCCTCGAGTGCCACGTGGCGGTCCGGTCGTGGCGACTTGGCTGGAACTCGTTAAGTGACTCCGCGTCTGCGTGCGGCCAGCATGAAAGATGCTTTCCCTGCTGCCATGTGGGCTCTAAGAAGGGCGCTGAATAGAGGTCCGTGGTTTGGCACCTTCAGGTGGAGAAGCTCGTGAATAATCACCTCGCGCCTGACCTCCTCGGGTTGGCAAAGAAGGGTTGTGTCAAAGGTCACACGCCCACGGGGAGAGCAACTGGCCCATTTGCGGCTCAAACGCACTAGATGGATCTGTCCCGGCTCGGCCTCCAACCGGTGCGCCCAGTACCGCACCTCACCTTTGAACATCTCGGCTGCAATAGGAGCGGACAGGGGCTTCTCAGGATTTAGCTTGTGCCGGAGCGGGTCCCTCTTCATTGGTGAACGCGTCGGAGTGAGTGGAGAATATCCTCGACGTAGCCGTCACTGTCAACACCAGCGCGGATGAGAGCTGCGTAGAGCTTGGTGCGGACCGCTCGCTCTTCGTCCGACCTAACTCGCCAGAGCGGATACTGTCCGAACGCGATGCCTGCCGCCGTGGCGATGTCCTCGGCACTCTGATCCTGAACGCCCTTTCCACGAAGGAACCAGCGCACCGCGAAGGCCTCCTGGCTAAGACCGCTCTCCTTCTGGCTAGCTGCCGCGTCAACCGCTTCCCTTGCCAGTTTTTCTGCGGCCTTTAATGTGTCTTCGGTCGTCATCTGTCGGTCCCTGAATTTCGCGGCGATTTCATCCGCCCGCGCTCCGATCGAGATCAAGTAAGGATTGAGAGCCCGTTCCTTTTCGGCTGCCTCGTGAAGAGTCTTCAGCAAGTTGATAACCTTGACGGTATCCGGCGATTGACCGTTCACCAGTTCGTCAACGCCCTGGCTGGTCAGCTCGTGAACCTTTCCACTTCCGGATATGTAGGTGTTGACTGTGTGCTCCCGTACTAGGAGCCCGGTCTTGCGGAGAAAGGACTTATCGACGTCCAGGCCCTGGTAAAAGGCGGCCCGCACCGTAGCGGCAACCTCCATGAGCCGCTGGTAGTCGTCCAAATATGGGCGGAGAAAGGCATCAGGAGACAGGATCTCGAACAGGTTCTCGAGCTCAGAAATGAACTCCTGCAGCTCATCGCGCCTCCCCTGGTCGCGGAAGTATTCCACGACCGCTTCCACTTCCTTGTCGCCCTCCAATCCTCTGCCAATGGCAAGGTACGCCTCCTTCCCCACAGCAATAAGCTCGGCAAAATGCTTTTGGAGTTCACCTAGCCCAGTTAGAACGCCCGAAACGTCCTGAGAGTCGAAATTGAGCGCGTCCTCGAGCTTGTCCAAGATTCCAACGAAGTCGAGGACAAGGCCTGCCTTCTTCGCATGCCCGTCCGCATCGTCATAGGGGCGGTTGACCCGAGCGATCGCCTGGAGCAGCACATGATCGCGCATCGGTTTGTCGAGGTACATCGCATAGAGCACGGGCGCGTCGAAGCCAGTCAACAGCTTGGCGGTAACGATGAGAATCTTCGGAAGGCCATCGGGCATTCGAAAGGCCTTTCGAATGGCCAACTCTTTGTTCTCGTCGTAGTCGAAACGCTTGAGCGGATGCTGCCCCTTCTCTCCCGATCCGCTGATAATCACTTCCGAATAATCGGGAGGCAGGTACCTATCGAGTGCATCTTTATAGAGGCCGCACGCCTCCTGGTCTACGGCAACAAGAAAGGCCTTGTAGCCCATCGGGTCGACGTTGGACGTGAAGTGCTCAGCGATATATTTGGCAATACGGTCAACCCGACTGGCGTTCTTCATCATGCTGCGCAAGGTCACAGCCCGCTCCAGCACCTTGTTCAATGTCTCGATATCGGAGACACCCTCGAGCTCAGCAACCTTCAGAAACTCTGCTTCAAGGGTGGCCCGGTCCACAAGCATGTCGTTGGGTGCAAGCGAGTAGTTGAGGGGCACCGTTGTCCCATCAGTTATCGATTCCTTCATCGAGTACTTGTCGGTAAACCCGGATGGATCGTCCCGGCCGAAAGTCTTAAATGTCCCCTTCCCGTGGGCCGTTCGGTCGATCGGGGTACCCGTAAATCCAATGAATGTGGCGTTCGGTAGGGCCGCCATGAGGTACGTCCCGAGGGTTCCCTCCATGCTGCGATGGGCCTCATCCACGAGAACGAAGAATGTGGACTCGGTGCGCATATTCGCGGGCAGGTCCTCAAATTTGTGAATCATGCAGAGGATCAGACCGTGCCAACCGGACGCGAGGAGTTTCCTGAGCTGGTCCTTAGTATTAGCTACACGGAAGTCACCGAAGCCAAGCGCGTCCATGTTGGTCTCCCACTGCCCCTCCAACTCCGTACGATCAACGATCACCATGACCGTGGGCTGGTGGACCGCGACGTCCCCGAGGATCAATTTGGCAGCGGTCAGCATCGTATAGGTCTTCCCAGATCCCTGCGTGTGCCAAATCAACCCGCGAGACTTCGTTGGGTCCTTGCTTCGCTCCACGACCTTATCGGCGGCGCGCATCTGGTGCGGCCGCAGGACAAACTTGCTAAGCTCACCGTCGACAAGCGGGAAAACGATGAAGTCCGATACGACGCGCAAAATGCGAGCCGGGTCAACGAAGGCCTTTACCAGCTCCTCGTAGTTGCCCGCCTTCTCAGCTCGCCAGTCGTAAATGTTCTTTCCGTCAGTGTTCCAGGTCGCGCCATACCTGAATCCGTGAATGTGGGTGGCGCCAAACAGTTGCATTAAAGCCAGCTGCTCAGGCGCGGCGCCGTGGTAGGCGCGGATGTCTGCAATGGCTTTGGCCAACCCGTCTTTGTCGCGCGCGGCTTTCGTCTCCAGCATAACGATCGGAATTCCGTTGATCAGCAGAACCACATCAAACCGTACGGCCTCAGTGTCGGGAGCGGACCGGTAGCTCCATTCATCCGTGACTTGGAAGACGTTGTTCGATGGGTTGTCTACGTCGAGGAAGCGGACAGAGCGCTCACGGTTATCTTCTTGGACGAAGACGGTCTTGATCCCCCGTAGGTGCTCCCATACTTCAAGGTTGCCCCGGATCGTGGGCAGGCTGCGGACAACCCTTCGCGCGAGTTCCTCGGCGCGGTCGCGGTTGACGGCCTGAGGGTTCAAATTCTCCAGCTGCGGGACGAGGGTGTCTGTGAAAATGAGACCAGCGTCACCTCCGCGGCGCATTTCAGCTTGTTCGCGGTGAAGATAGTGCCATCCAACTTCGGTCGCGTATTGGACGAAGGGACGCTGGACGGACTCGCGTTCGCCTCCGGGGGTCATGGCGTCGGATCCATGAGCTGGCGGATGGCTGAGTTGAACAGATCCGTAGCACACCCTAGCTCGGCCCGTGCGCTCGACCTGGCAGTTTGAACCGCACGGAAGACTCTTGTCATTCGCAGCTGTTCACTTAGTGCTGGGACGACAACTGGCAGGTTCGCGACAATCTCGTGATCGATTTTCGGCATGCTCCCAGACGTACCCCTCGCCCGTTGCCGAAAATACGCTCTCACCTCAGGTAGGTGCAGATACTCGCTCAACAACTCTGGTGACATAAGCGAAGGGTCTGGCCGAACTCTAATCATGAGATCCGAATAGGTCGCCCAATCTGGGTTCCCGCGATACAATGCCGCGGTTCCAACAAACTCCCGTGTGTTGGCTCTTTCGAC
Source organism: Chloroflexota bacterium (assembly GCA_034666565.1). GTDB lineage: Bacteria > Chloroflexota > Dormibacteria > CF-121 > CF-121 > CF-13. Next base: position 59,082 of record JAXDLN010000041.1, read on the forward strand.
CAGTACATCTCCGGGCTGTAGCCAGAGGCCCGCCATTCGAGGATGCAGCAAGGCGCGCTTGGTGTTGGCTTCGACGAAAGCATCGTACGTGACCGCCGACAGAGTTAATACCCGGACGGTGCCAATGGGATCCGCGACCGGTGAGTATCCATTGCGCAGTGGCTCTCTCAAGAGATCACGCAAAAGCTGAGTCCGACCGCCGGTCGCGTGAAACATTCTTGATCGCATCGAGCGCTCAACTGATAATCGGGCCCGAAGCGCTGCCTCCATTCTTTGGCTAGCTGCTTCGATCGTCGACAAGATCCGGGCGACGCGCCGCTGATCATCGAGGGACGGAAGAGTAATCTCGTATCCGAGCAGGTGCTGCCGGCTGAGATTCTTGATGTTGGTTCCCTGCGCCATGTACTCAATTCGGTCGCGAAATCGTGGATGTCGCAATGCAATGCCAAGATAGCCCGCATCGACCTGCTGTTGATTGGGACGAATAACTCCGCAGAACGCTCCACAGCATCCGGTCCAATTCGTAGTCAGTTGCGCGAGTTTCCCTACTGCCGTCCGACTGCCACTGGACATAGCAATGACAATGTCCCCGCGACGCAGCCGCTGCTCATTGCTTACTCGGTGGGATTCGACGTAAAGGACGTCCGTTGTATTGAGTCCGCTATTCACAATGTTTGTGGCTCGTAATAGTGGCACGGTGTTCGTTGCGGGGCCGAGCGCCAGCTCGGAGGGTTTGTAGGAAACGCCTCGGACCAGCTGTGCAATGTCTCCTAGTCGGACGTGCCTCATGATGGCTGGTCGTGAGCTAAGGACAGTACCATCAACCGCAATCGTCACCCGACACCAAGCTCCGCAAGTACCTTCCAGAGTTCCTCATCTGCCTTGGCCCGCTCCGCTTCAGCTTCACGCAGCAGACGAACGGCCTCCTCCAACGGCACTGCAGCGTCCATAGCCGCACCTGGCACGTACCGACTAGGCGAGAGGTTGTAGTCGTTCCTCGCCACTTCGTCAGCGGTGACTACAGCGCAGCGGTGTTCGACCACTTGCCACTTGTCAGACAGTGACGCAACCTGAGCGATGTGCTCATCTCGCATCTCGTTCTTGGGGCGACCCTTGACAAAGAGGTGCGCAGCGTTGATGAGCATGATCTCTCCAGGATGGCGCTTGTCCCGGTTTAGAACCATGATGATGCCCGGGGCGGTCGTGTTGTAGAAGAGGTTCTCCGGGAGCAGAATGACCGCCTCGATCAGATCGTCCTCCACGAAGGCCTTGCGGATCTCACGCTCTCGGTTGGCACCCTGGTTGCCACTGCCCCGGCTAACAGCGCCGGTATCGAGGACAATGGCCATACGGCCTTTGGGCTTGAGCGACGCGACCATGTGCTGGACCCAACCCCAATCCGCTGAAGAGGCCGGCGGAATGCCGCGGTCAAACCTCCCGGAGTTGTCGCTGCGGTACATCTCGTCCGAAAAGTCCTGATTCCACATGGGATTGGCGACGACGAGGTCGAATTGCTGCAACCTTCGGCCATCAAGGAAGGCGGGATTGCGCATGGTGTCGCCCAACTCGAAGTTGGCGTCCATGTCATGGAGAAAGGCGTTCATCACGGACATGGCAAATGTCGACGCGTTGATCTCTTGGCCGTACAGTTTGAGCGGGGCGACATCCTTGGGAAGTTCGCGGTGTTCGTTGATCGCGATCCCCCGCGTCTCCAGCAGCCGGAGGTGACTCTTGATAAGGAGGCCCGCCGAGCCACAGGCTGGGTCGTAGACCGTCATGCCAGGCTGGGGATCAAGGACACGGGCCATCAATCGCGCCACCTCAGGCGGCGTAAAGAATTCACCGGCACTCTGGCCCTGCCCCTCGGCAAACTTGCGCAGAAGGTATTCGTAGGCGCGGCCCAGGAGGTCGGGCTGCACATCACGCAAACCCAGCCGGTGCTGGCCCAGGGTCTTCACGAGCGCCGCGAGACGATCGATGTCGACTATGGCTTGCCCCGCCGCGCTGGCATTGAAGTCAACGGTGTCGATAACGCCCTGGAGGCGTGGGTTCTGCCGCGACACGGCGCGCACTGCGTCGGTCAGCGCTTCACCAAGGTTCCGAGGGGCCTTCTCGACACCTCGCCATGACGATGGATCGTCAATGAACGACCACCGACCCTGCAGCGGGATGTAGAAGCGGACGAGCCCATGATCCTTGTCGACGATCTTTTGGGCGGTCGCCAGGTCGCCCAGCTCCTCGGCAACCCGGGTTAGCTCGTCGTCGAAGACGTCCGACAGGCGCTTGAGGAAAATTAGCGGAAGGATGTAGTCCTTAAACTTTGGCGCATCGAGAGGACCGCGGATTTGGCATGCGGCCTCCCAGAGCCACTGTTCGAGGCGAAAACTAGCCGGGCGGTTGGCCCCCAGCCACGTTAGGACCGCTTGCCGCTTAAAGAAGATGCCACGCTCCGAGGTAGGGACCGGCTTTGGGAAGCCGGGATGGCGGTCTCGCCAGTTCGTGACTGCGCTCTTGTTCACCCCGGCTAGTCGGGCTACGTCTGAAAGGTTCATAAGATCGTCCTTGGCCATAGCGAGCACCGTATCACGCGATCGGCGCGCCGTCAACTGCGTGAACTAGTTCATGAAGTAGTTCACGTGCACTCGCCTTAGTGCCGACCTCGTATCCGCTCCCGCCCAGGGCGTCTGACAACGTTCCCAGTTCCGCTATGGAGAAGGCACTGTGGTCATCTACGCACAGATCGCCTCAACCACGGGGCACGCACGGGACCAATCTTGGCGCCCGGGGGACCGGGGTCTGCGGTGTCGCCAGGGCGGAGACACTGCCACAAGGCCTCGGGTCGGGTCGCCGGGTGGAAGATACGCCCAATCTCGACCGTCACGTTAGGCGGCCCCATTCCTTCGGCCATCGTCGGCCCAACTGCTTAAAGAAATGCGACGCCTTCAGCAGGACAGAGGTCGCGGAGTTCACGTACACACTCAATCGTCATCGGTGGTGTCGGCGCACAGGCTCGCCTCCGGCGATGAGCCAGTTGAGTTGCGCCCGGTTTAGCCCCTCCAGGCGTCAGCCAACGATTCGGCGCTGATGAATCGCTCCAGCGGCTGGCACCTGGCGCAAAGAATAACGCTACGCCACCACCTGGAACTGGCGCTCGGTAGGCTGAACACTTCGCTCGAGGATCTGAGGACCGCCGGGTCGCCAGTCCCTAAGTTCTATGACAGCCGTCCGGCCTCCTGGAACCGTCGGGCGCAGCTTGCGTGCCAGCAACTGCCCAAATCTTGTGTCGTGCGTGGAGACTATCAACTGCCGCTCTTTCTTTACTCGCCGCAACAAATCGATGAGCCCGAGTAAGTTTACGTCGTCAAGACTCTGGAGAGGATCGTCAAGCATGGCGGCATCTAGTGGCAGATCGCCCACGCCGAGATTAACGGCTAAAAATATCGCGACGGCAACGGCGTTGGCCTGGGAACTCGAGAGAACAAGTCCTGGCTGGTCGGTAACCTTCTGGCTAACCGGATCTTCGAGTTGCGGAGCCATGTGACCTTTGCCGCGCAGTAGCCACGACTTGAGGTGAACATTGGTAAAAGCAGGGTGCGGATCGATGCGACGATATATCCGCCTGGCGAGCGGTTCAATGGCTCGCAGCCTCTCGCTTACGAGTTCGTCGCCGGCGGAGCGTAGGGCGTCAATCATCTTCGTGGCGAGCTCCTTGGTGGTCTCACGCTCGGCAATCGCGACATCAAGCCCGGATAACTCGGCTTTCGCCCGTTCGAGCTCCTTTTCGATCTCGCTCCGGCGCGAACTGTCTGCGAGTCGTGCTCGCTCGAGGAGGAGTCGGTCTCCAACTGAACGCAACTGGCGAATTTGACTTAGACGCGCATGCGCTGACTGGAACTCGCTAGCCAGCCAATCCCCGCGATGGAGACCTTTGCCTTCACCGAAGCCGAGGTCGGCGAACCTCTTATCGATGTACGCGACTCGGGTTGTCCAGTCCCTATTAACTTGCGTAGTTTTTTCAAGCTCTCCTTGCTGGGCAGCGAGCTCGGATTCGAGCGCGCTTAAAGCCTGTGCTGCCACCGCTACAGCGCTGCTCCCCGCCTCGGGAGGTGACTGACTGGACGATATCAGCGCCTCCAGCCGGTTGCGGGTTGCCTCGTGATCATATTCTTGAGCGCAGACGGGGCAGCGCTCGTCCAGGTGACGTATAGCGATCGCGGCGAGTCGCTTGAGGTCATCTTGATGATCCGCGCGGAGAGTCTCCAGCCGCGCCTGTTCAGCAGCTTGCTGACGCAGGAGCAACAAGTCCTTACGAGACGCATCGACTTGCTCGGTCAGTCGACCGACGGTCGCGGTGAGCTCGGCCAGATCCATTGTGGGTTGCAGGGTAAGCCTCGACTGCTCCGCGCTGAGACTTTGCAACTCGACCTCACGCCGCTCGAGTTGCTTCTGCACTGCTCCCAGCTCACGCATCACCTCGTCGGCCACCGTCGCGGCAGCAGTTGAAGTCCATGCTGGCACTTCGCGTCCGGACACGCCGGCGTCGAGGCAGGCTGCAATCCATTCTCGCCAGTCCCGCTCCGACACCTCGCCCTCTGGGCGCGAGGACACGAGACGCTCCAATTCGGTTTCGAGTACCTGCACGCGCTCCTGCTGCGTGGGAAGGTCCTGATTCATCGTGGTTGTGGCGCGCGTCCATTGATTTCGCGATCTCTCCAGCGCGGCTTGCAGCTGGGTCACCGCGCCCGCCCCGATAAGCTCACTAATCGCGCGAAAGCGGTCTTCGTCGCTGTCGGCATCTATAAAATCACGGACATTGTCCTGTTGTAGATAGACCGCTCGGGTAAGAGCCACTGCGATCGCCTCAGAGGCATCGGCATTATTGAGTCCAACCGGCCAGAGATGCTGGATGAGGGTCCCGTTGGCCAGCGCCTCTGGAACCTGCTGTTCACCAACGGTGAGAGTCATCCGACTTCTGACTCCGTCATATGCGCGGCTGACTTCCAACGCCTCGCCGCCGTTTCCGCCGAGCACAAGCTGAACGCTGGCCTCACCGCTCTCAGACCACATCGAGAGCACCGGGGCATCCACGCCACCCAAACGCATCACCTTTCCGGTCAGGGCCCATAGGATCGCGTCGAAGATTGATGTCTTGCCACTGCCATTGGCGCCAACGATCACTACCGCTTCAGCATCCAGATCGAACGCCGCCGAGCCACCGAAAGCCCGGAAGCCTTGTACCGTGACGCTCTTGAGCCTCATTGTTTCTTGCGTGCTTGGTGTAACCGATCTAACATCGGCTGCTGGTCTCGGAAGGCATCGACTATCAGCTTGATTGCGTCCCGCGGGACATTTCGTAGGGCTGGGAGTGAGGGCAGGTGGTTCAGGGGGTCTTCTGGCAACATCTTCTGAGCGTGATGCACGTCCAATGGAAGCAGCCCACTAAGAAGCTGCTCGACGTCAAGCAGATGCCTGAGCTCCTCACCAGTGGCAACGAGTTTGCGAACACGCGACGTGTCGCGTCGTACGGAATCGAGGATAGCGCGGTCCGGACCAGCAGTCGAGGGCGTCAGCAAGACGAGGTACCCCTCCCAGACCTTCGGGTCCGCGCTCGAGATCGACCGGGTGATAGCAGTGACCAAGCTGGCCTGCGCTTGAGGCCACCTTTCCTTCAGCTCGGCCCAGGTCGGGAACACCAGGACCGCCACGACGGAGTAAGGGTCCTCGAACAGTCTTGCCGACTCATCGGTCCATTCGTCCCCGAGCCCGGCCTGCGCTTGTCGGTAGCCTCCACCAACCAAGATCGAGGCAGCGGCCGCCATGATCTGGGTAGCACTTAGGGCGACGCTCTCAGTCCTCACGCCACAAGTTTCTCCGCTAATTCTGAGTTGGCCCGAACTTCTTCCATGTCAAGCATCGTGAGCGGACGCTCGAAGATGATGCTGTCTTCTTCCGCGTCGCGGACGATGTCGGGGGGGCTCGCTGCCTGAACCCGTCCGCCATGCACGGCGGATACCACCGCGTACCCAGGCCTCGGCGTGCCCGCCGGAAGCTGCGCGAGACGGTTGTTCAGCTTGGCCTCTACGGTTAGCCAGTTCAAATGGCCGCTCCCAGAAGCGAACGCAACAGTTGGGGATTCTCGCTGATCTCCTGCCAAGGCCACGATACCAGTGGGCGCAAATCGTGCTTGCAGACCGACGTGACCCTCGATCAAGGCGATGCCGAGCAGGATATCCGCGAGTAACGGAGATTGCCCGGGAACCTCCACCTGATAAGGCTCAGAGGACAGCAGCCAGGCAGCGCGAAGCTTACCGAGGTCGACGAGATCAAGTTGTTGGAGCCTTGCGCACGTTTCAGCCACCGGACCGCTCGGGTAAGCGCGCTGATGTTCGATCACGCGGGCCGCGTCAAGCAGGCCGCCACACATGCGCCGTACGAGGTGGCTCGCCGCAGCGTACATAAGGAGAGACCATTTCAGCTGGATGTAGTTTGCTGGGGCAAGGTTCAAAGCAGCCGCGAAGTCACTATCTTCTGCAGCCCCGGGACCAGCGAGGAAGATGCGATCCTGACCACCAGGGTAGGCCCCTCGCACCCTCTTCACAGTTGCTACGAGCACAGGCACCGGCGTGCCGAGGCCAGCGAACAAGACCACTGGGCTCCCACCGATCTGGGCTGTCACTAGCTCCTCCCAGCCGCCCTTCCAGGATTCTTCCAGGCTGACAGAACGCATGATCCACTCCTCTGCCGGTCGGTGAGCGCTTCGATGGAGGAAGAACAGATTTGTCAGTCTCAATAGAGTGCCGTCTTCGGGGCCTTCAATGATTCCGATTCGGTCGCCACCTCCAAGTTCCGTGATGGCGGCCGCGAATGACATGTCATAGTTGAGGGTGATTACGGCTGAAACCGCACGCTCAAGTAGGCATGCGACCGCGATCAGATGGCCGCGGTTCGGACGTGCGGTCCTGAATTCGTTCTGGGGTAGCCTGAGGACCACATCAACTTGGCTCCCTGTTGCAATAAACACAGCATCCGCAACCTGCGCGAGATCATCCGGACGGGGACAGGCACCCTCGAGAATGACTCCCTCCGCGACGAGCTCGGTGTGGGCCTTCAGTGCGTACTGCGAAGCGGATTTGAGACTGGTTGGCACCTCCATTGATGTGCCGGCGCCTACAACAATGGACACGCCGCCACCACCTGTTTGGAGCAAGTGATGGACAAGGTTCGCAGGAATTGTGGTGCCGGCGGCAATGTTCATGAACGAACCTTGACCGCTCCGAAGTAGATGCCGCTCAGATCAGCATCCTTGGCATAGCAAGGTCAACCAGACGCTGCAGTCCCTCCAAGCCGCCACCCCTCCCCGCAGCATCAGCCTACACTTCCCGAACGGTCTTGCTCTGTCGCTACCGTCGGTACGTTACCGGCCGGCCGTTTTTAGATGTCGTCGCGGCTGTCTGAAACCGAGCCGATGGGTCAGAGTGCCAAGGATGCGGCGCGTGCGACGGTTGCCGTCAGAGCGCCCGTTTAGCCACCTTCTACAAGTCGCAATTCCACACTGGCCCTAGTCCAACTAATGCAAACCCTGCCGGAGGTAGAGGGATTCGCCCCCCCCAAGGCTTGCACCTTAGTGGTTTTTAAGACCACCTGACTGCGACACTATCGCCGGCCGCTCGCCACGCCGGACGCCGTCGTCCGTTGCAATCTCAACCAGGCGACAGAGGGCGCTGGCCAAGCGCATCTGGTCGGGCGTACGACAGCGTGCCTTGAGGAGTTCGGGACTGCACACAAGTTGCACGAGGCCTTCCGCACGGGAGGCTGCCACGTTAAGCCTGTTCAGGCTGAAGAGGAAGTCCATGCCCCGTGGCGCGTCGTCAACGGACGAAGTCGCCATGGAATAGATGACAACGGGCGCTTCCTGGCCTTGAAACTTGTCGACGGTTCCAACTCTGGCTTTGTCTGGCAGCGTTTCGGTCAGGCGTCGGACTTGGGCGTTGTAGGGCGCGACCACAAGGATGTCCGCAATCGCGATCGGCCGCGTCTTGCCCTCGCGATCGGTCCAGGGCAGGCCCAGTAGAGCCCGAAATGTCTGATTGACGCGGTCGGCCTCTTCCGGTGAAAGCGTTCGGTTTCCGGCATGGTCAACCGGCAGGTATCGAAGGCCGACGCCGCCGCTGCCATTGCTGGTCGCGAGATTCTGGCGCTTCGTTGATTGATCGGGTTCAAGCTTTCCGTCGTAGAAAGCATCCGAGATGAAGGCGCAAACCGCCGGGTACAGCCGGTAAGTCGTCTCGAGGAAGAGGCCATAGTCGGCAGGCATGGTCGGCTCGTTCTGGATGACGTGATCCAGCACTGAAAGGTTGATGCCAGGCGGGTGAATGCCATGGCTGGGCTGGCTGAGCTGGTTCGGATCCCCCAGAAAGATGAAGTTGCGTGTCACGCCGGCCATCGCGAGAACATTTGCGAGCGCCATCTGGCCGGCTTCGTCCACGACGAGGTAGTCCAGCTTGGCGGGAAAAGTCGGTCGAGCGAAGAGCCACGAGGTTCCCGCCACAATGTCCACGTCGCCATCGCTCAGTGCCATTTCGACGATCGAGGCGCTGCCGGTGCACCGCACTTCGGGCGAGGCGCACCGGTCGCGCTCGTCGGCCTTCTGCATCGCCCGGACTGACTGGCCGCGGAGCTTCGCCTCCCCTATCAGTTTGTCGAGCAGGTTGCCGATGACCTTGTGGCTGTTGGCGGTTACCCCAACCCGGTTACCCCCCTTGACGAGCTCGAGGATGATCTCGGCACCAATGGTCGTCTTCCCGGATCCGGGCGGGCCCTGGATGGCAAGGTAGGTGCCATCGAGGCGAGGCGCCAGCAAGACGGCGACGTCTCTCGCCCGTTCGCCCGCCTGAACGAGCGGCGCTCCTTCGATCACACCCTCGATGCGCGGGGGCTCCAGGCAGAGGAGATCGCGTGCCGCCCAAAATTGGCCAGCACCACTAAAGCCGTGATCGACGACGTGCTGGCCAAGCCGGAGCAGCGCGTCACGCTGGTCGTTAGTCGGGATCGGACTTGCCGGGATCAGCGAGGTTGGGTGCGGCACCTCGACATGGATACCGCGGCTGAGTTCGATCCAACCGGCCATGCCGTCAAGGTCAGTAACCGTCCCCGCCTGTTCCATGCGCCGCGGGTCATGCGGCTTGTCGCCAATCCCGACCTTGTATTCCTGGGTCGGGTCGAAGTAGTAGCGGAAGATGTTCGACTGCCTCTCCTGGCGAACCTCGCCCCGGAACTCGAGGCCACCGATCGACTCGGGATCCGCCATCAGCTGTTCGTCCGTCAGCGTGCCCTTGCGGTAGTACTCCCACCATTCGGACTTTGCCTCCCGCCGGTGCCAGTTGAGGCTGTGCCCCAGCAGGTAGCGCGCGTGTTGCTCTGGTAACCGCTCTTCCTCCTCCCCAGGCACGCCGGCCAGCAGCTTGTCGAGGACGACGGCGGTGCGCTGATCGATATCGCGGAGGTTCTCGCTAGGCTCGGCCTTGTCGGGCCCAGGCCGGGGGATCTCGTCATACTTCGCGATCGCTTCCAATCGCCGAGCTTCCAGCCAGTCGCGCAGCTGCGCCGTCGAGAGGCAATCGTCGGCGTTGTAGGCGAGGATCTCGTCGAGCTTGCCCTGGTCGCGTGAGTCGAGCCAATCCTCGTAGGCAACGATGCTGGACGCGGCGTCCACAATCTCGGTGGTGCGCTTGCCGCGGTAGAGCGATTCCAGCTCCTTGAGGGAATAGGACTCGGTACCAACCTGGATGGACTGCCGGACCACCCGATAGAGGTCGACCAACACGCGCCCGCGCAGCAATCGGTCCACCTCCTGCTCGCGCGTCGCGTAGGTGCTCGCCAGCCATTTGAGGGCGTTGGGCTCGTAAGCGGCGTAGTGATAGATGTGGAGGTCGGGGTGACGATTGACTCGCTCGATGAGGAAGTCCATGACTTGCTCGAAGGCGCGCTTTTCCGCCTGGGTATCATGCGCCCAAAAGGCGTGATGTTTCGGCCTAGCCCCCACCCTGCCCTCCCCCAAAAGGGGAGGGGACTCGAATTCGGTAATGCCGAAGAGGTACTCGAGGCCGTCGTCACCGACGAACGGATCGCCCTCCATGTCGAAGAATAGGTCGGCGGGCGTCGGCTCCGGAAGCGCCTGAAAGCCGAGGTGCTCGCCCAGGGGAGCCAGGACCTCATAAGTCAGCTCGCCGGCCTCTTTCCGCTGGATTTGCAGCTTGGCCTGCTGGCGCAGCCGGGCGAAGGCCTCCTTGTTGATGCCCTGGACTGGGTCCGCTGGGCTACCGGCCAGGGCCGCCATCGTCGAGATGCCGGCCAGCTGCAGACGCCGGGTCTGGTCGCGGCGCATACCGGCCACGAGGCAAAGGTGATCATCCTGCCGACGGCGCAGCTCACAGACGTCGATCCACCGGCAGATGCGGCAGTGGTCGACGGGATCGGGATAGGTCTGGACGGCGGGCGCCAGCACCGTCTCCTCAAAGCGACGCTTGACGCTTCGGTAGTACGCGCCGTAATCCTTAAAGCGGAGCTCTTCCTCGGTGTTGTTGCCGAGGACCAGGGTGAGGTGCTCGGGGTCGACCCCCTGGATGGCCGCCAGCTGCTCGGAATAGACGCAGCATTGCAGGACCGCGGCCGCCTTCGCCTTCCGCGCCAACTTGGCATCGGCGACCTCGTAGCTGAAGTCGCCAAACTTGCTCGGGCGGTCGACCCGGATCAGGAAGTCGGGATGGCAGCGCCAGCGGCCGTCGAAGAAGGTGCCCTGATAGATGATGTCGGCGCCAGCCTGGATGGCGGCGACCGTTTCGGCGTGCGCCTTCTCCAGGTTGGCGATCGTGCCGTTGGGAAACGGGAACTCGACAATCGTCCGGCCGGTCGCCCTGAATCCGGCCAGATACCGGCCCTCGTGCTCCAACCCCCGGCGGCTGAGCATGTCAAGCATCGGATCGTCACGCTCAGGCCGGGCGATCTCGCCCCTGGCGGCCTTGAGCTCCTGCTGGGTGAGGTGCTCACACTCGAGAAAGCCCGTCAAATCGGACGGGCTGACGATCAGCCGACCATCGAGAAACTGCATCCTGCCCTTCTACTCCAGAGTCAATCTAGCGGGCATCTGCGACAGCTGTCTGTCGGAGCGTCTTGGACACAGGGAAGGCTCGCTGCCTGCGTTTTTCAGACTGTGACCCGAAGGCGACAGAGCGTGATCGAAGAGATGCTCCAACACTTCATCGAGCTGCCATTTTGGGTATCCGTCCTCGGCGCCGCGTTCTTCTATCTCGTGCTTCGCTTCGTCCCGCCACTTCTTGCCGGCAACTCGATCAGCGGAAAAGCGCTGGCAACCGTGTTTCCAACCATCGCTCCGTGGGCCGCGATCGCTATCCTAACCGCTGGCCTGATCGGTGTTGTGAAGCGGCAATGGAAGCGCTTACTGCTCTCTCGGGCAACCGGTGTTCGTGCGCTCCGGCAGATGGGCTGGCCGGACTTTGAACTCCTAGTCGGTGAGGCCTTCCGCCAGCAGGGCTATTCGGTGAGGGAACGCGGCGGTCCTCAGGCCGATGGCGGTATCGACCTGGAGCTTGTCCGCGGGTCGGAGCGGGTGATTGTGCAATGCAAGCACTGGCTCAATCGCCAGGTTCCGGTCCAGCGCGTCCGAGAGTTGCTCGGGGTTGTGACGGCCGAGGGTGCCGATCGCGGCATCCTCGTCGCGACAAGCGGCTTCACGCGGGACGCACTGAAGTTCGCCGCCGGCAGGCCGCTTCAACTTCTTGACGGCGAAGCGCTTGTACGGCTCGCCCATCCGTCCTCAAGCCAGGCTTTCGCTCCAACGCCGATCGCTCATTCGCAGCCGCCGGCTTGTCCCACATGTGGAAAGCCAATGCTCTGGCGAACCGCTCGAGGCGGTCCAAATATCGGGTCTCAGTTCTGGGGCTGCCCTTCATACCCCGCTTGTCGTGGGACGCGTGCTGCCTGACCTGACCGCGCCTCCCCACTCGTCTTAAGCTGCCCGGGCGGCCCTGCCGACCTTTGCTCTTGCGACCCGCCGCCTGGCACGCCCGATCACTACCGAATCAGACGGCAGCTTCAAAGCACGGCTACTGGCATTCAGAGGTGCCTCGTCGATGATTTCTAGAAGCCGCCTCCCCAGATCGGATGGAGCAACCCGGTAGGGACTCCAGTGATCGCGAGATGTCGGCGACAGGCTCGCCAACATCTGGAATGCGATCTTGCCCCTCCACCTCCCCATTCGGCCCAATTTGTGGAACACATTGGACGGCACCAAGAAAGCCGGGTCGTAAAGGCGAAGCTGGCGCACATCGTAATAGGCGAAGAAATACCAGAGCCGCGGGTCGGTCTGCACTCGGTTGGCCGCGGTATTGAACCGGGCATCGAGATACTTAGCTCGGCCACCCTTCGTCAAGGAGGAAAAGGTGACCTTGACCTGGATGCCAATGGCCGGAGCCGGTTTCAGGTGCCGCCGAACCTCGGCATCACGCCCTTCGTTATCCGCCGCAGGCGAATAAATCTCGACCTGACCTTTACCCGTGGCGAGAGAGGTCGCCAGAAAAGCGAATTGACCGATTGCGCCTTTCTGGGTAAGCGACAGCGGCATGGAATCTGTAACTCGGCAACATCAGGATCATTTCGCGGCCGCGGCAGCCTCGGCGATCTCCTGATCTTGGGCGCTTGTCCCGCCCGAGACGGCGACGGCGCCGATCACCTGGCCGCCGAGACGAATTGGCACCCCTCCCGCGAAGGCGATGATCCCGTCGATGCCGATCATGCCGTGGAAAAGTTCGGGCTCCTCGCGCATTTCCGACTTGAGGATCGACCCGAACTCCTGCGTGGACATCCCAGTCATCGCAACGGTGTAGACCTTACGGCGGGCCGTCTCCCCGGAGAGCATCGAGGCCCCGTCCATGCGGGCAAAGGCCTTGAGGTCACCAGCGCGGCCCGCGACCGCCACTGAAACCCGGATCTTCATTTTCCCGGCCAAGGCCAAGGCAGCCGCCAGTACCTTTTGGGCGCCTTCGAGGCTGATGGTCCGTTCCTCCAGCGCGTCAGCCATGCGCCACCATCCTATGTAAGTCCACCGGTGAGCTGGAACGGCGGATGAACCTGCCGAAGCCAGGCGACGCCACGATCTTGCCGTCGAGAGCGACGGTCGTCCCGCGCACGATCGTCCTGACGACGCGCCCATGAAGACGCCTTCCCTGGTACGGCGTCCAACCCGCACTGCCAACCATCTGCTTCGCGTCGAGGAGGGTGGCGTGGGCGGTGTCAACGAGGGTCACGTCGCCGTCGGCCCCGGGTCGAAGAAAACCCTTACGCGGCGCCAGGCCGAAGAGGCTGGCCGGGTGCTCGCAGACCAACGCAACAAGCCGCTCGAGTTTCAGCACTCCCTGATTGACGAGGTCCAGCAGCAGCGGGAGCATCGTCTCGATCCCTGGTAAGCCGTGCACCGAGGAGAAGGCGCTCCGATCGCCGCCCGGCGCCGAGCAATGGTCCGACCCGACGACGCTAATTTCGTTGGTGAGTTGGCTCCGTAGCCGATCCCGATGGGCATGATCGCGGACCGGCGGCGCCGAGGTAGCCCAGGCGTTGTCCGCCAACAGCTCGGCCTGGGTCAGGCTCAGGTAGTGGGGACAGGTTTCCGCATAGACGGCGGCGCCGCCCTCCCGGGCCGCCGCGATCTCCGCCGCAGCTTCAGGAAGACTGACGTGGGCAAAGTACGTCCGAGCGCCTGTCTCGAGAGCGACCTGGAGGATAGCGCCCATAGCAGCCCTCTCGGCGGCTGGACTCCGCCACTCGAAGAAGGCCTCCAGGTCATCGCGGCCCTCCGCCTCGAAGCGGGTCCGCGCTTGATCGAGGATCATCTGATCCTCGGCGTGCACCAGGGCAATGGCGTCGAGCGCCCGGATCCGAAGCAGCAGCTCGCGTTGATCCCTCGGAGTCAGGAAGGGTCGCAGAGCCGAGCCGCTGTCGCAGGTGAAGAACTTGAAGCCGGCGGCGCCAGCGGCCCACAGCGCGTCCATGGCCTCGAGCTTGCCAGGATTCACGCCGGCGTAGAGCGCGAAGTCGACCAATGCCGTGCGCTCGCCCAGCTCAACCTTGCCTTGAAAGATCCTGGCGTCGAGCACCTCGGGCCGTGTCAGGGGATGATCGATGATGGTCGTGATCCCGCCGACGGCCGCCGAAGTCGTCACGTCGCGAAAATCCGGCGGGCTCAAGAAGCCGGGTTCCCACTGGTGGGTATGCGCATCGATCACGCCGGGCAGGACGTACAGCCCGTGCGCGTCGATCGTCTCCTCCCCTTCCGGCTTGAGCTCGCTACCGATCTCCGCCACAACGCCCGACCGGATACGGACGTCCGCTGCCGTAATGTCGGCGCTGCTAACGACTTGCCCGCCCCGAATCAGCAGCGAGCCACTCATCGCAGGACCCGCACGCGTACGTCGGTTGGATTCCCGCCGGCGGTGAGCGTTATGTCCTGGGGGCAGGCCGAGATCGCGATGATGGCGGGCATCTCGGCGCGTAGCAGGATGTAGTCACCGGGTTTGGTCGCCGGCGCCCGGATCTCGAATGTTCCATCCGGGTTCAGATGGAAGTTGGTCCAGATGTTGAATGGCTGCGGCGTGGTGACCCAGCCATACCCCTCCCGCTTCATCGCCAGCTCGAGGTTCTCCTGACAGGACGCGTGCCAGCCCTTGTGGCCGAGCTCGTCGTAGCGCCACGGGTCGCAGGCCGCCGAAAGGAAGTCGTGGACCGGAACCGGGTCTTCGACGACTCGGATGATCGGCCGCCGGTGATTGCTGAAGAAGGCCTCGCCCGGGCTTGGAAACATGTGCATCAACCCGATTCGGGTGTGGGGCGCGGACAGATACTCGTTGAGGTCGTTCTCGTGAAATGCCCAGAAGTCAGCAGTCTGCCGGCCCTCGACGTCGACCACCTCGATGTAGTCGCCGGCGTCGACGGTGAAGGCGAAGCCGGTCCGCGCCGGGATCAGCTGCTCCAGCTTCGCCGTGAGCTTGTCGCGCAGGCTCGCTTTTTGAATCATCCCGACACCAGTTGATAGCCCTTCAAGCCCTTCTGCTCAGAGAACGTTAGGATCGCACCGCGCAGCACGCCTTCGCTGTATTCACTGCCCGGGTTGATGCAGAGGGTTCGACCCAGGCGCGCCTCGCCGCGTGACTCGTGGATGTGGCCGTGCAGCGCCAGCATCGGCTGATAGCGCTCGACACCGGTCCGCACCGCGCTGGAGCCCACTCCCGCGATCGCCGGCATGCCGCCCTTGATCACCGGGCGGAGCTCGGCGTCGACCAGCACCGCCTGGTCGATCGGCGTGTCCTTTGGCGGGACGTGAAAATTGAAGATGGCACGCCCCGGATCGGGGATCTTGTCCGCCTCCCGTTCGATCAGCTGCAGGAGCTGGTCCTCGGGCAGCTCACGCGGCGTGTCCCATGGCGTCGGGTTCGAGTAACCGACGCTGATCATCGCGAAGCCACCCGGCAGCTCGACCAGACTTCCCTCCGGGTTGATTACCCGAGGCGAGGTCCGCAAGAGGTCGTCGACGAACGGGTGGTCGTCGTTTCCCGGTGCCATGAAACAGAGGACATCGCTGCCGTCCAGCCGCTCCTCGGCGAGCCTCAGCCAGCCCTCGACGGTTTCCGTGATCCGCTGGCGGAAGATCGCGTCCACCTCAGCGGGCGAGTCCTCGAGCGCGCGAACGCCGTCGACCGTGGTCTCGTAGGCGTAGTAGCCGGCATCGGCAATCAGCTTGTGCACGGCGGGCAGCTCCGCTTCGCCGAGCTCCCGGTAGCGACCGAAGACCTTGGTCGACCAGCGGCCGCCACCGTGATCGACGATCGGCACCAGCATCTTCCCGGTCATGTCGCCACCCATGATCAGCACCTTGCAGTCGTAGAAGCGAGCCGCGTTCAGGAATTTCCGAAAGCACCGGTCCGAGGCGTGGATGTCGGTGACGAAGAAGGCGCGGTAATCAGCCACCGCCGATCTCCTCGGGCAGCTCGTACCAGGCGACCCGCCGGCCGATCGCCGCCCGCGCTTTCCATCCCAGCGCCTTGGGCGCAGCCGCCAGCGCTTGTTGGATGGTGGCGACGCGATCCGCAATCTGGTCGGCAGCGTCCCGAGGCAGCGGTGAATCGTCTTGTGGCGTCAGCCGTTCGAGGTTGTCGGTGAAGGTCGTGAACCAGCCCCAATCGCGGCTGGTGACCTGCACCAGGCGACCCAGGTCGATGATGTCGCCGGGCCCGCGCTCGACCTGGTGCGCCAGCAGCAGCGCCTGCGCATCGATGACGTCCTTGGCGTTGATCTTCACCACCTGCAGCTTGGTCAGCAACAGGTCGGACGGCGCCAGTGTCTGCGGATGCAACTCCAGGCGATCGTTGAGGTCGAGCGTGTGGCACATGCGGAAGGTCCCGATGAAGACGTCGACCTGGCGGCCGTTCGTTTCGTCATAGAAGAGGAGGCGGCGGTCGCCGTGCAGGTTGTTGAAATTCCGGTTCGGAACATACCCGAGGTCTTCGAGGAGATGCCTGAGCCCGCGGTCCTGCCCCTTCTTGACCACGACATCGATATCGCCGTAGCGGCGCTCGAGTGGGGGCGGAAAGGGAGTATGACGGTGCATGCCGACGGCGGCGCCGCCGAGCAGCCGCACCAGCACCTTCGTGTCCGTGGCGCGCCCGAGCAGACGGGTCGCCTCCGCTTCGACGTCTGCGAGCGGAGTGGATTCCTCGACCATAGCGGCCACCTTAACGCTCAAGCGGGCTCGCCGCGAGTGGCGCGGTGAATCGTGTCGTAGTGTTCTTTCCTATCCTGCGGGCCTGGCAGGCTGTAACTCCGCTTGCCTCGCAGCTTCGCCAGGTGGAACGCGAGCAGGCCGAGCGGCAACGCGGCCAGCAGCGGTGAGAACTCCTCCGGCAGGCCGGGTGCGAGCGGGATCACGTTCCGGGCGTTCGGTGACGGCTCGTCGCTCATGAGCGTGACGTCCGCATTGATGAAGGCGAGTTCGGACAGGATCTCCCCCACCCGATCGGTGGCGGCGCCGCTAGGAGCGACCACAATCACGGGCTCGCCGTCACCACCGATGAAGTACTCTCCGTGGGCCCACTCCTCGATATTGGTCGCCGCGCCGCGCATCTGCGGACCTTCGTACAGTTTGGCCGCTCCGAAGCGGGCGGTCGCTTCGTTCGGCCCAGCCCCGATGAAGGTAACGGCCGCACGGTTCTTGAGCCGCTCGGCGAGCCGTTCGGCTGGCTCCGCGGATGCGACGAGGGTGCGGGCGGCGAGCTCGGACGCTCGTTCCAGCGCCTGCCGAGCGACCGAAATATCCTTGCCCCGCGCGGATCCCCACTGCAATGCCAGGTCAAAAAGGGCGACCAGCATGGCGAGGAACGAAATGGTCCCCGGTGTCGAGCCGAGACTGGGGACGGTCAGCGTGACGACGTCGGTCGCCTCCCTGGCGAGCGGCGAGGTCCCATGGCCCGTAAGGGCGATCACACGATGGCCGAAGGCACGGGCCTGTGCCGCGGCCTCGATCGTTCGGCCGACCTCGCCGGAGTAGGAGATGCAAAGCACGGCGCTTTTCGGGGGCAGGTAGCGGACGCGATAGCGCGCCATGTCGAGCGCGTGGACACCTTCGGCCGAGATGCCCGCGTGCTTTGCGAAGGCGAGCGTTGCCGCCGCCCCGGCGAAAGCCGAGTCGCCGCAGCCGACCATATATAGGTTGTCGATGCCGGTCTGCACGAGTGAGAGGGCGAGCTGCCGCAGTGGCTCGTCGAGGGCGGCGAGCTGGTCGGCGATCACCTTTGGCGCCAGGCGGATCTCCTCGAGCATCCATTTGATGTCAAAGCGATCGTCCGGAGGCGGCGTTGCCGGCGAGCCGATCAGCCTGGCCGCCGCGTCCGCGGGTGTGACCGACGTGAGTGCGAGCGAGCCGACCCCTTCGGTGGCAAACGCCGCAGAGATGGTCCCCCGCAGGGCGGCCTCGAGCGGATCGAGGCCGTGGGCAAGGCCTGCCGCGAATCCACCGCAGAAGGCGTCGCCTGCGCCAGTTACGTCGACGATGCGGGCGGGGGCGGCATCGACGGAGACGACCGCCGACCGGTCCTTGTCCCAGAGGCGCACGCCATCCTTGCCCACCTTGGCCACCACCAGCGGGGCGCCCCTTTCCGGCCAGAGTTCCTGTAGGGCGCGCGGCGGATCGTCGAACCCAACGAGGTCCAGCAGCTCTTCGCGGCTCGGGAGAAAGACATCGACGCTGGCGGCAAGCCGCAAGAGCCGATCGCGGTAGCCACGGACGTAATCCTCGTGGGTGTCGAGCATGATGACGGCATCAGGTGCCTGGCGTCGCACCGATGCCACGATGCGCTCGGCCGCCTCGATCGGCATGGCCGCAACGTGCACCACCGGTGTCGCCTGCATGCTCAGCCAGGACGGCGGCACGTCGTCCGGATGGACGGCCACTTCAACGGGACGCGACGGTGGCGTCCGGTAGATCCAGGTGCGCCGACCGTCGGCCTCATAGATGACCCAGTTCCGGATGGTCGGCCCCGGAATGTCGACCACCCCGTCCAAACAGATGCCGAGCCTCTCGAGGTCATGCAGCCGCTCACGCGGAAAATCGTCCCCGCGCCGGGTCACGATGCCGACGGTCGGTTCCCACAACCGGGCCCCGAGTGCCGCATAGAGGCAGTCCCCGCCGATCGACGCCATGTGCGTCGTGCCATCGGGTAAGACGACGTCGTCGAGCGTCAGGTCGCCGACCACGATGACGCGCGGGGTGTGGGTCAACGCCCCCACCCTACCCTCCCCCAAAGGGGGAGGGGAACATGAGGCCCCTCGCCCAGAGGTGGAGGGAAATGAGGGGTCCAGCCGTCACTCGGGGGGCAGTTCTTTGTAGGCGAGCGCGAGGTCGATCCCGCGCGACTTGTTGATGAAGTAGGCGGCGGCGTACCAGATGATCCCGATGATCGGCACGCCGATCATGAACTCCAGCGAGAGCTGGCGGGTCACGGCAAAGGTGGCGTTGATCACGGAGTTGAAGAGGAACTCGTACGCGAACGCGCCCAGCACGATGACGCCGCCGATGCCGGCGAGGGTCACCGTGGGAACGCCGAAGAGGCGACCGCCGCCCGCCGATTGCCAGACCGACTTGAGCCGGTACGGGAACACGATGCCGGCGATCGACACCAGGATGAAGGCCGCGATCTGCGCCAGGAGTGCACCCAGCAGGCTGGCCTGGGAGTTGACCACGAGCGCGACCAGGGCAATTTCACCGGTGATGGTGGCGAGCACGATGCCGGCGACCGGCGTGTGGAAGCGCTCGCTCACGTCGCCGAGCTTCTTAGGCACTGTCCGGTCGAGCGCCCAGGCGAGCATGTAGCGGGTGGCCTGGAGCTCGGACAGGGGCGTGCCCAGCAGGGCCCAAAGGACGAACCCGATGCCGATGACCAGGAGGATCACGACGTTCTGGGTGAGCAAGCTGACGATGAAGTTGAAACCCGGGGTCAGCGTGCCCGGAAGGCCCAGCTTGGCCGGTGCGTTGTTGGCCAGGTAGCCGAGGCTGCCGATCCAATTGACGCCAAGGGCGCTGGTGAACAGGATGACGAGCAGCGCCAGCACCGCGCCGTTGATCAGCACGCCGCCTACCATCGCGATCCGCTGAGTGCGGGCCGCCCGTTTGACCTCGCCGCCGATTTGCGCCGAGCCCTGCGCGTAGCCGACGACGAAGAACACCCAGGGCAGCATCAACAGCGTCTGCCCAAAGTTGAAGCCACCCTTGGGAAGCGTGTAACCGGCGGATTGGGCGGTCGGGATAACTTTGTCGAAGGCGAGCCCGCCCGCTTTGCCGGCGAAGGCGTTCCAGGCTGAGGGTATGTCAGACCCGCGGAAGATCAGCAATAGGACCGCGATGAGGATGCTGCCACCGGCGAAAAGGAAGAGCCAGCGTTGCACGCGCCAGTAACTCCGGTTGCCAAAGAGCAGCAACGCGCCAAACGCCACGTTAATCGCGGTGCCGAAGAGCAGAACGTACCACTGCGTCGTGATCCCGAGGAACGAGAAGCTCGAGATGAGGGCGTTGGCGCCATTCATCCAGACGTCCTGGCCGGTGGCGACCGAGATCGCTGAGAGGGCGGTCGGGACGGCGAAGATCAAGGCGAACCAGGCGTTGAAGCCGATCCAGAAGAAGATCAGCCAGAGGCCCTGGCTCCACGAAAGCAGCCAGCCAACGAACGGATGCAGCGCGCGGCTGACGAAGACATAGTCGCCGCCCGAGCGAGGCATCGCTGCCGCGAACTCGGAATAGACCCAGAGCAGCGTGAAGGCCATGAGGAGCGTGCCGACGATGACGGCCACCAGCATGTTGCCGTCGGGGAAGTTCGCGGGTGCCTGCAGGAACAGGAAGACGGCGCCAACGGCGACATTCATGCCGAGCGTGTTCATGATCAGGGCATCGATCAGCGAGACCTCCCGTACGAGTCCGGTGGCCTTCCGAAGAAATACGCCGGTCGTACCGCCTTTGCCGACAGAGACTGCTGTGCTCATACCTCTCCCTCTTGGTTGCTCCCCCGTTATCCGGCGCCGATCAGATGAATGACGCGGTCCTGGCGATGAAAGCTCTCGATCGTGAAGCGGAAGCGATCCGCTCGATAGATCACACGCGAAAACTCGACCGCACGGTCGGCCGCATCGTAGGTCGTGCCTTCGACCTGGAGTGCGGGGGTGCCTGGAGTCAGGCCGAGCAACTCTGCCTCCTCCTGGCAACGAATCACCTCGATGGTGCTGGTTGCTCGGGTGGGTACGACCCCATAGAGCTCTTCCATCGTCTGGTAGAGGGATCCCTGGCTGAGGTCGGCCTGCAGAATTTTGGGAAAGGTCCGGGGTGACAGGTACGCGTCGAGGAGCGCGGCGGGCTGGCCGTTGACCCATGCCAGTCGCCGGATCAGCAGGAGCTTTCGCTCCCGCGTCCGCAGCGCCTCGCCGATGCCGACATCCGCGGTGACCAGCCCTCGGAACCGGATCTGGATATCCGGGTCGTGCCCTTTGGCGCGCAGGCTCTGCGTGAAGCTGGAGAGGATCGCGATCTTCTCGTCGACCTTCGCCTCGTGGACAAACGTCCCGCGGCCGCGCGTCCGATGGAGGTACCCCTCTTTGACGAGGTCGAGGATGGCCTGGCGGATGGGAGCCAGGCTCACGCCGAGCTGATCAGCGTACTCGCGCTCGCTCGGGAGCTTCTGCCCCTGACGAAGGTCGCCGCGCTCGATCCGGCGCAGCAAGTGCGCCCGAAACTGCGTGTGGATCGGGATTCCCGACGCCCGACTGATAACCGCCTGTTCGTTCCGCACCAGCGCCCTCTCGCTCATGCAACTAACGGTTCGGCCTTACGAGGCCGGAATGTCCATAACTTTATAAGTTTATTGAGGGTTTGGCAACCGAAAGCTACGCGTTTAGGTCGCGGCTCGGCTTTTCAGGTTGCTTTGGGCCCGATGCCATGCATCATCTATATGTCTCGCCAGGAGATCCTGTGCCCGTTCGACGTTCCGACTGGCGATGGCTTTGACGATGAGTTCGTGCTTTTGGACCGGTTCCTTGAGGGCGAGTTCTGCGTTCCTCGTCGCGTTGAACACGATTTGCAGTTTGCCGGCGATGTTCTCGTACCAGGCTCGTTCGAGCAAGCTGTGCTGTGCCAGGTCGTACAACTTGCTGTGAAACGCGACATCCAACCGTGCGGTCAAGTCTCTGTTGCCCGCCTCGGCCGCGACGCGCATCTCCGCGAGCACCTGCCTGAGCTGGTTCACGCCGTCCTTGCCGGCCAGTGCGATCACCCGCTCGACCGCGTACGCCTCGAGGATCTTGCGAAGGCTGTACACCTCGTTGACTGATTGCGAGTCCACGTCCTGGACCCGTTTGGTATGGCGCGGCACGGTGACAACCAGACCCTCCTTGCCCAACAGGTGGAGGGCTTCTCGCAACGGCGCCCGGCTGATGCCCAGTTGCTGGGCAAGGTCCGCCTCGACCAATCGCTGGCCAGGCCCGAGACGCCCGTCGTAAATCGACTCACGGACCGCTTGAACGGCGGAGGTGACCAGCGTCGGTGTCGATGTGATCGCATCGACGGTCCTTCGCGCCGTCTTCGGTCTCGCTGGGCCTTCCATCGTCAGCTCACCAGCTCCTTCTCCACGCTCGCGGTCGCGGTCAACTGGTTGGCGACCGGGGCGCCCGTCAGCGCATCCGCCACGGCGCGGGCTGCGGACTCCTTCAGCTCCTGGAGGGACTCGACCGAGTAATAGCCGATATGGGGCGTGACCACCAGGTTGGGCCGGCTGATCGACTCAAGGTCAGGCGGTTCATCGGGAAAGACGTCGAGGCCGGCGCCGGCGAGCTGGCCATCATCCAGCGCTTTCAGCAGCGCGGGCAAGTCCACCAGCGCTCCGCGGCTGGTATTGATGAGGATCGCGCCCGGCTTCATCTGGAAAAGCGCGGGCCCGCTGATGAGGCCCCTGGTCTGCGGTGAGAGCGGGAGATGCAGCGAGACCGCATCGGATTCCGTGAGCAGCGCGCGCAGGCTGTCGAGGAGCCTGACCGATCCGCCGTTCAGGCTCGTTTGCGAGAGCGCCGGGTCGTAGGCCAGCACGGTGAGCCCAAAGGCCTGGGCCCGGGTGGCTACCGCCCGGGCAATCCGGCCATAGCCGACCAGCCCAAGAACCCTGCCCCGCAAGCGATGAAGCGGGCCGATGCCATCCACGCCCCAGCCTCCGCCGCGTAGCAGTGCGTCACCGCGACCAATGCCTCGGGCAACCGCGAGCAGAAGCGCCAGGGTGTGGTCGGCCACCTCTTCGGTGCAGTAATCGGGGACATTGGCGACGATCACGCCGCGCCGTTCGGCCTCGTGCAGGTCAATGTGGTCATGGCCGACCCCGTAGGTAACGATCACGCGGCACCGCGGTGCGGCGTCGAAGAAGCCGGCATCGACGATCGTCCGGTTAAGGAGCACCGCCTCGGCCTGGCCGAGTTGCCGGCAGCGGCGATCCGGTTCTGGACTTGCGTACTCGACCGTGATGCCGAGCGGCCCGAGAATGGCGGCTTCGGGTTGCAGGTCGGAGCCCAAACGGTCCAGGGCGAGCGCGAGCCGTTGGCTCACAGGTTGATTCGCTCCATGGACCCGGCCGGGTATCGATCACCTGGGATCGACCCCACCTCGAAGGCAAGGTCGAGCCGGAGGATCGCGTCCGGGGACAGCTTGACCCCGGTGGCGCCGAAGTTGTCCTCGAGGTTGGCGATGCTGCGCGTTCCCGGGATTGGCACGATGTGTCTAGCTTGCGCGAGCAGCCACGCAAGCGCAAGCTGCGCCGAGGACACGCCCAGCTCGCGGGCTAACTTGTCCTGCTCGCGGGCCAGCCCGATCATCCGCCGCAGGCCCTGGCCCTGGAACCGCGGGACGCTCGCCCGCCAGTCGTCCGGCGGAAGGTCGGACTCCTTGTGGATCCGACTGGCGAGCACCCCGCGCCCGAGCGGGCTGTAGGCGACGAAGCCGATGCCGAGCTGGGCGGTGAGTGGCACCAGCTCCGCCTCCGGCTCACGGGTGAACAGCGAATACTCGGTCTGGAGGGCGGCGACCGGATGCACGGCGTGCGCCCGACGAAGCGTCGCCGGGCTTGCTTCTGACAGACCGATGTGACGGATCAGCCCCCGGTCCACCAACTCGGCCATCGCGCCCACCGTCTCCTCGATCGGCGTCGTCGGATCGACTCGGTGCAGGTAATAGAGATCGACGTAGTCCGTGCCAAGCCGGCGCAGGCTGGCCTCGAGGGCTGGAAGTACCTTCTCGGGCCGGCCAAGTCCGCCCGCGGTGCCGTCCGGATTGAAGCCGCCACCGAACTTGGTGGCGACCACGAGCTCGTTTCGCCGACCCTCGATCGCCTGGCCGAGCAGCCGCTCGCTGCGGCCGTCGCCGTAGATGTCCGCGGTGTCGAACAGGGTCACGCCAAGATCGATGGCGCGCCGCAGCGTCCTGACCGACTCGGTGTCATCCGCCGGTCCGTAGACGCCGGCCAGGCTCATCGCCCCGAAGCCGACCGCGGACACGGCAAGGCCGGACTTACCCAGGTGCCGGACAGGAAGGGCCATCGCTTAGCGGCGCACTCCCGGTTTTTCGGGCACCATCTCGATCTTCCACTCGGTCGTCGATGGGTATTGCGGCTGTGCCTCACGCAGCACGGGGACGTTGCGATGATCGAGCGCGCGCATCCGCTCGGGAACCAGCCGCATCAGGTCCCAGGGCATCTCGGGATACTGATCGACCCAGCGTCGCGCCACCTCCTCGCCGAGATAGCGGGTCGCAATGCGGGTAATCGCCTCCGCGTTCGGATCCGGGACGACGGTGGCCATCCCCGACGCCTCGAGTACCCGGCCGGGGTAGGAGGCTTCCTCGGCAATTACCAGCGATGCCTGCGGGTTGCGGCGGAGGTGGAGTTCCTTGGCGTCCCCGTGCACCAGGCTCACGAGAAAGGCCTCGCCGGTCCATTCGAACCACACCGGCGAGAGCAAGACCTGGCCGCTCTTGCGGTAGGTGGCCAGGGTGGCGAGCCACGGCTGCTGCAGGAGGTCACCGACCTCATCAATACCGATCCGCTGCATGTCCCTCCTCGGCCCCTACTTGACCTGCGGCTGCTATACATATAGCATGGTCGACGGTCGATTGTAGACAATTTCGTTCAATCGGAAGGGCAGGATGGGGACCAGTACGCGAGACTTCTTCCGACAAGCAGGTATGCCTGCTGGCGACCTGACGTCCCTCCCCTCCTCCGCCAAACGTTTCCCGGACGGGGCTCAGTATCGCATCGAGATTCCGAGCACCGAAGGCCCCGAATGCCTGGAAGCCGTCCTCGACGAAGCCCAGCAGCGCGGCGTCCTGGTGCATCGCGTTTCGCAGGGAAGCGGCGTGATGCTCCAGACCGATGACGAGCTCGCCGCCATGGCTCGCAAGGCGCGGGCCGCGCAGATCGAGGTCAGCCTCGCGACTCGACCCAACGCCGCATGGGGAACCTCAGCCATGGCTCGCTCCTCGGCGGGCGCCGCCGTTGGCGCCAGCGCGCGCGGGCAGGACGAGGTCGCCTACCAGCTGCAGGACGCCCGGCGCGCCGCCGCACATGGCTTCCGCAGCGTGCTCATCACCGACATTGGAACCCTGGCCGCGTTCGGCCAGATGCGCAAAGCCGGCATCCTCCCTGCCTCGATGCAGGCCAAGATCTCCGTCCTGCTCCCCCTCGCCAATCCCTTTGCCGCCCGCGTGGCGGCCGACCTGGGGGCCAACACGCTCAATATCCCGACCGATCTCACGCTGCCACAGATTGCCGCCATCCGGGCCGCGATCGACATTCCGCTGGACATCTACGTGGAATCCGCCAACGAGTTCGGCGGCTTCATCCGTTCCTACGAAGTGCCGGAGTTGATCCGGGTCGCCGCCCCCGTCTACCTGAAGTTCGGCATCCGCAACGCCCCTGACGTCTACCCTTCCGGGCTGCACGTGCAGGCGACCGCCGTCCTGCTCAGTCGCGAACGCGTTCGTCGTGCCCAGATGGTGCTGGAGCTCATCGCCCGCGAAACCCCGACTGCGGTGATGTCCACCGCTGGAGGGGCTGCCGGACTCGCCCTGGTCGACCAACCGAGCGCCGCCTGGCTCACACCCGAGCACGCCAAGGAGGTGCTGCCTTTGCTCGTCGGCGATAGGTGACTGGGGGTAAAAAAATCGAGGAGGGACAAATGGATCAGACCGTCGAGTACCGAGCGATCGAAGCTGAACCGAAAAGCGATCGACCCTGGCATATCGAAACCAACGGCACGAACGTGATCGCCGATGCCGACCGGCACGGCACGCCACGCGAACTCTTTTGGATCTGGTCGGCGGCCAACATCGGCATCCTGGGCATCACCTACGGTGCTTTTCTCGTCGTCTTTTATTCCCTGAACCTGTGGCAGGGCATCATCGCGGCCACCGCGGGTGCCGTGATTGGCTTTGTCCTCGTGGGTCTCGTCGGTCTCGCCGGCAAGAAGGCGGGCGCCCCGACGCTCATCATCTCGCGCGCCGCGTTTGGGGTTGACGGCAACTACCTGCCGGCGGCGATCAGCTACCTCTCCTTCATCGGATGGGAGATCGTGGTGACGACGCTCGCCGTGCTGGCGGTCAACACCGTGCTCGTCCGGCTCGGCTTCGACGGCGGCAAGGCGACCCTGGTGGTGGCCTTCATCATCGTGGCCGCGGGCGGGGTCACGATCAGCCTGCTCGGCCATGCCACGCTGCTGCGCATCCAGAAGTGGTTCACGCTGGCCTTCGGCGCGCTCACCGTCGTCTTCATGGCCCTCATGTGGGGCCAGATCGACTTCGGCAAAGTTGGCGCGTTGCCAACCGGCAATCTCGCGGGGTTCATCGGCGGCATTTCGATCATCCTCGCCGGCCTCGGTATCGGATACGTCGCCGGCGGCGCCGACTACACGCGGTACCTGCCGAAGAAATCGAGCAGCGGCGCGATCGTCGGCTGGACGACGCTCGGCGCAAGTTTGCCCCAGGTCATCCTGATGATCTTCGGGGTCTTCCTCACCGCCAGCAACGCGGATCTCGCCACGACGGCCGACCCGATCGGCGCACTGGCGAAGCCGCTGCCGACCTGGTTCCTGGTGCCCTACATGATCGTGGCTGTGGGCGGCCTGGTGGCGGCCACCGTGGTCAACCTCTACTCGTCCGGGTTGAGCCTGATGGCGCTTGGCGTCAAGTTGCCTCGCTACCGGACGGTGCTCGTCGACGCCGCCTTGATGGTGGTGGGCTGCTCCTACCTGCTGTTTTTCTCCAGCAACTTCTTCGGGCCGCTCGCCGGCTTTCTCGTCACCCTCGGCGTGCCGCTGGCCGCGTGGACGGGGATCTTCCTGGTCGACATGTTCACAAAGCGGCAGGCCGGCTACGTCGAGCCGGACTTCTACAACCGGTCCGGCGTGTACGGCGCCTTCGGCGTTCCGGCCCTGGTCTCCCTGGTCGTAACGACTGTCATCGGCCTCGGGCTGGTCACGTCGACGACCGGCGCGCTCGGATGGGAAGGCTATTTGTTGGGAGCCTTCGGAGGCAAGACCGGCCCGATCGGGAGCAGCAGCATCGGCATCGTTCTCGCCCTGGTGCTCGGCGGGCTGCTCTACTGGGGCTTGAGCGCCTCCATGCGCAACCGCACGGCGGAAGCGACGGCGGTGCTCGAGGAGCGAATCCCGGCCGGCCGGAGGTAGATCACGGCAAGCGAAATTCGAACCGAGGCTCTCACATCGCATCTGTTTGCGGCGGGTGCTCCGTTCGTCACGCAGGAACTGGAGCACCCGACCGTGCGTGCCCTGATGGATGGCAGCCTGACGGATGCCCAGGCACGCTACTGGCTCGAACAGGATTACCTGTACCTGCTCGACGAGACCCGCGTCCTGGCGCGGCTCGCCTGGCAGGCGCCGCCGGGTCATCGCGACGACCTGATCGACCTCGCCTGGAACGTCATCCACGAAGAGATCCCGAAGCACGTCGCGATGTGCCAGCGCTTCGGGGCCGACCTCGATCGCGCCGTCAAGGGATCGGCCACGTCCGCCTACACCGCCTGGCTGCTGGATAGCGCCGCCGACTACGGCGTCGGCATGGTCGCGCTCCTCTCCGGGCTGTGGGGGTACTCGAGGCTCGGCCAGCAGATGACCGTGCCCCGCGAGCCACGCTTCAAGGACTGGGTCGAGTCCTACCAGGACCCGGCGTTTTCCGAGCTCGCGTGGCGATACGCCGAGATGGTCGATGAGGTGCCGGTCGACCAGTGGATCGCGATCGCCACCTTTCTCGAGGGCATGCGGCACGCGCTCGCCTTCTGGGAGATTCCCCAGGCCGCGGCATGAAGGCACGGCAGGTCCTGCTTCCCGCTCCCAACCAGCCGTTCGAAGTCGTCGAATCGGAAATCCCGCGCCTCGCCGAGGGCCAGATCCTGGTGCGACAGGAGCTGTGCGGCGTGTGCGCGACCGATGCGCACATGTGGAAGGGCCATCTGCCCGGCGTCATCTATCCCCTCGTCCTCGGCCACGAAGCCCTCGGCATCATCGAGGAGATCGGCGGCAACGCCCGGCGGGTCGACTGCGTCGGACAGCCGGTCACCGTCGGTGACCGCATCTACATCGTGCCCGGGATCTCCTGCGGCGTCTGCTACTTCTGCGTGCGGTTGCACGAGCCCACGCTGTGCCTGAACGGGACCGGGACCGGATTCAATCCGTTTCCAAAGAGTCCCTGGCTGCATGGGGGCTGGTCGGAGTACATCCTGATCGATCACCCACGCCAGACGTTCGTCAAGCTGGAAACGCTTGGCGCCCAGGCCGCGCTCTTTTTGGAGCCGCTGGCGGTCGGCGTGCACGCGTGTAACCGCGTCGACCTGCGCGCCGGGGACGTCGTCGTCATCCAGGGCGCGGGCGCCGTCGGCATGGGCGCGCTGATCGCGGCCAGGGAATCAGGCGCGCACCGCACCATCGTCCTGGGCGCACCGGCGACGCGCCTTGAGATGGCGAAGGCACTCGGAGCCGACGTCACCATCAACATCGATGAGATCCGTGACCCCGAGGAGCGGGTGGCACGGGTGCGCGCGGAAACGAGTTACGGCTACGGCGCGGACGCGGCGATCGAGTGCACCGGCTTTCCGGGCAGCGTTCCGGAGGGACTCGACATGCTCCGACGCGGCGGCAGTTACGTGGTCGCCGGGCACTTCACCGATCGCGGCACGGTTGAGATCAACCCTTTCCGGCACATGAACAATTTGCACGTGACCATCCGCGGCTCCTGGGGCGCCGAGGCGGCGCATTTCATCCAGGCGCTGCCGATCCTGGCCTCGGGCCGCTACGACACCGCGTCGATCGTGTCGCACCGGGTGCCGTTGGCGCGGGCGCTGGACGTCTGCGTCGCGCTGACGACGGACTACCGCCTCGACGGGACCGAAGTTCGGAAAGTGGCCATCGAGGCCAGCCTGCCCTGACGACCTCGCGTCGCTACGATCGGCTCTACATCGGGGGCAGCTGGGTCGTGCCCTCCGGATCCGAGAGCATTGCTGTCGTCAACCCGACGACCGAACAGCCCTTCGGTTGGGTGCCGTCCGGCACGGCGCAGGACGCGGAGCGTGCGGTTCAGTCGGCCGCAGGCGCGCGGCCCGGGTGGGCCGCCACGCCGATGAAGGACCGTGGCGAGGCGCTCGACCGGATCGCCGACGGCATCGAGGCTCGGGTCGATGAGATCGCGTCCATCGTGTCGCAGGAGGTTGGCACGCCGATCGAGCGGTCGCTCGAATGGCAGGCGAAGCAGCCGGTCACCGTGACCCGTCTCTACGCGCAGCTGGCGCGAGCCTACGAGGTTGATCGCATCCTCGACAACTCACTGGTCGTTCGCGACCCGGTCGGCGTGGTGGCCTGCATCACGCCCTGGAACTTCCCGCTCCACCAGATCATGCTCAAGGTCGCGCCGGCCCTCGCCGCCGGCTGCACCGTGGTGCTGAAACCAAGCGGGCTTGCCCCACTGACCGCGTTCATCCTCGCCGAGGTGATGGCGAGCGCCGGGTTGCCCCCGGGTGTCTTCAACCTGGTCTCCGGGCCTGGGGCGTCGGTCGGTGAAGCCCTGGCCGTCAGCCCGCACGTCGACATGGTGAGCTTTACCGGCTCGACCAGCGCCGGGAAAGAAGTGGCGGCGCTGGCGGCGGAGTCGATCAAGCGCTTCACGCTCGAGCTCGGTGGCAAGAGCGCCAGCCTCGTCTTAGAGGACGCCGACCTCGAGGAGGCGGTCGCGAATACCGTCCACAACTGCTATGCCAACGCCGGCCAGACCTGCGCCGCATGGACCCGCTTGCTGGTTCCGCGTGATCTCATGCTGCGGGCCGAAGCGATCGCGGCCGAAACCGCCGAGGGCTATATCCTCGGCGACCCGCTCGATCCATCGACGACGATGGGACCGCTGGTGTCGGCGGAGCAACGCGACATCGTGCGCGGCTTTATCGCCACCGGTATCGATGAAGGGGCGACACTGGTGGCGGGCGACATGGAACCGCCCAACGGGCTCGACAAAGGGTATTTCGTGAAACCAACGGTTTTTTCCAACGTCGGTCCCGACTTCGTGATCGCGCGTGGAGAAATCTTTGGTCCGGTGCTCGCGATTCAGCCGTACGACACGGTCGACGACGCCGTGCGGCTGGCGAACGACTCCGTCTTTGGTCTGTCCGGCGCGGTTTGGTCGGCTGATCCACAACGGGCCCTCGCCGTCGCACGCCGACTCCAAACCGGCCAGGTGTTCGTCAACGGCGCCGCCTTCAATTACCGCGCACCGTTCGGCGGGTACAAGCAGTCCGGCATCGGTCGAGAGTTTGGCGAGTATGGTCTGGAGGAGTATTTGGAGCTGAAAGCCATCCAGTTGCCACAGCCCATACTCGCCGGCTGATGTCGCGCTTTCGAGTCGGCGTTCAGTTCCACCCCCAGCACACGAGCGTGGCCGACCTTCGCGACGCCTGGCGACGCGCCGACGCCATCGGCGTCGACAGCCTCTGGGTCTGGGACCATTTCTTTCCGCTGTATCCCAAGGGCGGGCCGTATCTCTGGCCGCCAGCCGAGGACCTTACGGGAAGCCATTTCGAGGCGTGGACCCTGCTGAGTGTCATGGCCGCCGATACCGTGACGGCGAAGATCGGGGTCCTGATCAGCAACATCTACTTTCGCAACCCGGACTTGCTCGCGGACATGGCGCGCACCGTGGACCATCTCAGCGGCGGCCGCCTCATCCTCGGCCTGGGCGCGGGCAACATCGAACG
>JAXDLN010000042.1:0-4735 GCA_034666565.1 Chloroflexota bacterium
CCAGGTGCAGCTCGTGCTCGACCATCAAGATCGTCAAGCCTTCCTTGCGCAGTTCCTGGAGGTACTGCTGGATCTCCTCGACGATCGATGGATGGACCCCGGACATCGGCTCGTCGAGAAGCAGGACCCTTGGCTTCAACATGAGCGCGCGCATGATCTCGATCAGCCGCTTCTGGCCACCGCTCATGGTGCCGGCGTAGTCCGATTCCTTGGCGGTCATGCCGAATCTCTTGAGCAGGCCTCGTGCCTGGTCGATCAGCGGCCGCTCGTCGACCATCCAGTAACCCTTGCCCATCAACGCACCCCACAGCGAGTCCCCCCGATTTTTCGGAGCGGCGACTAGCAGGTTCTCGAGGACAGTGAGGCGGGCGAACTCCGAGGGCAGCTGGAAGGTGCGCACGAGGCCGCTGCGGGCCCGCGCGTACGCGGGCAACCGCGTGATGTCCTCGCCGTCGTAGATGATCGTGCCTCCGGAGGCAGGCAGAGTCCCAGCGAGAACCGCCAGGAACGTCGACTTGCCGGCGCCGTTGGGCCCGATCAGCCCCGTGATCTTCCCGCTTGGCACGTCGATCGAGACCCCGTCTACCGCGTGCATGCCTTCGAAGTGCCTGTGTACGTCGTGCGCCGCCAGCAGCGCAGCGTTACGAGATGGCTGCACTGCTGGGCTCCTCGCGGATCGGCGCTCCATCGAAGACGCGCCTTGGTTCCGGCCTCACGCCTTCTGGCCTGAACCAGAGAAACCCGATGATGAGCAGGCCGATCGCCACCCACTCCATGGCCGGGATCAGGTTGGGCGGAGGCGTCCAGCCGCCGAAGGTCGTGGGCAACCTCCGGGTCACCTCGAAGAAGCCAACGGGCACGAGCAGCGCGCCGAGGATCGCTCCCACGTTGTTGCCTCGACCGCCGACGATCACAGCGGCGAAAAGGATGATGGTCTCTGGGTAAAGCCAGACCGACGGCGCCCACACCTCGATATAGCCGACCAGGATCGCCCCCGACAGCCCCGCGATGACGCCGCCGACGATGAAGATCGTCATCTTGAGCTCGACCGGGTTCTTGCCGATTGCGGTCGCTGCGAGCTCATGCTCGCGCATCGCCCGCAGGCTGCGGCCGAATGGCGAGTTGACGATCCTCGACGCCACCAGCCAGACCAGCAGCACGCAAGGGACTGTCAAACCGACGTAAAAGAGCTGGTACGTATCGCTAAGGGGATCGATCTGGTCGGAAAACGGCCCAGGGACCTGCGCAATTCCGGCGGCGCCGTTCAGGAACGGCCGAACGTTGGTGATGACGGAATTCACGATTACCGAAAGGACGAGGAGGGAGATGGCCTGGTAATCACTCCTCAGCTTCCTGAGCACGACCAGGCCGACCGGAATGGCGAGGAGCCCGCCCGCCAGCGCGCCGCCGAGCCAGGGAATCGGGAACGGGAGCTGCCACCCGCCGACATACACCTGGTAGGCGCCGTTGGCGGTGTCCGGCGGCATGGACAGCACCGCGGCGGTATATGCCCCGACCGCCTGGAACACGATGAAGCTGAAGTTGACGATGCCCGAGATGCCGAACTGCAGGTTGAGGGCCAGGCAGGCGATGATGTCGACCCCTGCGTAAACCAGCAGCGTGGCCGCGTAGTAGGTGTTCATCCGGCCGCCGCCAGGGCCCCGCGCTTCGCCAGTAGGCCTTGAGGGCGCAGCACCATCACCAGGACGAGGATCGCGAAGGCCACCACCTCCTTGTACTCGGGGGCGATGGCCGCGGCGCTGAGCTCGGTCACGATGCCGATGATGAGAGCCCCGATCATCGCGCCGTATGGCTGGCCCGCTCCACCCAGCACCGCCGCCGCAATGATCGTGATGAGGTAGGCGGCGCCGCTGGCGACGGCGAAGTTCTCCGAGTTCATCCCGGCGACCACGCCCGCTACGCCGCAAAACGCTCCGGTGAGGAGCCAGACGACGTCGATCACACGTTGCGTCGGGATGCCGCAGTTGCGGGCCAGTGTCGGGTTGGCCGCAGTGGCGCGCATCGCCTTCCCCAATCGCGTGTACCTCAGCAAGCCATGGACGGCAAGCATCAGGATCGCCGCGACAAAGATGATCGCGATCTGGGCGGTCGTCAGCACGAGCCCGTTCCAGCGCAGGAGAGGCCCCTGGTCGACCTCGTATGCGGCCGTTCCGTAACCGACGATCGCCAGCAGGATGTTGGCGAGGATCAGCGATGCCGCCAAGGAGATGATCACCATCCCGATGAGGTTCGTGCCCTTGCGCTGGAAAGGCGCGTACAGGAATCGGTTCAGCAGGAAGGACATCACTGCGCCGGCCAGGGCGGCGGCAATCATAGAGACCCAGACGCTGACGCCAGCCTGGTTCACATAGAAGGCAATGTAGGCGCAGACGATCATGACCTCGCCGTACGCGAGGTTGATCATGTTGGTGATCCCGAACTGCATGGTGAAGCCGACTGCGGCGATCGCGATCACGGAGGCGCTGATGAGTCCGAAGCCAAGCGCCGCTACATAAAGTTCCACGGCGCTTGGCTCCTGTGGCTAAGTGGTGGGGCTATGCTCCGCCGCCCGCATCGATGATCGACTGGGTCTGCGATTCGGACAGCGAGCCGAGGACGACCTCGTTGCCGTCTTTGTCCATCGTCACCAGGTTGTAGCCCTGCTGCGAGTTGTTGTACTGGTTGAAGTTGTTCTCGCCGGCTGCCCCCACATACCGGATCGACTTGCCGGCCTTGAGCGCGTCAACGCCCTCCTTGAACGTGCTGACGACGGTGGCGCCGGTCACCCCGTTGGCGATGTCGATGATCTTCGGGTTGTAGACAGTGCGATCGGCGCTGTTGGTGGCGACCATGGCGAGCGCGGTCATGATGATCCCGTCGTACAGGTGGACTGTGGGGCTCTTGCCCTTGTAGGTGAGCGCGTTCGAGCCCCCGAACTTCGAATCGGCGGCCGTCAGCTGGGTTACGAACTCGTCATAGCCGGAGCCAGACAACGTGAGCTTGAGGTCCACCGCCTGGTAGTTGGCGAGAAAGTCGGTAAGCCCGATGGCATCCTTCACCTGCTTGAACCAGACCGGGTCGATGGTGGCCGAGGTGCCGATGAACGGGATCACCTTGCCGCCGTTCTGCTGCTTGACCTCTTTCATGTACGTGCCGGCCGAGCCGATGGTTTCGGTGAGGATCACATCGGGCGTCGCCTGCAAGAGTCTGGCGACCTCCGTCCGGTAAGACGGGGCGCCGAGCTTGATCGCCTGGTTGATGGCGATCGTCACTCCGAGCTTGTTCAGCGCGGCGACGGCCGGGCCGACGAATGTCTGAGAGCCGATGTCATCGCCAAACACCAGAGCCACCCTCTTGTAAGCGGGGTGGCCTGTGCCGAAGAGGGCGCTGCCGATCATCGCGTATGCGTCGAACGAGTCCGCGGGGACGAGACGGTGGAAGTACTTGGCGGTGGACTTGTTGAACTCCGACTGGCCGGTCATGCAGAACATGGGAATGTGGGAGCGGTCAAGGATCGGGACCACTGTCGAAGCCTCGTCCGACGTGCAGCCGACGACGCCCATGAGATTCGAGTTGCCGGCGATCATCGAGTTCGCGGCCGGCACTGCGTCGGCCGGCTCGCCCTTGGTGTCGAACTGCTGGCAGCTGACCTGACGGCCTCCGATGCCACCGGCGCCGTTGATTGACAGCGACGCGGCATAGCAGCCGGCCAGGTATCGCGGGCCGAAGCTTGCGTCGGCGCCCGAAAAAGGCGCCAGGACCCCGACGAGCAGCGGCCCCGAGCCCAGCCCGCTGCCGCTCGGGGTGCCCCCGCCACACGCGGCCAGGAACGCCACGGTGGCGAGGCTTGAGATCAGCCCGAGTCGGTTCGAGCGGTGCCTGACGGCTGGTTGAGTCTTGTTCACCTTCGCTCCTCGCTTTGAGCACCAGTTGGACAAACGATTGTCGACAATTCTATGCACAATCCGGCCTGGCTGCCGCATATTCTTACCGGCAAGGAAAATCGAACTTGGCAACGACCTCTACAGCAGCGACTGAAGTTCCGGCCCCGGCGGCCGAAAAAGAGGCTCGAGGTGGTGCTAGCGCCTACCTCAAGCTCCGCGAGGCGATAGTGGACGGCCGTTTCCAGCCCAACGAAAGGCTCGTCGAGGCGGACCTCGCCCGCACCTTCGGCGCCGGGCGAACCGCCATCAGGGCGGCCCTGGTCAGGCTGGACCAGGAAGGCCTGGTCGAGCGCCAGCCAAATCGGGGCGCGAGGGTGCGGCTCGTCTCCGACCGGGAAGCCCTGGAGATCGAGGAGGTGCGCGTCGCGCTCGAGCAGATGCTGGCCAGGCACGCCGCGACGCGGATCGCTCCGAGCGATGTGCGCAAACTCCGCCAGGTGCTCGAAGAGATGACCGCCCGGGTCGAGGCCGGCGATCCGCTGGGCTACTCAGAGCTCAACGCGCGATTCCACGAGATGATCTGGGCCATCGCCGACCAGGCTGTCGCCTAGACCCTGGTGGCCAACCTCAAATCGCAGAGCATCAGGTTCCAGTACCGCACGATCCTCCAGCCGGGCCGGCCCGACCGCTCGCTTCGCGAGCACGCCGAGATCGTCGAAGCGCTCGCCGCGCGCGATCCGGACCGCAGCGAGGCGGCGATGAGGGAGCACCTGAGCCGCGTGGTCGAGACGCTAGAGCAGGCGATCGCCCGCCACCACACGCGCTAACTTTCTCCGGAGTGCTCCGGATCC
>JAXDLN010000043.1:0-3535 GCA_034666565.1 Chloroflexota bacterium
CAGGATTTGGTCCCATTTCCCAAAAAGCGCGACATTGTGTGACCGCTGCACCACATGCCTTGGTGGAATGCGGGATATTACAAAATGAGTCCTGGCCATTCGCCGCCGTCCGCTTATCTCGGCGAGAGTTGGGTGGTTAGCCGCCCCCTTTCCTGAGAGGCGTTGTGTCTACCCGGAATTTGTCGATCGGCCGCATCGTCGCGGCCAGCACCCGGCACCCCTTGATCGTGCTATTCCTGGTCGGCGGCCTTACGCTGGCGGCGCTGGTCTTCATTGCCCAGAACTTTGCAATGACTGCCGATACCTCCCAGCTGATCTCGAAACGGCTGGACTGGAGGCAAAGAGGCCTCGCCTTCGAAGCGGCGTTTCCTCAATTCAACAACCTGACCATGGTTGTCGTCGATGGCGCAACTCCCGAACTTGCCGATGACGCCGCGAGGCGTCTGGCCGCTGCTCTGAACGAGAGACGGGATCTTTTCCAGACCGTGCGATGGCCCGACGGAGGCCCTTTCTTCGAGCGCGAGGGGTTGCTGTACTTGCCACGGGCGGATGTGGAAGCGGCGACGAGTGACCTCGTACGCGCAGCGCCCCTCCTGGCGCGGGTCGCAGCCGATCCGAGCTTGCGCGGCGCCTTGGTTGTCCTGACCGACATACTGCAAGGTCTCAAGCACGGCGAGGTTTCGCTGCAAGACATCGAACCGACGATGATGGCCTTCTCGAAGACGTTCGAGGACGCCGTGGCCGGGCGACCGGCCTTCTTTTCCTGGCGGACGTTCTTCACCGGCGAGAAATCGCCCGACCTGCGCGAGATACGGCATGTCCTGCTGGTTCAGCCGGTGATGGACTATGCTGCGTTGGAGCCGGGTGCCGCGGCCAGCGAGGCGATCCGCAACATCGCCCAGTCTCTCGGCCTTGATCAGGCGCATGGTGTGACCGTTCGCCTGACAGGATCCGTCCCCCTGGCGGATGAGGAATTCGCGTCGCTTGCCCAGGATGCTCATCTGGTCCTCGGAGCGATGCTTGCGGCATTGTTCGGGATCCTGTGGCTGGCGGTCCGGTCCGTACGCGTCGTTCTTGCGATCACGGTCACGACACTGATAGGCCTCGTTCTGACGGCCGCCGCCGGCCTGTTGGTAGTGGGCCGCTTCAACCTCCTTTCGATGGCCTTCATTCCGCTTTTCGTGGGCCTTGGCGTCGATTTCAGCATCCAGTTCAGCGTCCGTGCCCTGGCCAAGCGGCTGGTCCAACCCACCCGCGAGGCGGCACTGGCCGAGACGGGCGCCAGCATCGGACGGCCGCTGGCGCTGTCGGCAGCGGCGATCGGCGCGGGCTTCTTCGCTTTCCTTCCGACCAGCTATATCGGTGTGGCCGAACTCGGAGCCATCGCCGGCCTCGGCATGATCGTGGCGTTTGGTCTCAGCATCGTGCTCCTGCCGGTGCTCCTGGTCGTGCTGCGGTTCCCGCCGGCGCGGAGGGCGGAGGTCGGAATCGCCATGCTGGCCCCCGTCGATCGTTTCGTGACTCGGCATCGTTTCGGCGTGCTGGCATTTGCGCTCGTTGCGGCCATCGTATCGACGGCGCTGTTGCCTTTGGTGCGCTTCGACTTCGATCCGCTGGATCTCAAAAGTCCCAAGGTGGAATCGATGACCACCCTGCGGGCGCTCGCCGCCGACCCTGACCGGACGCCGTACGCGATCAACGTTCTCGCGCCGTCATTCGTGGAAGCGCAGGCCCTGGCGCAGCGTCTCAGCGCGTTGCCCGAGGTTTCCCACGTCGTCACCTTGCAGAGCTTGCTGCCGACCCAGCAAACGGAGAAGCTCGAGGCTGTTGCCGACGCTGCCGCTGTTATCAAACCCGCTCTCGAGGATGTCTCCCTTCGCGCCCCTCCCTCCGACGAGGAACTTCGGAAGAACCTGGCAAGCACCGAGGCGGCATTGCTGGGCGCGATCCACGAAGCCAGAGAGGAACCGGCATCGCTCTCGGTGCTGCGGCTGGCGAAGGCACTGG
Organism: Chloroflexota bacterium; assembly: GCA_034666565.1. Taxonomy (GTDB): domain Bacteria; phylum Chloroflexota; class Dormibacteria; order CF-121; family CF-121; genus CF-13. Next base: position 2,008 of record JAXDLN010000043.1, read on the forward strand.
ATCAGCTGAAGGCGGCCACGCCGGAAGTCCGCGCGCGGGCCCAGGCGGCGGTGGCAGTTCCGCTTCGAGCCACGCTTGATCAGATCCGCACTGAGCTGAAGGCAAGCCCGGTAACGATCAGCACCCTGCCGCCGGACCTCGTCGCCGACTGGACGACCAAGGACGGTCGCGTCCGCCTTCAGGTGCTGCCGCTTGCCGGTCGAACCGACAATGAATTCCTTCGGCAATTCGCCGCCGCCGTTCAGAAAGTGGCGCCGGACGCTACCGGCGCACCGATCGACACCAGCGCCTCGGCCGACACCATTGTCGAAGCCTTTGTGCAGGCAGGGGCCTATTCCGGCGACGTCATCATTGTGCTGCTGGCAGTGGTGCTGCGACGGGCCCGTGACGTGGTGCTCGCCATGCTGCCGGCGCTGCTCAGCGGGCTGCTTACTTTCGCGACTTGCGGAATCCTCGATCTGCCGCTCAATTTTACCAACATCATCGCCCTGCCTCTTCTGTTTGGCATAGGCGTCGCTTTCAACATCTACTTCGTCATGGCCTGGCGCGCGGGCGAGACGGCGATGCTGACGTCGAGCCTGATGCGCGCGGTGGTCTTCAGCGCGCTCGCGACCGCCAATGCCTTCGGCGCGCTCTGGCTGTCGACTCATCCGGGCACGGCCAGCATGGGCCGGCTGCTGATGATCGGGCTCGGCTGGGAGCTTCTTGTTACCCTCTTGTTCCGGCCGGCCCTGCTCGCGCGCTCGCCGCAGAGCAACCCTGGTCTTCAGGGTTCGTGGTTGGCGCGACCACTCTGGTCAGCTCGACATTCGATCGCGCGCTCCCCAAGTGCCGCGCCCGCAAGGGCCGCTCCAATCAACTGAATCACCACCATCCAAGACAGGAGAGACCAATGTCATCGTTCATCCGCCGTCGAAGCCTGCCGCGTCTAGTCGCCGGTGCAGCCGCCATCGCCGTCGTCGCCCCCGGCCTCGTTACCGTGATGTCCGGGCAGGCGGCGGCGGCCGATCAGGATCCTGCCGCGCAGGTCATCCAGAGGACGGCCGACGAGCTTATCAGGATCAAGGCCGACACGGCGCGCGAGGCGGCAATCATGCGACTGCTCCAGGCCGAATTCGACCTCAACTACATGGGCCGCTTGGCGCTCGCCACCCATTGGGACCAGGCCACAGCCGAGCAACGCGAGCGTTTCCTCAAGGTGCAGCCGAGCGCGGAGGCGCATGCCTATGCGCAGCGTTTCGCGCAATATGCCGGCCAGAGGCTGACCGTGACCCGTGTCAGCCCCCGGGGAAACGGTGTGTCCCTTGTCGACAGCACGCTCGATCAGAGCAACGGCGAGCCGGTCGCGATCCAGTGGGAGGTGCTCAACGATGGCCAGCGCCCGCGCATTGTTGACGTCAAGGTCGGTGGTGTCAGCATGGTCCTTACCAGGCGGTCGGAATACAATTCCTACATTCGCAATCACGGCGGCCAGGTCGAACCGCTGATCGGCGAGCTGGAAGCCCGCGCCAAGCGGTGAATTGCGACG
>JAXDLN010000044.1:0-55455 GCA_034666565.1 Chloroflexota bacterium
TCGGACCCTTCCGCGCCATTCCCGGACGGACCGGCGAGATGGTCGGTTTCAACTACGCGCTACCGGTGGATCGGCTCGACGAGAAGCTGCCGGGGGCGATCGGCGCGCTGCGGGCGCTCTACCGAGCGCGCCGCGAGCCGCTGCGCATCGAGTTCAACCAACAGACCTGGCCGGAGCTCGGCGCCGCGCTGGAACGAGCCGGACTGATCCTCGAGAGCTGCAACCCGTTGATGGCCTGCGAGCCGGGCGAGTTTCAGTCGTTTCTGGCCCCGTCGGTGGTGGTCCGGTTTCTCGAGGCGGATCCGCGCCATCCGTCAACGCTGCGCGCGGTCGGCGAGCTGGATGGTCAAATTGCGGGCTGGGCATCGATCGGGACCGTCGACGGCGTGGCCGAGCTCTACGGTGTCGTCACCGATCCGCCCTTTCGGCGTCGCGGCGTGGCGGCGACGATCTGCAGCGCTCTCATCGAGCAGCAATTCGACCACGGCGGCAGCCTCGTCTTCCTCGATGCAGAGAATGCTGGCGCGGAAGCGCTCTACGAAAAGCTTGGCTTCCACCGGATCGGCGCCCGACTCAGCTACGCTGAGCCCCCACCCTGACCCTCCGCCAAAGGGGGAGGAAATTTGAGGCGCTCGCGGAGGTACGCGAGCACCTGCCGGTCGGTGCGGCCGTCGGGGCGCAGCCGATCCTCGAGATTCTCCATCTCCGAGAAGGCGGTGAAGGCCTTGCGGGCCGCGTCACCCCATGGCTCGCCTGCGATGCCCGGGTCATATCCCAGGCGGCGAAGGCCGTCGCGCAACTCCTGTGCCAGCCGGTCATCGATGACCAGCAGGTCGTCCTCGCTCGGTTTTTCGAAGTAGAGACGCCAGAGGCCGGTGAGCCGTTCCAGCTCGTCAACCGGATGGCGGTGGTCGTCGACCCGCAGGTCGAGGTAGCGGTCGTTGAGGCCGCCATAACCACCCGCCGGCTTGACCACCAGCAGCGCCGCCGACTGCTTCCCCCGCCGGTCGCCGCCGGCGCCGTCCCCCGCCTTCAAGGCGGCGAGCAGGCGCGCGGCGAGCGAGCCCGTCGTCGTCTGAAACGCTCCCAGCATGGCGGTCACGGTCGCCTCGCCCACCAGGATGTTGCCCTGGACGGCGACGTGGTCGGCGGTCAGGCCTCCGAACCAGGGAAAACACTCGCTGCCGGTAAAGGTTGCCGCGCCACCCTGCATGTCGACGATGCCGACCTGGCGCTTCGCCGCGTCGGGATCGTCGGCGGTCAGCCGGTCAATCACGGCCTGGGGCTCCACGCCGTTCGCCAGCAGGTCGAGTCCCGCCGGGCCATAACTCGTATTGGCGAACGACTGGGTGGCGATCGCCCCCACCCCGCCACGCGCCCAGGGGACCACCGCGCCGGCCGACAGGAACTTCGATGCCACCGCCACCCCGCACTCGCCGGCTACGGGGTCTGCCGCGACGATGCTAAAGGTCCTGCAAGGAATCACCGCCGGTAAACCTTACGGCATAATGAGCACTGCGTTCTCGCGTCCTTCTCCAGGAGTTTGCCCCTGCCCCAGCTTCGTCAGGATCTGATCACGGGGCGCTGGGTGGCCGTCGCCACCGAGCGCGCGAGGCGGCCGGATTCGTTCACCCAGGCGGTCAAGGAGGCGGTCGCGGCCCGCGATGTGTGCCCCTTCTGCCCCGGGCATGAGGCGATGACGCCGCCGGAGGTGCTCGCCTACCGTGCGCCCGGTGGGACTGCCAATGGCGAAGGCTGGTGGGTGCGGGCGGTGCCGAATCTGTATGCGGCGTTTCGGCTCGAGCCTGATGGACAGGAGCAGCGCGAGGGTCGCTTTTGGCAGCGCGATGCCATCGGCGCCTGCGAGGTCTTGATCAGCAGCCCCGACCACCAGGCGCCGACGCCGCTGTTGCCCCGGCTGCAGGTGGAGGAGATCGTGCAGTCGTATGTCGACCGCTATCGCCACCACGCAAAAGATCCGAACCTCGAGCACGTGCTGATCCTCTATAACCACGGCCGCCCGGCGGGGGCCTCGCTGGAGCATCCGCATTCGCAGCTCTACGCCATCAGCCTGGTGCCACCGAGTTTCATCGAGGAACTGCAAGGTGGGCGGCGATTTCATCAGGAGCAGCATGCCTGCGTCTTTTGCCGGACGCTCGATGACGAGCGAAAGGCGGGCACGCGCATCGTGTTCGAGAACGATGCCTTCGTCGTCTTTGCCCCATATGCGGCGCGAACCCCGTTCGAAACCTGGATCATGCCCCGGCGCCACACGGCATCCTTCGGCGACCTCGATCTCTCGAAGGAGAAGTCGGCGTTCGCCGAGGCGCTGCAGCTGACGCTGAAGGCGTTACGCGAAGGCCTGAACGACCCGCCCTTCAACTACTTCATCCACAGCGCGCCGCTGAAGGCTGACGTGAGCGAGGCGTATCACTGGCACCTCGAGCTGATCCCCAAGCTCAGCATCGCGGCGGGCTTCGAGCTGGGGACGGGAATGTGGATCAACGTGGTCAAGCCCGAGGATTCCGCCGCGTTCTTGCGCGAGCGTGTCCAGAAGCTGGAGGCGCAGCCGGCATGAAGGCCGTCGTGATGGCAGGCGGCGAGGGCTCGCGGCTGCGGCCGCTCACGAGCGGGGTGCCGAAACCGCTGGTGCCGGTGGTCGGCAAGCCGGTGATGGAGCACATCCTTCGCCTTCTGAAAAAGCACGGGATCACGGACGTGGTCGTGACCCTGCAATATCTTGGCTCGGCGATCCGTGACTATTTCGGCGACGGCTCGGACTTCGGGGTGGACATCACGTATGTTGTCGAGGATTCGCCGCTGGGCACCGCGGGCAGCGTCAAAAATGCGCAGGAGTTCCTGGACGAGCCGTTCATCGTCATCAGTGGTGACGCCATGACCGACATCGACTTGACTCGGGTGATGCAGTACCACGAGGAGAAGGGCGCAGCCGCCACCATCGTGCTGACCTCGGTACCGAACCCGCTCGAATTCGGGGTCGTGATCACCAACCCGGATGGCACCATCAACCGCTTCCTCGAGAAGCCCTCCTGGGGTGAGGTCTTCTCCGACCAGGTCAACACCGGGATCTACGTGATCGAGCCAAAGGTGCTCGAGATGATGCCGCCGGCCACGGTGGTCGACTGGAGCAGCGACGTCTTCCCCAAGATGCTGGCCAACGCCATGCCGCTCTACGGGGTCCTGGTGCCGGGCTACTGGTGCGACATCGGCAACATCCAGACTTACTACCAGGCGAACTGGGACGCGCTCGAGGGACGGGTCGACGTCGAGATCGCGGGCGAGCGCCGGTACGGCAACGTGTGGATCGGCGAGAACGTCGAGATCGGCTACGACGTTCGAATCAATGGCCCAGCCTACATCGGCAACGAATGCAAGCTCAAGGCGGGCGTCTTCGTCAATGGGCCGGCCTGCGTCGGCAATTTCTCCGTGATCGACGAGAACACCAAGATCAGCAACTCGATCATCTGGACCTACTCTTATATCGGCGAGAATTCTCGGCTGCGCCAGGCGATCGTCTGCCGCCACGTCACCATCAAGAATGGCTGCCTGCTCGAGGAGGGGGCCGTGATCGGCGATGACGTCGTCGTCGGTGAGGGCAGCACCATCGATGCCGGAGTGAAGCTTTGGCCCGACAAGCAGATCGAGCCGGGGTCGACCGTGCACGAGAGCATCATCTGGGCCGGCCACTACAAGCGAGGGTTGTTCTCCTCATACGGGCTCGTCGGCCTGGTGAACATCGAGCTGACGCCTGAGTACTGCGCTCGGTTGGGTGCATCGTTCGCCGCCCTATTTCCCAAGGGCGCCGCGATGGCGGCCGCCCGCGATGGCCAGCGTCCCTCGCGAATGATCAAGCGGGCCATGGTCGCCGGCATGATATCGTCCGGCGCCTCGATCATCGACCTGAGTGAGCTGCCCATCCCGGTGGTCCAGTACTATGCGCGCGATCATCGGATCGCCGGCGCCGTCCACATCCAGATGTCGCCGCTCGACAGCCGCTCGGCCGACATCCGCATGTTCGACGCCACCGGCGTGGTGCTCGACAAGAAGGCGGAGCGCAAGCTGGAGAACATCTTCTTCCGGGAGGACATCCGCCGCGTGCACTTCTACGAGATGGGCGATATCACCTACCCGCAGGATGCGATCGATTCGTACATCGACGGGCTGATCGGGTTGATCGACGTCGAGGCCATCCGCCAGGGGCACTTGAAAGTGCTGGTCGACTTCGACCACGGCAGCGCCTCGATGGTGCTGCCGCGCCTCTTCAAGGAGCTGAACATCGAGGCCATCCCGCTGAACGCCGGCTTCGATGAGACCTACCAATCGAAGACGAATGAGGCCTTCGACGAGGCGCGCCGGCAGTCGGCGCTGATCACGCGCACCCTCGGCTGCAAGCTCGGAGCCTACATCGACTATGGGTCAGAGCGCCTGTTCCTGATCGATGAGCAGGGCGAGCTGCTCGACCACCACGAGGCGCTGGGCGTGATCGCCCTGCTGGCCTTGAACGCGAAGCCCGGCGTCTTGCTGGCGCCGGCGACGGTGCCGCAGACGATCGCCGCTCTCGTGCGCCAGGTGCCTGGATCGCACTTCGTGCCCGGCAAGACGGAGCCGTCCGCCCTGCTGCGCGCCGCGCAGCAGCACCAGGCCCGACTGGCCTCGGACGCGAGCGGCGGGTATGTCTTCCCCGACCATCTGCTCGGGTTCGACGCCATCTTCACCTTGATCAAGCTGCTCGAACTGCTCGCCAAAGATGGGCGGGCGGTCTCCGCCGTTCGGAAAGAGGTGCCGCGAGCGGCCTATGAGCACCGGCTCGAGACGGTGCCGTGGGACGCCAAGGGAAGGGTGATGCGCACGATGGTGGAGATGCACCGCGACGCGCCGGTGGACCTCGCCGACGGGATCAAGGTGTTCGTCGACGGCGGATGGGTGCTGGTGCTGCCCGACCCGGACATGCCCCGCTACCACATCATCGTCAGTATGGAGGACTCCGAGAAGGCGCGCGCGCTGGCCGACCGCTACAGCGCCATGGTCAAGACCGCCGTCGGCGAGACTGGCTCGGCCAGTCCGGCGGCCGCCCGCTAAGTCGGGGCGCCCGAGTGCCGATCCGGCCCATCGTTCCCGCCCGACCGGGTGCGCGCGCTCGCAACGAGCGACGGTTCGTGCGCACCGCTGGATTCTTCCGGGCGTTGCCGGCACCCGTGAAGGCCGCCCTCCCCGCGCGGTTGAAGGAGGTCAGCCACCGGGTCCGATCCAGCCAGGCGCAGTGGTTCTATGACGACCCTCGCCTGCATTTCGAGGCCTGGTGGCATCGAAACACGGGCCGGCTCGAGCTCGGCCTTCACCTGGAGGCAGCACCGGCCTTAAACGAGCGGATCGCGGCCGGGCTGGCACGGCAGCTGCTCATGATCAAGGCGCGCCTCGGGGAGCGGATCGATCTCGAACCCTGGGACCGTGGCTGGGTTCGGCTCTACGAGACGCACCCGGTCGAGGTGTTCGATGCGGCCCGGGTCAAGGTAACCGCGGCGCGGATGGCGGAGTTGATCGACGTCATCTGGCCGATGTGCCAGGAACTGCGGAAGAGCGATGCTAAAATCCGCCTAGCCGAGCGGGAGTAACTCAGTTGGTAGAGTACGACCTTCCCAAGGTCGGAGTCGCGAGTTCGAGTCTCGTCTCCCGCTCCATCCCGGACACTACCTAGCCAGCGCTGGGTGGCCGACACGAAAGTCGAACCTTAATCTAGCCTCCCTATACTTGGCCGATGGGGGAAGGCACACCTAGGTTCGAGGCGTCTGCGCCTGCCCAGCCCGTCCCGGTGTCACTCTGGGACCAGTTACCGGCAACTTCAGTGCAGACCGTCCACGAGGCCGTCACGGTCGAGCCCCCGCCGGTTCAGCCGCCCCCGGTCCAAGCGCAGCCGCGCTACCTGAACCGGGAGCTGTCCCAGCTCGACTTCGATGACCGGGTGCTGGCGATGGCCGAGGACGAGTCGCTCCCCTTGCTCGAGCGGGTGCGGTTCCTCGCGATCCTGGGCGAGAATGTCGACCAGTTCTTCCAGGTCCGCGTCGCCGGGCTGAAAGAGCAGGTCCACGCCGCCCTCCCACAGACCTCGCCCGACGGCATGACCACGGGCGAGCAGCTTCGTGCCATTCACCAGCGGGCGGGAGCCCTGCTCCAGCGAAGCACCGATCTTTTCACGCGCCGCATCGCGCCGGCCCTCGACCAGCAAGGGGTCTCGATCGCCTCGGTCGCCGACCTCGACGAGGCGGATCAGGAGTACCTGGTCGCCGAGTTTCGTGCCCGCATCTTCCCCGTGCTCACGCCGCTGGCGGTGGACCCGGCGCATCCATTTCCGTACATCTCCCACCTCTCCCTCAACCTCGCCGTGATGGTCCGTGACCCGGTCCGCCATCAGATGCGTTTCGCCCGTGTCAAGGTCCCCCCGTTGCTGCCTCGCTTCATCGGCTTGCCCGACGGGAAGCGGTTCATTCCACTCGAGCAGGTGATCGCCCTCTACTCAGGCGAGCTGTTTCCCGGGATGGAGATCGTCAGCCAGCACCCCTTCCGGGTCACGCGCGACGCCGATCTCGACCTGGTCGACGAGGAAGCGGCGGACCTGCTGGCCGCAATCCAGAACGAGCTGCGCCGGCAGCAGCGCAAAGCACAGGTCGTCCGGCTCGAAGTCGATGCCGGTATGTCCGACGAAGTGCTGGGCCTGCTCGTCCGCGAGCTCGAGCTCGAGCCGACGGACGTCTACCGCGTCGACGGCCTGCTCGACCTGAGCAGCCTCTGGGCCATTTACGCGCTCGATCGTCCGGATCTCAAAGACGAGCCATGGACTCCTGTGACGCAGCGGCGGCTGCAAGGGGTCGGGGTCGAGCAGGCCGATATCTTCGAGGCTCTCAAGGACGGCGACATCCTCGTCCATCACCCGTATGACTCCTTCACGACCTCGGCGGAAGCCTTCATCGACCAGGCGGCCAAGGACCCCGACGTGCTTGCCATCAAGCAGACGCTCTATCGCACCTCGGGTCCGGTGAGTCCGATCGTCCGGGCGTTGATCCGCGCGGCCGAGAGCGGCAAGCAGGTCGTGGCGCTCGTCGAACTGAAGGCGCGCGGTGACGAGCAAGCGAATATCGCGTGGGCGCAGGCGCTCGAGCAGGTTGGCGTCCATGTGGTGTATGGCGTCGTCGGGCTCAAGACGCACGCAAAAGTCGCGCTCGTTGTGCGACGGGAACCGGATGGCATCCGCCGATATGTCCACGTCGGCACCGGCAACTACAATCCCAAGACCGCGCAGATCTATGAAGACGTCGGTCTGCTCTCGGCGGACCCTGAGCTGGGCTCCGACGTATCGGAGCTCTTCAACTTCCTGACCGGCTACAGCCGCCAGCGTCGATTCGGCCGGCTGCTGGTCGCGCCGGTGGGATTGCGCTCCAACATCATCCGCATGATCCGGCGAGAAGCCGCCCGTCCGGGCGGCGGCCGCATCATCCTCAAGGTCAACAGTTTGGTCGACCCCGAAATCGTCGAGGCCCTATATGCCGCATCACAGGCCGGAACCGAGATCGACCTGATTGTTCGCGGCCTCTGCAGCCTGCGTCCCGGCGTCCCCGGTCTTTCCGATCGTATCCGCGTCCGCTCGCTCATCGGCCGCTTCCTCGAGCATTCGCGGATCTTTCGATTTGGTCCTGACGGCGACGCTGCCGAGTACTACCTCGGTTCGTCAGACCTGATGCCGCGGAACCTCGATCGCCGCGTCGAGGCGATGGTTCCCGTTGTGGATCCATCGCTCCAGGAGCAGCTGGCGCAGATCCTCGACGTCGAGCTCGAAGACGACGTGCTGGCCTGGGGGTTGCAGGCCAGCGGGTCCTGGTCGAAGATTCCCACCGTCAAGGGGGTCAACGCGCAGCAGGCCTTCGAGCAACTGGCCGCGACCCGGGCGGCGGCGACCAACGGATCGACGCCGGATGCTTGAGCGCGAGATCAAGCTCGCGGTCACGCCCAGCTTCCGGCTGCCGGATCTCGAGGACGTAGCGGCCGCGGTCGAGACGACGCCCGTCGATGAACGGCGCCTCGAGACGGTCTACTACGACACCCCCGACTTGCGATTGGCGCGCTGGGGCTGCAATCTCCGGCTGCGCCAGGGTGAAGGCTGGACGCTCAAGCTGCCGACCACGACCGAAGGTCGCACCCTGACCCGCCGCGAGCTCGAGTTTCCGGGCGATGGCAACCGGCCGCCCGATGCGGCGGTCGCGCTCGTGATCGCCTATGTGCGGCGGTCCACGCTCGTGCCCGTCGCCAGCCTTTCCACCGTGCGCCGGCGGGTGCAACTCAAGAATCGCGAAGGTGTCGTGCTCGCCGAGGTCGTCGATGACGACGTTTCCGTCATCCAGGGGCTTCGCATTCAGAACCGGTTTCGCGAGGTCGAGGTCGAGCTGCGCGACCCGTCGGCAGACCGATTGCTGGACCCGATCCTCGCACGCCTGCGCCACGCGGGGGCCTCCGACGAAGACCAGGCGTCCAAGCTGGTGCGGGCGCTCGGCGCAAGGGCGACCGCCGCGCCCGAGGTCGACCCCATCCTGCTGGCGCCGACCGCCCGGGCCGGCGACCTGGTCCGCCATGTGATCGCGGTCTCGGTCGCGAGCCTGTTGCGCCATGACCCTGGCGTACGTCTTGGCGACGACCTCGAAGACGTCCATCGAGCCAGGGTCGCCACCCGCCGCCTGCGGTCGCAACTTCGGACCTTCCGCAGTCTGCTCGATCCCACCTGGGCCAACGCGCTACGTGCCGACTTGCGGTGGCTCGGCGCCGGACTGGGGAGCGTTCGCGACAAGCAGGTGTTGAGCCAGCGGTTGCGGGACCGGACGACGTCGCTGACCGCCGATGATGGCCCGATCGTCGCCGAGCTCGCCGACGAGCTGCAAGCGGAGAGCGAGGAGGCCAGGGCCCGCCTGGTGCTCGACATGCGCACCGACCGTTACATCGACTTGATCGAGCGGCTGGTCGAGGCCGCTCGCGCGCCGGCGTTGACCACGCTGGCCGACCAACCGGCCGCGACCGCCATGCCGGCGCTCGCCCGACGCGATTGGAAACGGTTGCGCAAGGGAGTGCGCCGCTTGCCCGAGTCGGCCGCCGACGCCGACCTGCACCGAATCCGTATCCTCGCCAAGCGCGCGCGGTACGCCGCCGAGGCCGCCGCGCCCATCGCCGGAAAGACCGTGCCGCTCTTCGCCGAGGCCGCCGCGGCGCTTCAGGATGTCCTCGGTGATCATCAGGACAGCGCAACGGCCCAACGATGGTTGCGAGCCGCCGCAAGTGGCCCTCGCGCCTTCGTCGCCGGTGAATTGTGCGCGCTCGAACGTGAAATGGCCGCCCACGACCGGGCAGAATGGTCTAAAGTTTGGAAAAAGCTTGACCGTACGCGGCTCAGAAGGTGGATGATATGAGCCGACCCGCCTCGACCCAGCCATCGTCACAGCAACTAATACCGCAAGGGGTGTCCATGGCAGCAAAGATCCTGAACGTCGATGAGGCCAAGCTGGTCCGGGCCGCGGGAGGCGTCGTCCGCCGAAACGGGTCGCGTGGTGCGCTGCGGCTCGCCGTCGTCCACCGGCCGGGCTACGACGACTGGTCCTTTCCCAAAGGAAAGGTCGACCGCGGGGAGACCCTCGAGGAAACCGCGTTGCGAGAGGTCGAGGAGGAGACGGGCCTTCGCTGCAAACTGGTGGCGCCGCTCGGCTGCACCGCCTACGCCGACCACAAGGGTCGTGACAAGGTCGCCTGCTACTGGCTGATGGACGTGGTCAGCGGCCGCTTCCGCGCCGGCAGCGAGATCGACGAGGTCCGCTGGGTAACGATCGACGACGCGCTCGACCTGCTCAGCTATCGCCGGGATCGTGCTCTCCTGCGGGCGCTCGACCTCGAAGCAACCGGATAGCCAGGCTTCGCTCCAAGCCGTCGTCACCTGATGGCGATCTACGTTGTCCGCCACGCAAGGGCCGGCGATCGTGCCGACTGGGAGGGCGATGATCGCCTCCGGCCGCTGACCAGGTCCGGCCGCCGGCAGGCCGAGGCGCTGGCAGCCTGGCTCAAGAAAGAACCGATCGACGCCATCCTCTCTAGCCCCTACGTTCGCTGCATGCAGACCCTCGAGCCGCTGGCCGAACAAGGCAAGCTCCCGATCGAGCCAAGAAAGGACCTGGAAGAAGGATCCGGTGGCGAGAGCCTCGTCCGTATAGTTGCGAAGTTCAAGGGGCGCGGCATCGTTCTATGCACCCATGGCGACCTTGTCGAAGAGTTCCTCGAGCAGCTCATCGAAAAAGGGTTGGTACCGCGGACGCGGGCTAACACGGAGAAGGGTTCCACGTGGGTTATCGAGGAGACCGCCGGAAAAATCACGGGCGCCCGTTACGTGGCCGCGCCGTGATCGGAGCCTCTATCCGCGCAGTCCCGCCGTGTTGAGGATGGCGTAAAGCACCCAGGCCATCAGGCCGGCCGCCGGAATTGTCAAGACCCACGCCACCACGATGTTGGCCCCCACGCCCCATCGCAAGGCAGAAAGCCGTTGCGAGGCGCCCGCCCCCATGACTGAGCCCGTTACGACGTGCGTGGTTGATACGGGAAGGCCAAATTGCGTTGCGAACTGGATCACGGCGGCTCCCGTCAACTGCGCGGCGAATCCGGTTGCTGGATCCAGTTTGTAGATGCGCCAACCGAGGGTTTTAATGATCCGCCATCCACCCGCGTAGGTGCCAAAGGCGATCGCCGACGCGGACAGGAGAACGACCCAAACCGGGACCTCAAACTTCTGAAGATGACCCGTGGCCACCAGCGCGAGGGTGATCACCGCCATCGTTTTCTGCGCGTCGTTGGCCCCGTGGGAATAGGAAACCAGCGCCGCGGTGAGGATCTGCAGGTTGCGAAACGTCCGATTCAGTGGAACGGGCCGTGCCCCATGCACAAGAATCAGCAGCACGGTCATGACAATCGCGGCCAGGACGAAACCCGCCGGTGGGGAGATCACCAGGGAGAGGACCGTCTTCCAGAACTCCGAAGAGCGTACGCCGCCGAGGCCGTGCGCGGCGGCGATTGCCGCGCCGCTCAGTGCGCCAACTAGCGCGTGGGTCGAACTGCTCGGCAGTCCGAGATACCACGTGATCAGGTTCCAGATAATGGCGCCAATCAGGGCGGCGATGATGACAACGAGGCCGGCTCTGAAAGCGACGATCTTGCCAATCGTGTTCGATACCTTGGCCTGGAAGAAGACCACAGTGATCACCGCGCCGGCCAGATTGAGGACGGCCGCGATCAGGACGGCCATTCGGGGCGACATGGCGCGCGTCGATACCGAGGTGGCGATCGCGTTCGCCGTGTCGTGAAAACCGTTCGTGAAGTCGAAGCCGACGGCGATAAGGATTGTGACTAGCAGCAACAGCTGCTCAGGCATTCTTGATCGAGGTCGCTTCTAGGACGTTGGCCACGTGTTCGCACTGGTCCATCGTCGTCTCCAGCAGATCGTAGAGATCTTTCCACTTCACGAGGTCGCTGGGGCTAGCACCGTCTGTAAAGAGTTGGGCGAGTGCCTCACGAGTGATGCGGTCACCCTCGTTCTCGAGGCTGTGGATCGCGAGTCGGTGCGGCGTCAAATTCTTGAAGCCTTCTAGGTCGGCGACCGCCTGTTCCAACTCCTTTCCCGCTTTGGCGAGCACCTCGCCCATCCGGCGGGCGGATGGGGTGATTTCCTTGACCCGGTAGAGGTCGATCTTGTCCGAAACCTCCTCGGCCAGGTCGACCACCTCGTCCAGCGATGAGGCAAGCGAATAGATATCTTCGCGCTCAAATGGGGTCACGAAGGTCTGGTTGATAAGGTTGTAGATCTCGTGAGTCACGTCGTCGCACTCGTGTTCGAGCTCGCGAAGGCGTGGGTGCCGGGTCTGGCCCTCCAGTAAACCGTTGCGCAGTTGCTCGAGCGACTCATTGACCAGTTCTCCTTGCTTTTTGAACAGGGCATAGAACCGCCGCTCCTGGGGCACCAGGCTCAACCTCATGACCGTACCTCCGCTACTGTGGACGTCCCCTCACAACCTTAAAGGAAGGCACCGGAAACCGCCGATTGTTAAGGACTGGTTCGATCGTTTGCTAGATTCGGCGGGGATGGCGCGGTTTTGGCGATGGCGACCCTCAAATAGGCTCGGCGGGCACTCAGCCCCGGCTCCCGCCGCGCCGATCGATGTTGCCCAGTCACGCCCCGTGCTGGCCCAAATCGTCGATCACGTCGAGGAGAGCGTCCTACTCCTGAACGGGGATCAGGTCCGGTGGCTCAATCCGGCGGCCCGCCTGATGTTTCCGGCCCTTGGGCAGCCGGTAGGCCGTCCGCTAGTTGAGGTCGTTCGAGACCATCGCATCGACGGGCTGGCGCTTCGAGCGCGTCAGTCGCGACTTGAACAGGCGGCGGAGGTGGAATTGCCGGTTTCGGGCCGAATATTGCAGGTCCGCGCCGTGCCTCTTCCGGAGGACGACGTCGTTCTCCTGGTGCGAGACATAACCCGGCTGCGCCACCTGGAGACGGTTCGGCAGCAATTCGTGGCTAATCTGTCCCACGAGATTCGAACGCCGCTGGCTGGCCTCGATCTCGCGGCGCAGACGTTATCGGCCCAGCTTCCAGCCGACGGAGACACGCGGCTCTTTATTAACCGCATCACCCAGGAGGCGGGGCGGCTTGCCGACATCGTGTTCAACCTGAATCAGCTTGCGGCACTCGACGCGGAGGAGATCTCCGTGGAGCGAACCCCGTTCTCGGTGGATGACCTGGTCAGATCGCTAATCGATCGGTACCAGGCGAGAGCGTCCGCTGGCGAGCTGGCTTTGCGTGCCGATATCATGGCCGATAGCCTCATGGCGGTTGGTGACCGGGCGAAGACCGACCAGGCGCTGCAAAACATCGTCGACAATGCCCTTAAGTTCACCCGCGCAGGCGAGGTGGTTGCGACGACCCGCATAGACCAGGACCGGGTGGAGATATCCATACGGGACACAGGCCCCGGGATTCCTGCCCGGGATCTCTCCCGCATCTTCGAGCGCTTCTACAAGGTCGATCGTGCCCGCGGCGGCCAGCCAGGCAGCGGCCTGGGGCTGTCGATTGCCCGGCACCTGGTGGAGCTCCAGGGGGGCACCATCACCGCCGAGAGCACGCCGGGTGCCGGGACCGTCGTTCGGGTGCGGCTTCCGCGGGCGCCGTTAACCTTCCGTTAACCCTGTACGCGCCGTGCGATTACGCCCGGTGGATAGGATCAGAACGGATCCAAAAGGCACTAATTTTGCTCATTCGGAAGGAGGAAACATCGCCAGCATGACACGCGTTCTTATCGCCCTCTCGGTGGGCGCGTCCGTCTTGCTCGCTGCCTGCGGGGGTACGAGCGTTGCCGGCAATCCGTCTACCGGTGGTCCAGCGGTGATCACACCGCCCGCAGCCGCCCTGACCGGCGCCGGCGCGACGTTCCCCGCCCCGTTCTACGACGCCGCGCGCTTCGCCTACAACCAGAAGTTCAGTCAGGTGACTGTCAACTACCAGGCGGTCGGCTCGGGAGCCGGCATCCAGCAGCTGACTAAGAAGCTGGTCGACTTTGGCGCGAGCGACGTACCGATGAACGCAACCGAGCTCACCGCTGCCGGCGGTAGTGACGCTGTCGTTCAGATCGCATCGACCCTGGGCAC
Source organism: Chloroflexota bacterium (assembly GCA_034666565.1). Lineage (GTDB taxonomy): Bacteria > Chloroflexota > Dormibacteria > CF-121 > CF-121 > CF-13. Next base: position 13,732 of record JAXDLN010000044.1, read on the forward strand.
AGAGTCGATGGCCTTCAACCTGTCCGGCGTTTCCAACGGGCAGCTCAAGCTCACGCCCAAGACGATCGCCGGCATCTTCCTCGGAACCATCAAGAAGTGGAACGATCCGGCCCTCGCCGCCGACAACAGCGGCGTCAGCCTCCCCAACCAGGCGATCACCGTCGTGCACCGCTCCGACGGCAGCGGGACGACCTACATCTTCACCGACTACCTCTCGACGGTCAGTGCTGACTGGAAGAGCAAGGTCGGCAAAGGCAAGTCGGTCTCCTGGCCGGTCGGCCAGGGCGCCTCGGGCAACGCTGCCGTCGCCACCAGAATCACGCAGACGCCAGGCGCGATCGGGTACGTCGAGCTCGCCTACGTTCTCCAGACCAACATGACCCAGGCGTCGCTGCAAAACCACGACGGCCAGTTCGTCATCCCCAGCCCCGAGGGCGCCACCGCCGCCGCCAGTCAGTTCCTGGCTGTCAATCCGACCCAGTTCTCGATCGTGGATGCCCCCGGACAGAAAAGCGCGCCCATCAGTGGCTACAGCTGGCTGATGCTCTACAAGGATCAGGCCGACAAGACCAAGGGGACCGCGCTCGTCGACTACCTCGACTGGCTGGTCACCGATGGCCAGCAGTACGCCGCCAATGTCCACTATGCGAAGCTGCCGTCCAACATCGTGAAAGACGACATCAACTCCCTGAAGACCGTCACCTCGGGAGGCACCGCCCTGCTCCCGAGTAGCGTGGCCGCTCCGTCCTAAGGTCGCGATGAGTCGCGGAACTGCCGAGCGGGTGGTTTCAGCGCCGCTTGTGGCTGCGAGCCATCAGCGGCGTTTCGTCTTAGGCGATCGCATCTTCCGCGCAATCGCGTACGGCGCCGCCCTGCTGATCATGGTGATCGCGGTCATCTTCCTTATCGCGCTGGTCATACCCGCGCTTCCCGCGATGACGAAATTCGGGCTCGGCTTCTTCACCAGCCGCACCTGGGATCCGGTCAGAAACCAGTTCGGTGCCCTGGCGGCGATCTACGGCACGCTGGTAACCTCGGCCATCGCTCTTCTGATCGCCTTTCCGATCGGACTGGGCGCCGCCCTCTTCCTCGCCGAAGACGCCCGCCTTAGCTTGCTCCGCGGCCCACTGTCGTTTCTGATCGAGTTGCTGGCGGGGATCCCGAGCGTCGTCATCGGCCTCTGGGCGTTCTTCATCCTGACCGCCCTGATGCGTGACAAGGTCGATCCCTTCCTCCAGCACACGCTGGGGTTTCTCCCGCTGTTGAAGGGGACGCCTTCCGGCTATGGCTTCCTCACGGCCAGTCTGGTGCTGGCCATCATGGTCCTCCCGATCATGATCGCGCTCTCTCGGGACGTGATTCGCGCCGTGCCGCGCGAGCTCCGCGAGGCCAGCCTGGCGCTCGGCGCGACTAACGCCGAGACCATCTGGTCGGTCATCCTCCCCTACGCCCGCGTGGGCATCACCGGTGCCGTCCTACTGTCGCTGGGGCGTGCCCTCGGCGAGACGATCGCGGTGACGATGGTCATCGGCAACACGATGCAGATCAGCGCCTCGCTGTTCGCCTCGGGTTACACCCTGCCGAGCGTGATCGCCAACGAGTTCACCGAGGCCACGGGCAATGTGTACCTCGGTTCGCTCTTCTATCTGGGTGTGGTCCTGGTGCTCATCACGATTGCCGTCAATGTCCTGGCGCGCCTGCTGATCTGGCGGTTTACGGGATCGGGGCGGGCCGCGGCATGAGCCTTCCCCTCGTCCGCATCCTTGTCGACCGCGTAGTCGGCGCGCTCGTCGTGCTCTGCGTGATGGTGGCCGCCATCCCGGTTCTCGTCCTCTTCCTCTTCGTCGTCATCAAGGGATTTCCCGGTCTGTTGACCCCGGGGTTCTTCACCGACCCACCGCACCCACAGGGTGTACCGGGCGGCGGCGTGCTCAATGCCATCATCGGAACGCTCGAGATCGTCGGCATCGGCTCGCTGCTGGCCGTTCCGGTGGGTGCCCTGATTGGCATCTTTCTTTCCGAGTACGGCCGCAACCAGGTGGGGGACACGGTCCGTTTCATCAGTGACGTCCTGACCGGCCTGCCGTCGATCGCCTTCGGTATCTTCGGTTACACCGTCGTGGTGCTGACCACCCACCACTTCTCGGCGCTGTCGGCATCGATCGCGCTGGCGGTGCTGATGCTTCCCGTGATCCTTCGGGCCACGGAGACCGCGCTGCTACTGATTCCCAACTCGCTGCGCGAAGCAGGCCTGGCCCTGGGCGCACCGCGCTGGCGCGTGACGCTCGAAATCGTCGTGCCAGCCGCGCTCGGAGGCATCGTCACCGGCGCGCTGCTCGCGATGGCGCGCGCCGCGGGGGAGACGGCGCCGCTCCTCTTCACCGCCTTCGGCAACGATATCGTGCAGACGAATCCCTTACAGCCCATGGGCGCACTCGCGCTCACCGTCTTCCGAAATGCGCTCGTCCCTTACCCCAACTTGCAGGACCAGGCCTGGGCGGCGGCGCTGCTGCTCGTGATCCTGGTCGCGGCCACCAACATCCTGGCGCGGTTGTACGTCGGGCGGATCCAGCGTTAGTGGCGGTCGGTGGGAGAATGATGGCTTGGAAAACGATGCAGACTGAGGTTGTCCCACCGCCGGCGGCCGACCCCGGCATCGAGATCAAGCTCGACGCTCGCATGGTCAACTTCTTCTACGGCGACTTCCAGGCACTGCACGAGGCCTCCTTGTCCGTCCAGGCGCGCAAGATCACTGCCCTGATCGGCCCTTCCGGTTGTGGCAAGACGACCTTCCTGCGCGTCTTCAACCGGATGTACGACCTGGTCCCCGGCACCCGCGCCACCGGCGAGGTACTGATCGACGGCCACAACGTGCTGTCGCCCGATACCGACGTCATCAACCTGCGCCGACAGGTCGGCATGCTGTTCCAGCGGGCGAACCCCTTCCCAAAATCGATCTTCGACAACGTCGCCTACGGTCCCCACATGCTGGGTTGGTCGAAGCAACGGATCAACCAGGTGGTGGAAGAGAGCCTCAAGGACACCGGGTTATGGAACGAGGTCAAGGACCGGCTGCACCGCTCCGCGCTCAACCTCTCGGGCGGCCAGCAGCAGCGCCTGTGCCTGGCGCGGGCGCTCGCCGTCAAGCCTGAAGTGGTCCTCATGGACGAGCCGGCCTCGGCGCTCGACCCGATCGCCACCTTGCGCATCGAAGAACTCATGCAAGAACTGAAAGAGCGGTATACGATCGTGATCGTGACGCACAACATGCAGCAGGCGGCGCGTGCATCCGACTTCACCGCCTTCATGTTGATGAACCAGAAGCGGGCGGGTGAGGTGATCGAGTTCGGTGCGACCGACGACATCTTCAATCGCCCGAAAGACAGCCGGACCGAGGATTACATTACCGGCCGCTTCGGGTAGAACTACCGTCGTGGCCACGACCCGAACCCTTTTCGACCAGGAGCTTGCCGAGCTGAAGTCCGGCGTGGTCCGCATGGGCAGCATGGTCGAGCAGGCTATCGCCGACTCGATGCGGGCGCTGGTCGATCGTGACAACGCGCTGGCGAAGATGGTCATCGCCCGCGACCAGGACGTCAACGAGCTGCACCGGCAGTTGCGCGAGCGGGCCTTCATGATCATGGCGACCCAGCAGCCGGTGGCCCGCGACCTCCGGTTGATCGTGAGCTTCCAGCACATGGTCCTCGAGCTGGAGCGGATGGGTGACCACGCGGTCGGCATTGCGCGGGCGGCACTCCGGCTCAACGACCTACCCCAGTTGAAGCCGTACGTCGACCTTCCCAAGATGGCCGAGCTCACGGAGTCGCAGGTCCACGAAATCCTGGGCGCCGTGATCGAGGCCGACGAGGACCGGGCGCGCGCGATCGCCGAGCGCGACGACGAGGTCGACGTCCTGTACCACAAGATCTGGGAGGAGCTGATCCGCTTCATGGTCGACGACCCGACAAATGTCCAGCGGGCCGCCATCCTGCTCTTCATCGCCAAGGACCTGGAGCGGATCGCGGACCGGGTCACCAACATCGCCGAGGACGTGGTCTTCCTGCACACCGGGCGGATCGTGGAGCTGAGTTAGCTGTGCCCAAGCGCATCCTCGTGGTCGAGGATGACGCGACCATCCGCGACATGCTGACCTTCAACCTGAAGAAAGAAGGATATGTGGTCACCGTGGCGCAAGATGGCGCTGACGCCGTCAAACGCGCCCGGAGCTCGCGGCCGGACCTGATCCTGCTCGACCTCATGCTGCCCGAGTTGAATGGTCTCGAGGTCTGCCGAATCCTTAGGCAGGAAAGCAACGTGCCCATCATCATGCTCACCGCCAAGGAGAGTGAGGTCGACAAGGTGGTGGGGTTGCAGCTGGGCGCCGACGACTACATCACGAAGCCTTTCTCCCTGCGCGAGTTGTTCGCGCGCATGACCGCGGTGCTTCGCCGCAGCGAGCAGCGGGATGTGCGCCCCGAGGTGGAGGAGGACCGGCTGGGCCGGCTGCGGATCGACCGTGCCGGGCACCGTGCCATGATTGACGACGCCGAGCTGAAGCTGACCCCCAAGGAGTGGGAACTGCTCGCCTACCTGGTCCGCCGTCCCGGCCGGGTCTTTACCCGTGAGATCCTGCTGGAGCAGATCTGGGGCTACAACTATCTGGGCGACCGCAAGACGGTCGACGTCCACATCCGCTGGTTGCGGGAGAAACTCGGGCGCTTCGGCAAGCTCGGATTCGAGATCGTGACCGTCCGAGGAGCCGGCTACCGGCTCGACCCCATCCGCGACGTCGCCGGCACCGGCGAACGCGCGGCCGGTGCGGCGCAATCTTCCTAGGGATCTAAGAGCCGACTCCGCCCGCCCGCATGGAACCGGCCCGGCGTTGGCGGGGTAAAGGGGCCATGAGAAGAGGCATCATCGCCCTGTTCGTCCCCGTGATCACGGCATCCGCGCTCATCGCCGGCGCGCAGACGGCACTGGCTGGCGGCGGAGGCTGCCATCAAGGGGCCACCCAGGGTACGGGCACCCGCGTCGACCTCACCGCCTTGTGCTTCAGCCCGACGATCTTGTACGTGCAGCCCGGCGCGACCGTAACCTGGACCAATCGGGACACCCTGCGGCACGAAGTCGTCGGCACCGGTTGGAGCAGCGGCCCGACCACCCTCGAAGAAGGGCAGACCATCACCCAGACGTTTCGAGCGGCCGGCATCTTTCCGTACAGCTGCCCCCTCCACTACGGGATGAACGCCGTGGTCATTGTGGGCGACGGCAAGGCGAGCGTCCCGCTGGCCCTGATTCAGCCGGCCGCGGCCGCTAGCACGGCCACCGCCTCGCCCCACCCGGGCTCCGATCCCTGGCCATTCCTGGCGTTGTTGGCCGCGCTGGCCGCCGGAGCCGTGGGTTACGGACTGGGGCGTCGTCCTACCGTCACCCGGCCGTGACTCGGTCGACCCCGGCCCCGCGTTATACCCGGGATGGACACCGGCCGCTCCGCGGTCGATGCCGTGATTCGCCGGCTGTTCACCTGGCCGCCGGGGGTGAGCCGGGCGCGCGCACGAGCCGCCGTAGCGTCGACCGCTGAGCTCGATCGCAAGCAGGCGATGTTTCGCGATGAGCTGGAGCAGCGCCTCCAGGTACAACGCCAGCTCCGTGAAAGCGAGGCGCGCGTACGGGCGATCATCGACAGCGCCCCGATCGTGCTGTTTGCCATCGATCGTGATGGGGCGATCACCTTCTCCGCCGGGGTGGGCCCCGATCCGCTCGGCAAGAAACCGGGCGAGGCCATGGGCTGGTCGGCCGCCGATCTCTTCGTGGAGCATCCCAAGGTGGTCGAGGGCATTCGGCAGGCCCTCTCGGGGATTGACGGCCGCGCTGAGCTGACCCAGGGCGAGCGAACCTTTTCCTTCAGCCTGGCGCCGTTCCGCGATGCAGCCGGGAACACGGCGGGCGCCATCGTGGTGGCGATCGACGTAACGGAGGGCCGCCGCACCGAAGCCGCGTTGCGTCAGTCGCTCGAAACACTGAAACAGGTCGATCAGAACCGCCGCGCCTTGCTCCGACGTTTGGTCCATGCCCAGGAGGAGGAGCGGCGAGCGATCGCCAGTGACATCCACGACGATTCGATCCAGTCGATGTTCGCCGTTGGTCTTCGCCTTTTCGGGCTCCGCGAGGCCCTGCACGATCCCGCCCAGATCGAGCAGGTGGACCGCCTTCAGCAAAACGTGCAGCAGTCCACCGACCGCTTGCGCCACCTGCTCTTCGAGCTGCGGCCGGCCGCCCTGGATGAAGGCGGACTTCCGGCGGCGCTGCGACAGTATCTTGACGCGATGAAACAGGAAACCACCATCGAGGTCGTGCTGGAAACGGCGCTGGAGCGCAACCCGGCATCCGAGACGCAGGTGATCGCCTACCGCATTGCCCAGGAGGCCCTGGCCAACGTCCGCAAGCATGCCCGTGCCCGCCGCGTCGAATGTGCAGTGTCAGCTGTGGATGACGGCATCGTGACCCGGATCGCGGACGACGGTGTGGGCTTCGATAGCAGCCACAACGGCTCGGCCCCGGGGCATCTCGGCCTGATCGCCATGCGCGAACGTGCCGAGATGGCGGGGGGCTGGTTTCGCATCACGTCCTCCGCTGGCAACGGCTGCGTCATCGAGTACTGGATCCCCGATTCCAGGGAGGGGCTTGCGAATGCCGCCTGAGCGGGCGCGGATCACGGTCTTGCTCGTCGAAGACCACCTCCTGGTGTCGGAGGGGCTGGCCGCCATGATCAATGCCACGGGCGACCTCAAGGTGGTCGGGACGGCCGCGACCGCGGCGGAGGCGGTGCGGCAGGCCCTGCTCCAGCAGCCCGATGTCGTCGTGATGGATTCCCATCTGCCGGACGGCAGCGGTGCGGACGTCGCTGGCCGTATTCGCGAGAGCCAGCCGGCGGTGCCGATCATCTTTCTCAGCGCCGATGAAAGCGAGGTGGCGATGATCGACGCCGTTCGCGCCGGAGCCTGCGCCTACCTGCCGAAGTCGCGCGCCACCGCCGACGTGGTCGAGGCCGTTCGCCGCGCCGCAGAAGGGGAGATGCTGATGCCAGCAACGCAGCTGGCTCGCCTGCTCGCCCGTGCGCATGAGATGTCACGGGACGAGGCGGACCGTCGCCGCCTGGTCGAGAGTCTGACGCGACGTGAAATGGAGGTCCTCTCGTTGATGGCCGATGGCCTCGACAATCGCGCCATCGCGGCAGAGTTGGGGATCGGCTTCACCACCGTTCGCGGTCACGTGCAGAACATCCTGGAGAAGCTGGACGCCCACTCGAAGCTGGAAGCGCTTGCCTGCGCCGCGCGCTACGGCCTGCTCGACGCCGCCTGAGCGGAAGGCCCTGCAAATGCCGGGGGCGGCTCCCCATCGACTGGAGGCCGACATCGCGCTCGCCCGACGATATCCTCCTCCACGTACACCAGCCGGGTTGACTCTCTCCGCCGACCACTGCGCGGACTCGCCCGCGGGCAGTGTCGAATCCAAGCAGGAGATGCAGCGGCCCGGGGCACCGGATGCCGGCGGTCGTTGATGGTCGCGGCGGTAAGTCGAGGATAGAAAGTCCCCCTCCCCAACCTCGCTCGCCCGCCCTCACGACCGCCGGCTCGTTTTTGACCGGTATAATCTCCCCGCTTTTTCACGCCGGAGCGGGGCCCCTTTGAGCGGAGCCACGCTCGACCCTGCAGCTGTAGGCCAAGATCCCGCTACCGGTGCCTGACGATATCCCGACCAGGGCTGCGTACCGTGTGACTCATGGTCACATCCGCCACCATTCCGCCGGCGCAAAGCCGCCACATAGCCGGACGCCCACTCGTCGTCGCCAGCGACCCGCGCCGCGGTGCGCGCCCCATCCCCTCACGCGGGCGATCCGTCCGCCACTGACAAATTCCGCTCAGGAGGAAACCATGTCGCCCAGGCTTGCTCCATCGCCATTACGACGGCTGCACGGGTTCAGGCGGCGCGCTCCACTCATCCCGCTGCTGCCGGTCGCCTATCGCGGCAGCTACGTGCGCCGCCTGCTGGCACCCCGACGTCCGGTGGAGCGCGCCCTGCTGTCCGTGATTCAGGAGACCTACCTGGCAGGGGCCAGCACGCGCACCATTGATGCGCTGGCCGAGACGGTCGGCGTCCCCGGCACCAACCCGGCGGTGGTCGAAGCCCAGGCGAGTGAATGGGACCGTCGCGTCGAGGCGTTTCGGCACCGCCGGCTTCGCGATGCCTATCCGTACCTGCTTCTGTTCGAGCGGACGGCGTTGGTCCGCGAGGCCGGTGAAGCCCAGCCTGCCTCGATCGTCGTCGCGGTGGCCGTCACCGAGTCCGGCAATCGCGAGGTGGTTTCGCTCGCCATCCGTTCCGCCGACACGGTCACCATGTTCTGGGAACCCTTCCTGCGCGACCTGAAAGAGCGCGGGCTCGACAGCCTGGAAGTGGTGACATCGGACCAGCTGGCCGGCCTGCTCCCCGCGCTCCAGACTGTCTATCCGGGCACCCGCTGGCAGCGTTGCCGGGAAAGCTTCATCACGCAGGCGCTCGCCACGGTGCCGCCCGAAGGTCGGGCCGCGGTGGAAGCCAGCCTTCGCGGGGCCTTCGCCGAACCGGACGCCCAGGGTGCGGTCGCGGCCCTCGCTGGGGTGCGGGCGCGCTTCGAGTTCGCCTTTCCCGAGTTGGTGGCGGCGCTCGAGGCCCCACCCGGCGCGCTCCTCACCTATTACCGGCTGGCTCGGAGGGATCGTCGCCTCGTCGGTTCCCTCAATGCCCTCGCCTCGCTCCAGCGTGAGCTTCGGCAGTCGTGCCAGCTGGTGGGAATTTTCCCGCACCAGCAAGCCTTGCTGCGGCTGGCCGGCACCATCCTGCAAGAGCGGTCGGACGAGTGGGCCGCCTATCCGCAGCGGCTGCGGCGCCTTCCTAAGGCAGGATCGGCGGTAGTGTGGGGAGGCTCGGTGTCGGCAGCGGCGTGGGCGTCGCGGTTGGCAGCGTAGGCGTCGCCACCGGGAGGCTCGGTATTACCACGGGAAGGCTCGGCGTGGGTACCGGTAGGGTCGGGAGCGTCGTCCCTGAGCCGGTGGGCGTCGGGGAGGGACCGGGTCCACTCGGGGTCGGGCGCGCGGTCGGGCTCGGGCCCGGCCGAGGCGAGCTGGCCTGATCGCGGGAGGCGTCGGCGGTGATATCGGGTGACAGCGGCGCCAGCAGCTGCGGGCTCTCCGCACGATAGTCGGCGACGAGCGGTCCGTGCACGTTCGTCGTCAAGCGGCGAAGGTTCGGCGACCAGCCGCCCACGATGGCGGCGACCCAGAAGAGCAACAGCACTGCCGTCGCGACCACCGTCCATTGCGCCCAGCGAACCGTGCGGCTCATGCGGCGTTATCCAAGCGGATGTCCGAGGCATGCGGCGCGGGCTTCTTGCCCATTTCTTCCAGGCGTGCGAAGATCGCAGCCTTCCTGGCCATGAACACCGCCACCACGGCAGGGTCGAACTGACGACCGCCTTCGCTCTCGAGCGCGCGTGCGGCGAACTCAAAGGAAAAGCTCTTTCGATACGGTCGGTCGGACGTCATCGCATCGAAGGCGTCGGCCACCGTGACGATTCGCGCCAGCTGCGAGATCGCGGTGCCCTTCAGCTTGTCCGGATAGCCGTCCCCATCCCATCGCTCGTGGTGATGCCGGATGGAGTCGAGGCTCGGTCCAAGAAAGGGAACATCCTTCAACATGTCGTAGCCGATCACCGGATGCCGTCGGATGGCGGCCCACTCTTCCTCGTTGAGCGGTCCCTTCTTGCCCAGAATTGTGTCGGCGACCCCGATCTTGCCGATGTCATGCAAGAGGCCAGCGCGGCGCAGCACGGTGAGGTCGACCGCCGACAGTCCCATAGCCTCAGCGAGCTCATGACTGACGGCGGCCACCCGAGCCGAGTGTTCGAAAGTGTACGGATCGCGGGCATCGATAACGCGGGCGAGCGCCTCCAGGTTTCGGAAGTACGCCTCTTCGCGCGCCTGGATCTGCGCTTCCAGCGCCGCCGTCATCGCGTTGAAGCTTTGCGCCAGGTACCCGATCTCGTCCGATGACTCGACCTGCACGCGATGGCTATAGTCGCCGGCCGAGACGGTCGCCATCGATGCCACGAGATGATCGATCGGCCGGGTGATCCGGTCGGCCAGGGCGAGGCCGATCAAGATGGTGCCGAGGGCGATGGCACCAAACAGCACCACCAGGACGAGGCGGATGGCGTTGAGGGAGCTGCTGAGATCGGTCGCGGTCGCGGCCACCCCGAAGTAGCCCAGTGAATTGCCTCGCATTCTCCAGTCGTTGACGAGCAGCCGGTAGGGTTGGCTCTTCCACTCCTTGGCGATCCGCACCGGCGTCTCTGGCGTCACCGAGCGCCTGACCTCGGGGGACAGCGATGGGATACCGGTCAGTGAGCTGGCGAGTACCTGGCCGAACGGGTCGAAAAATGCAACCACGTTCGAGCTCGAACCGGGAAGGGTTTGCACGATCTCCGGGAGGGACTCGCCCAGGAGGACCGCGCCGACGACGGCGGGCGTCTGGGTCTCGGTCCAGATCGGGGCCACCCAGTAGAGCATTGGCGGCGTCTCGTTCGAAAGGAACAGGTATTTGTCGCCCAGCGAGTCGCGGGCTCCCGCCAGCGCGTGCTGGACGGCCGGCTGTCCCGTATAGCCGGCGCCGCTCGGAGCAGCCTCGACGGTGGCGCCGCTACGCCGCAGGGCGACCAGCTCCCGCCCGCCAGTGTCGAGGATGCGGAGCACCAGGTGCTCGGGCTGCGCGTTGCCCACGATTGGACCCAGGAGGCGCCCAGCCGCGGCGCTATCGCCGCGCCCGGTGGCGGTGGCGATTCCCGCCGTGTCGGCCGCGGCCCGCAGCTGCTGCAGCCGGTCGTTCTCCAGCGTCGCCAGCCGATCGTTGGTACGCAGCGAGTTCTGGACCAGGCTGTTATCGGCCGCCCCTTCAACGGAGCCACCGACCTGGGCGCTGACGACCGCAATGCCCACCAGGCCGATGAAGAGGACGAGCACGATGAAGGGCAGAACGATACGCCGCCGGAGTGACGGGTGCCTCAGCATGGCTCTGTTTTGCTCGCTCTTTTGCGGTCCCTGTACAAAACAACGGCCCCGGTTTCGCGACCTTGCTTAGGTATCTCTGCCTATTCAGGCTAGGGGACACTGCGTTTGCAGGATCTAATAACGCTGCGTCCGGGGCGCGATCGCCACGGCTGGGCTCGCTAGTGTCGAGTCATTCCCTCGTGGAGGTGTTTCGGTGCGCAAACTCATCACCTTGGCGTTGACCGCGCTGGCGAGCGTTCCGATCATCGGCCTGTCGGCGATTACGGCGACGGCTCCCGTTTTTGCCGATACGCCGGGCGTCGCACCAACCTGCTTCCCGCAATCGGCGAACCCGCATCCGACCGCCCCGGTGGGACAGACCACCGACACGATCTTCTGCACGCCGACGAACTCGAGCGGTTCGGGTATGGGTGGCAGCGGATCGACCGGGTCGGGTGCTGGCGCAAAAACCGGCGGCGCCTCGACGGCTGGCGGCTCGACGGCCGGCGGGGGCCAGACCTCGCTGGCAAGCTCGACCGGCTCGGGCACCCCGGGATCGACGCCCGACGAGAGCATGCGATTCAATTGGGCGTCTGACAGCAATGGCGCCACATCCGCGACCGGAAAGCCGGCGACCGCAAAGGGCAGCGGCCTGTTTGGAAGCCTGGTCTCGTTCTTCAGCAGCGTGGGCGGCATCGTGACGCTGTTCGGCCTGCTCCTCTTGCTGCTCCTCATCCTCGCCGCGGTCGCGGTGATGGGCTGGCTCCGTCCGGCCCAGGGCCAGAATTCGTCGTCACGCTTCTCGCGGCTTACCTTTAGGGCATAGTCGTCGCGGCGCGGAATCGCCGGTCAGTGCTGATGGCGCTGACCGGCGAACGCATCATGAATGACACTGCCGAGCAGCGCCAGGCCGATGCCGGCTCCAATCCCTGCCAGCAGGTAGGCGAGCCACTCGCCGGCCAACCGCATGTGGAGATAGAGGCCCGCGAGCAGCAGCACGAGTGCAAGGAGCAGCCAGCTCAGCCGGTCCATCCCCGCTGACTAGCCTCGACCGACCTCAGCCGCCATTGGCGGCGGCGCCGCCGAGTCCATTGAACCCGCCCGCGCCGGCCGGGACGATGGTGATGCTGTTGGCCTTGATGCTGCCGTCGGCCTGCCTCGCCCCGGTCACGGTGATGGTCTCGGTTTCCTGCAGGTCGGAGGCCTGGCCGACGACGGTCTTGCGCACGATCACGCTCTGGTCGAAGGTGACCTTGACGTCGGTGTTGCAGCGGGCGTCATGGATGGTGAGGCTGTTAGCGGTGAGGTTGGCGATGGTGCCGGTTGCGCCGCGCCGGGCGGCCGCTCCGGACGCGCTGGGGGCTGGGGTCGCGCCGGGGCTGGGGCAGGCCGCCGCCACGCCGCGGCCGCCGGCGAAACCGTTCGCCGCGGTCCGATTGCCAGTCGCGGAGTTGGCGGCGCTGGCCGTCGTGCCGCCGCCACCGACCTTGTAGCCACCGTAGAAACCGCCGAGTAAGCCGACGACGACGACGAGCGCGGCGATGGGAAGCTTGATCATTGCATGACCTCCTTGGGGTTCACTCGTAGCGAAGCGCTTCGATCGGTCGAAGCCGCGCCGCCCGGTTCGCGGGATACAGGCCGAAGAACAGACCGATGCCGACGGAGATACCGAAGGCGAGAAACACGGACGGCGTGGAGATAACGGGCGTCGGCAATGCGGAAACCGCGATAGGAAGCACCTGTGCCAGGCCGAAGGCAACGAGGATTCCGAGCGCCCCGCCGAGCCCCGACAGGAACATCGACTCGATCAGGAACTGCAGTAGGATGTCCTGCCGCCGGGCGCCGATCGCCTTGCGGATGCCGATCTCGCGGGTGCGCTCGGTGACGGTGACCAGCATGATGTTCATGATGCCGATGCCGCCCACGACCAGCGAGATGCCCGCGATCGCTCCCAGCATGAGGGTGAGCACACCGGTTGTCTGCGAGGCGCTGGCCAACACGTCCTGCTGGCTCAGGATCTGGAAGTCGGCCTGGGTCGGGTCCGAAATGTGATGCCGGTCCAGCATGACCTGGGTGACCTCGGTCGTGGCCGCCGTCGTCGCCTGCGCGCTGGTGGCCTCGACGTAGATCTGCTGAATATTTTTTCCGCGGCCACCCAGCAGGTAGCTCCACGCCGACGTGATCGGCACGACAACCACGTCGTCCTGGTTGTTGAAGCCACCGGATGACCCTTTGGGAGCGAAGACGCCGATGATGCGGAAGTTCTGCCGGTTGATCTTCATCACCTGGCCGATCGGATCGGCGCCGCCGAAGAGGTTGGTGACGACCGTCGGTCCGATGACCGCTACCTTGCTCGCGGCGTCGACCTCACCCGAGGTGAAGAACTGGCCGCTCGCCAGCTGGTAATTGCGCACGGACGGGAAGTCCTGCGTCGTCCCGGTCAGGCTGCTGTTCCAGTTCTGATTACCGTAGGTCAGCTGCGCCCGCCCGCCGGCGCTGGGGATGGCGGTTACCACGTCCGGTGACGTCTGCTGGTTGGCGATTGCTTTCACGTCGTCGAGCGTAAAGGTCGACCCCGTACCGAAGCCCTGCTGGACGCCACCCGCGCTTCTCGCGTTGGACGGAAAGACGGTCAGCAAGTTGGAGCCCAACGATTGGATCTGCTGTTGGACGGCGACCGTGGCGCCATTGCCGACGCCGACCAGCAGGATGACGGCCGACACGCCGATCAGGATGCCGAGCATGGTCAAAGCCGATCGCAGCCGGTTGGACAGTAGGCCATTGATTGCGAGCCGCAGGCCCTCGAGGACGCTCATCGAGCCATCTCCGTGGCGACCGCTTGACGTTCATCGCTGACGATCACGCCGTCTCGCACGCGCACCGCGCGCTGCGCAAACGATGCGATGTCGGGCTCGTGCGTGATCAGCACGATGGTGCGCCCTTGTTGGTTGAGGTCGCGAAGCAACCTCATGATCTCGAGACTCGATTCGCTGTCGAGGTTCCCGGTCGGCTCGTCGGCCAGCAGGATGGCCGGGTCGGTCACCAGGGCTCGCGCCACGGCAACCCGCTGCTGCTGTCCGCCGGAGAGCTCGTTCGGGAGATGGCCGGCGCGTTGCAGGAGACCGACGGATTCGAGCGCGGCCATCGCCCGCTCGCGCCGCTGCTGGTTGTCGCCGGCATAGATCAGTGGCATCTCGACGTTGTGCACCGCACTCGCGCGCGGAATGAGGTTGTAGGACTGGAAGACGAAGCCGATCTTTCGATTACGGATCCAGGCCAGCTGGTCGTCGGTCAACGCCGATACGTCGTAGCCATCCAGGATGTAGCGGCCGGAGGACGGCTGGTCGAGGCAGCCGATGACGTTCATCAACGTGCTCTTGCCCGACCCGGATGGCCCCATGATGGCGACGAACTCGCCCTCAGGGATATGGAGCGAAATTCCCTTGAGGGCGGCGACCTCCACCTCGCCGGTGCGGTAGACCTTGGTTATCCCCTCGAGGGTGATCACCCTCCGCCGCCTCGGACGACGCCTCCACCGCCAAGGCCGCCGCCGCCGCCACGGAGCAGGTTGTTTGCATTGCCCGTCCCGGTGGTGGTGCGGAGCGCCGGCAGCACCACGGTGTCACCCTCGTTCAGACCGGCCTTGATCTCGGTGTAGGTGTCGCCCACGACCCCGGTGATCACCTCGGTTGGGACTTGCTGGCCTTTGGAGAGGACGGTTACCATCGTCGTTCCGCCGGTGGTTCGGACGGCGGCATTAAGCACGCGCACGGCATTATCCGCCTGGGCGACGGTGACGGCCGCGTTCGCGGTCATCCCCTCGCGGAGCCGTGGATCGGTGCGGTTGAGGACGAAGCTGACGTAGTAGTCGACGACGTTCGAGACGACAGTCGCACTCGGACTGATCGTCTGCACGTGCCCTGAGATGGTCAGGCCGGGGATGGCGTCGAAGGTGAAGGAGACGGTTTGATTGGCTGCCAGCCGGGCGGTATCCGTCTCAGCGAACGGCATCACCGCGACCAGGCTGCTGTTGTCGTCGATCACCATGAAGCCGGATGAGCCCGACCCCGTCCCGCCCGAGGACGGCAGGGGGGCGAGCGATCCCGGCGCCTGAGAAGTTCCGCTTCCTGGCGCCTCTCCGGGGACGCCGCTGATGCTGATCACCACGCCGGAGGTCGGGGCGGTGAGGGTGGTCTGGTTCACGGCGAGCTGGGCCGCCTGGACCTGGGCCTGGGCCGATGCGACCTGTGCCTGGCCGGAGGCCAGCGCATTCGGTTTGACCTGGGTCTGGACCGCCAGGTTGTCACGCGAGGACGTGATCTGCTGCGATGCCGAGTTGATCCGCGACTGGCCGCTGATCGCGTCCATGTGCTGCTTGCTCTGGTCATTCGCTAACTGCGTCTTGGCCTGGGAACAGGCAACGGAGGCCGGATCGATACCGCACTCACTGTTGACCTTCGCCTGGTCACTGGCAACCGTTGCGGCATCGGCCTGGTTGGTGGCATTCACGGACGCCACGGTGTCGTTGTAACTCTGCTGCGCGTTGCTGACTTGATGTTGAAGCTGCGCGACCTGCGCGCTCGTCAGCGGCGATTGCGTCGTTTGAAGATTCGCCTGAGCCGAAGCCAGCGAGGCCTGTGCCTGCGCCAGCGCTGCTTGCTGAGTCGTCGAATCGATCCGCGCCAGCTGCTGGCCCGTCGTCACCTTGTCCCCGACCTTGACGTCGACCTCGGTGAGGACGCCGCTTTGCTTGAAGCTCACGTTCATGCGGCCGGCCGGTAGAAGGGAGCCGGTGCCGCTGACGACTGAGGAAACCGTGCCGCGGTCGGCCGTGGACGTCCGGATCGCGACCGCGGCTGGGGTCGCAAAGACGGTGTCGTGCGCGATCAGGCCCACGAGCAGGACGCCGACCAGACCCAACCCGATGA
This sequence comes from Chloroflexota bacterium, assembly GCA_034666565.1. Taxonomy (GTDB): domain Bacteria; phylum Chloroflexota; class Dormibacteria; order CF-121; family CF-121; genus CF-13. Next base: position 29,744 of record JAXDLN010000044.1, read on the forward strand.
CCCAAGCCCTGGTGCCGCTGAGCCACGGGTTGCGCCGAAGCTGTGGTAACGGCTTAAGGGTGGGTGCTTGTCTCATTGGCGCTCATACTGGACGCCCTGTTTGATAACACCATGAGCCCCCAATAAGTTTTCGCTAAGACGAGCGAAGCTAAGGCGTCGCCGAGGGTCGGGCCTGAAAGGCGCCCAACGTCACGCCTACCGAGATGTGCTGCCCATTCCGGATGACCGACAGCGTGACCCGATCGCCGACTTTCTTGGTGTCGAGATACTGGGTGAGCTGATCGACGGTCGCGATCGTGTGCCCGTCGATAGCGGTGATGATGTCGTCGCTGGCATCCGCCTGGCCAGTGCCATGGAGACCCGCCGCGGCCGCCGGTCCGCCGGCGGCGGCATCGATAACCAGCACGCCGGAGGTTTGGGTGATGCCGAGCTGGCTCGCGGTCGATGCCGTGAGCGTCTGTGCCGTGATGCCCAGCGCGGGATGCTGAATCGCGATGCCCTTCTCGAGCGAGGGCAGCAGGCTCACCGCGCGGTTGATCGGGATCGCGAAGCCGACCCCGACGTTGCCTTCGACCGGGCTCTGGATGGAGTCATTGATGCCGATCAACTGGCCCTTGCCGTCGAGCAGCGCCCCACCGGAGTTTCCAGGGTTGATCGGCGCATCGGTCTGGATCATCCCGGTCAGCGCGCGGCCGTTGGGCGCGCTACTGGAACGGTTCAGGCCGGAGATGATGCCGGCGGTGAACGTGCCCTGCAGCCCGAAGGGCGATCCGATGGCGAGCGCCGTATCGCCCACCTGTAGCGCATCGGAGTTGCCGGTGGGTACGGGGTGAAGCTGGTCCGAGGCCGACACCTGGACCACGGCGAGGTCGGCACTCTGGTCGACCCCTTTGACCTGCGCCGTCGCGTTATGACCGTCGCTGAAGGTCACCTGGACCTGCGAGGAGCTGCCCACGACGTGGGCATTGGTGAGGATGTCGCCCTGCTTGTCGACCACGATGCCGGATCCTTCGGCCTGCGAGAAGGAGCGGGCGCCATTGCCCGAGACCGAGGTGGTGATGGTGACGACGCCGTCTTTCACCTGCTGGTAGATGGCGGCGAATGACCCGGGAGAGGGGGCCGGTGCGGCCACGCCCGCGGCGACCGTTGCGTTACTCGCGTTGGTGTTGGCTGCGGTGTGGCGGTTACTCGCCAGGAGCGCGCCGACCGCGCCCCCACCAATGCTGCCGACAACCAGCCCGGCGGCGAGCATGGCCGCTGCCATGCTGCGCGCCGGACGGTGGGGAAAGGGGGGAACTGGCTGAGCGGGTTGAACGGGCGCCGCAGGCTCCGGGGCGATCGGGGTCTCGACAAAGTCCGGAGTGAAGGGATCCCGCATAGTCGAGCCTAATCCTGCGCTGGAGCGATGAGCCGACTATGAAAGTTGGCTAAGACTTCGCTAAGACTTTGCCTTCGGCCGGAAATTCCACGGTAAAGGCCGCGCCGCCCTGTGGGTTGTTGGCGGCCGTCACCTGGCCGCCATGCTCTTTTGCGATCCAGCGCGCAATCGCCAGACCGAGGCCGGTCCCTTCGCCGGAACGCGCGGCATCGGACTGATAGAAGCGCTCGAAGACGCGCTCCAGCTCCTCCTCGGGGATCCCCGGGCCGTCGTCGGCGACCACGAGACGCGCCGCGCGTTGACCGTTCTCCAAGCGCAACTGAACCCGACCACCATCATGGGTGTGCTTGAAGGCGTTATCGATCAGGATCCAGAGCAGTTGCTTGATCGCGTCGGCGTTGCCATACACCGGTGCCGGCACGCCGTCCAACAGGTCGATGCGTCGTGAGGTCTGCAGGGTCTGGGCCTGCCGCGAGACCTCCTGCATGATAGGGAGCAGGTCGATGGGCGCCTTTTCGAGGTGATAGCCGGCGTCGGCTCGAGCCAGGGTAAGCAAGTCCTGCACCATCCGACTCATACGTTCGCTTTCACTGGCGATGTCATTCAACGCGGCAACCCGGTCGTCGGACGCGATGTCGTCTCGCTTGAGCAGCAGCCCGACATTGCCGCGAATCGTCGTCAACGGCGTGCGCAGCTCGTGTGAGGCGTCCGCCACGAACCGACGCTGGGCGACCAGGGCGCCTTGCAGCCGGTGGTACGCGTCCTCGAGCTGGCGGAGCATCTGGTTGAAACTTTGCTGCAGCCGCCCGACCTCGTCGTCCGGTTCGGTTTCTGGCAGTCGCCGGCTGAGGTCCTGGGTGCGGCCGATATCCTCGGCGGTGGTCGCCATTTCATCGAGTGGCCTGAGGGCCCGACCGGCGACCAACCAGCTGGCTGCCGCTGCGCCGACCAGGCTCAGCAAACCGCCGGCGAGCAGTAACAGGCGAAGCCCGGCGAGTTGGCTCTCGACCCCGAGGACGCTTTGACCAACGAGCAGATAGCCGCTCGTACCGGGAACGCCCCAGGCTCGGACGTACGCTCGGAGGGGCGGTCCATCCTGGGCCTGCACGTCAATCCACTGGCCACGATCCGTGGCTGATTTCCCGACACTATCGGGCAGAACCGGGACATTGTCGTTGAGGGTGCCGGTCGAGAGGGGCTGGCCCACCAGCGGCACGATTTCCACAAACGGCGCCGAGCCACTCTTGAGGTCAACGAGCGGGAACGAAGGGCCGCCAAGACGGAACGGCCGTCCGGATTCGAGCAGCCGCCAGACGTAATCTCCCTGTTGCTTCAGGTTGTTGTCCTGTTGCGAGACCAGGCTGCGGCTCACGATCACATACACGAGCACGCTAAAGATCAGCACCGTGAGCGCAACGACGGCCGCCCCGAACAGCGCGATGCGGGCCCGGATAGGGAGTCGGTGGCGAAACGCGGTGTGATCGTCAGTCCATCGAGAGATCCGATCCAGGAAGCGGCGTAGCGGGGCGAGAGGTGTCGCGCGCGATGCGGGACGGTCGACGGAGGAGCTCATTCCTCCTTCAAGATGTACCCAACCCCGCGCACGGTTTGCAGCAAACGGGGCCGCCCGCTTTGCTCGAGCTTCTGCCGGACGTAGCCGACGTAGACGTCCACCACGTTGCTGCTCGCTCCGAAATCAAAGCCCCAGACGGCATCGAGCAGCTGCTCGCGACGGAGGACCTGCCCGGGATTGCGCATGAAGTGCTGGAGCAGGTCGAATTCTTTGGCGGTCGTCGGGATCAGCTCGTCGGCACGGCGGACCTCGCGCGTGGCCAGGTCCATCACGACATCGGCGTAGCGCAGCGTCCGGCGTGCCCGCGGGGCGCGGCGGCGCAGCAGTGCCCGCACCCGGGCGAGAAGCTCCTCGTAGGCAAAGGGCTTGACCAGGTAGTCGTCGGCGCCGCTGTCCAGGCCCTTGACGCGGTCCGCGGTGCCGTCTTTGGCGGTCAACAGCAGGATCGGGACGTCGCCCTCGGCGCGCAGCCGCCGCGTGACCTCGAGGCCGTCGATGCCTGGCATCATGATGTCGAGGATGGCGAGGTCCGGCATGCGTTCGCGGGCGCGGGTGAGCGCGATCTGGCCATCGGGCGCGACCTCGACCTGGTACCCCTCGTAGATCAAGGCCCGACGCAATGCGGCCGCGATCTTGGCGTCGTCATCGACGACCAGGACGTGGGGCTGCTCGGCCATGCTCGCCACCATCTAAGCACGCTCCCATGAGAATAATCTAAGAATTATCGTGGAAGTTCCCGGGTCGTCACCGACCGGCGAACAGCGTCACGAACATGGTGATCGCCGCGATCGCCATGAAGCCGGTCGCGATCGCCGTCAGTGCCAGGCTGACCTTGCCACTGACATAGCGCTTCATCACCGCGCGGTCCGAACCGAGGAGGACGATCAGAACGAGCAGGGGCGGCGCCACGACGCCGTTGATGATCGCTGCGATGAAGAGCGCACGGATCGGATCGAGGTGGGCGAAGTTCATCGCTACGCCCGCCAGCGTGGCCACCGTCAGGATGAGATAGAAGGTTGGGTGCTGTTGCGGCTTGCTCGCCAGACTCCCGCCGAGCCCGAAGAACTCCTTGACGGCGTAGGCGGCGGAGCCGGTCAGGATCGGAATGGCAAGCAGGCCGGCGCCGATGAGCCCGACCGAGAAGACGATGAAGGCAAACGGTCCGGCCAGGGGGGCCAGCGCAGCGGCGGCCTGGTCAGCGGTCTGGACACTCGTCTTGCCATGCGCGTGTAGCACCGCGGCCGAGGTGAGAATGATGAAGTACATCACCAGGTTCGAAAAAGCCATGCCGATCACGACATCGGTTCTGGCGGCGCGAAGCTCGGAGAGCCGCAGACCGTGACGTCCGGACTTAGGGTTGGTCGCGCCGGCCGCGGCCAACTCGTCGACCTCGGAGGATGCCTGCCAGAAGAAAAGGTAGGGGGAGATGGTGGTGCCGAGCACGGCGACCAGGGCCATGACGAAATCCCTGGACAGCTCGATGTGCGGAACGAAGGTCGCCTTCACCACTTCGAGGAGCGCGGGATGCGCGAAGAATGCCGTGATGACGTAGGCAAACAGCGCGAGCGTCAACCACTTGAAAATCTTGAAGATCGTGCCGTAGGTGGCGAACACCTGCATGCCGATGATGAGCAACGCGACCGGGACGACCAGCCACAGGGCGTGCAGGGCGCCGCGTGACAGCAGCGACCCGGCCGCCGCCACGGCACCGAGGTCGGCGCCCACATTGAAGGTGTTGGCGGCGAACAGCCCGAGGATCCCGATGCCGACCAGCCAGCGCGGGAATTTGCGCCGCAGGCTGGCGCCCAGCCCGACCCCGGTTTGGAGCGCGATCCGTGCGCACAGCTCCTGGACCGCGCTCATCAGCGGGAAGGTGAAGAGTGCCAGCCAGAGAAGGCCGTAGCCAAACTGGCTCCCGACCTGGGAGTAGGTCCCAATCCCGCTGGGGTCATCGTCGCTGGCGCCGGTGATCAACCCCGGGCCGAGCAGCTGCAGGAATCCGACCAACCCCTTGCGTTTGGCGGCGTCGAGGGTGCTCCGCCCGGCGGCGGGGCTGCCGCCGGCTGCCAGGTCCGACTTCTTAGGCGCGGCCATGGAAAGTGATATTACTATTATCACTAAGCACGTGCATAGGTACGTAGTGGGCATACTGAGATCCGGGCATAACCTGCCGGGCGCCGGCGCGTTGTAACAACGAGCTGCAGGGTCTGGTCAGCTGACACCGTCACTGATAGGATGAGACCGAAATGTCACAGGGAGTAATCAAAATTGCGCTGGCGATGGCATTTGCGGCGCTTTTGCCGTCGTGTTTTGGCGCCCAGGTGAATACAGCCCGTCCCGGCGGGCCGGTGGCGCTGGCCTTCAACTTTCCGCGACCGACGCCGACGGGTACTCCCGAACCACAGCCATCGCTGACCGTTGGCCAGGTGGCCGTCGCCCAGGGCGCTGTGCAGGTCCGTGGCTTCCACGAGCCGGGCGACTGGGCGCATCGCAACTATTGCGGCGCCGGCGCCACCCAGGTCCTGCTGTCGGCCTGGATGTCGGAGGTCCCCGACATCGAGACGGTCGCGAAGGCCTCAAGCCTGAACCCCAACCGCGGTGAGTTCGGCGCCGACGCCACCCGGGCGATCAACCAGTACGTCAACCCGGTCGTGGTCCCCGCGTTCGGGCAGCCGCGCTACAAGGCCGAGCACATCACCGCACTCGACGAGGTCAAGGCGCGGATCGCCCAGGACATCGTCGACCAGCAAGCGATCATGACCTTCGGGCACGGTGTGCCGGTAATCGTGCAGACCATGACCAAGACCATGCCGGGCTGGAACCACTGGAACGCGACCCACATGATCACGATCTTTGCCTTCGACTTCAGCCACAACGACCCGGCCCTCGACACGGTCAGTTATGCCGAGACGCCGTCGCCCCTGGCCGGCTACCGCGGTCCGGACTTCCAGACCATATCGGTCGCGGCGCTCTGGGTCGCGATGCAGGCCTACATCAAAGAGTTCCCGGCCGACCCGATGAACGTCATCAGCTAGGCCGACCGGGTCGGCTCCGCATAATGGGGCCATGGCGCAGGCCCCCGACCGTCTGAACGACGCCGTCTCGATGGAGGCACTGGTCCGCCACCAGCTGATCCTGCTCGGTGAGGATCCCACGCGCGAGGGTCTTCGCGACACGCCCGAGCGCGTCAAGGAGACCCTGGAATTCCTGACCCGTGGCTACCGGATGACGGTCGACGACGTTTTCGGCGATGCGACCTTCGCCGAGGCCTACAAGGACATGGTCGTGGTCAAGGACATCGAGATGTACTCGCTCTGTGAGCACCACCTGCTGCCCTTCTTCGGCCGGGTGCACATCGGCTACATCCCGAAGGGGCGGCTGGTCGGCTTGAGCAAGCTGCCACGCCTGGTCGAGCTGTACAGCCGCCGCCTCCAGGTGCAGGAGCGGATGACCCGGCAGATTGCCGAGTGCCTGCAGAAATACCTGGAGCCCGTCGGCGTCGGCGTCGTCATCGAGGCCGATCACCTCTGCATGAAGATGCGCGGCGTCGAAAAGCAGAACAGCCGCGTCTTCACCAGCTGCGTCCTGGGCATCTTCCAAACCGATCCCAAGACGCGGGCGGAGTTCATGGGCCTGATCAAGGGCGTCCCCAGCCTCTAGGGATCTGTGACTGGATGCCCGTGAGCGCGCAGCTCATGGTCGGGACATCGGGGTTCGCGTACTCCTCCTGGCGTGGCAGCTTCTATCCTCGGCGCCTCAGGCCCGCGGAGATGCTCGGCTTTTACGCGCAACGGCTGGCGACGGTGGAGGTGAACACCACCTTCTATCGGACGCAGCCGGACGAGGTGGTCGCCGGCTGGGCCGCCTCCGTGCCGCGCGAATTCCGGTTTGCGGTCAAGGCTCACCGGCGCATCACCCACAACCGCCGCATGCCGAACCTCGAGGAGGCAATTCGGGTGCTGGCGCACGAGGCCGATGGGTTCGGCGACCTGCTGGGCCCGGTCCTGTTCCAGCTGCCGCCCACGGCCTCATTCGACGAGGGCCGGATCGAGCGGATCGCGGCGTTGCTGCCGAGCCACTGGCGGGTCGCCTACCAGTTCCGCCACCGGTCGTGGCACACGCCGCAGGTCGCCGACCTGCTGGAGCGGATGGGGGCCGCCCTCGTTCACGGCGACGGGGAGGCTGTGCCCGGACCGTTGGGCCGGGGCGGCTTTATCTACCTCCGGCTGCGCCGGGAGACCTACTCGCCGCAGCGGCTGAGCGCCTGGGCGCGGCGGATTGCCGGGTACCTTACGGGCGGCCGCGACGTCTACGTCTACCTCAAGCACGAGAAGCTGGGGCCGCTCTACGCGCAACGGCTCTCGGACCAGGTCCGAACATCTTTTCGTCCCCCCGTTCAAACGGCGGTATAATTCGGCGAAATGGCCCGGTCTATGTGGCGGGGCGCAATCAGCTTCGGGATGGTGGCGATCCCGGTCCGCATGTACCTCGCCACCGAGGCGCACAGCGCCGTTTCATTCCGGCAGCTCTGCCCCCATTGCCAGCTCCCGATCAAGCAGCAGCGGCACTGCCCGACGGACGATCATGTCGTCGCCTTCAACGACGTGATCAAGGGTTACGAGGTCAGCAAGAACCAGTTCGTCCTGATCGACGAGGACGACCTCGACAAGCTGCCACTGAAGACGACCCGGACGATCGACATCGTGGAGTTCGTCGAGCGGAACGAGGTGCCACTGGGGCTCTACATCAAATCCGCCTACTACCTCGAGCCTGAGGAGGTCGGCGTCAAGCCGTTCTACCTGTTGAAGCGGGCCCTCGAGGACACCAACAAAGTGGCCGTCGCCAAGATCGCGCTCCGCGACCGCGAGCACCTGTCCCTGATCCAGGTCGAAGGGAACACGCTCCTCTGCAACACCTTGAACTGGCCCGACGAAATCCGATCGACCGAAGAGCTGAACCTGCCGCAGAACGTGAAGATCAGCGACAAAGAAGTGAGCATGGCGACCTCGCTGATCGACAACCTGACGGACACCTTCCAGCCGGAGCGCTACACCGACGACTACAAGGCGGCCTTCCAGCAAATCGTCGACCAGAAGATGAAGGGCCTGAAGATCGTCGCGCCCACAGCGACGCAGGAGCCGAAGGTCATGGACCTGATGGCGGCGCTGCGCGCCTCGGTCGAGGCGACCAAGCAGGGAAAGAAGAAACCCGCGGAGAAGCCCGCGGCGCGCGCGGCAAAGGTCAAGGTGGCCGCCAAAACCTCAGCCGCGCGACCTTCGGCAAAACGGCGCACGGCCTAGCTACGCGTAGTACCCTCCGCTAGAGTGCCGGCGCGTTCGCGAACGGTTGAGCTCGACCTGCCATTTGAAGCCGCCGTCCCGGACCGGCTGCGGCCGATGTTGCCGATGCCCGCCGCAGAGCCTTTCGATTCACACGAGTACGCCTTCGAAGTGGCGTGGCACGGCATTCGGGCCCTCGCCCGCATCGATCGAGGCCAGGTCCAGCTCTGGGGCCGCGACCTGCGCGATTTGACCGGTCGCTATCCCGAAGTGCAGGCACTGGCGGCCATTGCACCTCCCGAGACGATTGTCGACGGCGAGCTGATCGTGGCGGATCGCGAGGGCCGTCCGGATAGCGTGGCGCTGGAGAAGCGGCAGCAGGCCGCCAACCCGGAGGCGGTCGCCCGGGCGGTGGCCGCGCAGCCGGTGACCTATGTCGTCTACGACCTGCTCTACCTCGCCGGCCGATCTCTACTCAAGCTGCCGCTGGCGCGGCGCCGTCAGCGCCTCAGCGAAGCGATCCGCTCTTCGGCGCGGATCTACGTCGTGGAAGCGGTCGCGGACGACGGCCTCGCGCTGTTCGATGCTGCCCAGGAGCGGGGCCTCGAGGGCATCGTGGCCAAGCGCTACGACAGCCCGTATCGTCCCGGCCAGCGCCACCCCGATTGGCTTGCGATCGAGGCCGTCCGGCGCCAGGACTTTGCCGTCATCGGGTTCATTCCCGAGGTGGGCGATCGTCTCCTCGAGGCGTTGATCATTGCCGCCTACGACGGTCGCGGATATCAGCCGGCGGGACGCGTCGGGGGAGGCTTCGATGCCAGCACCTCGAAGCGCTTGCGCAAGGCACTGGATGCCCTGCCCAGCGCGCCCGCTCCAGCCGATGCCCGCTGGGTCCATGAGCGGATCCGCTGGGTGGAGCCGCGCCTGGTGGTCGCGGTCAGGTACAGCGAGTGGGATCGCAGCGGCCAGGTCCGATTTCCCATCTTCAGTGCCCTGCGCCCGGAAGTGTCACCGCAGGAATGCGTGCGCGCTGCGATGGTCGAGCCGCGACAGGCCGTCAGCCCGCGCCTCGTCGAGATCCAGCTTCCGCGGCTCCCCATCTAAAGTAGGGGCGTGTCGATCCCGGAGCGGGTCGCGGTGCGCCTGCGCGTCAACGGCGAGGAGTCGGCGCTGATGGTGCCGCCCTATAAGACGCTCCTCGAGGTCCTCCGAGAGGACATGGGATTGACCGGCACCAAGCATGGCTGCGAGCTGGGCGAGTGCTCGACCTGCGGCGTGCTGGTCGACGGCAAACCATTTCTCTCCTGCCTGAGCATGCCGCTCGACCTCGAGGGCCGCGAGATCTTAACCGTCGAGGGGATGTCGGCCGATGGTCGATCGCATCCGCTGCAGATCGCCTTCGCCGAGCTGGGTGCCGCCCAGTGCGGCTACTGCACCCCGGCGATGTTGCTCACTGCCAAGGCGCTGCTCGACCGCGATCCCCATCCGAGCCGCGATGCGATCATGGAGGCGCTCGCGGGCGTGCTGTGTCGCTGCACCGGCTACCTCAAGATCTTCGAAGCGGTCGAGCTGGCGGCCTCGCGTGCCGGGACGCTTGCGCGATGACGCCGCCGGCTGAAGAGCTTTCGATCGTCGGTAAATCGCTGATCAAGCCCGACGCGTTTTCCAAAGTCAGCGGGCAGACGAAGTTCGCCGACGACCTGGCGCTGCCCCGCATGATCTACGGGCGGATCCTCCGCAGTCCGCATCCGCATGCGCGCATCCTGCACGTGGACACCTCCCGCGCTCGGGCGCATCCCGGCGTGCTGGCGGTGCTCACCGGCGATGACCTGCCGGTCAAGTTCGGCATCCTCCCGGTCAGCCAGGACGAGGAGGCGCTGGCGAGAGAAAAGGTTCGCTATGTCGGCGATCCCATCGCTGCGATCGCGGCCACCGACGAGTGGATCGCCGACGAGGCGCTCGACCTGATCGAGGTCCAGTTTCAAGTGCTGCCGCCGGTGATGTCGATCGAGCAGGCGATCAAGGGCGACGGCGAACCAATCCACGGAAAGAGCAACGTGCACAAGACGGTGGCGCTCGAGTTCGGCGATACCGACGAGGCGATGCGCGCGGCCGCCCACGTGCGCGAGGACACCACGTTCTTCGAGGGCAACACCCACCTCCCGATGGAGCAACACTCGGCGCTGGCCCAGGTCGCGGCCGATGGCAAGCTGACGCTGTGGACCTCCTCGCAGACGCCACATTACGTCCATCGCGCGCTGGGCAAGGTGCTCGAGATGCCGATGAGCCGCATCCGCGTGATCGCCACGCCCAATGGGGGAGGCTTCGGCGGCAAGAGCGACATCTTTTCCCATGAGCTGGTTGCCGCCAAGCTCGCGCTCGTCACCGGACGCCCCGTGAAGATCACGCTAACGCGGGAGGAAGTCTTTTACGCGCACCGTGGGCGCCACCCGGTGCTGATGAAGGTCAAGACCGGGTTCACAAAAGACGGTCGGATAACCTCAATGCAGTTCCAGAGTTTTCTCGACGGCGGCGGCTACGGCAGCTACGGGGTGGCCAGCACCTACTACACCGGCGCGCTGCAGGCGACCACCTATGCGATTCCGCGATACCGGTTCGAGGCCGTCCGCCTCTTCACCAATAAGCCGCCCTGCGGGCCAAAGCGGGGCCACGGCACGCCGCAGCCGCGCTTTGCCCTGGAGACCCACCTCGACAAGGTCGCCGATGAGTTGGGCATCGACCCGGTCGAGCTCCGACTCCGCAACCTGCCGAAGCCTGACTCGCGCACGGTCAACTGGCTGCGGATCACGAGCTTCGGCCTGGAGGAGTGCATTAATAAGGTTGTCGAGGGCTCCGGCTTCCTCAATCGCCGGACCTCGATGCCGAACGGACACGGCCTGGGCTTCGCGGTCAGCTGCTACCTGAGTGGCGCCGGGACCGCCATCTACTGGAACGACATGCCACACTCCGAGGTCCAGCTCAAGCTCGACCGCAATGGCGGCGTCTCCCTGCTGTGCGGCGCGATCGACATCGGCCAGGGCTCCGACCACATCCTGGCCGCGATCGTCGCTGAGGTGCTCGGCGTGTCGCTCGAAGATATCCAGCTCACGACCGCCGACACCGACCTGACGCCGATCGACCTCGGGAGTTACTCCTCGCGCGTGACATTCATGGCCGGCAATGCCGCGAAAGCGGCCGCGGAAAAGGTCCGCGACCGGCTGTTCGAGGTCGCGGCCAAAGCCCTGCAGTGCGACCCTGATGAGCTAGCCGCCCGCGACCACCGCATCGTCCGGCGCACCCGGCCCGAAGATGGGATGGCCTTCGCGCAGGCAGTCCAGCTCGCTGAGGCGCAGGGTGGGGTGGTGACCGGCACCGGCAGCTACACGCCGCCGAAGCTCGCCGGCCCCTACAAGGGATCGGGCGTTGGGCCAAGCCCCGCCTACTCCTTTTCGGCGGCGGTGGTCGAGGTCGAGTGTGACAGCCGGACCGGAGAGGTGCGCGTGCCGGAGGTATGGATCGCGCACGATATCGGTCGTGCCATCAACCCGATGCTGGTGATCGGCCAGGTGGAGGGCAGCGTCTACATGGCGCTCGGGGAAGCGCTGATGGAAGAGCAGACGTTCCGACTCGGCCTGCACAGGTTTCCTTCCTTGCTCGAGTACAAGAGCCCGACCGCGCTCGAGACCCCGATCATGCACACGTACCTGGTCGAGACCATCGACCGTGAGGGGCCCTTCGGCGCCAAAGAGGCAGGGCAGGGCCCGCTGCTGCCCGTGATTCCGGCGGTCGCCAATGCAATTTACAACGCGCTGGGGGTGCGGATCGACGAGGTTCCGATCACGCCCGACAAGGTGCTCAAAGCCATGAACGACAAGGCCAAGCGCGTCGGACCGAAGTCGGTACCGGCCTTTCAGTTCCCGCCTCTGATCAAGGCCGACGTGCCGGACGAATGGAAGGGTAAGTAGGTGCTCCGGCTTCCCCGTCTTCGCTACCTGCGGCCGCGCACGGTCGACGAGGCGTGCGAGTTGGCCGCGTCCAATCCCGGGTCGATGTTCATCGCCGGTGGAACAGACCTCGTGCCAAACCTGAAGCGCCGGCAATTCGACGTCTCGACGCTCATCAGTCTCAACGCCATACCCAAAAGCGCCGCTCTCGACGGCGATGCCAGGCGTGGAGTGGATATCCGCGCGGGCGCCACGCTCGACGAGCTCGCTGCGCATCGCGCCCTCGACGGAGCGTATCGCGCCCTCGCCCAGGCCTGCGGCCTGGTATCGACCCCGCAGGTGCGGATGATGGGCACCCTGGGCGGCAACCTGCTGGTGGATCCGCGCTGCAACTACTACAACCAGACCCAGAGCTGGCGGAAAGCCGTCGGCTTCTGCCTGAAGAAGGACGGCGAGATTTGCCTGGTGGCGCGCAGCTCGCCGCGCTGCTGGGCCGTTTCGTCGTCCGACACCGCGCCAGTCGCGCTCGCCTTGCACGCCGAGGTCACGTTGCAGGGGGCGGAGGGCACGCGGCGGATTCCAGCCGCGGGTCTCTATCAAGACGACGGGATCGACTACACCACCAAACGCCGCGGTGAGGTGATGACGGCGATCCACCTTCCGGCGGTCGAAGGCAGCGTGACCAGTGCCTACTGGAAACTCCGGCGACGGCCGTCGTTCGACTTTCCAATCCTGGGTGTCGCCGTCGCCATTACCTGGGACGATGGCGTCATCGGTGGCGCACGCGGCGCGCTCGGCGCGGTGGGCTCGCAACCGGTCGATATCACGTCGTTCTTGGCGCCCCTCATCGGTCATCGCCCTGACGACAACCGAATCGCCGAAGTTGCCGCAATGGCAGACAAACCCTCGCGCCCACTCGACAACACTGACTTGAGCCATTACTGGCGGAAGCGAATGACCAAGGTCTACATCGAACGCGCCCTCCGCGATGCGTGCGGGCTCGAGCCGCTCGCAGGGCGCCTTACCGCGCAGGTCGCTACCCGGTAGCAACTCGGCCACGGTTACGGAGCGTCCAAATCGTCAGCCCGGGTGGCGAAGTGCGTTATACCTAATACGATGAACAAGCTCAGGGTGCTTCTCGTCGCGGCGGCGCTGCTGACGGCCGCCTGCGGCGCGATAACCGTTTCGGGGTCGGCGGCCAAATCGGTGCCGAACGCCGGGACCATCGGGGTTGGCGCTGGGGCGAATGCCGGCACCGACCTGGCCGCTCAAACCAATGACGACATTGCCAGGACCAATCCGACGGTTCACAAGGGTGGATCAGTTCCGGTCCAGCAGTCGCAGGTGCCGGCGACGACCGGAGCGCAGCCGGCCGCCTCAGCTATCGACCGCTGCAGCGCAGGCTTCGGCGGCGGCACCGGCGCCGCTCCGGTGGTTGGGGCTCCGGGCAGGCGCCCGCAACTAATGTGTGCCCCTCAGTAGCAACCGCTCCTGATCAACGAGAGAGGGCGCCTTCGGGCGCCCTCTCTGTTTGTCGGCCGTCTTCAGGCCGCGTCGTCGTCTGAGTCGCTAGTCGCCTCCGCCGTTGCCTCCCGACGGAATCGCTACTTTCGCGGTGAAGATGTCCTGATCGTTGGCGGGGCTGCCGCTGGTACTCGTCCCAGTGCAGATCGACGGTGGGACGCCTGGCGCTCCGGTGCCTGGGCACAGGAACAGGTCCGGGCTGCGGGTATCGCTCCAGAGCGGGAGGGCGTCGGTGACCGCCGAGAGCCCCGAGTAGTCGCCCAAGAACGATCCGTTGCCGAAGCCGTTGGGAAACTGGGTGGGGTACGGCATCGAAGACGATGTCACCCGTCTTGTGGCGAAATGGACCAAATCCTTCGAACCCGAGAGCGCGATGTCAGAGCTGCCGTTCGTCTCATCAATGCCGTACTGGCGGTCGTAGTAGGAGACAGCCAGCCTGCCATCCTTCGTGAAGGTTGCCCACTGCCAGAATTGATCGGTGGTTGCCTGGCCTGGTGCCTGTGTGACGCTCGTCAGCTGCCTTGGATCGGTTGTCTGCCCTGTGAACGTCGTGCCGCCGTCGTTCGACACGCTGAGCAGGATGTCGTTGTTGCACGCGCCCGGCGTCTTTACGCCGGTAAACGTGTTCTGGCCATCGGCCGCGAAGCCGGTCGGGACGCATCCGTTCGCCTCATTGGAATGCGGGTTGATATAGGAGGCGACGGTCACCGCCACCTGGGAGGCGTCGCGTGGATTCACGCTGCCCACCGGGTAGTTGGCCGCGCGGAAGACGGAATGGTTGGAGGCGCCTTTCTCCGGGACGCACGCTCGGCCGGGATCCTGCCCTGCTCCCTGGTAGGTATTGCAGTCGGGCAGGTCGTAGTAGTCGGAAACCTTGATCGGGGCGCTGAAGGTAGCGCCGCCATCGACCGATTTGGCCAACAGCACCTGGTTATGGTTGTCGGTCGCCGTCGTGAGCGCATTGTTGTAGTTGGCGAACACAACGTAGAGCGACCCATCGGAACCGGTGAAGGGGTCGGAGAACTGATTCTGATTGCAGTTCCCCTGCGCAGTGCCCGCGCCGAACGTGTTCACACAGAGTGCGCTGGTCCGGCTGACCACGACGGGAGAGGAGAAGCTCTGGCCGTAGTCGTTCGAATGGACCTCGTAGATGTAGGCGCTCCCATCGGCCGCGAAGAGCGTCCAGGTCATGTAGATCCGGTCCTGGAATGGGCTCCCACTTTTGGTGTCGATCGTCATGTACGGTTTGTCATTCAGGATGGCGCCGGTGACGTCATACGTCTCGACCGCGGGCCGGCCCAGGAAATTCCACGAGGCGCCGCCATTTCCAGTCGACCTGAACACGTAAACGGCGCTCGACAAATCCGGGTTGTTGGTCGTGCCCGGTCCGCGCTGGAAGACCATGCACTGCATGTAGGCGTTGCCCTTCGTATCCCAGGCAACGGCCGGGTCGCCGCCCGCCTGCCAGTACTGCCGCGGGACGCCGCCGAAGTTGGTGCCGCTGGTGAATCCCATTGGGATTGACGTGTCCGTCCAGCTCGATCCGCCATCGCGGCTGTACTCTGTGAAGCAGCCGCCGTCGCCGCGGCGATAGTCGTTGGAACTTGCCACCACCCGATTCGGATTCACGGGGTCCTGGGCGATGGTCGTCTCGTTCTGGGCCTGGCCTCGCCCCTGCAGGTTGCCGTCCGCAATGTTCAGGCAGTTTTGATTGACCTTGATGTTGCTGCCAAGGTTGACCGGACAGCCATCATCGCTGGTCGGCTTGTAGTTGCCCTGGCTCTGCAAGGCACGGGCACTCGGCGTCGTGGCCGGGTTCAACTCGAGGCTGGCGAATCCCGAGAGGATCCGTTTCTGCATTTTCGTCAGGTGATCGTAGGTTGTTCCCGCGTTGGCTGTGATCGTGACCGGCATCGTTCCCGCCTGGAGAGCGAGAAGGCCGGCGACGGGCACAGCCGTGAACAAACGCAGTAGGCGTAGTTTCATCCCTGCCTCCTAATGGCAACCGCAGGTCAAAATAGCGCTGCCTTGCCAGGGCGCCAAGCGGTCTCCCTCCTTAAAGGAAAGACGAAGAACGGTTAACCCCTGTAAACCGACCGTCTCATAGTGGACCGCCCGGACACGGGGTGTCAAGGTGCTAAGCGGTAACCTAACGACCTACATGATGCCGGCCGTGCCAGACCTGCCGAGCTTCAGGCTCGATCGCGCTCGGTGCCGAGCAATGGGATGAGGCTCTGTACCTATTCGGTCGACGCCGGCGCGCCGCGGCTCGGCGCCGACTGCGGCCCCGCGGTGCTCGACCTGATGAGGTACTCGCATCTGCACGATGGTCTGCGGCTGCCGGCCGACATGCAGGGGCTGCTCGATGCAGGGCCGGATTCCTGGCGACATGCGGCCGACCTTTGCCGCCGCTTCGCGTCGGAACTGGAGAGTCACGACCTCGCCCAGGATGCCGAGGCCGGCCTCGCCTATCCCGCGGACCGTGTTCAGTGGCACGCGCCGATTCCTCGGCCGCGAAAGGACGTCTTCTGCCTCGGCCAGAACTATGCAGCCCATGCCGCCGAGTCCGGAAATCCTCCTCCAACGGCGCCGATCTATTTCACCAAGCCGCCGACAACCGTCATCGGCCCGGGCGAGGCGACTCCGTATCCGCAGGGGCTGACCACGCGGCTGGACTGGGAAGTTGAGCTCGGCGTCGTCATCGGACTGGGTGGTCGGGACATCCCTGAGGCGCGCGCCCTCGATTACGTCTTTGGATACACGGTCTTCAACGACGTTTCCGCGCGCGACCTCCAATACCGCACCTCCCAGTGGTTCAAGG
This sequence comes from Chloroflexota bacterium, assembly GCA_034666565.1. Taxonomy (GTDB): domain Bacteria; phylum Chloroflexota; class Dormibacteria; order CF-121; family CF-121; genus CF-13. The sequence continues at coordinate 46,263 of JAXDLN010000044.1, forward strand.
GCAAGTCCCTCGACGGGACCTGCCCCATGGGGCCGGTGATTGTCACTCGCGACGAGATTCCGGATCCGCAACGTCTCCGCCTGCAATTCTCCGTAAATGGGGTCAAAAAGCAAGACAGCAACACCAGCGACATGATCTTTTCTGTAGCGCGGATCATCGCCGATCTGTCGGCGGGGATGACGCTGGAACCCGGGGACTGCATTTCGACCGGGACGCCACAGGGGGTTGGCGACGGTCGCAAACCACCGGAGTACTTGAAGCCCGGCGACGTGATGGAGGCTGAAGTCGAGGGGATCGGTGTGCTGCGGAATCCGGTTCGCTAGCGCTGGAGGTTCCAGTGCTCCAGCATGTCGACCGCGGTGTAGGCCGTCAGGTCATATGACACGGGCGTGATCGAGACATAGCCGTCGTTCACCATCTTCGCGTCGGCGTGCTCCTCCAACTCCTGCAGCTTGAAAGTGCCGTCGAGCCAGTAGTAGGTCTGGTTGCGGGGATCGGTGCGCTTCTCGAACCGTTCTTCCACGCGCGAGTCGCCCTGCCTCGTGATGGCGACCCCTTTGATCTTCTCCTCGGGCAGGTTGGGGACGTTGACGTTCAAGAGTGTCTTGTCGGGCAATCCCTTCGCGAGCACCTGGAGCGCGAGCTTCCTCGTGAACTTCGCCGCGTACGTGAAGTCGGGGTGCGTGAAGGTTGCCAGCGAGACCGCGATCGAGGGGATGCCAAGGATGCGCGCTTCGGTCGCGGCGCTGACGGTACCCGAGTAGATGACGTTGGTGCCGGTGTTCGAGCCAAGGTTGATGCCCGAGACCACCAGGTCCGGCGGCCGCGGCAGAATCGCTTTGACCGCGATCTTGACGCAATCCGCGGGCATGCCGTTGACGGCGTAGCCGAATCGAACATTGCGCCGCACCACTTCCTTGGTTCGAAGCGGAAGCAAAAGCGTGATCGCATGGCCGACCGCGCTTCGCTCGGCGTCGGGTGCGACCACCTCGACCTCGCCGATCTTGCGCAATTCCTGCCAGGCGGCCAGGATGCCCTGCGCATAGATACCGTCGTCGTTGGTCAATAGGATCAGCGGTTTTGCCACGATTCCGCCATCAATGATGCGCCTTCCCCGCGCTTATACTGGACCGGGCGACGATGGAAGATCCCATCCTGGAGTTCCTGCGATCCCAGGCTCGTAACTACCGCTGCCGCGTGTGCGGCAGCAACCACAAGGGCTCGCAGCTCCGCAAGATCGGCAACCACAACAACAAGCTGATCGTCCAGGTGACCTGTGGCCGGTGCCGCGACTCCTTCTTCCTGCATGTCGAGTTTGCCGGATCGATCGTCAATGCCGTCGAGGAAGTGACCCGCGTCGCGGCTCCGTCGCCACGTGACGCGGACGAAATCGAGGGCGATCCTCTGACCCACGATGAAGTGCTCGACGCCCATCAGCGCCTGTCTGCCTTCAGCGGCAAGCTGACCGACCTGCTCGAGGATTAATTGAGGCGGCGATAGCCGCTGCGGAAATAGAGCAGCGGTTCGGTGTCACTCCGAACCTCCAACGCGGTTACCCGGCCCACGATGATCGAGTGGTCGCCCGCCGCCAGCGTGCTGTCGACGGTGGCTTCGAGATAGGCGACTGCCTCGTTGAGCAGTGGCGCGCCGCTGACGCCGACGTGATATGCGCCTTCCTCGAACTCCGGGCCCTTTAGGCGCGCGTTGTCGGCGAAGAAGCGGGCGGTGCCCTCGGCGTGCTCGCTGAGGATGTTGATGGCAAAGGCGCGGCTCGCCATCACCAGCGTGTGCATCTCCGTCGATCGCTCCACGGAGACAAGGATCAACAGGGGGTCGAGCGATTGGGAGGCGAAGGCGCTCACCGTCATGCCGTGCATCCGACCGGCCGCGGTGGTGGTCATGATCGTGACGCCGCTGGCGAAGTGCCCCATGGCATGGCGAAAGGACGCTTTATCAAGGGGCAGGGTCACGCCGATACGTTACGAGAACGTCGCCTCCGCAACCGCCCGCCCGCTATACTTTGAGATGTCCGACTAATCCGGTCGGAGATCTATGAGATTCTCCACCCGCTCCGAATACGGAATCCGCGTCATGGTGCGCCTGGGCCGTGGCTATGGCCAGGGGCCGACGCCGCTGGCCGAGCTCGCCGAACAGGAGGGGTTGCCGCAGTCGTACCTGGAGCAGATCGCCGCCCAGCTGCGCCGCGCCGGACTCGTGACCAGCCGGATGGGCGTCAAGGGCGGCTACACGCTCGCCCGCCGTCCCGCCGCCATCTCGATGGCTGACATCGTCCGCAGCCTCGAGGGCACGCTGGCCCCGGTCAGCTGCCTGGCAGAAGGCGGTGGCCCCGGGGAATGCACCCACGCCGATACGCCGTGCTCGGCCCATGCCTTCTGGGAGAAGCTCCAGGGAACCATCACCTCGACGCTCCAGTCGGTGACGGTCGCCGACCTGATGCACGAGGCGCAGCCGGCATGATCGAGGCCCGCGCCATCAACGCGACGGCGGTGCGCGCCGACTTCCCGATTCTGGGCCGCACCATCAACGGCAAGCCGCTGGTCTACCTCGACAGCGCCGCCACCTCGCAGAAACCGGCGGTCGTGATCGACGTCATGGACGACTACTACCGTCGCTACAACGCCAACCCGCATCGGGGCGTGTACACCATCAGCGAGGAGGCGACGGCGGCCTACGAGTCCGCCCGTCAGCGAGTGGCGACCTTCATCAACGCCGCCTCCGTCAAGGAAGTCATCTTCACCCGCAACACCACGGAAGCGATCAACCTGGTGCGCTACACCTGGGGCCGGGCGAACATCCGCACTGGCGATCGCATCCTGCTGACCGAGATGGAGCATCACAGCAACCTCGTCCCCTGGCAACTGCTGGCGCAGGAGGTGGGGGCCACCCTCGAGTTCCTCCGCATCGACGACCAGGGCCTGCTGCAGCTCGACGAGCTGGCGGCGCGCCTGGAGGGCGTCCGCCTGCTGGCGATCACCCACCAGTCGAACACGCTGGGGACCATCAATCCGATCAAGGCGATCAGCGCGGCCGCGCACCGGGCGGGCGCCCTGGTGCTCATCGATGGGGCGCAGGCCGTGCCGCACATGCCGGTGGACCTCAAGGATCTCGACGTCGACTTCTACGCCTTCAGTGGCCACAAGATGTGCGGGCCTACCGGGATCGGCGTGCTCTGGGCGCGACGGGCGCTGCTCGAGGCGATGCCGCCGTTTCTCGGTGGGGGCGACATGATCAAGCGGGTCAAGCTCCACGAGGCCAGCTGGAACGATCTTCCCTGGAAGTTCGAGGCCGGCACGCCCAGTGTGGCCGAGGGTATCGGCCTCGGTGCCGCCGTCGACTACCTCGAGAATCTCGGCATGGACCAGGTCCGGGCGCACGAGCGGACCCTGGTGGACTACGCGCTCGAGAAACTCCAGGAGATCCCCGGCATCATCATCTATGGCCCGCGCGACCCGGAGATCCACGGCGGCGCGATCTCGTTCACCATCCCCGACATCCACCCCCATGACCTGGCGACGCTCGTCGATCGCGAGGGCATTGCGGTGCGCGCCGGGCATCACTGCACCCAACCGCTGATGGACCGGCTCGGGGTTCCCGCCACCACCCGGGCGAGCTTTTACGTCTACAACCGGCCGGACGAGGTCGACCAGCTCGTCACCGGAATTCAGAAGGCCCAGAAGGTGTTCGCATAACTATGAGTGACGATCTCTACCGCGAGCAGATCCTCGAGCATTACAAGAACCCGCATCATTTCGGGGAGCTGTCCGACGCCGACATCACCCAGGAGGGCGACAACCCGCTCTGCGGCGACGTGATCACCCTCTACCTCAAGCTCGACGACGGCAAGCTGGGTGACGTCAGCTTCCGGGGCCGGGGTTGCGCGATCAGCCAGGCATCGGCATCGATGCTGACCGACATGATCGTCGGCCGGCCGGTGGCGGAGCTGAAGAGCTTTCCCACCAAGGATCTGCTCGAGGAGCTGGGCATCCAGATCAGCCCGGCCCGGATGAAGTGCGCGACGCTGTCGGTGAATACGTTGCGGGTCGCGCTCGACGGCGACAACCAGGAGGAGGACTGAATTCGCTTTGAATACGGAGGCCGCGGGTAAACTGACAAAGGGAATGGCAGATTTCGAGATCAAGGACCTTCGGGTAAGCGTCGAGGGTCGGGAGATCCTCAAGGGCGTCACCCTTTCGGTCAACAAAGGCGAGGTGCACGCCGTCATGGGCCCCAACGGCTCCGGCAAGAGCACGCTCTCGCACACCCTGATGGGCCATCCGAACTACAAGGTCATCAGCGGCGAGGTCCTGTTCAAAGGCAAGAACATCCTCACCCTGCCGCCCGAGGAGCGGGCAAAGCTCGGCATGTTCCTCGCCCTGCAGTACCCGGTGGTCGTCCCTGGGATCACGATGTCGAACTTCCTGCGGACCGCCATCAATGCCAAGCGCGGCTACGACGGCAAGGACAAGTCCAAGGCGATCAACGTCAAAGAGTTCCGCGCCATGCTCAAGGACGAGATGTCGGTGTTACGGATGGATGATTCCTTCCTCTCCCGCTACGTCAACGAGGGATTCTCGGGCGGTGAGAAGAAGCGTGCCGAGATCCTGCAGATGGCGGTGCTCAAGCCGGAGATCGCGATCCTCGATGAGACCGACTCCGGACTCGACATCGACTCCATCAAGTTCGTCAGCGACGCCGTCAACCGGATGCGTGGTCCGGAGTTGGGCGTGCTGATCATCACCCACTACACCCGCGTCCTGAAGTTCATCAAGGCGGACTACGTGCACGTCCTCGTGAACGGCGAGTTCGTTCGCTCGGGCGGCCCGGAGCTCGCCGACTGGTTGGAGGCAAAAGGCTACTCGGAATGGGTCAAAGAGCCGGCCAAGGCGCCGGCGGCATTGGAGGCAATCTAATGGCAACCGTCATCCCGCGGATCGACGTCGGTGACAACTACAAGGAAAAGTACGGATTCTTCGACCCGGAGAAGTTCGTCTTCAAGGCAAAGCGCGGTCTCAACCCGGAGGTCGTCAAGGAGATCTCCTGGATGAAGAACGAGCCGGAGTGGATGACCAAGTTCCGGCTGCGCGCGCTGCAGACCTGGGACAAGAAGGAGATGCCCACCTGGGGCGCCGACCTCTCAACGATCGACTTCCAGAACATCTATTACTACCTGAAGTCGACCGAGAAGCAGGGCAAGACCTGGGACGACGTGCCGGCCGATATCAAGAACACCTTCGACCGCCTCGGCGTGCCGCAGGCGGAGCGGAAGTTCCTGGCCGGTGTGGCCGCGCAATACGAGTCGGAGGTCGTCTATCACTCGCTGCACAAGGAACTCGAGGCGAAGGGCGTGATATTCACCGACACCGACAGCGCGCTGCGGGACTATCCCGATCTCTTCAAGCAGTACTTCGGCACCATCATCCCGCCGGGGGACAACAAGATGGCGGCCTTGAACAGCGCCGTCTGGTCCGGTGGATCGTTCATCTACGTGCCCAAGGGCGTGAAGGTCGAGATCCCGTTGCAGGCCTACTTCCGGATCAATGCCGAGAACATGGGGCAGTTCGAGCGGACCCTGATCATCTGTGACGAGGACAGCTTCGTCCACTACATCGAGGGCTGCACCGCGCCCATCTACACCACCGACTCGCTGCACTCGGCGGTGGTCGAGATCATCGTCAAGCGCGGCGCCCGCTGCCGCTACACCACGGTCCAGAACTGGTCGACCAACGTCTACAACCTGGTGACCAAGCGCGCCGTCGCCTACGGTGACGCCACCATGGAATGGGTCGACGGCAACCTGGGCTCGCAGATCACCATGAAGTACCCCTCCATCTACCTGATGGAGCCCGGCGCCAAGGGCGACGTCTTGAGCGTTGCGTTCGCGGGCAAGGGTCAGCACCAGGACGCGGGCGGCAAGGCGGTCCACGTGGCGCCGAACACCAGCTCGAACATCGTCTCCAAGTCGATTTCCAAGAACGGCGGCCGGACCTCGTACCGCGGATTGGTCAAGGTCTACCCGGGCGCCAAGAACTCGAAGTCCTTCGTGCGCTGCGACGCACTGCTGCTCGACGATCAATCCCGCTCGGACACCTACCCCACGACTGAGGTGGACGAGCCGCAGGTGCGCATCGGCCATGAGGCGACCGTCAGTAAGGTGTCGGACGAGCAGCTCTTCTACCTGCAGAGTCGCGGCATTACCAAGGCCGAGGCGGAGACGATGATCGTCAACGGCTTCATCGAGCCGTTCACCAAGGAACTCCCCATCGAGTATGCCGTCGAGCTGAATCGCCTGATCCAGCTCGAGATGATCGGCTCCGTCGGGTAAATGAGTTTTTCGCGAGCGGCCGTCGAAGAGCTGAGCGCTCTCCACGGCGAACCGGAGTGGCTGCGCGCGCGGCGGCTCGAGTCCTTCGTCATCTACGAAGGCATGAGCCTGCCCGACACGAAGCGGCAGGAGGAGTGGCGCCAGGCTGACCTCAAGGGCCTCGACCTGGACAGCTATGCCCCCTTCCAGCAGCCGAACGGCACCGCGCCGGCCGGGTCCATGGAGCAGGTCAGCGGCACGCTCCGCCAGCGCGGCACGTCGACGCCCTCCGCGGCGCTCGACCCGGCGCTCGCCAAGCAGGGCGTGCTCTTTATGCCGCTGGCGCAAGCCGCCCGCGAGCACCGCGAACTCGTCGAGCGCTATCTCTTTAGTGCCGTCAAGCCGGACCGCGATAAGTTTGCCGCCCTGCACGCGGCGCTCTTCACTGGCGGGAGCTTTGTCTACGTTCCCGACGGGGTCAGCGTCGACCATCCCTTGATCAGCCAGTTCTGGTCTGCCGGCTCGGGCGGGGCGGTCTTGCCCCATTCGCTGGTCATCGCCGGCAAAGGCGCCCGCTTCAAGTACGTCGATGAATTCCTGAGCGCCGATCGCCAGGAGGCGTTGCTGGCCAGTGGATCATCCGAGGTCTTCCTCGAGGAAGGCTCGGACGTTGGCTACATCGCGCTGCAGCGATGGAGCGAAAAGACCTGGCAGTTCGCCAACCAGCGCTTCCATCTCGGTCGCGATTCGCATCTGCAGATGGTCGACGTTGCCCTTGGGGGCCGCTTCGCCCGGATCCGGGTAGAGGCGATGCTCGAAGGCCCCGGATCCACGGCGGATCTGCGCGGGCTCTTCTTCGGCGCCGGCGAGCAGGCCTTCGACTTTCGCACGCTGCAGGACCACATCGCACCGCATACCACCTCGGACCTGCTCTTCAAGGGCGCCCTCCAGGACAGCGCCAAGAGCGTCTACGTCGGGGTGGTGCGCGTCGAGGAGGAGGCTCGCGGGAGTTCCTCGAACCAGGCGAATCGCAACCTTCTGCTTTCGGAAAAAGCCAAGGCGACCTCCGAGCCGATCCTCGAGATCCTCAACAACGACATCCTGCGGTGCAGTCACGGCGCGACCGTCGGTCCGGTGGACCCGGAGCACCTCTTTTATCTCGTCAGCCGCGGCATCCCGCGAGCGGTCGCCGAGCGGATGCTGGTCCAGGGGTTCCTGGGCGAAGTCCTCGACCGGCTTCCGGTCGCCCAGGTTCGCGAGGCGGTCGAGCAGGAACTGGCCGCGCGGATTGAGTAGCGTGACGCGCGCGCGGGTCGCCGCCACCAGCGAGTTGCCGAAGGAGTCGATGAAACGGGTGGAGGTCGACGGGACGCCCATCTGCTTGATCCACGCCGAAGACGACAACTTCTACGCCATCTCCGACACCTGCACCCACGAGGAGTATTCGCTGTGCGAGGGCGATCTCTGGGACATGTCGGTCGAGTGCCCGCGGCACGGCTCGCGCTTCGACGTGCGAACTGGCCAGGTCACCGGGCTGCCGGCCGTTATCCCCGCGAAGACCTACCCGGTAACGGTCCAGAACGGCGAGCTCTACGTAGAGGTTGCGGACTAAGATCTAACTATGGCGAACACCATGGAAACGACCCAGGCGCCGGCATCCGGTGATCTGCGCCAGCAGATCGATGCCCAACTCGCCACCTGCAAAGATCCCGAGATCGGGCTCGACATCATGTCGCTGGGGTTGGTCTACGAGGTCGGCATCGACGAGGGCAATGTCCTGATCAAGATGACCCTTACGGCGATCGGCTGCCCATGGGCCCAGGACCTCTTCGACGAGGTGAAGACCAAGGTCGAAGAGATCCCGGCCGTCAAGTCGTGCACCGTCGAACTCGTCTACTCACCACCCTGGAGCGCGGACATGATGAGCGACGACGCCAAGATGGAGCTCGGCTTCCTCTAACTCAAAAGAGCTGCGACGCGACCCAGAAGGCCAGGCCCGCGCCCAGCAATCCAATCGGCGACTTGAATCCCACGCGGTTTCCCAGGGCTTCGAGGATGAAACAGATCAGCGCGACGATCAAGAAGAGCTTCGACAATGACATGAACTACCTCCAAACAAAATTGGCGACATCGTACCCTGAATTCGGTCGGCGCAACGAACTTCACTCCCGGTCACGGGGCCGAGCGTTGGCTGTGGCAGCGGTGCCATCGCCCTGTTACCCCCACGCAGTCTGGTTCGTAAGGGTCACTACGTAGCATCGGGCCCAGTTCGCCAATTCGAACGAACTGGGGGTAAGGACCGCTTGTCGCTGCTCGAACGTATTCAAAAGTCCCAGGGTGAGCCCGGGGCACCCACACCTCCAAAGCCGCCGGCCAAGGCCGCCCAGCCTCCCGCCTCGCCTCCGCCACCCCGCCAAGCCCCCCCGGCCCCGCCGGCGCCACGGAGCGCCCCGGCCGCCCCTCCCGTCCGGTCTGCCCCAGCCCCCACAGGGCCAGCCTCCCGGCCGATTTCAACCGTTCACGCCACACCGAATCCGGCGCCGGGCCGCCCGATGGCGCCCCGCCCGGCCGCGCCCCCTGCTCCCAGCCCGACACCCGCTCCGGCGCCCGCCAACAGCCTGGACCGGGTGGCGCCGAAGCCGTCGGCCTTTGACGAGGAAGCCAAACCGTCCCCAGCAAATGCCAACCTCAATGACATGCCGGAAGCGGAGCGGCTTCACCGAATCAAGGCCGCGGTCCACGATCGGATCATCGGTGAGCTGGGCGAGCGTGCCAACGAGCTCGACCAGGAGGCGATCAGTCAGCGGGCGACCGAGGTCCTCGATAACTATCTGAGCGCCCGCCGGGTCACCTTGACCGCCCAGACCCGGG
>JAXDLN010000045.1:0-3595 GCA_034666565.1 Chloroflexota bacterium
CGAAGTCCACGATGCGCACCACGTCGGAGGCGGCGATGGGGATGTTGCGCGCCATGCCGCCAGTCCCGCCATTGCCAGGCGCGCAGTAAACGCGCTCCACGAGCTCGGACTGCACGCATTTCCACACCAACGCGTGCTCGCGAGCACCGGAGCCGACGACCAGGACCTTCATGACCGATCGATCCAGAAGGCGCGACGCACGGCGCGCGGATCAGGATGCGGGACCTCGACCCGACCTGCTATTGCATGGCCCCAGCCCGCAACCGCCGACTCGACGGACTCCTCAGATCTAAGTTCCGTCTGCATGCCGATGATCAACCTGCCGCCGGGACGCAAGTACTTCATAAGCAAACGCTGCACGAACTCCCGGCGACGGGATCGGGGTACGTATTCGAGGCCGGTTCGAACTAGGTCAAACGGCATCTGCGGCTCGAAGTCGTAAGCGTTGCCGGTCCAGATTCGGTCTCGCCATTGCGGCAGCCGCGTGCGTGCCACGCCTGCCAGCTCAGGCGAGATATCCAGGCCGTAAACCTCAAGCTCAATTCCGTCCTCCGCCCCCCAGCGCTGAAGGCACTCCATCAAATACCCGTTTGCGCAACCGATGTCCAGAAAAGTCCCGCTGCCATGCACCGCTCGCAATAAGGGACGCCGCGCCTGTTCCCAGCCGGCTTGGTCCCTGGAGAAACCCGATTGCGCCTGTGGACTCTTGGCGGCCAGGTACTTGGAAGCCACCGCCTTCGAAACCGCTCGATACCAACCCTCTTCGTCGATCTCTTCGCTTGCAAGCATGGCGTCGATGCCGGCCAATTCTCTCCAACCGCGATCGACGAGCGCCTCAGCCGGTTCGTCTACTCCCACTCGATGGTGCCGGGCGGCTTGCTGGTGATATCGAAGACGACCCGGTTCACGCCTTTTACCTCGTTCACGATCCGGTTGCTGATCCGGGCGAGGACCTCGTAGGGAACCCGCGCCCAATCCGCGGTCATCGCGTCCTCGCTGGTGACGACTCGTATCGCAACCACGTTGGCATACGTCCTGAAATCGCCCATCACGCCCACAGTTTCCAGCGGTGTCAACACAGCGAAGGACTGCCACACCTGGCGATACAGCCCGTTGCGCTTGATCTCGTCGACGACGACCCAGTCGGCGTTGCGCAGGATCTCCAGACGCTCCGCGGTCACCTCGCCCAGGCAGCGGATCGAGAGGCCGGGACCTGGGAACGGCTGTCGGTACACCATCTCCTCTGGCATCCCTAGCTCCATACCCACCGATCGCACCTCGTCCTTGAAGAGATAGCGGAGCGGCTCGATGAGCTGGAAGCGCAAACCCGGCGGCAGTCCACCTACGTTGTGGTGGGTCTTGATCTTGACCGCAGTCGACGAGACATCCGCCGCGGTCGATTCGATGACGTCCGGGTAAAGGGTGCCCTGCGCAAGGAAGTCGATGTGGCCGAGGCTCAGCGCCTCCGCTTCGAACACGGTGATGAACTCGCGCCCGACGATGCGCCGCTTCTGCTCGGGGTCGATCACACCGCGAAGGGCGTCGAGGAACCTGTCGGTCGCATCGACGTACCTGATGTTCATGTCCAGGTTGCCGTGCATGACCGCAAGCACGCGCTCTGGCTCCTCCTTGCGCAGCAGGCCGTTGTTGACGAAGACGCACGTCAGCTGATCGCCGATGGCGCGATGGACGAGCGTCGCAGCCACCGCCGAGTCCACGCCACCCGAGAGGGCGCAGATCACGCGGCCCGAACCGACCTGGGCACGAATGCTGTCTGTCGCTTCGGCGATAAACGAGCCCGCCGTCCACGACGCATCGCACTTGCACACGCCGTAAAGGAAGTTGCGCAGCACCTCTCTGCCGCTGGGCGTGTGCACGACCTCGGGGTGGAACTGGATGCCGAAGATGCCGTGGTCGTTGGTAAATGCTGCCACCGGAGAGTTGCCGCTGGACGCGAGGGAGTGAAACCCTGGAGGCAGCTCGCTCACGTGGTCACCGTGACTCATCCACACGGGCAGCTCGGAATTCAGCCCCTTGAACAGACCGTTCGGCTCCCGAACCGCCAGAAGAGCCGGGCCGTATTCGCGAGCCTGGCCCGGATCGACCTTGCCGCCCAGGTGGTGAGCGATGAGCTGCATGCCGTAGCAGATGCCGAGCACTGGCACGCCTGCCCGCAGAGCTTCCGGGTCCACCTGCGGCGCGCCGGGCTCGTACACGCTGGAGGGGCCGCCGCTGAGGATCAGGCCCGCCGGGTTGCGCTCCCTCAGCTCCGCCCATGGTGTAGTTCCCGGTACCAGCTCGCAATACACGTTGGCTTCGCGCACGCGGCGCGCGATCAGCTGGCTGAACTGCGAGCCGAAGTCGAGAACCAGAACCGTCTGTGCCCGGGCGCCGCCCTTGGTCTCCTTGCGGGGCCGGGCGGCGGTGGCTGTCTTGCTCAGGCCTTTCCCATCCCCACGTGCTGGGCCTGCTGGAAGCTCTTTCCCTCAGATGTGATCGATGGTGCGATGACCATCTCAACGTGCTGAAACTCAGGGATGTCGTTGGCCCCACAGACACCAAGCGCAGATCGAAGGGCGCCGGCGAAGTTCTGCGAGCCGTCGTCAACGCGAGCCGGTCCGAGGAGGATCTCTTTGAGGGTTGCCTTGGTGCCGACGTGGATGCGCGTCCCGCGCGGCAGGTTGGGGTCCGGCGTCGCCATGCCCCAGTTGAAGCCCTTGGATGCGGATTCCTCGGCGCCCGCGAGCGGCGTTCCGATCATTACGGCGTCGGCTCCGGAAGCGAACGCTTTGCATACATCAGCGCCGATGCGCATGCCGCCGTCGGTGATCACGGCGACACGCCGACCGCCTCGCCTCATGTGCTCGTCGCGCGCGGCGGCAACGTCGGCAGTAGCGGTCACCTGCGGCACGCCAACACCGAGAACGCCACGCGTCGTGCAGGCAGCGCCTGGTCCGACGCCGACGAGGATTCCGGCGATGCCGGTTTCCATCAACTCAAGCGCTGTTTCGTAATGGACGCAGTTGCCGACCACGACCGGGATGTCGCATGCCCTGACGAGATCCTCGAAAGACAGCTGGTGATACGACCTGGACGAGTGCCGCGCGGTGAGCACAGTGCCCTGAACGACGAGGACGTCAGCGCCGGATTTCTGGGCCAGCTCGGCTCGCTCGGCGGCACGGGCCGGGATCGTCGACACTGCGCACGCAACGCCCGCTGCCTTGATCGCGTTAATCCGTTCGGAGATGAGCTTGGGCTTGACCGGCTCTCGATACACCTCTTTCAGAAGGGCGTTGACGTGAGCTTTGTCGGCCTCGGCGATGCGTTTGATGATGGGAGCCGAGTCCTCGTATCGGGTGTGGACTCCGTCAAGGTTCAGGACCGCAATCCCGCCGAGCTTTCCCATCGCGATGGCAAAGTCGACATCGACCACGCCGTCCATGGCGGAACCCCAGAGTGGAATCGGAAGCTTGAGCCGGTCGCCCAGGGCGAACGAGATGTCGACCTCGTCGGGGTTCAGCGTCACGCCACCGGGCACGAGGGCCACCTCGTCGAAACCGTAAGCGCGGCGCGCGAAGCGCCCGATGCCAATCTG
>JAXDLN010000046.1:0-5351 GCA_034666565.1 Chloroflexota bacterium
CGCGAGTGCCGAACGCCTCCTGGCCGCGCGGGCGCAGCGAGACGTTGGCCTCGACGCGCATCTGGCCGCGCTCCATGTCCGCGTCGGACGCACCGATTGCGCGAAGGAGCAGTTGCAGCTCCTCCGCGTACCGGCGGGCCTGTTCGGCCGTCCGGACGTCGGGCTCCGTGACGATCTCCATGAGCGGCGCGCCGGATCGGTTGAAGTCGACGAGGCTGATCCGGGTTCCGTCAGCTGCGGGAGCATGGACGAGCTTCGCCGTGTCCTCTTCGAGATGCGCCCGGGTGATGTTGACCGTGAACGGGCCGGCGGACGTGTCGAACGTCAGCACCCCCGCCGAGGCGAGTGGCAGGTCGTACTGGCTGATCTGGTAGCCCTTCGGAAGATCCGGGTAGAAGTAGTTCTTGCGGTCCCAGCGGGTGGCCTGGGGGGTGCTCGCCTCGAGGGCGGCCCCCGTCGCCAGGACGAGCTCGACGGCCCGTTTGTTGATCACCGGCAGGGCACCCGGCAGGCCGAGGCAGACGGGGCAGACGTGGGTGTTGGGGGCGGCGCCATCGTAGGCCGTCGAACAGCCGCAAAACATCTTCGAGGCGGTCTTGAGCTGGCAATGGACCTCGATGCCGATCACGGCCTCGTACCGCTCGAGCGTGGCCGATCGGGTCCCGGGCGCAGCAGTCGCAGCCATCGTCGCCCAGTGTCGCATCTCGGACGCGGCCGCCGCCTCGGAATGCTCCCGCATTCGTGAGAGCGCTCTCTTGACAGGCGGCTTATGGTGATACCCGGAACGTGAGAGCGCTCTCATCACAAGGAGAAAGTCGACCGTGGCTTCCGGTGTCCTGCGCGATCGCCGCGGCGCGACCACCCTCGAAGAGGTGGCGTCGCGAGCAGGCGTTTCCCGCGCGACGGTTTCGCGCGTCGTGAATGGCTCGCCTCGCGTCAGCCCCGACGTTCGACGCGGCGTCGAGAGCGCGATCGCCGAGCTCGGGTACGTCCCCAATCGCGCGGCGCGCAGCCTCGTCACGGGCCGGACGGCCTCGATCGGCGTCGTGATCAACGAGCCGACGGGTCGCCTGTTCGATGACCCATTCTTTCCCCGCCTGTTGCGTGGCATCAGCGGCTCGCTCACGGAACGTGACCTGCAGCTCGTGCTCCTGATGCCCGAATCGGCCGAGGACGCGCAGCGGACCGCCGACTACCTGATCGCGGGGCACGTCGATGGCGCGGTGATGGTGAGCCTCCACGACGATGACGTCCTCCTGTCCCGTCTCGCGCTGGCTTCCATTCCGCTGGTCCTCGTGGGTCGTCCGCCGCAGGGCGTGTCGGCGAGCTTCGTGGACGTCGACAACCGGCAGGGCGCCCGGAGCGCTGTCGAGCACCTGATCGCCGGCGGCCGACATGTGATCGGCACGATCGCGGGCCCATCCGACATGCCTCCCGGGGTCGACCGACTGGCGGGCTACCGGGATGCGCTCGCCGCAGCCGGCCTGATCTCAGATCCCGCGCTCATCGCGTACGGCGACTTCACGCAGGACGGCGGCGCAAGCGCGATGCGCCAGCTCCTCGCTGCCCACCCGGACATCGATGGCGTCTTCGCCGCTTCCGACCTGATGGCCGCCGGCGTCCTATCGATCCTGGCGGCGACGGGCCGACACGTTCCGGGCGATGTCGCCGTGGTCGGCTACGACGACTCAGCGGTTGCCACATCGACCAATCCCCCGCTCACGAGCGTCCATCAACCCATCGAGGAGATGGGCCGCGAGGTGGCCCGGCTGCTCGTCGAAGCCATCGACGGGACCAACCGGGCCAGGCGGCGCGTGATCCTGGCAACGGACCTGGTGAAGCGCGCCTCGAGCGCCGGGAGGCGCGTGCCCTGAGTCGGCCGGCGACCGGCGCTCTCAAGCGATCGACGTGGAGGCCTCATCCAGACCCTGAGGTGGAGATCGAGGGAAACCTCGCAAGGAGGAGTTGAAGATCATGGTGCTGAAACGATCCGGTCCCAGGTCCCTGATGGCGCTCCTGGCCAGCCTCGTCATCATCGGAGCCGGCTGCAGCGCGGCGCCGTCGTCGCCGTCGGCCACGACGGGGACGACCGCCGCTCCGTCTCCGTCATTCGTGAACATCACCCCGGAGCCCATCGCTGCCGGGCCTGGCCCGAATGGCGGCGTGGTGGTTCGCTGGTTCATCGGTCTGGGCGCGGGCACCCAACCCGCGCAGATCACGCCGGAGCAGGCTTTCGCGACGGCGTACAACGCGTCACAGAAGGCCGTCTACCTGTCGTTGGAAATCGTCGACAACACGCAGGCAGCGAGCATCCTCAAGACCGAGCTCGCCTCCGGCAACGCGCCCGACATCATCGGACCGGTCGGCGTCGAAGGCTTGAACCTGTTCGCCGATCAGCTCCTCGACCTGAAGCCGCTGATCCAGTCCTCCGGGTACTCGCCAACCGGTGTCGACAAGTCGCTGGTCGACTTCTTCAACTCGCTCGGACAGAACGGCGCGACGGTTGGCCTGCCCTTCGCCGTGTACCCGTCCGTCATCTTCTACAACAAGGACCTCTTCGACGAAGCCGGCTTGCCCCTGCCGCCGACGAAGGTCGGTGACCCGTACAACGGCAAGCCGTGGGACCTGGCTGCCCTTCGAGACGTGGCGATGAAGCTCACCGTCGACAATCAGAACAGGGACGCGACGAGCCCGAGCTTCGATGCCAGCCACATCGTCCAGTGGGGCTTCGACTCCCAGTACATGGACAACTACAACGCCCGCGGCGAGGCCGCGTTCTTTGGCGCCGGCTCGCTGCTGGCGGCCGACGGGAAGACCGCCGTGGTCCCCGACTACATCGCCCAGGGCGAGAAGTGGTACAACGCCGGCGTCTGGACCGACCACTTCATCCCCACCGCCAACCAGGTCGCGAGCGATCTCCTCGGCGCGGGCTCCGAGTTCGCGTCCGGCAACCTCGCCATCGACGAAGGGCACACGTGGTTCACATGCTGCGTCACGCCGCCGACCGGCAAGAAGCCCTTCAAGTTCGGATTCGCCGTCAACCCGACGATCAACGGCAAGATCACGTCGCCGCTCCATGCGGACACGTTCAGCATCCTGAAAACGTCGAAGGTGCCCGATGCAGCGTTCAAGGCCCTCCGGGCGATGGTCGCTTCGCCGGAGCTGCTGACGGCCTACGGCGCGATGCCGGCCGACCAGACGAAGCAGCAGGCCTGGTTTGACTCGATCGACAAGAACTTCCCGGGCATGAACCTCGACTGGGACGTCGTGAAGGCGATGCTCGCCTACCCCGATATCCCGAACCATCAATCCTGGGTACCGGACTACCCGAAGGTCAGGAGCGCGATGCAGGCCTTCGGCAACAACTACCGGACGACGTCCGGATTGAACATGGATACTGAGCTCACCAAGCTCCAGCAGACCCTCCAGGGCATTTTCGACGCCGCGACTCCGTAACCGAACACCCAGTCAGACGTCACGCACGGGCCCCCTCGAGCCACCGGCTCGAGGGGGCCTTGCAACAGCGGATGAAGCGGAGCGGCTCGAACGAGATGGCGAAGACCTCCGTGGCAACCCCGGCTTCGATCACAGGCGCGACGACGAGCCGCTGGAGCATGTCTCCAACCCGCCGCGGAGCCTTCTGGGGGTTCGTCTTTATCGCTCCGTGGGTTGTCGGCTTCATCCTGTTTACCGCTGGGCCGCTGATCGCGTCTCTCGTGCTCTCCTTCACCGATTTCAACCTGGTGCGGCCCGAGGCGGTGCAATTCATCGGCCTCGACAACTACACCCGCATGGCGGCAGATCCCCTCGTGCTGCAGGGCCTCGTCGTCACGGTGAGGTTCGCGATCCTCGCGGTCCCGGCCACGATGATCGCCAGCCTCGGGATCGCCCTGCTCGTCAACAGCCCGCGCCTGTTCGCCCGCAACGTCTTCCGGACCTTCTTCTACATGCCGATTCAGATCCCGCTGGTAGCGAGCACGCTGGTCTGGATCGGCTTCCTGAACACGGAGACCGGCTGGCTGAACGGCCTCCTCGGCCTAGTCGGCATCCGGGGTCCCGACTGGATCAACAGTGCGACGTGGGTCTACCCGGCGCTAACGCTGCTCGGCCTGTGGGGCATTGGCAACTTCATGCTGATCAACATCGCGGGCCTTCAGTCAGTGCCAACCGAGCTGTACGAGGCCGCTCGAATCGATGGTGCGGGGCCATGGACCATGTTCCGCCGGATCACGATCCCGCTGATGTCGCCGATCCTGCTCTACAACCTCGTGATCGCGCTGATCACGACATTCCAGTACTTCACCCAGGCATACGTCCTGACGAACGGCCGTGGCGACCCGAACAACGCCACGTTGTTCATCAACCTCGACCTGTTTCGCGAGGCTTTCGTCAACAACCACATGGGCTACGCCTCGGCCATCGGTTGGCTGCTCTTTGCGATCGTGCTCAGCTTGACCGTGATCCTGTTCCTGTTCGCTCGAAAGCGCGTGTACTACGCCGGCGGTGAGGCATGACCGCGCGGTCCGAGGTACGACTGCCGTCCTTCGGCGACGGCAGCCCGATCTCGCGGAGCCTCCGCGGCTACCTGGTGCGCTCGTCCCTGACGCTGGCAGCGGTGGTGATCCTCGGGGCATTCCTGCTGCCGCTCGTCTCGATGCTCACGGCATCACTCCAGGATGCGGGCCAGCGCTCCATCCCGGGCGCCCCGTTCTACCCTGCAAGCCCCGCGACCGGCACCTACCAGGGTGAGACGTACGACATCTACCGGGTGCCGATCGACGGCGTCGAGCGGAACCTCATGCTCGTCACGAAGGGCCGCTCCGAGAGCACCTTCGTCGATCCTGCGGACCCCGCCCAGACGCCGATCGTGTGGCAGGGCGCCTGGCGGTCGCTCGTCCAGTCCTGGACGTTCGACCTGAAGCTGACCAACTTCAGCACCGTCTGGTCGCAGCTCAACTTTCCGAGGCTGCTCCTCAACACCGCGACGGTAGCCGTCGTGAGCACGATCGGGGCGGTGCTGTCCTCGGCCCTCGTGGCCTACGGATTCGCGCGCTTCCGGTTCCCCGGCAAGAACATCTTGTTCGTGGTGCTCATCGCCACGATCATCCTGCCATTCCAAGTGACGCTCATTCCAACCTATGCGGTCTTCACGAAGCTCGGCTGGACCGGCACCTGGCTGCCGCTGATCGTGCCGCATTTCTTTGCGAATGCCTTCAACGTCTTCCTGCTGCGCCAATACTTCCTATCGATCCCACGCGACCTCGACGAGGCCGCGATGATCGACGGGGCGAGTCCGTTCCGCGTCCTTCGCTCGGTCATCCTGCCAATGTCCGTCCCGGCGATCGTGGCGG
>JAXDLN010000047.1:0-2820 GCA_034666565.1 Chloroflexota bacterium
CGGCTGGTTCGGTGCAGGTCTCTCCGGCCTTGCCCTCGTCACCGTCTCGGTCACCCTCGTCATCTTTTTCGGCTTCCTCGACGCGATCCACTACACGTCGGTCATCAACTTCTTCACCCCGGATTCGGCAGCGGCTGCCGGCACGCTTGGGCTGGTCGGTGGCGCCGAGGGTGTGACTTTGAGCATCGTGATCGTCTCGGTTGTCTTCGGCATCCAGACCACGTCGTCCCGCTACTCGCCCCGGATCATGGGCATCTTCACGCGCAACCCGCTGAACGCCCTGGTCCTCAGCTTCGCCCTCGCCTCAATCCTCTACACATTCCTGGTCCGGGCCGAGGTCAAGTCCAACTACGTGCCGACCTGGAGCCTCGCCGCCGCAGTGATCCTCGGTCTCATCAACTTCGCGATCCTGCTGCCCTACGTCGGCTACATCTTCGAGGTGATGCGCGCGGAAACCCTGGTGAGCAGCATCATGCGGCGAGCCAGGCGCGAGCTGCGGGCCGCCACCAACAGCAAGAACAGCCGGCGCCATCGCGCCGAGCTCATGACCGCCGTCGCGCAGGTGACGGACATCGCTTTCGGCTCCATCCAGCTCGGCGACGTGCCGATCTGCGTCCTGAGCATCGAGGTGCTCGGGCAGCTCATCGCCGACGGCTATCTCCCGATCAAGAAAGGCTTCAAGCCTGACTGGTTCAAGGTCGGACACACAGAGATGCCTGGAGCGTCGGACCAGATCCTTGCGGAGGTGAACCGCGCAGGCACCTGGTTCACGTACACGATCATGTCCAGCTTCGTCGACATGATCGGGTTGACCCCGGTGCACCGTAAGGAAGCGGTGCATGCGATAGCCGTCGCCACGCGCAACGTGGGCCTGGCCGCCATTGAGGCCGGCGACAAAGAGGTGGCCGAGCTGTGCGTTCGATTCTTCAACACCTACCTGCGCGCAGCCATCAACCAGTCGGCGCCGCCTTTTGCGTCGGCGATCATGAACGAGTACCGCCGGTACGCAATCGGTGCCCTCGAGTGGCGCCCGGACATCGCCATCGAGGCCGCCGCCCACCTGCTCCGTTACGGACGCCACTTCGACGATGCCGGTATGCCCGCCATCTTCGGCGCCGCAGCCGAGGACGTGGCCGACCTCGCCATCGAAGCGCAGGCTCGCGACCCGCAGGTGACGCATCGCCTGGCGCTGCTAATGGTCAAGAATCTGCTCGACCTCATCCCGAACGCCCGGCCAATCGGGCTGAACGGACTCTTCAAAGGCGTCGCGAAGCTCACGTTCTGGGCAATGGCGGCAGACCAGAAGGACGTCTCCCACATTCTTGTCGAGGGCATCGCCGCCGCACCGCCCGAGTTCGTGGACGCGGCCCTCGACCGGATGGAGTCGATGCAAAACGGCCTGTTCTGGGAAGTCAACGAGCGCGTCATCGCTTTCGATTGGGTTGAGCAGCCACTGCGGGCGGAGATTCCTCGCCTGCGGTCAGCGCTGCGCCGGGCCAAGGCATCGGGACACACGCTGACCCTCGAGCTGGAGAGCGTTGTCCCTGTCACCCAGGACCTGGTCAAACCCGAGCCCAGCGCGGCTCCGGCCGCCGCGCCATCCATCGCGCCGGTCAGCGCTGAGCCGGCTGGTTGATCATCGCCGTCGCCGCCGCCTCGAAGTAGTCGGTCAAGGCTTTGCGGACCACTGGGCTCAGGTCCAGGGATTCAACCGCCGCGGTCATGTGGCCAAGCCACGCGTCGCGCTCTGCCTGGCCGATCGCAAATGGCTGATGCCTCATGCGCAATCGAGGATGGCCGCGTTGCTGGTTGTACGTTGTGGGCCCGCCCCAGTACTGGATCAAGAAGAGCGTGAGGTGCTCGGTCGCGTTCGCGAGGTCCTCATCGGGATACAGCGGGCGCAGCACCGGGTCGTGTGCGACCCGTTCGTAAAAGCGCGCCACGAGCCGACGAAAGGTCTCCTCGCCGCCCGCCGCTTCGTAAACGTTGCCGATGGCGGGCACCGGGCGGTTCAGGCTTTTCTCGTAGGCGTCAACCCGGCGCCCGACAGGATTTCGTCCGTCGGGCGCACTATCGCCTGCGCCGCTTTCAGCCCGGTGGCAGCCAGGTACCGCTCGACTATCGCGCGGCCCACCGCGTAGCCGCCCATATGGGGCACGCCCGCCGGGCGCAAACCCATGCGCGCTGCGACGTCATCGCCAAGGACGTACGGAGTCCAGTCCGGAAACGAGCGGCCCGTACCGAAAGCCGTAGTGACCTTCTGCCAGGTCGATTCCAGCAATTTTCCAGTGACCGGCGCGTACCACGCCCCGGTGGAGTCTGGCCCGCACACCTCGACGGTGAATACCTCGGCCAGGCCTTCGTGGATCACCCACTCCTCGAGGTCGAAATTACCCTCGACGTTCGGGGTTCGAATGTTGTGCGCCAGCTCGTGCACTCCGCACGCGCCGATCCTCGACACGTTGTAGTCGGTGGGCCAAGCGACCATCCAGATGTTGCCGGGGATCGAGCCCATCCCGTAATAGCCCAGAGTGCGCTCGATGAAGACGGGATCATCGGGATTGCCGAGGGTGAGCACGACGTCCACCGACTCCGCATGGTGAATCCCGGGCAACACCGATTGCTGATACTCCCAGGCGCGCGCCAGATCGCGCTTGAGCTGCCCCCACGCGTCCGCCTCGACCAGGCGCATCAGTGCCGCCGGATAGCGCGCGTCGTCGACACCGACCCTGAAACCATCGCCCCTTTCGTGGATCTGCCTGAGGTGCTTCATGGCAGGCTCGTCGAACTCAGAGACGCCACGCATCGCAGCGAGCGCGC